>CAWDRM010000015.1:0-130000 GCA_963804705.1 uncultured Alphaproteobacteria bacterium
CGGGTCCAAATAGTCTGAATGGGGGTCCAGCGACGTTAGTAGACCCTTGATTGCCGCCTTTATCAGTTTGAGAAATCGTTCGGCTTCTCAATGTAGTCAGCGCGGACGATCTCCAGCACCTCACCAAGTACGTCGAGTTCCTGATAAATCTCATCTTGTTTGGCTGAGTCTCAGTGGCTTGACGCCAAGGCTAGGGCCGCTGGCGTCACAAGCACAGCGAATAAAAAAAGAAGAATTATCGGGATATGGTATTTCGACTGGCCCATGATGCAACGGTAAGCGATCGAAAAAGTCAGGGGATTGCTCATTCAAAAGCTCAAAACCGCTTGATTTTGTGGAACTGCGACCAGCGAGAATGAGCGTTTACGCAAAAAGCGTACGCTAGCGTTCCATTTTCGTTGTCCGCACTGCGTGAACAGCCGTGAACAGCAATGGCGCGTGGCGGCCCGAGCGTAACTTGCCTGTCGTTCCGCGCGTAAGTCGGTATTACGGTCCTCGGCTCCTGGTTTGTTGCGTGAGGTGACCAATCCTACCTTTGCGCCTGGCTGCGGCGGCGCGAAGACGATCCGCCACAAAAACGTAGAGGACGTAGGGGTCGCCCCGGGGGAGGCCTGATTGCCGCTGGCGCCCTCCGAAGAAAACTCTCAAAAAACGCCTGAGGGGCTCATCCAGTTTGAGTCGCTTCCATTAGGGGCCATGACCGCAGATTTGGGACGCGTGTACTACTCTGCGCGGTCAACACCGTAGCGCCGACATATCTTAGCTCACCGCATTGGGCGAGCTCATCGTATGGTGGATGAAGAAAGTCCCTGAAGCGCAAATGATCCGCCTGTCCATGAGTGGTTTTGACTGATTCTTTCTCCGGGCACTGCCGATATATTATTCACTTAACGGAGGCGGACTTGAATTTCGAACTCAAACGTCCCAGGAACATGATTCTTGGCGCGTTGCAGCGAGACGATTGGGAAAAACTCTATCCTTTGCTTGAGCTCGTTGCGCTCAAGGCGAGGCGTGTGCTACAGCATGCGAGGATACCAATGGACTACCTCTATTTCATTGAGGATGATTAGTATCCGTCGTCGCCAAAGCTGATGAGCGTAGGTCCGTTGAGGTTTGGTTGACAGGCCGTGAGGGTGTGGCTGGCGTCCCTCTCATTTTGGGTCGGAATTTTGCAGTGCACAGGCGCTTCATTGTGCTCAGCGGGAGCGCATACCGCATACGATCTGATGACCTCCAGGGAGCCTTGGGGGAGATCGATATCCTTTCGGAGCATTCTGTTCCGCTATTTATTTGCCGTGCTGCTGCAAACCTCTCAGTCAAGCGCGTGCAACCTCTGTCATAATTTGACTCAACGCCTGGCTCGTTGGGTCTTGATGGCGAGGGATCGTTGCGATGCAGACGACTTGCCCATCACCCAGGACATGCTGCAAGAATGCTCGGGGTTCGCCGCGCGAGTATTTCAGAGTGCCTTGACCGTTTTGAAAAGCGCGGGCTGCTTAAGAAAAAGCGTGGGTTTATAGGAATTGTGGATAGGCCTCGCCTGGAGACCTTTTCGTGTGGCTGCTATCACATTATCCGAAGAGAGCAGGAACGAGTCCTGTCCCCACTCGATTTGTCAGAGGACCGACACGCGAACCGAAAACGCTTTGAGTGACCAAGGGTCGCCTGACAAGACGGCCTGTTGAGCGCAGCGCCAATGCCCGGCGACGGCCGAACTCGGATTGGATCATCCGTCGAATAGAGGCGGCATCAGTTGCGGCGATATGCTACGGCGCCATCCGGTGGGGTGTGCTAAAAGTCGCCGAGACTCGGAACCTGGGTGTCGATGCTCGGCATCACCACGCCGCAAGGACCGCCGTGCGGGCGTAGGTGACGGCATCATTAGGATAAAGCGCCGCTGACGTCGTTCATCCACTCGTCAAGTCAACCGACATGAGCAAAGAGACTGATCCTAAGGAGCCCAGAAGCCGGCACGGCGTGCTGGCGCTGTCCTTGGCCGGACTCGTCGCCGGCATGGTTGGCCTCTCCTTCGCCGCCGTGCCGCTCTACCGCATCTTTTGCCAGGCGACAGCCTATGACGGTACGCCACGGCGAGCCGCCGCCGCCCCTGGACCGGTGCTCGACCGTACCATCCGCATCCGCTTCGACGGCAATGTTGACACCTCGCTGCCTTGGACCTTCGCGCCGGTTCAGCACACAATGGACGTCAAGATCGGCGAGACCGCGCTCGCTTTCTTCAAGGCAACTAATAAGGCCAAGACGCCCGTCACCGGCCGTGCCATCTTCAACGTGTCGCCGGAGAACGCTGGGCTCTACTTCACAAAGATCCAATGCTTCTGTTTCACCAAGCAGACACTCGCCGCAGGAGCGAACGTCGAAATGCCGGTGACCTTCTTCGTCGATCCCAAGATCGTCCAGGATGAGGATACTAAGGACATTTCCGAGATTACTCTGTCCTACACCTTTTACCGCAACGACCAAGATCCTGGCGTCGCGGCCGTGCCAGAAGGCGACAAGTCTGGATGAAAGCTGAACGTTGAGGCGCTTGCCGCCACGGTTGAGAAAACTCGATCCCAAGCCTCTGATCACGCACGGGTTCAAGCTCGAGCAAGTCCTCGACGCCTCCGGCCACGCCTGGCGAACGAAAAGGCCCCAGGGCGATCCTGAGCGGCCTTTTCGATGTTCAGTTGCGCTTGGGCGGCGTCAGAGCCGTAGGCGGCGGCTGCCCACCTCCGCAGTGTCTTTGAGTTGCTAGTGTCGCGAAGTAGCTCTGCCGATCCTGTAGCGCCTTGGCTTCCGTGCCAGCGGCACCCTGCCAATTCATGCCAAACCAAAGGACAGGGACAGCGAGACCGGCGGCGACATTTTGCTCGACCTTCCATCCCTGTTCGCGGCCAAGCTCTTCTATGCGCCGGTTATTGGACGAGATTTCGGCATAGATCGCCGGGCAATCCAGGTTCGCGTCATCAGGCTGAATAGTTGCGACGGGCTGGCGCGCCTGCCCCGCGCACGCCGCCACAGCGGCAGCAAGAAACGCTGCCGCGAGAGGTTTAACGCGTATGCGGAAGCCCAACATTTTCCCCTAGAGTAATTTATCCCGATCACACCCGCCTCGGCGGGGCGCCCGCGATGTCACGCCGCCAATAACTCGGGCTTGGGTTTTGAGTTGGCAACCTCGGCGTCCGGCGTCGATGGCGGTTCGCCCAACTCATTGCTCTCCATTATTCCGGTATTCTGCTCCGTCATTTCGTTAATGATCGGTAACTTACTCTTCTTGCCGAAGGCCCAATCAAACAGCGCCAGGAGCATCATTGACCCTACGACCGCTGCTGAGGCCGCGAGCAAGAGCAGGAATGCCGTGACAACTAGGGCGTTGAAGATGGCCATCGCCTGCTTAGATTGCCAGACCCGGTGGGAACGCTCAATCAGGCCGACGGTCGCATCGAGGCTCTTAAAGCCAACCCCTCGCGATTGCGATGATCACTATCGCCGCCGCGAGGCAGCAGAGACCGACCACGATGCCCCATGTAAAGGGCTGCCGAAAACTATATCCGCGCGTAGCGATGGTGAAGTCCGCCTAGCACAGCATTAGCGACGATGACGCTGCACCTCTCGATTAGCCTACAATTTGGAGCGTCCTTGTCAATTCCGAGAATCAGTCCGCGTTGCGTTGTAATATGCGGCGTATGCCTTCAGGACTTGCCGAAGATGTGCCTCACCCCAGATGATCACATGGTCGAGGCATTCACGGCGGATCGACCCGATCGAACATTCGACATATCCATTCTGCCATGGCGAGGACATGGCATCTAGGCACTTAAGCTTGCGTGAGGCGTTGGCCTTGGACCGATTAGAGGACTTTGTTCGACAGGAGGGGGCTCGCGGCGCCCATGGTTCCAATCTTGAGCGAGCGCTTGCCTTGCTCATTACACAGCGCCGATTAGAAGATCGATCGTTGCATTCTGCATCTCGCGGCGGTTCGTGCGGAGGGTGAACACCCAGATAGTGGTCACAACCGGTCACGAGTTCCGGCCAAGAATACTCAGGACAGGCCACGACGCTGGTTGTTATTGCTCGTCATAGTCAGTCCATTCTTGCTCACTGCCGCCAAGGCATCGGCAGGGCGCTCAGGGTAGACCCGGTTTTGAGAGGACTGGCGCCCCTGGCACTTGGTCATGCCAAGGACCCCCACCCCCCGACGAGCGGTGCCGATCCTCCTACTTTAGGCCGCCTTGTCGGTGCCTTTGGTCATGTCGCCGGCGGTGTAGGAGCGCGCACCGGTCCGGGCGAGTTTACCCTTGTCCACGATCAGATATTCGTTCCGGATCGGTTTGCCCGCGAAGAACGCCTCAAGGATTTCGCGCGTGCCCGCTGCATAGCGCGCCTGTGCCGACAACGAGGTGCCGGGACGTGCGGCGTCATGCCGTGATGCGGCATGGTCCGCCACGGATGGTCCTTCGGCGCTGGCTGCGGGAACCAGACGTCACCCGCGTATCCTGCAAGCTGTCCACTCTCCAGTGCTCGCACGATCGCGTCGCGGTCGCAGATCTTGCCGCGGGCCGTGTTGACGATGTAGTGCCGCGCTTCATCTTGCGCGAACAGCTGTCGTTGAACAGGTGCTCGGTCTCGGGGTGAAGCGGGCAGTTAATGGTAACCACGTCGCAGACCTTCACCAGCGATTCCACGTTCGGGATGAAAGTCAGTCCGAGTTCTTTCTCCACGTCCTCCGGCAACCGATGCTTGTCCGTATAGTGGAGCTTCACGTCGAAGGGCTTGAGCCGTTTCAGCACAGCGAGCCCCAATGCGGCCCGCGCCGACGGTGCCGACATCCATTCCTTCCAGGTCATAGGATCGCTCCACGCAATCGGCGATGTTCCAGCCATCCTTGATCACCCACTCATAAGACGCGATGTAGTTGCGAACGAGGCTCAGAATCATCATCACCGTGCTCGCATACGCTGATCAGTTGCAATAGGTGATCTCGGCGACGGTGATCCCTCGTCGATGGCGGCCTGAAGGTCGACGTGGTCCGAGCCGATACCGGCGGTGATGGCGAGCTTCAGTTTCTTGGCCTTGGCAATCCGCTCTGCCGTCAAATAGGCCGGCCAAAAGGGCTGAGAGATGACGACATCGGCGTCCGGAAGCTCCTTCTCGAAAGTCGAGTTCTTGCCATCCTTATCCGAAGTCACAATGAGGGTATGCCCACCTTCCTCAAGAAACTTCCTGAGACCTAATTCGCCGGAACGCTGCCGAGCAGCACGCCCGGCTTGAAGTCGATTTCTTTCGGGGTTGGCAAGGTCTGGCCACCGGGATAATGGTCGATCTTGGGAATGCTGTCTCGGGCGTAGGATTTCGGATAGCCGTCGACGGGATCGGGATAGAGAACACAAAGGACCTTGGCCATGTCCTAACTCCTTGGTTGACGCAGGCAAGCCCACCACAAGCGCACCCCCACTCGCTCAAACGTGGAAAGCCAAGATTAAAATCGCCTGTCGAAATGATTAAAGGCGCGAAAGGTTGGGGCGGTGCGGCAATTTCTCTCGGGCGGCTAGATGGCCGCAGAGCCTGTTTTCCTGCTGTGAACGCCCTGCCGGTCTTTCCGGCACGGTCTTATCACCAAGGTTGAATGATCCGCTTGAAGCTCTAAATCACATGGGAGACGTATTGGTAGTGTGCCTCCAGCGATCCTGGAGGACCAAGTAAGAAGATTTCATGCCCTCATTCGAGACAGCCGATTGAGCTCCAAACCTGGTGGCGAGAAAGCCCAATCTTCCTGACACAAATGGAGTTCCCCGAGAGATCATATTGAGCTCCGGACATGATGGTCTTCTTTTCGTGGAGCGACCGCTCAGAACGATCGCGAGCGGTGCAACTCGTCTTTTGGCAAGACAAAAGAAATCTTGTGCACAAGGCCCTCCGGGCGAAACTCGCATTTGCCAAGGCCACCGAAGCTCTTTGTGAGACTGTCGATCAGGTCCATCCCAAATCCGTGCCCGGTTGGCGGGGCGACTGGTGGACCGCCCGACTCGACCCACGCTAGGTGAATTCTTCCGGCAATGATGCCCCAAGTGACGGACACCCTACCGTTCGGTTTTGAGAGAGCACCATACTTGACAGCATTCGTCGCGAGCTCGTGAAAAACGAGCGCCATTGTTCTTGCCAGGATCGGTGCGAGCATAACTGAGGGGCCCCGAATAGAAACTCGCGTGTCGTCGTATGGCCTAAGCTCCGAGGCTGCGATGTCCTTCAAGTCGGCGAGTTGGTCCATTGATTGCGTAATCAGCTCATCGGTGGCTGCAAGGGCTTTGATGCGGTTGTTGATCTTTACGGCGTCCTCTCTGTGTCCGCGAAGCGTTTGGTTGATGATGGCTTGCACGACCATGAGGCTGTTCCTGGTTCTGTGTTGAAGCTCCTTCATGAGGATAAGCCGTTCCCTCTGTTCCTCGCGGAGCCTTCGCATCAGAGCTCGATAGCTATGCGCGATCCAAACTGTGAGCGAAGCCATCGCGAAGAAAAAGGCAAAGCGCGCTATAAGGTCTCCCGTTGGCATTGCGAGTCCATACAAAGGGAAAACAAAAGCCGACCACACGATCACCAGGCCTAGAACGATGGCGAGGACGCCCGGCGCTACGCCAAAGAGGAGCGAGACGAGAAGGACGGTGGGGTAATAGGGTGCGAAGAGAAGCGTCTGACCGGGGTCCATCCAGCCAAACGCCAGGCGCAAACAGGTGGCGATAGCCACACAAATGAGCACAAAGACATAAGCAGCCCCTGGCGAGTTCGGTAAAAATCCCTCCCGGCATTGTCGCAACCAGATCGCCAGAGAGCTGACTAGACGCTCTTTGTGCGGTTCATCTGGTGCGGTTTGGCCAATCGGGCTGTGGAGTCGACGTTGTGCGCCTGTAGCCCTGGGCGTTCCAGATCATTGTCGCCGCCATAACACAAAAGTGCCAGCGATCAGTCTATTTGGCTTTGCTGAGCCATGACCAAGCCGCCACGTTGTCGGAAAAGCACGATCTGACCCGGCTTAAGCTTTGGAAGAAGATCGACTCAGTGGCCGCAATTTGGAATCTCAGCCAAACAAACCGCCCGATTTTGGGGAGCTCTGACCCACACAAGACTCAGTTGCTATGCAAATAGCGTACGCTGGCGTGCCATGTTCAGTGCCCCTCACGCTCGATCCTCGAAGCTGACGGCACCGTCAACAGGCGGGCACGATTCTCGCCGGAGGCCAACGATCCGATCCTCGGTTGGCGCTTAGTGCAGCACCGTGGTCCGTGGCGTCTGAAGCCCGCGTCGTGATTGGGCGTGAAAAAGGCCGGATATTGACGAGAGAAGGCAACTCTGGGGCCTTGTAGAGTTGAGGACCACGGCCTCGGCCGGCATCAGCGCGGTGGCCCGCCACTTCTTGCGGGCGAACACTGCTCAAGCGAGGGTTACTTCACGACCTCGCCGGGGTAGACGCCCCACAACTTGTCCTGTTGCACGAACCCAGAATAATCGTCGATCGACAGCTCGCACCATTCCCCGTCGCAGGAGAGAACATTGCCGAGCACGTTTGGTGAAAGCTCGGCGACCGCGCTCGCGCCTGTCGATTTCCTCGAATAGAGCGACACGTTTTCCGGCGGCTTGGTCCAGGGCGCGATAAGCGCCATGCGCCGGCCGCTGAGCATGCTGTGCCACACCCAGCCGTCAGCGCCTTCGCTGTCGCGGACGCGCCGCCAATTGTCGGACTTCAGCGATGATCTCGACAGGGAGCCCAGCGCGGATGAACACCCAGACGATGGCCTGTTCGATGCTCGGCCCTCGGTGCACATTGACGCGGTCGGATTTGAGGCTGACGAAGCGAGGTATCGGTAGGTGGCTTTGGCTGCTCGGCCCGGTCGCAGAGCACCTCATCGCTTGCGGCGCGAGCCTCGGCGCCCGCCAGCAACAGCATCGCAAGCGCAATTCCGACCGCCACCCGAATTCGATGCCGATGCGACACCGCTTTCCCTCAGCTAACCTGGGGGTCGACCGACTTCGTGCCCTCCACGAATGTTTTCTCGTCCAATTAAGATGGTTCCATATGCTCCACCATTCGCATTAATTCTCAGTGAAGCTCACGATGTTGGTTCAAATCCAATTCATCGCGTCTGAACTCAAACCCGCTTTATGCGACCGGCGAGGTGGGCAGCGCTGAAAGACTGCGAGCATCATCGAATCCTAATGATAAGCCTATGATGCCTGCGTCCAAAGGTTTGCCCCTTGCTAATTGATTGCTGTTGGTCCCTCATGGAATCCCTAGCAACCCCGATTTTGGACTTTGGAACATGAAGGAACAGGCGTTATGAAAAACTCGCGATCGCAAGCGTCTAGTATTCGCTCTCGCTGCCCCGGCTCTCGCTGCCGGCGCCAGGTACTATGTCGAGGCGAATACTTGAGCGACTTGGACCCATTCAATCACGGTGTCTTGGCTTTGATCTGGCACGGGCGTTCGCTTCAAGCCGCGCAGCATACGGCCAGAATTCAAGAACGGCGTCGCTCCTTGGTCCAATGAACCGTTGGGTTGAGGGGATGGAGTGCCCCCGGAACCGCCATAAGGCTGATAACTCCTGCCGTTTAGACGGAATGCCCGCGAGCGACCGCGGCAAAAGGAGTAATGACCATGGCACGTCCCACCTCAAAAACTGTATCCCGATATAGACACATCCCGAACAAATCAATCGCGCGGACCAGCTTGCCCTCCGCTCCAGTTTCTCCGTGTCCCGCCTTGATGACGCTGCTCTCCGAGCCAGAAACTCGGATGCTGATGCGGGCTGACTACGTGGATGAACAAAAGCTTGTTGCTGCTCTTGAGGCAGTCGCATCCAAACTTAGGGCGAGGCGCTCTGGCGGCAAGCACCACGAACTTTATCACCGCTCGGACGACTGAATTACAGGCCAGGGGTCGGGATCTTGCTCATAGCCCGTGGCGAGGTCCTCGTCGCAAAGCGCGTCGACTCGAAGGGTAACACTTGGCAAATGCCGCAAGGCGGCATTGAACCAGGAGAGATCCCCCGCGCAGCGGCTCTCCGCGAGCTAAGGGAGGAAATCGGAACCGACGCCGTCGAGATCCTCGCCGAAACGGAAGGATGGCACTCCTATGACGTCCCCCACTGGTTAGCACAGAGGACTTGGCAAGGACACTGGCGAGGCCAGCGGCAAAAATGGTTCGTGATGCTCTTCAAAGGGCGTGACTCGAACATCGATCTCGCAGCGAGCACCCGCGAATTTGATGCTTGGCAATGGGTGCCGATCCAGCAGCTGCCGCGGCTAGCGGTCTCTTTCAAGCGACAGCTCTATCGAGACTTGCTTGGCGAATTTGAACCGATGTTTGCTCAGCCCAACGTTGCGAGCGGGCACAGAGCGGCTGCATGCCATGAGCAATGACCGCCATCTCGACTTACGAAGCTCGACCCGATAGGGCCAAATCGCCGAAAACGCCGGAGCCAAGGGACCCACGCGAACCAGCTTGTCATCACCCATGGTGAAGACGTTCATCATCGACGAATTGACCAACCGGGCCTTTATCTGCCACGGAATGGAACAACGTGCGACCAACGGGGTGCTCACCAAGCTCAGTCAAATCGGCACCGTCACCGAGACGGTGAAGGCGATCGAGCGCGAGCTTGGTTCAATGGCCAAATATGAAAGTCCCTTTAAGAGTTTTGAACATACGGGAGAGACCGTTGAAGGGGCGTCGAATGTTTAACTGGGGGGCGCGGTCTTGGGTCCATTTTCGTCGCGCCACCTTATTCGTTTTGCTTGCGCTGGCCGCTGTGTCGGCGAGTTACGCAGCGTATTGTGGCGTTATACGTTGGACCGGCAATTTTAGTGTTGTCGAAGACGGCAAATTTTACCGGTCGGCGCAACTCGACAAGGCCGGGTTCGAGCGGGTCATCAAGGATTACCGGATACGGTCAATCCTAAATCTGAGGGGAGCAAGCAATCAGCCTTGGTACCGCGCCGAGGTTGCGGTATCGAAGGCTTTCGGCGTCGAGCATTACGATTACCATCTTCACTCCGATCAAACCGTGACTCCAAAGCAAATCGACGAAATTCTGAACATCATTGGCGCTGCTCCCAAAGCCGATCCTAGTTCACTGTAGTGCGGGGTCGGACCGAACCGGTCTCGTTTCGGCCGTCTATCTTTTTGAGGTTGACGACGAGAACCCCGACGAGGCGGCCAAGCAGCTTTCTCTTGTTTACGGACACTTCCCATATCTCACGAGCAAGACTGGAGCGATGGATCAAAGTTTTTGGACCTATGCCCGGTCAGCAGCACAGCTCCGAGAGCGTCCTAAAGGCGCGGGAAATGCAGCTCCGAGGCACACCGGCCTGAGAGGACAACTTGGTTTTGGACACTAAAGCCGAATTCATACGACAGTGCTTCTACGTTTCGCTCAAGACCTTCCGCTGATCAGTTGAGATCATGGCGGGCGGCCTGGCGACCCTGGAAAACGTTCAAATTCTCAAAAGTGGAGAGCACGATGTCCACGCAGTTGTCGCCTGATAGCAAAGCCATTCTCCGTCTGCATAGGAGTTGGGCCGAGGGGTATTTGGTTTTTTGGTATGCCGCTGTAATCGTCCTCTTTGGCGGTATGTTTCTTGTGTCAAAAGCAGCTGGCATCGCTCCGGCGGAACGAGCGGGCGCCTATGTACTTCTCGGGACTTTGCTCGTGCTGGGCTCGATCTGGCACGCGGCGGGCTCAAGCCTCGCGAGGATCCATATGCTGCTTGCAGGCGCGACTCTCGAAGTCCCGGACCATGGTCCGCCAGAAATCCTGACGGGGTTCTGAGCAGAAGCACGCCATCTCGTGGCGATGTTCAAGTGCATGGACAAGAATTCAGAACTGTCTCGTTACGGTTGAATGTATTTCGGCTACATGCTCGCACTTTGAAAATTGTTCGCGGTCGAGCAGAGTAGGGTTCGTGGAGCGCCGCCGGGCGCAACTCTTGACGCGAGCGCACCCTCACGACCCCCTCGCTAGCATCCCAAGCGGCACGTTCGGACGTCATTGCGCAGTGCAAAAAAGCGCGGTCGCGCGCGAAACTGCTGCAAAGCTCTTGCAACAAGACGTATGACCGTTCCAAAGTGTCGGCCAACGCGAACCAAGAAGAATGCGTAGGCGTCTACTGGGGGAAATACGCGATGGCGATCACGCGTGCTGCGGCCAATTATGTCGGTCTGCTTAGTAGAGAGCGGATCATTGCGCATCCGGGCTATAACCGGTGGCTCGTACCCCCGGCCGCACTCGCCATCCATCTTTGCATCGGCATGGCCTACGGCTTCAGCGTGTTTTGGGTGCCACTCGGCCGCGCCGTCGGCGTTGCTCAGGGGTTGGATAAGGCGGTCCCCTGCCCGGGCGACGCCACCACGTTCTTCGGCAAGGTCGCCATCACCAGGCACGCGCTTTTTGCCACCAATTGCGACTGGACCCAGTTCGATCTCGGCTGGATGTTCACCCTATTCTTTGTGCTGCTCGGCACCTCTGCCGCGATCTGGGGCGGCTGGCTCGAGCGGGTCGGCCCGCGCAAGGCGGGCGTTGTCGCCGCGATCTGCTGGGGCGGCGGCCTCCTCATCTCGGCCGTCGGCGTCTACATCCACCAACTCTGGCTGATGTGGCTTGGTTCGGGCATCATCGGCGGCTGCGGCCTCGGCCTCGGCTACATCTCGCCGGTCTCGACCCTAATCAAATGGTTCCCTGACCGCCGCGGCATGGCGACCGGCATGGCCATCATGGGCTTCGGCGGCGGCGCCCTGATCGGCTCGCCCCTCGCCACCATGCTGATGAACCACTACGCCACGCCAACCTCGGTCGGGGTTTGGCAGACCTTCGTGGTCATGGGCCTCATCTACTTCGCCTTCATGCTGGGCGGCGCCTTCGGCTATCGCCTGCCGCCGCCCGGCTGGCGCCCGGCCGGCTGGACACCGCCCACAAATATCCACGCGATGATCACAACTGGCCACGTCCACCTCAAGGACGCCCACAAGACCGCGCAATTCTGGTTGATCTGGGCCGTGCTCTGCCTCAACGTCTCCGCCGGCATCGGCATTATCGGCGCGGCCTCACCCATGTTGCAGGAGACCTTCGGCGGCCGGCTGTTTGGCGACCCGTCTGTCGGCTTCGCGCAATTCAACGATGAGCAGAAAGCGCTTGCGGCCACAGTCGGCGCAGGTTTTGTCGGCCTCTTCTCGCTGTTCAATATCCTCGGCCGTTTCTTCTGGGCCTCGCTCTCCGACAAAATCGGCCGCAAGCTCACCTATTATGCCTTCTTCACCTTAGGTTTCATCTGTTATGCCTCAGCACCGACGCTGGCGACCCTTGGCCTACTCGGTTTGTTCGCGGCCGCCTTCTGTTTGATTGCGTCGATGTATGGCGGGGGCTTTGCAACTGTGCCGGCTTATCTCGCCGACGTCTTCGGCACGCAATTCGTCGGTGCCATTCACGGGCGTCTGATTACCGCCTGGTCAGCCGCGGGCATCATCGGTCCGGTGATTGTGAACTACATGCACGATTCCCGGAAAGCTGCTGGCATCGCCCCGGACCAGATCTATCACCCGATCTTCTATGTGCTCGCCGGCTTGCTGGTCGCAGGCTTCATCGCCAACCTCCTCATCAAACCGCTGCACAAGCGATGGTTCATGAAGGAGGAAGAGGTGGCAGCATTGCAGGAGAAAGACCGCAAAGCTGCCGAGCACATCCAAACGGACTCCTTCGGCATCGGGGGCAGGCCTAATCTGACGGCGATTCTCGCCTGGCTGGCGGTATGCCTGCCGCTCGCCTGGGGCGTCTGGATCACGCTGGAGAAGGCGCTTGTGCTTTTTAAATAAGCATTCAGCTCACAGCTTCCTGAAGAGCAGCGTGAGTGCCGTCAGGATGCCATCGATGAGACGGGTACGATGTCGAGGCGATTATGCGGCGCTCGGGATAGGACATTGCCGTATGCTGGGAGCGGTCGACGAACATGGCTCCCGACCGCTTGTCGACTTCGTACTTAACCGGCGCCGCCTTGAGGAATTTCAATAATCACATTGACCTCATGTGGCGGATTGTCGCTAACTGGAATGCGGGAGAGATCCATTCTCCGTTCCTTAACTGCCTGGGTCTGCCTGCGGGAGACAAAGATTAGCGATCGAACTGCCCAAGAGAGTTGACGAAACTTACTACGCTGCATAGCTAGTTCGTCGAGACTGGCGATGGAGTTCGCCTCAACTGCCCGCTGGGCCTAAACCCAAAAGGCTGATGACTCCTCAAAGGAAGGTAGGCTTCCAAGGAGTTGTTCATGGTCTCGCCGCCGCAAAGCACAGATCGGCTTTCCTCCTGCCGCAAGCGCCATTTGGCGTATTGGTGTTCGATCCTCACGGAGCCGCGCATCGACCTCGCCTGCCCCGGACGTAACCACTAACGGAGCGGGTCATGGACCTCCGCGAATACGAGCAACACAAATTCGCGATCGCCGAAGTGTTGCGATCGGCCTCCGTAAGCGTCGCCTCCGAACAACGCGATTGGCATAATCGGGCGCAAGACATCTTCGCCCGGCTCGCCGAGGACCGCTTCAATCTTGTGGTGGTTGGACGCTTCAATCGCGGCAAGACCTCGCTCATGAACGCCATCATGGGCACTGATCGACTACCGACGGGGATTCTGCCTTTGACCTCGGTGATTACCACAGTCGGCTATGGCAGCAAGGAACAGGCGGAGTTGCATTACGAGGAACGGATTTTCACCCACGAGATCCCGATCGACGATCTGCCGCGATATGTCACTCAGGAGGGCAATCCTGGCAACGTCCAGCGCATCAAGAAGGCCGAGGTGCAGCTGCCAGCCGAAATTCTCCGCCGCGGCTTCCATTTTGTGGACACGCCTGGCCTCGGTTCGGCCATCCCAGAAAATACGCGCACCACGGAGGAATTCCTGCCCGAGGCGGATGCCTTCCTCCTGGTCACGAGCTATGAGAGTCCGTTATCGGACGAGGAGATGCGCTTTTTCCGTACCGCGTCCTCCTCCGCGCGCCGCATCTTCGTCGTGGTCAACAAGCACGATACCGTTACTCCCGATGAGCGTCGCGCGGCTGTTGCCTATGTCAAAGATCAACTGTCTCGGCGGTTCGCTCAGCAGGAGCCCCGAATTTTCTCAGTATCGGCACGCGACGGACTTCAAGCTAAGCAATCTGGCGACCCAGCGCGTCTGGACGAAAGCGGTCTCTCCGCCTTGGAGAACGAGCTGGTCGATTTTTTGCTGAAGGAAAAGACCACGGAATTCCTACTGGCGATGTGTGATCGCGTGATCGGCATTGTTCAGGAGTTGCCGACTTCGTTCAACGCACAGGAGCTGATCCATAAGGCCGGCACTTTGCGCCGCCAAATCACCCGGGATTGTCCGAATGCGGGCAGTTGGAGCGTAGGGTCCGCCAGTTCGCCGGTAGGACGCGGAACTGCGCAGCCGCTGCGCTCATGCGAGATCTGCGCGCATGTCAATCAACGACTGTGGGACTGCCTATGCCGGCTTCCCCACGACCTGAGCATTAGCCAAGACGAGCAAAGGCGTTTTGCGGAAGCCGGCGGCCTGTGCAGCTTTCATACCTGGCAATATGAATCCATTGCATCGCCCCAAGCCACCTGTACGGGGTATCCCCCTCTTCTCTCGACCATCTAGCAGAACGCCTAAGGAATTGGGTGGGCGCGCCGTTCCAGGTCGCTTCACTTTCCGCCGACATCGACGACCTGCTGCCGGCCGTAGAAGTGTGCGTGCTCTGCGCCGCCCAATGCGAGGCGGAATCCGAAGCCATCTCGAAGACAGCGAAGTCGATTGCCGAAGATGTACAAAGGGTCGATTCGCCGACCGCCATCTGCCTTCCTCACCTTCGACTGCTACTGGCTGCAATCGAGGACTTCGAACCTGATCCGTAGGATCGTCGATCGCGAGGCAACGATTCTCGAACGGCTTTCCGAGGACATGAAGCGCTACGCCCTAAAGCGCGATGGGGTCCGGCGACATTTGTTGAGCGACGAGGAGACCGAGGCCGCGCTGCGGGGGCTTCTCTTTCTAGCAGGACACCGCAACCTCACCGCGCCTTGCCATGCCAATGTGGTACACACCGCGCCTGTAGCTTCGCCGGCAAAATGTGTGCCGATCGACCAGGCTCAGCGGCCTGTGGATACCTTGCAAATGCTGGAGGCCGATCCTCCATGACCATAGCCGAAACAGAGCTTGCTGCTTGCGCGAGGTCAATGGAAGGATTGATCAGGTGCGCGCGGTCTCCTTGGCCGGTAAGCGTCACAGCAAGCCCACGATGCCCAGCAGATTCAAGATGGGGAATGAGTTTGTTCCAACACCAACCGCCGTGCCACGCGCCATGAACGAGAACAAAGGTCGACTTGGATACCAAGACTGCGCGCTCCCGCTGACCCCGCCGCCAAATGCTCTCACTTAAGCGCTACCTCACCCAATCCGCTGCTCTGCTTCTTTTTGGGTCGCTCTCAGTGGCAGCGCAAACCGTCGATAACGGGCAAGCGATTTGCCATGAGGTCCAAAATTACGTGAACATGCTAGTCGACTACACGCAGACGGCTTGTATTCCTACAAGCGCGAACAGCGGCTCACTCTCATTTGCGGTCCTCTCTAGTGAACCGATCTTTTCGGTCGAGGCCTCCAAGAAACCTTGGCTGCTTGCAGTCGTACTTTCTCTTGGCAAAGCCGTGAATGACCAGCCTTTCTGCCAATGCTGGGGAGCTTTACGTGGCGGAGGCGAGCACGAGGGACCAGATCGCCTATTCCCTTCCCATCGCCGTTGCCACATCACTTCAAAAGCGGGTTTCCGGCGGTCAAATGCAGCTTGGAGCGATGTACAAAGAAATTGAAAAGAACTTGGTTCGGAAGAGCATACCGAAGCCTTAGACAACCGTCGCTATGGCTGGTTCACGACTATCGGCGCCTCGCTTAGTTTCACGACAAACGCATCCTCATTCCCAGCCGCTGTGCCACCCGTAAAGCGGTAACCTGCCGTGTAAATCGTCGGATACGTAGGCACGACTACCGTGTGCGGACGAGCCTGAACCACCGCCACGCTGCTAACCGCTGCACCAAGGAGAACTGTGTAGATCGGCCCCTGTCCAGTCTTGTCCATCTTTACCAGGAAACCTGCGGTTGGATTCGGCGTGATCGGCGGAGCGCCCGGAAACGTCGTCGACGTTGTGCTTCCTGCCACGTATGCGTCTTCATTTAAATCAAGCCCGATTCCTCGGCCGAAAGACTTTCCGTCGCTGCCGTTCAGGTAGGTCAGATAGCTGATCTTGCCTGATGGCTGCAGTTTCGCTACGTATGCAAAACTCCCCGAGTTTGGGTCGCAACCACCACAATAACTTCCGGCGATATATGCGTTTCCGGTTGAATTTACGGCGATGCCCGTGCCGATGCTTGTCTCTCCCAGAGACGTCGAGTAAATCAGTGAATCGCCGGCGGGGCTCAGTTTAGTTACAAACGTCGAGCATCCTCCCGAGAACTCATTCGACTGGTAACCCGCAAACGGAAAATCTGGCGAGCAGGTCTCTCCCGTCACATATGCCGAAAGGGAACCGTCGATGGCTATTGCCGAGATGGAATCCACGGGGCCCGATCCCGCCAAATACGTGGAGTAGACCAGCTTCGTTCCCGACGGCGACAGCTTGGAAATGAATCCCCGCGGCGTGAAACCGTCATTGGGTTCGGATGTATCGTAACTCCCCAGAACTACCGGGAAGTCCGGCGAAGTCGTGTACCCCGCGACATACGCGGATTGCGACGCATCCACCGTAACTGATCCCGCACTCTCTCCGTTTTTCCCGCCCAGGTAAGTGGAATACACCAGCCGATTTCCTGTCGGCGACAGCTTGGCAACGAAAATGTCCGCATCGCCGTTCTTGTTGTACTGCAACGCTTGTCTCAGCGGAAAATCGTCGGACCAGGACTGTCCTGCCACGTAAACACCGCTGGCGTCCACGGCGATTTCTTCGCCGTGGTCATCGTCCCCGCCGCCCAAAAACGTCGAGAACAGAATGAAGCCCTCAGCTCCCAGCTTCGTCACAAACGCATCTGAATCGCCAGACTTGCTTCCATCCACAACCCCGCCCAAGGCGGGGAAATTCCCCGAATACGTAAACCCCGTCACGTATGTATTGCCCAGTCCATCCACGGTCACCGAGGCCGCTTCATCGGTATCCGAACCGCCCAGGAATTTCACGAAGGAAATCGTCGGATCGATCACCAGCGGATGCTTCGGATCGTACTTCTCCACGGTGAAACCCGCCGTATCCCCTTTCACCGCAAACCCCCCGGGCACGCTTACCTTTTTTCCACCGATCTCTTGATAGATTTTTGGCTGTGCGTGCCGAAGTTCCGCTCCGTTTGGCGTGGACAACACTAAATCACCGCTGGCCTTATCCACCTGCAGACTCGCCGCTCCCTCAAATTGAATCTGGATCTGCTTCGGATCCGCTCCCGGTCCCACCACGAAGTCATACTCCAGGGCGCTCTCGTTTCCATGCAAAACCAGGTCAATGCCCTGGTAGACGCCCGTCGCCTTCACCTGCGCGTATTGCGGAATATCCGTGTGCCAATTCGCCGCCGTGTTCCCGATAAAATAGTTGCTGATTCCTCCTGTGGGGCCAGCTCCGTCGACTTTCCATCCGCTGCTTCCAGTCAAATGCAATTTCACCAGCGTGCTTTTTGCACTCGTCGATTTTTCTCTCGCCTTAGTCAACTGTTCCAAATCCGGTATCGCCGCCTCCGGTGCGGTCGTCGCGCTGCGATCGCGAAACTCAATCGTCGCTCCATTCGCGCCAACGCCCACCCGGAATCCGGCGCCTCGTCCAATCCACTGGAACTCCAAAGCGGCTTGTCCCTTGTTGGGTTCAAACACCAACGGTGTCTGGATAGACGAAAGTTGTACATCCGTTCCTTTTTGCGACGGAGCTTTCGCCATCTTCTCCGCGGGAACCTTCGTCTGCGCATACAACGTCGGCGCTGCCAGCAAGTACGTGCCAACCAAAGCGAACGCGGCAATCGATATGCGTGCCATACTTTCAACCCTCCCTTTGTACTGATTGGTCGACTTACTTCTTCCACAATGCGCAGGCGCTGCGAACTTTAGAGGATTGCAAAAGAGCGGGAACATCGTGGTCTCTCCTTTGGGCTACCGGCCTGAGACCATCTTAAGTTTGCAATATATCAGCAAAGGCGGTGGCGCCCCATACTTTGGCTTCCCATTCCTCCGCTTTTTGTAAGGCTCAGGCGCACATATGACATACGTCACTGTGCTCCTCTCAGGGAGATGATCTCTGCTTTTGGCCCACTGCCGACGAGGCCAATGATGCGCTCAGCCCAACGTTGGAGTGCCTCACGCTTCTCACAGGAGTGGTCGTACTGACTGTAGACGCTGAGCATGACCGGCCTTCGTAACACTGCGATGATTGATAACATGGGAGGTGTATTTCCAAATGTTGGCCTTCCCCCGATCGATGCTGCTGGCATCCACGGGCTGGCCTTTATAGCTCACCTTGAGGTTATGCTCGTCGAGGATCGCCGTGTTCGGGCCGCCAAGGGGTCTGCCGCAACGAAGGTTGCAGGTCATCTCTGATAATGGTTTCGGGCACTACCCATTCAGGGTGAAATACGATTGAACGCATCTCGGATGAGAAGATCCGCGTCGGGTAATTGAGTCGTCCGACAACGATTTTCTCCACATAAATAGTATTACCGTTTTTCACGACGCGAGCGACGAATTAGGGAATGTTGTTCCAGACGTAATAAGAGCCCAACCCGCTGGGCATTTAGCGCCACCGTTCCATGTTGATGATTAGCCGTTGAATGTCCCACTCGTTTCCAGACTTTGCACCACGCAACGCATTTGTGGCGTTGGCCTTAAGCAGAGCTTGACGCAACCGCTGGAACTGTTCCTGCCTTGGGTGCAGGGACCGTGAGTACGCGTCCGGTGACGGGGAAGACGAAACCTCGGTTAGAACGGATTTGGGATCGAAGACGTTTGGCGTCTGGTCAAGTAGGTCACTGATCCGGGAGGGGACGAGGCGTCCGCCGCGGGCGAAGCGCGCATATTTGAGAATTGCAAGGTCAAGCTTGAGTTCGTCAGCCGCCTGTCCGACGGGACTTGTAGGAATTCCCCGCAACCTTGATCTTGTTGCCGAGAACGATAGTGCGATGAGTTTCTCTGCCAACACAGGCACGCAGCAGACTGCGCAATAATGTCAGCAACTGACCCAAAGCGGACCTCTTGACCTCAGTTTGCAAGGGGCACGTTCACCTGATCGTGACCACGGTTTAATTTGACGTAAGTTCGGCTGCGGAGTTGAGTTTAGTGACTATACCGCTCCAGCCTATGACCAGCTTTGGCCGGCGATGTTGAGGCTGCGAGGGCGATCTCAGTACCGGGCGCCTGTACAGAAAGCGGTGCAGCCGCGCCCGTGATGAACATGGAAGCTCAAGCCATTGATGTACGACGTTTCTGGTCGAGGCGTTGCCTCGACCGCACGCGCCATGGCGATGGCGGTGGCCTTGTGCATTGGTGCTGCTTTGACCCCTGCAATGGCCGCCGATCAGTCGCCGACGCCCGCACCAGCTATGACGCCCGCTCCGGCCGCAGCTCCCAAGGGCGAGTTCGATAATTCTTGTGCCATGGGTCTGGCGTCGGGCCAGATTGTGAAGACCGATTGCTCCGTCAGTTGGACCGCGCCGGACGGCAAGATTTATTGCTTCAGCACGGACGCTTCTAAGGAGACCTTCCTCAAGAACCCCATCGAGAACATTCAAAAGGCGAAGGAATTCTTCATCGCCAAGGATCTCGCCAAGGACAATGCGGCCCCGGCCGCGCCTGCCACCGGAGACTCTGCTGCGAGCAATAAGCCGGCCAAGACGTTCACCGAGGACGACGTCAACGCTGCGGTGAAGCAGGTGGTCGATGCGCGGAGCAAGGACGGCACCTTCGTGTTCCGCGATCCAAAGTTCAACGCCGACCTCAATCTGATCTTCGATCAGATCAAGATCGTGCGCGGCATGGAGGGCTATGGCTGGTTCGCCAATGTCATCTTCCACGACAAGGACGAGGCCAAGAAGCAATACGCTATCGACTTCTGGTTCAAGCCCGAGGGGCAAGAGCTGAAGCTGATGGACATCCGCGTGCAGAAGGGGCCGAAACAGGAGGGCGACGGCTGGGTCATGATCACGCGCTTGCCGGTGGCGTGGTGGTGGCTCCCCATCCAGGAGCACCCAGGCGACATGGAGGTGACGCGGGCCTGGCAGGTGATGGGCGCGATCCACACTTACATCGCCACCCATAAGGACCAGAACGGCGATCTGCCCATCAAGGATGACAAGACCGGCGACACGGTGCCGCTCGAATTCGTCGAGATCCACCAGCCGGTGCGCCATCTGAAGAAGGACGGGCAATATTTCGTGTGCACGGACTTCCGCAAACCCGGGAGCCAAGACGAGTATTACGACATCGATTTCTGGGTGAACCAGAAGACTGGCAAGCTCGAGGTCGACAACGTGAAGATGCACAAGGTGCCCGTCCAGGAGGACGGCATCTGGACGCAAGTTCCCCGCTACACCTTCGACGGCATGGATTTCGACGTCACCAACTGATCTGAGCAAAGACCAAGCCACGCACAGGCGGCCAGAGCTTGTGAAAAACTTCAGCGTGGAATGATGACCACGGTGGTTGTGTTCGGCGGTACGGGATTTCTCGGCGGGCGACTCGTGCAACGCCTCGCCCAGGGGGCGACTGTGCGCGTCGCAGTCCGGAATGCTGACCCGGCACGAAGCGCCTGAGGCGCGGCCGGCTTAAATCAAGTCGCGGTCTTCCGCGCCTATGTGCGCGATCAAACCTCGGTTGCCGGGCCATGGCCGACGCCATCGTCAATGCGGTCTCGGCCTATCGAGAAGGGTGACGTGACCTTCGAGGCCGTGCACGTGCAAGGCGCCGAGATGGTTGTGCCTTCCGAAAACCTCATCCGCTGGATTTGCCGTAGAAAAGAGAATCGACTCATGATCGAAACTGATGGCGACCTTCTTCAGACTTTTGCTCGGATATATGCGGGACTGCTTTCGTTCGCATGAACGATTGAAAGCCGAAATCCTCATCCTTCGCCATCAGCTGAACATTCTGCACCGAAAGGCTCCGAAAAGGTTGCGGCTTTCCGGCGGTGATCGGGCGTTGTTCGTCTGGTTGTATCGGCGTTTCCCTGATATCGGCAACGCCACGGCGATCGTACGTCCTGAGACAATCATTCGCTGGCACCGGATGGGTTTTCGCGCCTGGTGGCACTGGAAATCTCACAATCCAGGCGGCCGGCCCGGGATTGATCAAGAACTCCGAGATCTCGTGCGCCGTATGTGCGAGGAAAATCCGCTTTGGGGCGCGCCCCGGGTGGGTCAATTGTCCTCGACGCCTTCGCCGGGTCCGGCAGCACCATCTTGGCGGCCGAGTTGATCGGCCGCCGCGCCTTCTACATCGAAATCGACCCGCATTATGCCAACGTGGCGGTTCGCCGGTGGCAGGCCTTCACCAGGCGCGACGCAGTGCTCGAGAGCAGCGGCCGGACTTTCGACGAGCTCGCCAAGCTCGGCGGCCAGCCTCGTGCAATTTCAAAATCTGGGACGCTCAAATGAGCGCCAAGAAAAATGAGTTGCGTTCGCCATCTGATGGTGATGAAAGGCCGGCGGCGAGTATGGGGTCGGCTACGGCCGGCCACCCAAGCAGCATCAGTTCAAGCTGGGGCACAGCGGCAATCCCAAGGGTCGGCCGAAAGGCGCGAAGAATTCAGGCCACGATTGTTCGTGAGATCGTGAATATGAAGGTCGCGATGCGAGTGGGCAACAGGACGCAGAAGGTCCCTTACCTGAAGGCGATGTGGCTGTGCTGTTGAGTTTCGAACTGGGGATCACTCGCTTCGAGGTGTTATCCTGGCGCGAGATAGTTGATTCTCAGAGACCCAGACCTTCGCCGCCTAGAATGAGCGCTATCCTCGCTTGTGCTGATAAAGATCCGCCAGTGCCGACATACTCGGAAGAAGACTTCGGACGGATTGCCAAGGCAATCAACAAGAGTATGGCTGACGTCCTGGAGCACGAGAATGAATTTGAAGAGGCGGCGACATGGTACCGTCTGGATACAACGCCAGCCAAGAAGGACGAAGCCTCAAACTTGGAGCTGCGCAAGCAGCCCTCCGAGAAGCCCAAAAGACTTTCCAATCTGCGCAAGCAGCGCTCCCCGAAGCTCAAAACACCTTCCGAGCTGCGCAGAAAAGCGAAACGGGTCGAAGCCGCCGCCCGTAAGCTGCTCAGACATCTCGGCGTCTATCATTGTCGCGAGGCACTGGACGGACCTGGAGACAGAGACCTTCTGATCTTTCTGGCGTCCTACAGTGGTAGGGCAGAGGAGGAGGTGACGCGAGCCATAGCCCGAGCTGGACGGCTAGCGGAGCTGTTTGAGGGAATTGATGCCGCCAAGTTTCTTGAAGTTTGCGCTGACAAGGCCGCGCAAGAAGCCATTTATTTTGCCAAACTACTTCCTGAGAGACATCATGGCGACACTGCTGCGATTAAATGGATCGCAGCCATGATGTCGCTCTATAAGAGAATCACAGGCAGAGAGCCCTGCATCTCGATTCTCCGTCCAGGATCCGGCCGGGGCCAACCCGCCGGTCCGTTTCTTCGCTTCTTGGAAGCTTCGGCCGAGCCACTAAAAATCAAACTGAAACCTGCCTCCTCGCGAAGCCGCATTCGCGCCCTCAAGAGGATCGCTGATCGCCGCCAAAAATAGATTCAATTTGGCCATATCGAGTGCGATTGCCGGGACCGCCATCTCTGGGAGGAGATGGCTCCTGTTCGGTCAAATACCAGGAAAACCGATAGCCCGGCCTTAGCCGCGCTGACCGGTCTCGTGCGCCTCTTGGCGCGACAAGCCGCGCGCGAATGGACTGAGCGGTCGCCGGAAGTCGATCACCTCGCGCCACCTCCCTCCCGTTCGGAGAGGCAGTCATGACGGGCGGTACCGAATACCTGCGCGCCTCCGACATCGCTCGGCTTACAGGCGTGTCGATCCGAACCGCTCGACGCTGGATCGCTGACGAGATCATTCCATCCACCAAGCTCGGCGGCGCGAGGCTCGTAGCAAGAGCGGACCTTGAACGCCGGCTTTGCTCATCTCCCGGCCCAGCCAAAGAAGCCGATGATGACACAGAAGAATATGACTAAGATTCAAGACTGTATCAGCTTATCGTGAAAGCTTAATGCGAGAAAATGTTCCATTTACTGTATTATAGCCTTCCCGAATGTCACTATTTGACGCCCTTTGTCACTTCAAACGAAGCCAGCAATAAAGGATAGTACCATGCTGAATAAGAACAAGAACCTTGAAACTGCTGAAGATTTGCTTGGATTAGTTGACCTAGCCAACCTCAATGCCACCCGTCGCCGGGACATGAAGTCCGCCGTGAGTCGAATCTGTGAGATGGCCAGCTGTGCGCCTCGAGGCCTACGTCTAGAGGTACCCATTCTAAGAGAGATCTTGCGGAAGATCAGTCCGGCCGCGCACGGCGTGAGTTGGAAGACCTGGGCAAACATCCGCAGCCTGTTCCGCCGCGCGCTCGAGCTCCCCGGCGTCATCGATAGGATGGACAGAGGCGTCGCATTGCGAGACCCAATGTGGGGGCCGCTAATGCGGTCGATCGCGCACGACAAGCGTCTCGCCGGAGGCCACGCCGCCATCGCCAACTGGTGCGCCGCTAGAGACATCTCACCTCATGAGATCAGCGAAGCAGTCCTTCAGGAATTCCAAGCCTGGTTGGAGACGAGGACCCTGTGTCCAAAGCCGCGCGACGTTGTGCGCCGCATTCCGCATGTGTGGAACGATGCAAGGAGAAAGATCTCGGGTTGGCCGCCGCTCGAGCTGGCCACTCTCTCCTTCAAGTGTCCTCGCAAACAACTTCCCTTGGAAGCTTTTGCGGAAGGCTTTCTACGCGACATGGACGCCTATCGCACGATGCGCGCTGAACCTGATTTGTTTGACGAGCGGCCCAATGTGCCCGACTGGTCCCCTGGCCGCAAGCACCCTCCATCAGCAGATGGAGCATCTTCGTCTAGCGGCATCTGTTCTCGTTGAGAGCGGGGTCTCGATCGATGAGATCCAATCACTTACTGATCTAGTTCAGCCTGAACGGTTCAAGACCATTCTCCGCTACTATATCCGCCAGGCGAACGGTCAGCCGAATGCGTTCACCATCTGCCTCGCTACGACCTTGATTCAGGTCAGCCAATTTCACGTCGGCGCCACGCCGGATGTGCTCGCAGACTCAAGCGGATCGCCTCCAAGCTTCCACCCCTCCCTGGCGGGCTCACAGCCGAAGAACAACACTCTTCTCCGGCAATTCGAATTCCGACCGTCTGCGCGCAAGTCTTCTGTTTCTCCCGAGGATAAGCTCGTCGAAGAGTTTACCAAGACTCTGGCAAGACGGGCCGGGTCGACTTCGTCAAGGTCCAGGTGGCGATCTCCATCGACTTCCAACTCGCTATCCCGCTCAGGCCGCAAAATCTCAGCCGTCTCAACTGGCAGCGACATTTCTAGCGAGCCCGATGGGCCGAACGGACGCCTTTTGCTCCACATCCCGGCATTGGAAACCAAGTCGCGCCGCGAAGACTTTATCGCCGAAGTCCCAGAGCATGTGGCCAAACGGTTGCGTTGGTACCGACGCCACGTCCTGCCGCGTCTCAATGCCGACCTGAATGGAGACCTGTTCGTCACCAAGGCGGGTTGCCGAAAGGATCAGAAAACCCTCACGATTCAGATCATCAAGACTATTGAGCGCTGTCTCGGCATCCACATGACGACCGCACCAGTTCCGGCACTTCAGTGGTGCCTCCTATCTGGAGGAGAATCCCGAAGACATCGAGACCGCCCGGCTATGCTCGGACATGCCTGGAGCAAGACCACGCTTGTATATGTGGGCTCCTCGAGCCGGCGTGCCAGTCGGGCCTACAACCGCTTTGTCTTCGAGAAGCGAGACGCGCTGAAGCTCAAGCGCAAGCGACAACGCAACCGCAAAAGCGAAGTAAGGGATCGGCGTGATGCGCACACTGAAGCATCTGCCGCTTGATCAGTGGCCACAGGCCGACATCGAGGCGTTCGCAAAGGCTTATAAACCCGGTGACATTTTTGAGGAGACCGCTGGGCCCGGGGCTCATCTCTGCGGAGGGCACCCGCAAGATGATCCGGACCGCCTGGCGGCGCTGGCTCGGCTTTCTGAAAGAGTACTATCCTGATGATCTGCTCAACCCGCCAGCGGACCGCATCACGCCGGAGCGCGTGCGCGACCTTCATCGACCATCTTAGCCGTGAGGTACGGCCGACCACAATTGCCCATGTCATCGACAATCTCTGCTACGCCGCGCGCCTGCTTGCCCCCAAAAACGATTGGCGGTGGCTAGCCTCGATCAAGGCCCGCTTGCCGCGCTCGCACGACCCGAGGATCGATTCGACCGGCTGGTGCCGCCTTGGCAGATCCTCGACTTCGGCATCGAGCTGATGGACGAATCGCTCACTTTGCCTTTTGCGCGCAAGGAGCGTGAGCTGCAATATCGAGATGGCCTTATCCTAGCCCTGCTCAGCCTTTGGCTCATACGCCGGCGCAGCCTCGCGGCCCTCACCGTGCGCCGTCACCTTGAGTTCGATGCTGCCGGGGTGAATATTCTCCTCTATCCGGAGGACACCAAGGCAAAGCGTGCCGAGAGCTTCCGGGTTCCCGAGCAACTCCTTCCCTATCTCCTGCACTATTTGAAGGAGATCCGCCCTCGCCTGCTCGGCCGCAGCGAGCATGACGGACTTTGGGCATCATATAAGGGATGTCCCCTGAGTGGCTGCCGCATTTACGACATTGTGCGTGCGCGCACGTTCGCGAAATTTGGGAAGGCGATGGGGCTTCACGACTTCCGTCGTGCCGGGCCGACCTTTTTGGCCATGGATGCGCCCGGATAAGGTTGGTCTGATTCCAGGAATGCTGCAGCACGCTCTCGGATGACGCTGGCGAACGGTATTACAATCTGTCTCGACCGGTCATGAGGCGAGCCGACGCTTTGCGGCACACCTATCGAAGATGCGAGCCAGGCTTCGGCCGATTCTCAACAAGGAGTGAGGGCTAATCAATGCGCGCTGTGATCTATGCCCGATACAGCACCGACCTGCAAAGCGCCGCCAGCATCGATGATCAGGTTCGGCTTTGCCGCGAGCGGCTTGAGCGAGACGGACACGAGCTGGTGGAGATCTACAGCGACCGCGCCGTCTCAGGCGCGACACTTATACGATCAGGAATCCAGCTTCTCATACAAGATGCGGGCCGCGCGCGGCTTTGATCTGGTGTATGCGGAGGCGCTTGATCGGATCAGCCGCGACCAGGAAGACGCGGCCGGTTTCTTCAAGCGCATGCGTTTCGCCGATGTGACGATTGTGACATTGGCCGAAGGAGAGATCAGCGAGCTTCATGTGGGCCTGAAGGGCACCATGAATGCCCTGTTCCTGAAGGATCTGGCTGACAAGACCCGCCGTGGCTTACGCGGCCGTGTCGAGGCCGGGCGATCAGGCGGCGGCAACTCTTACGGTTACGACGTCGTGCGCTCAATCGGCGCAGATGGAGCGATCGAAACCGGTCAGCGGCGCATCAACCTTTGCGAGGCAAACATCGTGCGCCGCATTTTCCGCGAGTACAGCCATGGCGATGTCACCGAGGGAGATCGCCAAGAGTTTGAACCGA
This sequence comes from uncultured Alphaproteobacteria bacterium, assembly GCA_963804705.1. Classification (GTDB taxonomy): domain Bacteria; phylum Pseudomonadota; class Alphaproteobacteria; order Rhizobiales; family Methyloligellaceae; genus Methyloceanibacter. The sequence goes on from CAWDRM010000015.1 coordinate 26,822, forward strand.
CAGGGAGTCGTTGGGCCCTCGGGCGATAGCTGGAGTCCAACCACCATCAATGGCAACCGCGAGCGTGGCACGGGAATCCTCAATAACGAACTCTATATCGGCAAGCTCGTTTGGAACCGGCTGCGCTACATGAAGGATCCGAACACCGGAAAGCGGCGGTCGCGTCTCAATCCGGAGAAGGACTGGATTATTAGGGAGGTGCCAGAGCTCCGCATCATACCGCAGGAGCTTTGGGAGGCAGTCAAGGCCCGTCAAAGTGAAATGGCCCGCGCCACTCGGCCGGACGTTAAACGGAGGGACTTTTGGGAGCTTCAACGGCCTCGCTATCTGCTATCTGGCCTCATGAAATGCGGCTGCTGCGGCGCCAGCTACACAAAGTGCGGTCTGCATCGGTTTGGTTGCGCGGCCGCGCGGGATCGGGCGACCTGCACCAATCACCTCACGATCCACATCGAGGAAATCGAGGCGGCGATCTTGGCCGGGCTTAAGGAACGGCTCATGGAACCCGCGCTATTCGAGGAGTTCGCCCGCGAGTTCACTGCCGAGGTCAATCGACAGCGTTCAACACTCGCTCGGGAAAAGGAGACGCTTCAGGGAGAACTCGTGCGAGTGACCAAGCAGATCGACAAGTTGGTGGAAGCCATCATTGAGGGTGCGGACGCGCTCGCCGTGAACACCAAGCTCAAGGCGCTTGAGGGGCAAAAGGCCGGGCTTGAGGATAAGCTTGCAGCAACACCGGACGCGGAGCCGCTGCTCCATCCAGCGCTGGCGACAATTTACCGAGACAAGGTCGAAAGGTTGGAGGCTTCTCTTCGCCAACCCGATACCGGCCGTGAGGCCTTCGAGCTGATTCGTGGCTTAATTGACGCCATCACCCTCACGCCGGTGGACGGGAAGCTTAACATCGAGCTCCGCGGGGATCTCGCAGGGATCCTGGCGATGTCCGAAGCCGGTAAGGCAGGAGCCTTCTCCCCGAAGGAGAAGGCGCTGCAAATCAAGATGGTTGCGGGGACCCGCAACCAGCGTTGTTTGCACCTTGACTATGCGGCTCTTTAGGCCGATTCCACTGGAGTTCGGGGTAGGTCTGCTTTGAACCTTCCAAACCGTACCATTGCATCTCAGCCCACATTCAGCAGACCTCATATGGACCGCCGCTGATTTGTAACCAGTAGGTCGGGGGTTCGAATCCTGCCGGCACAAAATTACAGAGTTATATCAAATACTTGATGTGCCTCGGCTCGCACCCGCCAGTTGAGAGGTCGTATAAGCGTCGTGTACTCGGATCGAGACGGAAGCGGTGTCAAAGCGCCGGAACTCGGGACAAAAGCCGACTTGACCATGTTCCCGGTTTGTTCTACTAACTCATGGTGACGGCCTCCCCTCGCCGTCGCCGGTTCCCCAGGGAACCCGAGAAGCCCCGTGGCCCCCGTGCGGGGCTTCTGCTTTTTGATTAGGCCGTGTACTCATCAATCGAGATCGGTAAGCGACGGTTGGTGGACGTCCGCTTTGCCCCCAACGCGGACGTTCGTGGGCGCATTCAGTATGTCTGGTTAGCGCCAAGAGCGGACTAAGCAGGATCACTTACAGGTACGCCTCTGCGAGTGTAACGTCTCCTTAACAATAGAGGTGCAGGCTCCGAAACAATCACACCGAGATTCGATACTTCTGTGCTGCGTATTGAATCCGGCCCCGTTTGAGCGAGCCGGGCCGCTTCGTTGGAGCGGCAGAAAATGTCCGACACCCCATGCTTCGTAATTTGGGTTCACCGCAGACCGGATAGCCTATTCGGTGCCGCCTCAAATCCAGTGATACGCAACGGCGCGCTGCTATTTTTTGACGAGGAAGATTGCGCCCGCGCTGAATGCGATCGATTAAATTCGCACCCAAGCAATCCACACGCCCATTACACAGTTCAGCTTGCCGATGCCCGTCCGCTTGAAGCGGTCTTCAGTGCTGGTACAGAGGATGACCCCCCGTGACGGTGCGGAACGTGATGCGGCGTCTCGCAGCTTGATCCGACTATTCTCCCGATAGGACGTAACGGAAGCGCCCAACCCCGGGCGGCAGAGGACGGCCCCGCGCATCTTCAGCCGGCCAGGAAGACATGCTCGATGTCCGCGTTTGGCGTATTTGTCGGATTTACGCATGCACCTGGTCCACATAAAACAGAGTTTCAAAGACTTTAGGACAATTTTTCGACCCCGAGTTGATCCGTGGCTCACGCTTTTAGCTCGCCGCCGAGCGTAGCCGAGCTTTTCAGCTTAGAGGGCGACAGTGGATTCAGCGTCATCGGCTTGCGCCGTCCAGGTCGGTAGGCCGTGCTTGCGCAATACGTACCAGGCCAAGAGCGCGACAGGAATGCCAAGCAGTGATGTGCCGATGAAAAAGTCCACAAAGCCGACGCGCTCGATAACGAAACCCGAAGTTCCCGCAAGCAAACTGCCAGGCAGCGCGCATAGCGAGGTGAGTAGCGCGAACTGGCTCGCTGCCATGTCCTTCGACACGATGATCGACATAAACGTGATGAGCACCATCTGCGTGAATGCATATGCGAAACCGTCTATGCCGACAGCGAGTGAAAAATCCCAGAAGCTGTTTCCGTGCGCGGCGAGCCATGCGAGGCTCAGATGCGATGCGGAGCCCGCTATGGTCCCGACCAAGAGGCTGCGCATGATGCCGAGCTTGCGTACGAGCACTGCTGAGAAGAAGGTCGCCACCAGAGCCAGGCCAAAGCCAAACACTTTCGTCACCCATGCGATATCTGCATCGGAGTAATGCAGACTCTTGAAGAGCGGTATCGACATGGCGTCGGAAACGTAGCCTGGCATGCGAAAGCCGGCGACAAGCACAAGGACCGGTAGAGCCAGCGAGCCCAGACGTTGATATAGGTCGCGGATCGGACCGACGATGGTCTCAACGAAGCTCGGATGATCGTTGGATAAGTGCTTGTCACTCTCCGGTTCCGGAGCCAGGAATGCCGATAGCGCGCCGATAGCAATCAAGCCAGCCATGGCAAGGTAAGCGAAGCGCCAACCGATCCTATCGGCAAGCAAGAGCGCGCCGGCGCCAGCGGCCAAGGGAATCGAAAACCGGTTTCGGAGAACGCCGTCATCATAGACTGCTTGCCGGGTGGCGCTGCCGTGATGCGCCAGCCGTCAACGCAAATGTCCTGGGTCGCGCCGGCGATGCCAAGCGCCAGCGAAAAGGCAATGGTCCAAATCAGCCAATCCGCAGGATCGCCGAAGGCGACACCTCCAAGCGTGATCATGACGCAGAGCTGAGAAACGACAATCCAGGCGCGTCGTCGCCCTAGCGTCGCCGCGAAGAAGGGTGGATCGTATCGATCAAGAAATGGCGACCACACCCACTTCAACTTGTAGGCGATGGTGAGTTCGCTCAGGAGTCCGATGGTCTCGATCGGCACCTTAGCTTCTGATAACCACGCCGACTGGGTCGCGTAGACCAGCGGATACGGAACGCCCATCGAGAAGCCGAGCCCCAGCATTGCCGCGTATCGGCGGTCCTGCTTCAGGTGGGCAAGCATGCTGGTCATCGTGCTGCCCGGCGGCGATTTAGCGTCCGGCACGGTATCCATGGCTTGATGAGTGCACGAAACGTGGTGCGAAGAAAAGGCGTACACAAAAGCAGAGATATGCCCGCTCACGCTGGCCCCAGGATAGGCACAACATGGGTCGCAGGAACCTTCGATTGCCAAGTTATGCGACGGACTGAGGCTGCAAGTGTCATCGCCATTTCGGGAAGGATGACATCGTGGTTTCAACTACGCCCTTTCGCTTGCTCGTTAATATCTCCTCTCCACAAGGTCGGAGCATGCGGATCGCGCACCATGCAAGACTTCGGAGATAAACGGCTTCACATCTCCCGACTGGTCCCCGAGCTCTTTGAGCCTTGACCCTGGCGAAGATGCGGCGCTGCTCGGTGAGGGGTGGGCGTGGAACGATGAAATCATGCGGGTCAAGCTGTGCACACGGCGGGTCCACAGCAAGACCCCCCACGTGTGCCACGAGCCACCGATAATGTCCGGCGCAAGGAAGGTGAGGCGGAAGAGGCGTGTGGCGTAGGAAGGGACGATACCAGGATCCCAGCAAGCGCGACGATCTGATTCCGACTTAATTTGAATTTTGGAACTCTAGCGACGCCGATATCGCCCCATCGCGGTTGCACTTTTCTCGGCATCGGAATATGCGCGTTTCTTTTGTTGCGGGATCCGCCTAACTCGACATTTGGCGATTATGCAAGACTTCATGTCAGGGTTTTCACTCTGACCCTACCGGCCCGACTGCCCCAATTCGCATAATCGGCATTCAGGAATAGACCGCCCGTTCTAATCACGGCCCGCGCCCTGAGCAATGGCGCGCGATGTGGCGTCCCTCGCAACGAAAACGCCCTCCTTTTGGGCGCTCGTGGAGCAGCTGCCGCCGAACCAGGAGGGATGCTAACCGCAGAATTGTGGTGTCCTACGATCCCCGACGATTGAGCACAGGTTCGCGAAAGGAGTAACGGCCTCAATTAGCGAGCGCACTTTTGTAGAGGGTGCGTTCTTCAAGGGATCTGAAAGTCTTATCGCAGTCATCGATGAGGTGGATTGCCGAGCAGTAATCTGCGAGTGCCCTTTGCCCATGTTCAACCGGCATGGGGCTCATCAGACCGCGGTACGATCTTAAGTTCTGTCCGGGATGGGACCTTAGTAGTCTCTTGCACCACCAATTCAGGCTCTGAACGACGCGCCGCGTTGACTGCAAATTCCCCGGCCTCGTGGAACGAGGTGGCGAATGCATCGGCTTCGGCAGTTTCTTCTAAGGATTTGATCCTTGCCTGGCCCTCATCACCCACCCAGTAGCCAACTAGGATTTTGCATCCCGCGGGGACGATCCGCCGAAGCCGGCGTACGAGATAACGAACCTGAGCCGGAGTATTGCCGATACCCAGAAAAGATAGGCAGACGAGCCTCGCATTGGTGGCATCGAGGGAAACTATGTGGCCGGGTGAAATCGCTTCATTTTTGAGAGCAAGCGCGTTCAGACCATGCTTCTTCAATAGCCCTGCAAGCATGGTGGCGGCTGCCTCATCGAGGGGCGTGCGGCCGCCAATACAGAGAACTGAATTATCTTCCTGCCACCCAGCCGCGAGAGCACCAGGTTCGAGAATCGGAAGTGGCTCGTCATCCACCTCATCCATCGCGCTGAGCGAAGCCAATCCCGTTTGCTCTTCTTCTGCGTCAACTTTCTTGTCGCCAGGCTTAACCTTCCTGAACCAACGCCGTGGTTCGAAATCGCTTAAATCGTCCATGATCTCTTCGACAGTAGTGCTTATGCGCGCGAGATTCGCCTCATCGAGTGCGCCGCGTTCAAAATCGCGCTCGGCGAACTGTAAACCTTTTAGCGCGACGTCATCGAGATAAGAGGCTAGCGGTTCATCCTTAAGGGCAAGCTCGGCCTGATAGGTGGCTTCCGCAGAATCGCCCGAGAGTGCGCGCTGATAGAAGCTCTGTTGTGGGGTGAGCGCTGGCTCGTCACCCAGAAGGACCTCGAAGAAATTCAAACCCTCGACGTGGCGGCCGAGAACTACGAGACAGACCGTGAGGGGCATCGCAAGCAACAGACCGAGCGGCCCCCACAGCCACGCCCAAAACACGGTGGAACCGACAACCGCGATCGGCGAGACGCCCGTGCCGTGCCCGTATACTAAGGGCTCGACCACTTGGCCCATCGTTAGTTCCGAGATGAGATAAAGCCCGGCGGTGAGCAAAACGGCCGTCCAGCCCTGGGCCACCGCGGCGGCAAGAATCAACGGGAAGGCAGCGGCGATGAATGGGCCGACGTAAGGCACGAAACGCATCAGCATGGCGAGGATTCCCCACACGATGGGGCTTGGTACGCCGATCAACCAAAGCCCGATCGCAATAAAGACTCCGTATGCGGAATTAATCAGTACCTGCCTCAGAAAATACTTGCTTAGGCGTTCGGCGGCGTCGTTCATAGCGGCGGTGGTGCGCTGCATGTCTGAGGCGCCAAGCAAGCGGATCGCCCTGTCGCGTAAGTCCTCCCGCTGCAATAGGATGAAGATTACGAAGAGAATGACGATACCGGCGGTAGCCAGTGGTGGCAGTACGGTCCCCGCAATTCTTTGAAAAATCGCAAGAGGTTGGGGCTCCGGCTCTTGGACCTCAACTGGGATCGGTTTGTCCGAATTGCCTTGAACAGTAGGGGAGATGGCAGTGCCAGCGGTAGGCGGGGCCCGGGAATTTGTGAGTTGGCGCTCGAGACCGTTCAGTGCGTTGGTGGCTTTCTACAGAACAGGCGAGCTCGTCGCCGAGTGCCGAAGCGCACCGATTTTGTCGTTGAGCACTTGCTGATAGCGGGGAAGATCATGGGCGAGCTGTGCCGCCTCTTGCGTCAGGAGCCAGCCAAGGGAAAAGATCAGCGCGAAGGCGCTACCGACTACGATCGTGACGGCAATGAACCGAGGAATTTTCAGGTGTCGAAGTAAGATGAGGATCGGCGTCAGGACAAAGCTCAACAAGATAGCTAACGCGAGTGGAAGGAGCACATCGCGCCCCACGTAGAGCCCGGCAATGAGAATCGCACCTATCAAAAGGCTTTGCAGCGCCGCCGTGCGTGCTTCGGAACTTCCTGAAGTAAAAATCGAAAAGCGAGGTGGCATTAAACGACCTTTGGTGTCAATCGCCCGACTATCCCCTACCACCAATCCGCGTTATTAAGTCCCCCATTCTCACCCACTCTTGACTGGGAATGCAGCTAGTCTCTCCCTCTCCTTACATCATCTCTTCTGCGCCGTAGGCTGCCCATTAGACGTTTGCGGCACGGGAAGTGGCTACCTTCTGAGCTCGTCAAACAGTTATGGGAGCCGCTTATGTGTTGCAAAGCGGACGTTAGCCCTGGGCCGCGGCTTGGGCTACAGACTCTATCGCGATTGCCGACAGAGCCGCCCCATAATCAAGATCGATATTGGCCATAGTATCCTCGCTGTCATGGTAGCCTGTTCGATTGATGTTGTAGTTCTCCATCAACAGCACAACCGGCACGCCGGTATCCGAAAAAATCTGTCCGTCGGAGTTGTACAGGGTGCTGCGGGGGTCGTAGTACGGTCGCACTTCGCCATTAAGTGCGAGATGACGTGCGGTTTCGGGCACACTTTGACCATCCGCGCTGCGGGCGCCTCGATCCAGACTGCGTCTCGATTTGTAACGGTTCCATTGCACCGTACCGGCATTCCAAATTTCGTTCGCTAGATGCGCCTGATAGGCAAGCCACATCGATTGGGCTCCTGTCCCTGGCGAGATTTGGAAAATATCGCGGTCGTCATCATTATTGTGCGCGATCATATCCATGACATATACCCCGCGGACACGAGTACTCGAAAGGTCGTGCCAAGCACCGTCCATCAAACGCATTTGCAAATTCCCTTCGACCAGAGCTTGACAGAGATGTCGCGCGCCGAGGCTGTCAGCCGGAAACTCCTCGCCCGTGAGATGAACCAGCCATATGTCGCAAGCGAGCTGGCCATTACGGCTCAGCTCCAGAAAAATTGGCGCGCTGAGCATTAATGTTGCCGTTGCAGAGTGATTGTCGTCGGCGCCAGGAGCCGCGAGCCGCGCGCCATCGCCGCCGCGATCAGCCTTATAGCGATCCTCCATGTATGCGGTATCATAATGATCAGCCATGATCACCGCCTGGCTGCGGTCGCGGCCGGGAATGACGACGATAAGGTCTCGCTCGGCGGTCTTACCGGTGTGGTTGTGAAGCCAGCCGCCCATCCAGGAATAACTGAAGTTGGTCTGCCACCGGAATGGCAAATCTCCCACAACAGCCTCCTTTAGCTGTGTTGTCTTGATCAACTTTCGATAGTAGCGGAGGAGATGGAGACCTAGCCGGTTCAGATCACGGCGATGGCGGACGAGATCCGACTGCGTGACCTCGTCGAGCACGCAGTCTGCTGTGTTCTTGGTTAGATAGCCGCCCGCCGCGAGCGACGCTATCGTTCTCCAATAGCTCACTTCAAAAGAGCGGTGGGCGGTGCGGTGATAGGTCATGGCGGGCGGCAACGGTGTTGGTCCATCAAGAAGGATGGTACGCAGCTGAGCTACTAACCGACGCCCGCGCTCTCGTGCTATCGCCCGCGCCGTAAGTGCCTCCAGCCACTGGTCGAGAGTCTGACGCTTTCCCACCTTAAGGAGCGCACGGGCAAAGCTGTAATACAATCCGGTGCCAAGCAGCGAAGCGCTATCGAGGAGCTTATGAACATTAACGCGATCCCTGTACGGGGGTCGCGTTGTCGGCTGCGTGAAGAGCTCAACGGCGTCGACATGTTGCTGGCGGCGCAACAGACGTGGCCACAGTTCAATCACCTCAGTCAGTTTTGGCTTTTCGGCATCGTACGCAGTCAGATAGCCGAGCGGCGCGTTGGGTAGAAGCGATGGCTTGCCCGTCTTCGAGTTGAGATACGCGATCATCGGTCGCTGCCAATAGACTTCATATCGGCCCACTCGCATGGCTGGATATTGGAAGCGGTAGCCAAAGAGACCGCCGGCTCTGAGTGCCGCAGCTGCGCGTGCCAAATCATCAGGGGTCGCACGGGGGCCATCGAGCAGACACTGGAAGTCCTTTGACCAAAGTTGCGCGTTCCGGGCCATCGGTTTGTCATACAAACCAAGATCTTGGGGTTTGGTGCTGAATAGGACACGCGCAACCTCGTCCTCGCGCGCGGTCACCGCCAGCTCGTCTTCATGCCGTAAGACCCGTGTCCAGCGATGGGTTCTTTTGAAGAGTGGACGCAACACGATATGATTTGGATCGGGACCTGGTCGAGGGGCGTCGCCCTCATGTAGCCAGCCTGATTGCGGCACGCGGATCCCATGGGGGGCCTCGTGACGCTCAAAGAGATGCAGCAGCGGAATCTGGACAGCAAATGGCAATTGCTGTTGTAGTTTCTGGTAGCGCTCCATTCCCCAGAAAATCAGGCTTCCGGGGAAAGGCAGCAAATGGAGCTTGCCGCCAAGGTAGGCGCTTTGAATCGCTGACGGCAGCGCGGCGAAGGGCCGAAACGTCAGAAGGAACTTAATATTTTCGATGGGTTCATCCGGTCGCAGCAGGAGCGGCATCACCGCGGCTGGGAGCGAGTCCACCCCCTCGATCCTGCGCCGGCAGGATCCGAACCCCCAAGGCTTTAACATCTTGAAGCCCATAGTTCGGCACATCAAAGGCGGTCTTCAGCAATCCCCTTAGGAAGTCCAGGAATCGCTCATCCGGCAATTCCCTTCCGGCAGCGGCGGAGAAACTTTTCCAAAATGCTCGCTCCGGACCTTGCTCGCTGCTGCCGAACAGAGTCCAACGAACACGACCTTTGTCATCCTGTGTCCGGGCGAGAGCTAGTGAAATCACCAAGACAAAACGCTCATGATCAAAGCACCCGACGTGATCTGCCAGTAGCTTGGGCCAATATGGATTGGTTTGGAGATCCACTCCCGGAATACCGTGACTTGGCCGTCCACTGGCGAGATCAATCATCTTTTCGAGCAGAAGCTGCGCTATCGTCTCGAGACCGGGATAGAGCTCAAGGCGTTCCTCATATTCCGTTACGTGCCACCCCCAGGGGTCTTCATCTTGGAATAAGAGCGCGTCCTTGCTGCCATATGGTCTGTGGCCCAGGCGCGGTGGCGGCATGAATTCAGAATAGGCACTAATCGCATATCGGCTCGAACCCGTGAACCAAGGCCATCCTTCGAGAAGGGTATTCACAGGCTGGAACTTTGCCATCCAGAGACCCTATGAGTATCTGCTTCCGCAATTCGCCAGGCGCCTTGTGGCCGCCTTGATGAAACCAAGGGCCTTGACCTTGGTCCCTGAGATGAAAGACGTCCGCAAGGATCTGTCGGTGATTTTACGCTAGCTAAATCTCGTTCGCGCAACGAAGCGTGTTGCTTAGAGTTGCTGACGCCAGCATGCCCGAAAACGTGAAAAAGCGCCGTCATCGATACGGACTCACGCACGTCGAGTCAAAAGAGCTTACCTTGCGTTGCCGACGATGCGGCAAAGGCTTCGTTTATCTTGATGCAAAAGGGACCGTTCTGAGCGGCCAAACTCACGCTGACTCCGTCGAAGGGCGCGAGCTAGGCTGCCGGAGTCAGAAGCGCTTCAGACTGCCGTCGAATTGATGGGGATCGGACTTGAGGGGGTTTGCATCACGGACGTCAGCAGCAGGCGACATATTCCCACCGAGTTTGCACGTCTTTACGCCACACGCCACACCCATCCCCAAAGTCTCAGTCAGCTAATGATCGAGCGACGCTTTCCGCCACCATGGACGGCCCGTCTGGCTGATTCTGTAGTGGTCCCTTAAAGCCTCTCCGGACCCCGAGTCTCCCACGACGCCAGGTAAGGGCTATCAGTACGGAACTTCTCCGAGCCTCGTCTCGTTACAGTTGCACCGTCGGCGTGAGCCGTGAGTAAAAAAGGATATTCGAAATGCTGTATTGGGCTTTGGTGTTTCTTCTGATTGCCATCGTAGCCGGTGCAGTCGGCTTCGGAGGTGTCGCGGTAGCGTTTGCTGGTCTCGCGAAGATCATTTTCTTCATCTTCCTGGTGGTGTTAATCGTTTCCTTGGTCGCGCACGTTCGAGCCTAAAGCCAGGACGTTTGAACTTTCGGAAGCAGATCTTTCCAAGTGAGGTGGTGCCAGCTGCCAAACCCGAGCCAACCCAAAAAACGAGAAATGAAACGAAGCCCCCACAGCGAAAATCTCTGTGGGGCCTAAACGAGGGAAAAGATGAGAAACGCTGCACTGTGTGGACTACTGGCTGGTCTGGTTGTTGTTTGCGGGTACGCGTCCACATCCAACGCCGAACAAAGAAAAATTACTGACTATGAAAAGAAAACTTGCGCGGCGGCCTATTACAAATATTGCGGAGAATATGGACTTGAGAGCACCGCTTTGCGGGACTGCATGAATCGCAACGGACGCGCGCTACCACATGACTGTATCGACGCCCTTATCGATGCCGGCGAAGTCTCTAGAGGCGAGGTCCCCCTTGCGGGACTACACCCGCCTTCACGGTTAGGCGATGCCGTTCGCCGAGCTGCCTGCGTTCATGGGGACTATCTGAGCGCCCGACCGAAGCCGACGCCGGGAACATCCGATCCTTTGGCGAGTTGATCTGCCGTGACGGCTCCCCGCCGTCACCTGGTTCCCCCTCGAAGGAACCCTGAGAAGCCCCGCTCTCCCCCCCGTGTGCGGGGCTTCTTCACGAAGGAGAGGTCGCGCTGACGATGTGCACAAGTTGTTGCCTCCGACGAATCGTCTCGACACGGTCACATTAAAGGAGCAGCCTTGTAATTGACCGTGCCGCCTTTCCAAGGCCGCCGGGTACAATTCCTAGCCTTTGTTTGGAGAGGAGCCCAGGTGGGGAGGGCCATCGCCTATGGTGGGCGAAGGATGGGTCACATGTGGGTCCAGAACATCGTCGAAAACGCGTGTCCGATCTGCGGCAAGGAGACCACTCTCGCCGCGATTGAACCGCATCCAGCGCATCCAGAAATCGAGCTCCACACCTATCGATGCGTGGATTGCGGGCCGATCAAAACCACGTCTGTTCGGGTGCGGGCGGGTAGATTGCGGCGTGCGGCATAGCCTACAAAAAGGGGGGCTGGCCGAAGCCAGACGCCCTAGTTGAAATGTGTCTTGGCGTTATGGGCAGTACCAGACCGGGCCCGCACCCACACAGCCTTGGGTCTCCCAATTGTCTGGCCGAGAATCATAGCGGTGGCCCCAATCGCGATTGCCATAGTGGTACTGCTTGCCCTCGGACCCGTCCTTATCCTTGTGCTCGTCAGCTTGAACGAGCTTTGGGGACGCTGCTTGAGTTGGCTCCGAAACCGGGGCAGCCCAAGCCGTCGACATGCTCAACGATAGAACGGTCGCGGCAAAATTGCCTTCATCATCATTGTTATTACTCCTTGCGGTTGGCCCCGTAGTAAGGTGAACCGCACTCTGCGCAGATAGTTCCCTTTACGGGCTGGGACTAGCCATCCTTGACGCAGACACGACGATTCGAGCCAGTCGAGCCGGATAGTCCACAACGAAAAGCGCTGAGCGGGGAGCGTCGATGCGCCTCTTTGATTTCTGCGCGACCGGCGCTGGCTATTCGCCGCGATCTTACTCCCGTCCATCGCGCAGCACCGGCAAGAGCGCTCGACAAGGAGCTACCGGATAACGATTTGGCCTGACGCACCGCCTGCTTGGCGAGAAGCCGATTCGAGCCCGTCACGAGCTATCGATGTGGAGCCGTCGCTAATTGCAAGGAAGTGTCTGACGGACGGGATCAGGTCGGCAAGAGCCCGTCGCTGCAACATCCAGGCGAACTTGGAAAGGTCGGCATATCTCCAAATTGGGGTCGAAGTGTCGTTGGGCTGCACGAAGCTGGAGTGCTGCTCCGCCAGAAGCGCACCGCGCCCAAGCCCGGAAAGCCAACTCGTCCGACTATTACAAATTCCCGGATCTAATCTCGAAGGAACATGTCAGTGCGTGCCGCGTTGAATTTCCATCACCAGGCAGGTTCCTAGGCATCCGGTGGCTGACAGAGTTTCGTCGCGCTCCCGCCTATGAAAGGTGAGGGGGCCATGGGCTCTTCCAGATCAATTTCCAGTCATTGTGATCCAAAAACTCTCGCGGCAATCGACCATGCTTTTGACGGTGCTTGGAGCGTCCTCGAGACGCGCGACCTCCTTGCGCGCTTCGCGAGCGATTATGAGCTGCAAGAAGAGCTCAGTCGGCGGCTCATAGTTCTTGCCTCTGATGGCGTGACCGACCGTGAGGAGCTACGGCGGCAAGCTCTGGCGAGCTTCCCTCTAGCCAAAGGGCTGTCCAGACGGCTCGGACGCGCTGGGATCTCTGCGGACCTTCATGGATCACGACGTACCGCCAACCCAACTCTCAAGTAGAAGGTTCCGCTATCCGATCTAACCGGAGCGGCGCGTCAACGCAGCAATGCCGAGGCTAACCACCCCGAAAGCGGCGGCCAGCCAAAAATAGATGCGAGGCCGCCCGGCCGCTTTGGCTTTTTCCCGCCGGCGCAAAATCTCCTGGAGGAACGCCTTCCTCCGATCGCCGAGGTTGCCCTCCCGGATGCCGCTTCTCAGCTGGTCGTCGCTCCTGCGATTGGGCGGTGTTTGGCTCGCAGACACAGGCGCGCTCCGTGAATCAAATTTCTACTAGTACCAACGTCCTCGGCCATACCAGCCGCCGCCCAGTAAAAGAATCACAATGATGATGATCAGAAGTGTCGTGGTATCTATGCTTTCTTCTCCAATGGCTATATGAAAAGCCCCGAACGGGTAGCGCCCTGTTCGAGGTTTTGCGCTTTTACAGGATACCTGGGACCGGCAGTTCAAAGGGGGCTACCGGTTCTCACTAAATGCATAACCGGAGACTCAACCATTGGTTCCATCTCATCGCACGCTCGCGCTTTCGTTGCGGGCGAACTTTCGACCAATGTGACGGCTAGTGCGGCAGCGCCGGTCATTAGCGCAAACGGAGGCGGCCGCGTCTGACCTTAGAAAACGAGCTGAAAAGGTCGTCGGACGTTCCAGCCCATCAGGTGACGGTGGTCGCAACAATTGAGACGGTGGTCCCCCGCGGGCCACCGGATTTCTGCACCATGGCATCAAGTTGACGCGCCAGCGCCTCAACAATGCTAGTGCCGAGTCCGGTGTGCCTATCTGCACTAGCAAGTCCGGGCCCCCTGCCATTGTCCGATACCGATAGCCTCCAGCCAGAGCCAGAAGTGTCGTAGCTGACCAGGATTTCACCGGTCTCGCCGCTCGGGAACGCATGCTTCAGCGCGTTGATCACGAGTTCCGTCACGATCAACCCAAAGCTTACCGCCTCGCTGGATGTTGCCGTGCCACTCGTGGCCTTCACTCTGACGGAGAGCGGCCGCCGATCACCGATCATCGACTTTGCGAGGCTGTCGCACAGTTTGGATAGGTAGGGCCCGATCTCGATGCTTTCGTTCAATCCCGACGCCCGTAGCTGCTGTTGCACCGTCGCCACCGACATGACGCGCTGGTGGGCGTCCTGCAGGTGCAGAGCAGATCTCCTCGGATTGCACCGTACGCGCCTTGAGCAGAAGAATGCTGGCGATGATCTGAAGACTGTTGGCAACGCGATGCTGCATCTCCTGCAGCAGAACTTCCTTCTGGCGGAGCAGCTCGTCTTTTTCACGGTCGGCATCGCGGCGCTGGGTTACGTCTTCTATCGCCAGCAACGGCGCGGCGGCCGAACCGTCTTCGTCCAACACTTGTCGCGCATTGAGCAGCATCACGCGTCGGCCAATGGTTGGGAATTCGTGCTCAACTTCATAAGCCTCGACGGTCCGCTGCTTGGGGATCACGTCTTCGAGAACCGCAGAGCCGGAATGTTCCATTGCCCATCGCCCAGTTCGTAGATCATCCGGCCTTGGGTATTCCGCGGCTCCACGGCGAAGGTCCGGTAGAAGGAGCGGCTCGCCGCAATGACACGCAGCTCCCGGTCGAGCACCACCAGGGGCTCGCGCAAAGTATCGACGATGGCCTCCGCCAAGCTATGCCCGTGCGCGACAATGGCCAAAGGACTATGATCCTCCACGCCGGAACGTTCCTTTCTGCATCCGATTTGTATTTTGGGCAGGGCCGAGATTTAATAAATCTTAGCCACCAGCGCCCTGTTGACGCGAGCCGGTGATCCGAAGGCTAACCTAGGCCAGGCGTATTGTCGGTAATATACATTACCGAAACGGAGCGATTCTTAGAGGTATGTTTTGGGAAGGTGAAAGGCGATGCGCGTCCGGACCAATTGATAACATTCGCAAGATGCCCCCATGAGGCCCTGCCGATCAGAGAATCGTAACTTGCCCTCGGCCAGGTGCAACCAAACCGGCATCAGCCAACGCTCGCACAGCATTCGTGACAGTAGGCCTCTGCACGCCCAGCATTTCGGCGAGCAGGTTCTGACTAATCCGCAGCGTGTCATCATCGCTGCGGTCACGCATCATGAGCAACCAACGTGCTAGCCGCTGCTTAAGGCTGTGCGCACCGTTACACGCTACTGAGACAAGGACCTGTTCGAGAAAGGCCTGGACATAAGCATACATGAGATTTCGGAAGGACGGCATCGACCCCATCGCCCGTGTGAAAGCCGCCCGCGACATCTTTGCTGCGCTTCCCGGGATTTGGACGAGTAGTCGAACCGAGGAAATCTTAGCGCCGAAGATGGCTTGGAACCCCGTGCAGCCCTCCCTTCCGATTGTTGCCATCTCAATGACGCTGCCGTCCGCATAAACCGCCACCACCGAGACGACACCGCTATTTGGGAAGAATACATCGTCGAGCGAGTTATCAGCGTCCATTAGGATCTGGTCGCGTTGGCAGGGTATCTCTTCAAGGTCCGGCATCACCCGCTTGAGCGCGGTGGGTGCCAGCGCGAGTAAGAGCCTGTTGTGGGGCCAGTTCGACGGACTAGATTTCATATAGATACTCGGATTATTGGCCTGGAGCGTCAGCCTCCATCAGGCCAGTGGGAAGCGCGGCCCACCGAACGGGCCTGCCTGCCCCCCGACGTCAAGGCGTGGCACTACCAGGTTTGCTTGCCATACCAGTCGTCAACGTCCTTCTTAACCTGATCCTTGGCTAAGCCGTAGCGCTCTTGGATCTTGCCTTCGAGCTGATCGCGGCGACCATTGATCATCGTGAGGTCGTCGTCGGTGAGCTTGCCCCACTTCTCCTTGACCTTGCCTGTGACCTGCTTCCAGTTTCCTTCAACGCGGTTCCAATCCATGAGACAATCTCCGTCATCGATTTTCGGGGGTAGAATTTAAGTGCGGTACTGTCGTCCGCTGTGGACGAGCCCACCCAGCAACAACTCAATCACGACCCCAAAGTTCCCCGACTGATCGGGCAAAGGAAATATGCGCCGTTAGGGAAGTGCGAGCTCGACCGCTTCGTCCACGCTAAAGTATGGATCGTGTTCCTGTCGCAACATGCACGATCGGCACGATATTGCGCCGTGCAACGGCTCCAGCGCCCTGTGGTTGAGTATCTTCACGATGCGCCGCCGCCATGGGTATAGGACTCGGCGTTGGTTTTGCATTCGGACTAGCTATTGGCAGAAGCCGTCTCGCTAAAGCGATCAATCGTCTTTCAGTCGGCGAACGAAGTTACAACCTGTACGTCACCCGGCGTCTTCCGCTGCCCCGCCGGCAACAATTGCGACGGTGGTCCCTCGGGGCCCACCGGATTTCTGCACTATGGCATCGAGTTGACGGGCCAGCGCCTCAACGATGCTAGTGCCGAGACCGGTGTGCCTTTCTGCATTAATTTCTCGCGGGCCAGTGCCGTTGTCCGCTACCGATAGGCTCCAGCCAGAGCCAGAAGCGTCGTAGCTGACCAGGATTTCGCCGGTCTCGCCGCTCGGGAACGCGTGCTTAAACGCATTGATCACGAGTTCCGTCACAATCAACCCTAGGCTCACGGCTTCGCTCGATGTTGCCGCGCCGCGCGTGGCTTGCACTCTGACCGAGAGCGGCCGCCGATCGCCGATCATCGACTTCGCCAGGCTGTCGCAGAGCTTGGAGAGATAGGGGCCGATCTCGATGCTTTCGTTCAACCCCGAGGCCTGCAGCTGCTGTTGCACCGTTGCCACCGACATGACGCGCTGGTGGGCGTCCTGCAGGTGCAGCCGGATCTCTTCTGACTGCACGGTGCGCGCTTTGAGCAGAAGAATGCTGGCGATGATCTGAAGACTGTTGGCAATTCGATGCTGCATCTCTTGCAGCAGAACTTCTTTCTGTCGGAGCAGCTCGTCTTTTTCCCGCTCGGCATCGCGACGCTGGGTTACGTCTTCTATCGCCAGCAGGAGCGCGGCGGCCGAGCCGTCTTCGTCGAACACTTGTCGCGCGTTGAGCAGCATCACACGCCGGCCGATCGTCGGGAATTCGTGCTCCACTTCATACGCCTCAACCGTGCGCTGTTTTGGGATCACGTCTTCGAGGACGGTTCGCAGGGTAGGAATGTTCCACTGACCATCGCCCAGCTCGTAGAGCTTTCGACCTTGCGTGTTCTGAGGCTCCACGCCGAACGTCCGATAAAAGGAGCGGCTCGCCGCGATGACGCGCAAACCGTCGTCGAGCACAAGAAGCGGCTCGCGCACCGTATCAACGATGGCTTCCGCCAACGTATGCCCGTGAAGAGCAACACTGGCCAAAGGCTTGCGATCCGCCACGGCTGCTTCCCCATCTGCCGCTAATTAAACTGAAACCGAATTAAGCTATGGCGGTGACTTCGGTCAACGAGAGGGGATTGCTCAAGTTGGTGACGCAACGAGTGGTCGAACAGAACGAAAATGACAGTTAACGCTGTTCATGGCCTTCGCATGGCAAGCTAGCGTGTTCGGTTAGGGCAGAAGCAGCCCATCTATCCGCAGCTTGGCATCTGCCAGCGCTAACCCTTCGCTCTCAGCATCCGACGCGAAGGCGTTGTGCTTGAGGATGGGTAGGTCAGGAGTAATTGGGCTCGCGCTAAATCGCCACGTCTGACCCTTGCCGAAGACGTTGATGCAATAACCTCGATAGGTTGACCGATTGGCAGGCATGGCTGGCCGCCTCCTAGGCCGGACGCGCCATCATTGCAAATAAAGAAGAAGACTTGGTGAGAAGGGGCCCGGGACTTTCGGCCGCCCGCTCTTGCCTCCTCCTGCGCGCGCCAAATTTCCTGTAGGAACGCCTTTCCCGTTCGCCGAGCTTACCCTGTGGAGAGTGCTCTTGAGCTCTTCGTCGCTTCTCCCCTCGGGAGCGATCTGGCTTTCGGTCACTTGGGCGCTCTCCAGTCGTGGAAATCTGCAGAAGGATGCTAATTCAGCCTGTTAGCTTGTGCAGTTCCTCGCGAATGACATCGAAGGATTTACTGACTTTTTCGCCGGCCAGGTCCCAGTTCACTATTTTGGGATCCTCGGGCCTCGCGAGCGAGTCGGCAATGAACGCAACTAGGACCACAAGGAGCACTCCAGTTATCACCCCCGAGAAATAGCCCATTTGATTACTCCTTGCCGGTGTCGATATCTGGGTATTGGGGGCTCCCGCATCTCCGAGCCAAAACTTCTAAAGGTTTGACTAGTACCAGCGCCCTCGGCCGTACCAGCCGCCCCCGAGCAGCAGCAGCACAACGATGATGATCAAAAGTGTCGTGGTGTTCATGTGTCCCTCCATACCGGGTTTATAAAAAGCCCCGAACAGGTAGCGCCCTGTCCGAGGCATTACGCGCTTACAAGATACCCGGGACCAGCAGTCCAACGGGGGGCGAAGGCTACCGGTCCAACTGAATACATAACAGGCGCTCCAGCCAATTGGTTCCATCGAAGGGCAAAGCTCACCCGTTCGTTCCGAATGCATTGGACCATTTCGCGGATGCAAGCATAGCATCGTCGAGAAGTCGGCCGAAGCCGACGCCTCCTATGCCGGATGTGCATAAGTTGAGGCTTTCTACAATCGCCTCCACGCCGTCACATTAAAGGAGCAACCTCTTAATTGACCGCGCCGCTAACTTTAAGGCAGCCGGGTGATTCTACCTTTTGGAAGCCGTCATCGCCTTCAGCCCTGGCGGGAAGGAGCTAACGTGCGCGTCGAAACCAGCGCCCAAGACGAGTGTCCAATCTGCGGCAAAGAAACCACGCCAGCCGCGATTGAACCTCACCCCACCCATCCCGAAATGGAACTCCATACATATAGATGCGTGGATTGCGGACCGGTCAGAACCACGTCCGTTCAGCCGCGATTGGGTGGATTGACGAGAGCGGCATAGAAGGGCGCCGGCCGAAGCCCGACGCCGGCTGAGCATCAAGAATGGTCACGGCTTTTTGCCCCTGCGGATCGTCGCGAAGCTCGATCTACTCAAGGGTATATCGCTTCGCGGTAGGAAGTCGCGGATGGCGTAGGCCGCTGGGCACTCCCGCTTGCAACGTCTCCTATATGATGGGGGAGGTGGGAGGGCTGCTCGCAGGCGGTTTGGGGGCTGCGGTTTTTGCAATGCACTGCACGAACAACTCGCCGCTGTTTGTGGCGATCTGGTACGCGCTAGCAATCGTTCTCATGTCGATGTTTGGCCTACTGGTTGGGAGGCACGCGCTGCGCTGGTAGCAGTCCAGCGCTCGTTTAGCGCCTGGGCGATCCCTGTCCTTTCAAGAATGGGGCGCGCCGACCAGCGCACGAGACCCAGTTATTCGGATCAGATTCGCTGCTACCCGCTTCAGTTTCCCTGATCGCCAACAAATTTTCCCTGTTTTGGTCGACTAGGGAATTCTGTTGGCAAGCGATTGAATTTTCGTCCGAAAGCCGAGGCGCCTTGGCTATCTCAAGCCCGAAATCGGCGAATTTCCCTGTAAATTCCCGTGGAACAGGGAACCAACGGGCGCCAGATAGGGGACTCAATCCTGCGGATAAACTCAATCGCCTAGCCGTACGTACTGTTCGCTGCAAAGCGGCAATGGCTGCGGCGGCGGCGGCGGATGATCCTCTCTGTATTTCATGAGGGCTGGCTCCAGCGTTTCCCTCGGCCAGAAGTTTGGAAAGCCAATTTCCTTCAGGCAGGACGCGTTCCAATACAAACCCGCGCGCGCCGGCGACTGGCCCGCCTTCACGGCACGTGCGACGGCGACGATGTCGGTCGATTCGGGGTAGATGTAGAGCGTCGTCGGCTTGTCCTCCACCAACGCCAAAATCCACTCGGAATCCGCTGGAGGCCAGCTGGTGCAGCCATTGCTGCGGCCGGCGCCGTAATCGATCAGCTTGCCGAACGGCACATAACCCTCGTCGTCCGCGTAAGGATTGCCCGGAGCTTTCATCCGACAAACGGCCGACACGATCACACCCGGATGGCCACCGATGGCGCGCGGTCTGGCGTTCGCCGTGTCGCCCTCGCCGTCGAACTGCACGAAAGAGCGCGTCAGGGGCACGAGCTCTCCCCCCGAGGCACGATAATAGCCTTTGAACGACGTTCTGATCTCTGCCGTCACATAAGGCCCGCCGGTCGTCAGCTGGGAATCCCTCGCATTGCTGAAGTTCTTCGCGCAACGGATGCCGTTCGAGAAATCCGGGATGCTTGTCAGGTTGAGGCCGTTGCCGTGCCCCGAGGGAAGCGCGCGAAACGTCCGATTGGCTTCGCAGATGACGTAAAACCGGCGCCCCAATCCACCGGGACGCGTGGCGTCCATGGCGAAGTAGCAGGGATTGTTGACTGCGCCTTCGCTCACCTTCTTCAGATAAAGCGCGCGCGCCCTTTGCAAGACCATTGGGGCGATCTGATCTTCGCCTTCGCCGATATGGTTCTGCAGCCAATCTGGAACCAACCACGGCAGCTCCGCCGCAAACGATCGGGGCCAGCCCGACAAGGCGACGACAATGACAAAGCCGACGATATTCAGAAGAAGCAATCTCAGTCGCATGGGATCAATTCTTCCTGTCGACGTCTTTGCATCGCATGAACCGCGGAGCCAGCAATGTAATCGCCCACGGAGTTAAAAAAGCATCAAGGCATGCATCGCTATCGCATCTCGTGTTGGCCGCATGATGGCGCAAGTAGACTCTCGATCCGACACGCCGGTAGAACCGCGCCATGCCGATTTCAGAGCTTACTGATCGGAGCTGAGCGTAGTAGTCCTGACTGAACTTG
Source organism: uncultured Alphaproteobacteria bacterium (assembly GCA_963804705.1). Taxonomy (GTDB): domain Bacteria; phylum Pseudomonadota; class Alphaproteobacteria; order Rhizobiales; family Methyloligellaceae; genus Methyloceanibacter. Next base: position 47,553 of record CAWDRM010000015.1, read on the forward strand.
GATGCATCCACGAGTTTGGCGATACTACGGGGTCGCGCTGGAAGACTGGATGATTGCCGGTGTGCGCCGCATGGGGCGGGGATGGCTAACACCTTTCTTTCGGAAACTGCGACCAGCCTTTAAGAGCCATTTGCCGGATAGTCACCGTAGTCACCGCCCTCTGCGGGCGGATAGTCGCCGTAGTTGCCTTCTGCGGAGGGATAGTCGCCATCCGCGCTCGGCGGAGGTGCCTGATTGCCATACACGGGTGGAGAGTAGGTGTACGCAGGGGGAGGCGGCTGGTAGCCATAGACTGGTGGAGGGTATGCGTATGCGGCGGGAGGCGGATAGTAGCTATACGCGGGAGGATAATAGGCGTAGGGCCCAAGATAGCCATAGTGCCGGTACATGCGGCGCCAATAGCCGACCTTTTCGACCTCCGTTGCATTGATGTTCGATCTATTGAGCCCGGGCAGACCTAGTGAGGTCGCCATGGCGGGCGTAAGGCCAACCCAGCCGACACCTACAATAACAGCGGCACTACACAGCAGACGACGCATTGCTCACCTTCCTGAGAGGGTTCTCGGGGTGCTCAGGCCAAAGAGTTTAACCTAGAACGGACACGATTGGTTGCGCCGGTCCAAAGCATGGTGAAGGTAAGGTCAGCGATCCTCCGAGCCTGTCCTACATGAAAGAGACCATTCTCGAAGCGTATGACGAGTTTTTTGACGCCTAAGTGGGGGTCTGCGGGGAACAAGCGCCTCTTTGCCGCAAGGCGGAACACCCCGGCCCATGCTTTGTTTGATTTATCTGCGAGCAAATTTACGGAACGGAGTAAGCCCATGTGGAAGAAAGTGCTTTTGGCTTCGGCTGTTACTGGTCTCTTGGCTGGTGCCGCCGTTCCCATTCAAACGACCCCGGCAGATGCCGCTCGGAGTGGCTGCCATAAGTTCGCCAAGGCAAGGTACCCCCACGATCACACGGCGCGAAAAGCGTTCAAGCACTACTGCAAGAGTCAATGGAAGCTGTACAAAGCTGCCCATAGGGGTGGTCCTAAGGCGCCGGCCTAATCTCTCAAAATGGCAGGGGATCCGCGGCCCGCGCGGGTCCCCTTTTCATTTAGCCTCTCACGGCGGAGCAGTCAGTCACTGTCCGCTTTGCCCCCAAAAGCGGACATTCATCAGCGCATTGAGCATGGCTGCTTTGTGCCAAAAGCGGACGTCACCCTAGGGCGCACGCTGTCAATAAGAAATCCGGATTACTTGAATGTTCACCAGTCTGCGACGTTGCGGCTTGCCGAAGGGAACCCAAATGCTCTCCGACGCTCGGAATTGAGGTTTAGAACCATGCGTCGCACCACTTGGGGGCCCAGTCCGTCCGACCCATCAGATCACCGATGTGGGCGCTGACGCCCAGTTCCAGTTGGTGATGTCCACGCATTGACCGCATGGGTCACCTACATCTTTGAACACCAGAAACTGGATGGCAGCCAACCCCTAGGGCTCTCCTCGAGTTCAAGCGACAATCTGCAGAGCTTCAAGGTGTCTGGCTCATACGTGTACGAGCACCAATGCGCGCGCCTATTTTTCCAGGACGTAGGTTCCCGGCGCGTCGCCGATTGGGGGATGGGCAACACTTCCGACGGGCGGCGCTGGTATTCTCTCTCCGGACCGCGCCCCGAGCCAACCGGCCAAATCGGTCCACCAGCTGCCGTCATGCCTTTGCGCGCTGGCCAGCCAGGCGTCGGCGGTCGCCGGCGCTGAGAGGACGTCGTTCGTCCAATACCCGCCTTTGCCTTTGGAAGGTGGATTGATCATGCCGGCGATGTGCCCGCTCGCAGCCAGCACGAAGCGGGTCTGCGCGCTTGTTAGCTGCGCGATCCGCCAGGCCGAGCGCCAAGGCACGATGTGGTCCTTCTCGGCGCCCACCGCGTAAATGTCCTGGCGAATGCGGCGCAGGTCGATCTCCTGGCCGAGCAGCGAGATCTTGCCCGGCTTGATCAGGTTGTTCTCGAGGTACGTGTTGCGGACATAGAAGCTGTGCGCCGCCCGGGCCATCCGGGTGCCGTCGTTGTTCCAGTACAGGAGATCGAACGCGGGAGGCTTGTTCCCCATCAGGTAGTTGTTGATCACCGTGTTCCAGATCAGGTCATTCGCGCGGAGCAGGTTGAACATGTCCGACATGCGGCGACTATCGAGATAGCCGCGCTCGAGCATCTGCTGCTCCATGTAGGCGATCTGCGGCTCGTCAATGAACACCGCCGTGTCGCCGACTTCGGAAAAGTCCAAGAGCGATACCATGAACGTGGCCGCACCGAAGCGGTCGTCTCGCTGCGTCGCCAGATAGGCCAGCGTCGTCGCCAGCAGCGTTCCGCCGATGCAGTAGCCGACGGGGGTTGATGCGCTCGGCCCCTGTGATCTCGCGGACGACGTCGCTCGCGGCGAGCGGGCCGTCGGTCATGTAATCCTCGAAGGTGATGGCCTCCATCGAAGCGTCCGGGTTCTTCCAGCTGATCATGAATACCGAGAAACCTTCCTCAAGCAGGAAGCGGACAAGACTGTTCTTCGGCTGCAGGTCGAGGACATAGAACTTATTGATCCACGGCGGAATGAGCAGCAGCGGCACGGCGTAGGTCTGAGGCGTCATCGGCGCGTAATGGATGAGCTCGATGAGGCGGTTGCGGTAGACAACCTTGCCTGGGGTCGTGGCGAGGTTCTTGCCCGGCGCGAATGCGGCGGTGTCAGTCATGCTGAGCCGGCCCTGGCGAAGATCGTCCAACAGGTTGCGGAGCCCGTCGGCGACGCTGCCGCCGCCTGTCTCCCATGCCTTGCGAAGCGCCGCGGGATTGGTCGGCAGAAACGTGGTGGGGCTTATCGCGTCGAGGAACTGCCGGAGATGGAAGACAAGCCGCTGCCGTTCGTCGGGATCAACCGCCTGCCGCTCGGCTCCTCGAGAAGCTGTTTGGAAAGCGCGAGATAGCTCTGCTTCAGCAGCCGGAAGAAGGGGTGCTGCTCCCATTCCGGAGCGTCGAATCGCCGGTCGGCCTCGGCGCCTTCCGGCCTGGCCGGTGCGGTGGGCGCGATCCCCACAAGCGCGCCGCGGTGCCGATCCAGATCTCGGCCGCTTCTCGCCACATCGTCAGGCCCAAATTGGCGGCCGCCGTCGTTGCATGGACCGGATCCGCTGTTGATCGGGCAGAGAGCGTCATGAGAGCCCGCGTGATCTCACCCCATGAGATCGGCAGCAGCCGGTGGAGAGGGTTGCCCCGCCACAGCTGGTCGGCCATCTCGGGCAGCAGTTCGGGACTGGCGCCATGACGGAGCACTGCCTCCGTCGCCTTCTTTTCGCCCGCCCGCGACGTGCCGATCTCTGCGGAGCGACGCCGTGCGGGTGCGGGTGCGACGGCAAATGCCGCTTCCGACGGTCCGCCGGGTCGCTGGGTCATGGCCGCTTCGGATGGTCGTAAAGCCGGCGATCTCGGCCGCTTCTGCCTCACCGTGAGGTCTTCGTTCTTCTGGTGCCCTAGGGCAGCTGACTGCGAGGCTGGAGAGTTTACCAATTTTGTTGGCAAGAAATATCAATTCAAAGGCAAGAGCTCACAATCGGGCTCACTGGCTCGGAAAAGCCAAACGTCCGTTATTGGTACTTCTGAGACATTCCCCGACGATCGAATGATGGCTGCTTTCAGCTCTAAAGCGGACATTCCGGCTGCTTCGCCTACGACCGCTGGAGAGAACGCATTGTAAAACTCTGTGTGGCGCCAAACGCGAGACCCATTATTGGGATAGGGTTCGCTGTCACGCGCCTCGGGTTTCCCTGATCGCCCGTAAATTTTCCCTGCTTTGGCGATTAGGGAATTCCCACGGTAAGGGATTGAATTTTCGTCTGAAAGGAAGTGGCCGGACAGCTTGCATGTGACGCGCCATTGCGTTGTCGCCGTGGTAGAAGAAAGCCCCGCTCGCCGGGGCGGATTCACCCACAAATAGTGTTGTGATCCGATCCGGACGATAGCGCGAGCGGGTGACCTCAACGTCCATGTACGTGCACCCCTTTCTCAGTTCGCGCGCCTTGTCGTTGGCGAGCTTCCCGGCACGACCCCAGCGGTTCGATCTTCGGCGGGCGCAAACCCTCGGCGGCGCGTGCCCACGGGGAGGGTCGTGCCTAACCATGGATACCGGGACAGCGCTCGACCTCGATTGTGATGTGAGACAGGCCCGGCAAGTCCGAGAGCCGCTTCTTATATGAGCTTGAGGTCTCGGGATGATCCGACACCACCGAAACAACAGCGGCGATGTGACCGGGGCCAACGCGCCAAAGGTGAAGGTCTGAAATCCGATCACCACGCTGTTCGAGCCGAGTGGCAATTTTTGCCGAGAGAGCGGGATCGGGAGAAACGTCGAGCAGCACGGCACCTGCCGCCCGGACAAGGCTCCAAGACCAGCTCATGATGACGACCGTAGCGATGAGACCCATGAGCGGGTCCATCCAAATCCACCCAAACTGACGCCCCGCCACAAGACCAATGATCACCAACACCGAGACGGCGGCGTCAGCCAGTACGTGCACAAATGCGGCGCGCAAGTTGTGATCTCGATAATGGAGACCTCTTTCCGAGTGTGTATGCGCTTGATCCCTCTCATGGTGGTTATGGGGGTGAGGTGGTCGTGATCTTCGCGCAATAGGAAGGCACTAAGGAGATTGATGCCCAGTCCAACCACTGCAATCGGGATCGCCTGATTGAAGGCTATGGGTACCGGGCTAAAAAATCGGTTCAGGCTCTCATAGCCAATCAGCAGCGCGATCATCGCAAGTGCGATCGCGCTCGTGAATGCAGCCAAGTCGCCTAGCTTCCCTGTTCCGAAGGCAAAGCGCTCGTCGCCTGCGTACCGACGAGAATAGGTGTAGGCCAGCGCAGCGATAAGGAGCGCGCCGGCATGCGTGGACATGTGAAGCCCGTCCGCAACGAGGGCGACCGAGCCGAACCAAACGCCGCCAATAATCTCGGCAACCATCATCGCCGTACAGATAGCGATCACGGTCCACGTCTTGCGCTCGTTTCGTGCATGCGCTTCCCCGAGGAAGACGTGTCCGTGACGAAAGTCTGCAATGGAGTGGGTATGCATGGGCATTGTCTCCTTGAGCGTCTCACCAAGGCCCTTAGCTCAAGTCCTTTTTACACGATCCACCCCGGCTCTCGCGCCTTGTCGTAGGCGAGCTTCCAGCCGCGAGCGAGGAAGGATTGAACCCTTCTGCCGTCGATACAACCATTCTCCTAATGGCTCGCAAAGACCTCTGTCGTCCCGTCCTTCTTGATAAGCCGCTGCGACATCCCGGTGCTCGTTGTCGGAGTTCTTATCGCCATGGTCGGCCTCGGCATAGCCTGCGTCGCCGTCTATGGCGTGGTCCGCGCGATAGGCTGGGTTATTGGCGACTTTGCTGCATAACCCCTACACGATCCACCCCACTTCACGCGCCTTGTCATTCGCCGCCTGCCAAGCCCGGGCAAGAACTACATAGTCGTCGGTCTGCTTGCGGCTCCTCAGGATAAGCTGCAGTTGATTGGTAGGCTTGTGGTAGACGGCGCAGAAGTCATCGCCCGGGAGCGAAACGATAAGGTCCCCCTCACGCACGACGCACCGAACTTCAGATCGCCCCCGATCCATCGGACCAGCATAAAAGGAAGCCCGGCTCCAAGGAAACCGGGCTCCCATCTATACCGTTAACGCTCGGCGCCGACGGCAGGATGCGATCTTGCCCCGCCATTTTCCTGAGCGTTAGGTGGCTCCAAGCTACTAGGAGCAAGTCCAAACCCAACCGCGTGGGGTCCGCCACCAGCAGGAATTATCATAATCGCCCCACCATTCATCGCCCCACCAACCACCGCCGTTGACGAAGATGAAGCGATTGTTGACGAAACGACGGTTATTAAAGCGACGGTTATTGACAAAGTGCCGGTGTTCGAAGTGACCGTTGTTGAAGCTCCGTCTGGCATATCGCGGACCGCCATTAAAGCTGCGGCTGGCATATCTCGGACCGCCATTAAAGCTCCGGCTGGCATATCGCGGACCGCCATTAAAGCTGCGGCTGGCAACGCCGCCACCCCAATGTCCGCCGCCACTCATATGGCCGCCACCCCAGCCGCCTCCGCCACGGCCACCGCCGCCGCCCCCACCTCCGTGACCCCCGCCCCCGCCACCGCCTCCGCCACCCCCGCGAATGAGCGTGACGGCGCCGGTATGCGCGGCGCTGACAGCGTTGTTTAGGTTGGGTACACCTCCCGCCTGAGCTGATGGCACCACTAGAGGTGATAATATCAGGCTGCCCGCAAGGGCAGTCACTGCGACTATGAGCGTTTTCATAACGTTGATGTCTTTCTGTGGAGGTAGTGCCCTGGTCCGCCGCACCATATCAATCAACCCAGGAGTGGCGCCTTGGTTCCACCTGCGACGGTCCGATCGAGCGACGGCTACGCCCACAGGCCCAGGGCTTTTCTTATCCCTAACCGATGCGCCTCTTCGGCTCTGTCCAGTCCTCGCTCAATCACCTTGGCTACGATGTTGGGCCGCCGGACGGCGTCATGGGTCCACGCACGGCACAGGCGATCAGCCAGTATCAGTATGCCAATCGACTTCCGGTGGACGGACAACCGTCACCCCAGCTGCTCGATTACATGATCCGGCAAGGTGTGTAGCAGTTCTGCTTCAATACTGGAGGGGGAACCCGAGCGCGGCGCTGCCAGGAGTTGCTACAGCTCCCCCAATCTTATTCATTAAGCAGTGTTTGCCAATTTGATGGGACGTGGCCAGCTGGTCCGGGTACTGGTTGATGTATCGGATGCGAACGAGGAGCGCGAAGATTCGGACCTGCAAAGAAATCGCCTGTACGGTAATCGTAAAACCATCGCTCTCCCGGCTCGAAACTCGCGATAACCGGGTGACCCGTAGCGGCATTGTGTTTCGACGCGTGCTGACTTGGTGACGTGTCACAGCAGCCGATGTGACCGCATTCGGCGCATCTGCGAAGATGCAACCACCAGCCGCCGGTCGCTAAGCATTCAACGCAGCCTGTGCCGCTCGGCTTGGCTAAGTTATTGATGCCTTCTCTCTCAGACTTCATGGTGCCTCCGGCGGTAGGCTCAGGATTCTCAGTATGGCAGCTGTGACCAAAAGCTGCTCGCGTCATTTGTGATGGCTGCTCAGACTCTATTGAAACTCTGACCACGATCAGGTCTTTTGTCCCAGGGCTAAAGAATGCTCCGCACCACGCCACCATCGACACGTAATGTAGAGCCCGTGGTGGCGCTAGCGGCTTCGCTACAGAGATAGACAACCGGGTTTGCGACCTCTTCCGGCTCGGCAAAACGCTGGATAAGTGAAGAAGGTCGATTGGTCTTGATAAACTCTTTTTCGTGATCTTTGACCCTCACGCCCCGATCCGCTGCCATCTTGTCCAGGAACGTAACCACGCCCTCCGAGCGGGTCGGGCCCGGCAGCACGGCGTTCACGGTGATGCCGGTACCGGCAACACTCTCGGCAATGCCGCGACTGAGAGCAAGCTGCGCCGTTTTTGTCACGCCGTAATGAAGCATCTCTGACGGAATCTGCACGGCCAATTCGCTGGAGATGAAAATGATGCGGCCCCAATTTCGCTCGAGCATATGAGGGAGGAGGGCGCGAGAGAGCCGCACGCCACTCATGACGTTGATTTCAAAAAAGCGGAGCCAGTCTGCGTCAGGAATTTCAAGAAAGGGCTTGGGTTCGAAGATGCCGACATTATTGATGAGGATGTCAACAGCTCCGAGCTTTTGCAGTAGCTGGTCGACTCCCGCAGAGCTGCCGAGATCGGCGGCAACTCCGGTGACGCGGGTTGCCGTCTCGCTAAGCATTCGCTTGATAGCCTCCGCGACCTTCCCCTCGGTCCGCCCATTTACGACGACATCTGCACCTTCGCCCGCCAAGCCTCGCGCAATGGCGAAACCGATACCTGCGGTCGAGCCCGTCACGAGCGCTCGCTTGCCCTTGAGTTTCAAATCCATTTCCCAATCCCTCGATCATCAATCCGAAGCGGGAAAGCTGTGATCTGCTATCCGTGATAGCCAAAAATTGGGCATCGCCACATTCAATACGACTTTTGGCACTTCCGTGACATTCACGCCAGGCGATGCAATGTCCGAAGTTCACTTAGAAGCGGACATCTCGCGCATATCCGATCCGGCGTCTTTTATGAGTGCATAGGCTAAAGGTCCCAATACGCGGCGATAACTCCTTCTCCACTCGTTAGAGGGGTATTGGCTGTGGCGAAGAGGCCAAGGCTGCGAGTTGGCGCCATCGACTTCGCGCGGACGGGGGCGGGCCTTCTGGCACGATGAGGAGCCGGAGCGCCCGCGCACCCGCATCGTCAGGGTGGCCGAGACCGACATATGAGGATGCGGCCTCAATCGATTGCCTAGAAGGCTGGCGCAGCGCCCAAGCATCAAGGTTTCTTCGCTGGATTATTTGCGGTCCAAGTTGTGGGCGCTGATTGTACCGCAGCAATCGCCCAGGCTATCCACAACGGGCAAACTCGTCGCCTTGTGCTCTTGAAGTTTGCGCTGGACATCTTCAAGGGATTCATCCTTGCCGCAGCATGCCGATGTAGAGCGCATGATTTCTTCGACTCGAACTTCCGATGCCCGACGGTCATCAGCAGCCACTTTGTGGCATACGTCGCGCTCGGTGACGACACCGACCACTTTGCGGCTTTCTTTATCTTTAACGACAGGCGAGCAACCGCATCCAGTGTTGCGCATGGATATTGAGGCTTGTTGCGCTGCATCGCGCGGTGTGCAGCATAAGTCCGCCCTTACTGGTTCCATTTTGTCACTGCAACAGCTCATTTTGTCTTTCTCCTTGTCCGTTCAAGCAATATTCAAACGAGTCGCACTTCGTTGGCGTTAGCAGCTCTGCCTCTTGCCGGGAAACTATGATCGATTTCCAGGCTTCAATGACAATGCCGCACCGGCCATTTGTTGCTGATTGGCGGAACACTCGCGCTTTGTGCGATTGCGTTTACAGCGTCACATTGATCACCATCGTTAAGCCGCCACCACCTTGCTCTTCGACGTTGTTATTCGTGGTGTGATGCAGGATGTGACAATGGATGAGCCACTTGCCCGGCTCGCGCGCCATCCAGATCACATCGTAGCGTTCGCCGGGCGCCACGTTCACCGTGTCCTTTTCAATTTGCGCGGATTCTGGAACTGGATTCCCATCCGTCGCAATGATCTTGAATGGTCCGCCATGGACGTGCATCGGGTGAATAAAGTTGCTGTTCGTGCCGATGAAGCGCAAGAGAACCTTTTGCCCCACTTTCATTTGGATCGTGTCCGTCGCCGGAAACGCTTTGCCGTTGATGGTGAAATAATTGGGCAGGCCACCTTCCATCAACATCGCAGGATAGGTGTAGCCCTCGCGTTCGAGCCACTCCTGCAATTAAATCACGTGTTCGAGATCGTATGCGGGTGTTTTCGACGTATCCTTGGGATCGATGATTAGCGCGCCGTACAAGCCCAGCGATTGCTGGCGGTCGGCATTATCGTGACTGTGATAAAAGTAAGTACCTGCTTGCTGCGCCGTGTATTCATACGTGAAGGTCTGGCCGGGCTCAATCGGCGGCTGTGTCACGAACGCGGGACCGTCCATGTTGTTTGGCACAATCAAACCGTGCTAATGCACCGTCGTGGATTCGGGTAGATTGTTCGTGACGTTGATGCGCACGCGATCACCCTCGGTGACGCGGATGCGTGGCCCGGGCACCTGATGGTTGAACGCGTAGGCCATCACCTGCTTGTTCGGCAAAATGTTCCACTTGATGACGGACGTAGTGAGGTCAAAAATTTTCACGCCATTCTCGACGCGCGGCTGAAGCGTTTGATCACCTTGCGCGTCCACGGGCGCGGTGTAACTCACCTTGCGCGGGTCAATGGCGGACATATCGCGCATCGCGGCGCCCGGCGTATCGCGCAACATAATCATCCCCGGCGGCATAATGGCGCCGCCGACGTCGCGCGAGCTCAGATTGAGGTTGGTGAAACTGGCCGAATAAATCAATCCCGCGGCGAGCGCTACGATCGAGATCAACGCCATACCCCAGCGCTGGGCGCGCGTAACGCGCGTAGCAGCGGTCAGGTCCATCCTCATGCCGCCATGATCCACTCCATCGCCTGCGGCTTCTTTGGGTGCGCCGATTTTTTTCACGCGTGCGGCTCGGCGGGCTGTCTGATTTTGACCCGCCATGGCTCACATTCCCTCCATACCAGGCATACGCGTGCGCGTCGCGGCGCTCACTGAGACCGCAGGGATTGGCTTGGAAGGGTTGAGCCATGCGGCAATTTCTGCCTCGAGGCTATGACCGCCTTTTCCCAGCGCGCGCGTCGTGCCCATGCCGTGCTTGAGACCTTTCGCGACCAGCCAGACGTTGACTGGATACGCGATCAGCAAGCCCGCGCCGACGGCGGCGGACATCGCCCCCCAAAAGACGAGTTGGGTCGGTTCCATCGCGCGCATGTCCCGTCCCATCATCAACAAGATCATCGCCGGAAACATCGCGGCCATCATAAAGTTCATCGAGACCCATTCGGGGTAAGCGGAATGGCGCACGGATTTGAGATACGAGCCGCCCATCGTATCTTTCATAAACAGCGCTTGGAACACCAGCAGCCCAAATGCAAACCCGGCGACGTACTCGATGATGAGATCAATCCACATCGACAAACCGAGCGCAGCGGTCAAGGCCGCCGCTACGACGATGCCGGTCGCATCGCCGGCGACGCAGTGAATTGTGGAACCGAGACTTTGTTTCCACAGGGGTTTGACAAATTCCTCGTGCGCGCCGGGCGCGGGTTCCTGACACGACATGATGTAGAGGAATAACGAGATCGGCCCCAAGTACAGAGTTACCAGCACCAACCCTATGCGCATGATCTTCATTTCGGGGTTGTTGGTGAATGCGTCATACGCGACATAGATCACTGAAATCGCGGTCAGCGTGAACCATACGAGCAGGATAACGTCGATCCACGCGAGCTGCCCGAAGACAGGCAGATAAATATTGGTCATACTGTCTCCACCGGGTTCCGCTTCGCTCAAAGCAATCGCCGCGCGAGGATGGAACCGCAAGTCACTTCACAGGGCCGATCGCCTCGAAGTCTCTTGGTAGACGGCCGTTTAATTCCTTGAGTGAAAGAAATTCAATAGCACTAAATTCGGTTTGGCGTCTTGCTCTATTGCCTTCGTGTAATCCGCGAGCGCGACCTCGTCATAGTGGTCCGCCCTCGATTGCAACATGCGAGCGGGAGGCGGGCTTTTATTCTGATGGCTTCGATGAAGTCGGCGAAAGGGCCCACTCAGATTATGACCGAAGCGGCAATTAGCGAAGCGGCAATGACAATCGACCCAGTCTGCGGAATGATGGTCGATTCCCATGGAAGGCTGAGCGCCCGCCACGGCGGCCAAGTTTACCATTTCTGCTCGGAAGGCTGCCGAGCGAAGTTCACGAAAGACCCCGAGCGCTACCTTGACAAGGAGGGTGATCCCGAGCCCCTGCCGGAAGGCATGCTCTACACCTGCCCCATGCACCCGCAGATCGTGCAGGAGGGACCGGGCCATTGCCCGATCTGCGGCATGGCGCTGGAGCCCATGGGTGTGCCGCCGGAAGACACGGCCAACCCCGAGCTCACAGACTTCACCCGCCAACTCATAGTGGCCGTTCCCTTGTCGCTCGCGCTCGTCGTGCTCGACATGAGCGCGCACGTCTTCGGGGTCGATCTCCTCCCCTTCATCTCCGCTCACGCCAAGCAGTGGCTTCAATTGATGCTCGCCACTCCCGCCGTGCTCTGGTGCGGCTGGCCCTTTTTCGTCCGTGGTTGGCATTCGCTCCGCTCGGGCTACCTCAATATGTTCACGCTGATCGCGCTCGGTACCGGCGCGGCCTTCCTTTACAGTGTCGTCGCCACGCTCGCGCCGGGCCTGTTTCCCGCTTCGATGGCGGATGCCCACGGCGCGATCCCGGTCTATTACGAGGCGGCCGCCGTCATCGTCGCCCTGGTGCTTTTGGGGCAGGTGCTTGAGCTCAGAGCGCGCGAGCGGACGGGCGGTGCCATACGCGCGCTGCTCGATCTTGCGCCGAAGACCGCCTTGCGCGTCGACGCCAGCGGCAAGACGGAGGACGTGCCGCTCGCCTCCATCAAGGTCGGCGACATCCTGCGCGTGCGCCCGGGCGACAAGATTCCTATCGATGGCACGGTCATTGAGGGCCACAGCGCGGTTGATGAGTTTATGCTCACCGGCGAGCCGATGCCGGTGGAGAAGGTTCACGGAGATCACGTCGTCGACCGCACGGGGGCGGATACGACGTTGGCGCAAGTAGTTGCCATGGTCGCCGGCGCGCAGCGGTCGCGCGCGCCCATCCAGAAACTTGCCGACACGGTCTCAGGTTACTTCGTACCCACCGTAATCGGCGTGGCCGTGCTGGCGTTCTTCGCCTGGCTCTTCATCGGGCCCTCGCCGCAGCTCGCTTATGCGCTGGTCGCGGCGGTCAGTGTCCTCATCATCGCCTGCCCATGCGCGCTCGGTCTTGCCACGCCAATCTCGATCATGGTGGCAACGGGCCGGGGCGCGCAAGCAGGCGTGCTCATCCGCAATGCCGAGGCGCTTGAGCGCCTGGCCTCGGTCGACACCATCGTCGTCGACAAGACCGGCACCCTGACGCAAGGTAAACCTGCTTTGACCGGGGTCGAGGCGGCGCCGGGCTTCGATCCCGACGACGTGCTTCGCCTGGCGGCCGCGGTCGAGGCAGGCAGCGAGCATCCTCTGGCGAAGCGATCCTGCGGGGCGCCGAGGAGCGTGGATTAAGCGTGACAAAGGTAGAGAACTTCGAATCCGTCACCGGTCAAGGCGTCACGGCACGCGCCGGCGGTCGCGCGGTGCTCCTGGGCAATTCACAGCTCCTGCGGAGCGCTGGAATCGATATTGCGATGCTCGCCGACGGAGCAGAGGCAAGGCGCGTGCGCGGCGAGACCGTGATGTTCCTTGGGGTCGACGGCAAGCTGGCAGGATTCGTCGCTGTTGCCGATCCAATCAAGCCCTCGAGCGCCGAAGCGATCGAGAAGCTGCATCGCTTGGGGCTCAAACTCGTCATGGCGACCGGGGACAATCCCACCACCGCCAAGGCCGTCGCCTCGCAGCTCGGTCTCGAGACTGTTCATGCCGAGGTCCGGCCCGAGGACAAACTCCGATTGATCGAAGGTCTCCAGCGGCAAGGAGCCGTCGTGGCCATGGCGGGCGATGGCGTCAATGACGCGCCGGCCCTTGCCAAGGCCGACGTTGGCATCGCCATGGGCACGGGCGCCGATGTGGCGATGGAGAGCGCCGGTCTCACACTGCTCAAAGGCGATCTCCGCGGCGTGGTCCGGGGGCTCAAACTTGCCGGCGCCACCATGCGCAATATCAAGCAGAATCTTGTCTTCGCCTTCGCCTACAACGTCCTCGGGGTGCCGATCGCTGCAGGCGTGCTCTATCCCACGTTCGGCATCCTGCTCTCGCCGATGATCGCCGCGGCGGCGATGAGCCTCTCGTCCGTCTCGGTGGTCGGCAATGCGCTGCGGCTGCGGCGCATCGCGCTGGACTAGGGCACGATGCCGATACCGTCGCTCGCCGGCGGACCCGCACGTCAAGCCAGAGGCTCGAATCCCAAAAAGCCGTCTTCAAGTGGATCTTGCGGAGCGATGACTGAGATGTCAGCCGACAGCAAAGATTGCCAGCAGAGCCCACCAGAGTGGGTCGGTGGCTTCGGAGCGCGAGGCTTGTGGGGGACAGAGCTGTCTATTTCTTTCCGTGCTCCTCGAGATGGGCCTTCGCCGCCTCTTGACCGTGTCCTCTCGCATGAAGCTCGTGAGCTCTCGCTGTATGAGCATGGTGCGAGGCTTTCTCGTGATGTCCGCCCTCATGGTGCTTGGCCGCTTCCGCGTGATGCTTGGAAGCGTGAGCGTGATGTTCTGATGCCTTCTTGTGATGTTCGGCGGCCTTCTTTGACATAGATTTTTCCTTTACTAACTTTCGTCGAAACCCGGGAGGGGTCGGGCGTCCCAGTGTTCGAACTCGGTCGCCCGTGGTTCGTTCCACACCCTCCGGCGCGCGATGCAATTCAACGTAACCCGCTTACCGCTATTGGAATCGGCTTCGGCGTCGGTTTCGAGGGAACGGAGGGGAAGTGAACTTAGATTCCTGCATGGCGCTGGGCTCACTTAGCGGTGGATAACTGGCACGGGTGAGCAATACGAGACAGTCCGCTACACTGATCGTGCGCGATGATGAGTGGAAATGGCCCCCAGCCATTTAAATGCGGATCGCCTGTCCCCCCCAGCCGATCCCAGGTAACTGCGTAAGCCCCGGCAGTGAGAGGCCGGGGCTTCTGTTAGGAGGGTTTCCATGGAGGACAGTCATGGACCACACGACACTTCTCATCATCCTGATCATTGCGCTGATTGTTGTCGGTGGCGGCTGGTACGGCCGGGGACGTTGGTTTTAGCTTGAGATTGGCTTTCGGCCCTGTTTAAGGCCCTGCTCGGCCGCCGCGGGGTTAGCTCACCTCAGAGTAATAATGTTGGGTCATCGTCTCTTTCGCCGTTGCCTGTCCTTCCCGAAAATCATGTCCGCTCGTATCGATGATGCAACCCGGACAGAATTGGCGTGGCAATAATGGTCCCCAATTCTTGAACAGCTGTCGCAGCGGTACGTCCTTGCCCAATGCCAGGTGCGTGCGAGTCTCGTTGTAATAGGACGAATATACAGCCAGGATCCGATGCAAATGCCGCTCGCCGAAGATCAGAGCATGATCCACGCACTCGCGCCGAAAAAGGCCTGTTGCTGCTCGTCTTAGGTGCTATTGCTGAGGATGACACGATGCGCTTGCTTATCGCCCTATTAGTGATCATTTATCTTGTCGGCGTTGGTGTCGTGCTAGCGCCCACGATCGAAGCGAACTGGAGCACCGCCTCCGCGTCGCAACTCGTCGGGAGTGTTGCAACGGAACTGCCGAGAGCGTTGTCTTGGCCGGTGACGGTATATCGCAGCATTGCAAAGCGCGGTTAAACGCTCCCGAGTAGAAGCATCTATCGCACGAGACGGCCGTAACTGAGGAGAGCCCTCCGAATGAGCGTTCTTTCTAGGTGGCTGCGTCGTGGACGGGATTGCGTCGTTTGCGGGGGCGCGGCAGCCTGGCATTTCAAATTTTGTTCCAACGACGTGAACTCAGGGCGTCCTTCCGGCGCCTCGATCTCTCAGCGTAGCGTTGAGGTGAGCGAGCTCCGCACTGGTTTGGTATTTCCGTAGAACACCGTCAGTCCATGGCAGCAACAGAGGTGGGCAAAGTCAGATCAAAGCCGACCCATGAGAAGCAGTACGACGAGGATGATCAGGATGATGCCGATGACACCAATGCCGCCGTGCCCGTAGCCGTAGCCGTAGCCGCCGAAGCGGCCACTGAAGCCACCAAGCAAGAAGATGACGAGGATGATGATGAGTATGAGTCCGATGGACATGATCTATCTCCCGTTTCAGCGCCTAACGAACATTGAACCTCTTCGCCCTTGATCGGAATTTTCTCCTACTTCTTCTCGATGGAAATACCGCTTTGGCCGACGTTGATCGCGGTGCCAGTGATTTTGTCGCCACAAGCGAAGGCCGTCCGCCGAGGACTTGTAGGGCAGATGGCTATTCGGTCGTCTTTCCGTCGAAGTGCTCTTTGTCTGCCTCTGCGTCCGCCTTGGTGGCGTGCACTACACCATCGCGATGATTCGGGGGAGCGTAGAGCGTGTAGAGCTTCATCGAGCCTGACGGGCCGTTGATGATGTTGTGACGAGCGCCGGCGGGCACCAAGATCGCGAACCCGGGCTTGACGCGATGCTCAATGCCATCGAGCACCGCCTTGCCTTCGCCTTCCTCTACCCGGAGGAACTGATCGAGCTTGTGGACCTCTGCACCGATATCTTCACCGGGCTTAAGGCTCATCACGACGAGCTGGCAATTCTTCGCCGTATACAAGACCGTGCGGAACGTCGTGTTCTGTTGCGCTGCCTTTTCTATGCTGTGGACGTAGCCTTTCATAGCTTCCTATACCCTTGCTATCCGACCCGTCGCGTTGACCCGGGCGCTTGGCCATTCACAGAGAACCACACGAGCTGTGACTCTTCTAAGCTACATGGCGAAAGATGGTCGTCAATGGGAACTCCACCTTGATTTGCATCAACAGGACTCCCTCCTGGCTTGCGTCCAACCTGGGGGCGTTCCAGCCGTGCTGTCTTGACCCCTTCGCCAATCAAATTGGAGACGCCACAATGAGTGTGATCGAGATCGACAACGAGGCCGATTGGGAGCGGCGAGTGCAGCACCTCCGTTTAGGCAAACCGACTTTAGCCGAGGCCCGGATCGACAAGCACCTCGCCGACCGCGCGATGGCGGCAAAAATGGCGGGTCGCGTTAAAGACCCGCAATCAACGCAGTGCCAGCTTTCCGGGACTTGGCCTTTGAGGTCGTCCCCCTCGACA
Source organism: uncultured Alphaproteobacteria bacterium (assembly GCA_963804705.1). GTDB lineage: Bacteria > Pseudomonadota > Alphaproteobacteria > Rhizobiales > Methyloligellaceae > Methyloceanibacter. Next base: position 64,114 of record CAWDRM010000015.1, read on the forward strand.
TCCAACGCGCTGATCGGCAACTTCAGGTTCATCGCTCTGTATCTCGACCCTCATCATGCGCGCTGGATTGGTACCCGACCCACTTGCTTTTACGCCGACTGGAGGGAAGTCGTTGATTTTGTTGGAGCGGGTGAAGGGAATCGGACCCTCGACACGTAGCTTGGGCGCCATCGACTTCGTGCGGACGGGGCGGGTCTTCTGGCACGACGAGGAGCCGGAGCGTCCGCGCATCCGCGTCCAGCGCTGCGGTCAAGCATCAATGTAGCAATGCTGTCGTGATCGAGGACTGCGGCAATGTCGTTGTTTCCGCGACCCCGCGACGCGCTTTCGCCTCAGAGGCAGCCAAGGCCGAACAGCGCGAGCTCGGCGCCTTTTGAACCGCAATGTTGCTTCGCTATGCTTCGCTATAGTGCGTCGCTCTTCAAGAAAAGGTCGCGAGAGGTGTAGGTGGGAACCGACTCGAGGGTTCGAATCCCACCCTCTCCGCTCGATTTTCGACTTAACTCGTTGAAGAAGCTAGGTGTTTAGTCCAGCAGCGGGACGCGAACCTCCGTCCTAGCGTCCCTTCGCGCCATCGCTGGGATCCGGAGCTGGGGAAGGCGCGGAGAGGCGCGAGGAAGGCCGATTTGGCCGGCCCGTATCGCCGATGCCTCTTGGGCTTTCTGGCCGCTACGGCACCGCTCCGAGTCTCGCCGCGCCGGTGAGACTGCGGCCTCTCACGCGGAAACAGGGGTTCGAAACCCCTACGGGGCGCCAACAAGATCAATGGCTTAGGCCCCAGCAATAGAGTGGGGGCAACATCAGGGGCAACACCAGCACAAATTGGCAAGCAGGGATTGCAACGCGAACTTAAGGCTGGTGCGAGCCTTAAAGCTGCTCCGGCGAGACGCTTGATGGCCATCTCGCAGTTGTGCCGGTAGTCCTCTTTGACCTGCACCCGATGCCCGCCGATGTCTTGCTTCCCCGCTTGCAAGCGGGAAATGGGAGAGCCCTTGGCAAACGCAACGACACCAGTAGTTTGGAAATCTCTCATTTCGACTGTGCCGTCGGATATCGTCGAGAAAGTGAAATATCCTGGATGTGTTCTGATCAGGTCCTTGATTTCGGTCTCAATCTCACCGAGTACTGCCGCATACGCCGAAGCTGGCCCCATGTACTGCGTGATCCTGTTTTTCACTACTAAGTGGACTTGCGGCAGTGTTCGTCCGGCGTCATGCAGCTTCTGGCTAAAGGCATAGGTTGCATAGATCGCTGACGGCAAGCTCGAAATCGAACTCCGCGGCGATTTGGCAGGGATCCTGGCAATGTCTGAAGCCGGCAAGGCTAGCGCCTCCTCCGCGAAGGAGAAGGCGCTGCAAATCAAGATGGTTGCGGGGGCCCGCAACCACCGAGAATTGACTTTGCCGCCTGTGCCGATCTGAGTTTCGGATCACGGCCTTGCCATTGTGGGGACAACCACAAACCGCGCCACAAACGCACAGCGCCTCTGGGCCTGCGACCGACGCGAGTGCGTAAGCATCAGTGAGATAGCGCCTTCGACGTGGAGGTCGCCTGCGCGTAGGACGACAGCACCTTGTCGATGCCCAGAAGCAGCAAGCGTCGGGCGCGTGTCACGCGGTTCGACAAGGGGACCGCGTCGTCGGGCTTCTTGGTTCATGTTTGGGAATACGGGGAAGCACAAAAAAAGGGAGAGCTCGGCCCCCCGGCCTGCTCCCCCCGTCTCGTCGTGCAGCTTTTCCCTCTGGTCTGCGCGCGTTTTCGTTAGTCAGTCGATTGAGTGAGGGTGGCAAATGTCGGGCGATCATAAGTCACCCAATAATAAATTTGGTGCGTTGCGAAAACGTCACACCATCTCGGTGCGCTTAAAATTTAAGTACCTGAACTTTAACAAAAAATAGGCACCCAACCGAGGGTTAGGTGCCTGAGAGCGCTATACGCGCGTGCGTCGGGAGGGAAAGCCGACGCATAACGGGCAACGCCACGGCTAGACGGGGGGCACTAGCGACAAAATCGACGTTACCCGGACAGCTCCTAGACTAATTAGTCGGGGTGTCATGTTCAAGAGGGCGGAAATGCCCAGCAGTGGAACCGGCTCTCTACGAAATGCTTCCCGACAAGTTCTTATCGCCATGGTCGGCCTCGGCATAGCCTGCGTCGCCGTCTATGACGTGGTCCCCGCGATAGGCTCGGTTATTGGCATCTGTGCGCTGTTTCTTTCGAGCCTTTCCATAACCACCCGTCGCGATGTGGCTTTCATCATCCTCTGCGGCTCGAGAGCGAGATACCGCGCAGCCAAAAAGGGCTGGAACGACGAGCCCGAGGACTCCCTAGCTCGCTTTCTCGTGGGCGACGATTTCGCGCGCGTAGCAAACGTGTCAGCGAGGTTCGTGTCGAGGTGCTGGTCCCAAATCGAGGCCCTTGCGGTCGGTGCTGAGGCGGCGGCGGCTTGAGCGGCCATCAGGTTAGGCCCTCGGGTGAGGCTGCCCTGGTAATCACCACTCTCGGCGATTCACCAACCATTAGAAAATGCCCCTGATACTCCTCCCCTCGGGGGAAATGCGTATGAACATTTTGTCGACCCGGGCACTCGCCACGCGGATCGGCTCCGGGTCTTCCGCCACCCAAGTCTGAAGCTGCAGGCTGAGAGATAGAGCAGAAATGTGATGTCGCAGTCTGAAACGTGGAGGCAGCACCCGGCCACAGCCGAGGAGCTTGCCGGGGCGGTCTTAGGTTTGGTTGAGCGTTCCGATACCGTCACCTTTGGCGAACTGCCGAAGTGGATGGGGGCTCCATTAAATAATAGCACAACAACGATACAAATGGGCCTTTGTTACCACTTCGCCAGAAACGCGATCAGCCCGAGCGGCACGGCGACAAGCGCCCATCGGGCCACATGATCTATGATGACCCCTAGCAGCACAGCCTGCCTCCCCTCGTTGGTCGCGAGTGCTGGAGACGACGCAACCACGGAAGCGTAGGTGTCGCCGAATCCGGCAAAAGCCTGCAGCAATCCGTATCCTGATAGGACCGTCCAAGCGCCCGCAAAGGTAATGGCGAGCAGGAAGATGATTTCACGCGCTTTCATGGCATCCTCGATCATACCGATCCTCGATCGACCGGATCCAGGGTGAAGGTTCGCTATCCTATGGATAAGCGATTTGATGCCGGGAGGCCTGCGAACTCTGTAGGAAGGCGTCCCCCGCGCGGGCCGGGTTTCTTTGTAGCGGTCCACCTTTGTTCACTTGTGCCATCGCCCATTTCGCCCAGATTCGCGTAAGTCTGTAGCGTTCCCGAGTACCCCTCATGGCTCCCATTCCCGTTTGGTCGGGCAATCTCCGACTGTCCCTCGTCCTCGTTCCCGTAAGGATGTTTCCTGCCTTATCAACGGAAGGCACGATTGCCTTTCGAATGATCCATGAGCCGAGTGGGAAACCTATCCGCTACCTCAAAGGCGTAGAGACTGAGAGGGGCTTCAAGGAAGTTCCAGAAGACGAGATCATCAAGGGCTACGAGCACACCAAGGGCCACCACGTTCTCATCAAGCCCGAAGAGCTCGACGAGCTAAAGCTCGAAGCCAAGCACACGATTGACATGGCGAGATTTGTTGACCGGGACGAGATCGACAGCCGTTATTTCGAGAAGCCCTATTATCCTCTTGCCCGATGGTGAGGATGCAGACGAAGGCTACATCGTCTTGCGACACGCGCTCGCCAAAACCAAGAAGGTCGCCATCGGCCAACTCATCATGCATGGCCGCGAGCACTTGGTGGGCATCACGGCACAAGGCAAGGGGCTCGTTCTCATGATCCTCCGCTATGCGGACGAACTCAAAAAGCTGGAGCCTTACTTCGACAAGATCGATACGAAGGTGGAAGCCAACGCGGTGAAGCTTGCCGTTGATTTGATCGAGCAACAGTCGGGCAAGTTCGAGCCTCAGAAGCTACCAAACGAATATGCCCAGGCCGATCCATGAACTTGTGCAGGCAAAAGTGGAGCAGCGTGCCCCCGAAGTAGCCATCGCGCCGGAGAGTGGAGAGGCTCCAAAGGTCGTCAACATCATGGAGGCTCTCAAAAAGAGCATGCAGGCACGGGGCGAAACCAAAGTCAGAGACGCGGTTCGCAAGAGACTGGGCAAGTCAGCGCCCAAGCCAGAAGCCAAACCGGCCTCACCGCGTTCGCAAAGCACGTCACGGCGCACTGCGCATTAGTGCCGCTCTCTAATCGTCACACGCAGAGATAAATTCCCAACCCATTTCACTGCATAGGTATTGAGCGTCTTCTCGGTTCTGCGCCTCAATTACAATGCGGGACGAGCCCTCAAACACGCAAAAACGCGGGAGTTGGACCTCAACTCGATCCGCCTCCAAAATGCGCACGTGAGTAACGGAGAGCTCCATGGTTGGCATATCCCACAACCGAATCAGTTGACGTTGTTCCCTGTCCGTTCTCCTATACCACGATGGCTACGGGGCACCAGTTCGATCTGGCTTACATGGTGGAGCAGTGGGACGACACCGACAGTCACGTCGAGGAGCTAATCCGTCTCGATCTGCGGCCGCCCTCCCCGTGAGCGCGACTTAGGGGCACAATGCGATGATTGCGGTCCTGACCGGGCATGTGACTGTCAACGGGGAGCAGCCAGCAGGAGAGGCCGAGATCGCGCGCGTCGAGCGCTCTGGCTCCAACGTGCGTATCCGCGCGGACGGCAATTCGATGCTTCTTGTGATGACCGGTGAGCCGATCGACGAGCCAGTTGTCGGTCACGGGCCGTTCGTGATGAACAGCCAGACCGAGATCCGCCAGTCGATCGACGACTACAACGCCGGTCGGTTCGGCGCGATCACGTCGTGAAGCTCCGGTGGTCCTAAACAGCGCTCAGGATCGCCGGTTCGGCACTGATTTAGGTTAATGGCACGAAGCCGACCACGCCGATGATGGCGATAAGGTCGGCTGCTGACCCAAAGCAGACGTTTACATGTGGCCACAGCGCTTCGGGACAAACTTTTCGCCGAATGCTCGCCGGCCGGCGTGTCGCGCTGGCATCCCGATCCGCCGGCAACGCTTTAGACGGACCGAAGGGAGTGCGATGCGTATGGTTTCGCTCCTTTAGCGCAGCCCTTCCTCGATGATCGCCTCCTCGGTCACTTTCGCGGTCTCTCGGTCCTCTTCCATCAATCGCCTCGTTTTCCAGCTGCCCCGCGCGAACCAACCTAACGAGACCAAGGCGACCAAGATGTTGGTGACGGGAAAGGACCACCACAAACCATCCGCCTGCAGCGCGGTGTGCTTCGACAGAACGTAAGCCAGCGGAAACTGGATCATCCATTGCGATACGAGCGCAACAACCATTGCCATCAGCATGTTTCCGGAGGCGCGAAAGGCCGCCACGATGCAGAGCTGAATGCCCATCCCGCCCCACGCGAAGCACATGATGCGGATGAAGCGCGCCCCTTCGGCGATGACGTCGGCGTCTCGCGGCACGAAAAACGCGACGATGTGGGGAGCGAACAGAAAGGTGACAGTCCCGACCAGCGTCAGAATACCGAAGCCAAGTGCGGTGCCGAAGAGTGCGATGCGAGACGCGCGTTGGACATTGCCTGCTCCCATATTTTGACCAACCAGTGTCGATATCGCCATCGACAGGCCCATCCCGGGAATCATGACGACCTGCAAGATGGTTGCACCCACACCATAAGCGGCGGTTGTCAAAGTTCCGAAGCTCGCCACGAGAAACGACATAACCACCAGACCGAGCCCACGCGTCGACAACTCGACCGATCCGGGGAAGCCAAGAAGGAACGCGCGCTTAATGTAAGGGGGATCTGGAATGAGGCCGCCCCATGAGAGCTGGATGCCATGGTGGCCGCGTAGCAAGATCATCATGCCGATCAGCGACGCGAGCGCCTGAGTTATCAGTGTGGCAAGCGCCGCACCCATCACCCCATGCCCCGACACTGGCCCCCATCCGAAAATGAACAAAGGATCGAGGGCGAAATTCAGCACGACCGTGCCGAGAACGATTATGAGCGGAATCCGCGTTTCGCCAATGCCGCGCATCAGCGCCTGGAACATGGCATAGAGGAAGACGAAAATGATGCCGATGAAGGAGACCCGCATAAAGCCGAGGGCGCCTTCATAAACATCGGGGGCAACACCCAGAAGCTCCAGCAGATAGGGCGTCACGACGTAGCCGACGATCCCGAGAATGACGGAGGTGATGGCGACCATCAGCATCGTCTGCGCCGCGACATGGTGCGCCATGTCCTGGCGGCCGGCCCCCATATATTGCGCACTGAGTACTGCGCCCGCCATTGCCAGCCCCGCGCCGAGGGCAATCACGAGGAAGGTGACGGGAAAGCTGACCGCAACCGCCGCTACCGCCGGCGCACCCAAGCGACCGACCCAGAATGCGTCGGTCAGCTGGTAGCCCGACTGCAACGCATTTCCCAAGACAATCGGAATCGCGAGCTGAAAGAGCGCTGGGGCGATGGGTCCATTCAGCAACATTTGACGACGGTCGGCCACGATGGTTCCTTCAACTGAGGTTTGGAGGATTGTCGAGAAGCTGGACCGCGGCCGACCGGACCGCAGTCAAGATCCGATATCGACACGCACGTGCGCGTCCAGACGCCTAATTGCCGATCAAGGTAATTTCGTGGACCCCAAAAATCAAAAAAAGTTCGGCGGCTCCAAGGTTCGGTTGGCCGGCGAGATGGTGTTGAGTGGCGCGGCAATGATAAAGGCGGCAACCGACACCAAGAGGACCGCGCGCACGTTTAGGGAGTTTGCCGACGCCATCGAGAGAGGATCGGTTCACAGCCAGCGGCCGGGTGTGATTTGAATGGGAAATTGCCAGAGCGCTTGACAGAGTCGGATCAGACGCGCCCCTAGAACACTATAGGACGCAAGTTGAGGGAACGGGGAGAGACTCGAATGAAACGAAAAACAGCCTCCGATTTCCCGCAGGAGTTGCTGGACATATTTGACCACTACGTTCATGGCGAAATGAGCCGTCGGGACTTTCTCGACGCTGCGCAAAAGCATGCGGTCGGTGGCCTCACCGCTACGGCTCTCTGGGAGGCATTGAGGCCGAACTATGCTTTCGCGCAGCAAGTGCCCAAGGACGACAGCCGTCTCGAGACCGAGTATGTCACCGTTCCCTCACTGCGGGGCAATGGAAGCATTCGCGGATATTTCGTTCGACCCGCGAAAGCGACCGGAAAACTTCCCGCCGTGCTCATGATCCATGAGAACCGCGGCCTCAATCCCTACATCGAAGACGTTGCGCGCCGCCTGGGAACGCAGAACTACACGGTCTTCGCGCCGGATGGACTCACGTCCGTCGGCGGATATCCCGGCGATGAGGAAAAAGCGGCGGCCCTCTTCATGACCGTCGATAAGCGGAAAATGTTTGAAGACTTCGTTGCGTCGGCAGACTGGCTGAGGGCGCGTCCCGATTGCACAGACAAGATTGGTGCAGTGGGTTTCTGCTTTGGAGGAACTAGTCAACATCTGCCGCCCGGCTGCCGTATCTCGCGGCTGTGGTTTCTTTCTACGGCGGGCAGCCCTCGACTGCGGATACCGCTGATATCAAGGCGCCGCTTTTGCTGCACTACGCAGGCCTGGACACGCGCATCAACAGTGGCTGGCCCGCCTGGGAAGAAGCGCTAAAGGCAAATCATGTCACTTACACCGCCTACATCTACGACGGGGCGAACCACGGTTTCCATAACGATACGACGCCCCGTTACGACGAAGCCACGGCCAAACTGGCTTGGCAGCGCACCCTCGAATTTTTTGACAAGTACCTGAAGAGCTAATGACCCAAAGCGGACGTGGGCCGGGCAGTCTACGGTTGGTCGCGCATGGAACTGAGTTTTGCTCGAGCCGACTCTGCTATGCTCGTCGACCCGGCGGGCGCATCCAGGGAGAACTCTAGGCGTGATAGCTGTCTTACTTGCCCTGGGCCTCGGCTTTGTCTCGGGGCTTCGCACCTTTACGCCGGTGGCTGCAGTGTTGCTCGTGCGCGGCGGCATCTGGGTATCGTCCCGGCGGTCGTTGCCGTCGGTGCGGCGAGCGAAGCCTAAAGCCGAAACCTACCCAAGGAACTCCCACGAAGGAAAACATCCCCCCTCCGGCCCCCGAAGGTTTGCGCCTTGGCTCGGCCTCGCTTGGCAAGCCTTGGCTCGATGCTGGCTTGGCAATCGGCGGTGCCCCCAAAAGCTCGGGGTCACAGGCTACTCGGTAGTCACAGCGGGCGGCAAATCTTCACGTCGTGTCGCTGGTCGGTGCAGCCGTACGTTCGGCCCTTTGATGGGACTTAGGAGTGCTTAAGCGCGACAAAGCGCTTCAGTTTACCCGTCTCGCTATGCCGCTCCAGCGTATCGACGAGCTCGAGGTCGATCTGCGCATGCGCCAGTCCGGCCTTGGCCAGTGCGTCGACTAGCCGCTGCTTCAGAAGCGCCACGTCGACAGTCCCTGTGGCAATGATTCCGATCTTCGCACCCGTTGGTGTTTGATGCACCTGATATTGCTCGATACGGCTGTTTTGCCCGAGTGGTGTGCGGAAAACCAATGGATGGATATGGATGTCACCGGGATAGACGAAAATGTCGTCTGATCGACCCTTCACCGTCTTGATCAAGGGAAAGACTGCGCCGCAGGAGCAGAGCCGGTCGCTTGGGATGGGCACGTCCGCAAGTTCGTAGCGGATGAGCGGGAGTGTCCGGCCAAACAGAGACGTCACCAGGATGCGATCGATGGAATCAGGGTCACTGGTCGGCCTGTCGTTATTGTCGACAAACTCGGTGATGATCAGGTCGTCGCTCATATGCAGGCCTTCGTGAGCGTCACACTCGATGCCGATATGGCCGACCTCGACGCAGCCCCACATATTGTTGATCTCCACCCCCCACGCCTGATGCGCCGCGACGCGAGCCTCCGGCATCAGCGGCTCCGAATTCGTCGTCACCCGGTGTGGGCTTATCTTCAGGCGCCCGGCCAGGGCTTCGGCGGCGAGCTCCTGAAGCGACGACGCGAAGCTGTTGATCTGGGTCGGCTGCGCTTGGTTGAGTATCGAGACGAGCTCGGGCGTCGGCGTGGGCGCGGGAAACCATTTGACCTGGGCGGCCGGATCGGTCGAAACTGAGAACAGAAACGGGCTGCCATGCACAATCTCGCCGGCTTCGATCACTGCGAGCAGCCGCCGACCGGTCAGGCGCTCCGGCGGCTCGTCGCGCACCTGGTAGCGAAACGTCGCGCAGGCGATCTCGATGAACTCGTTCCAGCCCCAGGGAAACACGCCGCGCACCCCTGAAGAGCCGCCGGTGGCGATGACTTGGTATTCGTTGAGGTAATAGTAATCGGTGCACTGTCCCTTCAGCTTGGCCTCGATATGCGCATTGCAATCCACAAGCGTAAGGCGCCGGTCGGTGACGATCTCGTCCCACTTCGTCATCACGTCGGCCTTGCTCATGATTGGGAGCGACTGGAGATCGGATTCCATAAAGCTGTCCGGGTCGACGCTTCTCAATCGCCCAAGATGCCAGGGCGATTTCGCTTTGGCATAGGAGAGCGTCTCACGCAGCGCCCGCTGTCGTTCCGCCTTGATCTGCTCGACCGTCCAGCGCAGGCGCGCTACATAAGCCGGCATGCGCTCTGCGATCGCCGCCAAATGCTCTCGTCGGCGTGGGCTGTCAATCAGCATGGTCGTGTGGTGCTATCCCCTTGCAAAGCACCCTTATTACCATGGCGCTTTCCCGCGCGGTCCTTACGACGAAGTCGTTCGCGGAAACGCGACTAACCGAGGGCGGTCCGGCTTCGGCACCGACGACAATCCGCTTTTTTATTTCTTCGTCCATAAACACATCCAGGTCGGGCGACTTAGCACTTCATCCGGCCCCTTGACGCGTTACGCTACTCGATCACGTTCAGGACCTTCAGTGCTTTCGAAAGGGTGGCTGATGGCACGCAAAGCCGGTAGCGCCGATCTTCCGCTGCACGGAGGCCAAGTGCCAAAATGGCTCGCGGATCGAATGACCCGGCTTGGCACTGTGATGAGTCAGGCGATCATCCATCACTACGGGCGCGATGAGTTGTTACGCCGGCTTGCTCACCCCTTTTGGTTCCAGTCTTTTGGCGCTGTAATGGGGATGGACTGGCATTAATCCGGCGTCACGACAAGCGTCATCGGAGCGTTGAAACGTGGCCTCGCTCCGTTGGGGAACGAGCTTGGAATTCACGTCTGCGGTGGCCGCGGGAAATATTCGCGACAAACCCCGCAGGAGCTCCTCTCCGTTGGAGAGCGTGTCGGTCTCGATGGTGCGGCGTTCGCTAAAGCTAGCCGTCTGGTGGCCAAGGTCGATAGCGCCGCGGTTCAAGATGGGTTCCAGCTCTATCTGCACTCTTTCATTGTCACTGACGACGGCCAATGGACCGTCGTCCAGCAAGGCATGAACGGCCACCTCAAGCAGGCCCGTCGTTACCACTGGCTTTCATATGGGCTGGAGAGCTTCGTCAATGAGCCCCACGCTGCAATCGAGGGGCCGGGTTACGGCGAGATCGTCAACCTGACCGATCGCAGAGCAGAGGACTCGCGAAGCCGCCAGCTCGGGCTTCTCTCCTCTCTCGGACCGGATGGAATAATTCGTGAGCTGGCGAACCTTGAGAAGCGCGAAGCGAAAAGCGATGGACCAGTACATGGGGAGCAACCTCTGCTACCGAACTTGGTTCTACCGCAGCACCACGACGTCCGCCCTCGGGACCTATCGCTTGGGCGACTCCACGGCAATTTAGCTGCGGCGGCCGACCGCGGTCCTTCTGACTTCTCTGAGCTATTGTTAACGCCCGGTGTAGGAGCAAGGACGGTCCGTGCCTTGGCTCTGGTTGCCGAAGTCGTGCATGGATCGCCATACCGGTTCACTGACCCTGCGCGGTTTTCGCTCGCCCACGGGGGCAAAGACGGACATCCCTTCCCGGTCCCCCTTCGCGTATACGACGAGACGATCCGCGTCCTGAAATCCGCTGTTCAGAATGCAAAACTTGGTCGAGGCGAAGAGCTGGCCGCGATAAAACGCCTAGATCAGGAGGCCAGAAAGCTAGAGCGCCACGTCTCAGGTCCTTCGGTGGAGCAGTTAATCGCAGAGGACCGGGCACACTCCGGGTCGTATGGTGGCCGAACTATCTGGTCCAGACGTTAAGCCTGTCGCAGCGCCAAGGAAGTGCAATTCGTAATTCCCGCGCGCTTCCCGTCTAGGGCACCTCGTTTCCTTCGCTGATGGTGACACCGAGGAATTGGCAGACCAGATTGAAGCCATCCGCACGGACATTCAAAGTTTGACATCGACCGTCAGCCGCATGGCCAATAAGCAACTCGGCCAAGCGCAGGACAAGGCGGTCGAGGCTATGAGCAATGCCGAAGACGCCATCGGAGAGAAGCCCGTATCGGCAGTGGCGATAGCCGCTGGGTTGGGCTTCCTGTTCGGCGTTTTCACGCGGCGATAGGCGATGCTACGCTCGACCCTTGCGCTGCTATCAACGCGGCGGTCGGGTCAGGCAATCCTTCGATCGCTTGCTCCGGCAGGCTCTTATTGTCGTCGTCACGGCTGCATTTATTGTCGCCGCGGCTGTCCTCGGTCTCCTTGCTGCCTATCGCGAACTGGTGACAATCTATCCGCCGCCAGAGGCCGCCCTTCTGATGGCACTAGGACTTCTGTTTCTAGGTTTCTGGATCTTTGGATTCCTTGTGCCAAAAGGTGGACCAACTAACAATCTGCTCAAGCAGCGTCTTGAACTCCGTGAGCAACGTGCAAGCTTTAAGCGCCTTGCGGATTGTCGTCAGTAGCCCGGAGGGACAGGCGAGCCGCAGTGCCCGAGTGTCATGATGCACCAAGCACCCCTGCCAGTGCCTCTAGCTACTGTGGCAGTTGATCTTGCTACTGCACCAGTGCCCACGACGACGCCTCTGCCAGTGCCTCTAGCTACTGTGGCAGTTGATCTTGCTACTGCACCAGTGCCCACGACGACGCCTCGTGCGGTGCCTCGCACAGCACTCCGGACCGGCCCACGGCACGCGCATTGGTACTGTCCGCACCAGCAGGCGACGTTGGCAACAGGTGATGAGTTTTTTGTTAGAGACGGCAGACTTCCGACCCCTGTTACCGTCATTGCTGTGGCCGTACCGACTAGAGAACCGGCAATGACGGTGGCGGTTGCTCCCAAGGCAGTGATTAGCTTGCGCATTTTTCCTCCTTGCTCGGCCCGATAGATTTATTCAACCCGCGATAGGATCGGGTGTTCCTGGCGTCGGCTTCGGCCCGGCGCCCTTTCTTACACGATCCACCCCACCTCCCGCGCCTTGTCGTTTTGACGTTCTTCTGATCCCGGGAGACCTCTGGACGTCTTGCTGCGAGCCACTTCATGCCACCGTCATTGGTCATCTTATTGGGGAAAAGGTGGGGAAGAAGAAGCGGCAGTCAAAAAAGTGGCGCCCCGTAGGGGGCTGTCCAAAGTTAGCGGCATCAATGGCTTAGTCGTTCTTGGGACAACGAAAGCACTCACGACATTCCAAGGGGTTATAAGTGCGGCTGTCCCAAAATACCGACGAGTTCAAAACCGATAACCATAGCGAACGCCGAGCCTATCGAGGCCTTCATTCGGCTCCACGATAAAAGCATTCGATGTATGCTCGAAATAAGCCGATAGGCTGTTATGCGCGTCAAAGCGATAGCCGATCTCAACAGGGATATGGAACAGCACGCGCGAGCCGAGCGCCTTGAGGTTCGGGTCTTCGGACTGCAGCTGTCCATTGTGGATAGCACCTCCGACACCGAGCCCAAAAAATATGCCGCTCGGCATCTCGTACTGCCATCGTGCGTCAATGTAGGCGTGGCTCGTCGCCCCGACCGTATTGATCGTGCCCCCTAGTGCTGGCCGAACCGTGCCCCCGAGAAAAGGTGCGGATGGGGAAAGTAGTGCTTCAACATTGATGTCGACAGAGTTGGGCTCGGCCCGAAAGCCACTCCAGAGATCCGGAACATCATGGTCGAGGATGCCAAGCTTAAACTCCTGCACGAAGCCATCCGCGACAGCAGGCACCGTAGCGCCGCATAAGAGTGGCGCCCACGTGGTCAGCGTGACTAGGTATCTGGCCCGCATTCGACGCTCGTCCGCTGGCGAAAAAAATGAACCCCGCGGTAAGGGGCTGGGCCGGTACGGCGGGGTTCATGCTGAGAAGCATCATTCCTCTGGGGGAGGACGATCAAAACCTATCACACCATCATTGCGGAGTAATTGCGAAATATTACGAATTGTGTCCGATGCGTCAGGACCGCCAAATCGGGGCACGTCCGTCAGCTCATACCGGCTGCAGTTCGCCCAGCTACGCCGAAACTCCCGCGACGAGGTGTGGCTCCTCGCGATGTTGGCAGGCCAAAGGAGTGGTGTCGCGCGGCAGACTGGCGAAGCTTGCTGCGTCCAGGTCGATGCCCGTATCGACTACAGTGCCGGTTGCGGGACACATAAAATACAGCGCGGCCCTTTGCCCTTCTGTTCGGTTCGCCCGCTTTCGCGGCCAACCCTACGATTGAAGTTTGGAAGTCCACGACCTGTGAGTGCTGTCTTAACTGGGTCAAGCACCTCGAAGCCAATGGCTTCGATGTAAAGATGAATGCCGCCGAAACCTCCCTGCTCGGCCGCGTGAGAAAGGATGCGGGAATCTCCAGACAAGCTAGCCGCCTGTCACACGGCCAAGATCGACGACTACTTTATCGAGGGGCATGTTCCCGCCACCGACATCAAACGCCTTATGGATGAGAAGCCCGATGCCATCGGATCGACCGTCCCCGGCATGCCAATGGGCAGCCCGGGTGTGGAGCAAGGCACCGAGTTCGATAAATACAACGTGCTGCTCATCAAGAAGGACGGCACGACAGAGGTCTTTGCGAGCCACTAGGAGAATGGTCGAAGGGTCCAATCACGCGGGCACAATTCCTCGCTCGGGCATGGAAACTCGCCAACGACAAGGCGCGCGAGCTGGGGTGGATCGTGTAGGAGCCTAGCGCACCCTGTTGGTTTCCGATGTAGGTGCATATCTTCCAACGCATGTGTGGCCGGTTCGACAATCTGATCGCTCGGGACGCTTATCGAGGTCTCTTCAAGGCCGATCGGCTGCCCAAGTGGAACTTTCCCCTCCGCTATAATGTCGCTCCCACTGACCAAATCCCGATTGTACGCATCGACCCCCGCAACGGCGAGCGCGAGGTGGTCATGGCACGCTGGGGACTGATCCCGTTCTGGATGAAGGAGAAGCCCAAGATCCCTCACATCAACGCGCGGGCTGAGACGGTGCACAAGTTGCCGCTGTTTCGAGAGGCTTTTGCCAAACGACGCTGCCTTATCCCGGCGACGGGCTTCTATGAGTGGCAGAAGCGCGAAGATGGCAAGCAGCCTTATCGCTTCCGCCGTAAAGACCTCGAACCTTTCGCCTTCGCAGGGGTCTGGGAGTCCGCTCGGCTAGGTGGCGAGGACATCCTATCCACGGCAATGATCGTAGGGGAAGCAAACCCACTTGCCGGTGCGGTGCATGATCGTATGCCCGTCATGCTGATGTCGGAGGACTATGATCGTTGGCTCGGTCCCACAACAAGCGTCGATGATCTTGAAGCGATGTTCAAGCCTTATGACCCGGCTTTGATGGAGGCCTACGCGGTCAACCGCGCGGTCAACAGCGTCAAGAACGACACGGAAGAGTGCATTGAGCCGGTGGTGGACTGATCCCGACAATCACCGTGTTGATTTGACGGTTTCGGGTGCGATGGTAACAGTTCGCGCCTGCTAGATGACGTCGGGCCTGCTAACTGCGAAAACTGGATCCTCGCCTGGCACCGTTGAGCGGACGCCGCTGAGTTTGACGTGCAAACCGCAGCGTTGGAGCGAGCCATGAAGAGAACTCTATTTCCGGCGATAGTGATCGTTGTGGTAGTGCTCGCCGTCTTGGGCGGCAGGGCCATTTCCGCGCAGGACAAGTACACTGTGCAAGTGCCGAATGGGCTCGCGTTCGCTGAGTTCAGGGGATACGAAAACTGGCAGACTGTCTCCGTCAGTCATTCCGAAGACGCCATCGCTGTGATCCTCGCCAATCCCGTGATGATTGACGCCTACCGGGCCGGTGTTCCCGGCAACGGCAAGCCTTTCGCCGACGGCTCCAAGATTGCGAAGATCCATTGGAACCCGAAAAAGAGTGCGGAGGCCCCCGCTCCGACGACGGTGCCGGGTACCCTGCAAAACGTTGACTTCATCGAAAAGGATAGCAAGAGATTCGCGGACACCGGCGGATGGGGATACGCCGCGTTTGATTATGACGCCGCGTCCGACACGTTCACCCCCGCCACCTTAGCTGACCACCCGCCGCAGGCGAACGACGCCAAGTGCGGGTTCGCGTGCCACACGATAGTGAAGTCAAAAGATTACATCTTCACGGAGTACGGGAAGAGGTAAACGGGGAACAGGATTCTCAAGCCGGCACCGCGACTTGAACAGGTCAGCGACGAACATTCCGAGCGCGTACAGGATCGCAAACATCGCTCTCAACGATGCGATGATTTTGCCTTACAATGCGAATCCAGGCCGGATGGAATTTTCGGAAAGGACAACTGAGTCGAGACACCATCCAGGCGTCTTACCCTGGACCTTGCCTGATGAAGGACGTCGCCAGTCACGCTCATGAAAGCCGCGGAACAATCTTCACGATTGGCCATTCAACGCAAACACTCTCCGAGTTAATGGATCTGCTCCGAGAGGCTCAAATCGAATTGTTGGTCGATGTACGATCAGTCCCGCGCTCGCGAACGAATCCGCAGTTCAACATAGATGCTTTGCCGGAGCCGCTCGCCGCAGCGGGGATGGGCTACCTTCATCTATCCGCGCTTGGCGGCTTGCGCCAACGCCGCAAGACCGCGATGCCTTCACCCAACGCGCTCTGGCAGAACGCATCCTTCCGAAATTATGCCGATTATGCCGGGACTGCGGCGTTCCGGGTGGCAGTAGAGGAACTGGAGGCACTGGCTCGCGACAAGCGTTGCGCCGTCATGTGCGCCGAAGCCGTGTGGTGGCGCTGCCACCGCCGAATCATAGCGGATTACCTGCTGGCTCATGGGATTCCCGTGGCGCACATCATGGGGTCCGGCAAGATCGTTCCGGCGAGGGTCACGCCCGGCGCCCGAGTGCTACCTGGCGGCGCGTTAGTGTATCCGGCTGCAAAAGATACCGACTGCCACTAATATGAGCGACAAGCTTGCCCCTTAGGTCCACAGGACCTTGGGCTGCCGGCTCGACTCGAATAAGTCAACATTACCTTGGCAGCAAGGCCGCGCAAACCAAGCTCTTCGAGCCGGCGTGCGAGGCGGATTTCCGCACTTCTTCCGCGCGGATTGAGGAAGGTCGAGAGAGAGCCAGAAGCGTTCATGAGGGCTTTGCTCGAGCAGGAGGTCGTTACGCCGGAGCCGGACGAAGCAGCCTGCCGGCGCTATTACGAGCAGAACCGGCGACGCTTTCGTTCGCACCCGATCTACGCGGCAGCGCATATTCTCGTCGCCGCGAGATGATGCTCGGCTACGCTTCCGCCGTGGTCGCAGGGTTCTTGCTGACCGCGGTGCCCAACTGGACCGGCAGTTTGCCGGTTGCGGGTTGGCGCCTCATGTTCTTGTTCGCATTATGGTGTCTTGGCCGCGTCGCATTTTCTGGCGACGGGAACGGCCGGTCCTCTCCCGGCGGTGGTGATCGATAGCCTGTTCTTGCCCTGCCTTTTGCTTGTCATGGCGCGCGAGATCGTGGCCGGCCGCAATTGGCGCAATCTGAAACCGCTCGCCCTTGTCGGCCTATTGGCAGCGGCTGACATCGGCTATCACGCCGAGGTGCCGATTGCCGGAGCACCAGACGTCGCCATACGCGTTGGGGTCGCGGCGCTGATCGCGCTCATCATGCTGATCGGCGGCCGGATCATCCCGAGCTTCACGCATAGCTGGCTGACCAGGATGAGATCACGGCATCTGCCAGCCTCATTCGGCCATGTCGATAAGTCGGCCCTGATCATTTCCGGCGGTCGGTGTGTCGATGGTGGCAACGAGCCTAACCCGAGTTCATGGCCACCACATGTGAAAATCAAGGTAGAGTTCCGCCTTGGGCCAGCGCCGCGGCCCTAGGTGATTGTCGTGGACACAAACGCTTCGCTGCCAGAGTGAGCATTGTCCCCGATAAAGAAACACCGAGAGACAACCGCTAGTGACGACATACTTGGCACGTGGTCAAGAATCGTTCGAGGCAGAGAGCAGGAGTCCGCAGCAGCAAAATAATAAAGCTGCTACCCCTTTTGGTATCACACTCAGCTCGGAAAATTGTCTGGCCATTCCGGTCAACCCCCAATTCAATTCGCATAATAGCGAGCCTCTTGTCAGCGCCGACTGAACAGATTGAAAGCGATTCCGGCCGCAGTGATAATCGCCGAGGCCGCAGCAGCAAATACTGACCAGAGCATGTAGGACGCGATACGTTTCGTGTAATGAGCGGTCTCCACGGCGGCTTTCGCTGCATCCCTCTCTGCTCTGGCCGCATCTTTTTGGGCCCGCGTCGCTTCGAGTTGAGCAATTGTCTGCCTGCGCGCTAGCTCCGCCATCATCCGTTCGTGAACGACAGAGCCCGGTGCGGCACCGCCGACCCATCCTAGACTTGAAGAAATTATCTCCGTCCGAAAGCGGGCCGTTTGATGCGCGGATTTGCGATCAGACCTTCGCGTTGAGCGAGCTTCCGCGCGGCCTTTCTTCCCCTGCGAATTGCCTCGCCTTTCTCCCGCGCTCTTCTCTCGGACGGTTTTTCATAGGCTTTCCGGCGCTTCAGTTCACGAAAGAAGCCTTCGCGTAGGAGTTTCTTTTTCAAGATCCTGAGGGCCTGATCGATGTTGTTTTCACGAACGAAAACTTTCAGAGCGCGCTCCTTTCCTAGACCGTTAATGACCAAAACATATGAGCCACACCAAGCTACGATACGCGCTTCTCATCGAGAACCACCTGAAGCATCTGAAGCATGAATATGGCCGACTGCTCTCTGCCCCGCCCCCCCGTCGAGGCTTCTTTTTTGTCGAGTTCAGGCTTGCAAAAACGGCGGGTCCGAAGACCCGCCGCTCCATAGCGTCGAGATGGCGTTAGCTGCACTTCTTAGCTGCATCATCCCACTTCATTTTGACCTTCTCGCAGTCGGCCTTGGTCGTCGGCGCTTTATCAGCGGCAAACGTCGGGGCGGTGAAGGCAACCGCAATGCCCAACGCAACGATCATCGAAACGAGGCTCTTCATGGGTGTTTTCTCCGTTTATTGTGCTTGTTCCAGGCAACCGCCGAACCACGCTCCCGTAAGGGGGCGCTTGGAGTGCTGATTTTTCGGGAAAGGGGGGGCGTGCACTGAGTTGGCACGTAGTAGTCTTTACCGTCAGCGACCAGTTCGGCGTGCCCAGTAACACACATATGGGCCTCGGCTAGCGGCATTGCAAGTGTTGCGCGCAAAACAGTTTATCCGCTAGCGAAAGTTGTAACACATTTATCCGTGAACCTCTCTCGCCTGTTGTAGAGGTCAGCGAGTCCGCTTTGGGTCAGTAGCGAACATTCCACGCGCTGATTAGGCATGTCCCCTTTTCGGCCGGAAACAGACCTCCCGACGCGATCGGCTGAACGTCTGCTTAGTGCCATCAGCGGACATAGGCGAGTGACTAAGGACGAAACCGGAGTTTTTCAGCAGTATCGGTGGATGGCTGTCATTCGGCCATGTTGCGTCCGCCCGGTGCAATTGACCCCGCAACGGCAGCACGTCCGCACTTGTGCAGGCAGGCGAGGCGGCTGCCAAGTGCGCTAGGCCGAGGCCACACGCTCCCTGTTCGGCGAGGTGCGTTTGTCCCAACACACCTGATGGGAAAACCCATCTCGCAAGCATTGTTCATAGTCCCGTTGGGGACTGCCGAATGCGGTGCTCGCGACTGGGAACGTGAGTGATACCAACAACGCCGTAATGAGGCCGGAAATGGTAGGGCTTATGCTTGATCTTTTCTGGGGGTACATCGCTGCCTCCGCGGTTTCGAGGGGGGAATCGGTTCGCCCAACAGCCAGACTCAGTGCACCGTCCGCAGCTCATCCACGCCGCGCGCCACATGCGCCTTGATCTGCTCAGCCGCGTGGGCTGTCGCCTTGGTCGAAAGCGCCCGCACTTCCTCGGCCTGGGCCGTCAGTGCGCTGAGCTGCTTCCGCCAATAGGCCGCCTGCGCCTCCGCTATGTCGGCGAGGTTTTTAGCGCCCGCCAAGCTCTTGGCCAGGTCGAAGCCGGAATTTACATTCCGCTGGGCGATATCGATGATTTTGCGGTTGAACGCCGCAGCGCCTTGGCCGGCGGCGTCGAAAGTCTTCTCAAACGTCGCGATCGATGCGTCGAGCGCATCATTGGAGCGATCATGGAATTCGCGGGTCTGAGCCACGGACTTCTCAGCGATGGCTCGCACAGCCTCCGGAACAGAGGTGTCGAGACCGAGCTGACCGAGTTGGGTCGTCACGTCCCGATAACTTTTGCGGGCTTGCTCGGCGGCAGCTTGGGGATTGAAGGAAGCGGCCATGACAGTGCCTCTTGGGGTTACATCGCACGCAGGCGATGTTTCGCAGGCTGGAGCCGCGAATCCTGAGGCTCTGAGAGCGCTCGACTGCTGAGAATTTCGGGAAAGGGGGCGTGCACGTAATTGGCACGGCAGTCTCTACCGTCAGCGCCTCGGGGTCCGGCGCGCCAGTAGCTCATATATGGGCATTGACTGCGGGTATTACAATCTTAGCGCCTAAATTGTCATCCTCGCCCGCAAACGTTGCAACATCCCCTCTCGCCAAAGCAGAGCCGAGAAAGTCCGCTTTGGGTCATTAGCGGACCACACGTGACGTCACTTAAGTGTCCGCTCATCGCGCTAGAGCGGACGAGGGGAAAGAACCGCACCGCTGAGACGGGTGAACCAGTCGCAAGTAGCACCTTGGGCGGGAAATTTCTCAACGGCCCAATTTGACGACCGAAGCGCGAAATTCTGTCGAGTTTTTGAAGGGAAAATTTCTCTGATCGAACCGTGAGTTCGAATCCCACTTGGTCCGCCAGCTAGTCTGCTGTTTTTGAAGGATAATTCTGCTCTCTGGAATTACCGGGAACTATCCGAGGGTTAGCCTCCGGAGACTCGGCACAACCGACTCCAGAGAGCACAATTTGGGCTTTTCCACAGCCTGTTCCACGCAACTTTCTCAGGCCTGCCCTTCGCGGTTCGGTTCTTTCCAATGATGAATCACAGACGCGATAGAGGTAGACCGGGACGGATTCAATGTCCGCTTATGTCAGCTCGTCACCGGATTTCAGACATAGACCTAGAGCGCGACTTCGTCTGCTTAGTGCCAATAGCAGACCTTCATGCGACTCGGCGCGCATGTCCGCTTTGTGCCAACAGAGACGTTGTCCGCTAAGGAGCCTTATCGATTAGCTGGCTGAGCTTGCGATCGAAGCTTACCGATCTGAAGTGACCCGAAGGTGTGCCTTGGGGGCACCTTACGGTTTTCGCCCGACGAGCACGGCATCCATGTATTTGCGATAGACGATCTTGACGTTCGCAAAACCAAGCAGTTCCAGTCTCATGATCGCGTCGGCCTCTGGCATCACCCGATCGGCGGCCTCGTCCTCTGCATAATGCAGCACCCATTCTCGCAAGAGGTCATATTGCCCGCGGCTCTCAAGCACATCGCAAAACAGTCCGAGCTGCCAATTAAGCGCCTCGCGATGGGCTTCCCCTTGTTGGGCGTATTTGTCGGCATTGATGAGGAGGCCGGCAGGCGCTAGCACGCGCCAAATCTCGTCATAGACGCGTTCGCGGTAGTTGGCGGTCAGGTTGTGCAAGACGTAGCCAGAGGCGACGATGTCAAGGGAGTGTTGCGGTCGGGCGGCCAAATAATGCAGCGCGTCGTCGAGAGCGACGGTGAGCCTGCCGCTTGCGATCGAGGCCCTGAGCGCCCTGCGCGCCTGCTCGATCATCTTGGGCTCGTTGTCGATGCCCGTCACGTCAAGCTTTGCGTCTTGAAGCAGAATTTGGGTGATGGCGCCGTCTCCCATGCCCATGCCGATATCGAGCACCCGGAGAGGACAGCTTCGGCCTTTGGTGAAGCCGCGCAGTTCTTTGGCGAAGGCCTCATGCACCTCGTCGAGGAACGGCCGGGCAAGGCGCCACAAGGGATAATCGTCGCTGAGCTTGCCGGCGAAGCGCCGCTCGCCGAGGCTACTGCTGAGTGCTGCTGCTACTTTCGTGCTCATTCGCGCGACCCTGGTGTTGCGCCGTTTGCGGGTTGGTGAGATTGCTGCCCTCATCGTCCGTGATGTAGCGACACCCGCCGGATAAGCGGATCCGCCACGAAGAAAGCCTTAGAACTGAAAACTCGGGCGCGAGAAATCGCAGCCGATATCGAACGGCACCATCACGACCTTGCACACGGAAGGATTAAAGCGGGATCTCCGAGCTGGGCTGAAGCAGCTCTGGCCTATGCTGGATACGAGTGACGTGTGCTTGTAGACAACCCCGAGCCGTTGTTGTCTTTGCGCCCACTTATCTCTTTGCCGCCAGCACCTATTGGATTGTGACCAGGATTGCGGTGAACGATCGAGCGCGTGCGTTCAAGGCGGTCTCGCCCGGAATGTTACCGACATTGGCGCTCCATACGGCGCTGTCAAAGCTGGTTCGAGAAACTCTCCAAGCTCAATCGAGGCATCGGGATCATTGGTCCAGTTAGCCCTCGCAATGAGATGTGACGTGCCTGCAGGTTTGAAATAGCGCCTGCTCAAGCAGGCCCCTCTTTTCCAAATTTCGCATCGTGGCAAACACGCGCCAGCCGCGCGCGGCAAGAGTGACCGCCGTGGCCTGGCCAATGCCCGTAGAGGTTCCAGTGATCAGGACTGACCGCATTAATCCTCCTTTTCCGGGCAACCGAACGGTGACGTGGCCAGAGGCTCGAACGGGCGTCCACGGGCATATTGCGCGCAAAGTTCACGCGTGCGAAAGACTAACGGAGCAATGCGGGGTGGCAGGGCAGCGCTCTTGCTCGGGAGCAAGGGCCGAGCGGGCTGGCAGGCGCTAACGAGTTCCAAGGGCGGAGAATGTCGTTACTTACCCTTCCAGAGCCTGACGCCGCAGTTCTTGCGCGCCGGGACGAGATCATCGGGCAACTCAAGAAACTAGTCGCCGCGCCCGGCCTGATCGTCGACCGCGAAGGATGCCGAACCTTCGAGACTGACGCGCTTACCGCCTATCGCTGCATCCCGCTTGCCGTGGTGCTGCCCGCGAGCACCGAGGAAGTAAGCAGGGTGCTCCGCTTCTGCCACGATTCTAAGCTCAAAGTCGTCCCGCGTGGTGCTGGAACGTCGCTCTGCGGCGGAGCGTTGCCGCTCGAAGACGCGATCGTGCTCGGCATCTCGCGGATGTCCAAAGTACTCGCCATCGACGAGACGAACCGCGCGGCCCGCGTCGAGGCCGGCGTCACCAATATCGCCATCTCCAATGCCGTCGCGGCAAAAGGCTTCTTTTATGCCCCTGATCCGTCGAGCCAGCTCGCTTGCACGCTCGGCGGCAATATCGCGATGAACGCAGGCGGCGCCCATTGCCTGAAATATGGCGTGACCACAAACAATGTGCTTGGGCTCCGCGTCGTGCTCATGAACGGCGAGATCGTGGAGATTGGCGGCGATCATCTCGATGCGGCCGGCTATGATTTCCTCGGGCTGATCATTGGCTCTGAAGGTCAGCTCGGCATCGTCACCGAGGCCACGGTACGGCTCTTGAAGGCGCCTGAGGGCGCACGGCCCATGCTGCTCGGCTTCTCATCTTCGGAGGCGGCAGGCGCCTGTGTGGCCGCGATCATCGCTGCGGGCATAATCCCTGTGGCGCTTGAGTTCATGGACAGGCCCGCGATCCATGTCTGCGAGAACTTCGCCCATGCGGGCTACCCCCTCGATGTGGAGGCTCTTCTTATCGTTGAGGTCGAGGGCTCCGAGGACGAGATCGATCATCTTCTCGCTACCATCACCGAGATCGCGCAAGACCATGCGCCCTTGGTTATCCGCATCAGCCAAAGCGCGGCGGAAAGCGCAAGAATCTGGAAGGGCCGCAAGGCCGCATTCGGCGCGTTCGGCCAGATCTCGGATTATTACTGCATGGACGGCGTCATCCCGCTTTCTCGGCTGCCAGAGGCACTCGCCGAGGTGAGCCAGATCTGCAAGCGCTATCGCTTCGACGTCGCCAACATCTTCCATGCTGGGGACGGCAATCTGCATCCTCTGATCCTCTACAATGCGAACGACCGGGCTGAGCTCGAGCGGGCCGAGCTCTGCGGGGCTGAGATCCTAAAGCTTTGCGTCAGGCTCGGCGGCTGCCTCACCGGCGAGCACGGTGTTGGCGTTGAGAAACGCGAGCTGATGCGCGTGCAGTTTTCGGCGGCGGACCTTGCCCAGCAGATGCGGGTGAAGAGCGCGTTCGATCCGGATTGGCTGCTCAATCCCGCCAAGGTGTTTCCGCTCGAAGGGCGTGGGATCCAGTGACCGTTCACTGCGCCTCGGCTTCGGGTCCCATCCCCAGGATGAAGGCCGAGGAAAAAGGGAGCGATGTTAAATCTGGCCTGCCAATTAGTACGAGACGCCTTCTTAAATGCCTTTGACGTGTCCGTGATCGTCACCAAGAACCCCGACCAATCAAAATTGTGCGGGGCGAAACAGGGCCAGCGCCTGGTTCAAACTCGCCTCTCAAATTGAAAACAGCGAAGCGCTTGTGAGCAAATGGGGTGGTCAAAGCCGCCTAACACAGCTGATTCAGCAGCAACGCTCGGGGCAATCTGGCTCTCTCTCAGCCAACAATGAACTAGGAAAGCTCGGACGTGTGAGAAGAACATTTCAATTCCGACGCAACAGGTCGGATTAGGCGGATGTTTCCTCGGGCGTTCCCAAGAAAACCGGCTGCGATCCATACGCACGCTCACTCATGGCCGCTGCGAAGCCGAATTTTCGGCTTCAGGAGCTGCGGACGAGGTGGTTGCGGAGCAGTGCCTGCAGCGCGAGTTTCAGCGTAGCCGCCCTGGTCGGCCTTCTTCGGCTCCACTACTTCGCTGGCACATTGGCTGGAAAAGAAGCAACAAATTGATTGGAATACGTTCATGGGTTCTATCCTCAGGGCGCACATTCAACGGCTCATGGCCTTTGAGAGCCTAGTAATCCATCCCACCCATGCCGCCCATACCGCCGCCCGGCATGGCCGGAGAGCCAGAATCCTTCTTCGGTCTTTCGGCAACCATCGCTTCCGTTGTCACCAGCAGGCCAGCGACGGAACTCGCGTCCTGTAAGGCGACCCTTACGACCTTGGCCGGGTCGATGATGCCCTTCTTGATCAGGTCACCATATTCGCCGGTTTGGGCATCGTAACCAAAGGAGGCCGACTTCTGGTCGGTCACCTTGCCGACCACGATCGAACCTTCGACGCCGGCATTCTCGACGATCTGGCGGATCGGCGCCTGGAGCGCCCGGCGGATGATGTTGATGCCGGCTTCCTGGTCCTCATTGTCGCCTTTGACCTTCAGCGACTTCGCCGCCCATAGCAGAGCAACACCACCGCCGGGCACGATGCCCTCCTCGACCGCGGCACGGGTCGCGTTCAGCGCATCGTCGACGCGGTCTTTTCTCTCCTTCACCTCGATTTCACTTGAACCCCCGACCTTGATCACGGCGACGCCGCCAGCGAGCTTGGCTAGCCGCTCCTGCAGCTTCTCCTTGTCGTAGTCAGAGCTGGTGTCCTCGATCTGCTGCTTGATCTGGGCAATGCGGGCCTCGATGTCAGTCTTCTTGCCGGCGCCGTGGACGATGGTGGTGTCGTCTTTGGTGATGGTCACGCGCTTGGCGCGTCCCAGCATCTGCACGGTGACGTTCTCAAGCTTGATGCCGAGATCCTCGGAGATGAGCTCACCACTGGTGAGCACGGCGATATCCTGCAGCATCGCTTTGCGCCGGTCGCCGAATCCGGGGGCCTTGACGGCCGCGACCTTCAAGCCGCCCCGCAGCTTGTTGACCACGAGGGTGGCGAGCGCCTCGCCCTCGACGTCCTCGGCGATGACGAGCAGCGGCTTGCCCGCCTGGACTACGACCTCGAGCAGCGGCAATAGGGCCTGCAGGCCGGAGAGTTTCTTCTCGTAGATGAGAATGTAAGGGCTCTCGAGCTCGGCCACCATCTTCTCGGCATTGGTGATGAAATAGGGCGAGATATAACCGCGATCGAACTGCATACCCTCGACCACTTCGAGCTCGCTTTCGAGGCTCTTCGCCTCCTCGACGGTGATCACGCCTTCATTGCCGACCTTCTGCATGGCCTTGGCGATCATGTCGCCGATCGCCTTTTCGCCATTCGCGGCGACGGTGCCGACCTGGGCGATCTCCTCCGACGAATTGACCTTCTTGGCCTGCCGCGCAATGTCCTTCACGACCTCGCCTACTGCCAGATCGATGCCGCGCTTCAGATCCATCGGATTCATACCGGCCGCGACCAGCTTAACCCCTTCCTTCACGATCGATTGAGCCAGCACTGTCGCGGTGGTGGTGCCGTCGCCGGCGATGTCGCTGGTCTTCGATGCCACTTCGCGCAGCATCTGCGCGCCCATGTTCTCGAACTTGTCCTCGAGCTCGATCTCCTTGGCGACGGTGACACCGTCCTTGGTGACGCGCGGCGCGCCGTAGCTCTTTTCGAGGACGACATTGCGGCCTTTGGGCCCTAGCGTCACCCTGACAGCATTGGCGAGGATATCGACGCCATGCAGCATCTTATCGCGCGCATCGGTGGAAAATCTGACGTCCTTGGCGGCCATTTTGGTTCTCCTAAATTGATCTGATCGAGGGCTACGGCAAGCCTATGCGGCCTTCCTGCTGGCCTTGGCGCCTTCGAGTACCCCCATGACGTCGGATTCCTTCATGATGAGGAGTTCTTCCCCATCGATCTTCACTTCTGTGCCAGACCATTTGCCGAACAACACCCGATCACCTGCCTTGAGATCGATGGGAATGAGCTTGCCGGCTTCGTCGCGCGCGCCAGGACCAACGGCGACGACTTCGCCTTCCTGCGGCTTTTCCTTGGCGGTGTCAGGAATGATGATGCCGGCCTTCGTCTTCTCTTCGCCTTCGAGCGGCGAATGACGATGCGGTCGTGTAGAGGCCTGAATTTCATGGGGTTCCCTCTCGGGATTGGGGTGAACTCGGGATGGACTGGTCTTTAGCACTCGTAGAAGAAGAGTGCTAGCCCTATAGTTGGGCGCGCCCGAGCGAGAAAGCAAGACAGCGCGCTCCACAAGAGCATTCTTTCAACGGCTGATCGGCCCGGGACTCTATTCGGGCAAGCGGCCCCGGACCGCGTCGACCCGTTGCATTGCTCGCTATTCTTCCCGGCGTCACGTGTGCAGCCGCAACTCCTAATTGGCCTCGGTCTTCCTATTGTTGTCGGTGTCCACCGATCTGATGCCACGCAAGAGATCGAGACCAGCCGTACCTTGGTGTACAGCGCAGAAGATGCATCAAACGTTCGCGAGATTCAGGCGCAATACCTGCCGACGCACCCCCGATCAGCGGCTAACTGCCTTGAAGGTCGATGCGTAGCGAAACTAACCTGGCGCTCATGTCGGTCGCAATTTTGCGGCAAGCTTCAAAGCTGCGGGTGCCTGCGGCGTTAGCGGCAGTCTCTCCAAAGCGAACTCTCGTAGCCGATCGGCATCGGTCACGCCCTCCGCGACGAGTGCGACGAGGGTCTGGCTTAGGCCAAGCTTCAGCTCAGCCTCCTTTTCGGAATTAAGAAAAGGTTCGGGGGCCTCTAATACCGGCCACGTGGCATTAAATGTCAGCTCCAATGTAGCGAGCATATCTGGATCGAAAAAACCGAATGGTGGAGTGCTGGACATGGCGACCGCCTTCCTGTGAGCCGCTATGAAACTACCGCTCGGCTTCTGAGTCTGAGCAAAACAGCACATCAGGAATGGGTAAGGACTATACCGAATACTCTCGGCTCTTAGCCTTAATCTCTAATTGGGGCATCGAACATCTAATGGAGGATCGGAGACGCCTAGCGAAGATCACCCATAAAGTCACAGGCGCGTTGCGCTGTCGCCGCCCGACGCGTCAAGGGACGATCAGCCTACTATCAGCGTCAATGGCGATCCACGTCCAGAGATCGCCCTGCCTTTCCGAGCTTACGGACGCAAAATTTCGAATTGCGACGTCGCTTTGACTTTAGGAAAATGGCAAAGTGGTTCCGATGAAAAGCTCTCTACGGCAGAAAGACGAAGCATTCGATCCGCAGGCCTTTTTAGCCAAGGTGGCCGACGGTCAAACCGTAACGAATTATATCGAACGACAGGTCGTATTCGCGCAAGGGGATCCCGCGGACTCTATTTTCTATATTCACAGCGGGAAGGTCAAAGTCACCGTCCTTTCCAACCAAGGAAAGGAGGCCGTCGTTGCAATTCTCGGGAACGGCCAGTTCTTTGGCGAGGGGTGTCTGGCGGGGCAAACTCATCGTATGGGCTCGGTCATTGCGATAACTGAATGCACGGTTGCTCGGCTGGAGAAGCGAGTTGTGGTCCGGGTACTCCATGACGAACCAGCGTTCTCCGCGCTGTTTTTGGCCTATCTTTTGGCACGGAACGTACGCATGGAGGCGGATCTGGTCGATCAGCTCTTCAACTCCAGCGAGAAGCGCCTGGCACGGCTCCTCCTGCTGCTGGCGAATTTCGGCAAAGAAGGAAAACCGGAGCCCGTCATCGCCAAGGTCAACCAAGAGACGCTCGCCGAGATGATCGGCACGACTCGGTCCCGCGTTAGCTTTTTCATGAATAAGTTTCGGCGATTGGGGTTCATTGAATACAATGGCCTGCACGTGCACAGCTCCCTGCTGAACGTGATCCTGCACGACTGACGGCGAGCGAGAGATTTTCTATCTGCGGTGCCGCGGCGGGCGGCGCGCAATGATGCGCCCGCAATGTATAAATTTGACCAGCAAACCAATTCGTACTGGCATATTGCCTAGCCTATTGAGGCGCGCCTTAAGCGGTCCTTGTTTCCTCTCTTTAGACGCGGCGGCCATTTGATGACCGGGCCACTTGAGGTGCGGCCGTTCGCAAAGGTAGTGAGACGGCGTCGAGCCCCCTTAGGCATTCAAATTACGCTCGCAAAAGAGCCAAAAGCCAAGGAAGACATCCTTTGGTTACTAGATAAGGTGGACCATTCTTTGGCTGATCGGAGAAACGACGCAATCCATGCTCCGCTTGAATTTTTCTCCGACACGGTGGGGTTGGGAGATAGGGCCTTATTTTTTTGCCCTGCCTCGGGATTCGCGCCTTCGAGCCTTACTTACCTCCATTGACGCCCCTTGCAAATAGCGAAGCTTTTTTCCGTCGTGCTCAAGAGTTGGACGCGCGCTTGTTTGAGCTGCTTAAAAACTCACCAGCTTGCGCCGCGACACGCCAAAACTCGACAAAGTGGAACAAATCGACCTGGGCTGGGGGCAGACTTGTAGTGATCCCAAAGGTCGGTGCCTCCGGGGCGCTCTTCGAGAAGAGCTATAGGATGCCGGACATCGAGCAGGTGAAATGACCCGCGGATGTCTGCTTTTGGCACTAAGCGGACGTGCAAACCGCGCTGATGAATGTCCGCTTTGAGGGGAATAACGGACATGACGCGGACGTGATGCGATGTCTGCTCATGACCCAAAGCGGACTTTCGCGGTTTTGCTTTGGCGAGAGGGGATGTTGCAACGTTTGCGGGCGAGGATGACAATTTAGCGCGCTAAGATTGTAATACCCGCAGTCAATGCCCATATAAACGCTACTGGCGCGCCGGACCCGAGGCGCTGACGGTAGAGACTACCGTGCCAATTACGTGCACGCCCCCTTTCCCGAAATTCTCAGCAGTCGAGCGCTCTCAGAGCCTCAGGATTCGCGGCTCCAGCCTGCGAAACATCGCCTGTGTGCGATGTAACCCCAAGAGGCACTGTCATGGCCGCTACCTTCAATCCCCAAGCTGCCGCCGACCAAGCCCGCAACGCCTACCGCAACGTTACCGCCCAACTCGGTCTCTTAGCTCTCGACACCGCCATCCCCGAGGCTCTGGGAGCCGTTGCCAAGAAGACCGTGGGCCAGACGCGCGATGCCTATGACCGCTCTAAGGATGCTCTCGAAGCATCAATAGCGACTTTTGAAAGATCCTTTGATGCGGCGGGGTGGGGCGTTGCGGCGTTCAACCATAAAATCATCGACATCGCCCGCCGCAACCTGAATTCCGGCGTCGACCTGGCCAACAGCTTGGCGGGCGCTAAGAACCTCGCCGAGATCGTGGAATTGCAGGCGGCCTATTGGCGCAAGCAGTTCAGCGCATTGACGGCTCAAGCCGAGGAAGTCCCCGCGCTTTCGACCAAGGTGGTGGCCGACGCGGGCGAACCGCTCAAGGGTCATCTGATGAACAGCATGGATGAGCCGCGCACTGAACGGCTTGTGCCGCGATGGAATACGCCACGGGCCAGTCCTAATTTGGGACCAGCGCAATTTAGGAGTACCGCAATGACCATTCCCCATTACGTCAATGAAGGCCAATCGGATATTCGGGCGATCAAGCCTGGGTGGTATGGGATGGAGAGCAACGGCAAGCTCTCGTCCGGGCCGTTTCCAAACCAGGAGAAATGCCTCACCGGAATCACTCAGCCGAGAAGCAATTTTCGAGCATCGCCCTGGCGGCACGCTGAGGCAGCGGCCAGGAAAGCGACCATGGACTCCTTGGACTACTTGACTCACGCGCAAGCTGCTATGGACGCCCGAGACTAGAAGAAGGGGAAGGGAAAGGGAGCCACACAAAATCGGATATTCGGGCGATCAAGCCTGGGTGGAGAGCAACGGCAGCTCTCGTCCGGGTCGTTTCCAAACCAGGGTAATCCTCATCGGAATCACTCAGCCGAGGAGCAATTTTCGAGCAGCGCCCTGGCGGCGGACCCACAAAGGATTGACAACTCTTGCGAGACTTACGGACACAAATTCAGGAAGCGATAGGCCGTCACATTGTCAATTAGGGAGGAGTCGTATGTCGCATGCGATCGTGGACGGAAGTTCCTGAGGGCTGGAGGAAACGAGATGAAGGTCGCGGCAATCCTGAGACTGAAGGGTAGGGGTGTCGTTACCACTACCAAAGATAAGTCGTTGCTCGATATCGCAAAGCTGCTCGAGCAGCATGGCATTGGCTGCATCGTCATCGAGGGAGACAACGGCAAGGTCGCGGGCATTGTGTCGGAGCGCGACCTCGTGAGGGCGATAGGCAAATCCGGAGCCAAGGTCTTGAAAGAGCCGGTGTCGGTCTACATGACCAAGAAGGTGGTTACGGCCCGCGAGGCCGACACCATGTACCGGCTGATGTCGGAAATGACGGTGCACCGATTACGCCACATGCCAGTGGTCGAGAGAGGCCGGCTAATCGGTGTCGTCTCTATTGGCGATTTGGTCAAGATGCACATCGCGGAAGCCGATATGGAAGCGGCGGCCACGAGAGGGTATGCAGCCTAGCTTGGTTTTTGAGCAAGCATCCCGGCTGAGACTTGTAAACAGGTGGCGAGTGAACGCGAAAAATCAGAATTCAAATCTTAGTCCAGAAAAAATTCAGTCAACTAGTTTCCTGATCTGGATCATCTCGGGGTTGTACCTTCTCCCGATGGTTTGGTTTCTGCTGGTCGCATACGGCGCGCATGAAACGAAGCCGTGGCTCGCGCCAGCAGTTGCCGCGCTCACTGTTTCATATGGCATTCTCATGCTGTTGCTTTGGCCTCATGAAAAAAGTCTCGTCTGAACGGTTCCAAAGACTGGCACACCATAATGGCCAATGTGAAAAGCGGCTCTGAGCCACTTCATCCGGCGGGATGATAAGCAGCCGGACGTTTTTGCGCATATCAGCGACGTGATGGAGTTCATGGGCGACCAGCTCGAGGTCGGCCAGCGCGTCACGTTCGAGCTAGGGCAAGACCCAAAGAGCGGAAAGACGAAAGCGGTAAACGTGAGAATGTCGTGAACGTAAGACTATGAGGCTTGGCAGCGTTTGATCAGGTGGAATTGCCTTCCAAGTCTTGTAGAAATCGTAATGACCATTGGTGGGAAGGCTAACGAAAATGACCGACGAGACGACCCCGACATCGACACCGACATCGACCCCGACATCGACCCCGACGCCGACATCGACCCCGACATCGACCCCGACATCGACATCGACATCGACATCGACACCGACACCGACATCGACACCGACACCGAAGCCGAAGCCGAAGACTGAGCTGCACCAGGATCGCTTCCGCGTGGGGTTCAGTGGAATCTCCAAAAGCGACTGGGATCGCATCTTCGGGGACAGCAAAGATAGCAATGAGAAATTAGCAAACGCGCGGGTCAAGACCGGGAGAAAGACGCGGCGGTGATAGAAACCCAGGGCGCCAATCAGGCTCAATAAAGTTGACCTGGCCATCGGCAAGTTTGCCGAAAAGTTTGCCGAATTACGAAGGCGCGCGGCGGTGAGGATACCGGAACGCCAGTCATCGACGAGTACGACGCGAAGATGCCATTTAAATTTACTGGCACGCTTGAAAAGGTTCAGATCAAGCTCGGTCCCAATGAACTCACGCCCCAACAGCGCGACGAACTCGAACAGCTAAAGAGAGATTTCGCCCTGGCGGTTCAGTGACCGAACCCGGGATGGAAGATGTCCGCTTTTGGCACATAGCGGACGTGCCACTCGCGCGAAGAATGTCCGCTTTTGGGGGCAAAGCGGACATTGACCAACCGCTGCTTGCAGCCAGGGAATTTTAATTGTCTTGCCGGCCATTGTACTTCTCATGACTGTTGACCATATAAGGGTTGAGAGTCGGCGGCGCCCGTCTTAGCTGAGACAAAAATTTCAGTAAAAAATCAGTCCAAGTTGGTGCCGTCCGCTCTGTGACGGGAGTCCCTCCCGATCACAGTTCCCCCCAAAAGGAACTTATAGAAGCCCCGCTCCCCCCCGTGCGGGGTTTCTTGTTTGCGGCGGTTGGCTCCGAACCCCTTGACGCGTGGGATTAAACTGCCCGCCTTTCCGGCCCCGATGGTGTCTGCGTGACTGTTCTCTTTTGAACAGACATCAACCCGCGACCCCACTCATAAGTACCGCTTGAGGCCAAACTTGGGTTTAGGGGGAAGGCGTGGCAAGGGCGTCGGCTTAGGTCGGCGCCCTTTTTGTTTTGCGCTGGTCTCGGCGAAATGCCAAGCGCGTCTTTCGCTGGCACATTTCCCGCCCGGCGCCAAACAGCTAGTCCCCGTTATTGGGATCAGATTCGCTGTTACCCGCTTCAGGTTCCCTGCCACTGCGAAGCCCGCGCCAGCCTCGCCCGCGCGCGCCGCCTCTACCGCCGCGTTCAGAGCGAGAATATTGGTCTGGAAGGCGATCTCATCGATGTTCTTAACGATCTTGGCGACCTCCGCGCTGGAAAAGTCGATCGCAGCCATCGCATGGGTCATTTCGGCCATCGTCATGGAACCGGTTGCAGCCACGGAGCGGGCCTCAGAGGATAGCCCTTTAGCCTTTTCGGCATTTTCCGCCGTGGCGCGGACCATGATGGACATCTCCTCCAGCGAGGTGCTGGTTTCCTCCACGGAGGACGCCTGTTGACTGGCCCCGGAAGCAAGCGTCTGGCTTGCCATCGATACCTGCCGAGCGGCTGAGGCGGTCTGGACCGCGCCCTGGTCAAGGTTGACCGTGATGTTGCGAAGGGCACGGTTGGTCGAACGGATAACCATCCATGCCAGAAGGATCGCCAGAAAGAAGGCGAGGCCGAGGGAAATACCGATCAGACGGACGCTGAAGAGCGCGGAGCTCTTGCCCGCATCGGCATAGGTTTTGCCGAGCTTCTCGTTGTAATCAACATCGAGCTGGATCGCCTTGAGATATTTTTCGTAGTCCGGGATGACGGCCTCTTGCCGCATCTTCCGAGACTCCTCGGCCTTGTTCTCTTTGAGCAACTCGAGCGCGCGACTGTGGGATGCTGTCATGATGTCGCGCGCGCGCCTGGCCTCCTCAATCAGCCGGCGGTCTTCGTCATCCGAGATCAGGGGTTCGTAATCCTTGAGTAACTCGTCCCTACGCGCCGTGTTGGCGGCGATTTTCTGCTCGAGTTGCGTGTTTCGCTCGGCCGACCCCGCTTCGTCGATCTGCAACAGGGAAATTAGGTCGTCCCGCGACACGTCGCCGGCCTCCCTCAGCAACAGCACGCTGGGGATGGTATTGTCCGCCACATAAGCCATGCTCTCCGCGATGCCCATCAGCCGCCACAGGGCGAACACCCCGAGCGCGACGATGATCAGCAGCATGGTGGCAAAGCCGGCGATAACCCGGCGCGAGATGGTCCAGTTGTTCATGGTCATGCTCTTTCGGGTTGAGTTGATGATTCTGGTTTTTGCACAGGCGGCGGCGATAGGGTCCTGTCCTCCAAAAAGATTTTTTCGATGTTGAGCAGGATTTTGACGCCGCCTTGGATAGTGGCCAATCGAAGTCCGGCGTCGCCTCGATGTCGTCCGCGGTCAGTTGCACCACCTCTTCGACGGCATCCACGATGGCACCGATCAGAGTGCTGCCGCCGGGGGGCGCGGCGACCTGGATTACGATGATGCAGGTCCGTTCGCCGTAGCTCTTAGCGGTGAGCTGGAACTTGGCCCGCAGGTCAAGCACCGCGATGACCGTGCCGCGGAGATTGATGACACCTTTTACATGCGGGGGCATCCGGGGTACCGGCGTGATCGGACAGAGGCGGATAATCTCCCGAACGTTGAGAACTGGAAGTCCATAGGACGCGTCGCCAAGAGTGAACGTCAAATAGCGTCCCTCCCCGGCGGCGGCAGGTAGAGTCCGGGGTGATGGTTTTTGGCTCATGGCGTGGAAGGGGAGGTCTCCGAGATGATCCGCAATTCCTCAGGCCAGGCAGGAGTGGCCATTCGCGAGCGCCGCCGTTCAGCCAGGGTTCTCCCGCGCCTAGGTCGTTCGATTAAGGCCAGTTGACCAGCCGGTCAATCGCCGATGGCGGGCTCGGGGCTACATGATCCGCCCCGACGCGATCATATCCGCTATTGGCACAAAGCAGACATTGACCAACCGCTGCTTACCAATCTCGATTTGTGAGTACACGGCCTTGGGCGCGCCGACCTTCACATTGGCGCGTCGCTTTCAACCCTCGGCTTGGCCACGCGCACGTGCTTGGCCAGGAGCTTGCCACTGACGGCCATCGTCGGGACGAACAGCACGCCCTGTCCGGCGCTCAGCCGTCCACCTTCGACAGCGCTCGCAGCGCATAAATATTGCTGGTCGTCGTCGGCGCGCAGGATCACACCCCAACCAGCGGTCAGGTTCCACATGACCACCCGACCAAGCCTTGATGTCTCAGCCATCAGGCGAAAGCCTTTCTGCGGCGCAAAGCTCGATCAACGAGCTGGCGCGACTTCCACATGCCGTAATTCGGTATCGCGTCTAACTGCTCCTGGACCGCCTCGACCTCCGCATCGGTCGCGCTTCCCGTTTTTATTTTGGCAAGGACGGTTATGATCTCCGCGTGGAGCGCTGCCGACACGGGAAACGGCCAGCCATTGTGCGCGGCGACCGCCTGGGCGAGCATCAGCAGTAGGTCGTCGTCGGGCTCGTCGGTCATCGCGCCATCACCGCTCTCCGCCGCGTCATGCCCGAGCGGACTTTGATCGAGTTCGAGCACGAGCAGGCGCTTTCGTTTCTCCGGCGTGTTCGCTAACTTGAAGGTTGCGGGCGTGCGACGGCGCTGGTCCTTGAGGCTCAGGCTCTTGCCCTCGATGCCGGTCAACAGGCACGCCGCGTTTGCCGGGACCGGCACGACGCTGACTTCGAGCAATTCCTGTTTGTTGAAATCGATGCCGCCTTGCCGCGAGCCAGCCTTGGCGAACGCCCACTCAGTCGGCGCGAAGCCGACAGACACGGCGCGCATGTAGCCGCCGCTCAGCATCGCCGTGACTGCTTTCGCGAACTCTGTCTGGGCGAACTTGACGCCGACCGTCAGCTTGCCGTCCTGAACGCCGACCGATGTGGCCTTGCCGACCGGCAACGAGGCGCTGTCGTGAAATGCGAGGATCACCGGATTTCGTTTGAAGGCCGACAGGTCCCAACCGTTTTGTGGCCCGCGCATCGCATTGGGAAAGGAAGCCTGTAGGCGACAAGCCATGACTGGATCATGCGCATGGCGTCTATCGCCTGCCGACCGAAGCTGAATGGGAATATGCCGCGCGCGCAGGCACCACGACGGCGCGCTGGTGGGGAAATGACGTTGGCGTCGGCAAGGCCAATTGCAACGGCTGCGGCAGCAAGTGGGACAATCGGCTGTTGGCCGACGTCGACAGTTTTGCCCCCAACCCCTTCGGGCTCTACGCATGCTCGGCAACGCCTGGCAATGGAGCGCCGATTGCTGGCACTCCAACTACGTGCATGCGCCGGAGGATGGGAGGGCGTGGACCGAGGAAAACTGCGACAAGCATGTCATCCGCGGCGGCTCCTGGGATCGGCTACCGATTTTTATACGCTCGGCGGCGCGGAGCGGCAGCGGCCGCAACGGTGGGAGACTATGATTACTCCGCTCTTGCCGGCTTCCGCGTTGCCAGAGATCTCCCTTGACGTCCGCTCCGAACGCTTCTCGCAACTATCGCAACGCCTACCTGCTGTTGAGAGGTTTCAAGGGTTGCAAAGTTTGAGCGTGGCAATGGCGTCGTCCAGGCATTCGACCCAGTCCTTGTCGCCAGATTCAGGGTGGTCGTGCATATATCCGACGAGCTTCGTTGCAACCTCAGCGGCGGGGAGTTGCAGGATACACCGGTTTATGAGCTCGCCGTCTGCCAGGAATTTGACATATGCAAGGACCTTTTCCTTGCACGGTTCGGGCGCGGCCTGACAATGCCCGAGAAACTCAGAGACGGAAACGTCAGCGGCAAGCGATAAGGAGCTCGTCAGCAACGCGACGACGAACATAGGATAGCCTACGAGCTCATACCGGCTCGTCCGCGACTTTGCACGCGTTTTGGGCTCAACAAGCATCAGATCGCCCAAGCGCTGCTTTCCTATCCGTTGTTGTGCGCTTTTTGTCATCGCCCCACTGGCGATGCAGCTATCAGCAAACGATTTGCGCCGGTCCAGCACTAAATGAACACTCTCCTCGGTTTTACCAAGACCGACTGCCTTTGTGCGCGAGCGAGCCGATCTTATCGGTCAAGGACTCTACAAAGCCCGGATTCGGGCAGGACCGAGCGCGGCGGAATGCCCCAGTGGTGAGTTGATTTTTGTGGCCATTGCGCTCAGTTTGCTCACCATCTCTAACCCATGATGCTGGGCTAACTCGGAGGACGAACTCTGGGACTTCATCCTCATTTCTGCGGTTTATGTACGGCCATTGCTCTCCTTAGCGCATCGCCCGCCGTTGCTCATCCGCATGTCTGGGCCAGCGTGCGCTCGGAAATCATCCTTGATGCCAATCACCAGATCACGGGCGTTCGCCACGCCTGGACCTTCGATGAGTTCTACTCGGCAATGGCGGTGCAGGGCCTCGATACCAATGGAGACGGAGTCTTCTCGGCCGAGGAACTGAAGCCCTTGGCGGAAGTGAACATCAAGTCGCTCAAGGACTTCGACTATTTCACCTTCGTGCATATCGGGGATGGGGACAATCTTCCGCTGAAGCCGCCCGAGAACTATTCGCTCGACTATGACAAGGGTCTGCTCACCCTCCACTTCACTCTGCCGCTCGACAAGCCGGTCGATGTGCATAGCCAGGAGGTTCAGGTCGACGTCTACGATCCGTCCTTCTTCGTTGCCTTCGGCTTCGCCACGGAAGCGCCAGTGAAATTGTCGGGCACCGCGATCAAAGGCTGCAGCGCGGAGATCAAGAAGCCGGACCCAGAACTCAGAGGAAGACGCGAAGGCGCTGAGCGAGGCCTTTTTCAGTCAGCTCGGACCGAACAGCAATTTCGGCTCCCAGTTCGCCCAGACGGTGATGGTGAAATGCAGCGACGCCCCATCCTAGTGCGGATCGCCCGCACTCTCCTCCCCCTGCTTGGCGCGCTCGTGCTTGTTGTCCTTGCGGCAGGCGCCGACGCCGAGATGAAGCCGATCAATCCACTCGGCGCAGAGAGTGTTCCAGCATCTCCGCCCTCTGCGTTCGCAGCCCCCAACGCCGCGCAACCATCGCCGGGAGCGTTCGGCGGGATCTTCGGTTGGGTCTTGCGCACGCAGCAGAGCCTGCAACGCGACCTCGCCACGGGAGTGAAAAGCCTCAAAGGCGACCGTGCCGTGACCGGCGCGGTGATGCTTGCCACGCTCTCCTTCATCTATGGCGTGGTACACGCCGTGGGCCCAGGTCATGGCAAGACGATCATCTCTTCTTACGTGGTGGCCAACGAGGAGACCGTACGCCGCGGCGTGGTCATCTCCTTCATCGCCGCCGGGCTCCAGGCGCTGACCGCCATCGCGCTGGTTGGTATCCTTGCCTTCGCGCTGAACGCCTCGGGGATGCAGATCAATGCCTGGTCGAACCAGCTCGAGATGGTGAGCTACGCGATGATCGCGCTGGTTGGCGCTTGGCTGTTGACCACCCAACTCATCGCCATCTTCTGGCGCTGGCAAGAGTCGCGTGCGGTTGAAGCGCATGCGGACCACGGTCACCAGCACCACCACGGCGAACCCGACCATGACCATCACCACGACCATGACCATGATCATCATGGCCATCATCACGCGGAAGGCGAGGCCTGCCATCACATCGTCGATGCGCGCGAGCTTGCCGGCCCGTTCTCTTGGCGAAAGGTCCTCGCCGTGGTGTTCTCGGTCGGCGTGAGACCATGCACGGGGGCGATCCTGGTGCTCGTCTTCGCGCTGACCC
The DNA here is from genome assembly GCA_963804705.1 of uncultured Alphaproteobacteria bacterium. Lineage (GTDB taxonomy): Bacteria > Pseudomonadota > Alphaproteobacteria > Rhizobiales > Methyloligellaceae > Methyloceanibacter. The sequence goes on from CAWDRM010000015.1 coordinate 102,153, forward strand.
AAGGTGTCTTCTGGGCGGGTGTCGCGGCAACCTTCGCCATGGCGATCGGCACCGCCATCACAGTCGCGGCGTTGGCGACGCTTGCGCTCGGCTCGCGCGAGCTCGCGCTCAGACTTGGAGGCAGGAGCGGTGCTTTTGCCAATGCCGTCTGGACGATTTGCTCGCTTGGCGGCTCGGCCCTCATCCTGTTGTTCGGGGCGACCCTGTTCGCCGCCTCGTTGGGTCCGGCGCGGCCATTTTAGCAATTTGGCCCAGTCCCCAATATCGTTCCTAAGGGTCTCTGATGACTTGGAGAGTTCTAGCTTACGTGTTGTTGCTGCTTCTGGTTTGGGATCCTGCAGCAGCCGAAGACATGTCGCCGATGAGCAAATCCGGAATACCCAAGGACATCACGAGCGTACCGAAGCCTCCTGCTAAGGAGCTGTTCGGCGCCGTTACCGCGCCTGCTCCGCTGACCGCTCGCGCCATTGGCACTTACGCTAAGGGTTGTCTCGCCGGCGCTGTATCTCTTCCCATCAGTGGTCCCGACTGGCAGGTGATGCGGCTATCGCGCAACCGGAATTGGGGCCATCCGAGGTTGCTTAATTTTCCTTGAGCGCTTTGCGAGCGATGCGCGCTCTCTGGATGGTTGGCCTGGCCTTCTGATCGGCGACATGGCACAGCCGCGCGGCGGTCCCATGATCACCGGCCACGAGAGCCATCAAATTGGGCTCGACGCCGACATTTGGCTGACGCCAATGCCGGACCGCATTCTGACACCACAGGAGCGGGAGGATCTTACCGCGACGTCAATGCTGAAGGATCCCTTCATCGTGGATATGAAACTCTGGACGCCTCTGCAGACGAGATTGATCAAACGCGCGGCATCTTATCCGGAGGTCGCCCGGATCTTCGTGCATCCCGCCATAAAAAGGTGCTCTGCGAGCAAGCTGGCAAGGACCAGGGTTGGCTCGCCAAGGTGCGGCCGTGGTGGGGCCATTACTATCATTTCCATGTGCGGGTCACTTGCCCACCTGGAAGCATTGGCTGCGAAGAGCAAAAGCCGGTCTCAGGTGACGATGGCTGTGGTGCCGGACTCGACGACTGGTTCAAAAAGCTCAAGCAGGCGGAGCTGCATCCGGCGCAACCGGGCGCACCAGGCAAGCCGCCTCTTACCCTCGACGACCTGCCGAAAGAATGTCGAACAGTCCTCAATTCGCCTGGGAACACGCCTTTGAATGCCAGTGGCGCTTCGATGCCGGCCCTACAAAGGCTGCCGCCGACAAGCCAGCAAGGTCCCACCGCCTCCGCGACTAAGCCCCTCAGCGCCTGAGGCGGGCATGGCTCTGCCCGCCCGTAAACCACGCTAGAATTGTCCAGGCGATATGTCGCAAAGTTTGTACTTCTCAGATCAATTGGTGACGTCGAAATCCATGCCATCGAACGTGTAACGGGGGACTTGGGTCCAGATGCCGTCCTCCTGCACCGGGACCTTGTGGACCTTGACGTTGTCGACTTCGAGCTTGCCGGTCTTCTGGTTCACCCAGAAATCGATGTCGTAATATTCGTCCTGGCTGCCGGGCTTGCGGAAGTCGGTGCACACGAAATATTCCCCGTCCTTCTTCAAGTGACGCACCGGCTGATGGATCTCGACGAAATCGAGCGGCAACGTCTCGCCCGTCTTATCGTCCTTGATGTCGAGATGGCCGTCCTTGTCCTTGTGGGTGGCGATGTAGCTGTGGATCGCGCCCATCACCTGCCAGGCGCGGGTCACCTCCATGTCGCCGGGGTGCTCCTGGATGGGGAGCCACCACCAGGCCACCGGCAAGCGCGTGATCATGACGTAGCCGTCGCCCTCCTGCTTCGGCCCCTTCTGCACGCGGATGTCCATCAGCTTCAGCTCTTGCCCCTCGGGCTTGAACCAGAAGTCGATGGCGTATTGCTTCTTCGCCTCGTCCTTGTCGTGGAAAATGACATTGGCGAACCAGCCATAGCCTGTCATGCCGCGCACGATCTTGATCTGGTCAAAGAGGAGATTGAGGTCCGCGTCGAGCTTGGGATCGTGGAACACGAAGGTGCCGTCCTTGCTCCGCGCATCGACCACCTGCTTCACCGCCGCGTTGACGTCATCCTCGGTGAAATCCTTGCTCATCTTGGCCGCGCCCGCGGACGGAGCAGCGGCGGCAGGGGCGGCGCTGTCCTTGGCAAGATCCTTGGCGATGTAGAACTCGCGCGCTTTCTGGATGTTCTCGGCCGGGTTTTTGAGGAACGCGGCCTTCGAATCCTCCGTCGAGAAGCAATAGACCTTGCCGTCAGGCGCCGTCCAATTGACCGAGCAGTCGGTCTTCACCGTCTGGCCTGAGGCGAGATCCATAGCGGAATGATTGTCGAACTCGCCGTGAGTGGCTGCAGGCGACGCAGCTGGCGCGCTGGGCGAGGGTTGATCGGCTGCGGCTGCAGGGGCAGCGGCAACAAGGCATAACGCCACTGCCATCGCCGTGGCGCGTGAAATCGAGGCAAAGCCTCGATCAGAACCGTCGTACATCATTGGCTTAAACTTCCTCGTCATCTCGGGCGCTGGTGCAGCGTTTACAGATGTCAAGGCGCCCGGCACTGAGACCGCCCTCGCAGCCTCAACATCGCCGGCCCCAAAGCTGGCTAGGGCGGTAGGGCGGTAGGGCGGTAGGGCGATCAGACTGACTCCGCAGCCGAACTCAGGTCAAATAATAACGTGGTAACGGTAAAGTGAGCAGCCCGTTGCGCCTGAAGTCCGTGGGTCCACGTCGGGTCATAAGATGATCAGTTGAGCGATGGTGCCGACGATGATTTCCGATAAGGCGGTCGAGACGCGCAGCCAGATCGACAGCAGAGAGGCGAGCAACGCCAGTCCCATCCATAGCGCCGCCAAGGCCCAAATGCCGGTCATGTTTTCCTCCACGGTTCGTCCGCGCGGGGTTTGCTCAGGCGGCTTTGGGTCTTAACAACAAAAAACCCGCCTGGCGGCGGGTTGGCGGATCAATCTCCCACCGCATATCGACAATGCGGTAGGAGTCATTAGCCCTCGGCGTTTCAGGGGGACTCCATCCCCTTCGGTCTCTCAATATGTAATTTGGATTCTGCTGCGGTCAAGCGGCAAAGTCACCTTTGGGGCTTCCCGCTAGCCTCACCCATCGCCACGATCGCCGCAACTGATGCCGCCTCTATTCGACGGATGATCCAGTCGAGTTCGCTCGCCGCCAGGCATTGGTGCCGCTGATCGCATGGTCGGAATAGAGGCGGAGCACCGGCAGAGCGCTCAACAGGCCGTCTTGTCAGCCGACCCTCGGTGACCTGGGGCCAGGATTCGTTCCTGCTCTCTTCGGATAATGTGATAGCAGCCACACGTAAAGGTCTCCAGGCGAGGTCTATCTACAATGCCGATAAACCCGCGCTTTTTCCTAAGCAGCCCGCGCTTTTCAAAACGGTCAAGGCACTCTGAAATGCTCGCGCGTCGAACCCCGAGCATTCTTGCGAGCATGTCCTGGGTGATGGGCAAGTCGTCCGCATCGCAACGATCCCTCGCCGTCAAGAGCCAACGAGCTAGGCGTTGGGTCAAATTATGACAGAGTTTGCACGCGCTTGACTGAGACGTTTGCAGCAGTACGGCAAATAAATAGCGGAACAGAATGCTCCGAAGGGAATCAATCTCCCGCAAGGCTCCCTGGAGGTCATCGGATCGTATGCGGTATGCGCTCCCGCTGAGCACAATGAAGCGCCTGTGTACCGCAAAATTCCGACCCAAAATGAGAGGAACGCCAGCCACACCCTCACGACCTGTCAACCAAACCTCAACGGACCTACGCTCATCAGCTTTGGCGACGACTGATACTAATCCATCCTCAATAAAATACAGGTAATCCATTGGCATCCTCGCGTGCTGCAGCACTCGCCTGGCCTTGAGCGTAACGAACTCAAGCAAAGGATAGAGTTTTTCCCAATCATCTCGCTGCAACGCGCTAAGAATCATGTTCTTGGGACGCTTGGGTTCGAAATTCAAGTCCGCCTCCGTTAGGCGAAGAAGATATCGGCAGTGCGCGAAGAAGAGTTTGCCAACACCACCTATGGACAGGCGGATCATTTACGCGCCAGGGATTTTCTTCATCCTACGCTCGACGGTGAGCTTGAGATATATCGGCTCTACGGTATTGACCGAACCAAGTACACGCGTCCGAATCCGCGGTCATGCCCCCCTGATGGGAGCGACTCAAAACTGGATAAGCCGCTGCCTCCCGGGCGACCCCTACGTCCCACTTTTACATTCCTATGGCGGACCGTCTTCCCGATGGCGGACCGTCTTCGCGCCGCCGCCCAAGCCGGGCGCAAAGGTAGGATTGGGTCATCTCACGCAACGACCAGGCAAGTTGCGCTCAGGCCGCCACGCGCCATTACCGTTTACGGCTGTTCACGCAGTGCGCACAACAAAAAATGGAACGCTAGCGTACGCTTTTTGCGTAAACGCTCATTCTCGCTGGTCCCAGTTCCACAAAATCGAACGGTTTTGAGCTTTTGAATAACGGAATACCCCAACTTTTTTGATCGCTTACCGTGGCATTATGGGCCAGTCGAAACATCATATCCCGATAATTCTTCTTTTTTTATTCGCTGTGCTTGTGACGCCAGCGGCCCTAGCCTTGGCGTCGAGCCACTCAGACTCAGCCAAACAAGGTGATATTTATCAGGAACTCGACGTACTTGGTGAGGTGCTGGAGATCGTCCGCGCTGACTACGTTGAGAAGCCGGACGATGCCAAACTGGTAAAGGCGGCAATCAAAGGTCTACTAACGTCGCTGGACCCCCACTCAGACTATTTGGACCCGTACGAGTTTCGAGACATGCGAGCGCACGACCGCGGTATGTTCGGAGGCGTTGGCTTTAGCCTAACTACGCGAAACCGCCTGGTAATCGTCGTCTCTTGCACACAAAACATGCCGGCCGACAAAGCAGGCATTCGCCGGGGCGATTTCGTGACTGCGGTTGATGGCAAAGACGTCCACGACCTCACGCTTGAGGAGCTGAGTGCCAGGATAAGGGGCCCCTTGAATTCACCGATTACGCTAACGATCGTGCGCAAAGGTGTCGATGATCCTTTCGATATTAAACTCGTGCGTGCCGAGATTGACATCAATCCGGTGCGATACGGCGCTGAGGATAATGTTGGCTATATATGGATCACCACTTTCAACGAGAAAACCACGATTAAGCTCGAAGAAGCCGTTAGGCATTTGAAAGAGGAAATCGGTCCAAGGCTCAAGGGCTACATCATTGATCTTAGGAATAACGCCGGTGGATTGTTCGACGAGGCGATCTCAGTGGCCGATGAATTCCTAGACCAGGGAGCGATTGTTATCACCAGAGGCCGCGAGCCGAATCAGATGCAGCGCTCATATGCGCATCCAGGTGATATTACCAACGGCGCGAAAATGGTTCTTTTGATCAATGGGGGCTCGGCGTCTGCATCAGAGATTGTTGCTGGCGCACTCCAGGATCACCACCGGGCCACTATTGTTGGCACGCGATCTTTCGGCAAGGGATCCGTGCAGAAACTCATTCCCTTGACCAACCATGGAGCACTTAAACTGACTACGGCCCGTTATTACACACCATCGGGCCGATCTATACAGGCGAAGGGCATCGACCCTGATGAGGTTGTTGAGGAGCGACTACCCAATAAGAATGTGAACTCGGCGCAGGCCGTGCTCAACGAGGCGAGTTTGCGTGGGCATCTCAAGGGGGAAGGGGAAGATAAATACGGTAAACTAGAAGAAGGGTCGGGAAGCCCGTCATATCTGAACCCTGAGGAAGCTGAGGATACCCAGCTTCAGTATGCACTCGACTTATTGCGAGGTAACACACCCCTGGATACGGAGGTCAGGAAGGCAGAGGGTGATAAGGCGTCACATGAACAGTGAAATCTTTTGATGGTTCACGAGCTCGCTGGCGGTGGCCAAGAGCAGCCGCCGGCTTGGTTTGCGGCAAGCGACCGTTACGATCGCTAAGCTCTCGCTACACCGCTGGGGCTGTTGCATAGTCCGGCCAGCATGTTCGACCGAAATCATTTTTTTGCCGTGCTTGCAGGGGCGACCGGCGGTGCCATCGCTATTGCGAGCATGGAGTTGTTCTCTGTCAGCACCGCATTTCCGTTGGTAGCCATACCTTTCGCGACCTCGATTGTCACAGTGTTGGGCTCGCCCAAAGCAGAGCCAGCGCAGCCCCGCGCACTCATCGGCGGCCACCTCATCTCCACGCTCGTTGGCCTGCTCGTAGTCAAGCTGTGCGGACCAGCGCCGTGGGCCGCGGCGCTGGCGGTCGGTCTGGCGATGGTCGCGATGCACCTGACCCGCACGTTTCATCCGCCGGCCGGGATCGATCCGCTGGTGGTGGTCGCTAACAACATGTCATGGGGTTTCCTAGTTGCGCCGGTCGGCATCGGCGCGCTGCTGCTCGCACTGTTTGCCTTCGCTTGGCATAACCTAGCCGCACGAGGGCCCAATAGGGGTGATACTTGGCCGACAGGGTGGTGGTGATTGCCTGAGCGAAACGTGCTGCACTAAATCAGGACATCGCAGGTAACGCCCCTTCCTAAGCCCACCTAGACTCTGGTTCGATATCCCCACGTGTTGGCCGTCTCAATATGAACGATAAAACTGTACTGATCTCTGGTGCGGGGATCGGCGGACCAACGCTCGCCTTCTGGCTGAAAGCAGCAGGGTTCGAGCCAACGCTGATCGAGCGTGCACCTGAGTTGCGCGTGGGAGGCTATGTCATCGACTTCTGGGGTCTCGGTTACGACATTGCGGAGCGTATGGGCCTCGCAACCGACATCGATCACATTGGCTACCACATGCGTGAGATGCGGATTGTCGACGACCGAGGGTGAGGCTTTGGGACGAAGGTTTTCAGTGAGCTCACGGGTGGACGATTTGTGACGCTAGGGCGTAGCGACCTTTCACGGTTGCTGCTTGAGAGGATCAAAGATACGACGGACGTCATTTTCGGCAATGGAATTGTCGACCTTCAAGATCACGCGGATAGTGTGCAGGTTCAATTCGAAAGCGGAAATGATCGCCGGTTTGATCTGGTGATTGGCGCCGATGGTCTTCATTCAAGTGTTCGCAGGCTCGTATTCGGGTCACAGGATCGATTTGAGAAGTCGCTCGGCTACATCGTCGCGGCGTTCGAAGTCCGTGGTTACCGTCCGCGCGACCAAGATGTATACGTGATTTATAATGAGCCAAGCCGGATGCTTGGGCGCTTTGCATTGCATGACGATCGAACACTGTTTTTGTTCGTCTTCGCCGCCGACGTTGATTCCATACCAGCGACGCTGGACTTGCCCGCGCAGAAAGCGATGCTGCGCGAGAGATTTGGCGAAGGGAAGTGGGAATGCCCAAGCATCCTTGGCGACCTGGATCGCACACAGGACCTCTATTTCGACCGCGTCAGCCAGATCAAGATGGAAAGCTGGTCTCGAGGCCGGGTTGCGCTCGTAGGGGATGCCGCATTCTGCGTGTCCTTGATGGCTGGGCAAGGCTCAGCCCTTGCCATGACGCCTGCCTACGTTTTGGCGGGCGAGCTCGTCAAAGCACGCGGGCGGCACGATGAGGCCTTTGGCAAATACGAAGAGCTCTTGCGCGCCTATATCGAAATGAAACAGAGAGGCGCCCAGCGCTTTGCCAGTGCCTTCGCTCCGAGGACCCGATGGGGCCTGTTTTTTCGCAATCAAGTGATAAAGGCCTTCGCAATCCCAGGGCTGGCTCGACTAGCGTTCGGCCGGGATCTCATCGACACCCTGCAACTTCCTGACTACCGCTGGCCAGCTCTTACACCGCCGTAAATTAGATTGGGGTTCCATTGGGCTTCTAGAGGCGAGCGCTAAGCGCTTGACCGGCACGAAGCCTGTGACGTCACCAATAGGGCGAATCTGGCACCGGCCGGGAAGGCTCGTGACCTCCCGACCGGCACTAGTCGAACGCAGATTATCGGAGCCTGCGCCGAGCAAGAAACTAGTAGCATCCGATCTCAGTGCCGCTTCTGTAACCAAAGAACATCACGATACCCTCAGTGCCACAGCCACATTGACCTTGCCGCAGGCGCAGCCGATCTTCGTTCACCAAAATGCTGGAATGGTAAGTCTGCAATCAACCATGATAGCGGGGTTCAAACAATCCACCCCAGCTGGCGCACCTTGCCGTTGGCGAGCTTCCAGGCGCGGGCCAGGAAGTCGCATGTGTCATTGGGGCGTGTGGGTCGTCTTTTGCCGGGGAGGCGCTTGGCCAGAAGCTGGGCTGGCCGACGCCGTGGCGCCCGAGGAGATCAAGGACCGGCCAAGATAGCGACAGCGCGTCGCATAACGGAAAGGGTCATCCGTCAGTACGATCTAAGCCTTGTCGACTTTCCATCCTTCAGCCCCGGTGCTCATCACGCCGGGGCTTTTTCTTACAAGAAACCCGGCCTAACCTTCGGGGCCAAGCCGGGCTTCTGCCAGTCCGGGGGGGCTGACTGCCGGTGCCTGTGTCCGAACCACCGGCACCGATTCAACCCGCGATAGGATCGGGCGTTTCCGGTGTCCTGGGGCTGTTGCACCGTCGATCGTGGAGTAGTTAAATGTCCTCCGAAGATGGAGGGCGAGATGCGGACAGCCCTTCCCTTACTAATGCTGGCGTTGTCTCTGGCGCCCTCTGATGCTCTGGCTGCTTTCAACTGCTTTGAGACGCCCGATGGGGAACATAGGTGTGCCTGCATAGGCGCGGAAAATTGCAGCGCCATGCAAAAGTCGAACAGCTGCAAAACAGACCCTACATGCGACCACAGCGAGCTTGGTGTCCCTATCTGCAGCTGCAGAGCCGCGCGGACCAAGACGGGGGTATGAGAGGCCGCTGACACCGTCAAGAGTGATTTCCTTGCTGCTCGCGTGATATGCGCCGTCGGCGCGGCAGTTTTGGAGGAGGTGCTCGTATGAAGCATCGCACAGTTGCCCCGGTCCTCGGAGCCCTGGCAGCCGTATTTATGGCAGCCGGCGTGCCCTCTTATGCCTCCGCCGCCGATCCTTCCGGCATCTGGGCTAAGGATGACGGTTCGGCGAAGATGGAGGTGAAGAAATGCGGCCGGAGCCTCTGCAGTAAAATCGTCTGGCTCAAAGCTCCAAATGATTCGCATGGCAGGCCCCTGCATGACGCCCTCAACGAGAATCCGTCCATGCGCGACCGGCCGATCATCGGCCTCCCGCTGTTCTCCAACATGGTGGCGACCGAAACCAACACTTGGGTGGGGAATGTCTACAATCCCGAAGAGGGAAAGATTTATACGGACGTCAAGGTAACGCTCGCTTCGAGGGACCAAATCGTGCTCAGGGGCTGCAAAGCGTGGGTCCTATGCGGCGAGAAGATGTGGACGCGGTCCAAGCTTGCTCCGGCTCCCGCGGAAGCCGAGAAGCCCATCGAGGTAAAGAGCCCGGCTGAACCGGGCAAGCCTGCTAAGCCCCCCGAGCCCGCCGCCCCAGAGGGGCAGAAGCCGATCGAGGTCAAAGCGCCGGCCACGCCCGGGCCTACGGATATTACTCCAGGGTCGATGCCGAAGCCCGCGGCGCCCATCATGGAGGCGGCGCATGAACCCATCGCCGAACAGCCGGCGCCGAAGCCGATCACCACGACGCCGTTCACCGTTGGAACGCCATCGGAGGCAACGCCCATCGAGGCAACGGTCTCGGTGGCTCCGCCTAAGCAACCGAGGTCGGCATCCCCCGCTGCGTCCCAGCACAACACCGTGGGACTTGGCTTGGTGGCGACCGCGACAAGTCATCCGGAACCGCTGCTCCTGTCCGGCGACAGCGTTTCGAGCATGATGGTCATGACCACGCCAGTGCCCATGGCCACCACGCCAGCGCCCAGGGTCACCAAGGGGAGCGCTAAGACGGCCTCTGCCGCGGATGACCAAGCCGCTCCCGCCCCGAAGCCGAAGCCGAAGCTGAAGCCGAAGACGCAATCGGCCGAGGCCACAGGGCCTGGCGCCGCCGCCCATCGCGCCGTGAAGCCGAAGCCCAAGCCCAAGCCCAAGGCGCCCGAGGAGACGTTGCCCTGGCTCCATAACTAAGCGATCGCTTCACCCAAGTAGATTGGCCTTTCGCTGCGCGCTCGAACCGGAGGTCCTTCTTTTCGAGTGCTTGCGACCAGGTTCTTGGGCAGACTGTCGCGAAACTCGATCTCGGCTGGCAATTCGACCTTTGAGTGCCATCGTATTCCGGCCTGCTGGAGCATGAGGCGAGTTCTGGTCTCTGGCGTCGGCTCAGTCGTCCTGCCGAACAGGTGTCGTGCTACAAAGCGCGATAAGGGATGCCGGATCGGCTGATCTCAATGTGTTGACCAACCTCAAGGGAATTGAGCACGGTGCGGACGCTACGCTCCGCCGGCGATAACTCCTTCTCCACTCGTCAGAGGGGTACTGGCTGTGGCGAAGAAGCCGAAGATGCGAGTTGGCGCCATCGGCGTTGACGGGCGGATCACGTGGCGCGATGAAGAGCCGGTACGCCCGCGCATTCGCGTCCAGCGCTGCGGTCAAGCATCAATGTAGCAATGTTGTCGTGATCGAGGACTGCGGCAGTGTCGTCGTTTCCGCCATTCCCGCGACGCGCTATCGCCTCAGAGGCAGCCAAGGCCGAACCGCGCGAGCTCGGCGCCTTTTGAACCGCGAGGTCGCTTCGCTATAGTGCGTCGCTCTTCAAGAAAAGGTCGCGAGAGGTGTAGGTGGGAACCGTCTCGAGGGTTCGAATCCGCCCTCTCCGTTCCATACCCTTGAAACACAAGGGTTTGCGGGTGATTTTAGATCTTCCCCACACTATTCCCCACACCATTTGACTTGCTGTGGTTTCCTGTGACTCAGGGTGACCCGCCCACGGCGTTTTGAACCTCGGGCAGCAAAATCCCTGTCCTTGTCCGGCTTCCCGCCGCCAGCGCGCCGCTCTGAGGCTGCCGCAGAGTCAGCGGGCGCGGCGCGTTGGATGTAGCGCAGATAGTGTTGTGATCCGATCCGGACGATAGCGTGCGCGGGTGACCTCAATGGGTTCCATGTACCTCAGCCTGCACCCTTAGGCCGATGCAGACTAACCGCGGAGCCCAGCTCGGCTAGCCTCACCGGAACAGCTAGCTTCCGTACTTTTGAAAGACCGATTGTTTTCTGCCCATCCGGCAACCGGTTTGCCGGTACGACTAAAACTCCCATTGACCGGGATCACGGTGATCCGTGCCGGGACCAAAAAAATGGATTCCAAGCGAAGACATATGTTTGCGCGCAGCGACCGGGCACCGGAGCGTATTTAGACCCGCCCTCATAAAAGTATCCGGTTCGAGTAGCAATATCGAAGGTTCCGCGTGTTCGAAGATGGCGGGGAGACGACCACGTTTGCTGAGCGGCCGACTGTTTTAGCTCCAATCGGCCGCCGTCTTGATGCTCGAAGTCCCAACCGCTCCAACCATCTCCGACATAGCGCCAGCCATGCGGCGCAAGGTATGGTTCAATCATCGCCTCAATGAAGGCACTGCGATACTGGTTTGCGATTAGCGGCTGATCAAACAGCCGAGAAGCCAGTCGCAGAGCTATTTCGTTCATCTTACGACAGTAGCTGAAAGCTGCGCGGAGGGCAGAGTGTCTCGGCAGCGTGCAACGTTCTTATCGAAGCCCGAGGCGTTTTAACATAGGAGTAAAAACCAATGGCCAAATACATTCTGCTCGTGAATTGGACCGAGCAGGGCATCCGCAACATCAAGGACTAACCCTCGGCTCGGAGGGCAATTTGCGCACCGTCACGCTTAAGGCTTTTCCCGAGGAAACCTATAGGACAATTATCGGTGAGCTGGCTTAGGACAGACGCCGAACGCCTGCGTCGGCGTCGGTCGGCGCGAACCGTAGTCGATCTCAGTCTCCGAGAGCTGGCAGAAGCCCGGCTGTTAGGCGAACGGTCGGGCTTCTGGCTGATGCCTTCGAATGCAGGGAATACCACAAAAAAAGGGAGAGCTTGGCCCCCCGGCCTGCTCCCCCCGTCTCGTCGTGCAGCTTTTCCCTCTCGTCTGCGCGCGATTTCGTTAGTGATTAGATTGAGTGAGCATGGCGAATGTCGGGCGCTCACGAACCAACCAATAATAAATCCGCTGCGTGGCGAGAAAGTCACACCGCCTTTGGGTCGCTGACTTAGGTACCTGAACTGAAACAAAAAAATAGGCACCCAACCGGGAGGTTAGGTGCCTCAGAAGCGCTTTACGCGCGTGCGCCGGGAGGGAAAGCCGACGCATAACGGGCAACGTCACTAGACGGGGGGGACTAGCACCGATGTTGCCCGACACCCCATTAATTAATTAGTCGGGGTGCCCATGTCCAGCGCCAAAGTACAGCCATACGTATCGGGACCGGCTGCGCCATACGTTCAGGGTCCCGTTCCATATACCGTGCCGTCTCAGCCCGCTCCGGGTCCGTGGCAGTACAACCAAAACTATCAATTCGGGGGCGACAACCAGCCCACAGTACCAGTCCAGCGGTGCATGATGGCACCGGACGGCAACGGCGGGTTTATCCAACGCTGTTTTTGAGCCCCTGACCAAGATTGAGCCTAGCACGCGAGACGAACATCTTAGGCGGTTGTTGATGGCGTCCAAACGCACACCACTTTTCTAACGACTAGAACGGGTTCCCTTCGTCCCTCGAGGATGTAACGGTCGGCGTCATCCGTTGGGCCGGCGTGAAGCTCAAGCCTACCGGGAAGGCGCGCTTTGAGTTCCGCAAAGCCCGATTTGTTCTGTGCAGCCCACCATTGCATCGTGGCCTCGCAATTGGCCAACTCGTCTGGATACAGCCGAACGACCACGTCGCTATTTGGTTGATGATCTCCGCGCACGCGGCTTCCAAAGAGATAGACGGTCACGCCCGGCGCTGGTTCGACCCAATCCGCCAAGTGCTCGGCTACAGCTTTCAATTCGTCGCTTGCCGTCATCGTGCCTGCTTTCCTCTCGCCCTTGTGCAGCTTGACCTTGAAGATCAGCGGCAGCGACGCCTAGAAGGTTCCGCCCTCGATGTTCCCGCGCCCAGCCGTTCACCCTGCCGCCGATTTATTCCGGGCGGCTGCGCCCCCTACACGATCCACCCCAACTCCCGCGCCTTGTCGTTGGCCGCCTTCCATGCGCGGGCAAGAAACTCCGCATGTGTCATTGGGGCGTGTGGATCGTCTTTTGCTGGGAAACGCTTTGCCAAAAGCTGCGGCGACTTTGCGGGCTTGTAATAAGTCACCGTGTAGCGCGTGTACGGCAGGGTGACGACAATATCACCGTCCTGCACTTCGACGTGGAGATTGCCTGCGCTCATCGAGCCTGCCTTGTCTCAAGCCACGCCAGCGAGATCGAGCTTCCGTGCGGCGGCGGTCGCAACGCCTCGACGGCGCGGGACCACGCGGATGTTGGGTCTGTTAGAAACCATTGAAAGCCAAGACTTTCACGCTCGTGGGCTAATGTTGGACTAACGAGGCTTGCAGAGCGCGTCCGTAGCGGCTGAAAGGGGTGTAAGATAGTCAGGCCCAAGTTGGACGCAACAGTGGAGTAACTAAATGGCTCACGACCATTGTCAGTGCCGAAGTGGAAATCACGGCCACAAACCGGGCGAGTGTAAAAATCAGGCGAAGCATCAGAGCGACCATATGTGCGGCCCTTGCCACGATAAGGCGGCGAAGGAAGCGCACGAGGCCAAGGCCGGGACCAACAACCCGATGCCTAGACGCTAGAAGTAGCCCGCGAGACGCAGCGCGCGGGGCGAACGCCGTGCGGATCGGTGGCGGTACGGTTTAGTGAGTCACCTAGCCCGTGGAAGCATCGGGATGATGCGCGCCATTGATCCTCCCCCACTGAAGTGGTCCAACTCGAAGTATGGCTTTGGGCCTGAGGAGGCGCGCAAGAGTCTCTTCGTATTTGCCAAAGGCCACATCGTGCCGCCCGCGCGCGTTGGCGAGCTCGCCCGCCAGCACGTATGCAGCCGCTATCGCAAGGGCTGAACCTTGCCCGGCCATCAAGGACACGCAGAACGCGGCGTCTCCAACGAGCGCAACGCGGCCTCGTGACCAGCTTTCTAACTTGATCTGGCTGACGCGGTCGAAATAAAGGTCCTGTGTGCGATCCAGTTCGCCAAGGATGTGTGGGCATTCCCACTTCCCCCCCCCAAATCTCTCGCGCAGCATCGCTTTCTGTCCGGGCAAGTTAAGCGTCGCCGGTAGGGAATCAGTGTCGGCGGCGAAGACGAACAAAAACAGTGTCCGATCGTCATGCAATTCAAAGCGCCCAAGCATCCGGCTTGGCTCATTATAAATCACGTGTACATCTTCATCGTGCGGCCGGTAACCGCGGATCTCGAACGCCGCGACGATGTTGCCGAGCGACTTTTCAAGATCAAGGCTGCTCACCGGGGAGGTCACCTGGCAGCGCAGCAGATCAACTAGTCCTCATCCAATGTCCAGCCCGGTCGGCGGGCAAGAGCGCGTCGTTCTTCCGGCGAAGGTGCGCGACCAACTGCGGAGGGTGCTGATCGTGCGCTTGCGCATTTGGCTCTTGAAGCGGAAGCTCAATCTCGCTGGATGGCTTGAGACAAGGCGCCTCGATGAGCGCAGCCGACCTACTGCGTCGAAGTGCAGAAATGGCGACATTATCGTCACCTGCCGACACGCACTACGCCGTAACGTAGTACGGGTCCGCAAATTCGCCCCAGCTTCTGGCCAAGCGCTTCCCCGCAAAGACGATTCACACGCTCGCCTGACCGTTCCTCGCTCGCGCCTGGAACCTCGCCAACGAGAGGGCGCGAGAGCTAGGTGGCCCGTATAGCGAGAATTAGAAAAACCGGAGGCGCCAGTCTCGCCCCGGACGTGATCCGCGGTGACGATCATCAATCATACGCTCTCCAGTTAGGCGGACCCATATCGTTCCAGGTGGGCGCTGATATTCCAGGTCTAAGGGTCCATGGGTCGACGTTGCCTCGAACCCCGTCATGGTATTTGTTCCTTGGGCTAGGGCACAGGTGGCGGCACTACCCTCGTCGAAGCACTTGCCGCCGGTCGGCACGCCGTTGGCGTAGACATTTCGCTGCTCGCAGGCCACCGAAGCGCTGCGGAAGGCAAAATGCCAAGAGAGGAACGATCGAACCTGATGCGGAGCCTGCTTGCTTCCGGTCTCCTGCTGCTCGCGGCTGCCAGCCTCGTGCTCCGAGCCAATGTCTCAAGCACCGCGGAGCCGGAAGGCCTCGTGGAGCTAACGGAGACGGCGGAGGCCGACGACAAACTCGACCAAATGATTGGTCAGATGATCATGGTCGGCTTCTCCGGCGAAGAGGAGAACAATCCAGGCGTGATGGCCGTCCACGACCAGCTGGCGAAGGGCGTGATTGGCGGGGTAGCGCTTTATACAGAGAACATCAGCTCAGCCGGGCAACTTCGCCTGCTTACCGCCTTCCTCGCCAACGCCAATTCGAAGCTCGTGCCGTTCATCGCTGTGGATCAGGAAGGCGGGATGGTGCAGCGGCTGACGGAACGCACTGGCCACACGCACTACCCATCGGCACGCAAGATGGGGAGCGAAGCAAAGATCGGCAACATGGACACCGCGCATCACGTCTACGAGGCGATGGCGAAGGAACTTGCCGCTGCAGGGATCAACGTCAATTTCGCTCCCGTGGTTGATCTCAGCGTCAATCCCTGGAACGCGGTCATCGCCCGCCGCAAACGGAGCTTCGGCTCAGATCCAGAAACGGTGACGGCGCTCGCCCGCGTCTTCATCACCGCCCATCGCGAGGCGAACGTGGCCACCGTGGCGAAGCACTTCCCGGGTCATGGCTCGAGCTGGAGCGACAGCCATAAGATGCTTCCCGATATTTCACTGAGCTGGCAGGAGAGCGAGCTTAAGCCCTATGTAACGCTCTCGCATGAGGACCTGCTCGACATGGTCATGGTCGGGCATCTCTACCACCCGCGCTTCAGCGACGGGGATAGGCTTCCCGCCTCATTATCGGCCAGCGCCGTTCACGCGCTGCGGGCGGACGGCTATATCGGTTTCAAGGGCGTCGTGGTCAGCGACGACATGGAGATGGGCGCGGTGCGCGAGCGGTACTTGCTAGAGGATCGCGTGATCAAGGCCATCAACGCCGGCATCGATCTCCTTGTCTTCTCCAATGTGAAGTCGCGCGATCCCGACCTCGGGATCAAGCTCCACGCGATCATTGCTCAAGCGGTGCGCGACGACCGCATCCCGCGTGCGCGCGTCGAGGCTGCCTACGGGAGGATCGTCGAGCTGAAGCGCCGCCTGATGCGGCTCGATCTTGCGGGTACATGTGGCGGATCGTCTCAACGCCAAGATTTATGGAGATGACCTAGTGGATCGCCGGACGGCGTTAGAGAGATCGAAGCGAGTGCAGACCGCGACCGCGTGCCGGCGCCGAAATGGACGATCGGACCATCACGACGGAGCCAAGGCAACTGAGAGGCGCCAATCACCAGCCGGAATAAAACGCCCGTCGCGAAGCCACCGGCGCCAGCGGCTAGAGGAATGGTTGCCGTCCTTCGTGGAAATGCTCGAGATTGGGGCTGTCCAGCTCCGGGGATTTCCGGAAGCGCCAGAAGGCCTTCTGATGGACTTCCAAGTTAGTGACTTATACCAAGAGCTCCAAGGCGGCTCCCCTCTGCGCGTGGTGTCACGCCACGCAGGATTAATCGTGAATGCAGTGTTGTAGCGCGGCTGGTGATGTTCGGTGTCGCGGGCCTCACCCGGTGGGGTTGCGGTTGGAAGCGTGCGCGACGGAACGATGGGGTGCTCACATGACATTGCTTACGCGGGTGATTATCTCTCCTGTGGCTTCATCAAAGGGAGGAAAAGAAAATGCCCCATAGAATGAGCACGATCCCGGCTTGGACGTGGATCGTGGGGGCCGTGCTGGTAATTGCAATCTTCTTCGCCGGCAACCGCACGGTTCAGACACAACGGCATTTGCATCTAGTGCAAAACCAGCTTGCGAGCGCTAAGGACGAGGCCGTCCAGGCGAATGCACGAGTCGCGGATCTCAAGAAACAGGCCGCCAGTCTCAACGCAGAGCTCGATAAGGCTAATGCTCAGCGTGACGATCTTCAAGCCAAGTTTGACCAGGCTACGACGGAGATCAAGTCAACCAAATCTCAGCTTGGCGACAAGCAGTCTCATCTTGAGGCAATGCAAAACGATCTCGACAGCGCTAAGCAAGCGGCAGACCAGGAAAAAGTGGAAGCCACCGACCTCACGAAGCAGGTGACCAGTCTCAACGCAGAGCTCGGTCAGGCGAACGCCCAACCCAGCGAGCTTCAGACCAAATTTGATCAAGCGAGTTCGGAGATCACGAGGCTGAAAAGTGAGCTGGAGCAAGCTAATGCCGCGCGAAACGAGCTTCAAACCGAGCTGAAACAAGCTAAATCGGAGGGTCAGCCAGCCCCAGTCGTGAGTGCGCCGGTTAAGTCTGGGCAATAGTGAGTTTGGTGGGCGCTGGTATCGTGCTCGGCGCGCCATTTGCGGCCAAGGGGCCTTCACGCTGGCCCTTCTACGCCCCTTTCCGCCCAAGCTCGGCGTGGGCGCTTTGGGCATGACTATGCATGCCGTGTTTGGGGCGTTCTGACCACAAAAAACTCAGTTGCTATGCAAATAGCGTACGCTAGCGTGCAATGTCCAGTGCCCCAAGCCACGCTCGATCTTCGAACCTGATGGCACGGTCACTCTCACCATTCGTGCAACAAGATTAAGTTGTGGGGCGTCTACCCCGGCGAGGTCGTGAAGTAACCGTCGCTTGAGCAGTGGTTCGCACGGAAGTAAGGCGCCGGCGAGAACCGCGCGGACGGACCCCATCGAGTTTGGCCGCAGCCGTCCCCAGAGTATCGGCAGCTTGGAAGGACACGAGCATCCATAAGGCGTCAGTCGGCTGCCATCGAGATCGATAAGGCTGTCTATGATTGGCGCCATACCCATGTCACCGCTCCTGCCAGTGGGTGGCTGTCCCATATGACCTTGCAGCGGGGGGCCATGGTGAGAGCTGGAGCGCCTATTTTCGCGATCGTCGAGGGCGACCATTGGTGGGTCAACGCAAACTACAAGGAGACCGACCTTTCTCGTATCAGGGTCGGTCAGAGGGCGACGATTCGTTTTTGATACGCATCCCGACCGACCGAAGCCGGCGCCCCTCTAGTAAGCAGGAAAGACACAACTGCGCCTTGAGCGCCCGATAAGCCTAATCAGTCTCTCTACCCGCGGAAGGGACCTGAGAAGTTCGCGTCTTTCGGCGGCACTCTTTGCATCGCCGTAGAGCTGCGCAGCAATCAGCGCATGGCGAACAGGCGCAGTTAGAGGAAGGCGTCCTGATGGGCGGTCTCAGCTGCGATGTTGATCTGGGCCGCTCGCCTCCCGCGTAAGCTCCCAGACTAGAGTTGGACCGTTCCGCCGGCAAACATGTCCCACGCACCTCCAAAAAAATTCGCCAAACTTGTGGGGCGGCTGTCCGCGTAAGAGAGTGTACGCTTCGGCGCCGGAGATTTTATCCCTGTGGAAGCGCTTTAAAAAATCAGGGTCCGCGTTCGACCCATCAGACAGGACTAGCGCGTGATCCGAGAGCTTCTGCCCAAGCTTGTTGAACAGGTTGCTTGCGGGCTCATAGTCACGGTGTCGATTCGCCAGGAAGTAGACATTGGAACCTCCTTCTCCTGGACTGTCCCCTCGATGGACAAATACGCCGATAGAATGATCTGAGAATTCGTGGATGGCACATTGGCCAAATCCACGGCGGCGGACCACTGTCACGCCACGAGAATCGCTAACGCGCTCATAGACTTGCCTCAGACTCCCGAGCTCGAGATACGGTTAAGGTCGCTCGGTAGGCTCGATCTGCGCGGTTGGTTTGCCACGAAGATCGGACAAAACGAGTCGATACGATTCGGGATTGGAGAACGGCGATGGCAAACTGCCCGGAGAAGAGTAGTGCGTGTCGCAAAAGTGAAATTCGTGGATGTGATCTACGAAGAGCTCAAGCGCCTCATGCCAATCGGAGCCAGAGGCCGGGTAAAATAGAGATTGGCCTCGGAGTGCTTTGAGACTTGGAGCTTCGATGAAACCCATGTTTTACCTGCTCGGCCTTGAGCAAGGCGGCGGAAACCGTCAACCACAAATGCCAGGTCTTCGATGGCAAGGGCGGCGTATTTCCGATCTGTCGGTCTTCGCCACCAAGCAATAGCCTTTAGCCCGCTTCCAGTGCCACGCCGCCGGCCGTTTCTGGCGACGAGTTCCGAAGAATGCGAGAACACGTTCCATAACTGCTGCCACGAATGCTTGCATCGCGGTGAAGGCATGAAGCCGCGTCCTTCCCCCGCCAAGTCAGCCCAATCGATTGGTGGGCCTTTAAACTCTTCTGGTGGCGACCCGGTGGCAACTCGGAGCAAAATCGAGAGCACAGCCTTGAAAAGCGCTGTCTTTTAGTGGTTAATTTTCAATTAGTTAGTTGGTTGCGGGGGTAGGATTTGAACCTACGACCTTCAGGTTATGAGCCTGACGAGCTACCGGGCTGCTCCACCCCGCGTCAATTCATCGTTCTCGATCGAGCCGGGTGCGTACCCGCGCGAACCCCGATCCGCCAACAAGGGCCGGAACCTATAGCAGGTTCAGAGGAGATGTGAAGGGCGCCGGTCCTTGAATTCGCCTTAGGCCAGCTTCGACCGCATATAGGTGCTTACGGGGCGTTTGTGAACCGCCCCGTTTTGTTGCGCAAGGTCTGCCGTAAGCGCCGTGCCTTCGGGCCAAGCGGTAGCCATCTACATGGGGCTGATAGAACTCGGGGCGCCGCACCGAAGCGGTAAGAGGCGCCGAACGTCACGTGGCTGGTCCACCACATCGCATGAAGGTTAGTCCTGCTAGCCGCGATCCTAGCGACCAGTAAGCGCACCATCTGTCTGATGCCCCAAAATACGCGCTCCCTTGGGGAACTTCATTGCAGCACGCATGCAAGGTTGCACGAGGACACCCCCTCGCGTGGTACCAAGATCAGTCACCCTCAATCCCCAGTGAATCTGCACCACTGTTGCCGAAAAGCCGCGACCAACCCTGAGATGCCTTCGAGGCCGAAGGCCCGGGCCAGCCAAGCCATTTTCGCGTGCGGCCCCCGCGCAACCGGTAGCCACCATGCGGCAAGGGCTCGAACAGCCAGCGGCGTTCCGCAAATCGCTCGCGCACGAAATAGGGAAAGGCGGTGCCAAGCAGCGCACCCGACACGACGTCGGTGAAATAGTGCTGGCCGATCAGCACACGGCTTGCCCCGATCCACGCTGCGAAACTGTAGAGCAGCACCCTTCCCCGCGGCCAAAGCATCGCGAGCACGGTGGCAAGAGCGAAGATGTTGGTCGCATGACCGGAAGGAAAGGAGGCGTGATCCGGCGTGAAGGCGAACAGCTGAAAATCGAGCGGGCCAGTCGCATCGAACAGCTTCGGCCGCGCCCTGCCAATGATGTCCTTGGCGAGATTGGCGATGAGACCCGCACCCCCCACGCTCACAAACACGAACCCGATAGTGCTTGCGATCAGGCCGTAGCCGGCGGCATTGCGGAAGCCTTGATGCGTGCGGCGGAGCACGAGAGCGAGCGCCACCGCCGAGCCTGCAGGGATCAACATCCAGTTCGACCGGCCGATATTGGTGATGGTCTGGAACACGCTGCGAGCCCCTGGCGCGAGCGCCTTTGCTCGCTCGAGCAGGAAGGGATCGATCAAGAGGACGCCGATGAGGACAAAAGAGAGCGCAAGCACCACTTGCTCGACGATGGTGAGGTCTTGCAGACGAAGGCTCATTTTTCGCGACCTGCCCATTGGATTTTGACGCCGGCGCGGCTCGATAAGTCAGCCGGTCACGCGATCTCGGCCGGACTCGGCTCCCGCTTGCCAAGCCAGATGAAATAGATGTTGCGCGCATGGATCACGAGCCCGGCCGCCTGGCCGAGGATGAACACGGGGTCCAGCCGATAGATGGCGTAGGCGAGCAGCATCGCGCCGCCAACCATACTGAAATACCAAAACGTCTCTGGAATGATGCTGGCCCGCGCCTTCTCCGTCGCCAGCCACTGCACAGACCAGCTCCGTCGTTGGCGTCGTCGTCCACCATTTTGCCAGGCTTGCCATGCTCATTTTGACGACCCCATTTTGACTTGGCCGGTGGCTGCCTTCCGGTCCGCCTGAGCTGCGCCTGACAGATCCTCCGCGCTCGGCGGGAGCAGAGTTCGCTTGCGGAGCCAGCTCACGCCGACGAAGGTCATATAGCCCAATCAGGGTCCGCCCGAGATTGGTGCATTTTGACGCGCCGTTGAGCCGGTCGATCGTTCACCGGCTCATAGGCGATTTCGTGGCCGTAGGTGAGGAACAGAACCGGCAAATAGCGATGCATGCTGGAAAAATAGGGCAGCGCCAGATAGGCCTCTCGCCGATAGATCTTGAGCCCGCAGCCGGTATCGGGGCAGCCATCAAAAAGCTTGAAACGCATGGCTTTCCGTCGGACACAGCGTCGGTGCGCGAGGAACGTTTCGCCCTCTTGCGCGGCTATAAAGAGTGACCATGGACCCAAGCGCGGCCTCCAGAGACTCCGATGCACTGGCAAGACTGAGGCTTGTGGCCGTTGCAGCTTTGATTGGCGTCGCCGCCGCTTTGGTCTTCGTCGGTTGGCCCGAGCTCGACCTCGCCGTGAGCCGCCTCTTCTATCTCGGGCCGCGTCATTTCATCCTCAATAATTCCGATCTCGCCACCGCTCTCCGCGTCGGCTTCAAGCTGCTGACCTGGAGCGCGAGCGCGGCAGCGATGATCGGCATCATCCTGGCGATTGCCAAAGCACGCCGCCTGCTCGACCTCGCCCTGGCGCAGTGGGTCTTCCTGGCGCTGGTGCTCAGCACTGGTCCTGGCCTAATCGCCAACACGCTCCTGAAGGACAATTGGGCGCGGCCGCGGCCGCTGCATATCGTCGAGTTCGGCGGTTCGGATCGGTTCATCCCCGTGCTGGAGCGTTCCGGCCAATGCGTGCGCAACTGCTCCTTCATTGGTGGCGAAGCTTCCTCGATCTTCGCGCTCGGCTTCGCCATCGCCATGCTCGCGCGGCGCCGGCGCTCGGCGCTGATGGCGGCCGCGGTTGCAGCCGGCAGCCTCATCAGCCTCATCCGCATCGGCGAAGGGGGCCATTTTCTGAGCGACGTCGTCTTCGCCGGCGTGTTCATGGCGCTCGACGTGGCCTTGATGCATTGGGTTGTGTTCCACCTCTTGGTCCCAAGGGTGAGGGACGAGGCGTGGTGGCACGCCGTGGCGGTTGCGGCCGCGGCCGAAATCCGCTCCACGTCAGCAACTGCCGTCGCCGAAAGTGTCGACTGGCTGCGGCGGCACTGCCCGTCGGCCCTTGCCGCCATCTTTGCCGCCAAAGACCGCACCCACGTCAGCCAAAACGAGCGCGACGATCCGCCGGCGTAAATGAAGCGGTCCTCTTGCCGGGAGATAGCTCAGTAGGACGCAGCGTCGCCGAGCGGCGCTTCGCTCGCGCTGCCATCCGGCAGGTCGTCAGTCGCCCACATCGTCAGGCCGACGAATAGGAGAGCGGCGAGCGTCAGCAGCAGGGCCACGGCAATCTCGATGATGCGGAGTTTGGTCAGCCCGAGCCTTCGCCCATCTGCCCTGACGCCGCTGAAATGATGATACCGCAACCTATGGAGTCCTTTTCGAAATCCCTCCACCCTGTCTAGGCCGCATCGGCGCGAATGTCGTTGCGTTCTGATGTCGCGCGCGGCGCTCCGCCGCCTGCGCCAAATTGTCCGCCTAAAAGAATCGTGCCTTACCAACGAGCTGGCGCACGGTCGCGATCGTCTTTGAAGAGATAGCGCTAAGGCGTGACGGCGCTTCGCTGCGCGGCGACGACCGCGCCCTGGTCATCGGCCTCGTCGGCGCCAGGGGCATCGCGGCCATAGATGTCTGGCCGGAACTGCACCGTGCCGTTGTCCAACACGAATGCCGTTAGATAGACGAAATGCACCGGCACCGAGTTGGTGAGCGTCACATTGACCCTCTGTCCGTCCGCCGCCGCCGCCTGCACCTTCTCCGGCGTCCATTTTTGTGGGCCGAGCAGCCAGGCCGCGAGATCGAGCACCTTCTCCACCCGCACGCAGCCCGAGCTGAAGGCGCGCGCCGATTGGCTGAACAGCTGCTTGAGCGGCGTATCGTGCATGTAGACGCTGTATTTGTTCGGCATGTTGATGCGCACCACACCGAGCGCATTGAACGTTCCCGGGTCCTGCACGAATTTGTAGCTGACGACCTCCGGGGAGTTCCAGTCGACCGTCGCCGGATTGAGCGGCGGCGATTTCCAACTCGACATCACGCTGAAATGCTCATTGGCGAAGTAGCTCGGGTCTTTCCGGATTTTCGGAATAAGATCCTGTTGAGCGATGGTCTCCGGCACGGTCCAAGTGGGATAGAAATTCACCTCGACGATCCGCGCCGAGACAGCGGGCGTGGCGCGCGCCGGCTTGCCGACAACAACGTTGCTCTCGAGCGCTAGATTGCCATGCTCGATGGCCTGCAAGGTGAAGGCCGGCACGTTGACGAGCACGTAGCGGGGCGCCTGGTTGATTTTCATCAGCGACTTGACGCGCGCGAGATTGGTCTCGAGCTGCTTCAACCGTTCGGGCGCCGACACGTTGAGCGCAGCGAGCGTCCTTGAATCGACGAAGCCGCTTACGCGCAATCCGTTGCGGATCTGGAAGCGCGCGAGCCCATCCTGAAATTCGGTATCGAAGGTGGGACTTATCCGATCGCTGGAGAGGTCCCCGGTAATGGCAAGCTGGCGCCTGATGGCGACGATGTCCGAGCCGGTGTCGCCGGGCCTGAGCGTGTTGCCCGCGGCAATGGCCGGCCAGCCGCCAGCCGCCACGATGCGTCGATATTGCTCGATCCCCTTTTGCAGCGCGGCGACGCTGGCCTCGCTCACAAAGGGAACTGTCATGTGATAGTCCGGGCTCAAGCGGTCATAGAGCTCGTTGCGCGCCTGTTCCCGCCGCGCCCTTTCCTCGGGACTAATCGGCCCGCTGCTGACGCTCCCGAAAGGATTGAGGGGATCGAGGATGCCGGCGACCGCTGGCGCCGCGACGACGGCGCCAAGCAACGCCGCAGCCGCAGTGATTGCCGCGGCGAGACGCGTGGCCGATTGCTGTCTTCCAAGCCCGTCAAACGGCATGTGGCAGCAAATTTCCCGTCTTCGGCGCGTCACCTCGCAAGGTGTATTGGCGCTTGCTTCTTCCCTCGATGGCGGACGCAAGCGGGCTTTCCACGCTGCCGCCCCGATAGCCGGAATCGAACACGTCTGACGCCGCTTGCGCAACCCCAAAAAAGCAAGGGGTACGCCTGCCAGCTGCCATCCAGTTTGCAGGGTCAACGCCATTCGAAACGCCGCTTTCGCTAAAGCTAGGAAGAGCGTGTTGGCGGTGCCAGTTTTCACTGACGCGCGAGCTTCCTGATTTCAGCGAGCAGGCGGTCGATGAAGGGAATTTGCCCCGGCGGGAGCTTCGCCCTCGCCTCGTCAGGGGTGAACCACTCCGCGCGGTCCACCTCTGGGAAGGACTGCATACGGCCGCTTCGAGGCGGCCATTCCATCTCGAACAGGTCCGACCTGAGCCGACGTGGGTCGAAGTCGCCTTCGATCGCCCAGGCAGTGATGACTTTCCTGCTCGGTTGCGCGACCTCGCCGAGTTCGAGGAAGGCACCCTCAGGCCGGCCGCCGAGCTCCTCCTCGAACTCGCGGATGGCAGTTTTGAGCGGATCTTCGCCCGGCTCATATTCGCCCTTGGGGATCGACCAGGCGCCCTGATCCTTCTTCGCCCAGAACGGCCCGCCCGGATGCACGAGGAGCAGCCGCAGCTCGACGCCGCGCCCGCGATACATCAAGATGCCGGCGCTGTGTTTGGTCATCGGCCTGGACGTCTCGAAAGCGAACGCCTTATGGTCCATGAAGCAAGCCGCATGCAAGGCAATGCCTATGTTCGTTGGTCACTACGGGGTCGCCTTCGGTGCCAAGCCCGCGGCACCCTTCCTGCCGCTACCGCTCTAGGTCTACTTCCTCGCCGTGCAATGGCTCGATGTGGTCTGGTCGGCCTTCGTCCTATTGGGCATCGAGAAACTGCGCATCGTACCCGGCATCACTGAGGCCAATGCATACGATCTGTACTACATGCCATAAACCCATAGTCTTCCCGGCGCGCTCGCCCTCTCGCTGCTGTTCGGCGCCATTGTCGCCATGCTCATCGGGGAAAGGCGCGCCTTAGCCTTACTCGTTCATATTTACCGATCTCCCGCTTTATGACGACTCCGCCAAAGTGGGCTTCGGCTTGTGGCGGCATGTAGCCATAAGCCTTCCCTCGAGCTCGCATTGCTCGTGGGTGGCGCGTGGATTTACGCGCGCGCCGTACCGGTGACGAGCGTGCGCGGGCACATCGTTCTTTGGGGGTTTGTTGCGCTGCTAGCAGCGCTGCAAGTCTACGCCAATTTCGGACCACCGCCCGTTTCGGACTCTGCGATGGCGAACATGGCTCTTGGTTTTTATCCGGTCCCTCACGGCGATCGCGGCGATCGTGGAACGCGTGCGACTGGCGGCTTGAGCGGCCCTCAGCGCGCGTGCGATTTGAACGCAAAAAGCCGCCAAGGTTAACCCAGCGGCGGCTTTTCGCAAGCGCATGAAACGAAGTTGGCAACGCCAACGACCGTGTAAGAGGGGATAAAATCTCGATGACCGCGCTCAAGTAGCGCGAAGCGCGATAGCGCCCAATTCAAGTCCACCGCCCTTGGTAAGCCTGGCGATGACCTACTCTCCCGCGCCTTAAGACGCAGTACCATCGGCGCTGGAGCCTTTCACGGCCGAGTTCGGGATGGGATCGGGTGTGGGCGCTCCGCCAGAATCACCAGGCCAACGAAGGGCGGTGACACGTAATCTGGTCTTAGACTGCAGTCGATGCCCGATGCGCTCAAGTAGCGCCGAAGGCCGGTAGCGCAATTAGGAACGGGCACTGACGATGAAAGCAATCAAGCCAATCGAGCGATTAGTACTGGTTAGCTTCATGCATTGCTGCACTTCCACACCCAGCCTATCAACGTGGTGGTCTTCCACGGCTCTCAAGGGAGAACTAGTTTCGAGGTGGGTTTCCCGCTTAGATGCTTTCAGCGGTTATCCCGTCCGCACTTAGCTACCCTGCTATGCCGCTGGCGCGACAACAGGTCCACCAGAGGTGCGTCCATCCCGGTCCTCTCGTACTAGGGACAGATCCTCTCAATTCTCCAACACCTGCGGCAGATAGGGACCGAACTGTCTCACGACGTTCTAAACCCAGCTCACGTACCACTTTAATCGGCGAACAGCCGAACCCTTGGGACCTGCTCCAGCCCCAGGATGTGATGAGCCGACATCGAGGTGCCAAACGATGCCGTCGATATGGACTCTTGGGCATCATCAGCCTGTTATCCCCGGAGTACCTTTTATCCGTTGAGCGATGGCCCTTCCACACGGGACCACCGGATCACTAAGGCCGACTTTCGTCTCTGCTCAACTCGTCAGTCTCGCAGTCAGGCAGGCTTATGCCTTTGCACTCGACAGCTGATTTCCGACCAGCTTGAGCCCACCTTCGCGCGCCTCCGTTACTTTTTGGGAGGCGACCGCCCCAGTCAAACTACCCACCATGCACTGTCCCGGACCCGGATGACGGGCCGCGGTTAGACATCCATGATCACAAGGGTGGTATTTCAACGTTGGCTCCCCGGGAACTAGCGCCCCCGGCTCAAAGCCTCCCACCTATGCTACACATGCCACCACGAATGCCAGTGCAAAGCTATAGTAAAGGTTCACGGGGTCTTTCCGTCTAACCGCAGGAACCCCGCATCTTCACGGGGAATTCAATTTCACTGAGTCTGCGTTGGAGACAGTGGGGAAGTCGTTACGCCATTCGTGCAGGTCGGAACTTACCCGACAAGGAATTTCGCTACCTTAGGACCGTTATAGTTACGGCCGCCGTTTACCGGGGCTTCGATTCAGAGCTTGCACCCCTCCTCTTAACCTTCCGGCACCGGGCAGGCGTCAGACCCTATACGTCGCCTTGCGGCTTCGCAGAGCCCTGTGTTTTTAATAAACAGTCGCCACCCCCTGGCTTGTGCCCCCCACGCCCGGTTGCCCGGATGTGGGGCCCCCTTCTCCCGAAGTTACGGGGGTAATTTGCCGAGTTCCTTCAACGCAGTTCTCTCAAGCGCCTTGGTATGCTCTACCAGTCCACCTGTGTCGGTTTAGGGTACGGTCTCATGTGGGGGCTATTTCCTGGAACCCCTTCGCTGCCAAGACAATCCGATAAGCCTTGACAACTTTTGGAATCCGTCACCACCCACTGGCCGAGGAATATTAACCTCGTTCCCATCGACTACGGCTTTCGCCCTCGCCTTAGGGGCCGGCTAACCCTGCGCTGATTAGCATTGCGCAGGAACCCTTGGACTTTCGGCGGGAGTGTCTCTCACACTCCTTATCGTTACTCATGTCAGCATTCGCTCTTCCGATACCTCCAGGCCACCTCGCGGTGACCCTTCGCAGGCT
Organism: uncultured Alphaproteobacteria bacterium; assembly: GCA_963804705.1. GTDB lineage: Bacteria > Pseudomonadota > Alphaproteobacteria > Rhizobiales > Methyloligellaceae > Methyloceanibacter. The sequence goes on from CAWDRM010000015.1 coordinate 129,819, forward strand.
TACGGAACGCTCCGCTACCGCGCACACTTGCGTGTGCACCCGCAGCTTCGGTGTATGGCTTTAGCCCCGATACATTGTCGGCGCAAAAATCCTTATTTAGACCAGTGAGCTGTTACGCTTTCTTTAAAGGATGGCTGCTTCTAAGCCAACCTCCTGGTTGTTTTGGGATTTTCACATCCTTT
>CAWDRM010000015.1:135000-238565 GCA_963804705.1 uncultured Alphaproteobacteria bacterium
TCACGGTGATCCACAAGACCGCCGAGAACCAGGACGATGACGGCGACACCGACGACGATCTGCTTGACGGCAGCGAGAACAGAGTGATGAAGGTCGGCCGCGGCGACACGCTGGCTGGCATCCTTAGCAAGGCCGGCATCGAGCCTACGCAAGCCAAGGCCGTCATGGTCGCCATGGACCCGGCGTTCCCCGCGCAGAACCTGAAGCCCGGCCAGGAGGTGCGCTTCAACCTCGTGCCGGCGCCGAGCGACACCGATGCGATGGAACCCGTCAGAGTGAGCGTATACGCTCCGGGTGGCACCTATCTCGGCGGCGTCTCGCGCAACCGGCATGGCGACTATGTCGTCACCAATCAAGCCGACATCGCCGCCATTGCATCGCCCCATACGCAGCGCGCCACGCTCTATACGAGCTTCTACCACGCGGCCATGAGCCAGCACATTCCGACCGACACCATCATCAAGCTGTTGCGCGTCCACTCCTACGACGTCGACTTCAAGCGCAAGGCATCGCCCGGCGACAGCCTCGACGTGTTCTTTGACGTGCCGAGCGGCTCTGACGATCGCGAGGGCCTGGGCGAGGTGCTGTACACCTCGATGACCGTGGATGCGCAAACCCGCAGCTTCTATCGCTTCCGCACCCAGGACGGCCTCGTCGACTATTATGACGAGCAGGGCAACAGCGCGAAGAAGTTCCTGATGCGCAATCCCGTCAAAGGCGGCCGCTATACCTCTGGCTTCGGTCCGCGCATCCATCCGCTGTTCGGCACCGTCCGCATGCATACCGGCGTCGATTGGGCGGCGCCGATCGGCACGCCGATCCTCGCCGGCGGCGACGGCACCGTCGAGACCGTGGGCCGCGAAGGCGGCTACGGCAATTACATCCGCATCCGCCACGCCAACGGCTTCACCACCGCCTATGGCCATCTCTCGCGCTACGCTGACGGGCTTGAGCCCGGCGTCACCGTCAAACAGGGCCAGGTAATCGGCTATGTCGGCTCGAGCGGCTACTCCACCGGTCCGCATTGCCACTACGAGATCCTGGTCAATAGCAAATTCGTCAACCCGATGACCATCCAAGTGCCCCGCGGCCTCCAGCTCACCGGCCGCGAGCTCGCCGAGTTCCAGAAAGAGCGTCGCCGCATCGACGAGCTCCGTCAGATGGATCCGGTCACGAGCCGCGTCGCCCAGAACACCGCCGCCGCGCAGTAACTTCTACTTCCTTTCCTTTCTTCTCCTCCCTCCTTCTCTCTGTTTCCTCGTCATTCCGGCGCACGCCTGGGAGCCCGCCTAGCTGTTGATGATCAGGCCGTCCTTGTTGGCGCTGATCTTCACTGGCGGAGAGAAGCCCGTCGAGGTCACCGCTCGATTTTGGTGAATTTCGAGCCCTCCAGGCTCAGGCTGTACATCAGGCCCTTCGGATCGAGAACGAAGGCGATAATCGGGCTCGTCAGGGTGTCAGTATCGATCGATCCGCCGGCGCCCAAGGTCGCGACCACGATCGATCCGTCGACGCCGGCCTTCCAGCCATAGGCGCTCCGGAAGGACGCCAGCGATTGTTCTGTCATGAACATGATGATGACTGTTTGCGCCTGCGCGCCGAGCTAGAAGCCGAATGACGCCGAGATGATGTTGTAGTAGCCGGCAGCCCTACCTTGAACGATGAGGACGCCCTCGCCATACGACCCCCCGATGCCGAAGCCGGCCTTGTACACCGACGGAAACACCAAAAAGCCCGCAGCCTTTCTGCCAAGCTCGCGCGCGCTCGGATTCTGGGCGTCAAAACTATGAAGCGTGGCATCAGCGCTGGCATTGATCTCGGCCGCCGAGGCTGCCTCGCCGCGCTCCGGCGCGGCGATAATCGCCGACGGCGCAATCAAAATCACCGATAGCGCTCGCAACGCATTCATGTCGCACCCTCCACGCAGCCTTTAGTGGAGGCGCATGGGTCAATCGGCCCTCACGCCGCCTGCTTCGCCACCTGACCGTTGATGATCAGGCCGTCCGGCCCGGCGCTGATCTTGACCGCGTCGCCCTCGCGGATCTTGTCTTGCAGGATCAGCTCGGCGAGCGGATCTTGCACATACTTCTGGATGACGCGCTTCAGCGGCCGCGCGCCATAGGCCGGGTCGTAGCCCTTGGCCCCGAGCCAATCCTTCGCCTTGTCGTCAAGCTCGACCGTGAGCTTGCGGTCGGCGAGCAGCTTCGCGAGCCGCTGCATCTGGATGTCCACGATCGCCGCCATCTGCTCGCGCTTCAGGCGGTGGAACAGGATGATCTCGTCGACGCGGTTCAGGAACTCTGGCCGAAAATGGCCGCGCACCACCGCCATCACTTGATCGCGGACGGCCTCACTATCCTCGCCTTCGGGCTGATTGACGAGATATTCGGAGCCGAGATTGGAGGTCATGATGATCAGTGTGTTGCGGAAGTCGACAGTGCGGCCCTGGCCGTCGGTCAGCCTGCCGTCGTCGAGCACCTGCAACAGCACGTTGAACACGTCCGGATGCGCCTTCTCGATCTCGTCGAACAGGATCACCTGGTAGGGCCTGCGTCGCACCGCCTCGGTGAGCGCGCCACCCTCTTCATAGCCGACATAGCCCGGGGGCGCGCCGATCAGCCGGGCCACCGAGTGCTTCTCCATATATTCCGACATGTCGATGCGGATCATGGCGTGCTCGTCGTCGAACAGGAACATCGCGAGCGCACGCGCAAGCTCGGTCTTGCCGACGCCGGTCGGGCCTAGAAACATAAACGAGCCGATCGGCCGGTTGGGGTCTTGCAGCCCGGCGCGGGAGCGGCGCACCGCGGTCGAGACTGCGGTCACGGCCTCGCTCTGGCCGACCACGCGCTTGACGATCGCCTCTTCCATGCGCAGCAGCTTGTCGCGCTCGCCTTCGAGCATCTTGTCGACGGGGATGCCGGTCCACCGCGACACCACCTGCGCGATCAGGTCGGCTGTCACCACCTCCTGGGCCATGGCGCCGCCTTTGTCCTCGGCCTCTTCGAGCTGCTTGAGCTTCTGCTCGAGCTCGGGGATGACCCCGTAAGCAAGCTCGCCGGCCTTGGCCAAATCGCCGCGGCGCTGCGCCTGCTCGAGCTCGACGCGTGAGGCATCGAGCTGCTCCTTCAGCTTCTGCGCACCGGCGAGCTTCGCCTTCTCATCCTGCCAGCGCTGCGTCAGCACGCTCGCTTCTTCCTCGAGATTGACGAGCTCCTTTTCGAGCTTGGAGAGCCGGTCCTTCGAGGCACTATCGGATTCCTTCTTCAGCGCTTCACGCTCGATCTTGAGCTGCATGATGCGGCGGTCGAGCTCGTCGAGCTGCTCGGGCTTGGAATCGATCTGCATGCGCAAGCGCGACGCCGCCTCATCGACGAGGTCGATCGCCTTGTCGGGCAGGAAGCGGTCGGCGATGTAGCGGTTGGACAGCACGGCTGCGGCGACCAGCGCGGCATCGGCGATGCGCACGCCATGATGCAGCTCGTATTTCTCCTTGAGCCCGCGCAGGATCGAGATCGTGTCCTCGACGGTGGGCTCCGAGACGAAGATCGGCTGGAAGCGCCGGGCGAGTGCCGCGTCCTTCTCCACATGCTTGCGATATTCGTCGAGCGTGGTGGCGCCGACGCAATGCAGCTCGCCGCGGGCGAGCGCGGGCTTCAACAGATTGGAAGCGTCCATGGCGCCGTCGGCCTTGCCGGCGCCGACCAGGGTGTGCATCTCGTCGATGAACAGGATGATCTGCCCGCTCGAGGATTGGATCTCGGACAGGACCGCCTTCAGCCGCTCCTCGAACTCACCGCGATATTTGGCGCCGGCGATCAGCGCGCCGAGATCGAGCGACAGCACCTTCTTGTCCTTCAGGCTCTCCGGCACGTCGCCTTTGACGATGCGATGCGCAAGCCCCTCGACGATCGCGGTCTTGCCGACGCCTGGCTCGCCGATCAGCACGGGGTTGTTCTTGGTGCGGCGCGACAGCACCTGGATGGTGCGCCTGATCTCCTCGTCGCGCCCGATCACGGGATCAAGCTGGCCTTTGGCCGCTGCTTCGGTGAAGTCGCGGGTGTAGCGCTTCAGCGCGTCATAAGCCTGCTCGGCGGAGGCCGAATCCGCGGTGCGGCCCTTGCGCAGCTCGTTGATAGCGGCATTGAGCGAGACCGGCGTGACGCCGGCGTCGGCGAGAATGCGGGAGGCTTCCGTCTCCTTGGCGAGGCTCAGCGCCTGCAGCACGCGCTCCACGGTGACGAAGCTGTCGCCGGCCTTGGTCGACATCTGCTCCGCCTGGTCGAGCACACGGCCGAGTGCAGGCGCCATATGCACTTGAGCCCCGCCGCCAGAGACCTTGGGCAGCTTGGCGAGCGCCGCTTCGTCGCGCTCCAGCGCCTCCTTGGGACGGCCGCCGGCCTTGGCGATGAGCCCCGCCGCCAGGCCTTCCGGATCGTCCAGCAACACCTTCAACAGGTGCTCCGGAGTGATCTGCGGGTTGCCTTCGCGGATGGCGACGGTCTGCGCCGACTGCACGAAGCCCTTCAGGCGGTCGGAGAATTTCTCGAAATCCATGGACGCTTCCCTCTTCAGCACGATTTAGGGGCGCAAAATCACGGCAGAGTCTGAAACGCTCGGCCGGATAGCCAAACCCAATTACCGCCCACCCCTTAACGGAGATATAGCGTCGGCTTTATCCAACAAAAAGGACGGCATGCATTGGCCAGGGGCCCGCGCGAAAAACTCGCGCGCGGCACACCCCAGCGGAGGTCATTGACCAAGAGCTATCCGGTGTACGAGGCGGGCGTTAGCCCACCGGGTCCGAGGCGCTCTCATCGGATGGGGAGGCATCGGCGGTCTCGCCGCCATTTCCGTTACCATTTCCGTCCCGCGCCGGGGCCTCGCTGCCGTTCGGGCCACGGCGCCCATAATGCTCACGTCCGCCACCCCCGCGCATCTCGTCACTGCCACCGTTCCCGGGACCGCCCTCCTCGGAGCCATCGACGTCGGAGTCGGCGTTCCAGCGCGGCCGGAATCCACCATTGCCACCCTCACCCGGCTGGCCGCCGTGCTGGGGACCGAGCTGCGATTGCGCGGCCATGATGATGCGGTTGTAATGCTCCGCGTGCTGGAAGTAGCTCTCCGCCGCCACCAGATCGCCCGAAGCCAAAGCGTCGCGCGCTAGCGACGTGTACTTCTCGGCGATATGAGCCGCGGTGCCACGGATCTTGACGTCGGGGCCGTTCAATTCGTAGCTCCGCGCCAATGGATTTTGGGGCTTGCGGCCAGTACGGCCGCGGCCCCTGCGATTCTGTTGTGCTTGCCTCATAGGCTTCTATTCAACCCTGATAGGCGGCTAAGGCCGCGACTTGCTCCCTGCTCATTACGTTTCTTGTCTGCTCGGATCTCAGGTCCGAGTTTGCTATTGGCTTTCGCTCCGTCCGCAAGCGGCGGGCGCGCGCCATGATCGGTAAACCCATTCTCGCTACCGTCTTGTGCTTATCCCCGGCGCCGAGCCGACATATCTCGATAGCACTAGCCAGCTTAAAGATAGATGGGCGGTTGAGCGTCACCTGAACGTCCCGAGAGGCACGGCGCCCTTCAATCGAGGTTCAAGAGATGTCCGCTCTGTTGCCGTCTGCAACCGGCCCGCGCTATTAACGCCATGGCCGAAATTAATCATTCCGCTAGCCATGAACCTAACCTGATCCCCGCTATTTTCCAAGTCCCTTTTTTGCGGCTGCGAGTTTGCCGCGGTCCGGTCCGTCGCCAACAGTCATGCGCTCGCGGCGACGACCCGCTGCCGCATGCCGAGATCGTGCCATAGGCAATGACCGGCTTCGACGCCAAGGCCCGCCTCAACCAGCAGGTGGAGCACGGCCCGGGCCTGATCCACTCCGGTCTCAAGCAGAATAGTACCCCCGGGCCGCAATATGTCGCGCGTCCGTGGCGCGATGCGGCGATAGGCGGCGAGCCCGTCCGCGCCGCCATCGAGCGCCCCCGAGGGATCATAGGCGCTCACCTCCCGGGACAGTCCGGCAATATCGCCCGCCACGATATACGGCGGATTGGCGACCACCAGATCGAAGGCGCCGCCGATAGCCTCGAGCCAATCGCCGGCAACGAAGCTCGCCCGCGCCCCGACCCCGAGGGCCTGCGCATTGGTCCTGGCCAGCTGAAGCGCCGCCACGCTCACATCAATGCCGACGCCGTTTGCCTCAGGTAGCTCGGCCAAGAGGGTGATCAATATGCAGCCGCTGCCAGTGCCGAGATCGAGCAGCTTGAGCGGGCTCTCGCGCAAGCCCTTCCGATCGACGATCGCCAGCGCCGCCTCGATCAGCGTCTCCGTATCGGCGCGAGGGTCGAGCGTGCTCGCGTCGATGCGGAACGGGCGCCCGTAGAACTCCCGGACACCGACGATGCGCGACACCGGCTCGCCGGCAAGGCGCCGCTCGATAAAGCTGCCGAAGCGCGCCGCGGCCTCAGGCACGAGCTCATTATTGCGCCCGGCGACATAGGCTTCATGGCCAAGCCCCGTCGCGTGACAGAGCAAGAGCCGGGCATCGAGTTCCGGCGTCTCGACCTTCGCCTGCCGCAACATTCGCACCGCCGAGGAAAACGCCGCCTGGAGGGTAACCCGGCTCTGTGGCAACGCCATTTCACCCATGACCGTCGTCCTGCATCGCCGCGAGCTGGCTCGTCTGATGTTCGGAAATCAGCGCATCGATAAGCTCATCGAGCGCTTCTCCCTCCAGCACCAGATAGAGCTGGTGCAGCGTCAGCCCGATGCGGTGGTCGGTCACGCGCCCTTGCGGGAAATTATAGGTGCGGATTCGTTGCGAGCGGTCGCCGGTGCCGATCTGGCTGCGGCGGTTCTCCGAGCGCTCGGCGTCGAGCTTGGATCGCTCGAGATCGTAAAGGCGGGAACGCAGCACCTTCATCGCCTTGGCCTTGTTCTTATGCTGCGATTTCTCGTCCTGCTGGCTGACCACGACGCCGGTCGGCAAATGGGTGATCCTGACCGCGCTGTCGGTGGTATTGACCGACTGTCCCCCGGGGCCGCTCGCCCGGAACACGTCGATGCGCAAATCCTTCTCATCGATCTTGATATCGACCTCCTCGGCCTCCGGCAGCACGGCGACGGTGGCCGCCGAAGTGTGGATGCGCCCTTGCGCCTCGGTGTCCGGCACCCGCTGCACGCGGTGCACGCCAAACTCGAATTTGAGCCGCGCGAACACGCCCTTGCCGGTGATATTGGCGATGATCTCCTTGTAGCCGCCGGTGGCCGATTCGCTCGCCGATAGGATGTTGACCTTCCAGCCCCGCTTGTCGGCATAGCGTTGATACATGCGGAAGAGATCGCCGGCGAACAGCGCCGCTTCTTCGCCGCCGGTGCCGGCGCGCAGCTCTAGGATGGCGCTCTTGTCGTCCGCGGCGTCCTTCGGCAGCAATTGCACCTTGAGCTGCTGCTCGAGATCGTCGATTTTCGCATCGAGCGTGCCGAGCTCCTCCTCCGCAAGCGCCGCCATGTCCTTTTCGGAGGACGGGTCGTCGATCAGCTGCTTCAGGTCTGCCCGTTCCCGCATCGCCGAACGGAGCGCGGTGATGGTCGCCACGATCGGATCAAGTTCGGCGAACTCGCGCGACAGGCGCACGAAGCTTTCCTGGTCGCCGCCTGAGGCGAGCGCGCTTTGTACCGTCCCCCAGCGGGAGACGAGCATGTCAAGTTTCTCGGCGGGAATCGTGGTCATGTTCGCAAAGAAAATCTGGATTGGGACTGGACGGTAAAGAGACTGGCTACGAGGGTCCGGGAAGCCGGTCCGCTTTGCGGCTACGCGGGTCGTTCGGGTCAAGGGCCGGCGCCGGCGCAGCGTTCGGCGGCTGGGCCCCCGATTGAGCCGTGTTTGGACCAGAGAAGCCAAGCAGGCTCGGCTTGGCGAGCCACAGCCATAGCCCGATTGCGACACCCAACACAATCAGCGGAATCAGACCCCATTTCAACAAGGTCACCCATCGCCGCTTTTCCCGTTCCGGATTCGCCTCGGCCGGCGCCGATCGAGACACCGCTTTTTGCTGTGGCTGGGGCTGCGGCTGTAGGGGTGGCGGTGCTAGCACGACAGGGCGTTGTGACTGGGGCGCGGCTCGGGGCTGCGGCTGGGGCAATTGCTGTGGCGGTGGCTGCCACTGCGGCTGAGGCTGCTGCCGTGTCTGATCGTGTGGCGGTGGTTGCCACTGTGGCTGTGGCGCGCGTCCCGGCGGTGGCTGCCATTGTGGCGGCTGTTGCAGTGGTCTGGGCTGCGGCGCCTGCCCTTGCCGGGGTTGCGGAGGCTGAATTCCCCAATCAGGCACCGCTTGGTTCGGCCTTGGCGGCGGAACGGCGGCCTGGCGAGGCTCGGTGGCCAGAGGCACGGAGGGCCGCGACGGCGGCTGGGCTTCGCGATTTTGGAGGTCGCGATTCACGTCCTCGGGCGGCGCCATGAAGGGCACGTCGGGCATCGGCTTCGGGGCAAGCTCGACAATTCCGGCTTCGACCTGGGCATAGATGCGCCGCAGCAAGGGACGCACGTCGAGGTTCAGCAGGGTGCCATAGGTCGACACCACGCGGCAGGTCTCGGGCCATGGCGGCAACGCGTATATCGCACCCTGCTCGAGGGCCTGGACCACGTCCAGGCGCGTGGCGAGCTGGGCAGCAAGATCCGCCTCCGTTAAGCCGCTGGCGGCACGCAGGTCCCGAAACAGCTCCGCCACCTCAGCGTCATAGCCGGCTGGCATTTCCTTGATCCCGTGAATGTGCAGGCGGCCTCCGGATCGAACGTCCAAAGACAGACTTCCCGGCGCTGAGCGCGGCGAAATGGCCATCGCAAGGCCGATCCCAGGTTCTGCGAATCTCGCCCCACACAAGCCCATCGGCTGGCCGTTTGCAAGTCTCAGCGCAACGGCTGAACGGTCGCCTGTTGACGGTCCCGCTCATATTTGCACGCCCTTCTCGGCTGCGTAGCTCTTCAGCTCCTCGCGCACCGACGTGGCTTTGCAGGCAAGAAGCTTTTGCAGATGCGCCCACAGATCGGCCGCATCGAGCGACAGGACCATGGCCTTAATCGGGCCAACGGAGGCGGGCGCCATGGAGATCGAGCGGAAACCGAGGCCGATGAGCGCCATGGCCTCGAGCGGCTTGCCGGCCATCTCGCCGCACAGATTGAGCGGCACGTTATGCTTCGTCGCGGCCTCGGCGATGGTGCGAAGCGCCATTAACCCCGCCGGATTGAGCGCGTCGAAGCGGTCGGCGACTAGCATGTTGCTGCGGTCGATGGCGAACAGGAACTGCATCAAATCGTTCGAGCCCACGGACGCAAAATCGGCAAGCGGCAGGATATTATCGAGCTGCCACAACAACGCAGGCACCTCGATCATGGCGCCAATAAACAGGCGCTTTGGCTCGGGACGCCCGTGGCGCTTCAGGATCACCAGCTCACGATCGATCAGACCCCGCGCCGCCCTAAGCTCGGCCACATCAGCGATCATCGGCAGCATGATGCGCAGCTCGCGCCCTTGCGCTGCTCTGAGCAAGGCGCGGATCTGGGTGCGGAACAGTGCCGGCCGATCGAGCGCCATGCGGATCGCCCGCCAGCCGAGAGCGGGATTCTCCTCCTTGCTCACGCGGAAATAGGGCAGCACCTTGTCGCCGCCGACATCGAGCGAGCGGAACACCACGGGGCGGTCGCCGGCGGCATCGAGGATCGCTTTGTAGATTCGCGTCTGCTGCTCGAGCCGCGGGAAGGTCGAGGCGATCATGAACTGGAGCTCGGTGCGGAACAGCCCGATGCCGTCGGCGCCGGACTGGTCGAGATGCGGCAGGTCGAACAGGAGCCCGGCGTTGATGTTCAGCGAAACCCGCGCCCCGTCGAGCGTGACCGGCGGCACGGTGCGCAAGGCCGCATATTGAGCTTGACGCCTGGCCCGAAACCGGACCTTGTCGGCATAGGCCGCCACGACCTCAGGCGTCGGCCGCACATGCAGCTCGCCGCCTTCGGCGTCGACGATGGCGGCGTCGCCCGCCTCCACTGCCTCGAGCACGCCCTTGGCCTGGCTGATCGCCGCCAAGCCAAGCGCCCGTGCCACGATGGCGACATGGCTCGTGGCACCCCCCTCCTCGAGGACGAGCCCGCGCAAGCGCTGGCGGTCGTAGTCGAGCAGCTCGGCCGGGCCCATGGTGCGGGCGACCAGAATGGTGTCTTGCGGCAGGTTTCCGGCCGCCGCCGTCCCCGCCCCGCCGGCAAGCAGGCGAAGCAGCCAATTCGAGAGGTCGTCGATATCGTGCAGCCGCTCCCGCGCATAAGGATCGGTCTGCCTGAGCATGCGCGCCCGCGTGTCGTTGCGCACCCGCTGCACGGCGGCTTCGGCCGTCAACCCGGTGAGCAGGGCCTCATCCAGCCGCCGGCGCCAGCCGCGGTCGTGAGCGAACATGCGGAAGGCTTCCAGCACCTCGCGATGCTCGCCGGCGCGCTCCAGGTCGCCTCGCCCGAGCATGCCGTCGATCATGCCGGTCAAGTCCTCGACGGCTTGCGCGAGCCGCCGGCGCTCGAGCTCAACATCCTCGGCAATCAGCTTGGTGACGACGATGCGCGGCTCGTGCAGCACCACATGACCAAGCGCCACACCTTCGGAGATGGCAAGGCCGGAGAAGCGGGCGCTCTGGTCGCGGCGCGCATCCTCCGTCGCTTCGTCGCTCACGATCAGCCCGCCCGAGGCGATCATCTCGGCGATCACCATGGCAGTGGTCTGCAGCGCCTCGACCTCCTCGTCGCTGTAGTGACGCTGAGTGCGGTTCTGCACCGTCAATACGCCGATGGTATGACCACCCCGGAGGATCGGCACGCCGAGGAAGGAGTGGTAGATCTCCTCGCCGGTTTCCGGCCGGTAGGAGAAGGCCGGGTGGACTTGCGCGTCGGCGAACTGCATCGGCTCGGCCTGCTCGGCGATCAACCCGACGAGACCTTCGCCGCGCTTGAGGTGCGTGGCGTGGACGGCTTCCGGGTTGAGGCCTTCGGTCGCGAACAGCTCGAGCGAAGAATCGCGGCAGCGCAAATAAAGCGAGCACACTTCGGCGACCATGTTGGAGGCGATCAGCACCACGACCTTGTCGAGGCGCACCTGTGCGCTCTCGCGCTCGGCCATCACCTCGCGCAAGCGGCGGAGCAGCAGTCTCGGGGCGCCAACAGAGATTGGCATGGATCCCAGTCCTCGCCGGCCCTTGGCGGCGAACCAAGCGTACGAAAGGCTTGAAGTGCCGCCTAAGAGACCTTAGCGGCTGTCCAATCCGAACAAGGAATGCAAGGTTCGCACCGCAAGCTCGGCGTAGGCCGCATCGATCAATACGCTGATTTTGATCTCGGAAGTCGAGATCGCCTCGATATTGATGCCTTTTTCGGCAAGCGCGCTGAACATTTGGGCGGCAACGCCCGCATGGCTGCGCATGCCGACGCCTATGGCAGATACCTTGGCGACGTCGGTTGAACCGCGCAAGTCGAAATAACCGACGCTTTCCCTGGCTTTCTTCAGCACCTCGACGGCGCGGTCGTAATCGGCGCTTTGCACGGTGAAGGTGAGATCGGTAAAGCCGTCCTCGGAGACGTTCTGCACGATCATGTCGACATTGATGTTGGCGGCCGCGAGCGGGCAGAACACCTGCGCCGCCACACCGGGTTTGTCGGCGATCTTGAGCAGCGTCACTTTGGCCTCGTCCCTCGCATAGGCGATCCCGCTGACGACATGTTGCTCCACGATCTCATCCTCATGACAAACGAGTGTTCCACAATTCTCGGCAGCGTCCGCGCCCAGCATATCGGGCGGATCGAAGCTCGAGCGCACCAGCACCCGGACTCCCTTCTGCATGGCGAGCTCAACGGAGCGGGTCTGCAGAACCTTGGCGCCCTGCGAGGCCATCTCCAACATCTCTTCATAGGAGATTCTGTCAAGCCGATGGGCCCGCGGCACGACCCTGGGGTCGGTGGTATAAACGCCGTCGACGTCGGTATAGATGTCGCAGCGATCGGCGTTGAGCGCCGCGGCAAGCGCCACCGCGCTCGTGTCGGAGCCGCCGCGCCCCAAAGTGCTGATGCGGTTGTCGGGGCCGAGCCCCTGGAATCCGGCCACCACCGCCACCTCGCCTTCCAGCATACGCGCCTTCAGTCCCTCGACCGCCACGCCGGTGATGCGGGCCGCGCGGTGGGCGCCGTCGGTGACGACCGGGATCTGCCAGCCCTGCCACGACCGCGCCGCTATGCCGATCGACTGGAGCACGAGGGCCAGCAGTCCGGAGGTGACCTGCTCGCCCGAGGCCACCACGGCATCATATTCGCGCGCGTCATAGGCGGCCGTTGCCGGGGCACTATTCCGCTGAGCGCGTTGCTTGAAGCCCCAGGCCTCCTCAACCCAGGCCACAAGCTGATTGGTCTGGCCCGCCATGGCCGAGACCACGACGGCGCAAGCGTGGCCTTGATCCACCTCGCGCTTGACATGCGCCGCGACGTTGCGGATCCGTTCCACATCGGCGACGGACGTTCCGCCGAATTTGAGCACCAACAAAGACACTTGCAACTCCTGGCCCGGCGCCTCTCTTCAAAGCGCCAACCTGCCTCAGCAACAGCATGGCCGGCCCCGCCGGGACCGGCCATAAAAGCGGGTTCTTCATACTGACTGCGGGCCTCACCCGCAACCTGGCTTGGACTTGGCCTCAGCCCTGCTTGACAGGGGGTTAAGGCCCGCGGCCAATGGCCCTCATGGCGCAAGGCCCTGATAGCTCCCTGACGCTCGACCGCGACGAGGTCGCACGCTTCGCGCGGCTCGGCGGCGAGTGGTGGGACCCGCGCGGCCCCTTCGGCCAGCTCCACCGCATCAATCCGGTGCGGCTCACCTATATCCGCGACCAGCTCTGCGCGGGCTTCGGCCGCGACCCGAAGCAGGGGTCGAGCCTTCAAGGCTTGAGCGTGCTCGATATCGGCTGTGGCGGGGGCCTCGTCTGCGAGCCCCTGGCGCGGCTTGGGTGCCGCATGACCGGGATCGATCCCGGCCAGAAAACCATCGAGGCCGCGAAAGCGCACGCTTCAGCCGCCGGGCTCGGCATCGAATATTGGGCAGCCACCGTCGAAGAGCTTGCCGGCCGGGGTAAGACCTTTGACGCCGTGCTGCTGCTCGAAGTCGTGGAGCACGTCCCGGACATGCCGGTATTTCTGAAGACGGTCGCACCGTTAGTGAAGCCCGAGGGGCTCATGATCCTGTCCACGCTCAACCGCACCCTCAAGGCCTATGCGCTCACCATTGTCGGCGCCGAGCTGATCTTGCGCTGGCTGCCGGTCGGCACGCATCAATGGCAGCGCTTCGTTAGGCCCGATGAGCTTGGAACCGCCCTCGCCCGCGCTGGCCTCACCCTCACCGACACCATCGGCATGATCTACAACCCCCTCGCCGACGAATGGCGCCTCGGCCGCGACACCGATGTGAACTACTTCGCCACGGCGAGACGGGGCTGGGACCATCTGTCTCGTCCATTCCCCGTTTCTTGAGTGCCTGGGTCCCCGCCGAAGGTCCAATTTGAAGCCCGATTGGAGCTTAAACCGTAAACCCGCCGTTGGGCCAAAGTCGGCGCGCACCGGGAAGCGCACACATGTACTCGCTGTTTCTCTCCGTTCGGGTCGCCGCCCTCGCCTTGGGCCTCAGCCCCCGCCTTGCAACTAGGACGCCATGATCGTGTTCAATGCGTCCGGCTCCATGGCAGGCGTCGTGGGCGGCGGCATCGCCACCTCTGTCACCCGGATCGACGAGGTCCGCTCGGCGCTCGCCGCGGTTCTGCCGAGCGCCACTCGGTTTCGGCGCGTCGGGCTCATTACCTATGGTGCAGGACCTTACATGCAGTGCAACGTCCACCTCGATTTTGCGCCCATGGCAAACGTCGCCGAGGCGATCATGCACGCGGTGAATGGCTTGACGCCGGCCGGCAAGACGCCGCTGACCTCGGCCGTGGCCCAAGCGGCCGACGTGCTCGACTATCGCGCGAAGCCCGGCCTTATCGTCGTCATCACCGATGGCGAGGAGACCGGTGGCGGGTCGCCTTGCGCACTCGCCAAGCAACTCCATGACGAGGCTATGCAGCTCGCCGTCCACATCATCAGCTACCGCACCAAAGGGGTATTCCTGGACGGGCGAGAGTGTCCTCGACATGATGTGCCTCGCCAAACAGAACAATGGGCTTTTTTTCTCGGCCAACTCGAAACAGGAGCTGATCGAGGCACTTGAGAAGACCCTCGACTGCCCGATAATTTCGCAGCGCATGACGCCTTGATAAAAACGCGGCGGATCGCAAATCGGGGCGCTAGGCGTCGGCGCGCATGCGGCGGCGCCAAACCGAGGGCGGCACTCCCACCATCTTCTTGAAGGCGCGGCTGAAAGCCGCCTCGGATTCGTAGCCGATTTCGGTGGCGACGGTCGCGACATTGTCGCTGCCGCCGCTCAGCCTCCCCGATGCGATCTGCATCCGCCATTTGACGAGATATTGCATCGGCGGAATGCCGACGAGGTCGGCAAAGCGCTCGGCGAGAACCGAGCGCGACAGGCCGACCTGCTTCGCCAGCTTCTCGATCGTCCAGTTCTGCGCAGGCGCCCCATGGAGCAGTGACAATGCCTTGCCGACGAAGGGATCGCGCAGACCCGCGAGCCAGCCGGCCTGTTCCGGCGGCAACCTCTCCAGATGCCGGCGAACCACTTCGATGAACATCAGCTCGCTCAGTTTGGCCAGCACGCTTTCGCCGCCGGCGCGCTTTTCCGCCGCTTCCATCATCGCGAAACGGAGAAACTGACCGAGCCAGCCTTCATCTGCGTGCTGCGGGTCGCCGGTCTTGATCACCGGCGGCAGGTTCTCAAGCAGCGGATTGAACGGTTGGGCATCGCAGGCGAGGTAGCCGCAGACGAACTTGGCCGAAATCGGCCCGTCGCCGCCATAGTTGAGAAAGAACGGCAATTGACCGCCGCTAGCAATGTCGAGCGGGGCCGTGGCGACGGAATCGGCGCGCATGCCGGGACTGCTCGACAGGGCATGCGGATCGGCATTGGTGAAGACGATGACTTCGCCGGCTTCGAGCGCGATCGGCTCTTCCCCGAAAATGGCGGCGAAGCAGCGACCTTCAGTGACCACATGATACGCGATGAGATGCCCGGCACCCGGCAGGATCTTCCGCAAAATCATCTCCCGCGGCGGCAACTCGGCGACCCACGGTGCCTTGGCCACAACGTCAAAGAACGTCGCGCCCGTCAGCCTTACCGTTTTCAGCACATCGGAAAGCGTGTCGGCACCCATGGGTCCCTCTAGCCGGACGCTTGGTCATTCCGCCCGGACGCTCCGCCAGATGCCTCATCAATCCCGGACGCGGTGTCAAGTCTTGCAGACGCCAGATCATTCGCGGCCGCAGCCGATTGGCCTAAGAGCACGCCACGTCGCAACGACGCGAAGCCAACCAGATAGGAAGAAAGTCATGGACCTTTATGTGATCCGCCGCCCGAGCGCATGGGCGAACCTGGCTGAACTCGAAGTCGCCGGCGCCAAGTCGGCCAAGGTCGGTAACGAAGAGATATCCGACCGCGTTCGCTGGATCCGCAGCTATGTGGTCAAGGAGCCCGACGGCCGGTTCGGCACAGTCTGCATCTACCAGGCGCGCGATCCTGAATCGATCCGCGCGCATGCGAGGCGCGTCGGCATGCCAGCCGACCAGATCTTCCCGGTCGTCAAAACCATCGTCATCCGCGACGACCCGGCTGACGCAAGCGCCGCGGCCTGAGATCACCACGTGACCCCCCGGCAAAACCATTGCCGTCCGCCAGCTAAAACAAGAAGGACCTAAAGGATGAACGTTCAAACCCTCAACCCTGCTACCATCGATCTCGCTACCATTAAGAGCCGCCAACAGGCCGCCTGGGGCTCCGGCGACTACGCCATGATCGGCACCACGTTGCAGATCGTCGGCGAAATGCTGTGCGAGGCCGTCGATCTCCGCAGCGCCCAGCGCGTCCTCGATGTCGCCGCCGGCAACGGCAATGCGACGCTCGCCGCGGCCCGCCAATTCGCGGACGTCGTGTCGACGGACTATGTCGGCGCGCTGCTTGAGCGTAGCCGCGAACGTGCCAGAGCCGATCGCCTCCCGATTATTTTCCAGGAAGCCGACGCGGAGAATCTCCCCTTCGCCGAGACGAGCTTCGATGTCGTGCTTTCGACGTTCGGCGTCATGTTCACGCCCAATCAAGAGCAGGCGGCGAGGGAACTCATCCGGGTCTGCCGTCCGGGCGGCAAGATCGGCCTCGCCAATTGGACGCCAGAGGGCTTTATCGGCAGGCTATTCAAGACGATCGGCAAATACGTTCCGCCGGCACCCGGCATGAAGTCGCCGGCGCTATGGGGCACTAAGGCCCATCTCGATAGCCTATTCGGCTCGAAAGCGATCGTCGCCGCGGAGAGCAAGTACTTTGCCTTCCGCTACAAATCGCCCGAACACTGGGTGGAAGTCTTCCGCGGCTATTACGGCCCAGTCTTGAAAGGCGTTCGCCGCGATCGATCCGAAGGCACGCGAGGCGCTCGAGGCCGATCTCTACGCTCTGCTCGACGAGCTCAACGTCGCCAAGGACGGCACGCTCGTCGTTCCTAGCGAGTATCTCGAAGTGGTCATCACCAGGAAGGGCTGATCCCGGAGCCGATATATCGGGCGCGGCGGATACAACTCCGCCGCGCTCGACAGTCCTAATATCCTCGGGGGTAATAGCCGTAGGGCCGATAATAGCCCTGAGGACCGTAATCAGGCTGGAACAACCGTCCGAAAAAACCTCGTCTCGGCGGTGGATAATAGCCCTGTCCGGGCCCAGGCCATGGAGCATCCCCATAGCCTTGATCTGCCGGTTCAGATGCCACTTTCGCCTCGCCCCCCGGCGTGGTGCCGGTGAGCACGACTTGGGCATTCTTCATGCCGTTCTCCTTGACCAGGTCATAAAGAATGGCCGCATTTGCCGGCGAAATGCGCACGCAGCCATGCGAGACCGGTTTGCCGAGGGTCTTCACCTCATGGCTGCCATGGATGGCATGGCCATCCTTCATAAAGAAAATAGAATGGGGCATGGGAGAGTTGTCCCACTGCTTGCTATACCAAATTTCGTTCATAGACGTGGGAGTGTAAGTTCCTGAAGGAGTTGAATATCCTCGTCGGCCAGTTGACACCGGCCAAGTGTATTTCTCGATACCGTCGACAAAGATGGTCATCTCCTGCCGCGACTTGTCGATATTGATCAAGATCTGTGACCCAGCCTTGGCCGAGTCAGCATCGGAGTCTGACTTCGCAGCTGCAGAGTTTGATTTTGATTCAGGCTGCGCGGCGGTGGAATCGGATTTGGGTTGCTCGGCCGAAGGATTGGGCTTGGCCTGCGCGGTTGGCGGATTGCCGCCATTCGGCGCGTTTGGCGGCTTAGAACTCGTCTCAGCGCCCGCAGGAGCGGCGAGCGCGAACGCCAGAAAAGGGACGATGAGTAGCCCGTAAGCGTATTTGAGACGTCGGAGGAGATTTGAGAGACGCATTCTTTGACCCTGGTTGCGCAAGACCGTACTCGGCGGCTTTTCCAATATTAGTCCATCAAGGCTGTAGCAGGGCACTCCCAACAACAAGTTTATTTGAACTGGCCTTGCTGGCATCACGACGCCTCCTTTTGAGCCCGCGCGCCCCCGCCCATAACCTCCACCTCGAATTGGCGCCCGTGCTGGAGGGAGGGCACTTTCGCCCGGACTTCGCCGCAAAGCGCAAGATCGATATCGGCGAGGAGTATCTGGGGAGCCTCGCCCGCCTCCGCCAGCACCTCGCCCCAGGGCGAAACGATCATGCTATGCCCATAGGTGCTGCGGCCGTTTTCATGCAGTCCACCCTGGGCGGCGGCGAGCACGAAGGCGCCGGTCTCGATGGCGCGGGCGCGCAACAGCACGCGCCAATGGGCCTCGCCAGTCTGTTTGGTGAAGGCAGACGGCACGGCGATGACATCGGCGCCCGCCGTGGCTAGCGCGCGATAGAGCGCGGGGAAGCGGAGATCGTAGCAGATGCTCAAGCCAAGCCTTCCCCAGGGCAGCTTGGCGAGCACGGCCGTATTGCCGGGCCGGTAGGTTCGGGATTCGCGGTAGCTCTCGCCACCCGCCAGATCGACGTCGAACAGATGCAGCTTATCGTAGCGCGCCGCGATCTCCCCGTCCGGAGCGATGAGATAGGAGCGATTGGTGACTTTGGACGCGTCGACCCTGATCGCGATCGAGCCCACATGTAGCCAAATCCGAAGCTCACGGGCGAGCGCCTTGAGCTGCGTGAGCGGAACGCTCATCTCCTCGACATCGACCTCGGCCAGCAGCCGCTCGGGCTCAAGCTCCATGACCGCCGTGTTCTCCGGCGTCTGCACGTAATGGGCGCCGCCAGCGGCAGCCCGCCGGATGAGGGCCTCGGTCATCGCCATATTGGGCGCGATGGCGCGGCCCGACCTGAGCTGAACCAGACCCGCGCGGAAGATTTTCGGCGAGGGCGCGGTCATTGCCCCGCGGCACCCACGACCGTTTCGAACTCCGCAAGCCAAGCATCGAGCTTCGCCTCCCGCTCAAGCTCCGCGAGCTCGTCATAGCCGCCGACATGACGGCCCTGGATGAAAATCTGCGGCACGGTGCGCATGCCCATGGCGCGGGAGATCATCTCCTCGCGCTTAGCGGGGTCTTCGCTCACGTCGATCTCGGTGAAGTCGAGCCCCTTGCTTGTGAGCAGCCGCTTCGCGGCACGGCAATAGCCGCAATACGGCGTGGTGTAGAGAAGGATTCTGGTCATCGACGTTCCGCTGCTCGGCCCGTTGAGGGTTCTGTTGTTGTTAGATAAGGGCGTCGATCAGGAGATGCTAGACTATACTAGGAAGGCGGGCGGTTCCACGGCTCGGGCCAGTGCCAAAACATCGACCCGTGCCGCGCCTGCCCGTTTCAAGGTGCGCGCACAGGCGTCCGCCGTGGCGCCGGCGGTGATGGCGTCATCGACGATGACGATGCGGCCGCCGCGAATCGGTCCGCGCGCACCCGTCACGCGAAATGCGCCTGCAACGTTCCGCCGCCGCTGCGCTGCCGTATGCCCGATCTGGCTCGGCGTGCGCCGCACGCGGCCGAGCAGGAAGCATTCGACGGGAACGCCGGTCAGCCGCCCAACGGCGCGCGCGAGCAGGGCTGACTGATTGAAGCGTCGCGACCAGAGCCTCGAGCGGTAGAGGGAGACCGGCACGATCAGGTCGGCGTCGGCGGGGAGCTCCGCTCCGGCGGTTGCGAGCCATCGGCCGAACAGCGGCGGACCTTCGTGCCGATCCCCATATTTGAAGCTTTGGATCAGGTCCCGCATGATCGAGGAATAGCGCGCCACGGCACGCGCCCGGTCGTAGACTGGCGGATCCGCAGTCGCAGCCGCCGACTGGCAAGGCTCGCCGGTATCATAAGGAAGCGGCACGCCGAGGCGCGCGCAGATGGGAGGGGCGATGAAATCGATCCGCGCCTAGCAGTCGCCACAGAGGAGACCGTGGCCGCCGACCCGCGTCCGGCAAACGATGCAGACCGGCGGCAGCAGCAGATCGGCAAGCGAGGTGAGCACGCCCCGCACCGCCGAGCCGACCGCCAACCCGGTCGCAGGAACCTCGGAGGTAAGATCTGCCTCGGTGATCGCCATCAGAGACATGATAATGCGGGACAGCGCCATGACGGAAGAGGAGACGTGTGCGGGCGCATGAGCGAGGATCACCAGACGTTCGACCGCGACCTGCTGCGCCGCAGGCGCTCGCGCTTTGCGCACGAGATGCCGCAGCACGAATTCCTGCTGTCCCACGTGGCCGCCGAGATCGCCGATCGCATCGGCGCCGTCTTGCGCGAGTTTCCTCGCGCCCTTGACCTCGGCGCCTATCACGGGATGCTTGGGCGAGCGGTGGCGGCGCTCCCCTCCGTGGGAGAGATGATCTATGCCGAGAGCGTGGCGGTGTTGGCCGCGCTGTGTCCGCGGCCGAGCGTCGTCTGCGACGAGGATTTGCTGCCCTTCAGGGACGGAAGCTTCAATCTCGTGGTGTCCGGCCTTGCGTTGCACCGCATCAACGATCTTCCCGGCGCGCTGGTCCAGATCCGCCGTGCGCTACGTCCCGACGGCCTGTTCATGGGAGCGGCGTTGGGCAGCCGCTCCTTGCATGAGCTTCGCTACGCGCTGATCGAGGCCGAGGCCGACGAAGAAGGCGGCGCCAGCCCGCGCATCGCTCCCTTCGCTGATGTCCGGGAATATGGCGCGCTGCTGCAGCGCGCGGGTTTCGCCCTCCCCGTGAGCGATGCCGATCTCCTGACCGTGACCTATCCGACCCCGCGCGATCTGATGCGTGAGATCAGGGCCATGGGCGGCGGCAACGTGCTGGCGGCGCGACGGAAAGGTCCGCTGCCGCGCCGGACGCTTGAGCGTGCGGAAGCCATCTACCGGACGCGTCACGCCACGCCGGACGGCAGGGTCGTGGCGAGCTTCGAGATCGTCTATTTGATGGGATGGGCGCCGCATGCGAGCCAGCAAAAGCCGGCTGCGCCGGGCAGCGCCACGATGCGCCTCGCCGACGCGCTCGGCACGACGGAGCATGCAGCGGGCGACGAGGCGGCCTTCCCAGCGAAGATCGGATCGGCAAAACAGAGTTCCCAAGATTAGAAGCGTCATGCCCGGGCTTGTGCCGGGCATCCACGAATTTCCTCCAGAGACCAAGACGTTGATGGCCGCGTCAAGCCCGGCCATGGCGGCCCCTATGTTTGACTTAGGAGATGAGGGAGCACCGCCTTGAGCGGCTGATCGGCGGGTGGCATGGCGTAGGGACCAAGCGCATCAGGCCTGATCCAGGCAAGCTCCTGGCCTTCATGCGCGGCCATGACCCCTCGCCAGCGCCGACACAGGAACAGCGGCATGAGCAAATGGAAGTCCGGATAGACATGGCTGACAAAAGTCAGGGGCGTGAGGTAGGCGGTCGCGATCTCGATGCCTAGCTCTTCGGCAAGCTCGCGGATCAGCGCGTCCTCTGGCGCCTCTCCGGGCTCCATCTTGCCGCCCGGGAATTCCCAAAGGCCGGCAAGCGGCCTCCCCTCAGGGCGCTTAGCGATCAGAATCCTGCCGTCGCCGTCGAGCAGCACGCAGGCGGCGACCAGAACGAGCGGAGGGCGGGGGCCGTTGCCCATCCCCGCTCAGGACCGGTAGTCGGCATTGATGGCGATGTACCCGGAAGTGAGATCGCAGGTCCAGATGGTCGCGTCAGCCTTGCCCACGCCGACATCCACAGTGATGGCGATCTCAGGCCGCTTCATATAGGCAGCGCCAAGCGCCTCGCGATAGCTCGGGTCGACCTCGCCCTCCCTCGCGACCGAAATTTCGCCGAGCCAAATCGCGAGCTTGTCGCGGTCGGCCGCTTCGCCCGCTTTACCCACGGCCATGACGATGCGTCCCCAATTCGGGTCCTCGCCAGCGATTGCCGTCTTGACCAAAGGCGAATTGGCGATGGACCGCGCGATCGCTCGTGCCGCGGCGGGGCTTTCGGCGCCGTTGACGCGCACAGTGACGAATTTGGTAGCGCCCTCGCCGTCCTTCACCACTTGGTGGGCGAGATCGCGCAGCACCTCGGTAAGCGCGGCGCGGAAGCTTGTGAGCCGCGGATCGTGCGGCAAGCCGATTCTCGGCGCGCCCCGCGATGCGGCCGTTCCCGTGGCGAACAGCAGAAGCGTATCGCTGGTCGAGGTGTCGCCGTCGATGGTGATGGCGTTGAACGTCTCATTCGCGGCGGGGACCAGTATCTCACGCAACGGTCCGGGCTCGATCGCTGCGTCGGTGAAGAGAAAGGCGAGCATCGTCGCCATGTCCGGGGCGATCATCCCTGCGCCCTTGGCGATGCCGTTGATGGTGACGGGGACGCCCTCGATCTCGGCCTGGCGCGTGGCGAGCTTCGGATAGGTGTCGGTGGTCATGATGGCGCGGGCCGCCTGCTCGAATCGCTCGGGCTCGGCCGATGCGGCAAGCCCCGCGAGTAGCCCGGTGAATTTGGCTGGGTCGAGCGGCTCGCCAATCACGCCGGTCGAAGCGAGATAGATATCGGCCTCGAGGCATTGCGCTGCTGCCGCCGCGGCCTCAGCCGTTAGCTTGACCGCGTCGCGCCCGCGCCGTCCGGTGAAGGCATTAGCGTTGCCGGAATTGACCACGAGCGCGCGGCCCATCCCATGCGCCAGCCGCGCTCTGCACCACTCGACCGGGGCCGACGCGGTCTTGGACCGCGTGAGCACGCCTGCCACGCTGGTGCCGGGATCGAACAGCGCCAGCAACAGGTCGGTTCGCCCGGGATAGCGGATGCCCGCCGCACATGTGGCGAAACGAACGCCCGAGATGCTCGGAAGGCGCGGCGGGTGCTTCGGCGCGAAAGACGAGATCGTGGCCATTGGAGCCTGATTCTCAGACGTCTCAGACTTTTCGGATCTGATCCTGAAAAGTTGCAGACTTTTCGGATTGGATCATGCGTCTACAGAGAGAGTTAGAGCGAAATCGCGATTGCGATTCGCTATAAAGCACTGGCGAGCCTGGATTAGGCGATCCCGTCAATGATTGTCTTCGGCATCCCCCGCGGGCGCGTTCTGGTCGTCCGGCGGGGCTTCGCCCCTGACCGCCGCATCATCCATCGACTTCTTGATGTCGGGATCGACGATCTCGATCTTGGCAGCGTCGTGCAGCTGTTTGATGGTATCTTTGGCCTTCTGCTGCGTGAGCTGGCTGACGATGGTGTCTTTCACCTGGTCGAAGGTCGGCAGCGGACGGGTGCGCTTCTCCTCGACCTTGATGATGTGCCAGCCGAATTGAGTCTGCACGGGCTCAGAGATCTGGCCGATCTCAAGCGCGAAAGCCGCATCCTCGAACGGCTTCAGCATCTGACCCCGGCTGAAGAAGCCCAGATCGCCGCCTTCCGCGCTCGGATCTTTCGACACCTCTTTGGCGACGGTGGCGAAGTCCTCGCCCTTCTTCAGACGCTCGGCGACCTGCTTGGCCTCGGCTTCGGTACTGACCAGGATATGGCGCGCGTGGATCTCTTCCTCCGGCTTCATACCGGCGCTCTTCTCGTCATAAATCTTCTTCGCCGCTTCCTCGGGGACCCCATTGCGCACGGCCTTGTCGTAATAAGCGTCTCGCAGCGCGCGGCGCCGGTGGTATTTGAGCCGATCGTCGAAGCTCTGACCGGTGTCCAGGCCGTCCTTTGCCGCCTCCTCCGCCATGAGCTCGTTCTCGATGACGAATTGGAGCAGCATCCTGCGGCGATCCTCTGGTGGGTAACTGGCGAGCTGAGCGCCCACCTCCGAGGCCGCGAATTCGAGATCGGACTGCTTGATGTCGACGCCGTTGATGTGGGCGACGACGGCATCCTCGGCCAAAGCCGTGAGCGGAGCGCAAGCACTAAAGGCTGCAAGAAGCAGCAAGGTTCGCCAAGTCTTCACGGAGTGATATCCTCTTGTTCTGCCCGCCGGGCGGTGCTCCTGGGAGGAGAAAGGCTGGTGGGTTGGGTCGTTTCCCCTGGGCGCCTTCATAAACCGGGGGCGCTCCGATGCCAAGCTGCGAATGCGCGCGGTTTCTCCGGTTTTAATGTCGCCTTTCTACACCCAAGAACGGCGTTTTATCGGCGGGCAGCTGGTGGACTCCCCGGCAATATTTTTATATGTCTCGATACATAGAAATATTAGCCGCTAGTAGCGCTCTGAGCCGCATGAATGTAACTGAATGTAAATGTAGCAGAGTGGTGATTTGCGGCGGATCACTCGCGCGAGCGACGAGAGCAACATTTGGCCTTCGCCGATACCTTGCGGATATCGCATCGGCATCTTTGTCAGTCTGACCTTCGGCAGGCCCAGTTGTCGCTGCAAGGTCACAAGTTGTTGCGTCGAGACCGTCGGCATGGCGACCCGCCTCTGCCGCGACCGCTGGGCAGACAGCGCTCGCGACCCTCGCGTTGACAAGGGTTGGGGCGGCACTTATGTCTCACGGGCGTTTGCTCCTTAGGCATTTTTTGGACGCTTTCCGCGGGTTTTATGGTCCGCGCCTGGGGAGGACTACGTCGAGACGCAGTGCTCTCGCATCTCTGCGAGATCGCCACTGAACACGCTCCTGCGATATGAGGCTGTAATCCAATGCTTTCCTTTGGCGCCTTGGCCAGCAAGGTCTTCGGCAGTTCCAACGACCGCAAGCTCAAGAAGTATCCGGCGTTGGTCACCGACATCAACGCGCTCGAGCCTGAGGTGGCGGCGCTTTCCGACGACGCTCTCCGGGCACGCACGGAGGTGTTTCGCGCGCGGGTGAAAGAGGGGACGCCGCTTGAGGATCTGATCCCGGAAACCTTCGCCACCGTCCGCGAGGCCGCCAAGCGCGCCATTGGCCAACGCCATTTCGACGTGCAGCTGATCGGCGGCATGGTGCTGCATGACGGCCGCATCTCGGAGATGAAAACCGGCGAAGGCAAGACACTGGTGGCGACGCTGCCCGTCTATCTCAACGCGCTGGCCGGCCGCGGCGTCCATGTCGTGACCGTAAACGATTATCTCGCCAAGCGCGACGCCGCCTGGATGGGCGCCATCTACCAGTTCCTCGGGCTCTCGGTCGGCTGCATCGTGCACGACCTCGCCGACGACGAGCGCCGGGCGCAATACGCCGCCGACGTGACTTACGGCACCAACAACGAATTCGGCTTCGACTATCTCCGCGACAATATGAAGTACTCGGTCGCCGAAATGGTCCAGCGCGGCCACTACTACGCCATCGTCGATGAGGTCGATTCCATTCTGATCGACGAGGCGCGCACGCCCCTCATCATCTCCGGGCCCCTCGACGACCGCTCCGAGCTCTACAACACCATCGACACCTTCCTGCCTAAACTCGGCAAGGGCGATTACGACCTCGACGAGAAGACCCGGGTCGTCACCTTGACCGAGGCCGGCAATGAGCACGTTGAGCAGTTGCTGACCGAGGCCGGCATGCTCAAGGGCGATTCGCTTTACGACATCGAGAATGTCACCGTCGTCCACCACGTGCAGCAGGCGCTCCGGGCGCACACGCTCTTTCAGCGCGACCGCGACTACATCGTCAAGGACGGCGAGGTGATCATCATCGACGAGTTCACCGGTCGCATGATGCAGGGACGCCGCTACTCCGAAGGCCTGCACCAGGCGCTGGAGGCCAAGGAGCACGTCAAGGTCCAGCCCGAGAACCAGACGCTCGCCTCGATTACCTTCCAGAACTACTTCCGGCTCTATGAGAAGCTCGCCGGCATGACCGGCACGGCCGCCACCGAGGCCGACGAGTTCCTCGACATTTACGGCCTCGACGTGGTCGAGGTGCCGACCAACATGGACATGATCCGTGAGGATGAGGACGACGAGGTCTACCGCACCGCCAACGAGAAATACCGAGCCATTATCGCGCTCATCAAGGATGCGTCCAAACGCGGCCAGCCCATGCTCGTGGGCACGACCTCCATCGAGAAATCAGAGCTCCTGTCCGAGCTCCTTAAGAAGGATAAGGTCCCTCACCAGGTGCTGAATGCCCGCTATCACGAGCAGGAGGCCCACATCATCGCGCAAGCGGGCGTGCCCGGCGCAGTGACCATCGCCACCAACATGGCGGGCCGCGGCACCGACATCCAACTCGGCGGCAATCCCGACATGCGGATGGAGGACTGGGTCGCCGAAGAGACCGCCAAGGGCAAAGAGCTCACCCCCGGCCAGATCGCCGCCAAGCGGGAAGAGATTCGGGCCGACATCGCGCAGAAGAAGCAGACGGCGCTTGCCGCCGGCGGTCTTTACGTCGTCGGCACCGAGCGCCATGAGAGCCGTCGCATCGACAACCAGCTCCGCGGCCGCTCAGGCCGCCAAGGCGATCCGGGCCGCTCGCGCTTCTTCCTGTCCCTCGAAGACGACCTCATGCGCATCTTCGGCTCACAGCGCATGGACGGCATGCTCCAGGCCCTGGGTCTCAAGGAAGACGAAGCCATCATCCATCCCTGGATCAACAAGGCGCTGGAGAAGGCGCAAGCCAAGGTCGAGGCGCGCAACTTCGATATCCGCAAGAACCTGCTCAAATACGACAACGTGATGAACGATCAGCGCAAGGCGATCTTCGAGCAGCGCCGCGACCTGATGAGCGATGCCGATTTGGGCGACACCATCGCCGACATGCGCCGCCAGGTGATCGACGACCTCGTCGCCAAGCACATCCCGCTCAAGTCCTTCGCCGAGCAATGGGACGTGCCCGGCCTGAAAGAGGATATGCAGACCACGTTCGATCTCGATTTGCCGATCGAGGACTGGGCGAAGGAGGAGGGCATCGGCGAGGAGGAGGTGCATGAGCGGCTGATCCGGGCCGCCGACGAGCGCGCCGCCAAGAAGGCCGCGGACCTCAGTCCCCAGATCATGCGTCAGATCGAGAAGGCAGTGCTGCTTCAGACCTTGGACCATCTTTGGCGCGAGCATCTCGTCACGCTCGAGCATCTGCGCCAGGTCATCGGCCTCCGGGGCTATGGCCAGCGCGACCCGCTGAACGAGTATAAGAGCGAAAGCTTCACCCTTTTCGAGCACATGCTTGCGCGCCTGCGCGAGGCCGTGACCGGCCAATTGATGCATGTGCAACTCGCCCGGCAGGACGAGGTACCCCCGCTGGAAGCGACCGAGCTGCCGCCGATGGACGTCCATCATCTCGATCCCCTCACCGGGGAGGACGAGTTCGCGCTGGAAGCCGCCAATGGCGGCGGCAATGGCCGCGGCGGTGTGAAGCCGGCGCCCGCGCGAAAGACGGCGGCGGGCCCTAACCCGGCCGACCCCTCAACTTGGGGCAAGGTGGCGCGCAACGCGCTCTGCCCCTGCGGCTCCGGCAAGAAATACAAGCACTGCCACGGCACGTTCGGCTAGCAGACTGTCCGGTCGGTAACGACTGGACATCTGTCTCCGCTCTCGCTCACCGGGAACCGCGAAGGCGGTCAGTGGCTTTGTCCACCTAGGCACATTCTTCCGAAAGGCCAGTGGACATGGACCTCCGCACAGTTTTGTGCGCGGCTGTTGGATTTCGCAAGCTCGCCGCAGCACCCGTTGAGCCCAGCGGACCTCGAGGGCCGGCCGCACCGTGACCCTCGACCAGGCACTCGCCTTTGCCATTATCATCGGCATGATGGGCCTCTTCATCATCGACATGATGGGCCTCTACGCGTGGAGACGCTGGCGCTACGATCTCGTTGCCGTGGTGGCGCTCCTCGCCGCGGTTGCCGTGGGAATCGTACCGGCGAATAAGGCTTTCTCCGGCAGCGACGACATCGTCATTATCGTTGCGAGCGCGCTGCTCATCAGCGCCGCGGTCGCGCGATCAGGCGTCATCGAGCGCGTCGTGCGCAAGCTTAGGGCTCATCTCGTCACCATCCATCAGCAGGTCGTCGCACTCGTCGGTGCCGTGACAGCGCTTTCGGGCTTCGTCAAGAATATCGGCGCGCTCGCCATGCTGATGCCAATCGCCTTCCAGCTCGCGCGAGTACCGGAACCTCGCCGTCGTCCCTGCTGATGCCCATGTCGTTCGGTGCCCTCCTTGGCGGCATCGTGACGCTGGTCGGCACCTCGCCCAACATCATCGTGTCGCGCATGCGCCAAGAAATCCTGGAGCAGCCCTACGGCATGTTCGATTTAACGCCGGTGGGCGCCGGCATTGCCGTGGTCGGCGTGGTTTTCCTCACCTTCGGCTGGCGGCTCCTTCCCCGCGACCGCAAAGGTTCTGGTCATGGCCCCGATCGCCGCGAGCTTCGCCACCAAAATCGGTCACAACCCGGACCCTTTCCTCATGGCGGTGGCGATCGGTGCGGCTTGCGATTTCCTCACGCCCATCGGTCATCAATGCAATACGTTGGTGATGGGTCCCGGTGGCTACCGCTTCAGCGATTATTGGCGGCTCGGCCTGCCGCTGTCGCTGATCGTGATCTTGGTCGGCGTGCCGCTCATCATGATCTTCTGGCCGCTCAACCCTTAGGCTGGTCCTGACGGGCAACCGGCTCGCGTACCGCGGCTCCCGGGCAATCCGGCTCCCCGGCGACGGCACTCCCATCGGCAATGACATAGCGTCCGTCGCAGACGCTAACGCTTGGCGGCACGTGGGTGCGCTCGAAGGAATCATAGCCGCGTTTCAAATCCGCCCAGAAGCCGCTCCAGCGGTCGGCGCTGCGCGCCTTGAAATTTGCCTCGGTCATGCGGAACGGGAATACCTGCACTTGAAATGCAGCTTGGCCGCGATCGAGCGCCGTCGTCACCACACGCCAAATCTCGTCGATCACGTCATTGGTCATGGCGTAGCAGCCGATCGAGGCGCAGCCGCCATGCACCATGAGGAACGAGCCGGTGCGCCCTTGCGCGCGGTCGAATTCGTTGGGAAAGCCGAGACTGAAAGAGCGGTGCCAGCGACTATTCGGATTAAGCTGCTCTTTGCCGACCGTATAGAAGCCCTCCGGCGCCTGAAGGTCGCCCTCTTGAAGCTTCGGCCCCAGCCGCCCCGACCACAGGCAGATCGGATAGGTGGCAAACAGCCGGTAGCGTCCGTCCTTCTCCATCCACAGCTCGAGCTCGGAGTCGAGCTTGAAGATGCGCAAAAACACCGGTGCGCCTAGCTCTAATCCTTGCGCGGCGAGCCGCTGATCGAGCTTGGCGAGATCGGGGGTGCCGGGCAGCGGCCGGCCCCTCCGATAATACCAATGGTTCTCGGCCCTGGTCAGCGCGATCGAGACGCGGTCGATCAGCTGTCTGCCCCGGGAGCTGTATAGCAGGAGCGCCCCGCCGATCAGCGCGGCAATTAGGATCGGCAACAGAGCGTACCGCAACATGTCCTCCATGATGCGGCGAACATAGGCGATCCGGTGGCAGGGTAGCCTAAAGTCTGCCTAGTCTTTGGCCGCGGCCTGCTGGACTGGGCGCTTTGGATTGGCCCGCTTGGTGGCCACCTGCTTGACAGCGGCCGGTTTCACGGCCGGCGGCGCCACATTGGCCGGCGTCGCCGGACCGAGCGTGAAGGCCTGATAGGTCGGCTTCTGCGGTCCAAAGGTCAGGCCGAACCAGCTGCCAAGTGGCTTGCCGATGGAGGCCGCCTGGATGGCGTTCGTAATGTCAGCGTCGGCTGAGCCGCCTTGCTTGGAACCGGGCTTGGCCGAAGCCTGCTGCAACACCGGGCCGCGCGGGGCCGGCTGGACCGGGAGCTTCTCATAGGCCGGGCATGCGCCTGTCGGATCGGGTCTCGCCCCGCGATCGACGAAGGCCGCGTTAACGAGATAGTGCTTGTCGCACACCTCAATCCTGGGCGGCTGATGGGTGACCTCGAAATAGTCGTAGCCCTCTTTGAGGTTCCGCCAAAAGCCGTACCACTGATCGCTCTTATGCTTGGCCATGTTCGTCGCCGTCATGCGGAACGGATAGGCTTGGACCTGGAAGGCCGGCTGACCGCCGGCAAGCGCCTCGCGCGCGAGGATGTAAATCTCCTCGACGACGCCGTCGGTCATGGCGTAGCAGCCGGCCGATTTGCAGTCGCCGTGCACCATGATGTCGGCGCCGGTCCAGCCATTGGACCGGTCATAGGCGTTGGGGAAGCCGATATTGAAGGCGAGGTGATATTTGCTCGTCGGGTTCATCTGCGCCGCCGAGACGAGATAGAAGCCCTCGGGAGCTTGCCGGTCGCCTTGGTTGACCTTGGGCCCGAGCGTGCCCGACCAATCGCAGATCGGATAGGTCTTGAAGTGGTAGTAGCGCCCGTCGTCCTTTGCCTTCCAGATCTCAAGCTCCGATTCGGCCTTGAAGATGCGTACGAGGACAGGAGACTGCTCAGTCATGCCCTTCTGGGTGAGCAAGGCCTGCGTCTGTGGCGAAAGCGGTTTCAGATAGGGTGGCGAAAATTGGCTACACCCACCGAGCACGCCGATGAAAATCAGCACGCTCGCCGTCATGACGACGTTCAACCAACCTGAGCGAAGCATACGCAGTGCCCCTTGCGCACCTCGTCCAAGATCAAACTCAACGGGTTAAGACGAAGTTAGCGCTCAAAAATCCCCCGCGCCAACGCTTCGGCGTTCCCCCGGAGTGAAGCCTATTATAACGGCAAGCAAGCCACAGTTGGACTAAAAAATGGCGTTTTCCCAGCGGAAACCGTTAACCAACCCAGCCGATTCCCATGAATTTCTCGCGCCTAGCCTTGCGAATGGCGTCTGGCGGCATGGCGTCGAATGCGGCCAAGGCCTGTCCGATCACCTCCCCGGTCGCCAACACGACCTCGCGCCCATCCCGATGGGCGCCGCCGACCGGCTCCGGGATGATGCCGTCGATGACGCCAAGCTTGAGCAGATCCTGCGCCGTGATCTTCATATTCGTGGCCGCATCCATGGCGCGGCTCGAATCGCGCCACAGGATTGAGGCTGCCGCCTCCGGCGAGGCGACGGTGTAGATTGCGTGCTCCAACATATACACGCGGTTGGCGGATGCGATGGCCACGGCGCCGCCAGAGCCACCCTCGCCGATGATGACCGAGACGATCGGCACGCCAAGGCGCAGGCAGCAATCGGTGCACCGTGCGATGGCCTCGGCTTGGCCCCTTTCCTCGGCGCCGATGCCGGGATAGGCGCCCGCGGTATCGACAAGGCTCACCACCGGAAGGGAGAATCGGTCCGCCATCTCCATGAGCCTGAGCGCTTTGCGGTAGCCCTCAGGCCGCGCCATGCCGAAATTATGCTTAATCCGGCCTTCGGTATCGGAGCCTTTTTCATGGCCGATGATCATGGCCGAACGCCCCTGGAGGCGTCCGATGCCGCCGATGATCGCCTCGTCCTCGCCGAAATACCGGTCGCCGGCGAGCGGCGTAAAATCCTGCACGAGCCCTTCGATGTAATTGTTGAAGTGCGGCCGTTCGGGATGGCGGGCGACTTGCGTCTTCTGCCAGGGCGTGAGCTCGGAATAGGTCTCTTCCAGCGCTTCCCTGGCCTTTGCCTCGAGCTTGGCGAGTTCCTCCGCGATGGACACGGAGCGCTGCTCGGCGGCGAGCACCTTGAGCTCGGCAACCTTGCTTTCAAGCTCCGCAATTGGCTTTTCGAAATCGAGATAGGTACGCATTTGGCTAAAAGGGGGTCCTCGAACCGTCGTGCATGGGCGGCTGCCGCGCCTGAAGGCGGCGGGAACGTGATCGTTAAGTGGCCTTGGGAAAGAACCCTGTCAACGGGCACCATCCCCGGCCGCTCGGGGTCGAACCTAACTCCGTTTGGTTAAATGGTGCTGAGCCAAGGGGTGGTGCTGCTCGACAAGACGCCGCAGCCGCTCCTCGATGACATGGGTATAGATCTGGGTCGTCGAGATGTCGGCGTGCCCCAAAAGCTGCTGCACCGTGCGCAAATCCGCGCCGCGCTCCAGCAAATGGCTGGCAAATGCATGGCGGAGCACATGCGGGGAGACGCGTGAGGGCTCGATACCGGCGGCGAGCGCCAACGCCTTGAGTTCCTGGCCGAAGCGCTGCCGGGTCAAATGCTGCGACCCGCTGCCCGACGGGAACAGCCAGGGCGAAGGCGCCTTGCCCCGAACCGCCTGCCCATCGAGCGCCGCGAGGTGGAACCGAAGCGCCTTCTGTGCGGCGTCGTTGAGCGGAACGAGACGCTCGCGCCCCCCTTTGCCCTTGACGGTGAGCACGCGGTCGTCGCTGACCAACACCCCGCGCGGCAGGCCAAGCAGCTCCGAGACGCGCAAGCCCGTGGCGTAGAGCGTCTCGAGCAGGGCATAGATGCGAAGTGCGCGCCGCTTGGCCAAACCATCCCCGGCCTGCTCCACGCCTTGCGCCGCGGTCTCGAGCAGCTTCTCGACCTCGGCGACGGACAGCAATTTCGGCAGCGGCCTGCCGAGCTTGGGGCTGTCGACGGCCGAACAGGGATCGTCGCTGCGCAAGCCTTCCGCCAACAGAAACCGGAAGAACTGACGCATGGCCGAGAGCTTGCGCGCCCGTGAGGTCGCGGCAAGTCCCTTGCGGCTGAGCTGGGCGAGGAAAGCGCGCACCGCATCGGCCGTGGCGTCCTCGGCGGTCATGCGCTTGGCGGCGAGGAAGGCGAGGAACTCGCTCAAATCGCGCGTATAGGCTTCGATCGTCTGCGCCGCGGCGCCGCGCTCAGCCATCAGCATATCGAGGAAGAGCGCAAGCTCCGAACTCGCTTCGCTGTCCGATCGGTCTTTGCTGCCCAAGGCTTCAGACCTTTCCGCGTGACGGCCAATGTGGGTAGAGCGCCTCGAGCGCGAGGCGTCTTGCTTCGGCGTCGAGACCTACCCGCTTCAACGCACGCAATCCATCGCCAAGCGCGATCAGATGGGCGCCTTGCGGACCATTGGGTCCAAGCGCCGAGGCGACAAGCAGCACCGTCCGCCCCACCTCCCCGGCATCGGCGGCTTCCTTCAATGCGGTAAGCACACCGGTCGCCGGCAGATAGCCATCCTCCGGCTGGGGCGTCTCGCCGGCAAGTTCCCACAGCGGAATGGGGACATCCTCGCCAAGCGCGTCGAGGACCGTGACGAGCCGTTGTAACAGTGCGCCGGGCAGCTGAGCCTTGCGCGCGATCTCGACGCCGGCGTCGAGCGCAGACCTGGCGCGCTCCCCGAACGGATCGGTTGCTCCAAGGAGCAATTGCCAGCTGCGTACCGGCTCACCTCCAGCCTCGGTCCATTCCCAGGCGGCGTCATCCTCGCCGGCGAGCGCCGCAACGCGGACCGCCGTCTCGGCAAAGCTTGCCGCTTGTGGCGCTTGCGCGAGGCCCTCGCCCGCCTGCGCCAGGGCCTCGGCGATCGGGATTTCGATCCTGGCGTCCTTGCCGCTGGCCAACAGCGCATCGATCAACTCGGCGCGGGTCTTATCGGAGGTCTGTCCTTCAAGCGTGGCGAACAGTCTGGCGCGAAGCGCCGCTGGCGACTGCGCCGATTTGCCAAGCTTCGGCGCGGTTTCCCGATAGGCGCCGGCCAGCACCTCCCCATCGATAATGTTCAGCGCGGCGGCGCGCTCGGCCGCGGCGAGCCTGAGTTCTGCCGGCGCGTCCTTGTCCCGCACCAGCAGAAACAGAAGCTCCGGCGTTGCCTTCGCGGCGATGTCGGCGCTCCCGCCTGATTGGCCGAGCTTGAGAAAGAGATAGTCGAGCACGTCGACGTTTCTGGGCAGATTGGCCCCGCGCGAGAAGGACTTGGCCGGCCGGTCAACCACGGCGGCAGCAATCCCCGCATCGACCCCACTATCGCGAGCAAGGGTCAGCGCGAGGCTCGCGCCTTGCCTGTCGCCCTTGGCCGCGGCGCAATAGGCTGGGATGAGGAAGGCAGCGCGCCTGGCATCGCTGTCAGTCGATGCTGCGGTAGGCGCCGTCCCGAGCTCGGCCGCGCAAGCCTCCTCCTGGCGATCCGCGGCAAGCAAGGCGAGCGCATAGCCCGCCGCAGCGCCTGGCTCACCCCCTTGCGCGAGGCCGCCCAACAATTCGACCAGCTCATCGACGCGGCCCGCCCGCTTAAGCGCCGCGATCTTCACCGCGGTCTCGCGGCCGTCTCCCGGCGCACCGCTCGCCAGCACCCTACCGATGAGCTTGGCGAGCGCTGGCGATTGCGGCGGCAACGGACTTTGAGCAAGCAGCCGGTCCATCGCTGCCGCATCGAGCCCGCGCCAAACGTCCAGCGGCAGTACGCTGCCCGACCTTTGCGACACTGACGATGGAGGCTCAGACGGTGGTGAACGCCAATTTTCCATGCCCGGCGGTGAGCCCGCTCCCGGGCCTCCAGAGTCTTGGGGCGGAGCAGGTTCGCCCTGGAGCACCGGCAGCTCGCGCCGCTCGACCTGGGCCAAGGCCGGCGCCCATCCGCATAGGACGGTCGCAAGCGCCGCGGCGAGCCCTAAGAAGATACTCCTACTCGGTCCGCACCTTGACGTTACGCAAGGATTTGGAGATTTCCTTCGGCTCCGGCTGGAAATATTCGGCGAGCACATAGAGGCTTCCAGTGACGACACCGGCGATCACCCCTATGACCATCAAGAATCGGAAGAGTGTCGGCATCGAGGCGCTCGTTTCCTTAAGCGTCTTGTATTCGGGAACAGGGCGGCATTATGGCTTGAACCGCCAGCAAGCTTCCAGTCTTTCACTATAATGGACGATTCGAAAGACCGTTGTCAGTTTTGGAAAATCATGGAACCGTGCAGCCCGCGGAAGGCGCCGATGCGGCTGCTCGGCGCGATGACTGATGAGTCTACGACTGGCTGAGCGCAAGAAAGAGCTGAAGCAGGAGCGGCTGGCACGTATCCGCGAGGCCCTTGGATCGAGGTGCATCGTGCTGATCGGCCTCATGGGAGCCGGCAAGACGGCGGTCGGTAAGCGGCTTGCCAACCGGCTCGGTCTGGCCTTCATCGATGCCGACAGCGAGATCGAGCTTGCCGCGGGCCGGACCGTGAGCGAGATATTCGCCGAGCATGGCGAGCCCTATTTCCGCCAAGGGGAAGCCAAGGTCATTGCACGCCTGTTGCAGGGGGAAGCCAAGGTGCTGGCGACAGGCGGCGGCGCCTATATGGACGCGGGCACCAGAGCCAAAATCAAGGCGAACGGCGTCTCGATATGGCTCAAGGCGGAATTGCCGGTGCTGCTGCATCGCGTACGCCGCCGCGACAACCGACCTTTGCTCGCCGCCGGCAACCCGGAGACGGTGATGCGCAAGTTGATGCAGGTGCGCTATCCCGTCTATGCGGAGGCCGACATCACCGTGGAGAGCCGCGACGTGCCCCATGAATTGATCGTGTACGACGTGGTCGAGGCTCTGGCGCGCTGGCTTGACGGCGAGACGAAGCCAGACGCGACCAGCGGGCGTAGTAAGGTGCGATGATGCGAGAGCAATTGGCTGCGTTGGCGCCCCAATTGGACGAGACCACCATCAGAGTGAGGCTCGCCGAGCGGAGCTACGACATCATCATCGGTGAGCGCCTTCTCGATGGCAGCGGCTCGCGCATTGCCGAAAGCGTGCCGGGCGCCCGCTGCGCCGTCGTTAGCGATGCCACCGTGGCCGCGCTTTATCTGGCGCGGCTGAAGGCGAGCCTCATGGACCACGGGCTGTACCTCGGCGAGGTCGTGGTGGCGCCCGGGGAAGCGAGCAAGAGCTTTCCTGTGCTGGCCCAGGTCTGCGAGCAGCTGCTCGATCTTGGCGTCGAGCGCGGCGACGCCGTCGTCGCCTTAGGCGGCGGCGTGGTCGGCGATCTCGCGGGCTTCGCGGCGAGCATCCTTCGCCGCGGCGTCCGCCTCGTGCAAATCCCGACGACACTGCTCGCCCAGGTCGATTCCTCGGTCGGCGGCAAGACCGGCATCGACACGGCCCGAGGCAAGAACCTGATCGGCACGTTCCATCAGCCGAGCCTGGTGCTCGCCGACATCTCTGTCCTCTCCACGCTGAGCTCGCGCGAATTCCGTTCGGGCTATGCCGAGGTGCTGAAATACGGGCTCCTTGGCGACGCCCCGTTCTTCGCCTGGCTCGAAGAGAGCTGGAAGCTAATCTTCTCCGGCGAAGGCCCCGAGCGAGCGCGGGCCATCGCCACCAGCTGTCGCGCCAAGGTGGCGATCGTCGAGGCCGATGAGCGCGAGGAGAGCGGGACCCGCGCTTTGCTCAATCTCGGTCATACCTTCGGCCATGCTTTGGAAGCCTATGCCGGCTATTCCGACAGGCTGCTGCACGGCGAGGCCATCGCCATTGGCATGCGGCTCGCCTTCACCTTCTCGGTCGAGAAGGGCCTATGCCCGGAGAGCGACGCATCCCGCGTCGAACGGCACCTTGCCACCGTCGGGCTGCCGCAACGGATCGCGAGCATTCCCGGGGAGACGCCGCGGCAGGAGCGGCTGCTTCAGTTTATGGCTCAGGACAAGAAGGTCAAAGCCGGCAAGCTTGCTCTGGTGCTGGTACGAGGCATCGGGCAGGCATTCGTGGAGCGCGATGTCGCCACAGACCGCTTAGCCACCTTCCTGGCGCGGGAGTGCCAGAGCCGATGACCTTGGGCCTCGGAGTTACGCTTGGCGCCATTGTGGGTCTCCTCATCGCCTCGGCCTTCTTCTCCGGTTCCGAGACGGCGCTGACGGCCGCCTCCCGCGCGCGCATGCACGCCCTCGAGCAGGACGGCAATCCTCACGCTCGCATCGTCAACCGGCTCCTCCTGATCCGCGAAAGGCTGATCGGCGCCATCCTGCTCGGCAACAGCCTCGCCAACATTGCTGCCTCGGCACTGGCGACGAGCCTGTTCCTCTCGCTGTTTGGCGAGGCCGGGGTGGCCTATGCCACCGTGGTGATGACCGTTGTCGTCGTGCTATTCGCCGAGGTGCTACCCAAGACCTACGCCATCGTCAACGCCGACAAGATGGCGCTCGCGCTGGCGCCCGCCGTCAGCTTCGTGGTGGCGGTGTTGGCGCCGGTGACCGCCGCAATGCAGTTCCTGGTCCGCCACACCTTGCGGCTGTTCGGCGCCTTTGTCAGCGACGACGCCGAGGTGCTGTCGGCGCATGAGGAGCTGCGCGGCGCCATCGCGCTGCATCACAAGGAAGGCGGCGTGGTGAAGCTCGACCGCGACATGCTGGGCGGCGTGCTCGATCTGCGCGAGCTCACCGTCTCCGACATCATGGTGCACCGGACCAAAATGGACGCCATCGACGTGGAGCTCCCCGCCGAGCAGATCGTCGATGCGGCGCTGAAAAGCTCCCATACCAGGCTGCCGCTGTGGCGGGGCGAGCGCGAGGAGATCGTGGGCGTGCTGCACGCCAAGACGTTGCTCCGCGCGTTGCGGAAAGCTCGCGGAGATTTGGGCAAGCTCGACATCATGGCGTTGTCGACGCCACCCTGGTTCGTGCCGGACACCACGACGCTCAAGGACCAGCTCAACGCCTTTCTCAAACGCAAGGCCCATTTCGCCATCGTGGTCGACGAGTATGGCGAGGTCATGGGCCTCGTCACGCTCGAGGACATCATCGAGGAGATCGTGGGCGACATCACCGACGAGACCGACGTCGCCTCGATCGCCGCCAAGATTCAACCGGACGGCTCGCTGATCGTCGATGGCTCGGTGCCGATCCGCGACGTGAACCGCATGATGGACTGGGACATTCCCGACGAGGAGGCGACGACCATCGCGGGCCTCGTCATCCACGAGGCGCAGACCATCCCCGATCCCGGCCAGCGCTTCACCTTTCACGGCTTCCGTTTCGAGGTGCTGCGGCGCCAAAGGAACCGCATCACCAGTCTGCGCGTGATCCCGCTCGCCGCCCCCCATCGCGCCAAGGGCAAGGGCGGCAAGGCGGCGCAAGGATCATGATGCTCGCGAATGGTCCTCAGGGCTGAGCGCGGTGATGGCGAGCGCATGCACGGGACTCTTGGGCTCATCGGCAAGCGCCGCATTGACCATGCGATGACGCTCAAGCCGCGACTTCCCGGCAAATGCGGCGGAGACCACGACGACGCTGAAATGGCTCTCCCCGGTCCCTGGCGAAGATCCATGGCCGGCGTGACGGTGTGAGTCATTCACCACCTCGAGCTCGGTCGGAGCGAAGGCGCGGCGCAATTTTTCTCTGATCTCATCTTCAACACGCATTGGGGCTCGTCCTATCTTCTCACAGTCATGCGGTGCTATTGCGCGGGTCCCTGCTGGACCATGCGAACGTCGAAGTCAGGGGCCGCGGCACGGATTTTCTCGGCGACTTCATCGAGCCGTTCGACCCGCCCGTCCATGGCGACGACGCGCAACACCGGGTTGAAATAGCCCCGGCTTGGGCGGCCGTTCGAGACGTCGAGATGGGGCAAAGCATTAAGCTCGTTATAATAGTCCGCGGTCGGTGTTGAAACCGGGGCGTGGCGTGCCGCGTAGTTCTCGTAGCGATCATAGGTCAGGTTTGCCGTCACCACGACAAGAACTTGTGACAGACTTGCTCAACAATTGCCGTCCCATCCGCGCGGCCGCTGTCGATCCGGAGTAACAGACTCGGCACCGCGATTCGAGACGCAAGTGATCGGCCGCTTGCCCTCGAGATGCTCACTACCCATAATCAGTGAATGAAGCTCGACTCGAAATTCTTCGACCGCCTCCGCGTCAAGCCCGACGCGAGCCAACTCATGCGCGACGCCTGCCCCGCTTGTGAGTGGCAAGGCTGCACTGAGCCCGGACTTTACCCCGCGCCCAAGGGTCGTGGCCACGAAGGCGAGTACCACCGCTTCTGCCTCGAGCATGTGCGCGACTATAACAAGTCGTACAACTATTTCTCCGGTATGCCCGACGACGATGTGGCGAAGCATCAGAAGGACGATTTGGTCGGCCACCGCCCGACTTGGTTCGTGGGCGTGAATTCCGCGGCGCGCAATCGCGCGGCGAAAGCTGGCGAGCGGCGCAACGGTTTCGCCCATCGCTTCTCGACCCTTGACCCTTTCGGGCTGTTTGGCGCCAAAGCGGCAGCGGGGGGGCCGGATCAACAGGCCGAGCCGGCCCGACCCGTGCGCAGGGCCGAACGGAAATGCCTGCGCCTCCTCAACCTCGAGGACAGCGCCACCAAGGCCGAAATCAAGACGCGCTTCAAGGACTTGGTTAAGCGCCACCACCCCGACCGGAACGGCGGCGACCGCCGCTCCGAGGACAAGTTGCGCGAAGTCATCCAAGCCTATAATTATCTGCGGCAGGCGGGACTCGCTTGAGCGGCGCGCCCTTGACCCCCACTGTTCAGGGCTAAAGCCTCGGCAAGCCCCGATGCAACGCGACTGACAGGCTCTTACATTCCATGACACTTTTAGCTGCTACCAACGGCGCTGGGCTGCCGGACATGACGGTTTCGGTGCGCCAAGTTTTCGGCCTCGACACCGATCTTGAGGTCCCGGCCTATTCACGCCCTGACGAGCACGTGCCGGACGTCGACACGGACTACCTCTTCAACAAAGAGGTGACGCTCGCCATCCTGGCCGGCTTCAAGCACAACCGCCGGGTGATGATCCAGGGCTATCACGGCACGGGCAAGTCCACCCATATCGAGCAGGTGGCGGCGCGGTTGAATTGGCCCTGCATGCGCATCAACCTCGACAGCCATGTGAGCCGCATCGACCTCGTCGGCAAGGACGCCATCGTCATCCGGGACGGCATGCAGGTCACCGAGTTCCGGGAGGGCATTCTCCCTTACGCGCTGCAGACCAACACCGCGCTCGTCTTCGACGAATACGACGCCGGACGCCCGGACGTGATGTTCGTGATCCAGCGGGTGCTCGAGGTCTCAGGCAAGCTCACGCTGCTCGATCAGTCGAAAGTGATCCGGCCGCACCCCGCCTTTCGCCTGTTCGCCACCACCAACACGATCGGGCTTGGCGACACCAGCGGCCTCTATCACGGCACCCAGCAGATCAACCAGGGCCAGATGGACCGCTGGTCGATCGTCGCCACACTAAACTATCTACCGCATGACGACGAGGTGAACATCGTGCTGGCCAAGGCCAAAAGCTGGAATACCGAAACTGGCCGCAAGGCGGTGAGCAACATGGTTCGCGTCGCGGAGCTCACCCGCAACGCCTTCATGAATGGCGACCTGTCCACGGTGATGAGCCCCCGCACGGTGATCACCTGGGCCGAGAACGCCGAGATTTTCGGCGACATCGGCGTGGCCTTCGCGCTCAGCTTCCTCAACAAATGCGACGAGCTCGAGCGCGGGTTGATCGCCGAGTTCTATCAGCGCTGCTTTGGCGAGGACTTGCCGCAATCGACCGCCAACGTGGCCTTGAGCTGACGATGAGGCTCGCCAAGCGGAAAGAGGCGCCCCTCGATCCGTTCAAGCGCGCGCTCACCCTTGCCACGCGCTCCATCGCTTGCGACAGCGCCGTCGAGGTCGTGTTCAGCAACGAGCCGGCCGGCCTGTCCGGCAAGACGGCGCGCTTGCCCGAGCCCTCACGAATCCCGACCAAGACCGAGATCGCGGTGATCCGTGGCCATGCCGACGCCGCAGCCCTTGCCGTCGCCTGTCATGACCCGCGCCTGCATGCGTCGCTTGCACCCTCCGAAAGCGACGCCCGCGCCGTGTTCGAGGCGATCGAGCAGGCCCGAGTCGAGGCCATCGGCGCCAAGCGCATGGAAGGGGTCGCGGCCAATCTCACGGCACGCCTCGAGCAGCGCTACGAACGAAGCCGTGTCGGCGAGGCGACCGAGCGTTCCGAGGCGCCGCTTCCCGAGGCGCTCGCCCTCCTCCTGCGTGAGCGGCTGACCGGGCTTGCGCCGCCGGCCAAGGCACGCGCGATCGTCAATCTCTGGCGGCCCTGGATCGAGGGTCGCGCGAAGTCGGTCCTCGACCGCATGACCGACACGCTGTTCGACCAGCAAGCCTTCGGCCGGCTCGCCCGCGACCTGCTCGCCGCCCTCAACCTCGCCGACCAGCTCGACCAGAGCGCCGATCAAGGCCAGGAAGGCAAGGAGGGCGAGCCTGATCCCGCCTCCGCCGATAGCGAGGACGAGGATGCCGATGGCCGGGAGCGCGCCGAGTTGGCCGCCGACAGCCAAGCGGATCAGGATGCGGTGAGCGATGAGGGCCTAGACGAACAGAACGACGGCGTTGCCGATCGCCTTGATCGCGACGCCGACGTCCCCGAAGGTTCGCGCCGCCCGGACACAAGGCGCCCCAACCTTTCGGTTCTCGAAAACCCCGAAGCCTTCGGCTACAAGGTTTTCACCCGCGCCTATGACGAGATCGTCAGCGCCGAAGAGCTCTGCGACGCGGACGAGCTCGAGCGCTTGCGCGCGTTTCTCGATAAGCAGCTGCAGGCGCTCCACGGCGCCGTGGCGCGGCTCGCCAACCGCCTGCAGCGGCGCTTGCTCGCGCAGCAGAATCGCGGCTGGGACTTCGATCTCGACGAGGGTCAGATCGACGCGGCGCGGCTCGCCCGCATCATCGTCGACCCCATGCATCCGCTCACCTTCAAGCAGGAGCGCGAGACCACGTTTCGCGATACCGTGGTCACGCTGCTGCTCGACAATTCCGGCTCGATGCGCGGGCGGCCCATCATGGTGGCGGCCTGCTCGGCCGACATTCTCGCCCGCACGCTGGAGCGCTGCGGCGTGAAGGTCGAGATCCTGGGCTTCACCACCAGAGCCTGGAAGGGCGGTCACGCCCGCGAGCAATGGCTGAACGCTGGCAAGCCGGCCCTCCCCGGCCGGCTCAACGACCTTCGCCATATCATCTACAAATCCGCCGACGCGCCATGGCGGCGATCGCGGCGCAATCTCGGCCTGATGATGCGCGAAGGCCTGCTCAAGGAGAATATCGACGGCGAGGCGCTGGCCTGGGCGCACCAGCGACTGCTCGCCCGACCCGAACAGCGGCGCATCCTGATGATGATCTCGGACGGCGCTCCGGTCGATGATTCAACGCTTTCGGTCAATTCCGGATCGTATCTTGAGCGTCATCTGCGCCAAGTGATCGAGGAGATCGAGGCGCGCTCCTCCGTCGAGCTCGTCGCCATCGGCATCGGCCACGACGTGACGCGCTACTATCGCCGCGCGGTGACGGTCACCGACGCCGAGGAGCTGGCAGGCGTCATGACCGAAAAGCTTGCCGAGCTGTTCGACAACGACCTCGCCCGGCGCCATATGCATCGCGCGTCCCCTCGAGCGGCGCGCGCCCAGCGGCGCAAGCTGCATTAGCGTGCCGGCGTGCGGCTTCTTTCCGTGAGAGTCTGGCGCAATCCCTTAAGCCTGGCCATTGCCGCGGCAGCGATGCTCGTCGTGGCGCCGGCCCTTGCGGACAAACCGGCGAGCGTGCTCGGCCATGTCGAGCCTGTGGCGATCACCGCGATTCCCATCGATTTGACCGGGACAATCCGGGACGCAAAGAGTTCGGCAAGCTCGTCTGGCGTGGCGGGGTCAATCTGTTCGGCAAGACCTCCTATTTTGGCGGCTACTCGGCGCTCGCCATCGACGCCTCGGGCAATTCGCTGCTCGCGATCTCCGATGCCGGAACCTGGCTCCGGGCAACTGTTGAACATGAGGGGCGGACGATCAAAGGCCTGAGCGCGGCGACCATCGGCCCGATCCTCGGCAAGGACGGGAAGCCGCTCGCCGACGATCGGGAGCGCGATTCGGAAGGCATGGCGCTGCTCGACGGCGACACCTCGAAAGGCACCGCCTATGTCTCCTTCGAGCGCGATCATCGGATCGAGCGCTACCCCTTCACGCGCGACAGCTTCGGACCGCCGAACGGCGCGCTGCCCCTTCCGCCCGAGTCGAAGCGGATGGACGCCAACCACGGCATCGAGGCGCTGACGCCGATCCGCGCCGGCGGACTCAAGAGCACGACGATCGTCTTCTCCGAACGCCTCTTGGACAAGGACGGCAATCTCAAGGGCTGGCTGATCGGAGGCCCCACGCCGGGACCGATCACGCTGAAGAACATTGGCGGCTTCGACATCACCGATGCGGCCGCCCTCCCCGATGGCGGCATCGTCCTGCTCGAGCGGCGCTTCCGCTACAGCGAGGGGGTGAAGATGCGCATCCGCCGCATTGCCGCGAAGGATTTGAAGCCGGATGCCCTGATCGAGGGAGAAATCCTGCTCGAGGCCAATGACAGCCTCAACATCGACAATATGGAGGGCATCGCCGTCCACCGGTCATCCGCCGGCGAGACGATCCTCACTTTGATCTCCGACGATAATTTCAGCGCGTTGCAGCGAACGCTGCTGATGCAGTTCGCTCTGCC
Source organism: uncultured Alphaproteobacteria bacterium (assembly GCA_963804705.1). Lineage (GTDB taxonomy): Bacteria > Pseudomonadota > Alphaproteobacteria > Rhizobiales > Methyloligellaceae > Methyloceanibacter. The sequence continues at coordinate 177,829 of CAWDRM010000015.1, forward strand.
GGACGGGAAGCCCGTGCTCGCCGAGCCAAGCAGCCGCTAAGATGCGGCTGGGGCTGGCGCGGCATGCACCTTGGCGATTTCGCGTTTGAGACGCTTGGCCTTGAGGGAGAGCTCGTCCTCCCGGGCTTTGGTGAGGTAGCCGTCAAGGCCGCCGCGGTGCTCGACCGAGCGCAAGGCCGCCGCGCTGATGGTGAGACGCACGCGCTTCTTCAACGCTTCGCTCTCAAGCGTGACGCTGCACAGATTGGGCAGGAAGCGGCGTTTCGTCCGGCGCTTGGCGTGGCTTACATTGTTGCCGGTAAGCACCGCTTTGCCGGTGAGCTCGCAACGGCGGGCCATCGTTGTCATCCTTGTCTCTAAACATCCTGGAAGTAGCTAGTGCGGACGCAGGTCCAAAGGGCGAGCGTTCCCGCAAAAGGCGGCCGAGATATACGAGGCCCACCGGAAACGGTCAAGGCAGTGGTAGCCGACCCAACTAACCTCAGAATTGACGAATTCTGCGAATAACCCGACATTCGGGCTGGGACTTGCCTTGCGGCACCCGCTAGCCCAAGGACTGGGGCCATGCAGATTGCGCGACATTATTTGAGCCTTGCCGCTGTTGCGGTGCTCACTTGCGGACTGAGCGGCAGCCCTTCCGGCGAGACGGCCTTTGCCGAGAACAGGCAAGGTTCCGCGAACTGGATCCTCGCCGTCTACCGCGTCGATTTGGCCGGCTTCAATCTTGGCGACTTTCGCCTGATGACGACGTTCAGCGGCGACGATTACGAGATGCGTGGCGAAGGACGCTTCTCCATTCTCGAGGGGCTCCTCTACGACTGGCACGGCACGACGGCGAGCAAAGGCAAGGTCATCGGCGCGCGCCCCGAACCCGCGATGTACGACTTGAACTATCAGGGCGGAAATACGAGCGGACAGTTGCGCATTTCCTTCGAAAGCGGCGACGTCACCGGGGTGCAGCAGGTTCCGAGCAAGCGACCCAATCCGCACGACATCCCCATCACCAAGGAACAGCTCGAAGGCGTGTTCGACCCGATGACGGCCGCGTTTCTGTACGTCCACTCCAACAATCCCAATGGCGACCCGAAGGTCTGCGACCAGACGATCCCCGTATTCGACGGCGAAGCGCGCTTCGACATCGTGCTCACGCTGAAGCGGACGGTGAAGGTGCAAAAAAATGCCTCGACCGGCTATTCAGGCTTCGCCGCCGTGTGCCACGTCAAGTTCATCCCTATATCCGGATATCGGCCCGACAATCCCGGCATCAAACTCCTGTCGGAGACTAACGATATCGAGGTCTGGCTCGTCTCCTTGCCAGGGACCGCCATGTACGTGCCTTACCGGATTGTGCTGCCGACGATGGTGGGCTATGGCTCTGCCACGTCGACCTCCTTCCAGATCGCCAGGGGCGCCAAGCGCGCAAGCCTTACCCCCTGAGCAGGCCCTGTAGGCGTAGGGGCGGCAGGCCGGAGAGCCAAGAGTTAACGCCGGCTCCCCAAATCCCAACATGTCGTAAGGAACAGATGTTGAAAATTAACCCTCCCCTGATTCGTCCGTGTTCCGTTCCCCTTGTCTTCCGCGATTGCTAAGGTCCCGGGAGGTCCCGCACACCACCGGTGGACCCTTCCCGGGCGCTGCCGCGTTGGCATTGACAGAGCAGGTCCTTGTCTCGCGATCCCCGTGAAGAACGAAATCGGATTGGGCCGAGTCAGCGATTCGGACGAGCTTCGTTCCCCCTTCGTTCCGCAGCGCCTTGCGATCACCTCAGCGGCACCTACCAGATCTAGGATTATGTCATGAGCCGATCTTTCGCCGCAAGGTCTGGAGCCCTCATCAAGGGCCGCCGCGTGACGGCCGTGCTCGGACCGACCAATACCGGCAAGACCCATCTCGCCATCGAACGCTTGCTGACCCACGAGGTTGGGATCATCGGACTGCCGCTGCGCCTCCTTGCCCGCGAGGTCTATGACAAGATCGTCGCCCGCATCGGCCCGGCCCAAGTGGCGCTGATCACCGGCGAAGAGAAGATCAAGCCGCCGTCGCCGCGCTTCTATGTCTGCACCGTCGAGGCGATGCCGCTCGATCTCGAGGCCGATTTCGTCGCCGTCGACGAGATCCAGCTCGCCGCCGACGGCGAGCGCGGGCATGTTTTCACCGACCGCCTGTTCCATGCGCGGGGTCTGAACGAGACGCTGCTGCTCGGCGCGGCAACCATGCGCGACACGATCCGCGACGTGCTCCCGGGCGCCAACATCGTCTCGCGGCCGCGGCTCTCGAAGCTCTCTTACGCGGGCGACAAGAAGATCACCCGGCTGCCGCGGCGCTCCGCCATCGTGGCGTTTTCCGCCAACGACGTTTACGCCATCGCCGAGCTGGTGAGACGTCAACGCGGCGGTGCGGCCGTCGTGCTCGGGGCGTTAAGCCCCCGCACGCGCAACGCCCAAGTGGCGCTCTATGAGAACGGCGACGTCGACTTTCTGGTGGCGACCGACGCCATCGGCATGGGCCTTAATCTCGATCTCGATCATGTGGCCTTCGCGGGCTTGCGCAAATTCGACGGGCAGATGCATAGGAATCTAACTCCCGCCGAGCTCGGCCAGATCGCCGGGCGCGCCGGGCGCCACATGAATGACGGCACATTCGGAGTGACCGGTCAGGTGCCTCCCTTCGAAGCCGAGATCATCGACCGTCTCGAGAACCACTCCTTTGATCAGGTCGGCGTGCTGCAATGGCGCAATCGCAAGCTCGACTTCTCATCGATCGACACTCTGCGCGAGAGTTTGCGCGCAACGCCGGACCATCCCAGGCTGACCCGCTCGCGCATGGTCGACGACGTGATCGCCCTTGAGAATGTGAGCCGTGATCCCTCGGTAGAGGAGCTGGTCAAGGGCAAGGCCGGCGTCGGCCTGCTTTGGGAAATGTGCCAGATCCCGGACTACCGGAAGATTTCGCCGGCAAGCCACGCCGAGCTCGTGGCCACGCTGTTTCGCTTCGTCATGAGCGATGCGGGCCGGATACCGGCCGACTGGTTCGCCCAACAAGTGGCCCAGGCCGACCGCACCGACGGCGATCTCGACACGCTGTCCAACCGCCTTGCGCAAATCCGCACCTGGACTTTTGTCTCCCACCGCGCTCAATGGCTCGAGGATCCCGAGCACTGGCAGGGACGCACCAGGGCCATCGAGGATACGCTGTCCGATGCGTTGCACGAGCGGCTGACACGGCGCTTCGTCGACCGGCGGACAAGCTTGTTGATGCGGCGGCTACGGGACAAGGAGGAGCTTTTGGCTGACATCGATGCCTACGGGCGCATCTTGGTTGAGGACCACTATGTCGGTCGCCTCGACGGTTTCCGTTTCACCCCGGACGCAAGCAGCGACGGCCTCCAGGGTCGCGCCACACGCCACGCTGCCGCCCAGGTGCTTGCCCATGAGCTTGGTACCCGCGCCGACGCGCTGGCCGCCGCCGGTGACGATGCCATCGTGCTCAAAGCCAATGGCCGCATCGTCTGGGCCGGCAGCGAGATCGCGCGCCTGGAGCGGGGCGACAGCCCGCTCAAACCAAAAATTCAACTGTTCGCCGATGAGCATCTCGGGCCGAACGAGCGTGAGCGCGTCCTGCGGCGCCTCGAGACTTGGCTCTCCGCGCAATTGAGCGCCCGGCTGGCACCGCTGGTCGCGCTGAGCGAGGCCTCCGATCTTTCCGGCCTCGCCCGCGGGCTCGCCTTTCGCCTAGCCGAGACGCTCGGCGTGCTCCGCCGCGACGCCGTCGCCGCCGAGATCAAGGAGCTCGATCAGAGCGCCCGCGGCCAGCTGCGCCAATATGGCGTGCGCTTCGGCGCCTTCAACATCTACATCCCGGCTCTGCTCAAACCAGCAGCCGCGGAATTGCTGCTGCTGCTCTGGGCGCTCCATTCTGGCCGCGACCACGGCATGGACGCCGATGCCCTGCCGCCTCGGCCGCAGCAAGGTCTGACCTCCGTGGAGGCCGCCGCCGGCGTGCCCGAGCCCTATTGGCATGCCGCTGGCTTCCAGATTGCCGGCACACGGGCAGTGCGCATCGACATGCTCGAGCGGCTGTCCGATCTCATCCGCTCGCGCGCCACTTGGCGGCCGGTGGAGGGTGGCGCCGTGGCACCTTCGGGCGCAACCGGCGATGGCGGCTTCCGCGTGGCGTCGGAGCTGATGTCCGTGGTTGGCTGTTCGGGCGAGGATTTCGCCTCGATCTTGCAGGCACTCGGCTTCAAGCGGGAGCGGCAGAAGCTGCCGCCAGTGCACGCGGCGACGGCCGTAGCGTCGCGCGACGCCGAATCGTCCGAGGTGACCTCGGAGAGCGCCGCGCCCGCTCCCGCCCCCGTTGCCTTCGAGGAAATCTGGCGTCCCGGCAAGCGCAAGGCCGCGCAGCGCACGCGGGAAGATCGCGGCGAGAGCAAACCTCGGCGCGAGGAACGGAAGCCTCAAGGCCCAATTCATCGCGAGCCCGCGCCGCGACCGCAAGCGAAGGAGCGGCCGCGCGCGGCGCCCGACACATCGCCCTTCGCCGTGCTGGCCGAGCTCCGCCGCAATCTCGCGGCACGGCGCCCCGAGGGCAGCTGATCCGGCAGATGCACGGCCAGCGGCTGGACAAATGGCTCTGGTCCACGTGGCGGGAGCAGCCGAGCGTCGAGGCTCGGCGAGCATCGCCCAGTCGCTTTATGAGGACCTCACGCCGGAGACGCCTGCCCTAGCCTCGGAGTTCGCGGGGAGTGACGCCCGTCGCGGCCCCCGGCCCACCAAGCGCGACCGCCGGCGGCTGGACGGCATCAACGCCGAGCCAAACTGATGTCCTCGTACCGCGACGGTGCTTTCGTCAGTTCACGCTGCGGTCGGCCTCAGCATCCCGTCCGGCCCGGCCAGCTCCGGCGAAAAGAGTGAATCCAACATGGTGGTGGCAATCCTCCGCGGCCCTGGTCACCGCGAGCTGGAATGACCAGGGTCAGCCTCTGGCCGAGGAGATGCTAAAGGCTTGCGTTTGCAAAGACCGCTGAGGCGCCACAGATTGATTGACGTGGGCTTAGCGCCGATCCGGCAATTCTATCTATGGTTGGTGTCGTAGGATTGGCGGCCGGGACCGACGCCTCGCCTTGTGCTTGCCGCCCGATTGCGATAGGCAAGGCCCCTCGTCGGTCTTTGGGGGGTCAAAATGGGCCAAACCGCCGGGTGGCACAGCCCGACTCTGTGTGGGGTAGATGACCTACGTCGTCACTGAAGTTTGCATCAAGTGCAAATACACCGATTGCGTCGAAGTCTGTCCGGTGGACTGCTTCTACGAGGGCGAGAACATGCTCGTCATTCATCCCGACGAGTGCATCGACTGCGGGGTCTGCGAGCCGGAATGCCCGGTCGACGCCATCAAGCCGGACACCGAGCCGGGCCTCGATCGTTGGCTCGACGTCAACCGACAATATTCCGAGGCTTGGCCCAACATCACGACCAAGAAGCCGGCGCCCGCCGATGCCGACGCCTTTGTCAGCGAGCCCGACAAATTCGACAAATATTTCAGCCAGAACCCGGGTGAAGGGGACTAGCCTGCCAGCGCAGGTCACGAGACCGCTGTTAAGTATTCACCTTATTGTCAAAATGTCGCATGTTGCGCCGCAAAAAGGGCCGTGCTGCGTCCGCCAGTGGGTTTCCGATTCACTAAAATTATGGTAAGGTGATGTTGAAATCGCGCAGATTGCCGCCACGCGAGCATCATGAGAGGCGTCCCTAATTTTCGGCACGCTTTTTTCCGTCTCAAGAGAAATCGCCCGATCAGGCCCCTGATCGACGTTTCTTCTTGTGCCTACCGCCACGCAACCGAAGCCGCTCCACATAGTATGGAGGAGGTTATTCTATTGAAGGTTCTTATGTGGCAATCGGCAAGTTAACGCTTTTCCGGCGCCTGCGCTGCCCGACAATCTAGCAGAGTGAGACGAGAGTAATGCGCGAAAAGAAGAAACCACAGCAGAGACACGGCTTTCGCACCAACGAGTATATCGTCTATCCAGCCCATGGCGTTGGCCGCATCGTGAGCATTGAAGAGCAGGAGATCGCCGGCGCGACGCTCGAACTCTTCGTCATCAACTTCGAAAAGGACAAGATGACGCTTAGGGTGCCGACGGGAAAGCTTGCTGCCGTCGGCATGCGCAAGCTCTCCGAGGACAAGATCGTCAAGCGGGCGCTCGGCACGCTGAAGGGCAAGGCTCGGGTCAAGCGCACGATGTGGTCACGCCGCGCTCAGGAATACGAGGCCAAGATCAACTCTGGCAACCTCGTGGCCATCGCCGAGGTAGTCCGCGACCTCTACCGGTCGGAGGCACAGCCGGAACAGTCTTATTCCGAGCGCCAGCTCTATGAAGCGGCTCTTGACCGTATGGCACGCGAGATCGCAGCCGTCGAGCGGCTGGACGAGGCAAGCGCCGTCGCTAAGATCGACGACGTGCTCGCCAAGACGGCACGCCACAACAAGATGACGGCTGAAGCCGATGCCCGCACGCGCGCGGCCTAAGGTCCCAACGATCGTTCTGACGCATTAGGCCCGGCACCAGCCGGGCCTTTTTTGGGGTTTCGGACCGTTAGCGCGCGACGCCCGGACGAGTTCGCCTCTGGCTGAAGCGCGATGGCCCCTATTGGCAGCGCCTCTGGACCTTGCGGCGCAGGGTTGGCCTCAGCCGGCAACGGCTCGATCTGCTCGAGGTGGGTGACGTGGATCATGGGGCCGTTCCATCACTCGACCCAGCCCCGCACCCTGAGGCGCGTGCCCGCCAGCGTCTTCACGTCGATGCCCGCGGCCTCGAAGGCCTCGCTGTCCTTGCGCTCGACGAGGACGGTGAAATCGCTCCGCCAATCCAAAGTAGCTGTTATGTCAAGTGGACGGGCCGGTCAGAAACGGGAACCAAGCTTGTCGAAGATCCGCTCGGGCGACAGCGGCAGGCTCGTAGCGCGGATCAAAGAAGTCCCTGATGGTGAGGCCGGTCAGCGCATTATCCAGATGGACGATCAGCGTTTCCGCCGGGAACACTTGCAGCGTCGGCGCGGGATAGAGATTGTCGCCGGCGGTCTGCCCGTTCGACGCCGTGCCGCGGATAAGTTCATAGGCAAAGACGAGGGCGTTCTGCACCGGCTTCGCCACGGTATCGAGCCGCGCCGTGCCCTGGTGGGCGGTGAGCTGCACCTCCAGCACGCCGTCCTTGCTCGCGAGCGTCACCGGCTCGCTGAACTCAGGCCGAACCGCTGGATCGAATTTGCCGCCCGCGTCCTCTGCATTGGCGAGTGACCCGCACCATGTTGCCGCGAGCACAGCCGCGACGACACCCATGACCAGCGCGCGCAAAAGTCGATCCATGTCCAAATCCTTCCCGGCGGCACGGGGTCACGGGCAAAGAGGCACCCGCGTCTTTCGGCTGCTGATTGGTAAAGAATAGAGATTGATGCTTTGATCGTCAGCTGAATAGAACTTTGCAGCTCTATATATCAGTTATTCTGGTTCCCCGCGATGGGCGGAGCGCGATGCCTCCACAGGACCAACCCATCCTGCAAACCATGCTCGACTGGCTGGCCGAGGGCCGTCGCGTTGCGCTCGCCACCGTCATTCAAACCTGGGGCTCGGCGCCGCAACCGGTTGACAGCAAGCTCCTGGTCGACGCCGACGGCAATTTCCTGGGCTCGGTGTCGGGCGGCTGTGTCGAGGCTTCGGTGGTCGCCGAAGCGGTCGACGTGCTCGCCACGAACACGCCAAAGACACTCGAATTCGGCGTCGAGGACAAAACGGCGTGGAGCGTCGGTCTCGCCTGCGGCGGCAAGATCCGCATTTTCGTCGAGCCGGTCGGACCAAGCGGCAATGGCGCTGCGGCATCGGAGAGCGTTTATCGCGAGCTCGCCGGCGACCTTCGCATCCGCCGCCCCGCGGCGTTGGTGACGCATCTTGCGACCGGCGCACGGCAGCTCGTTCATTCCTCATCCGAGCTCGGCCAAGACTTGGCTGACGCCCTTGAAGACGCGTTGCGCCGCGATAAGAGCGTGCTTGTGGAGACAGGCGATGGCGAGGTCTTCATCGACGTGTTCAATCCGCCGATTCGCCTCGTCATCACCGGCGCGGTGCATATAGCGCAAGCCTTGCTGCCGATGGCGCAGGCGCTCGGCTATGACGTGACGATCGTCGATCCGCGCAGCGCCTTCGCCACGGAGCAGCGCTTCGGTGCCGCAAACATCTCGCAGGACTGGCCCGACGAGGCGCTGCCCAAGATCGGCGTCGATGGCCGAACGGCGCTCGTGGCACTCACCCACGATCCGAGGATCGACGATCCGGCGCTCATCCATGCCCTCCGCGCCCAGGCGTTGTATATCGGTGCGCTGGGGAGCAAGCGTACGCACGCAGAGCGCGTCGACCGGCTGAAGCAAGCGGGCCTCGGGGCGGCGGACATCGAGCGCATTCATGCTCCCATAGGCTTGGACATTGGCGCGGTAGGGCCGGCGGAGATCGCCCTCTCCATCATCGCCGAGATCACGGCCGTGCAGCGGGGCAAGGGAAGCAAAACCAAATGAGTGCCGAGCACGGTACGGGTCAAACCGGCGCGAAGGTCGCGGCCATTGTTCCCGCCGCAGGCCGCTCCTCGCGCATGGCGCCCCACAACAAGCTTTTGCAAGCGATAAACGGCGAGCCGATGGTCCGCCGCGTCGCGACTGTTGCGCTGGCGAGTGGCGCGCGTCCCGTCATCGTCGTGACCGGTTACGACGCGGGCTCGGTCGCGGACGCCCTGCGCGGGCTGGAGGTGAGGATCGTGCACAATCCCTCCTATGCCGACGGCCTCAGCACCTCGCTGCGGGCGGGCTTGCGCGCACTGCCCGAAGGATGCGACGGCGCACTGATTTGTCTCGGCGACATGCCTGGGACTGAGGTGGGCGTGCTGCGGGCGTTGATCACCGCGTTCGAAGCAAGCGGGCGGGACGCGATCTGCGTGCCTGTGCGCCACGGCCGGCAAGGCAATCCCGTGCTGTGGGGCGCGTCCTATTTTGCCGAGATGATGGCTATCGACGGCGACCGCGGCGCCAGGCCCATGATCGCGCGGCACGCGGACCACGTGATCGAAATGGAGGTGGCGACGAACGGCATTTTCGAGGATGTCGATGCGCCTTCGGACCTCGCGCGGCTCAAGGTTCGGCGCTAGGATCGCTAGGTAGCAGGCGATAAGCTCAATTCACCTGACAGACGACCGGAAAGCGGGGACAGGACGCCCGGGCCGACGCCCATAACGGACTGAAGAGCGGGGTTCGACGGCATGGCTCTCAAAATTAGAACTGGGGCTGGCGGGAACGACGCAAGGAGGAGCCGCTCCATGTTTGAAGGAAAGACCGCAAAAGGTTTGGCGATGGCCAATGCCGCAATCCTCATCGGGCTCATCGAAGAGCTGATCGAGCGCCGCGTCATGGCCAGAGCGCGCCAAGAAGCGGCCAACAAACTCGAAAACTGTCCGACCGCCGATTGGAGCAATGCCGTGGACGCCATCGCCATCATCCGGAAGCAGTTGCTGCCGCAAATTTCCGCACCCGCGCACGCGGATTAGCCCGACAAGCCGCTATCCGATGGCCTGGAACTCTGCCGGCCGGCCCTGACCTGGCCGGCGCAGCCGCTTGCCAACAAAACCCCTTGAGAGTTGCCCTGGCGAGGCTCCACAATGGGCAACGCAACGTCATCGAAAAGCACCTATAGGGGGCCGGAGCATACCTGTTAAACGAGCTAACGCTTCAAAGACCCCGTAGCTCAGTAGGATAGAGCATCAGATTCCTAATCTGAGGGTCGCGTGTTCGAATCACGCCGGGGTCACCAACTTTATCAATAACTTAGGCAAGCCCACCAGCAGCTAAGAGTGCCAGAGGAGTTGCCAATCGACTGCGGATTGGAGCGCGAACTTGGAATGGATCGCGCCAAGCTGACCAGCTCCTTCTTCGGTCTAGCGGCTGTCAGGGGAGCTCAAATGATACTTACCGAGCGAGAGCACCTTCAGCCGCCAGTTTGGCGCTCGTCACCCTCTATGCGCTACGGCCTACTCGGGCGAGCGCCTCCGCAGTGACAAGGATGCAGCCTCCCTCATCGATGCTCGCATCCGCGTCGTAAGCATCGCTTGCGACCTGTTCAATAAGCTCGCGATAGGCCTCGAAAACCTCGATTTCCGTGCCTTGGAAGTGGACGCGGTCGGCATGATCCTCCAGCGCCTCGTGACTCACCCTGCAGATCACCGGGCGTCCCTCCTCGTCCGCCATCCAGAACTTGACGCCGCGCCAGGCCGAGGGTCTGTAGTCATCATCGTTCAGCCGCGTGAGAGGCATCGCCCCATCCTTAAAGGCCTGCACGCTTCAAGCTACTAACTAGAACTCTCGCGCCTTCAACATCATCATGGCGGCTCTCCAGGAGAGCATCGCCAATTGGCGTGATCACGCTATACCGAACTAGGCTCTGTGAGGTACGCCAGAAGGGGGTCGTTTGCCGCCTCTGGCCCGAAGAACAAAAATTTGCGAATCTGGCCCTGGATAAGAGCTCCCAGGCCCTCCATGTCAGCAAATTGTGTCCCTTTCCTCGGATCGACCGGCCACTTGGTCGATTGCCCTCCCGCGCATACCGGGAGCGGTTGGCCTGACCAGATAAGTCCAAATTAGGTTTCACCTGCGCTGACCACGGAAGCGTCGATGACCTTTCATTACCTAAACCATAAGGATCCAAACAATGGATCAAACCAATCTCCGTTAGGACCATCTCATCGAGAGCCACCTCGAGCATCTGAAACGTGAGTACCGGAACCTTCTCATTGATGACGCCAACCTTCCGCAATTCTGGTTGCTGACCGTTACGTACGTGGCTGTTGAAGCGAAGCGAGACGATCGCATGCCCATCCCGCCTTATCAATGCATTGCCCTTTTCGAGCGTTTCTATGTTCGGTTCAAGGCTGATGAACAATTTAGAACGCAAGCGAACGCTGCAGCCGTTGACGTATCTCTACGCCGACTACCCGTTCACCAAGCGCAAGAAGACATTCGTTACGCTCTCACCAATCAGGCAGTTTCTCGCGAATCCATTTCACTTCCATCCCGAGTATCCCGAGACGACTCCGCACATCCACGCGATCATGCTGATCCCGCCGCAGTTGGTCGCGCGCTTTGAGGCTGCTCGGCCAAGCCTGGAGAATTTGTCTCAGAGTTAAGTCCCGCTAACTGCACGCTGCATACCGTCCCCTTGCAGACCCATGACGATCTCCGCCGTGCGATCTTCTGCTCATCGAAAATACTGAAGCGCCCACCAATGAGCTTGAGTGATATCGATTTGTATACGGTGCTGCCTAAGGCGAGGAGCGAACCCATCTATGTGAAATTAGATTGGGAGCGCGAGTTGGAACCTGCACTATAATGGAGCGCGCTCTTTGGCCGACTAGTTGGTCCAAAAAAGAAGCAAAAATGGCGCCGGTCATTGTTATTCAGCGCAAGCGTCTTACGACGAGGGCCTGTATTGTAAGCAGGGTTGCAACATCTACCGGACAGCCGGTATCGAGAAGGAGACTCAGATGGCCAAAGAGTTCGAAGAGTTTCAGGAAGACGGGTGAACAGTTTCAAAAGATGGGTAAGGACAGCTTCGATGCGGCCGTCCGCTCGATGGGTGAGGTGAACAAAGGCTTACAGGCCATTGTTGCCGAGGTGACCGACTACTCGAAGAAGGCAGTCGAGGAAGGCACGCGCGCCTTCGAGCAAATGATGGGCGCAAAGTCGCTTGAGCAAGCGATCGAGATCCAATCTCGGTACGCCAAGCAGGCCTATGACAGCTACATGGCCGAGATGTCGAAGCTGGGCGAGATGTACGTCGGCCTAGCCCGCAACGCCTACAAGCCCGTCGAGTTAGCTTTGCCCAAAAAGATGATCTAACGACTTGAGATACGCGAGGACTTGAGTTCCCTGGTTCATGTCTCCCCCGACTTGGGAGCGTGAGCTTGAGGGAGCAATAAAACAGTCGAGCCTGTGTCAGCTAACCATGATCTAGTCGCAGCGACACGAAACAGTGTCAGACATCGGTCCTCCTTTTGGATCCCCGCGAGGATCACGCAACCCGCGGGGCTTTTTCATACCCACCTTTTGGCAATGAGCTGCATCGAGAAGCCCCGCATCGGAGTGTCATTCGACATGACGCGCAAAGTTATTGCTGTTCTCTGCCTCGTATTTCTGTTTCAGGCAGGCGCAATAACAGATGCCTTAGCCGGGGGAGACCAGACGGTAGCCGATTTTCTGGCGGCCTGTGCTGAGAACAGCAGTGAATGGTCAGAATGCTCTTTAACAATTTCGACTCTTGACCTTTATGATGAGTTCAATCCGAATGGCACTCGGCAATCCTGTCCGCCAAGAAACCCCCCGGGGATGGAAACTGCATCGGTGGTCAGCTGGCTTAAAGCACACTCTGCGACGCATGAAATGATGGAGCGCGATGCGATATTAGCGGCCTTAAGGGCGCTATATCCCTGTCATGGGTGATGGATTTGTAGTTCGCTTTCCCGCCTTCGAGGCAAGGCCTGTACTCGACGTATGAGCACGATGATAAAGGCAGCAAGCCGTCAGGAACTCTCATTAACGTGGATCTCTAGCCCGCTGATCCGTGGCAGGTCGCTTTGTGCGACGAGTTGGCGGAACGTCCGCTAAGGGTCATTCGTCGACATCGCAGGGACTCATCGAGTTAGTCCGCTTCGCGCCAACAAGGGACGTTGGGTCGTTTGGGTGCTCATGCATAATCGAACAGCGCCATGAAGCCGAAATCCATGTGCAGCTGCTGGTGACAGTGAAAGAGCGTGCGGCCTGGGTTGTCGGCGACGAAATCGAACTCGAGCTCCTGGAAGCCGCCGAGCATCACCACGTCCTTCAACACCCCCGCCATGGGTTTGCCGCCGACTCGTGTCAGCTCGAAGCTGTGCCGGTGCAGGTGCAGCGGATGAATGTCATCGCTTGCATTGCGAAACTTGAGCCGGTAGCGGCGCCCTTCTTGCACCTTGTAGAGCGGTTTCATGGTCTCCATGGAGAAGGCTTCGCCATTCAGCGTCCATAGATTGAAGCCGTTGGCAGCTGCATTGTGCTTGAGAATAGTCATCTCGATTGTCTCGTCGGGCGTCGGTGTCATCGTGCCGGCATTCCCGAAGCGCGTGTAATCCCAGCGGAACGGTTTCGGCTTCATCCATTGCGGTTTGCCCCCATTCCCCGAATATTCGACGACGATGCCCATGCCGTGGGAACGGTCGTCATCGGAAAGATCGCCCATGACGAAGACACCGGGATGGTTCATTTCCACGATGGCCGAGATGCGCTCCGCGGTGCCGAGCCAAAGGACAGGCACATCGGCCGGCGTGGGAACCGAATTGCCGTCAAGCGCGACAACGCGAAAGACATGGCCCGGGAGCGCCAGGCTGCGAGTCTCGGTGGCGCTGGCATTGAGCACATGGAAGAGCACCCGCTCACCCTGTCTGACACGGATCGGCTCGCCGGCCCCCAGCATCTTGCCGTTGATGCTGAACAGCCCGTAGCCGACCTCATAGCCTTTAGGCGTGCCCTTGGCCTCCTTGTCGGCCTCCGCGCCCATCTCTTGCAGTTCCTTGATGGGCGTGCCAGGTGCGAGCATGTCTATGTCCATATCTCCGCCGCGGCCGAAGGACGGCTCGAATTCTTTCATCACCAGGAAGACCTCACGGTCGTATGCCCCAGGGTCGTTCTTGGGCTCGATATAAACAGGCCCCGCTTGGCCCGTATAGGTGCCGCGATTGAGGTCGGCGCCGGGCACCACGTGAGTGTGATAGAAGCGAAACCCTGCGGGCTTCGGCACGAAGGTTATGCGGCGCATGCCCCACGCCGGCACAAAGGGCGAGCCTTCCTCCGCCGCACCGTCGACGTCGCTTGGGATCATCTGCCCGTGCCAGTGCACAAGCTCCGGCACGTACGTGTTATTGTAGATATCGACGACCGTCTGCTGCCCTTCCTTGAAGCGGATGAGCGGCCCCGGAAACTGGCCGTCATAGAGCGTTGTCGAGACGATATGGTTGGGCGCCAGCTCCACAAGACCGGTACCAATGCGGATAGTGTAATCTGCTTTCTCATCTGCGGTCTCACCGACCGCCCAGGCCGAGCGCGGCGCGGCGCCGATCAGCGGTAGCAGTCCGGCAAGCTTGAGCAAGCTACGGCGATCGATTGTCACGGGCCGACCCTCTCATGTGCGGGCCATTGTGGGCCAGCATCTCATCCATTTTAGCCGGCGCAATGATCCTGGTGAAAGGCGGCTACACGCCCAACACGATCATAAGTACGCGCGGGACGATACCTTTGTCTGCCCCATGCAATGTCCGCTTTGGGTCAAAAGCCGACGTTAGAGGGCCCCGTCGAGTTGGTCCGCTTCGTGCCATGCGCGGACATGCCGAAGCCGATAAGGTGCCAAGATGGACATCTCCTCGAGCATCGTACTCATTGGCTTCGTCGGCGCCTGCTTGCTCGCTGCAACGACCGGCGCGGCGTTCCCTCCCGGCGATTGGTATGAGCGGCTAGCCAAGCCGTCCTGGCAGCCGCCGAACTGGTTGTTCCCCCCCGCCTGGGCCGTTCTCTACCTGACGATTGCCGTTTCCGGCTGGCTGGTATGGCGGAAGGTGGGCTTCGCCGGCGCCGTGCTGCCGCTCGCGATCTATCTCGTGCAATTGGTGCTGAATGCTGCCTGGTCGCCGATATTCTTCGGCCTGCGCCGTCCGGACCTGGCGCTAATTGAAATCATTATGCTGTGGATGTCGATCGTCGCGACCATAGCGGCTTTCCATTCCGTCAATGCAACGGCTGCTTGGCTGCTGCTGCCCTATCTCGCTTGGGTCACCTTTGCTGCGGCGCTCAATTTCGCCGTTTGGCGCCTCAATCGCTGGCCAGTTTCACCAAGCTAGGGCGAACGCGGACCTCACTGCGGACTATCGAGCGCCACCTGGAGAGCTATTTTGTGAAGCGTTCAAGAGGTGCTGATAGCCGGGCAACCAGACCCTCTGGCTTCCAGTCGTTGATGAAGTACTGCTGAACTCGAAAGCGTCCAAGCCGACCAAAAATCCCGAGATAAACCCCGAGGCAAGTTGCGAAGGGCTTACTAACCTCCTGATTACAGTTCTCACCGACAAGCCACTCGGCGTGCGGTGCAATGGGTCTCGCGGTGGCTCTTCGCGCTCTGGCAGGAACCCGTCTGCTTTGTGGCAAATGCCACAGCGAAAATCCGGGCTGTGCTCTACGATTCTCAAGCTCAAGATCGTCTTGAGCAGCGAATTTGGAGGACTTGCCATGACACACTTCGCAACCGTTTGGAGTATACTGCTGCTGGTGACCGGCTATCCCCGTGCGATCCCGGTTGCTACTTACTACACTGAGGAGGCTTGCAAGGAAGCAATCACGAAGATCATTGCCCACCCCCAAAAGGAGTTCAAGCTCGAGTGCCATGAGGACGTAAAGCTCTGAACAAGCCGATTGTCACCTTGACAACTCAACCCCGGCGCCGGGCAGTCTTTGGGTTGCCACGAACGAGCCACTCGCTGCCACGTCGGCCGACACCCCGTGTGCCGGGTGCTTAAGGTAGGGAATGACCGAAGAGTGGGACACTCTCTCGAAGGCTTCGCTTGCCTTGAGAATATTGCCTTTCGGCAAGTTCAAGTCCTGGAAAAAGACGAGTGAGGTAGCGTTCGCGAAGCAGTAGAGCTTGCCGTCCTGGTCACGCCAATTGATCGAGCAGTCGGCCTTGATCAAAGCGCCGCCAATGAGCCCAATCGGATCGTAGCCGTTGGATTCTCACCGGTAGGGCAGACGAATGCGAAAACGACGCCCGCCGAGCCGAGCAAAGCAACCGTTCCAATTGCCGCCTCAGTGTCCCGGTAATCTAGCGCCTCAGACCGCTTCACGACAAAAGGGGGTCGATATGCGCAAATTGGCTACGCGGATCACAATCGCATTAGCGCTTTTGCTTGCCGGAGCTTGGGCCTGGAATGCCGAGGCTACGACCTTGAGCGGCGCTGCGATCGCTCAACCGGAAACGAATTATTTCTTGATAGAGAAGGCGGGTTGCTGGCTGCCGGGATTACCGGGTGAGTGCGATATTGGCCAGCACAAGCTGTGTGACCGCTTTCACAATAAAGCATGCAAATGCGCTCCTTGCCCAGGTTGGTATCCTTGGCGTTCGTACAAGCCCGCGCACTAACTATTTCAATCGAAGGCTAAACGTAACAGCGCCGCGGCAAGCGACACCGGTACCGAGAAAGCCAGTGCCAGCCAGACCCAGCGCAGCCACGCGCGTCGCGCGTTGTCGTTTGCGGCTCGGATACGATCACTGAGGCTCAGTAGGCCTATCCCCTATCCTCAGCGGACGCCGAGGCGATCACGGCCTCGATTTCCTCCTCTTGGGTACGCTGCATCCCCGCTAGTTGCCAGTGGAATCCTTGACGCATTTGGTCGTGAAGCTCGTCTTAGCGGCACCTGAGAGCTTCTTATCGGCAGCTGCCTTGTCGCATGACGCCGTGGCGTCGGACTCGCATTTCTTCATAAAGCTCGTGAGGGCCGCTCCCGCGAGTTTCTTTTCGGTCGCCCGATCCGTGCAGCTTAGATCGGCCATGGCCCCACTAACGGCCAAACCGGACAACAGGAGCGCTAGAGCAACACGTTTCATGTGATCCTCCCAAGATTGATTATGGAGGGGAGGCTATGCCTCGCCGTGGCCGTTAGCTATTGCCTACCTCACCGCAGGCTGTCGTCGACCCCGGACGGGGCTGTCCTGCGGCAGAGCCTCCCGCCCCGGAACCATCGCGGGCCTTCTGTGTTTTCACCCTCATCGAAACTGGATGGTTCACACGTCCATTGGAGGCAACAATGCCTAGGCGTTCCGCTTGTCGTCATTGTCGCTCTTTACCTACTCCACGTCGTCTAAGCGAAAAGGCGCCTGGCTTCGGCCAGGCGCTCCAATTAGATGGTGCCATTCTGGAACCACCTATCTCGGGCGGCGCGACGGGCCCGAAGCAGAGCGACTTTAATATTTCCCGTCGCTGCTAAGAGTGTCCCTTAGGAACGTTCCATAGTGTTCGGCCAGCATACCCACACTGAGCGCGCCTAGCTCCGCCTTGAGCCTGCGCTGCAGCTGTTCGACGGTTTTTTCAAAGTCGTTGTTTGCCGCAGCGATTTGCTTCTCAATGAGATCGGCACGCTCTTGCAAATCCGCACGAATGTCGCGCATGGCCCCGCTCCTGTATCACCCCACTGTCCAACTCTCGCACCCAGAGTGCATGCTTGAGAACCCTCTCGCCGCCGATTTCAGTGCATAAAGCGGCGGCCGGTCGAAGCCGACGCCCATCACCCGTTCGGTTTAGCGCTCTAACCGCACACCCATGACGGTGCCAACACTACCAGTCGCAGAGGATAGCTGGGGCCAAAAAACCAAACCGGCTATCGAGCCGAATATTGAGCCGAGCACGAGAAGCACGATGATACCAATCACGAACCTCATCCCCCGTCCCCCGTATCTCTGTCGCCTAAACCGCGGCCCGAAATCCTTTCAAATCGATCAAAATTACCGCAGCAAGCACAGCGACCGCCGCTACGACGCCCACTGCCGCGACAAATCTGCGAAGTAACGAGGCAAAGCCGACGATTAGCGCTGTCGTCGCTACCAAATACAGAAGCTAATCTCAACAGAGCGCATCCCTCGCCATCCCGATTTAGGAGAGGGCACGAACCCCGCGGCGAGCTGGTACCCCCTCAGCTCACCCGTTGCCCTCTAGGTGGGCACCCTGGGTGAACCAGCGAATCAGAGCGCTAAATTTCTAACAAAGTCTGAACGAAAGAGCTGGCGCTTGGCCGAAAGTTGCCGGCGTTGCCGCCGAGACCGACGCAGTGATGCTGATCTATCTCGATAGTGCAATGAAGGAACTAAAAGAGCAGCGAGAGAAGGAAGGTCGGCCCTTCACTAGCGATGATCTCTACGCCGCCATCATGTCCGGCGCTGTCGAGCGTGTGCGCCCTAAGATGATGACCGTCGCCGCCATCATGGCGGGCCTGCGGCCGATCATGTGGAGCCACGGCACTGGCGCGGAGGTGATGGAGCGCATCGCCGTGCCGATGATCGGGGGCATGGCATCCTTGACCCTGCTGAAACTGATCGTGATCCCGGCGATATACGCCTTCGTCAAAGGCATGAGAGGGTCGGTGGCAGAGGGGCCAAAACTCACAAACACAGGGTTGAAGCTGCCGCGGAGTTGCAATGAATGGTAGCGTAAGACCGCTTTGGGGTCAGTAGCCGACGTGATCGCGGCACGCGCCGGACGTCACGACACTCCAGGTCGTGCCAAAAACCAGACGTCGCAGAAACGGCTAACTCGTTAGGCCTGGTGGCCGAAATGATCCCGTAAGCTCGGAATCGAGTTCAAGGATCTCATTGGCCAATTGAGGATTGGCACTCTCCTTGATGTAAGAGATGAGAGCGGTTCCAATATTTTTTATCTGCTGAAGACTCAAGTTCGTCGCCTCGATTTGGGCCATTGCCGCGACGACGATGCCCGCGTTGGCGCCAATTGCCTTGCTCACAACTCCGCTTAGCGCGCCAAGAACGCCACCGCTCGAGCCGACCACTACCGCGTGCTTTTGCGCGAGATCAGCCGCACCAGGTATTTGGTTGAAGAGCTGCGTTACCTTCGAGGGATCTCCTTCCTGTTGTATGGCGGATAGGATAGTCCCCACGGCAGTCTCCGCTGATGCCGGATCGATATTTGCCTTAATAGCGATCGCGTCGACAAAGCTCTGAATGGTTGTCGTTGCCATTTTGTGGAACTCCTTCCGCAAGCCAAACGGTGCTGCCGTCGGCGATATCCAGGAATGCCATCAGACGTGTTCGAGTGCGACATGTAAACACCTAGCAACAACTTCAGTTGCATGGAGTTCGCGTTTGATCGATCATCGATGGCTTTAATGCAAGTGCCCGTAGGGAATTAATTCCCCTAGTGTCGGCATTGCCACAAGTACTCGTGCAAGGGAGGCATCAATGAGGCTTCTACCCATCCTAATTGCGCTTAGCGGAGCCGTTTCGCTGGCTACTTTTACATGGCAACCGGTGGACGCGGCGAGGTCGCCGGCCATGAAGTTCTGTAGTGGTCAATGGGCCGATATGAAAAAGGCCAATAAGGTTCCTGAAGGCGAAAAGTGGTCTGAGTTTTGGAGCCAATGCAGTAAGGACTTTGCAGCCAAAAACGAAGATGAAGGAACAGCCGAAAAAGCTGCGCCTAAGGCATCCAAGGCTAATAAACCAGCAGCCACTGCATCAGCTGAGGACGACTCGCCAAGATCTGCCCAGCAGAAGAAGGATTGTGATGCGAAGTGGGATGCCAACAAGACCAGAACCGGCTCCCATGGCTGGCATGATTATTTCCAGTTCATGTCAAGGTGTATGTGACCACCTGATTGGATAAGCGATGACCCGCCACCGTTCGGGCGCAGAGGCTATAACGTTCGCTGCTAGGCAGCCCGATCGTTGAGCGCTGCTGATCCCTTCTGCGTCCGCTTTGGGTCAAAAACCGACGTTACATCGCCCGCTTGGTGCCATGAGCAGACATCCTGACATAGCTCAGGGTGCATGAACGCATTCTCGATGAATGCAGGGCGATTATCTCCAATCCCCACTCAGCGATCAGCGCGGGGCGAACGCCTAAGCCGCTTTGCCGGATCTCTCTTGATACCTATGCGCGTTGTGGTGGTGAAGACATAGGCTTTGGGTGTTCTCGTATTGCATGAAAAGCGACCACTCACCACGGTGGGGCTCGACGTGATCAACGTGTTTTGCGGGTACGGTCCGACCCTCAATCGCACATTCTCGGCACTGCGGTTCCTCGGCAAGTCTGTGCCTTCTGATCGCCTTCCAAATGGGTGACTTGTACCAAGAGAGCCAAGGCTGCTCCACCCGGCGCGTATTGGGGTCAGGCCGATCTTGATCCCACTTGAGGCCAATGTATTGGGACATAGTGCGCCTTTACGCTCGCTGGCGATCCAAGACCGCATTTCCGGAAAAGCCGTCCTATTAGTTGTGAGCTGAGTCGCTAGCTAGCGCGAAATAATGCTTGTCGCTGCCAGCGCCCGCGGTGTGCCTTTTGGTGGTCTACATGGCACCGCGCCGCAGCTATTTTGGTTTGGGCATTTCCTGATCGCGTCGACCGCGCAAAAGACGCGGGGCGTGCTACACGCGTCATCGCTGAGGCCTCAACGGGAAGACGAAAAGACCCGTGGGAGGCCGGGTCTTTTCGTCGAATGATTGACGCTCAAGCCGTTTAGGCGACCTTCTTGGCGGTCTTGGCAGCGGCTTGTTCGACCGGCTTGTAGGCATTACGCGCCAGGTCGACATACATCTCCGCGAGCTTCGACAACTGGGCAATGTAGGCGTCAAAAACCTTCTTGGCGTACTGAGACTGGATCTCGAACGCCTGCTCGAACGACTTCGCGCCGGTCAGCTGCTGGAAGGCACGGGTGCCATCCTCGAAAGCCTTTTTGGAGTAGTCGTTAACTGTGGCCGCGATGGCCTGGAAGCCCTTGTTCACCTCACTAAGCGACCGGACAGACGCATCGAAGCCGTCGTTACCCACCCTCTGAAACTCTTCACCAAACTTTTGAACCTCGGACATCTCACTACCTCTCTGTCGGCCCCGCATGGTGCGGGAATGTTGCATACTTAAGATATATATGGCGCCATGGTGCGCTGCACAATACCTCAGTAAGAGTTATTGCAGTGCACAACGGAAGAGCTGCGTAGCGCTTACGGTCCGGTGTGCCTGAGCTCCGTCGCACGCGGTGTGCCATGAGCATTCTTTAGCTAGGCGTCCCGCTTAGGGTCAGTAGCCAAATAGTTGTGGCCTTCCATCGAAACGGGGCCTGCCTTGCGTGTTAGAGTATTAGGCTGCCGGGAGAGTCCCGAGGACCCTCATCGTCAACGCGGGCCTCGACGGGAGCAAGCGCCGCCTATAGGCTCACTTGGCTTAGGTTGCGCAACATCTTTCCCCGGGGAGCTGAGAACATGCACGTTCTGGATCATCCTCATCGGCTTGGTGGCGGGCATCATCGCCAAACTTATCACGCCGGGCGACAACGAGCCCCAAGGCTTCATACTCACCACGATCCTCGGCATTGTCGGTGCATTCGTCGCGACGTACCTCGGACAGGCGATTGGCTGGTATGGCCCGGACCAGGGTGCCGGTCTCATCGGAGCTATCGTGGGGGCCGTGCTGATTCTGTTAGTTTGGGGATTTATTGATCGTCGTCGACGAGCCTGATGGCAATGCTCCCCGTGTGGCGCAACTAGGCCGAGCTTAAGCCGATGCGAGTGAAGCTTGATCTCATCCCACACCGAGGCGAGTGGGGTGTCGCTATTGAGCGCAAGCGTCAGCATTCCACTCTAACTGCTTCGATAGCGCGGGAGAGATTGAGATTGATCATGCCAAGCCCGGGCTAGTTTGACGCCCCTGACGCAGCTTGACTTGGATCAAAGACTTGTTCGCGGCCTTCGCTTAAGGAACGCACAGACTCCCCTCACTTCGAGACTCCGAGTTCCAACCAATCTTCATTCGTTCAGTAGGAGGTCACGGGATCGCTCGACAACGTCTTCGGCTCTGATTCCAACTCCGCCGTCCCGGGCGGAAACCTTACAAAGCCCCTTATGATTGCGCTCCTGGCGCTGCTCGCTTCGTGCTATCTGAGCGGAGGATCAAAGGAGGCTCCCGATGCGACCCCCCCTAACACCGCCCCCACATCACCCCCCTCGATACCGGACGCCTCTCCAGGTGACATCCTTGGCGGCCTTGGGGGCTTGCTCAAACAGTTCCAGCAGACTGGTTTCGGCGACGCGATTGATTCCTGGATCAAGACCGGGGTGAACAAGCCTGTCGCACCCGGCCAGATTTCGAATGCACTTGGTCCAGACGTTATCGACACCCTCTCCCAGCGCACCGGCCTCTCCAAGGATCAGATCGTGCAGATTCTGTCCCAAGTGCTTCCCAAGGCAGTCGACCAGCTCACGCCTGAGGGGCGGCTCCCGACACATCAGGAGATAGTGCGCCTGATCGGCTAGTCTCAAGCGGGCAAATCACGAGGAATTCACAAATGTCGGTTCTAGGCTGGATTCTATTGGGGCTGATTGCTGGCTTCATCGGCAGTAAGATCGTCAATCGCACCGGGCAGGGCTTTCTGCTCGACATCGTGCTCGGTATCGTCGGCGCCGTGGTCGGTGGGTTTCTGTTTTCAGCCATCGGCGCAACGGGCATCACGGGCTTCAATCTCTACAGCATGTTCGTCGCTGTCGTGGGCGCCGTCGTCGTGCTCTGGGGCTACCACGCGATTGCCGGACGTCGATAAGCCCGCCTCCGGTGCGGGCGTCGACACCCAACCTTCGCGGCCAACGAAAAGCCCCGACAAGAAGCGGCATAGGCTAAAATCGCCACCGCCCACTTACGGGCTTTGAAGGGGGAACATCAAAATGCTTCGGCTCACACCACCTAAACACGTGACCTTCTATATCTCTGTCGCGGTCGCCGTCATCGCCGTGATCATTCACTACGCCGATGTCACGATCCCTTATGTCCACAGCGGTTTCGTGATCCTGCTCATCGGCTACCTGGTACTCCTTGCGGGTAACGTGCTCGAAGGAGTGTAGGTGACGGAAGGGGGCGTCGGCCCAAGCCGACGCCCCCCGGAATGGTTGCTAGCAAATCAGTGCTAGAGGCTAGCCCTGATCGCTGGCGCCTAGGGCCTGCGATAAACTACTTAGGCATACAGAAAATCGCTGCTCGTCAGGCACGACGCGCACCCCGGTTGTTGAAATCAACCGTTTGGTCGCTCGACTGAACGTAAAGGTGACATATGATGCCAAGATGCATTTCTCCTCGATATTGTCAGTCCTGGCGCGCTATCATAATTGGGTGCCGGGCATTGCACACTCGCAGGCTCACCGCCCCGAGCGACGCGGGGCCCGCGCACACACCGCTTCCAGGCAGGCTACCTGAAAACATTGGAGACAGACAATGAAAACGCCGATTGCTCTCGCTCTTTTTGCGATATTGGCGTTTGCCACATCCCCTGCAGGCGCCGCCGAACGTGCTTGCCGTCCGAGCCTATCCAACTTCTATCACTGTCCTGACACGTCCGCGCCTGCGACGAAGCCCACGACGAAGACCACAAAGACGGCCAGCCCATCAGGTCGCGCTTGTCGCCCCAGCCTATCCAACCTCTGGACATGCCCCGGCACTTCTCAGCCTTCGCAGAAAAGCAGGGAGGACCAAGGCTCCGCTCCCCCTAGAAAGACGGCTTCGACGCCTGAGCGGGGATGTCGGCCCAGCTTGTCCAATGGGTACAAATGTCCCGGTGAAGGACAAGCGGGGGCTAACCAATATTCGACGGAAACGCTGGCGTGGGCGCATTGCCCCGCCGACACGGTCGTCTGGGCAAATACCCGGTCGAACGTCTACCACTTCCGGGGAAACTACAATTACGGCAACACGAAAGCCGGGGCCTATATGTGTGAGCACGAATCGCTTGCTGAGGGGATGCGCGCAGCGAAAAATGAAAAGCATCCTTGAGGAGGCACCGCAGAGCAGTCGGTCTTCAACTGTTCATTTGACTCGGCAGTTCTATTTCGTTCGCCAGGGGCTGCCCCAAATCGGGAACTAGAAAGGGGGATACTATGAGTGGGCTAGAACCAGTCTTGATCGCCGCAGCCATCGTTTTTGTACTCAATGCGGCGGGAAGTTTTATCGAATTCAACAACCGGTTCGTGAACGCGTTAGTAGATACCGTGCTGTTTGCGGTCGTCTTCGGCGCGCTTGTGCATCTGGGCTATTTGCACATGACCTTCTCAAGTGCCGCTCCGGCGGCAGCGCCCTAGGGGTCGCCGGCGCAAGCACTTACCTGTCTCGGCAAGATGTGGCCGCGTCCTAATGGGCTAGGAAGGCGTTCCAGAATCCATGTGTTTGTCCCGCAAGGCACTTCGGCTCGCTCGCACGCTTCTTTCCCGCAATTTTTCGGATTCAAGATCTTGCTCAACCTTTGCCGGAATATCCGCTAACCGGTCAGTAGCGGACATTCGCATTTTGGCAGGATCTCAAACCGGCCGTGGGTCGCGTCCCAGACTTATTCTGTGGTGTGGCAAAAGCCACAGCGTGAATCCAGGCGCTGCGGCATCCTCCTCTTACGCTTCGAGCTCAAGATGGTCTTGAGCAGCGACATTGGAGGACCCGCTATGACGCGCTTTTCGACTCCCCAAGACAGAAGCTTTCCCTATGTGCTCGTGTGCAGCACGCTCGGAACAATCATCAGCCTCGCGGCGGTCTGGATAATGACCGCGGCCTCATTCGCGCCGGTAGTTGGAGCCTAGGCACGGCCGCAGAGCAGGAGGGGATGTTCGCTATGACCCACTCCAGTACGGACAAGACTCCACCCGCTGACCCAGGCCGTTCGTTACCGTATGTGCGGAGCCAGGCTGCAAGAATTATCGGGGCGGTGCTAGCGGCGACGGCGGCAGTTGTCGTGGCTGTAATCGTCGTCGCCTGGTCGGGCATGTACGACGTCGCCGCTAGTCGCGGCCACTGGGCAATCGTCCAGTGGTTTCTCGAGTTCGGCCTGCGCAATTCGGTCGCGAAGCGCGCAACAGCCGTCGAAACGCCGCCGCTCGACAATCCCGATCTCATTCGGCTTGGCGCCGCATACTTCCACAGGGGCTGCGCCTACTGTCATGGCGCGCCCGGTATATCAGTCAACCCGATTGCCCGGGACATGCTGCCGTCGCCACCCGACCTGTCGGCATCGATGCGGCCCTGGAAGGAACGTGAGCTCTTCTGGATTGTCGAGCACGGCCTCAAATACACCGGCATGCCAGGCTGGGTCGCGCCCGAGCGCGAAGACGAGATCTGGGCGGTTGTGGCGTTTCTGAAGCGCCTGCCCATGCTCGATGCGCGAAGCTATCGCGACTTGGCGCTCGGCGGTATTCGTGTGTCTCAGCACAGCGGAAGCGAACTGGCGATTTCGGAATCCCACCCCGAGGCGATCGGCGCTTGCGCACGCTGCCATGGGGCCGAGGGCGAGCTGCCGATGAGCGATCTCGTGCCGGTGCTACATGGTCAGCCTGCGGACTACCTGATGTCCGCCCTGCAGGCCTATGCCGCGGGCAAGCGGCGGAGCGGCATCATGCAGCCCTTGGCGGCGGATCTGCAGCCCGAGGATATGCGTCGCCTGGCGGATTATTATGCCGGTCTCACGCGGCCGCAGGAAGAACCGAAAATCAAGAATACAGTGCTCATCGAGAGCGGGCGAAAGCTGGCGCTCGAAGGTGCGCCAGACATTGGCGTCCCGCCTTGCGTGACGTGTCACGCCAATCCCAGCGCGACCTATCCGCGTCTCGACGGTCAGCACGCAGCCTACATGGCGGGGCATTTGCGGCTTTGGAAGATGCGAATTGGCCCAGAAACTGAAAACGCTGCCATTATGGCGCCCATCGCCCAGCGGCTGAGCGAGCAGCAGATCGATGCCGTCTCTGCTTATTTCGCTACGCTTCCGTGTGAGCCGCGCGAGGCCAGCCTGCCATGAGTTGGGAAAGTCGCGGTGACCAGGACGAAGGGAGCGGGCGCCAGTGAGACTGCTCCCATGAAACCAGGCACCCCAAGCTACTCGCCAGTTGCATCGTGAACCAACTCAGCCAGGCGATCGACATCCTTGACCAGTAGCGTGCCGCTCCGGCGCTCGAAATTGGCGTGCGCTTGGCTGTGCGCCCTTCCGAAAAAATGCTCAATCGATCGGAGCGAATGCCGCCTCTTTAAGTTCCGCTGCTAAAAACCATCTCTAACACTCTGCAATGTGAGAGCATGGATGGCCGGCACAGACTCGCGCTGTGGCATTTGCCATATTGAAGAATTCATCTGGCGAAGAGTTTGTCTGGTGGCGAAGAATTCGCCTGGCACAGCCTGTCACCGGCTCGGCGGCCAGTGCGGGAGCGCGGCAACCAGCGAGCGCCGGCAACCGTTCGGCAACTCCAGAGATCCGTCATACAGCGCAGCCCATTATCTAACGTTGATGGCGATCCCAGGATTGCGGCTGAGAGGACGTACGCTCGATCAACGCGCAAGGGATCGCCAATTGATGTGACAGGGCGAACTTGGCTGTGACCAGAAGAGTCGATAGGCGACGCCTGAGTGCCGACCCTGCGACTTCGCAAACAGAAGCGAAATCGTCGCGTATGGTAATCCGCGATTTCGCTCCAAACCTCCGTCCTGACGCATGATTTACAAAAGGGTCCGACAGCTTGGCTCATGCTCTAGGGTTATTTCGAGCGGGCAACGAGACCGACGGCCACCGCAAACACTAGCGGTGTAAAAATCATGACGCCCCCCACGATGAACTTGAGCGCTGTCAGGATTGGAGCAGACCCCGCGCTGATGAGGGTAAAAATTCCGAACGTGTCGGTAAGCAGCATGAGGGTGGCAACAAGAACGCCTATCCCAGCGCCCAGACCGACGTTGACGATGAGGAACTGGGGAATAGTCAGTTCGTGGTGCCGTTGTCGGCCGATTGGAGCCGTCAGAAAGGGAAGCGTCTGATCTGTGGTTGAGCGGGTCATGGCGAACGTCCTGTGAGTTCTGCTGCTCAAGACGATCTCGAGCCGATGCAGGATAAGGATCGTGGACCGCCGCCCGGACGAGCGCTGTGGCATTTGCCACAGAAGAGTTCGAGGGCCCGGTTCGCTTCGCGAGGCAGTGGCCGTCGAGCTCAAACAAAAACAAAAGAGCCCGCCGAGACGGGGCGGGCTCGTTAGGACGTGGTCAGGGGTGGATCGACGGCCTATGAGGTCCAATCGGCGCCAGGGGGAATCGGCGACAATTGATAGAGATGGCGGGATGACGATGTGTGCGATTTCGATGCATCACCGCTTGGCGTGTCGGGTTTTGCCACCGGCGCGAAAGTGAGCGAGGTCGCGAGCCAGGCTGCCGCAATGCTCATGAGGGTGGCTCCCACGGTGCTGCTTACCAGCGCATGCGGTAAGCGGTTTTTCTGAAAATTGGTCATGGCGAACATCCTCTCCTGCTCTGCGGCCCTGCCTAGGCTCCAGTCACCGGCGCGAATGCGGCCGAGGTCATGATCCAGACCGCCGCGAGGCTGACGATGGTTCCAAGCGTGCTGCACACGAGCACGTAGGGAAAGCTTCTGTCTTGGGGTGTCGAAAAGCGCATCATAGCGGGTCCTCCAAATGTCGCTGCTCAAGTCCATCCTGAGCTCGAAGCGTATGAGGAGCATGCGGCGCCGCCTGGTTTCGCGCTGTGGCATTTGCCACACCTCAGAATTCGTCCGGAAGCCGCCAGACTCCAGAGGATCCGGCAGTGTGGTGTGGGGGTCGCCGCAACATGTCGGCCCCCGTCACTTCTCATCCTTATGAATGACGACAGGCCCGTCATACGCCGAGGTCGCAGCCGCATATTTTAGGCTGCAGGCCCGATAGAACCGACTGGGGCCGTCATCGGCGAAGCTCTTGTTGATCGCCTCGAACAGACTCGCCGCGCGTAGCCACTCTTTGCGCTGAAAGACGGCAAGGGCCTCGGCAAATAGCCTGCAAAGGTCGATTTGCTCGACCCTCGCGCTGTCTTTTCCATCCGAGGATCTGAAAGACGGATGAACGGAGCAGCGAGTTGCTGGAATTGAAGCCAACTGCCATTTCCAGATAACGGCGACCCTCTGCCAGCGCGCCGTCGCGGATGATCGCAAGTCCCAGACCGAAGCGGGCGAGCGGGTCCGCCGAGTTGAGATCGATAGCCTGCTCAAATTCCTCACGCGCTATTTTGGTGCGGAATTCCGTGAGCGCGGTAAAGCCGAAAACGAGGTGCACCCGTTCGAGGTCTGGCGCGAGCTGAACTCCTTTTTCGGCCGCTTCCCCGCGCCCGCTTGCGATAGCCGAACATGAGCCACGGCTCGCCGGATTCCCGCGTGGTTAACGACGGTTCCGAGGGTGCACCGGGGACCTACTCGCCGGTTGCGTCGTGAACCATCGCAGCGAGGCGGTCGAAATCCTTTACCAGCAACGTGCCGCCCCGCCGGTCGATTACGCCGATCTTCGATAGGCGATTGAGTTCGCGGGTGACTGCTTCCCGGTGGGTACTGATGCGGCTCGCGATCTCGACATGCGTGGGCGCCGGGACAATGCGAGCGCTCTTGCCCTCCCTTGGCGCCAAGCTGGCTAGGCGCAACAATTCAGCCTGAATGCGATTGTTAACGGCGAGCGTGCTGAATTCGTACACGCGTGTCGTGAGTACCCGAATCGTCTTCACGAGGCGCGGCAGCAGCGCATGCGCCACACCCGGCTCAGCTTGCAATAATTCCCGGAATGAGGCTCCCGTCATGGAGGCGATGAGGCAACTGGTTCGCGCCTCGACGCTCGCCGACCGGGGTCCGCCGTCAATGGCAGGGTACTCGCCGAACACGGCGCCGACCCCCAACTCGCGAAAGCTCACGGCTTTGCCGGCAGACGAATAGATGGTGACGCGAACCTCCCCTAGCGCGATGAAGAACACGTCATCGGAAACATCGAGGTAATCGACGATGGACTCCGCCGGCTCGTAGCGCCGCCAGGAACAGCGTCGTTCGATCCGTTGCAGACGATCCTGCGGGAGTCCGGCGAAGATGGCGATCCGCCCGAGAGAGTACTGATTCTTCGTGATTTGGGCCCGAGCCATGCGCCGCCCCGAGGATGCACTTCAATTCCGAAAACAATAGCCTAGGAACCGCAAGGCCGACATTCCGAAAACGCAGTCGCAATTCGGTACGTCGTGATGTTCCGGCCATGCCGCCACGGCGAGCGGTCTCGTCCGCGCATAGAACATAGGTTCCGATGGTTCTATGCAAGACGGCCTACTTACTAATCAGCTTCTCGAAGCCCTGCCAGTCCTCGGGCGGCGGTGCCTCAAGATAATGCGAGCAGCGCTTGACGAACAGCGCCGGGACGGCATCCTCGGGGTCCTCGGCGCACACTTGCCCGAACAATGCCAGGGCGGCCTCAAACTCACGGGCAAAATACCTCTCCATCGCCGAATGGAGCAGCGGGCACGTCGCAAGCTTGACCGCGCGTCGCTCGGAGGACTCGGCGTCGATCACCTCATAGACATCGACGGCTGCGTTCTTGCCTTTGACTGCGACGCGGTCGACCCTGCGGATCAAGAAGTCGTGAGCTTGCGTCAGGCTTTGAAATGTATGTCCGTCTATGAGGAAACGCACGCGATAGGCTTTGGTTAATTGCTCGAGGCGTGAAGCCAGGTTGACGGTGTCCCCGATGACCGAGCATTGGATGCGATTGGGGCCTCCAACAATGCCGAGCACCACTGGCCCGGTGCTAACTCCGAGCCCCATAAGCAGCTCTGGCTGGCCCAAGGCGGCGGAGCGACTGTTCAATGCTTCTAAGGAGCGCCACATGGCAATTCCGGCATGCACGGCCTTATCGGCCGAGGCATCAAACAGCACTTTGATTTCATCACCTGCGAATGAGTGAACGAAGCCGCCAGCCTGTAATATCGGCAGTTCCATGCTAGCGAAATAGCGATTGAGCAGCTCGATGACGGTGCGTGGCTCAAGGCGTTCGGCCAGGGGGGTGAAGCCGCGCAGGTCTGCGAACATCACACTCATCGTCTTGGCGACGTGCTCGCCCAGGTCGACGTGCGCGATGTCGTTGCGATCGAGGGTCTCCAGGAACTGGCGCGGTACGAAACGGCCCTGTGCTTCGATCAGGTGCAGCTGGTCCTGGTAGAGCTTGGCGTTCTCGATGGAGATCGAAACCTGCGACGCGAGCAGCTTGATGACCTCGATGCGGTCCTCGGTGAAGGCGCCCGCCGCGAGGCTGTTCTCCATGTAAATGGCGCCCTCGAATTTACCCTGGCGCACCAGCGGAATGCAGAGCACGGACTGGGGCTTGCGTGAAAGCAGATAGGCATCCTTGGCAAAGGGCCCGGCTCGGGCCGGCTCATGCAGCACGACCGGACTGTTCGTGTGCAATACGTGGTAGATGATCGAGACGGGTAGCGCGAGCGCACTGTCGGGGCTGTCGACAGTGATCGATCGCGCCCAAGAAGATACCTCGCAGCCGACCTCGCTTTGGCCCTCGACGACGAGCTGCCCCTCCTTACGGAGGACGAAGCAGCCACGCTGACCGCCCGCGTTCTCAAGCATGATTCGCATGGTGGTTGACCACAACTGCTCAAGGACGATCTCGCTCGAGATCGCCTGTGATGCCTTCATCACCGAGGCCATATCGAGAGACGCCTCAAGGGCCGCCGTCGCCGAGGTCGTCGAGTACAGCTCGGTTCGCCCTAGACTACTGCTCGAACGGGCCATCGACTGCCGCAGCAGCTGCGGAAACTCATCCTCGAGTTGCTCGACCTTGCGCCGGGCGCCCCAGCGATCATAGAGATGCCAGGCCGCGTGCAAATACCCCTCGGCCGCCTTGCGGCGGCCAGCGGCGAGAAGATGCCGCGCTGCCATCTCGTTGGCCATCGCCTCGTCGCGACGGAACTCGCTTGTGTGCGCAGCATCGATCGCTTGCTCATACAGGCGCATGGCCGGCTCGACGCGACCGTCGAGGCGCGCCAGCTCAGCCTGCATGAGCAGCTGTAGATGTAGGAAGTTCACAGGGCAGTGTTTCGCCCAGTGAGTCATGCGCTTCAAGTCGGCACGCATCCGCTTGCGCGTTTCAACCTGTTCGGGGAGGTCCATACTGGGCAGACATGCCGCCAGCGTCAGGAAGGCCACGATGTAAAAGCGCACGAGTTGCGGCAAGGACATCGACGACGCTATGAGGCGATCTTGTGCCCGCACGTGTTTGAGCGCTTCGGCATAGGCGCCGTAGAAGAAAC
Source organism: uncultured Alphaproteobacteria bacterium (assembly GCA_963804705.1). Classification (GTDB taxonomy): domain Bacteria; phylum Pseudomonadota; class Alphaproteobacteria; order Rhizobiales; family Methyloligellaceae; genus Methyloceanibacter. Next base: position 208,766 of record CAWDRM010000015.1, read on the forward strand.
AGATCTCCGTCTTGTAGATGTGGTAGTTGGCTATGCCGGTCATGAACCTGCGCTGGCGCATCCCATCGAGGCAACTCTGTTCGTCAAAGGTTGCGTCGTTCAACGAGCAGCGGTCATCGGTCAAGCCTAGGAAATTGCGCTGCATCTGCAAGAAGAGCGTGCCTAAATTCAGCAAGTCCCGGTATTTACAATCTCGGACGATTTTCAGGTAGTTGGCGTGCTCCTGCGCTGCCGTCTCCAGGTCCAACTTTGGGTCCCAGATGATGCAGTCCTGCGCGCTGTACGCGAGGTAGAGCAAGTCCCCCGACTGGTAGCCATACTCAATGCCCTTGCGAAACCAGGGCGTCATGCTCGACCAGTGGTCGCTCCAATGGTGAATGAACATCGCGTATAGGTAAATCACGCGGGATTTGAGTGCGATGTCATCCAACCGGTCATTCATCGCCACGGCGAGTTTGCCGAACTCGTAGCCGAGGGCGGGATCATCGAGCTCGCCGCAGAGCAACATTCCGTAGGCCGCGTAGGAAAAGGCCGACTCCGGGCTGTTACCGTTGCACAGCGAAATATTGACCGATTTCAACACCAGCAACGGAAAGAGATTGCCGCTCCCAGAGAGGAAGGCCGCGGCAAAGATCTCCATCAGCAATCGGAGAGCCAATATCTGGTGCGGATTCGACAGCGTTGGCGCGGAGATCAAGTCAGCGATTTGTCTTCCCGCCAAATTGCGCTTGACTGCTGCGATCTCCCGACGGATTTCCCTGCGCTCGGGGTTCTCAGTGATGCGCATGCCGAGCAGCGACAAGCCCATGATTGCGGCCCGAATTCATTCGGCCATCTTGCCGGTGGTGGCGTACTGACGAGTGCGCATCGACAGGATCTCAGCTTTCTCCAAGCTTGTCCTGGCACGCGAGAGCATCTGTTCGATCCACGACTCGGCCTCTTCATAGCGCGCCGTCAGGTAGGCGCATTGTTGGTATTCCATCGCTAGCCGCATCGTGAGGTCGTAGTCGCTGTTCCATGCGTCCACCGGCAGCAGTTCCTGACCGATCCGCAGGTACCCCAGCGCTAATTCATAAGCCGATGAACGCTGAGCCCGAATGCCGGCGGTCAAATTCAAGCGCGCAAGTTCATTGCGCTCAGCCGGATTGTCGATGAGCCGACGGCCATCGTTCAGGTGGCCAACGATCTCGATCAATCGCTGATCCCGCTCCTGGCTATCGGCGTGTCGCTGGATCAGCCGCCCGATCGAGAGGTGAAAAGTCTGCTTGCGATCGGGATCGATGAGCGCGTAAGCCGCCTGCTGAACACGGTCATGCTGAAATCGATAGACCGGGTTCAAGCCCACCCCGTTTGCCTGTGCGGCGTCGCCACCAGCACCAGCCGCACTGCCGACGAGCTTATAGTCCTCTTGCAGCGGGATGACGATTTGCCGCTGAAGCGCCGGAAGCAGATCCTCGCCCGTCTGGTCCATTGATCGCTCGCTGATGTTCGACAAGGTGCGCAGATCGAAGGTATTCCCGATACACGCAGCCAATTGCAGCACCTGCTGCGTCGACAGCTCGAGCTTGCGCAGAATTCGCGACCAAGAACTCGATGACGTTGCTGGCGAGCCCACTGCGCCGAACCACGTCCATGTCCCAACACCAGCGGCCGGTCTCGGGCGCGAACGCAATTGCCCGCGACTGCTCGAGTGTTTTGAGCATCTCGGTGAGGAATAACGGGTTCCCCTGCGTTTTGTGATGCAACAACTCGGCGAGGGGCAGGCAATCAGCGCGATCGGCATGGAGCGCATCGGCGACGAACTGCTCGGTCGAGGCGAGGTCCAGTGGACGAAGCGGAAGCTCGTGGATCGACCGGCTTTGCTCGATGTCGTTCAACGCCAGGCGAAGGGGGTGACCGACGTCGACCTCGTTGCTGCGGTAGGCTCCGATCACGAGTAGGTGCGACAGCTCGCGCGCCGTCGCCAGCCAGCGGATCAGGTTTAGGGTAGACGCGTGGCTGAACTGCAGGTCGTCGAGAAAAATCACCAAGGGGTGCTCACTGGCAATGACCTTGACGAAGTTAAGAAATGTGATGTGGAAACGGTTCTGCGCCTCGGTTCGGGGCAACTCCGGCACAGCCGGCTGGGGGCCGATGATCACCTCAAGTTCCGGCACTAGGTCTATGAGCAGTTGCCCGTTCGGGGCCACAGCTGCCAATAGCCTTTGGCGCAAGGTCTGTCGTCGTTCGTCGGGTTCGGCCAGCAATTGTGGGATGAGGCTGCTGAATGCCACCGCCACAGCCGAATAGGGTGTGCTGCGTTTGAACTGGTCGAACTTGCCCTGGATCAGGTACCCCTTCTGGCAAACGAGCGGCTTACTGATCTCATTGACTAAAACCGACTTGCCGACGCCGGCATAGCCCGTGACCATGCAAAGCTCCGTACCCCCCTGGACCACCCGATCAAACAAGGCCGTCAGCGCTGCCAGCTCCGGCTCGCGGCCGTAGAGCCTTTGCGGGAGGGAAAACTTGCGGGAAACATCCAGGTGGCCAACAGCGAACCTCCCTACGCCACCCGTCTGGGTCTGCTCGCGCTGGCAACGGCTGAGGTCCGCGACGAGGCCGTAGCTGCTCTGGTAGCGGTCTTCGGCATTCTTGGCCATCAGCTTCAGGACTATCGCCGAGACAGCCTCCGGGATTGAGGAGTCGATCTCGCTCGGGGATGGAGGCAACTTGCTGATATGGCTGTGAACCCACTCGAGGGGCGTATCAGCTTGGAAGGGTAGCTCGCCCGTGAGCATCTCGAAGAGCGTGACGCCAAGCGAGTAGAAGTCCGAGCGGTAGTCGAGATCCCGGTTCATGCGACCAGTCTGCTCGGGCGAGATGTAAGGCAGCGGGCCTTCAAGCCGCTTGGACCAGGCGTAGTTCGGGCGCTCGTGCGAGAGCTCCGACGAAATGCTGAAGTCGATCAGCCGGACGCCATCCAAGTCGTCGATCAGGATACTGCGCGGCTCGATGCTCTTATGCACCATGTCCAGCTCGTGCACTCGGCCGATCGTCTCGGCGACGGCAATCGCGATGGCAAAGAAGCGCTCCAGTGAAAAGACTCGATCGCTTTGCGCCGGGATATGATCCGCCAAGGAGCGGCCGAACGGCTCGAGCACAAGGGCGACATTGCCGTTGCCGTGTGCCTCGAGCGCGTGCGCACGGATGACGCCCTCGCTGGGCTGCAGCAGCTGTAGGATGCGGAATTCGCGGCGCAGCGCAGCCACGTCCTGCTTGCTAGGATATTCGGCGTTGAGCGTCTTGATGACGACCGGCAAGCCGTCGGCGAGGCGCGTCGCCCGATAGACCGACCGTAAACGCGATTGCTGGATCGGCGGGCCGATCTCGTACCCGGAGAGCGCCACCCGGTGGGAGGCCCGCATGCTGGGGCTCCCGAGCGACGGGGTCCTATCTTGGGCAACGGAACTGGTCAGGCCAACATGCATGACTTTTGGACTCGGCTCCTTGTAATGGCCAGTCCATCCGCCGAGGTGGCTAATATGCCAAGCCGCATTTTCGCTGAGCGAGCTCTTCCGCTTCTTAATCGACCCCGGGACAGGCTCATTGTTTCCGCATCCGCGCCGCGACGCAAGTCTGTCGATACCCGATATCAAGTCTCGCTCAGGCGTCTTATAGCCTGGTCGCCAACCCCGCCCGGTTCCGAGTTCCTGAAAACTCGTCGAAAAACGTCTAGATCCCTGCACCAAACGCGCGCCGGATCGTCGCCGTGTAGGCTTCCTTGGCGGTGTCGCGAAGCGGCGAGCCGTGTCCGGGCAGCACATGCTGAAACGGCAACTCGAGGAGACGAATGAAGTCTTGCACCTTCGGCTCATTGAGTTGCGTCCACACCGGACCGATGCCGGCACAGCAGAAGAAGCCCATCTCCGTCATCATCTTGCGCGAGTCTCGGAAAAGAATTCGTCCGGCGCTAGCCAGTTCTGCAGGGAGTCGCCCGAAACTAGAATGCCGCCTGCGCGGTCGATATGCAGGATGCCCTCGGGCCGCTTGGTCGTCCGGAAGTCGAACAGGCTACAGCCGGCAAAGGGCATCTGGCCGCCAGGCGTGAGCTCCTTGTCCGGGGTGAGGCCGTGCTCATGCTGTATGTCTGGGAGGCGCCCAGAACGTCGCGCCATAGCGGGCCTTGTAGAAGGCAATATCCCTGCCGTGCATTGAAGCGATATTGACCACGTTCGCAACGCGGCCCAGCGCCTCGAGCTGAGCCAGACTTGGGTCGTCGAGACGAAGGGCATTAATCAAAGTCAGTGCGTTGCCCTCACGCACCACCACCATGCTCCGGTTGAATTGCCAATCGGCGTTCATCAGCACGGTCTTCATCATGCCGGTGATGGAAAAGACGTCCGGAAAGACCTCTTCCAACTGACCGTGCGGCAATGCGGGCGGCATCTCGTCCATGGACGCTCCTCCCATCGTCGAAATCGCAGGCTACTTCGACTAAATGTGGCCTCCACAATGCTGCCCGCTCGCAACTGACGTCGCCTCGGCCGTTCTCGCGCCTTGCGGCGTAAGCGCTCAGCTACTCGTAGAGGTAATGCCCGGCATAGACATATTCGGCATTATACGCGTGCAGGTACTCGTTTAGGTATTCCCGTCGTGATGGGGTCATGCGGTCGTGCTTGACGTCGTCGAGCGTCAGGGCAGCACCGGTATCGTCGAGCCGCCCGAGGTGAAAGAGCGTCATGTCCTTACCGCCGAAGAGACCCTTGAGGAAGCTGCGTTGCCAACGTGCTGCGGACGTGTCGAAGACGGAGCCGGCCAGCGCCGTGAGCGGCGGGTTCCGGCTCAGGGTCGCGGCGGTGAAGGTGCGGTACTCTCCGGGCGGTGCCACAAACGGCGGAACGGTCCGCTTCGGGTGCACGGGATGCCAGCGCAAGGCGTCGAGGTAGGTAGGATCAACTCCGGCGGCAGCCGCGCCTTTCAAGAGGATGTTCAAGTACCGCTGTGTGGGCCGGCACCCCTCATCAAGGAAGGAGGGCATGCCGACATAGGCGATAGCGCGCCTTTCACTGCGGTCGGTATGCACCGATACCTCCACGCGATCGTAGCCATGGCCGTACGCTTCGACGGCGTCGAGTTGTAAAAGGTGCTCATTCTCGCAGAGATGAACCACGCCCCAGACGACGTCCGATGTGTCGCTAGTGAGCTCGATGTTGCCGACCCCGCCCTCGTGCCGAAAGAAATGGCACACATTAAAACGTGGCCGCCAGCCACGCAGGCCCGCGCGCTCAGACGCGCGCGGATCGACGCCCTTTGCGCGCAGCGATGCAAGATTCATGTTTGAGCCATACCCGAAGTAACCAGAACAAGCCTTTCTACTCCCTCGGGGGCGTGAGTTCGAAATAGAGTTTTGCATGGCGCTCCTCTGTCTGTGAAGATCACCACTCCCCAATCAATTAAATGAAGGGAAAAGAATGGGGCGGAGCTGCTCCTGCCAAATCCTAGGGCCCGGCAAAGAGATAGTAGGCGGTGAGCTTCAGCGATATGGGTCCGGGCAAAGGTGTTCGGCAAGTATCGCGCTATTGACCGGGGCGGTTGATCCGCAAATGTCGAAGCGCGGGCGAGCTATCTCGTCCGTCCTTGCCGCCCAAGGCCTTTAGAGCTGCCGCAGCTCATGATGAAGATCATGAAGATCGCGCTCTAACGACGCGCGTCTACGAATTCAGCACACCGGCGGTCAACGATCGGATCTGATCTGAACTGTTGCGACTGGCGAGCCTGGTACCGAGAGACGGCAAGCGCGCATGCGTCGCCCCAGCGTCCAGCCATGTCGAGATCGCAAGCCGCGTAGCACGCACCGCGAGACCGTCACCGCGAGCTCAACCGCCATTCGCGGATGGGCGTCATCAAGCGCGAGACCTCACTCGCTCCTGGTCAAGGACGTCGATCGCTTGGCCGAGATTGTCCGCGCCGCAACGGGCGAACAGGAGAGCGTGCTCGTTATTGAAGGGCGGCACCGTTGATCCCTTTAGACTGTCTGCCGCGGCGGATTTCAGCCCATCTGCTTGGCCAGGTCACTGATCAGTTTGGTCAGCGTGTCCACGTCGGGCGCGTGCGCGAGGATGTCATCCGCAATCTTGGCGGTGTCGTGGGCGTTCTTTCTGCCGGCGACTATGGAGTCGACCAGCCGCGGCACCATCAGCCAGTGCATTTCGGTCAGCCTCTGTGGCTCCTTCAGCAAAAAGGCGCTTTTGGGCGGGTCGAAGGGCGTGAACGACGGTTTGTCGCTCCTAGGCGATTGGCACTGGAACACGCCTTCAAAGGTCGGAGCATGGTGCGTGCGCCCTCCTAGGCTCCAGCGACCCTTGGGAATGCCATACCAATGCAGCAGCGTCGCCAGAATCGACGTGGAGTCGTAGGCAACCAGCGTGGGTGAGCGGAACACGGTCTGTTCCTTTATCCACGGTGACACGAGTATGGTGGGCACGCGTGGGCCCATAATGTCGAAGTGGAAGCCGCAGATCTCGTCATTCGGCCAGGGATTCTCGGCGTAAGGCGGCGGCACATGGTCGAATACCCCGCCATGCTCATCGAAGGTGATGATAAGCAGCGTCTCTTTCCAGTTCGGGCCTGTTTTCAGTGCTTCGTAAATCTTGTTGAGCGCAATCTCGCCAGGCGCCTTGCCCTCTTCCCCTGAAGGGTGATACGAGGTAGCCGGCTTATCGCCCCTAATCCAGATCGGCTCCAGGAAGCTGAAGGTTGGTAGGTTGCCCTTTTGGGCGTCATCCAAAAACTGATCGATGGTTCCGATATATTTCGACATATCGGCGCGACCTGCGAGGTGGGCAGATACCTCGGCGTCAACCGTCTCGATCTGACCTCTCAAAAACAGCTGATAGGTGAGGACGAACCTTGGGGCGTCGTGAGGCCACAACATCGAGTTGTAGATTTTCCAGTCGGTGAAGCCGTTGGCCCAAAGCACCGTCCAGATCGACGCGCGGTGCGGCGCATCCGGCCAGTTGATGTATATGGGACCATTCATGAAGTTATTGAGCTGGCGGAGCGTCGAGCCGGTGAGTGCGAACGCGCGGTTGGCGTCGGTGGCCCCCGGCGTTGAGCAAAACCATTCATCGGAGACGGCAAATGCCTTTGCCAGGCCGTTAACCACTGGCAGCTGCTCGGGCGTATAGCTCAACATCACATCGGTGTTGCCGTTGTTCCATACGAAGCCGCCCATATATGGCGTTACGCGGTTGGCGTAGCCGTTGCGATCGTGTTTGCTACCGTCGAAGAAGTACTGGCGGATCATGTCCGTCGTATCGTGATACGGGTCGGTTTTCAGGAATTCCACCTTGCCATCGCTGGACGTGTCCGGGCCACTTCTTCAGATATACCTTCTCGGGGCCGTTCTTCGCGTCGAGGTCGAAGTTGAACATCGTGGGATCAGCGCCTTGGAAGGGGCCGCCGCGGCCTACGAAGTTGACACTTTCCTCGCCCCTCTCGTAAAGCCAGCCGCAGACTTCATCAAACGAGCAATTCTCGATCATGTAGTACACGACATGCTTGATTTTCGTGCGCATGAAATCGATCGTGCCCGGGACGTCCTTGCGCGCCGGGTCGATCGGGCGCAACCCGTGGACCCCAGTCAAGATATTGCTCTTGAAACCCTCGGGCATCGGGCCGACCCGCACTGGCCCCGTCAACGGATCGTCACTCTTCGGGTTGAAAAGCCACAGCCGGTAGCTGCCGCCCTCGTATCCCAATCGAGCACGTGTTCGCCGATGGGCACCAGTTGGTGGTTCTCGTCGATGGTAAGCCAGCGTCCTTCCCGGATGGGCGGGCGCGCCAGGGCTATCTCATCCATAGGGTCGACGCTGTACAAACAATACTCCTGTCCACCAGGCAGGCGATCGAGCACATAGTTGCCCAGTGGGATCAATTCGTGGCCGAAATTGATTGAGTCGAAGGAGCCGTAGGTGAGGAAGGATTTGGACAGGACGCTAACAGAGCCAGGATCGAAGTGGAAGAGTTTGAAAGTGCCGCGGCCTACGGTTGGGATGACCCAAAGAGACGAAAGTACCCAACGGGACCAACATCAGCTTCTCGCCCTTCTCGTAGTCATGGGCGGCGCCGTCGGGGTTGCCAAAATCGGCACGGCCCGACCACAGCCAGTCTTTTTCCCAGGAACCCTCCTTCACCACCTCGGCATGCAGCGGATCATCGCGAGTTGGGTCGAACTTGAACAGGCGGAACGAAAACCGCCCATGGTCTTTTTCATCTCGCCGCCAAAGCGGTCCCCACTCGAGGATGTAGTTGCCAATCGAGATCATGTCATGCTTGCGGTCGAATTTGTCACCTGTGTGCACTAGAGACAGCAGCGGGTCGCCATCAATGTCGATGCGCCAGACGCTGTAGTCGTCGTCCACCTCGGTCGAACGGGAAATCAGGTAGTCATTGGTGGGCCCGCTACGGGAGTGCTCGGCCATTGCTGCCCCCTGGTCAGAAGTCGCGACTGAATACGCACCGTCTTCGGCGCACAAAGCGTTCTCGCGCGCGATACTAGCCTTGTAACATGGATTTACCCTAATCTTGCAGGCAATATTCACTGGCGAACGCGCAGTCCTGCGCCGCTGGCGGCTTCGTTGCAACGTCCACCATTTTTTTCGGCGTGAAGGCGGGGTCGCAATACTGAGCCCACGAGCGACGCGTCGGACGTCCTCTGGTGGCGGTTGGTCTGTGCGAGGACGAGCACCTCGCGCTGCTCAACGCCGCCGGGGCATAGGGCTCGCCCACGATCGCGTGGAGGTGTAGGTGATACCGGCGGCGGTGAATGGCGCGCCAGCGCCGATGCAGGGCAAAATCTTCCTTTGATGAAGGGTGCCGGCCCACACAGCAGTACCCTGAACCATCCCGTGAAAGGCTCAGCCGCCAGATTTCCGTTGTCAAGGTCCGCAAGGAGTTGTCGTGTAATCAGGAAGGGGCATGGTGCATTATTGTGGGCATCACACCACGTTTTCGCGCATGATTTAGTCCATTGGGGTTTGCTTTGGTCTATGACGGCGGTGACGCAAACCCGAGAGGCGTGTTCCATGTCGGGTTTAACTGAAAAATAGGAGTCCTTGCAGTCAGCTGCAACAGCAACAGGATCAGCGTCAGGTGTCGTTGCCATCGTTTTGGCGAAACAAGCGGTGGTCAGATCTTCTTTCGCTATGGTTACAAGATCCACTTTCGCCAAGTTTACAATGGCCGGCTCCGAGGTCGGCTGCGATGGGCAAGTGTTTGGATAAGCGGCCAAGATCGGGTGGTTAGCGCCAATGTAGGGTGTCTTTGTTTCGGGCGCTTTGGCATCCAGGCTTACGCTGCCCGCCTTGAGCACGTCAGTTGGCTCAGTTGGCGTATACGCCTTGTTCCAATATCCTCTGGCTTCAGCTCCAAAGATGATGATTGGGATGGTGTGCTCTGGTGCCGACGGGATGACCAGGGCATTCAGCATCGCCTGGACGTAACCCCCAAAGAACGTCATTGCCGAGTCTGGCGTAAAACATTGGCTTTCCCCAGATCCCGGCGCAGCAATCGGGAATACATCTACGATGGTCGTATACAAGGTCACGTCATTGCTGGGAACGCCAACGGTCAGCAGGAGCCGCTGCCATCTGTTGAGGGTGGCGTTGTTGAGATAGTCCGACTGCTCCATGGACACATAGGGTGGGTAATGCAGCAACATTACCATCTTTTGCGAAATCATCGGCAGGCCTAGCGGAAGGTAAAACTGCCACGGCCCTAAACATTGCACGCCGGACGCATTTGGTTCCCAGCAGGATGGGTCATTTTGGCAAACCGGTATGGCCTGCAATCCCAACTTTGCATTCTCAAGCCAGGAAGTCTGGGTCTTTTCGTAGCGAGCAGCCCTTGGATCGGGCGAACAGATGCTGACGTCGTAGACCTCCCCGTTAGGTCTAACCGTAACGGGATAAGCGTGGATCTGGTCACGATCCAATGATGCCCATAAATAAAGTTGTATGCTCGCGGCTACCGCCATCGAAGAGTCCTGGTCAGACATGTATGGCGTCTTAATAGCGGGATAGAGGCGGTCTATGTCGCTCTTTGGTCCAAGCGCGTATTGATAAAGCTGGCATTTGCTAGCGGCGAACGGCTCGGCTAGCTCGTCAGTTATCTCGGCCGATAACGCTTGGGGCACGCCCGGCCACAACGCTAGCGTTGCAATTGCAAATTTGGATAAGCAAAACCGCAATTTTGTTAGTGAACAATCTTGCCAGGCGATCATGCTGACCGCATTCTCCCCAGGGTCGTTGATGAATTGCATATTCCCGCGGTTTGGTGTTCTGGGCAAGCTAAACATGGGAAGTCCTAACGGTTCGTAGTTGGACGCACCAAGTTGCGAAACACGCGCAACATTCGCGCATAATCGCCACTAAGCGCGCGATGGCTATCCCACTCACGCCTTGCGCGGTGCGGAACCATCGACCAGTTTATGGACGATGCCCGGAATGGGACTACCGGCCTTCAGCCTCCTGGAGCGAGTTTGGACCCGAGATTATCGGCACCAGCGCAGCGCCAAGGAGCGTCGAAGATCACAGGCGATATCCTTGCGCGCAACCAACGTGGACACTGTCCGCACTGCTCTTGGCCAACCAGATGGGCTGAAGTCCGCCGCGTTCGCTTTGTTGCGAATACTTAGGTCCTTATATTTTGGAAGTCAAGAGGGATTGGCTCCCCTCTTAGCTCGACCTAAGCGTCATATTGTTAGCACTCTGTGCTGCGCGCGCCACACGTTGAATAAATCGTGCCCGAAAGTACCCAATATATTGTGAGAAATTCCTGAACCCGAATACCATAGCGATGGAGCCTGCCGCGGGGGGTAAGGGCAACGCTTACTAACACTGAAACGAAAGATCGGTCCACGACGGCTTGGAAGCGTCGTGCGTGTGATGGCGCCATCCTTGCGCTTTCGCTAGTCGCGTGCGCAGCCATGATTGGCCACGCGCGGGCGGTCGAAAACGGCAACCCGCAGTGGCCAATTGGGGTCCAAACAATCATCCCGGCCATCCTGCCAGCTGCCGGAGAGACCGCGTACTTTAACTACGCGCTCTACTATCACGCCGATAGCTTCAAGGACGGAAACGGCCACGACTTGGTCCCGGGCTTCGAGGCCTCCGTGTTGGCCGAGGCTCCCCGCGTCGTCCATACATGGGAGACGAAGCTCGGCCCGCTCAACATGTCTACCGGCGTCATTCTCGTCGGCAACTATGTCAAGGTGGAGGAGGAGCCGGTACCCGGCGTCCATCTTGAGGATTCCACCACCGGTCTGAACTTCCTGTATCTCACGCCACTTTATCTGACCTACAACACGCCCACGCTGCATCTGTTGTACGGTCCAAGCGCGATCATTCCGGTTGGCCCTTTCAGCGAGCACGATTTGGCCAATCCGACTAACAATTACTTCAGCTTCCACCAGGAATTCGCGTTCACCTATTTCCCGAAGAAAACCCTCGAAATCTCGGCTGAGGCGGGCCTCACACTCAATGCCGAGAATCCGGCGACCAATTACCAGTCGGGTGCAACGTTCGACATTGACTGGGGCGTCAACTGGGCTCCAATCGTGTCGGTGCCCAACTTGTTCTTCGGCGTCCAAGGCTTCTACGTCACTCAGTTCACGAATGACGAAGTCAACGACGTCACGGTGGGCCCCGGCGGGTTCCGTTTGGAGAAGGTCGCTCTCGGGCCACAGCTAATCTATTATTTCAGCCCGAAGGCTGGCATCGCCGTCAAATACCAGCGCGAGTTTGACACCGAAAACGGACCTGAGGGCGATCGGTTCTGGATTAAGTTCGTGGCTCCCATTGGCCACAGCTAGCCAAGCTGAAACTTACCTACTGTGACTTTCGCGGCGGTCGCGGGCAAACTACGAGACTCGCTCGCTGAACGGCGAATCGCTTTCGACGACGATCGCGCCACATCCACTGACTGGAAGCGGTACCGCCGTGCGCGAGCGCGGGTCGCACGTTAGGGCAGATACGCCTCGCGCGGCTCCGGCGGGAAGGTCGCGAAATAGGCGGCGACGGCACCGATTTCGGCGTCGCTAAGTTGTGCAGCGATCGGCGCCATGATGACAGCGGCATCGGTTGAAGGGCCATGCCCCGTTCTCTGCACGCAACTGTCCCGCCGAATAGGCTGCATGCTGACCGGCGAGAAGCGGGTAGGTTGCGCCGGGATTGCCGTGACATGCCGCGCAAGGCGGAATGCCATGCTCTGGCGCGCCTTCGAGCGCAAGCTTTCGCCCAATCCGATCGAGGCTTGACCCGCAGCGGACGGCTGCGTGCGCGGCGCTGGCAGCCCGGCATAGTACGCCGCCAGCTGGCGCATGTCGTCGTCGCGCTGATCGGCGGCCAGCAATGTGCGGCGCGCCCTCGCCTTTGCAATCAATGCTAGACTGACGCTCGTCTCGACACGGAGAAACCGATGACACCCACCGCGCTGATGTTCGTGGTTTGCCACGCGCTCGCCAATCAGGGCCCTCTGGACGTGAACGGCTTTCCCGTCGGCGGCGTCAAGCTCGACGATGCGACCTGCCGTAACGAACTCGTGCAGATGGACGATCAGATGGCGGTGGTAGGGGCGCAGCAGTTTCCAGACTTTTCGAATCCGTATGTTTGCTCGCGCATGTCGCTGACCCAGACCGGCAATTGGGAACACGACCATCCTGGCTGGTTTGTGAAGCAGGTGAAATGCCCGCACCCTGACGGGACATTCCCCGGAGACACCGACGTCTAGGGGAGCGCGTGGAGACGCGGCGGCATTAGCAGGCCTGGCGCCCTAACGGGTCGGCATCGGCTTCTCGCCGCGATAGTCGTAGAAGCCACGCTTCGTCTTGCGCCCGAGCCAGCCGGCCTCGACATATTTCACGAGCAGCGGACAGGGCCGGTATTTCGAATCAGCGAGCCCCTCATACAGCACCTGCATGATCGACAGGCAGGTATCGAGCCCGATGAAATCGGCGAGCTGGAGCGGGCCCATGGGGTGGTGGGCGCCAAGCCGCATCGCCGTGTCGATGGCGTCGACCGAGCCGACCCCCTCATAGAGCGTGTAGACCGCCTCGTTGATCATCGGCAGTAGCACGCGATTGACCATGAACGCCGGGAAGTCCTCCGACACGGCGGTGGTCTTGCCGAGGCTCTCGACGAACTCCTTGGCGCGGACGAAGGTGGCATCCTCGGTGGCGATGCCGCGGATCATCTCGACCAGCTCCATGACCGGTACCGGGTTCATGAAATGCAGGCCGATGAAGTGCTCCGGCCGATCGGTCGAGGCGGCGAGCCTGGTGATGGAGATCGAGGAGGTGTTGGTGGCGACGGTCGCGCCCGGCTTGAGGAAGGGACAAAGCGCCACGAAAATCTTGCGCTTCACCGTCTCGTCCTCGGTGGCAGCCTCGATCACGAGGTCCACATCGCCGAACCCTTTAAACGTTTCGGCATAGCTGATGCGCGCCAGCGCCTGGCGCCGGTCCTCCTCGGCGATCTTGCCGGAGGCGACTTGGCGGGTGAGATTCCTGTCGATGATCTCCAGCGCTCTATCGACCTTATCCTTCGACAGGTCGTTCAGCATCACCTCGTAGCCTGCCAAGGCGATCACATGGGCGATGCCATTGCCCATTTGGCCGGTGCCGACGATGCCGATCTTGCGAATGGGCGGCATTTCAGTCTCCTGCCGCGAGGCTGTGTCGGCGAGGATGCGTTGCGCACCTTGAACTATGTCGTCCATCGTCATTCCTCATCTACCCGCTGGCTCAATACCCTGCCTTTTGGAGCTCGGCATCGAGCTCCGGCAGGACCGTGAACAGATCGCCGACCAGGCCATAATCGGCAATTTGGAAGATCGGGGCCTCGGCGTCTTTGTTGATCGCGACGATCACCTTGGAATCCTTCATGCCGGCGAGATGCTGGATGGCGCCGGAGATGCCGACGGCGATGTACAGCTCTGGCGCCACCACCTTGCCCGTCTGGCCGACTTGGTGATCGTTCGGCATATAGCCCGCATCGACGGCGGCGCGGCTCGCGCCCACGGCCGCCCCCAACCGATCGGCCAGAGGCTCGATCAGGCTCTTGAAATTATCGCCGGACTGCATGCCGCGGCCGCCCGAGACCACGACGCGCGCGGCGGTGAGCTCGGGCCTTTCGCTGGCGCTGATCTCGCTGCCCTCGAAGCTTGAAAGCCCAAGCGGCGAAGGCGCCTCGATCGCCTCGATGGCGGCGGCTCCGCCCTCGCCCACGGCGGCAAACGCTGTGGTGCGAATGGTCGCCACAATTTTCTTGTCACTGGTCTGCACCGTCTCGAGCGCATTGCCGGCATAAACGGGGCGCACGAAAGTATCGGGCGCCTTCACCTCGAGAATGTCGGAGATTTGGGCGACGTCCAGTAGCGCCGCCACCCGCGGGGCCGCGTTCTTGCCCATGGTCGTGGCTGGCGCGAGCAACACGTCATAGCCCTGCATCAGCGGCACGATCAGGTTGGCGACCTCTTCGGCCAGACGCTGCTGCAGCTGGGGCGCGTCGGCGACAAGGACCTTGCGCACGCCCGCCAGTTTGGCCGCCGCTTCGGCGACGCCTTGGGCGTCCTGACCGGCGACGAGAATATCGACCTCGCCGCCGAACTTTACCGCTGCAGCGAGCGCCTTGGCGGTTGCCGGCGCCAAGCTCTTATTGTCGTGCTCCGCGAGCAGCAGGACCACCATCTACAGCACCCCCGCCTCGTTTTTCAATTTGTCGATAAGGCTCGCGACGCTATCCACCCTGATGCCGGCCTCGCGGTTTTTGGGCTCGGCGATGCCGAGCACCTTAAGGCGCGGCGCGATGTCGACGCCGAGCGCCTCCGGCGTGGTCTCGTCGATCGGCTTCTTCTTTGCCTTCATGATGTTGGGAAGCGACGCATAGCGCGGCTCGTTGAGGCGAAGGTCGGTGGTGATGACCGCCGGGCGCGACAGCAGCAGGGTCTCGAGCCCGCCATCGACCTCGCGCACCACTCTGATCTTGTCCTCGGTAAATTCGATCTTCGAGGCGAAGGTCCCTTGCGGCCAGCCGAGCAGGCCCGCGAGCATCTGACCCGACTGATTGCAATCGTCGTCGATCGCCTGCTTACCCATGATGACGAGATCCGCACCCTCGTTCTCGATCAGGCGCTTCAGCACCTTGGCGACGCCGAGCGGTTCCACGAGAGCGTCGGTCTTCACCAGAATCGCGCGGTCGGCGCCCATGGCGAGCGCGGTCCGGAGCGTATCCTGCGACTTCGCGGGCCCGATCGAGACGGCGACGATCTCGTCAGCTTGGCCCCGCTCCTTGATGCGGACGGCCTCCTCGACGGCGATCTCGTCGAACGGATTCATCGCCATCTTGACATTGGCAAGGTCGACCCCGCTGCCGTCCGACTTGACGCGGACCTTAACGTTGAAATCGACCACACGCTTCACAGGAACGAGTATTTTCATGCGGATCTGCTTTCGCGCACGTGCCTGGCCTCCCCCGACGCATTCAAGCACGCTATCTCGCAAGTGCGAAATGGCCCGGACGGTACCGCTGGCATCCTACCAAGTCAATGGTTTCTAGGGGTTTCGGGAGCCTTTCAGGCCCCGCTCCGCGTGCGGTCGAAGAGCGGTACACCGCGCCGCCGCATAAATAAAATCAGCACCGCACCAGCCACCAGCCCGCCGATATGGGCCCCCCAGGCGACGTTCTCTTCGTTGTCGAACAGAAGGTTGGCGAACTGCGCAAGGATCCAGAAGCCGAGCGCCCAATAGGCCGTGATCTTGATCGGGATGCGCCAGAGCGCGAGCACCCAGATCTTCACGTTGGGATGGAGGATCAGGTAAGCCGAAATGATGCCCGCCACCGCGCCGCTCGCCCCGATCAGCGGCAAATCGGAATCCGGCATCATCCACGAATGGACCACCGCCGCGAAGATTCCGCACATCAGATAGAACATGAGGAAGCGGAGATGGCCCATGGCGTCTTCGACATTGTCGCCGAACACCCAGAGGAACAGCATGTTGCCGAGCAGATGGATCCAGCTGCCATGCAGGAACATGTAGGTGATGAGGGTGAGCCGCGCCGGCACCAGAAAGGGCGTAGCGAACGACTGATCGCCCAAGCCATGGCCCATGAGCTCGGCGGGGATCACGGCGAAGGCCGCGGTGTTTTCGTCTTCAAGCGGAATGAACCAGCCGGTCTGGAAGATCGCATAGATGGCGACGTTGAGGACGATCAACGTTACCGTCACATACTGATAGTCGATGCTTTTCAGCGGATTGGTGTCGTGGAGGGGAATAAACACGGGGGCACGCGCACCTTACCTATCGGTTCTGACCCCGGACCCAAAGGACATCGTCCTTTCCCTTGTCGTTGGCAAAGCGGCTCGCGACGAACAGGAAATCGGACAGCCGGTTGATGTAGCGCAGAGCAGCCGGTCCGACCGGCTCGTTCGGCCTCGCGGCTAGCGCGACCATGAGCCGCTCGGCGCGACGCGACACGGTGCGCGCGAGATGCAGAAAGCTCGCCGCAGGCGAGCCTCCCGGCAGCACGAAGGACCGCAAAGGCTGAAGCTCACGGTTCAGCTCGTCGATCTCGCCCTCGAGCCGCTCAACTTGCGCGTCGGTCACCGCCAGGCGGCCGCGGGCATCCTTGGTCTCGTCGGGAAAGCAAAGCTCGGCGCCGAGATCGAACAGATCATTTTGGATGCGCACCAGCATACCGTCGAGCGCGGGATCCGACTGCCGCGTGTGCAGCCGGGCAAGGCCGATTGCCGCATTGGCCTCATCGAGCGTTCCATAGGCCTCGACCCGAAGGTCGTATTTCGCGATCCGCCGGCCCGAGCCAAGGGCGGTCGTGCCGTCGTCGCCGGTGCGTGTATAGATCTTGCTGAGAACAACCATCATCCACCCGCTAAGGCCCCGCGGGTCATTCCGTCAATAGGACCGGTAGCCTAGAGCATGATCCGGAAAAGGGGAAACCGGTTTTCCGGGAAGACCATGCCAGGCGGCTGCTAATATTTGCCGGAAAAGTAGATCGCCGCCATGACCAGGCAGAGCGCAATAAATTGCAGCGCCACGCGCCAGCGCATCAATGTCTGGCTGGTGTTGGGGCTGCCGCCTCGCATCATATTCCACAGGCCAAGCAAAAGGACGGTGGCGACCGCTGCGAGCGCGATCGGAATGGCATAGGCGGTCAGCGCGTGCATCACCGTTCCCCTGCTGGTCGTCGGCCTTCTAGCAACGCTTCAATGCGGGAAGCGTTGCCCGCAGCCCCAAGTCTAGTTGCGGCTGGCGATGGCGTCGAGGCCACGAATGGGCAGCAGGCGGCGTAACAATGCCACGGCATAGGTCGGAAAGGTGACGTAATAACGGGGCTTGGGGCGAGCGCTTTCGAGCGCATGAACGAGCTTGGCGGCAACGGCCTCAGGGCCAAGCTTGAAGGTCTGCTTGCCGCCCTCCTCCATGCGGGCAATGCGGGCGCGATAAATGTGGCGATGGGCCGAGCCTTCGAGATCGACATTGCGGCGGTAGGCCTCGATCGCATGCTCGACGAAGCGGGTGGCGATCGGGCCTGGCTCGATCAGTACGATCCTAATGCCGGTTTCTTGCAATTCCACACGAAGTGTGTCGGCCAGGGCCTCGATGGCGAATTTCGAGGCGCAATAGGCGCCGCGATAGGGCGCCGCCATAAGCCCGAGCACGGAGGAGCAGAACACGATCCGCCCTCCACCATTGGTCCGCATCGCCGGGATGACGCGGCAGGTCAGATCGTGCCAGCCGAACACATTTGCCTCGAACTGGGCGCGGAGCACATGCGGCTTGAGGTCCTCAACCGCGCCCGGCTGGCCGTAGCCGCCATTGTTGAACAGCGCAGTGAGACGTCCATCCGTCGCCGCCAGCACGTGCTCGGCCGCCGCCGCGATCGACTGAGGCTCGGCATAATCGAGATAGAGGCTCTCAAGCCCCTCCTGCTCCTTCAGCCGCGCAATGTCTTCAGGCTTCCGCGCCGTGGCAAAGACGCGCCACCCGCGCGCCTTCATCTCACGCGCCGATGCGAGACCGATGCCAGAGGAGCAGCCGGTGATGAGAACGCTCCGCTCTGTCATCAGCCAGTCGAAGACCAGATGGCGAAGTTAAGCGCCGTGGCGATAGAAACCCAGACGTGATCGGGGCTGTGCAAGGCGATGTGATGCGGCTTAACGGCTCGAACCGCTCTTCTAGTCGCCCCCGGCGGTCCCCTCAGGCGGCAGCGCCTTCTGCTTAATGCCCTTCAGGCCGGCAAAGAAAATGTCGCCGATCGTCTTCGCGGCGGCATCGTCGCTCGCGCCATTGGCATCGAAGGTCGCGTCCCAATGGATCGTCGTGCGGTCCGGGCTCCTTTCGTCTTCCTCAACCCAGAGCTTGGCCTTGTAGTTCTTGACCGGCAGTGGGCTCTCGATGATCTCGTAGCTGTAGCTCGTGTCGTCGAACTCGAGCAGCTTCTCCTTGATCTTGCCGCCGTCCTTCAAGCGTGAGGGTGCGGAAGGTTGCGTCGCCCTCCTTGGTTTCCTGGCAATCGACAACGACCGGGTGCCAGTCCTTGATCGCGCAGAACTCCGAGGCGATCGCCCAGACCTTTGGCGGCTGGCCGGGAGCGGCGATGTGCTTCTTGACCTCGATCGCGTAAGCCGAGCCCGTTCCAATGACGAGCGCCGCGAGCATCGCAAAGGCGAATTTCATCCGGTTCATGCGTTTCCTCCAACTCCAAATTGTTTTTGCGTCAATTCGATGCGCGACCATAGCATGGCGGCGTTCGGAGGCGAGTGGAGCAAAGCGACGCCCCTTCACCTCGCGCTCAGCCTTCCAATAGGCGCCTTGCGATAACATGGGCCTGGATTTCGGCCGCGCCCTCGAAGATCGAGAGGATGCGGGCGTCGCACAGCACGCGGCTCACCGGATACTCGAGCGCAAAGCCATTGCCGCCATGGATCTGCAGCGCGTTGTCGGCGGCGGCCCAGGCCACACGCGCGGCGAGCAGCTTGGCCATGCCGGCTTCGAGATCGCAGCGGCGCCCGGCGTCCTTCTCCCGAGCAGCGAAATAAGTGAGCTGGCGGGCGAGCAGAATCTCCGCCGCCATCATCACGATCTTGTCGGCCACGCGCGGGAAGCTGACGATCGGCTTGCCGAACTGGATGCGCTCGGTGCCGTAGCGCAGGCCGAGATCGAGCGCGCACTGGGCGACGCCGATGGCACGCGCTGCGGTCTGGATACGCGCGGCCTCGAACGTCTGCATCAGCTGCTTGAAGCCCTGGCCCTCGACCCCGCCGAGGAGATTGGCGGCCGGCACGGCGAAGCCGTCGAAGGAGATGTCGTATTCCTTCATGCCGCGATAGCCGAGCACCTCGATCTCGCCGCCGCTCATGCCTTCAGCCGGGAACGGGTTGTCGTCAGTGCCACGCGGCTTCGGTGCCAGAAACATGGACAGGCCGCGATAGCCCTTCTCGTTGGGATTGGTGCGCGCGAGCACAGTCATCAGGTCGGCGCGGGCGGCGTGGGTGATCCAGGTCTTCTGCCCGGTGATGCGGTAGACGTCGCCGTCACGCACAGCACGCGTGGTCAGCGAGGCGAGGTCGGAGCCCGTATTGGGCTCGGTGAACACCGCCGTCGGCAGGATCTCGCCGCTGGCGATCTTGGGCAGCCATTCCTGCTTCTGGGCATCGGTCCCGCCGTTCAGGATCAGCTCTTCGGCGATCTCCGACCGGGTGCCGAGCGAGCCCACGCCGATGTAGCCGCGGCTGAGCTCCTCGGAGACCACGCACATGGCGTCCTTGCCGAGGCCGAGCCCGCCATACCCTTCCGGCAAAGTGAGCGCGAACACGCCGAGCGCGGCCATCTCGCCGATCAGAGGCAGCGGCACATAGTCGTCCTTCAGATGCCACTCCTGCGCATGCGGGACGACCTCGGCTTCCGAGAAGCGGCGCATCTCCTCGCGCATGGCCTGCAGCGTCTCGTCGAGGCCGGAATCGCCGAAGGTCGCGGTGCCTTGTGCCCCACGGATCAGCTCAATGGCACGGGCACGCGTCGCGGGCGTGGTGCCTTCGATCAGGGCGCGAACCTCCGGGGTGAGGAAGCTCGCCTGATCCTCCTCCGCCACGCCGAGCTCGTGCATGCGCACGATCTCGTTCTGGCTCATCACCACGCCACCGGACAGCTGCGAGACATATTCCGCCGCGCCGATTTGCGCGAGCAGTCCCTCGAGTTCGCCGAAGCGGCCCTCCTCGTCCATGCGATGCGCGTAGCTCGCGATCTGGCGGAGCGCCTCGGCGTAGGTCGCGATCCAGGCAAGCCCGTGCGCCGCGCGCTGCTCGCGCTCGAGCGCGTCGGCATCGATCTTGCCGCCTTGCGCGACCTGTGCCCCTAACCGCCTCGATTGAACGGTCTCGCAGCGTGGTCGCGGCCTCGGCCACGGAGTCTAAGAGTGGAATGAGCTGAGACACGCGGCTCGACCCAAGGTCGGCCAAGCTTTCGCTAGCGACGGTCACCGGTCGACACCCTCAAGATGCAGTGGCGTTTCGGATCCAGCGAGGAAAGAACCGCGCGCAAGCGCCAAAGTCAAACCTGAAATTCGCACGGGTGAAGCCCGCGCGGGTGAGCCCCGGCCGACCTAGCCGCCATGCATCTGGCGGCTTGCCTCGAGCACGTCCTCGAAGGTGCGAAGTCCCGTGCACGGCGCGCTGACCAGCACGGCCATGTTGCCCGGCCGGTGCTGGTTGTTCCACATGCGCATATGCGCCTTGGGGATCTGCTCCCAGGGGAACACCTCGCTCATGCAAGGATCGATGCGCCGCTCGACGACGAGCTTGTTGGCCTGGCTTGCCTGCAGGAGATGCGCGAAATGCGAGCCCTGGATGCGCTTCTGATGCATCCAGACGTAGCGCGCGTCCATGGTGAGGTTGTAGCCGGTCGTGCCGGCGCAGAACACGACCATGCCGCCGCGCTTCACCACGAAGCAGGAGACCGGGAAGGTCGCTTCGCCCGGATGCTCGAACACGCTGTCGACATTGACGCCCTTGCCGGTGATCTCCCAGATCGCCTTGCCGAAGTTGCGCGTCTCTTTCAGCCAAACGTCGTATTCGGGCGTGCCGACGGTGGGCATCTGCCCCCAGCATTTGAAGTTGTTGCGGTTGATCACGCCCTTGGCGCCGAGCGACATGACGAAGTCGCGCTTGTCGTCGTCGGAGACGACGCCGATGGCGTTGGCGCCCGTGGTGGCAATCAGCTGCACAGCCATGGAGCCTAGGCCGCCCGAGGCGCCCCAGACCAGCACATTGTGGCCGGGCTTCAGGGTGTGCGGCCGGTGGCCGAACAGCATGCGGTAGGAGGTGGCGAGCGTCAGCGTGTAGCAGGCCGCCTCTTCCCAGGTGAGATGCTTTGGCCGCTCGAGCAGCTGCCGGTCCTGCACGCGCGCGAACTGGGCGAAAGAGCCGTCGGGCGTCTCATAGCCCCAGATGCGCTGCGACGGCGAGAACATCGGATCGCCGCCGTTACATTCCTCGTCGTCGCCGTCGTCCTGATTGCAATGGACCACGACCTCGTCGCCGACCTTCCAGCGCTTCACCTTGGAGCCGACCGCCCAGACGATGCCGGACGCGTCGGAGCCGGCGATGTGATAGGGATTTTTGTGCACATCGATCGTGGACATGGGCTTGCCAAGAGCCGCCCAGACGCCGTTGTAGTTGACGCCGGCGGCCATCACCAGCACCAGCACCTCGTGTGAATCGAGCGGCCAGGTCGGCAGCACCTCGATCTGCATGGCTTCATCCGGCGGACCATGGCGGTCCTTGCGGATGGCCCAAGCATACATGCTCGCCGGCACGTGACCGAGCGGCGGGATCTCGCCGATCTGATAAAGATCTTTCGGCGTCCCCAGCTGTGGAGACACTGCTGCTAACGACATCTCATTCATCCGTTCCGTCCCCCAGTCCACTCGCCCGGGCTTTTTTGCACTGCGACAATTGTGGGCGATCCATCTCGCGACTGCAACATCTTTGCACGAGCAGGTTAAACGCGCCAAAGCCCAGAATAGAGGCTGGCGCGTGGGCCTAAACCTGAACTTGCGGGCAAAAGTTGCCAATCGAGGCAGGAGCGTTAGCAAAAACAAAGCCCCGTGCCCAGAGCCAAAAACGGGGGCCGGAACCGGGGCCAGGGCCGAACGTTGATCCCTGGCTAACAGCGCGCCGAACGATCAATGCGTACTTCGCCAGGCACGGAGCAACAGTCCCCTCGGTGCCAACGAGTAGCGTCAACGTCAGTATCGGTGGGACGCTGCCTTCGAACGTCGCGCTTTTCCCGTGGCGCTTTGACCTTCTCAGCCAGCTACCCAACGGCAATTTTGCCTATTTCTTTTGGGGCAATAATGTCGTCATCGCCAACTCGGAGACGAGCGTCGTCGATGCGATCATTCCTGATGTGCTCTAGGCCCTAGCCGGTCGGGAAAGGCTAACTTAAGGAAGGCGACGCTAGCATGGCGTCGCCTCCCCCCGTTTGCAGGCAGCGACGGCCAATATTGCCCTCTCGCGCCCAGCGTGCTTCGATGTTTTTCTAGCCAATGCACTGATCGGCAAGCCCATGAGCGGAAAGTCAAAGCGCGACAAACCCTGGATGTTCCGTACCTATGCGGGGCACTCGACGGCGAAGGCTTCGAACGAGCTTTACCGGCAGAATCTGGCCAAGGGCCAGACCGGGCTTTCGGTCGCCTTCGACCTGCCCACCCAGGCCGGCTACGATTCCGATCATATCCTAGCCCGCGGCGAGGTCGGCAAAGTGGGCGTGCCCATCTCCCATCTCGGCGACATGCGCGCGCTGATGCAGGGCATACCGCTCGGCGAGATGAACACCTCGATGACGATCAATGCCACGGCGGCTTGGCTGCTCGCGCTCTATATCGCGCTGGCCGATGAGCAGGGCGTTCCCCGCGCGAAGCTCACGGGCACAGTGCAGAACGACATCCTGAAGGAATATCTGTCGCGTGGCACCTATGTGTTTCCGCCCGCGCCATCGCTCCGGTTGATCAAGGACGTGATCGTCTACACCTCGCGCGAGATGCCGAAATGGAACCCGACCAATGTCTGCTCCTATCATTTGCAGGAAGCGGGAGCGACGCCGACGCAGGAGCTGGCCTTCGCGTTGGCTACGGCAGAAGCGGTGCTCGACGAGGTCAAGACCTCCGGCGAGGTATCCGAGGAAGAGTTCCCTCATCTGCTCGGCCGCATCAGCTTCTTCGTCAATGCGGGCGTGCGCTTTATCACCGAAGTCTGCAAGATGCGCGCTTTCGTCGATCTGTGGGATGAGATCGCCGAGCGCCGCTATGGCGTGACCGACCCCGCGCTGCGGCGCTTCCGCTACGGCGTGCAGGTCAATTCGCTGGGGCTCACCGAGCAGCAGCCGGAGAACAACGTCTACCGCATTCTGCTCTCCATGCTCGCCGTGACGCTGTCGAAGAAAGCCCGCGCCCGCGCCGTGCAGCTCCCGGCCTGGAACGAGGCGCTTGGCCTGCCGCGGCCATGGGACCAGCAATGGTCGCTGAGGCTCCAGCAGATCGTGGCCTTGGAGACCGACCTGCTCGACTATGGCGACATCTTCGACGGGTCAGAAGTCATCGAGCGGAAGGTGGAGGAGCTGAAGGCCGAGGCGCGCGCGGAGCTTGCCCGCATCCAGGCGCTGGGTGGCGCTGTGGCGGCCATCGATTATATGAAGGAGACGCTGATCGCGGCGAACGCCGCCCGCGTCCAGGCCATCGAGAAGGGCGAGCAGGTGCTGGTCGGTGTCAACGCCTATACCGAGACCGAGCCCTCGCCGCTCGCGGCGAGCGCGGATGGCATCCTCACGGTCCCAGAGGCCGTCGAGATCGAGCAGGTCGCCAATTTGCAAGACTGGCGGCAGCGGCGCGACGACAAGGCCGTGCGGAGTGCGCTGATCGAGCTCAAAGCGGCGGCGTCCGAGGGCCGCAACATCATGGAGCCGTCGATTGCGGCGGCCAAGGCCGGCGTGACCACCGGCGAATGGGGCCAGGTGTTGCGGGAGGTGTTCGGCGAATACCGCGCGCCGACCGGCATCGGCGCCAAGCACCAGACCGACGCAGCGAGATTGGAAGAGGTGCGCCATCGCGTCGACGAGCTGTCGGAGAAGCTTGGCCGCCGGCTCACCTTCGTCGTCGGCAAGCCTGGGCTCGACGGCCATTCGAACGGCGCCGAGCAGATCGCCGTGCGCGCCACCGATTGCGGTATGGAAGTGATCTATGACGGGATCAGGCTCACGCCTGCTCAGATCGTCGACCAAGCCCGCGAAGCACGTGCCCATGTGCTGGGGCTTTCGATCCTATCGGGGTCCCACGTCGCCCTGGTGCGCGACGTCGCCCAGCGCATGCGCGAGGCCGGGCTCGGCGACGTGCCGATCGTGGTCGGCGGCATCATTCCGGCCGACGACGTTAACGTCTTGAAGCAGTGCGGCGCCTCGGCCGTCTACACGCCGAAGGACTTCCAGCTCAACGACATCATGCTCGGCATCGTCAAGCTCGTCGACGCGAAGGCGGTGGAGATCGCCGAAGCAGCGATCCCCGTGCCGCCACTGCGGGCCCGCGAGCGCGTGCCCTCGTGAGGCTCGCTGTGCGGTTAACCACACTTGCCGTCGCGGGGCTGCTCCTCACTCCGCTTGTCGCCTACGCCCAAGACGCCACCAAGCCTTGCACTTCGACGGTCACCTCCGGCGGCAGCGACGTCGTGGTTGAGGGCCATGCGGCGGCGCGGGCAGGCGACACGGCCGGCTGCCGGCGGCACCATCGTGCAAGGTTCGTCCAACGTGTTCATCAACGGCAAACCCGCCGCGGTTCAGGGCGACGCTACGGGGTGCGACGGCTCGATCGCCTCTGGCGCGTCAGGGGTGTTCATCAACGGCAAGCCCATGGCGCGCATCGGCGATACGGCCGGCTGCGCCGCGAAATAAGCATATTGCGGGCTTTGCGCAGATTTGCGGCGCTTAACCCGTCGGCAGCACGGCTTCGTGACACACCCTCGCTATTGCAGCTAGAATGGTAAATCGGCTGCCTACCGCTTCCGTGTCAGGCGGCGAACATTGCCATTGGGGGGCATCATGAACTTTAACTTGAGCGCACCGCGGAGAGAGACCTTCCTCATCTCCATCGTCATCGCCATCCTGGTCGTTCTCGGCCTGATCGTGCCGCTGCCGTTCTTCACCGTTTACGGCCTGGGGCTTCTGTTGATCGCCTATCTGATCCTGGTCGCCGGCGTGCTGATGGAAAATCTGTAGAGCGACTTAGCGAACGGCCACGAGCGGCGCTTCGCCGACATCCGGCGAAAGGTAGGGGGCGATCGCCGCGAAGAGATCGCGACCCCGAATGGGCTTGGAGATGTAGCCGTCCAGACCGGCAGCAAGATAGTCCTCGCGGTCGCCCTTCATGGCATGCGCGGTCAGCGCCACGATCGGCACCTCGGCGGCGTGGCCTTGCATCTTGCGCACGCGCTTGGTCGTCTCGACGCCGTCGAGCTCCGGCATCTTGATGTCCATGAGCACGAGGTCATAGGTCTTGGCCGCCAGGCGCTCGAGCGCGTCCAAGCCGCTTTCGACCATGTCGTAGGTCAAGCCGAACTCATCGAGATAGGCGCCGATCAACATTCGGTTGGGGGCGTTGTCCTCGACCACGAGCACATGACCGGATAGCGTGTCTAGGGCTCTTGTGTCCTTGGGCGCCGCCGGCATCGCCCGCACGGTCGGGATGGTGAACCAGAACAGGCTGCCTTGAGCCGGGGCGCTCTCGCAGCCGATCTCCCCGCCCATCAGCACGACCAGCCGCTGGGCGATGGAAAGACCGAGGCCGCTGCGGGCCGCGGCACGATCGGCTCGAAGGCGAGGCTGAAACACCCGCACTTGCTCCGTCTCGCTGAGACCGACGCCAGTGTCGGTGACGTCGAAGCGGAGCGTGAGCTGACCGTCATTCTCTCCCACGTTGACATGCAGGCGAACCGAGCCTTCGGGCGTGAACTTGACCGCGTTGTCGATCAGGCCGTCGAGGATTTGGCGAAGGCGGCCAGCGTCTCCCTTGAGGAAACGCGGGCAGTTCATCCCGATATGCACGCCGCTTTGCAGCTTTTTCTCGTCGGCCCGCGCCTGCAAGGCGCTGCCGATGCTCTTCACGAGGTCGTGAAGGTCGAACGGAGCACTGCCGAGCTCAAACTGTTTCGCCTCGAGGTTGGACAAATCGAGGATGTCGTTCAGCACCGTGAGCAGGCTGCGTGCCGATTGTTGCAGGGTCTCGGCATAGCGCCGCTGGGTGCCATCGAGCGGGCTGGTCAGCAGCAGCTCTGACATCGACAGCACCGCGCCCATTGGGGCGCGGAGTTCATGGCTGACCAAGGCCAGCATCTCGGACTTGGCGCGAACCGCCGCCTCGGCCGGCTCGCGCGCCTCGCGCTCCGTCGTCACAGTGTCGACAAGCCCCTGGATCTGCGTAAAGAGGTCATCCGGGCTGAAATCTTCAGGTTGCATGGTCCGCCCTGCCCTGTTTCCGAGCCTGGCCGGCAGCCTCGCAGAAACCATTTAAAAACCAGCTAAATTGCCGGACTAAATCTAGCTTTGAGCAGGCCAGCAGCTACAAGACGTGAATGCGCAGGATCGCGAGCGAGACCGATATCAAGGAAGGCGTAGCCGCGCTCACCTGCGCTTGCCCGCATTTGGCGCGCGTGCACGCCCTTGCCGGGGATCCGCCGCTCCGCCGCAGGCCCAAGGGCTTCGAGGGGCTGGCGCGCGTCATTGTCGGCCAACAGCTCTCGATTGCCAGTGCCGATGCCATTTGGGGGCGGCTGCAAGCCTCGGTGCGGCCCTTTGACCCGGCAACGCTTCTCGCCTTGCCGGATGGAGATCTGCGCGCGGCCGGACTATCGCGCGTCAAGGTCGACACCCTCCGCATCATCGCCGACGCAATCGACAGCGGCACGCTGAAGCTCGACGCCCTCGCCAAGGCGCCTGACGAGGTTATTCATGGGGAGCTGACCGCGCTCAAGGGCATCGGTCCGTGGACGGCCGACATCTACATCATGTTCTCTTTGGCCCGCGCCGACGCCTGGTCGCCCGGCGACCTTGCGCTCCAATATGCGGTCAAGGACGCACTCGGTCTTGAGGAGCGGCCGGATCCTGTGGTGATGAATGAGATCGCGGAAGCCTGGCGTCCTTGGCGCGGCGTTGCCGCCCGGCTGCTCTGGTCCTATTACGCACTCCGACGGCGAGCCAAATCTAAGCCCATGGATCCCGTCCCTTCATCAGCACGTCGCACCAGGACAAGCGTTAAGCCTGCATGATCGTCTGCTCCTGCTCCATGATCACGTCGCAAGACGTGGCCGACGCTGTGACTTCGCTGCGCACCGCCGATCCGTTCGTGGTGTTGACGCCCGGCCTGATCTACCGCCACCTCGGCAAGCGGCCGTCTTGCGGCGGCTGCCTGCCGCTCATCACCAAACTGATGGTCGCCTATGACGAGGAGGGTGTGAGCGCTTCAGGCGCTGGCGCGCGGCGCGGGGTAGAGGAACCTTGAGCGGCAACGACTTGCGTCAGAGCAGCGGCCCAAACTGCTCTAGCCGCACGCGCAAGAACAGGCCATGATCTTGGCAGAGGTTGAGAGGAGAAAAGTCGCATGAAGGGAAATCCGCGAGTCATCGAGTATTTGAACAAGGGGCTGACGAGCGAGCTCACCGCCGTCAATCAATATTGGCTGCATTACCGCCTGCTCGACGATTGGGGCTTCACCAAGCTCGCCAAGAAGGAGCGTGAGGAATCGATCGAGGAGATGCATCACGCCGACAAGCTGATCACGCGCATCATCTTCCTCGAAGGCTTCCCCAATTTGCAGCACATCGATCCCCTGATGATCGGACAGAACATCAAGGAGATCCTCGAAAGCGACCTCAAGGCCGAATACGGCGCCCGCGCCCTTTACATGGAGGCCCGCGCCTGCTGCCGCAAAGAAGAGGACTATGTGAGCATGGACCTGTTCGAGGAGCTGCTCGCCGACGAGGAAGGCCACATCAACTATCTCGAGACGCAGCTCAATCTGCTCAAGGACATCGGCATCGAGAATTACGGCCAGCTCAACGCCCATTCCGCCGACAAATTCCCCGAGGAGGACGTCGGACCGTGACGGGCCTCACCGGCCAGCGGTTCTGGTTGCCGTAAATGGCCTCACCGCTTCTTGACGGTCCGCGCCTGCCGCCGGCCTCGGGCAGGCCGGCGCGGCAGCTCGTGGTATTCCTCCACGGCTATGGCGCCGACGGCAACGACCTGATCGGGTTGGGCCGGGAATGGGCGCGTGCCTTGCCCGATGCGGCCTTCGTCTCGCCGCACGCGCCGCAGCCTTGCGGCATGGCGCCGATGGGCCGGCAATGGTTCAAACTCACCTTCCGCGACCCCGGCGAGATGACGCGCGGCGTGGCGCAAGCCGGCCCGGTGCTCGACGCCTTTCTCGACGCCGAGCTGAAGCGCCACAACCTCCCGTCGAGCGCGCTGGGACTGGTGGGCTTCAGCCAAGGCACCATGGTGGCGCTCGGCGTCGGATTGCAGCGCCGTCCGGCCCCCGCGGTAATCGTCGGTTATTCCGGCGCGCTGGCGGGGATCGAGGCCCTTGAGACGCGCTCCGGCACGGGGCCGGCGATCCTGCTCGTGCATGGCGACATGGACGAGGTGATCCCGGTCGATGCCATGCTGATCGCACGCGAGCAGCTCGCGCAAGCCGGCCTTCCCGTCGAATGGCACGTGGCCGAAGGGATCGGCCATGGCATCGACGCGACCGGGCTCAAGCTCGGCGGCGCCTTTCTGAAGCAGGCCTTCGCCTCCGCCGCCGTCCAATAACGCAAAGCATACCCAGTCGTGCCCGCGAATATGGGCATCTGGTCCTGATTAGAGCTTCTCCTTGCTCGTCACCCCGGCGAAAGCGGGGGCCATTTTTGTTTGCGCTTCGCGCGCCGGATTCCGGCTTGCGCCGGAATGACGAAAGCACTCAAGCCCAGGTATCGCAGGGGTCTTTTCTGCTCCTGGTGAAACCACCGGTAGGGGCCTTCACAGAGCTGACACGTCCCTATAGTATGCCCGCGCGTGACCCGAGTGCGACGGGCAAGCTGAAGGACTTGATCGCCTTGAACGTCGCCACCGCCTCCGCGTCGCCCGGCACTTTCCCGGCCCTTGTGCTCAACGCCGACTACCGGCCTTTGAGCTACTATCCGCTCTCGCTCTGGGGCTGGCAGGACACGGTGAAGGCGGTCTTCCTCGAACGGGTCAACATCGTCTCCGAATATGACCGCTGCGTCCGTTCACCCACTTTCGAGATGAAGCTGCCGAGCGTGGTCTCGCTCAAGACCTATATCCGGCCAGCGCTCTATCCCGCCTTCACCCGGTTCAACGTGTTCCTGCGCGACCGCTTCTCCTGCCAATATTGCGGCGACGGCGAGGACCTCACCTTCGACCATCTCGTGCCTCGCTCGCGCGGCGGCCTCACGCGCTGGGACAATGTGGTCGCGGCCTGCGCGCCCTGCAATCTGACCAAGGGCGGCAAGCTGCCGGCCGAAGCCAAGATGTTTCCGGCGCAGAAGCCCTATCGCCCGACGGTGTTCGAGCTCCACCGCAACGGCCGGCTGTTTCCGCCGAACTATCTGCATGAAAGCTGGCTCGATTATCTCTACTGGGATACCGAGCTCGAGCCGTAAGCCCTGTTTACCGAAGCGAGCGCGTCCTTTCACCTCTCCC
>CAWDRM010000016.1:0-186127 GCA_963804705.1 uncultured Alphaproteobacteria bacterium
AGGCCAATGCTGATAAGTCTGCAGCATCGAGCGCGTCTGGTTGTCGTAAAGGATGACCGACCAGAAGTTTTTGACTGGGATGTTGGGCGGGCAAGCGCAGTTTGTAGTTCTTGCCGCCATCTAATGGGTTCCCGCTGGCATCAACGAATGCCGCCATATATTGCGACCCTTCTCCAACGAAAGGATGGTTGCTCTCATATCAGCGACCATTGTGCTGTCACAAGAGCGTAGAAACCTATTACGGCATTACTGGCTGAGTGAGCCACAATCGAGTCCGTAACGCGGGATGAGCGAAGGTAAACCAGTCCGTACACCAATCCGGCGCATCCAGCCAAGGCCCAGCGCCCATGCATCACAGCGAACAGAACTGTGCTGAGCAAAAGACCAATTACTCTCGTGGCCTCACCATTGTGTCGAAGCGATCAAGCAAATAACCACGAAAAAAAAGCTCTTCTGCCACTGGCACCAGTGCAATTGTTCCTATCAATCGTACGAGGACCCAGCCGAGCCATAAACTGAGAGGCAGCGAAGCGAGAGCATTGTCGAGAGCAAATGCTCGGGACTGGTCTTGAAAACCGAAAGCAATCCAAAGCAACCCGATTGCAACGCCGGCCACCACAGCGAATGTTGATTTGCCAAACCAGGCGCGCGCGATAAAGCGGTAAGTAGGTCACCAGCACAAACGCGATCGCGACTGCCTTTGCGAAGTACCAAAGATCTGGCGTCACAGTGAATGTGGAGATCAGTAGCGCCGCGCCCATGAACGCGGCAAATGGCAATATGCGAGCCGCCGTCCAGTCTTCCCACAACGGTTGCGCCGCGGTGTTGCCGCACGGAAACCAGGGTACCGTGGTTGAGACGCCAATAATTGTGAACGCGAGAATTGAGAACGTCAGCCAACCAGCATGACTGTGAAATCCATCCACGGCCAAGTCTGGATTACCATTGATCCCAATTAAAAATAGGACTGCAATACGTAGAACGTTCAGCGCCCAGCTGAAGAAAAGACCTAGGGGCAGAAGCACCCAGACATTGGGAAATCGCAGTATTCTCTAAATGCGTAGAAATAAGATAGCAAGAATAGGGTTGTGAGCGCGAACCCTTCTACACCTGCGCAAGAGGAATAGACACGAATGCCGAACGAGCTTGAAGAAAGTGTGTGCTCTGTTGGGTTAGCTATCGCCTCGACGCCGAAAATGTTTAAGACAGCCACGACAGATTGGAATGTGATCTTCGTAAGTGGCTGAAACTGCCACAAATCATCAGTTACAGCATTGATCTCTGGAATAAAAAGAGAAACTGCAAGCAGTGTTACGGACACTGGCCCGAGTTCAATTATGATTGATCTCCAGCGTCTGGGGCTGGCCACCGCGAATGCCGCGCCAGACACGGCAAGAGAACAGCCTACTGCCCACACCATGAGGGTAGGATTTATTGCGGCCTCATAGCGGAAACCTAAGGCACGAGGCAGCAAAATCAAACAAAACCCGAATAGCTGTACCAAAAGCCAGCCGAAAGCGACATTTCGCTCTCTGTCATCACAACAAAGTAGGGCCCGTATGTTGGAAGGAGACAGGATAATCAGCCCGAACACAGACAAAAATAGCGCTGCACGAAGTCCAATATTCGACGGGATCAGGCATACGCTGTATGACACAACGTCAATGCAGTGATTTGAGAACCAATTCGGATAGACCCAGGTTAGAAGGAAGATCTCGATAGCTAAGAGAACAGCAATCCATGCAGGCCGTAGAAGACCCCGGTACGTATTTGCGGTACTCAATGAGAGTATTAGCCTGAGAGGCATTGCCGAGCTTCAACTCGTAAGCGGGTCCAAAGCAAGGCTCCTCGAGCAGTGCAGCCGAAGTCACCACTCCCCTCACTGCCGTGGTGTCGCGGAAGCGAGGGGGCGCTGGGCGTCAATGAGAGTAACTTCAGCTGCTGCGCTTGCGCCGACGTTCCCAGATCAGAGCGCCGATAGAACCAACAACGCCCATCGCAGCCAGCCCTGCAAACGGGTCGATTTCAGGCACCGAAGCCGTTTGAGCGTAGACGCTTACCGTTGAAGCAAAAAGAATTATGACGCAGAGCCAAATCCTCATAGTGAGTCCCCCCTTATGTTGCCCGCCTTATTTGCGCCTGCGCTCCCATATGAGCGCTGCGATAGAACCAACAACGCCCATCGCAGCCAATCCCGAAAAGGCGTCGATTTCGGGAACAGACGGGACGGCGTAAGCGCTTACCGTTGAAGCAATAAGAATTCCAACACAGAGCCAAATCCTCATTGTGAGTCCCCCTTATGTTGCCCGCCTTATTTGCGCCTGCGCTCCCATATGAGCGCTGCGATAGAACCAACAACGCCCATCGCAGCCAGTCCTGAAAACGCATCGATTTCTGGCACAGCCGTCGAAGCATACGCGCCTACCGTTGAAGCAATAAGAATCCCAACACAGAGCCAAATCCTCATTGTAAGTCCCCCTTATGTTGCAATGTGCCCCGTCCCCTCCTCATGGCTTCGGAGGAAACAATCTCTGGCTTTCCCCGATTACCTTGTTCGCGCCTGCGCTCCGAAATAAGCTGCAATTGAACCCACGCCGCCCAACGCAGCCAATCCAGCAAACGCGTCGATTTCGGGAACAGGCGTGAAGTCAGCGTAAGCGCTTAACTACGCCGAGCGTAGTCGCAGGTAGATTCCTTCTATTTACGGAAACCCCCAAAACCGAGCTCGCATTCCCCCCAAGGAAGCCGAGTCTCGCAGGCACTAAAGCACACCTTCCGCGCGAAGTGGGACTCGATTGTATTTTTCAGCCACATTTTTTGCCATGACCTGTTGCACGTTTGCCACGAACCGGCAAAATCTCGGGAATACCTTGGCGCATGAAATTGATAGCCCTTTGAACTTCTGGTGGCTCAAAGCAGACGCCTATCCTTCCAATAGACGTTTGATCTGAGCAGCTGAGAATGGCGTGCCCTGGCCGGTGATGTAGCCCATCTCCGCTAGTCTTGAAGAAATGCCGCGAAGCGAAAGTCGCTCTTTGCGATTGC
The DNA here is from genome assembly GCA_963804705.1 of uncultured Alphaproteobacteria bacterium. Classification (GTDB taxonomy): domain Bacteria; phylum Pseudomonadota; class Alphaproteobacteria; order Rhizobiales; family Methyloligellaceae; genus Methyloceanibacter. The sequence continues at coordinate 3,046 of CAWDRM010000016.1, forward strand.
CGTGGACAAGTCGCTTGGCTGACGGACCAGCTCGGGCTTTGTTTCGCGGTAACCCTTTCTCCCCTCGATTCTGCGTCCTTGGTGAAGCGACTTTCGGGGGCCGCGCGGCGGGCGCGAGCCGGGTGCGGTGTTGTCACTAAGTTTGCCGCTGGCGTTGGCACGAAGACCAGTAGCGGTATTGTTGCTGTCGTCACCGCTGGCATTGGCGTTGCTGCCGGTCGCGGCGTTGGCACTGCATTGGCCCCCCGCCAGTAGCGGTGTTTTGGCCATTGCCGCTGGCGTTGGCCTCCGTGCCGGTTGCGGTGTTGATGCCATTGCCGCTGGCGTTGGCGTTTAAGCCGGTTGCGGTGTTGCCGCTGCCCGCGCCGCTGGCGTCGGCGTTCAGACCGCAGGCCGTATTGGTCCCAACTCCACCGTCGGTGCCGGAATTCGCTCCGGCGCCCGATTTGCGCAAATCACCGCCCAAGCCGGACGCGGAGCGACGGCCACATCGAACGCCACCGCAAGAGCGAGCACGCTCACCACCAGGAGACGCCGCTTCGCCATCGCCCTGCATGACGGTGCGCAGCGTGAAAGCTCTACCGTTCTAGACGGCGCAAGGTTCTTGCTCTCGACCATCGCCCCCCCTCGGCTCTCACTGAGAGAGCCATTTCCCCGGGTTGAAAATATCGCATAGTTACAAGTCCGCTCGACGCAATCGCAGGGCGCGTCAAATTTCTGCACTCTGTCGCGCGAAAGCCACAATGAGCAACACTCGAAGCTTTACACCTCATCCTCGGTGCTCGACCGCAGCGCCTTAAAGGAATTTCTGCCGCTCATCGTCACGCTCATCGTAACGCCCTGCTATGGCAGGATGCTTTGCCTCAACCTGAGCGTCATTCGATTACGGCGTCATGCGTGGAGGTCGGGATGCTCCTCGACTTTCACCTGCGGCGGGGGGGGGCAGCCTGGCGACGCGCTGTCGCAACGATTGCGTTGCCGATTTCCTCGCAAATCCGCAATTCACGCGCTGCCGCAGGGGTCTATCCGCTCAACCGCGAGGACTGGCCCTGCAAGGCAGCGGCGGTGAGTGGGTCTCGCCTACCACGCTTCCTTTGTTCGCTGGCTAAGAGAGAGTGAGGAGACGGCCCACGCCCCGGCAAATTTCACTCTGAAGGCGCGAAATCGCTCTCCCGTCCTTAGCCAGATCGTGGTCGGCTCGTGGCGAGGCTCGACTATTTTCAAAATGAGCAGAAGGGTCCAATCACGCGACTAGAGTTCATCGCCAAAGCATTGAGGCTCGCCAACGACAAGGCGCGCGAGCTGGGGTGGATCGATAGGGGTCATGCGGCAAAGTCGCCAATAACCCAGCCTATCGCGCGGACCACGCCATAGACGGCGAGGCAAGCTAGGCCGAGGCCGACCAAGGCGATAAGAACTCCGGCAACGAGCACCGGGATGTCGCCTTGTCCTGCGTCCCACAGCTTAAACCTCACTGCGTCGGCCACCATCAGCGGGAGGCCAATTGCCAGCAGGGTCGCTGCTAGGAGTAGCCCGAGCTGGTGAAAGCCAAGGCCTACCCTTTGCGATGCGCTCATGGTCGTGAACTCTCGTCTTCCGCGATTTTCAGTGACCAGCAAAAACCGCAAGCGTGACAAATCTCGGGCCATCCGAAAGCACAGAGGAAGAAATTCGCCGCGTTACTAGAAAGTCACAGAGCCAACCCAAGTCGGCCCCTTACCGACCCGTCAGCAGAGTTTCATCCGCCCTCTTGAACATGCCAGCCGGATTGATTAGTTTACGGGCTGTCCGGGTAACGTCGATTTTGTCGCTAGTGCCCCCCGTCTAGCCGTGACGTTGCCCGTTACGCGTCGGCTTTCCCTCCCGGCGCACGCGCGTAAAGCGCTCTCAGGCACCTAACCTTTCGGTCGGGTGCCTATTTTTTGGTCCAATTCAGTCGCCTAGCTTTGGCAGCGAGGCGGGTGACGTTTCCGCAACGCAACAAATTTATTATTGGGCGACTTAGAATCGCCCGACATTCGCCACGCTCGCTAATCTATTCGCTAACGAATTGCGCGCAGACGAGAGGGAAAAGCTGCACGACGAGACGGGGGGAGCAGGCCGAGGGGCCGAGCTCTCCCTTTTTTTATGCTTCCCTGTATTCCCAAGCATGCACCAAGAAGCGACCGTTCGCCCAACAGTCGGGCTTCCGCCCGCTCACGGAGGGGCTGGAAGGCGCAGCGGCAATAGCGCACCCTTGGCCGATAGCATCGAGGCGCAGTTGAAGGCGCTTGCCAAAGAGGTTCATCCTGGCGAGAGCGAGCCTGAAGGCACCGTGATACCGTTCGGGGCGGCGTGAGGTTCAAGCCTTGGGGGGACGCCGTGAGAGCCGCTATCGTAGTTGCAGCGAACTGAGGTGGCTTGGCAATTACAATTTCAACGTAATGAAAGCAGATGACAGACTATCAAGCTGGAACCGGAGAAGCAGACTTAGAGCACGCGCTTCGTAAGCTTCAGAAGGGTGATCGGGTCTTTATCACTTTTGACGACTATGCCCAATACCACTCACCTAGCGGTGAGGAACCGGACGAGTTTGACGATATCGGCAAATTGGCGCTCGCGAATTTGGCGTTGGTCTATGGGTGTGCGCCGAAGCTAGAGTATGCCGAGAGGCGCATCTATTTCAGCAAGATCAGCTGAATAAATCAGGACACTGAGGCTGTACGCGATATGGCCGCTGGCCGGGGCGGAGACGCCGGAGCGTCGGCGCGGAAGCGTTTGGGCGAGGCGCAAACCGATCTTGCCCGAGACCAAGGGGAGTGCGAAGGCCAGATCATCGAACCGCTGGAGATTTTGTGGGATCGTATTTCTTCTACTACGGCAACAACGACATGCTGCGCTCCGCTGGGACCAGCTATGATGTTTTACTCCGTAGCTCCTTGCCCAGCGCCCTTGCCGCTGCTGCGCGATGGACAGCAGTAATGTGCGAGGAAAGTCCGAACACGGTGGTTAGCACGGCAGCGTCGTCCGTAAAACCAAGGGCGGGGAACCGGCTGAGCCAAGTCAGCGGTCGCGTACGAAGTCGAAAGATGAAGTAGACGAGCGCTGCCAGTAGGATGCCGCGCACGCGCATAGGGGTCGCCGGATCGAGCGCGCAGTAGTAAGCGGCCACCACGTCCTCGACAAAGGGTATTTGCCCCGCGAAATGCTTCAGCTTGGCCCAAAAATCCCGGCGTACCGTTCGCTCCTGCTCCCGAAACCACAGCGCGGTACTTTGATTCCAAGTGCTCATGACCTCAACCTCACCGGAACAAACCGAAACTCAGATATGGCGTGAGGTCATCCTCTGCAAGCGGCTTGGGTTTTTCGGCTGATCTGATCAGCACCCGAGGGGTGCCATCAAAGAAGAAGCCCCGCACGGGGGGAGCGGGGCTTCTTAGGTTCCTTTTGGGGGGGGAACCGGATGGGGAGGGACTCCCATCACTGTCCACGGCATAGCACAGAGTAACATCCCCGTCGGATGAACTTTTCGTCACAAGCTCAAGGAACAATACCTGCCAAGCGAGCAGGCGTGACGTTTTCGCAGCGCACCAAATTTATTATTGGGTGACTTATTATCGCCCGACATTTGCCACCCTCACTCAATCTACTGACTAACAAATCGCGCGCAGACCAGAGGGAAAAGCTGCACGACGAGACGGGGGGAGCAGGCTGGGGGGCCGAGCTCTCCCTTTTTTTGTGCTTCCCTGTGCGGCAATAGCGCACCCTTGGCCGATAGCACCGAGGCGCAGCTTGTCGAGCTTGCGGCGGCGTGGTTTTTTTCTGTTCGGCGGGAACGGTTGGCTTATTGCTGATCCGTCGCGGTGATTGGTTAACCAGCCGTGGGTGGCTTTTCTCTTCGGGAAGGCTCGAAACGCCGTGCAGCCTAGCGCCACGTCTTTTGTGGCACGGCTTGTGGCACAGCTTCGCAAATCACCGGCAAAGCGTTTGGTTTAAACAGGTTGAAACGGAGAGGGTGGGATTCGAACCCCCGAGACGGTTTCCCACCTACACCTCTCGCCACCTCCTTGAAGGCCGCCATTCATGGAGCGTTTGCGCGTTTCAAAAAGAATGACCAAAACACGCCATTTTTACATCGTCGCAAAATTGTTACGCCGTGTACGTCTTATCTACCCCTTCAGTGCCCGTAACAAGTGTTACGGCTGTTTTGTTACGGTCGACGAAAAAACCGAAAAAAACGAAACATTACAACGCCTTTTTGCCGGAACGGGTGTTACGGCGTACCCGTTACGGCCATCTTTGATGGCCCGTAATCGGGCCGTAACGTAACAACCGTTCCCCATAGGGGGTTACGCTGTTACGGGCGAACCGCGAAGACCGGTGGTCCGTGATCACATGATCGCAAGCCGTTCCACCGCGGCCTCGGCTTCTTTCACGCCCTTCTTGGTGAGTGCCCACCGCTCGCCGAGCCCCTTCTCGACCAGCTTGGCCGGTGCCATGGCCTTGACCACCCTTGAGACCCGCACCTTGTACGGCAGGCCGTCGCGCTGGAACCAACCGAGCCCCGACGCGATCTCGCGGAACGACGCCGATGGGTTGCGCAGCATGTAGGCGAGCACCCTGTCTTGGTCTTCTAGTGCCTTGTCGTCCAAGGTGGTGCGCTCCGCCGCCGTGATCGGCATCGCCGTCACCGTCCATATCGGCCGCCCCTTGCTCGTCTTGAGCCTGTCAGTGGTCCCGGCGCGAAGCTGGAATGGTATCGGCGAGAAGTCCGGGCCGCGGAACTTTCCGTGCCAGTGGAGGTCGACGGCCATCGAGTCGGGGACCTTCTGACACACGAGGTTTCCGTCGACCTCGGCCAGGAAGGCGCCGCCGCCGCGCGGCAAGAGGTTCTCCATGTTGGCGTTCTTGGTCGGGTGAGTGGTGGCGATGACCGTGGGGCCACCATCGATCACCTGAATCAAGCTCCGAAGGGCTCGCGCGTGCTTGCCCATCTGCACATTGTCGTTCTCGTCTGCGGCGTCGTTGTATGCCGCTGAGGTGTCGACAAACACGGCACCGAATGGTCCGGCGGCGAGCAACTCCGATCGGATGCGCGCCAGCATGTTGCGGTCGGTTAAGGATAAGACGTGCGGAAGGAAGTGAACTCCGACCTGCGACTGATCGAGCCCGAGCTCTTCGCAAAGCTTGATCCAGCGCATGCACACGTCGTCCGGGTTCTCACCGGCGAGGAACAACACCTTGCACTTCTCCACCTCGTGACCGCCAAGCGGTAGGCCGAGGTCGAGGTGGGCCGCCATGCTGAGAGAAACCGACGTCTTGCCGCCGCCGGTCGGCGCCGTCATGCTGTACAGGAAACGGCGCTGTAAGACCTCGTCGATCAGATAGTCCGGCGCGGTGAACGAACTCGTGAAAGTTAAACTGGTCTCGATCCAACAAAGATTGGATTTGGGTTTGGCTTCGGGTTCCGGTTGTTCGTTGGTCTGCGTCGATGGTCCTTCGGCCTTTGCTTTGTCTTCGGTGTCATGCGTCGATGATTCCGCACGTACGGAATCATCGGCGCTGGCCTCAAGCTCAATGCCGTCGCGCCAGCACGCGTCATACTCGTCCGCGTAGTGAAACAGTGTCCCGATGTGGATGCCTGTTTTCTCCGCCGAGTGTCGCCATTTGTTGCGGCAATCTTGTTTGCCCTTGTACGAGGTGCCGCCGGTCGCCGACCAATCGTGAAATATGTCGAAGCCATCTTTGCTGCCGCCGAAGTGATCGTAAAGGGCGGCGGCGATCCGCCACCACTCCTCCTCGCTGCAATTCGCCGGTATGACTTTGAGCGCAGCCGTGATCTCTTTGATCGTGGCCTTGTGCGGAAGGTCGGCGGCGTCGGTCGACACGCCCTTGCCGAGGTGCTGCTCGGCCTTCTTCGGAGCGGGGAAGTTGATGACGTTGTCGGGCGCCTTGCCTGCAACCAGGTTGATGAGCCACCGCGGAGCGTCGGCGAGCGGGAAGACGTCGTTCAGCCATCGATAGGCGCCATCGCGCCTGATCGACGGCGGCGCGATGACCATGCCGCCCTCGCCGCGCACGTCGACGCCGGGGGCGACCTTCGATGCGCTGTTCGTGATCGAGGCGCCTGTGGGCCAGTTGAAGTAGCGATGGACTGAACCCGAGGGGCTCACGGCCATCAAGGTCGGCGGCAGGGGTCCGTGTTTCTCTTCCAACGCCTTGATCCATGCGATGCCGTCGATGCCGTGGCCCTCGGCCGTGTCGGCCTCGACCACGAATATCTTGCTCTCGGCGCCGGTGGCGATGCCGACACCGGCACCGGGCCATCGCACGCGGTCGCGCCGGATCTGCTCGGGGTCGGTGGTCTTGCCCCAGTTGGCCCCGTCGCTGTGCTCCTTGGACTTGTGGGACTTCTTGCGCCCGCCGGACAGATCGGCGGGGAACACGTGCCAACCGCACGAGGCGTAAGCCAAAGCCGCGTCGAGCGAGGTGGGTTGACTATGTGGCGCCTCGGCGCCATGTGTGTGTTGCGATCGGTTATCCATCTGATCAGCGTCCTGTTAGAGTTGACCCCGGCCTCGGATCAGCACCGAGTCCGGGGTTCGTTTCAACATATGTAGCCGCCGAACGCCTCCTGGCGGAGGTCGAAGATCGCGTGCCGACGAAAGTCATCGTTGTCTTTGTCAACGCGGCGGCCGCTAGCGTGGTACCAGTGCAGCACGCGCTCCTCCTCAAGATCGCGGCGGGCGTCGTTCTATTTTCGCCCCCGATGCTGCGCGGGGACAACGGCCTTCACGAGGCGCGACAGCAAGGCCTCGCGTGACAGCTCGACGTGGATGTAAGGCTTCTTCCCGATGTAGCCGAAGCCGACCTCGCGGCGCGCCATCATCCGCTGCAAGGTGCGCTTCGACTTGCAGAATTGCCGCGCAGCCTCGGGCAGCGTGACGAGGCCATCTAACACTTGCATGGTACTGTGATCTCCCGAATGGTCGGGCACACCATTGGCTCGCCCGACGCGGTTGCGTCAGAAGTCCGACGCATCGAATTCGCGTCAGTGCGACCGCTCTGGTCGCCGTGCGAGCCCAATCTTTGGATTTTTTAGCCAAGCGCGCTGGGTTGCGCTGCTTCCCGGAAGCCCGTCGGCGCCCCGGGTGACGCCATGGCGCGCCATTGGCGCGCGATTTATTTTTTATGTGATTTGCGTCCCGGGTGTCAAACGTAGCCGTAGCGCGCCCATGTGGGTGCCATAGCGCTCAAGGATCATGCGGGCCTTGAGGACGATGAGATCGTGGGCTGGCGACGATCTGGCTGGCAAGCTCGTGGCTGGCGACGATTATCGTGGCTGGCGACGATCTAGCTGGCCAGATCGAGCTTGAGCTTGAGCAGGAGCAGGAGCCCTGACCACCGTGAGCCTCTTGATGACACTGCGTTGACACGAAAAGTGGTCCTTGTACGCCGCAGTTCATTACGTCCACTAAGTGGTTGCATCTTTGTGGACAATTGGTGCCGGCTGGAGGATTCGAACCCCCGACCTACTGATTACAAATCAGCCGCTCTGCCAACTGAGCTAAGCCGGCGCCGGGTGCATCATGCGGCCGATAGGGGTCGCCCCGAAATTGGATTTGGCCCTGGCTCACTCTTTAGTCCTGTTTCGTGAGCGTTTCCACTCACGCCAACGGGGTGCGGCAAGAAGGTCGAGAAACGATAGGTGACATCGCCGAACACGCCGAAGCGCGCTGGAACCCGGTGAGTTTCGACTCGGTTTTCACATGCACGAATTTGGTGCTGCCGTTGGTCTCGGCGAACCAATAGCCAAGCCGGCGTCATGTCGAAGCGCAGCTCGCCTTCCAGCTGGTAGCCCCAGCCGCTGCCCTGGTCCTCAATATTGCGGCCAAGGCCCAGATCTTTGCGCAGATGGTGGCTGTCCTCGCTCCAAAGATAGGCGACCGGAAGCGCGACACGGGCCCTATCTCCGGCCGGCGAAGAGCCCGGCGAGGAAAGCGATGGCGAGCAGGGGCACCGGGCCGATCTGCTGCACCGCTTTGCCGAGGCCCTGATCGACGAGGCTGACGCCCTCGCCAGTCGCGGCGAGGGGGCCGGGCTTTGCGCGTTTCGGCTGCCTCCCGATGAGGGGCACGAGCGCGAGCACGATGAGCCCGACCAACAGCAGGCCGCCCGCCATGATCCCGGCCGCCTACCGTGGCGCTGAACTGGTAGTGCGAGACCAGCGCCTGATAGGCCGCGAGCAAGCCGAAAACCGCCGCGGCGATGAACAACACCACCGCGACGGCAATGACGACGGCCTGCCGGAGAGAGCGCTCGAGCGATTCCTTTAATCGCGCGCCGATCTGCAGGGTTGAAAGCAGCGCCAGCGCTGCGCGGATCATGGAGCTTCGGTCCTAGCGCCGGGTGAAGACGCCGAACAGGAAGCCCAAACCGACGGCGATGGCCACCGCCGAAAGCGGGTTCTGCCTGATCGCGTCTTCAGCTTGGTTCGCGGTTTCCATCGCCTTGTCTTGGGCGCGGCCGAGCTGCTTGTTGGCGATACGGCCGACCGTCGAGCTCAAGCTCTGAATGTCCGCGCGAATCGCCTCGATCTGGTCGGCAAGCTCCGTGGTGTCGCGGCTCGTGCTCTTCTTGGCGCGCATGTCGGTATCGGTCGAGGACATTGGGGGGGTTCCTTCCGTTGAAGCAAGTTTGGGCGTGGCGAGGGATAGGCAACGTCTGCTGGTGAGTTCGGTTCCGTCAGGGAGTGTAGGACCCCTCTGCCAAAAAAGAGTTGAGAGACGAGAGAAATTTATTGTCAAGCGGCAGCTCGAATCAGCGGCCGCCGCATCGCTCATGCGCCGTCAAGGCAACGCTATGATGGCGTACGCCCTTTCATCCGGGACTTGCCGAGCGACATAGGCTAGACTGCGCCGAGGTGGGAAAGGCTTCCGGGGGAACGTTCTATGCGCTTAGCGAAGCTTGTGCTAGCCGGTATCGCCACCTTCAGCCTTCTGACCGTGCTTCAACCAAACGCCTCTGACGCTCACAGCCTTGCGGCGATCGCAATGGCGCGTGGCATCGATACCGCCCTGGGCTCTGCGCCCGACGGCGTGGTCATTCCCGTTTTTCATTCCGCGCGCTCCGCCTCGTATTATTGCTATCCGCGCAATTATTGGTGGTTCTACCGGCCCTATACGACCGCCGGCCAAGACTATGCGCGTTGCATGCCTTACTTCCACTATCCGCCTCAGGCCTATAAGGGCCGCGGGGGCGCCGGCCGGTTGAAGTAGCACTGCGAGCGCCGACGATGCGCCGCGAAAGCCTATTTACAACAAGGCCAGCCATTAGAGTTATTCGCTGAGAAGGAGCATTGGAGAGAGAACGACGATCCGTAAGGCCCCAGGGAAGGTTCGCCGGATGCAAATGGAGGTGTCTATGCGCAGGCTGATTGTGACCATTGCGCTCGGCGTGGCCGTGCTCTTCGGAATGGCCAAGACGCCTGGCGATTGAGACCGACTACGCGTCAAAACTTCCGGAAGTGGTGCAAACCCTCAAACCGGGCGTACAGCTGGTAGAGTATCGGCACGGCGGCGAGTACTGCCAAGACCGGGGATGCGTCAGCTATTATTCCTGCGGGTACTACAAGAAGTGCTGCAGCAGCTACCAATACTACGATTCTGCGCCCTATGGCGGCGGCGGTGGCGGCTATTACAAGAAGGGCTACTACAATGGCGGCGGTTATTAGCGCCTCTATGGTTCTCTGAGGATCAGTTCGCGCGGCTTCGGTCGCCCGCTTCATTTTCGGCGCCTCTCTGCCGTCCGCTCTCGGCGCCGAACCCGATCCCGCTGCCGGTGCCCGCTTATTATGTCGCGCTGCGCGCCGCTTACCCCTCTTACGGTTATTCGCCAGTTTATTTTGGCGGCTGCTTTGCCGGGCCAGGGAATTGCTATTGGCGCAGGGATTGCTGGTACGACGCCTTCGGCCGGCGCTTCTGCAACTAGGGCAGTTTGTTCGCGGGCGCCTAGCGCGGGCGCGTGGTTGTGCTTGCCCAATGGAGCGCGATCGCCGCGGCGTTGGAGACGTTGAGGCTGGCGAGCGGGCCTTTGGTCGAGATGCGGCAGAGCCGGTCGCACATCTCTCTTGTCAGCTGCCGGAGGCCTTTGCCCTCGGCGCCGAGCACGAGGGCGAGCGGCAAGGTGAGGGCCGTGGTCTCGAGCGCCTCGCTGCCTTCCTCGGCCAATCCGACACGCCAGAACCCGCGTTTCCCAAGCTCGCCTAGAGCTTGGGCCAGATTTCCGACGAGGATCACCGGCACGACGTCGAGGGCGCCGCTCGCGGCTTTGGCGAGCGCGCCGGCAAGCGGCGGACTGTGCCGCGCCGGCATGACGAGCCCGGCGGCGCCGAAGACCGCGGCGGAGCGCAGCACGGCGCCGACATTCTGCGGGTCCGTTACCTGGTCGAGCACGAGCAGGATCCCTTCTGCTTCCACCTCGTCGATGGCGATGGGGGGCAGGGGGGCCGTTTCGAGTACGACACCCTGATGCACGGCGTCGGAGCCCACCAGGCGATCGAGCTGCCGTGGCAGCACGAGCTCGGCTCTCGCGCCGCGCGCCCTCAGGGGTTCATCGAGCCGCCGCGCGGCATTCTCGGTGGCGAGCACCCTCCCGATCGGCCGGGCCGGATTGGCAAGGGCGGCCTCGACGGCGTGCACCCCGTAAAGCAGGAGGTGTTCCGATTCCGCGCCCCGCCGCGGGCGTGCCGGCCTGCCGCGAAAGGCCGGAGATGGCTTCGACGGCCTGTTCTTAGGGCGCGGCATGGCGAAACTGGCCTCTCGAAGACTTGGACGAGGGTCTCTAGATGGCCTAAAAGCTTGCAAGGTTAAATAGATTTGCGAAAGCACCGCCCGATTTTGAGTTGACAGAGATCGGCGCGCTTACCATAAACCCGTTAGAGGCGGACCCTGCCGGCCGACGGCGGGGCGTTTTGGCTTGGTTGAATCCACCAATCGATAATCCATCTTCCAAAGGAGGGGTGCCCGAGTGGCTAAAGGGGACGGGCTGTAAACCCGTTGGCTATGCCTACGTAGGTTCGAATCCTACCCCCTCCACCACGCAACTCCTTCGGAGACGATGGATGCGGGTGTAGCTCAATGGTAGAGCAGCAGCCTTCCAAGCTGAGGACGAGGGTTCGATTCCCTTCACCCGCTCCAGAAATGCAGCGCTCGCAGGATGGGCCCGAGACGCGAACTGGCGAAGGCGATGCGGTTCAGATGGAGCAGGCGATAGGAGTGTAGCTCAACTGGCTAGAGCACCGGTCTCCAAAACCGGGGGTTGGGGGTTCGAGTCCCTCCACTCCTGCCAAGCTTGGGTCGCAGGAGCGAGGTTGGCGTGACCAAAGGGGTCGCGCCGAGCAAGGAATTGAAATGGCGAGGACGAATCCATTCGTATTTCTGCAGCAGGTGCGGACCGAGGTCTCCAAGGTCACGTGGCCGACGCGCAGAGAGACGGTCATCACCACCATCATGGTTCTCGTGATGGTGATCATGGCTGCGCTCTTTTTCCTCGTCGCCGATCAGGTCTTGAGCTTTCTCGTGACCGTCGTCCTCGGTATCGGCCGGTGAAGGTCAAGCGGATCCAATGACAGCGCGCTGGTACATCGTCCACGCTTATTCGAACTTCGAGCGGAAGGTTGCCGATTCGATCAAAGAGCGCGCGCTCGGCGCGGGGCTCGCCGATAAGTTCGAGGAAGTGCTCGTGCCGATGGAAGAGGTCGTGGAGATGCGCCGCGGCCGCAAGGTCAGCTCGGAGCGGAAGTTCTTCCCGGGCTATGTGCTGGTCAAGATGGAGCTCAACGATCAGACCTACCATCTGATCAAGAACACGCCGAAGGTCACTGGCTTTCTTGGCACCGACAACAAGCCGATCCCGATCACCGACGAGGAGGCTGGCCGCATCCTGCAGCAGGTGCAGGAGGGCGTGGAACGGCCGAAGCCATCCGTCACCTTCGAGATCGGCGAGCAGGTGCGCGTGGCCGACGGGCCGTTCGCCTCGTTCAACGGGCTCGTCGAGGAAGTCGATGAGGAGCGGGCAAGGTTGAAGGTGGCGGTATCGATTTTCGGCCGGGCAACGCCGGTCGAGCTCGAATATGGCCAGGTGGAGAAGCTCTGAGCTTCATAGAGTTTAAGCGGAAGGCGCGGGAAGAGTAGACGATGGCGAAGAAGATCGACGGATATATCAAGCTCCAAGTGCCGGCGGGCAAGGCGAACCCCTCGCCGCCGATCGGTCCCGCGCTCGGTCAGCGCGGGGTCAACATCCCGGAGTTCTGCAAGCAGTTCAATGCGGCGACGCAAGGAGTAGAGGAAGGCTCGCCGATCCCGACCGTCATCACGGTCTATGCCGACCGCTCCTTCACCTTCGAGATGAAGACGCCGCCGGCGTCGTTCCTGCTCAAGAAGGCGGCCAAGATCGGCAAGGGCTCCAAGGAGCCGGGACGGACGGGTGCGGGCAGCGTGACGCAGGAGCAGCTTCGGCAGATCGCCGAGGTCAAGATGAAGGATCTGAACGCCAACTCGGTCGAGCAGGCGATGAAGATCATTGCGGGCTCCGCACGCTCAATGGGGTTGGAGGTTCAGGAATAGTCATGAGCAAACCGGGCAAACGCACGCGCGCGGCGCGCGAGACGGTCGACCGCGATAAGCTTTATTCGCTCGAGGAGGCGGTGAAGCTCGTCAAGGATGCGGCCAAGGCCAAGTTCGATGAGACGATCGAGGTCGCGCTCAATCTCGGCGTCGATCCGCGCCACGCCGACCAAATGGTGCGCGGCGTGTGCGCGCTCCCCAACGGCTCGGGGCGGAAGCTCCGCGTCGGCGTGTTTGCCAAGGGCGCCAAGGCCGAGGAAGCGAAGAAGGCAGGCGCCGATGTCGTGGGTGCCGAGGATCTGGTCGAGCAGGTGCAGAAGGGCGTCATCGAATTCGATCGCTGCATCGCCACCCCGGACATGATGCCGCTGGTCGGGCGGCTCGGCAAGGTGCTGGGCCCTCGTGGTCTGATGCCGAACCCCAAGGTCGGAACGGTCACCATGGATGTTGCGGCCGCGGTCGCCGCGTCGAAGGGCGGTTCGGTCGAGTTTCGTGTCGAGAAGGCCGGCATCGTCCAGGCCGGGGTGGGCAAGGCGAGCTTCACTGAGACGGCGCTCGTCGAGAATATCCGCGCGCTCATGGATGCGGTGATGAAGGCCAAGCCGTCCGGCGCCAAGGGCACTTTCGTCAAGCGCATGGCGGTGACGTCCACCATGGGGCCTGGCGTGAAGGTCGAGCCCGCCAGCGTCGCTGGTGGAGTGCATTGAGAGTTTCCGGGAACCTTTGGGGTCCCGGAAGGGGCCGCTTCTTAGTGAAGCGGTTAGAACCTGTCCGAGATTGCAGGTGCGGGCGACCGCTTAAGCCTTTTGGGCCTGCATGAGACGGGAGACGAACGGTACAAGGTTTCGGAAGCCCCGCGACCTGGAGATCGGTTTGAACCTCGTAAGTGGCTCTAACGCTGTTCGCGTGCGAGCGGGACAGGCAACGGAGCGCCGCTTGAAAGAGCGGGGCACGGCTTGCCGTCTGCCCTGGGACGTCTTGCGGCAAGGTGAGGTGAAGGGTTCGAGGGTGTTTGCCTCGATCCCGCAACTGACGGAGTGAGCTGTGGATAGAGCTGAGAAGCGCGAAGTGGTAGCGGCGCTTCATGACGTTATCGCCAAGCCTGGCGTGATCGTCGTCGCTCACTATGCCGGCCTGACGGTCGCCGCCATGACCAGGTTCCGCCGCGACGTGAGAGGCGTTGGCGGCCAGGTCAAGGTTGCCAAGAACAGGCTCGTGAAGCTCGCCCTGGAAGGGACCGACGCCAAGGGCATTGCGGATCTGCTGCGGGGACCGACCTGCATCGCTTATTCCGCGGATCCCGTGGCTGCACCGAAAGTTGCCGTCAAATTCGCCAAGACCAACGACAAGTTCGTCATTCTTGGCGGCGCGATGGGAACCACGGTGCTCGATGCCCAAGGGGTGAGCACGCTCGCAAACCTGCCGTCGCTCGACGAGCTTCGCTCGAAGCTGGTCGGTCTTCTGCAGGCGCCGGCGAGCAAGATCGCCCGCGTGGTCAATGCGCCCGGCGGGCAGCTGGCGCGCGTGTTTACGGCCTACGGCAAGACAGGTGAGGCGGCGTGAGCTGCCGGGATTGAACCAGTTTAGGAACTTACGAGGATATCTCAATGGCTGATTTGCAGAAAATCGTCGACCAGCTCTCTGGCCTCACCGTGCTTGAGGCGGCGGAGCTCGCCAAAATGCTTGAGGAGAAATGGGGCGTCTCGGCTGCGGCGCCGGTGGCCATGATGGCCGCGGCCGCCGGTGAGGCTGCCGTCGTCGAGGAAAAGACGGAGTTCAACGTGATCCTGGTCGCCGCCGGGGCGCAGAAGATCAATGTCATCAAAGAGGTGAGGGCGATCACCAGCCTTGGCCTGAAAGAGGCCAAGGACCTCGTCGAGGCCGCGCCGAGGGCCGTGAAGGAAGGCGTGACCAAGGACGAGGCGGAGAAGTTCAAGAAGCAGCTCGAAGCCGCAGGCGCGACCGTCGAGCTGAAGTAGAAATCGTTGGGTTGAAATGCGCCCGGGCGGGCCCCATATCGGGATTCCCGGTTTTTCCGCCCGGGCAAACCCAGCAATTGTGACGTGACGGTTCCCCAGAGTCTCCGCAACCCCAATGCGGAGCGTCCGGCGAGCTGTCTTGTCGAGCTTTGAGAGGGCCACATGGCGCAGCAGACTACGTACGGTCATAAGCGTTTGCGGAAGATGTTCGGCCGCATTCATGAAGTGGCCGAGATGCCGAACCTCATCGAGGTGCAGAAGCAGTCCTACGACCAATTCCTGATGGTGGACGAGCCAGAGGGCGGCCGTCTCGACGAGGGGCTGCAGGCGGTGTTCCGTTCGGTGTTTCCGATCCGGGACTTCGGCGAGCGCGCGCAGCTCGAATTCGTGCGCTACGCTTTCGAGCAGCCAAAATACGACGTCGATGAGTGCCAGCAGCGCGGCATGACCTTCGCCGCGCCGCTCAAGGTCACCCTCAGGCTGATCGTGTTCGATGTGAATGAGGAGACCGGCGCCCGCTCCGTCAAGGACATCAAAGAGCAGGACGTCTATATGGGCGACATGCCGTTCATGACCTCGAACGGCACCTTCGTCATCAACGGCACCGAGCGCGTGATCGTCTCGCAGATGC
The DNA here is from genome assembly GCA_963804705.1 of uncultured Alphaproteobacteria bacterium. Taxonomy (GTDB): domain Bacteria; phylum Pseudomonadota; class Alphaproteobacteria; order Rhizobiales; family Methyloligellaceae; genus Methyloceanibacter. The sequence continues at coordinate 18,261 of CAWDRM010000016.1, forward strand.
ACCGGTCGCCCGGCGTGTTCTTCGACCACGACCGCGGCAAGACCCATTCCTCAGGCAAGCTGCTGTTCGCCGCCCGCATCATTCCCTATCGCGGCTCCTGGCTCGACTTCGAGTTCGACGCCAAGGACATCGTCTATGTGCGCATCGACCGGCGGCGGAAGCTGCCGGTGACCACGCTGCTTTATGCGCTCGGGCTCGAGGATGAGGAGATTCTCGCCACCTTCTACGAGCGCATCGCGCTGAAGGCGACCAAAGAGGGCTGGCGCATGCCGTTCCGGCCCGACCGGATGCGCGGCATAAAATCGACCAGCGATCTGATCGACGCCAAGACCGGCAAGGTCGCCATAGAGGCCGGCCGCAAGGTCACGGCGCGGCTGGCCAAGAAGCTCGCCGATGAGGGCCTGAAGGAGCTTCTCGTCAAGGACGAGGACCTCTATGGCCGCTACCTCGCCGAGGACATCGTCAATCTGGACACCGGCGAGATCTATGGCGAGGCGGGCGAGGAGCTCGACGCCAAGCTCGTCGCCAAGCTGCGTGATCTCGGCCTCAAGGAGGTCTCGATCCTCGATATCGATCACGTCAATGTCGGCGGCTTCATCCGCAACACGCTTGCCGTCGACAAGAACTCGAACCCTGACGAGGCGCTGCTCGACATCTATCGGGTCATGCGCCCCGGCGAGCCGCCCACCGCGGAGGCGGCGGCGACGCTGTTCAACAGCATCTTCTTCGATTCCGAGCGCTACGACCTTTCGGCCGTCGGCCGGGTCAAGATGAACATGCGCCTCGATCTCGAATGCCCGGACACCGTGCGCACGCTGCGCAAGGAAGACATCCTGGCCGTGATCAAGACGCTGGTGGGCTTGCGCGACGGCAAGGGCGAGATCGACGACATCGACCATCTCGGCAACCGCCGGGTGCGGTCCGTCGGCGAGCTGATGGAGAACCAGTATCGCGTGGGGCTGTTGCGCATGGAGCGGGCGATCAAGGAGCGCATGAGCTCCGTCGATATCGACACCGTGATGCCGCAGGACCTGATCAACGCGAAGCCCGCCGCCGCGGCGGTGCGCGAGTTTTTTGGTTCCTCGCAACTGTCGCAGTTCATGGATCAGACCAACCCGCTGTCGGAGATTACCCACAAGCGGCGGCTTTCCGCCCTTGGGCCGGGCGGTCTGACCCGCGAGCGCGCCGGCTTCGAGGTGCGCGACGTGCATCCCACCCATTACGGCCGCATCTGCCCGATCGAGACGCCGGAAGGACCGAATATCGGTCTCATCAACTCGCTCGCCACCTATGCGCGGGTGAACAAATACGGCTTCATCGAGAGCCCCTACCGCCGTGTGGTCAAGGCCAAGGTCACCGACGAGGTGGTCTATCTCTCGGCCATGGAGGAAGCGCGCTACATCATTGCCCAAGCCAATGCCAAGCTGTCGCCCAACGGCACCTTCACCGAGGATTTGATTGTCTGCCGCCATGCGGGCGACGTCGAGCTCATGCCTCCTGACAAGGTCGACCTCATCGACGTGTCGCCGAAGCAGCTCGTGTCGGTGGCGGCCGCGCTGATTCCATTCCTCGAGAATGACGACGCCAACCGCGCTTTGATGGGCTCGAACATGCAGCGCCAGGCGGTGCCGCTGATCACGGCCGAAGCGCCGCTGGTCGGCACCGGCATGGAAGAGGTGGTGGCCCGCGATTCCGGCGCGGCCATCGGCGCGCGGCGCACGGGCATCGTCGATCAGGTCGACGCTACCCGCATCGTCATCCGCGCCACCGAGGAGACCGATCCCTCGAAGTCGGGCGTCGACATCTATAATCTGCGCAAGTTCCAGCGCTCGAACCAGAACACTTGCATTAACCAGCGGCCGCTCGTGACCGTGGGCGATGCCGTGAGCGAAGGCGAAATCATCGCTGACGGTCCGTCCACTGATCTCGGCGAGCTGGCGCTCGGGCGGAACGTCCTCGTCGCCTTCATGCCGTGGATGGGTTACAATTTCGAGGATTCCATCCTGATCTCCGAGCGCGTCGTGCGCGACGACGTGTTCACCTCGATCCATATCGAGGAGTTCGAGGTGATGGCCCGCGACACCAAGCTCGGGCCGGAGGAGATCACGCGCGATATCCCCAACGTCTCGGAGGAGGCGCTGAAGAACCTCGACGAGGCGGGCATCGTCTATATCGGCGCCGAGGTAAACCCGGGCGATATTCTGGTCGGCAAGATCACGCCGAAGGGCGAGAGCCCGATGACGCCGGAGGAGAAGCTGCTCCGTGCCATCTTTGGCGAGAAAGCCTCCGACGTGCGCGACACTTCGCTCAAGCTGCCGCCCGGTGTTTCCGGCACGGTGGTGGAGGTGCGCGTCTTCAACCGCCACGGCGTGGAGAAGGACGAGCGCGCGATGGCCATCGAGCGGGAGGAGATCGAGCGTCTCGCCAAGGACCGCGACGACGAGCTCGCCATCCTCGACCGCAACGTTTACGGCCGTCTGAGAGACGTGCTGATGCACAAGGTCGTGGCCAAGGGGCCAAAGGGCATCAAGAAGGACGCCAAGGTCACCGAGGCGCTGCTCGACGAGGTGGTTCGCACCTATTGGTGGGAGATCGCGCTCAAGAACGAGAAGGCCATGGCCGAGGTCGAGGCCATTCGCCGCCAATATGAAGACGCCAAGAAGCGGCTGGAGCAGCGCTTCGTCGACAAGGTCGACAAGCTGCAACGCGGCGACGAGCTGCCGCCAGGCGTGATGAAGATGGTCAAGGTGTTTGTCGCGGTGAAGCGCAAGATCCAGCCGGGCGACAAGATGGCTGGGCGCCACGGCAACAAGGGCGTTATCAGCATGATCGTGCCGATCGAGGACATGCCGTATCTTGATGACGGGACGCCGATCGATATCGTGCTCAACCCGCTCGGCGTGCCGAGCCGCATGAATGTGGGCCAGATCCTGGAGACCCATCTCGGCTGGGCCTGCCGGGGCCTGGGACGCAAGATCGGCGAGGCGCTCGACGCCTATTATGCCTCGAAGAAGACGAAGCCGCTAAAGGACTTACTCAAATCCATCTACGGCGATGACAAGGCGGTCGGCGCGCTCAAGGACGATCAGCTGGTCGAGGCGAGCGAAAGCTTGCGTACGGGCGTCCCCGTCGCCACGCCGGTGTTCGACGGCGCCCATGAAGGCGATGTCACGGCCATGCTCGAAGCTGCCAATCTCGACAGCTCCGGTCAGGTGACGCTGCATGACGGGCGCACGGGCGAGGCTTTCGAGCGCAAGGTGACGGTGGGCTACATCTATATGCTGAAGCTCCACCATCTGGTCGACGACAAGATCCATGCGCGCTCGATCGGGCCTTACAGCCTGGTCACCCAGCAGCCGCTGGGAGGCAAGGCTCAGTTCGGCGGCCAACGCTTCGGCGAGATGGAGGTGTGGGCGCTCGAGGCTTACGGCGCCGCCTACACGTTGCAGGAGATGCTGACCGTCAAGTCCGACGACGTTGCCGGCCGCACCAAGGTCTACGAGGCCATCGTGCGCGGCGACGATACCTTCGAGGCGGGCATCCCCGAGAGCTTCAACGTGCTGGTCAAGGAGATGCGGGCGCTCGGTCTGAATGTGGAGCTGGTGCAGCCACGGCCGGAAGAGCGTCCGGTCAGAGCGAGGCTGCCGCGTCCGGCCGCCGAATAGACCGAGCTGAACGGCAAAGTGAATTGCGATCAACCGTAGGGCGCCCCTGACGCCCGGTGGGAGACACCAGAATGAACCAAGACATCGTCAATCTCTTCGGCACTCAGAGCCAGCAGCAGAATTTCGACCAGATTCGCATCGGTATTGCGAGCCCAGAGAAAATTCTGTCCTGGTCGTATGGGGAGATCAAGAAGCCGGAGACGATCAACTACCGCACCTTCAAGCCGGAGCGCGACGGCCTGTTCTGCGCGCGCATCTTCGGCCCGGTGAAGGATTACGAGTGCTTGTGCGGCAAGTACAAGCGCATGAAGTACAAGGGCGTCATCTGCGAGAAGTGCGGTGTCGAGGTGACGCTGGCCAAGGTCCGGCGCGAGCGCATGGGTCATATCGAGCTTGCCGCGCCGGTCGCCCATATCTGGTTCCTGAAGTCGCTGCCGTCCCGCATCGGGCTCCTACTCGACATGACGCTCAAGGATCTTGAGCGGGTGCTCTATTTCGAGAACTACATCGTGCTCGAGCCGGGGCTCACCGCGCTGAAGCCGTTGCAGCTGTTGAGCGAGGACGAGTACCTCAAGGCGCAAGAGGATTTCGGCGAGGACAGCTTCACCGCTTCGATCGGGGCGGAGGCGATCCGCGAGCTGCTTAAAGGTCTCGACCTCGAGAAGACGCGCGACGAGCTGCGCGTAGAGATCGCCGAGTCGACCTCCGAGCTCAAGCCGAAGAAGCTTGCCAAGCGGTTGAAGGTCGTGGAGGCCTTTATCGAGTTTGGCAACAAGCCTGAGTGGATGATTCTGACCGTGGTGCCGGTGATCCCGCCGGAGCTGCGGCCGCTCGTGCCGCTGGACGGCGGCCGCTTCGCCACCTCGGACCTGAACGATCTCTACCGCCGCGTCATCAACCGCAACAACAGGTTGAAGCGGCTGATGGAGCTCCGCGCGCCAGATATCATCATCCGCAACGAGAAGCGGATGTTGCAGGAGGCGGTCGACGCGCTTTTCGATAATGGACGGCGTGGTCGCGTCATCACGGGCGCCAACAAGCGGCCGCTCAAGTCGCTCGCCGACATGCTCAAGGGCAAGCAGGGGCGCTTCCGCCAGAACCTGCTCGGCAAGCGCGTCGACTATTCGGGCCGTTCGGTGATCGTGGTGGGTCCCGAGCTCAAGCTGCATCAATGCGGCCTGCCGAAGAAGATGGCGCTCGAGCTGTTCAAGCCGTTCATCTATTCACGGCTTGACGCCAAGGGCCTCGCCGCCACCGTGAAGCAGGCGAAGAAGCTCGTCGAGAAGGAGAAGCCCGAGGTCTGGGATATCCTCGATGAGGTGATCCGCGAGCATCCGGTGCTGCTCAACCGCGCGCCCACGCTGCACCGCCTCGGCATCCAGGCATTCGAGCCGGTGCTGGTCGAGGGCAAGGCCATTCAGCTGCATCCGCTCGTCTGCGCGGCGTTCAATGCCGATTTCGATGGCGACCAGATGGCGGTGCACGTGCCGCTGTCGCTCGAGGCACAGCTCGAGGCCCGCGTGCTGATGATGTCGACCAACAACATACTGCACCCGGCCAACGGCTCGCCGATCATCGTGCCGAGCCAGGACATCGTGCTCGGCATCTACTATCTGTCGATCGCCATGGACAACGAGCCCGGCGAAGGCATGGCCTTCGGCAGCATCGCCGAGATCCAGCACGCGCTCGACGCCAAGGTCTTGACCCTGCACACCAAGATCAAGGGCCGATTCCGCACGGTCGATGAGAAGGGCAAGCCTGTGTCGCACATTTACGACACGACGCCCGGGCGCATGCTGTTGGGCGACCTCTTGCCGCGCAACGCCAATGTCCCCTTCGAGCTGATCAACCGTCTGCTCACCAAGAAGGACATCTCCCACATGATCGACGTGGTCTATCGCCACTGCGGTCAGAAGGAGACGGTGATTTTCTGCGACCGGATCATGGGCCTCGGCTTCTCCTATGCCTGCCGTGCCGGCATCTCGTTCGGCAAGGACGACATGGTGATCCCCGAGACCAAGGACGCCATCGTGCAGAAGACCTCCGATCTCGTGCGCGAATATGAGCAACAGTACAATGACGGCCTGATCACCCGGGGCGAGAAGTACAACAAGGTGGTCGACACCTGGACCGAGTGCACCGAGCAGGTCGCCAAGGAGATGATGAAGCGCATCTCATCGGTGCAGCGCGACGCCAAAACCGGCCGGGAGAAGCCGATCAACTCCATTTATATGATGTCGCATTCGGGCGCGCGCGGCTCGCCCGCCCAGATGAAGCAGCTTGCCGGCATGCGCGGCCTGATGACCAAGCCGTCGGGCGAGATCATCGAGACGCCGATCATCTCCAACTTCAAGGAGGGGCTGTCGGTGCTCGAATATTTCAACTCGACCCACGGCGCCCGCAAGGGTCTCGCCGACACCGCGTTGAAGACGGCGAACTCGGGCTATCTGACGCGGCGGCTGGTCGACGTGGCGCAGGACTGCATCGTCACCGAGGATGACTGCGGCACAACCGCGGGCATCACCGCGCGGGCGCTGCTCGAGGCCGGCGAGGTTACGGTCTCGCTCGGCCAGAGGGTGCTCGGGCGCACGCCGGCCGAGAACGTGAAGAATCCCAGCACGGGCAAGGTGATCGTCAAGGCCGGCGAGCTGATCGAGGAGGAACAGGTTGAGGCTTTGGAGGCCGCTCGCGTGCAGGAGATCCGCATCCGCTCGGCGCTCACTTGCGAGACGCGCAACGGCATCTGCGGCAAATGCTACGGCCGCGATCTGGCCCGCGGCACGCCGGTCAATCTCGGTGAGGCGGTGGGCGTGATCGCCGCCCAGTCGATCGGCGAGCCCGGCACGCAGCTCACCATGCGCACCTTCCATTTGGGCGGCGTGGCGAGCGCCAAGGTCGTCGATCAGTCGTCGCTCGAGTCCAACTTCGACGGCACGGTGAAGATCAAGCAGCGCAACGTGGTCAAGGACTCGCAAGGGCGTCTCATGGTCATGGGCCGCAACACGGTCCTCGTCGTCGCCGATCCCGACGGCACCGAGCGTGCAGTGCACCGCCTGCCTTATGGCACGCATTTGCGCGTGGACGAGGGCGCCAAGGTCAAGCGCGGCGACCGGCTCGCCGAGTGGGATCCCTACACCCGTCCGTTGCTCACCGAGATCGAGGGCTTCATCGACTTCGAAGACCTGGTCGAAGGCGTTTCGGTCAGCGAGCGGAAGGACGAGTCGACGGGTATCACCAACAGCGTCATCGTTGACTGGCGCGCGAGCCCACGCGGCGTCGATCTTAGGCCGGCCGTGGTGATCAAGGACAAGAAGGGCAAGATCGGCAAGCTGTCGCGAGGCGGCGAGGCGAGGTACCTCTTGCCCGTGGATGCGATCCTGTCGGTGGAGCACGGCCACGAGGTGAAGGCCGGTGACGTGCTCGCGCGTATCCCGACGGAAAGCGCCAAGACCCGTGACATCACCGGCGGTCTGCCGAGGGTAGCCGAGCTGTTCGAGGCAAGGCGGCCCAAGGACCACGCCATTATCGCCGAGATGTCCGGCACGGTGCAGCTAGGCCGCGACTACAAGAACAAGCGGCGCATCACTATCGCCCCCGACGATGGCAGCGAGCCGGTCGAGTATCTCATTCCGAAAGGCCGGCATCTCGCCGTGCAGGAGGGCGACCGCATCGAGAAGGGCGAGTTCCTGCTCGATGGCCATCCGGCACCGCACGACATCCTTGCCATCAAGGGCGTCGAGGAGCTCGCCAACTATCTCGTCAATGAGATCCAGGAGGTGTACCGGCTGCAGGGCGTCACCATCAACGACAAGCATATCGAGGTGATCGTCCGGCAGATGCTGCAGAAGACCGAGGTCGGCGATCCGGGCAACACCGACTTCCTCAAGGCGGAGCAGGTGGACCGGATCGATTTCGAGGATGCCAACGCGGCGGCGGTAGCGGCAGGCGTCAAGCCAGCCACTGGGCAGCCGGTGCTACTCGGTATCACCAAAGCGAGCCTGCAGACGCGCTCCTTCATCTCGGCGGCCTCCTTCCAGGAGACCACCCGCGTGCTCACCGACGCTGCCGTCAACGGCAAGGCCGATGCGCTCGAGGGCTTGAAGGAGAATGTCATTGTCGGACGGCTCATTCCGGCCGGCACCGGCGGCATGCTCACCCGCTTGAACAAGATCGCCGCCCATCGTGATGAGCTGATCCTCGATGAGCGGGAGCGAACGGCGGGTGACCGGCTTGAGCAGGACGACGACGAGCCGGCGGAGGAGCACGAGACGGTCTAGTTGCGGGTGCGATGCTGGTTAGTGGAAGCCGGAAGAGCCCATTCGGTGCTTTCCGGCTTCCCGATTTTGATTTCCGGCGTCTCAACCCTTGACGATGCGAGAAGCAGCCTGATAAAACGCGCGCACTTCTGCGGCAGGTAGTAGCCCTTCGCGCCTCTGGTTTTTGGCCGTAAGGATGGGTTAGACGCTGCTGGATTAAACCGGATCAAGTTCGGGAACATGATCTTGGGGGCGACGACCTCCAAGATCCTCTGGTTTGAAGGGGCTGAAGATCGCGCTCACCCGCGCTTCAGCCTCAGGTGTTGTGGGCCTTTTCGCGCCCTGGAATGTGAGACGATTGGACAAAGGCGCCCATGCCGACGATACAGCAGTTGATCCGCAAGCCGCGCCGCCAGCCGGTGAAGCGGAACAAGGTTCCGGCCATGCAGGCCTGTCCGCAGAAGCGAGGCGTCTGCACGCGCGTCTACACGACGACGCCGAAGAAGCCGAACTCGGCACTGCGCAAGGTCGCGCGCGTCCGCCTCACCAACGGTCTTGAGGTGACGAGCTATATCCCGGGCGAGGGCCATAACCTCCAGGAGCACTCGGTAGTGCTGATCCGGGGTGGCCGCGTCAAGGACCTGCCGGGCGTGCGCTATCACATCATTCGCGGTGTGCTCGATACCCAGGGCGTGGGTGACCGCCGCCAGCGGCGGTCGAAATACGGAGCAAAGCGGCCGAAATAGGCGGCCTCTTTGAGCTGAGTTCCCCGGGCGAACGAATGAGACCCGGGGACCTCACGAGGCGAACCGAGCCGTTCGGCGGCACAGACGGAAATTCGTGGATGGCCGGGACGAGCCCGGCATGACGACGACAGAGAAGAAGATAGAGATATGTCACGGCGGCGAAGAGCAGATAAGCGCGACATCATCCCCGACCCGAAATTCGGGGACGTGGTGCTGACCAAGTTCATGAACAGCATCATGAAGGAGGGCAAGAAGTCCGCGGCCGAGCACATCGTCTATGGCGCGCTCGACCAGATGGAGCGCAAGAGCAAGCAGAACCCGGTCGAACTGTTCCACGAGGCGCTGCGCAACGTGATGCCGGCACTTGAGGTGCGGTCGAGGCGCGTCGGCGGTGCCACCTACCAGGTGCCGATCGAAGTCAGATCCGATCGCCGCCAGGCGCTTGCCATCCGCTGGATCATCTCCTCGGCACGCGGCCGCAACGAGAACACCATGATCGAGCGCCTATCGGGGGAACTGCTCGATGCCGCCAACAACCGCGGTACCGCGGTGAAAAAGCGCGAGGACACCCACCGGATGGCGGAGGCGAACCGCGCCTTCTCCCATTACCGCTGGTAACCGAGTTCAAGGATCGTCGGACATGTCCCGAGATACCCCCCTTCAGGATTACCGCAACATCGGCATCATGGCGCATATCGACGCCGGCAAGACCACGACCACTGAGCGGGTCCTCTATTACACCGGCAAGAGCCATAAGATCGGCGAGGTGCATGACGGCGCTGCCACCATGGATTGGATGGAGCAGGAGCAGGAGCGCGGCATCACCATCACGTCCGCCGCGACCACGGCCTATTGGAACGACAAACGCATCAACATCATCGATACGCCGGGCCACGTCGATTTCACCATCGAGGTCGAGCGGTCCTTGCGCGTGCTCGACGGCGCGGTAGCGTTGCTTGACGCCAATCAGGGCGTAGAGCCGCAGACCGAGACGGTGTGGCGCCAGGCCGACAAATATGGCGTGCCGCGCATGATCTTCGTCAACAAGATGGACAAGATCGGCGCCGATTTCTTCCTTTCGGTGCAGATGGTGCGCGAGCGCCTTGGCGCCAATCCGATCGTGCTGCAGCTGCCGCTTGGCGTGGAGTCGAGCTTCAAGGGCATCATCGACCTCATCCGCATGAAGGCGGTGGTCTGGGACGACGAATCGCTCGGCGCTAATTTCCATGACGAGGAGATCCCCGCCGACCTCGTCGACCAAGCCAAGGAATACCGTGAGAAGCTCGTGGAGCAGGCGGTCGAGCTCGACGAGGACGTGATGGGCGCCTATCTCGAGGGCACGGAACCCGCCGAAGCGACGATCAAGGCGTTGGTCCGCAAGGGCACGGTGCATAACGTGTTCGTGCCGATTCTGTGCGGCTCGGCCTTCAAGAACAAGGGCGTGCAGCCCCTGCTCGACGCGGTGGTCGACTATCTGCCGTCGCCGGTCGATGTGCCGCCGATGAAGGGCATCGATTTCAAGACCGGCGAGGAGGCGACCCGCGCGCCGTCCGATGCCGAGCCGCTCTCGATGCTCGCCTTCAAGATCATGAACGACCCGTTCGTCGGCTCGCTCACCTTCTGCCGCATCTATTCGGGCAAGGTGGACACCGGCACGACCCTGCTGAACACGGTGAAGGACAAGAAGGAGCGCATCGGCCGTATGCTGCTGATGCATGCCAATCACCGTGAGGACATCAAGGAGGCCTATACCGGTGATATCGTGGCGCTGGCCGGTCTCAAGGACGTGACCACCGGCGATACGCTATGCGATCCGGCCAAGCCCGTGATCCTCGAGCGCATGGAGTTTCCGGAGCCGGTCATCGAGGTCGCCGTGGAGCCCAAGACCAAGGGCGACCAGGAGAAGCTCGGCGTCGCGCTGCATCGTCTGGCGCAAGAAGACCCATCCTTCCGCGTCTCGGTCGATCACGAATCCGGCCAGACTATCATCAAGGGCATGGGCGAGCTGCATCTCGACATCATCGTCGATCGCATGCGGCGCGAGTTCAAGGTCGAGGCCAATGTCGGCGCGCCGCAGGTCGCCTATCGCGAGACCGTGTCGAGGCGCGCCGAGGTCGACTACACCCATAAGAAGCAGACCGGCGGTTCGGGCCAGTTCGCTCGCGTCAAGCTGGTGATTGAGCCGAACGAGGCGGGTGGCGGCTACGTGTTCGAGAACAAGGTGGTCGGCGGCAACGTGCCGAAGGAATATGTCCCGGGCGTGCAGAAGGGCGTTAAGAGCGTCGTCGATTCCGGCGTGTTGGCCGGTTTCCCGATCCTCGACGTCAAGGTTTCCTTGATCGACGGCGCCTATCACGACGTCGATTCTTCGGTCATGGCCTTCGAGATCGCCGGCCGCGCCGCCTTCCGCGAGGGCGCGCTCAAGGCGGGACCAAAATTGCTCGAGCCCATCATGAAGGTCGAGGCGGTGACGCCGGAGGAATATGTCGGCGGCATCATCGGCGATCTGACCAGCCGCCGGGGCCAGGTCCGCGGCCAGGAATCGCGCGGCAACGCGGCCGTGATCAACGCCATGGTGCCGCTCGCCAACATGTTTGGTTACGTGAACAACCTCCGTTCCATGAGCCAGGGCCGGGCTCAGTTCACCATGCAATTCGACCACTATGCGCAAGTCCCGCAGGCGGTCGCAGAAGAGGTGCAGGCGAAGTTTGCCTGACGTCCCGCTAGGCGCGAGGCCTGCGGAGCAGACGTTGGTTTTTTTGTTGAAGGATGGAGAGCCAGCATGGCTAAGGAAAAATTCCAGCGGACCAAGCCGCATTGCAACATTGGGACCATCGGTCACGTCGATCACGGCAAGACGACGCTGACCGCCGCGATTACCAAGGTGCTGGCCGAGAAGGGCGGGGCGAAGTTCACCGCCTATGACGAGATCGACAAGGCGCCGGAAGAGAAGGCCCGCGGCATCACCATCTCGACCGCTCACGTCGAATACGAGACCGGTAAGCGGCACTACGCCCACGTCGATTGTCCGGGCCATGCCGACTATGTGAAGAACATGATCACCGGCGCGGCGCAGATGGATGGCGGCATTCTCGTGGTGTCGGCCGCCGACGGTCCGATGCCACAGACCCGCGAGCACATCCTGCTTGCCCGTCAGGTCGGCGTGCCGGCCCTTGTCGTCTATCTGAACAAGGTCGACATGGTCGACGATCCCGAGCTGCTCGACCTGGTCGAGCTTGAGGTGCGAGAGCTTTTGTCAAAATACGAATTTCCGGGCGACGAGATCCCGATCGTCAAGGGTTCGGCGCTTGCCGCGCTCGAGGGCAGGGACGACGAGATCGGCAAGAATTCCATCAATGCCTTGATGGATGCGGTCGATGCCTACATCCCGCAGCCGGACCGTCCGAAGGACAAGCCCTTCCTCATGCCGATCGAGGATGTGTTCTCCATTTCCGGCCGTGGCACTGTGGTTACCGGGCGTATCGAACGCGGCATTATCAAGGTGGGCGAGGAAGTCGAGATCATCGGCATCCGGGCGACCACCAAGAGCGTGGTGACCGGCGTCGAGATGTTCCGCAAGCTGCTCGATCAGGGCGAGGCCGGCGACAATGTCGGTTGCCTGTTGCGCGGCGTGGACCGCGAAGGCGTGGAGCGTGGCCAGGTGCTGGCCAAGCCCGGCTCGATCAAGCCGCACACCAAGTTCAAGGCCGAGGCCTATATCCTCACCAAGGAGGAGGGCGGCCGCCACACGCCGTTCTTCGGCAATTACCGTCCGCAGTTCTATTTCCGCACCACCGATGTGACCGGCGTGGTGCAGCTGCCGGAGGGCACCGAAATGGTGATGCCGGGCGACAACGTCGCCATGACGGTCGAGCTGATCGTGCCGATCGCCATGGAAGAGAAGCTTCGTTTCGCCATTCGCGAAGGCGGCCGTACCGTGGGCGCCGGCGTGGTGGCCTCGATCATCGAATAAAGAGAGGCAATGGGCGCGTCGTCAGAAGCGGCGCGCCCTTCAATTTGAGGCCATCGGGATGCAAAGCCAAAATATAAGAATCAGGCTCAAAGCCTTCGACCATCGCATCCTCGATGCGTCGACCAAGGAGATCGTCAACACGGCGAAGCGCACGGGCGCGGAGGTGCGGGGGCCGATCCCGCTGCCGACGCGCATCGAGAAGTTTACCGTCAACCGGTCGCCCCATATCGACAAGAAGAGCCGCGAGCAGTTCGAGATGCGCACCCATAAGCGGTTGCTCGACATCGTCGATCCCACGCCGCAGACCGTCGATGCCTTGATGAAACTCGACCTCGCCGCCGGCGTGGACGTGGAAATCAAGCTCTAGGTGGGCAGGGAGACGAGGCAAGGAAGCAAGACCGATGCGATCAGGTGTCATCGCGCAAAAGCTCGGCATGACGAGGATCTTCACCGATGCCGGGGAGCATATCCCGGTGACGGTGCTGCGCCTCGAGCATTGCCAGGTGGTAGGCCAGCGCACGCCCGAGAAGAACGGCTACACTGCGCTGCAGCTCGGTGCCGGCACGCCCAAGGTGAGCCGTCTGACGCGCGCCGCGCGCGGGCATTTCGCCGCCGTCAATGTCGAGCCGAAGCGGCGTCTCGCCGAATTTCGCGTGAGCCCGGAGAATATGATCGAGATCGGCGCCGAGATCAGTGCCGATCATTTCGTCGAAGGGCAATTCGTCGACGTGTCCGGCACCACCATCGGCAAGGGTTTTGCTGGCGCCATGAAGCGTCATGGCTTTCACGGCTTGCGCGCGTCGCACGGCGTCTCGGTGAGCCATCGGAGCCACGGCTCGACCGGCCAGCGCCAGGACCCCGGCAAGGTATTCAAGGGCAAGAAGATGGCCGGCCATATGGGCGACGTGACCGTCACCACGCTAGAATCTCCGCGTGGTCAAGACCGACCCGGAGCGTGGGCTGATCATGATCCGCGGCGCGGTGCCAGGCGCCAAAGGCGGCTGGGTGACTGTTGCGCGATGCGGTGAAGCGGAGCCTGCCGGAGACCGCGCCGAAGCCCGGCGCTTTCCGGAAACGCGCGGGTGATGCGGCAAAAGAGCCGGCACTGGCAGCGCCTGAGCAAGCAGAGGCGGGGAGCCAAGAGTAATGCAGGCCAACGTCACCACGCTCGACGCCAAGAAGGCGGGAACGGTTGAGCTCGCCGACGATGTGTTCGGGCTCGAGCCGCGCCCGGATCTCCTCGCCCGGATGGTGCGCTATCAGCTCGCCAAGCGGCGGGCCGGCACCCGCTCGGTGCAGGATCGCTCCGAGGTCAATTATACCGGCGCCAAGCTTTACAAGCAGAAAGGCACGGGCCGCGCCCGCCACGGTAGCCGCCGGGCGAATTTGTTCAGAGGCGGCGGCAAGTCGTTCGGGCCGAAGCCGCGCAGCCACGCCATCGATCTGCCGAAGAAGGTGAGGGCGCTTGCGCTGAAGCATGCGCTATCCGCCAAGGCGAAGTCCGAGGCGCTGGTGGTCATCGACAAATGCGAGATCAAGGAGGCCAAGACCAAGGAACTCAAATCGCGCTTCTCGAAGCTTGGGTTTGGCTCCGTGCTGATCATCGACGGCGCCGAGGTGCAGGCCGCCTTCGCCAAAGCCGCCCGCAACCTGCCGCATGTCGACGTGCTGCCGGTGCAGGGCATCAACGTCTACGACATCCTGAACCACGACAAGCTGGTCCTGACCAAGGCGGCCGTGGAAGCGCTGGAGGCGCGGTTTAAATGAGCGCGCTATCGGTCTATGACGTCATCCTGGCGCCCGTCATCACCGAGAAATCGAGCATGGCGTCGGAGTCGAACCAGGTCGTCTTCAAGGTGCGCCGCGACGCGACCAAGCCCGAGATCAAGGCCGCCGTGGAGCAGCTGTTCAAGGTTAAGGTGCTCGCCGTCAACACGATCAATCGCAAGGGCAAGACAAAGCGCTTCCGCGGGCTGAAGGGCAAGCAGCAGGACATCAAGAAAGCGATCGTCAGACTCGCCGAAGGCGACAAGATCGACGTGACCTCGAGGATCTAGCACGCCATGGCCCTCAAAACCTACAAGCCCACCACGCCGAGCCAGCGTCATCTGGTGCTCGTCGACCGCAGTCATCTGTGGAAGGGCAAACCCGTCAAGGCGCTGACCGAAGGCCTGGTCAAGACCGGCGGCCGCAACAATCATGGCCGCGTCTCCATGTGGCATCGCGGCGGCGGCCATAAGCGCAGCTACCGCATGGTCGACTTCAAGCGCCGCAAGTTCGGGATTCCGGCGACCGTCGAGCGGCTCGAATACGATCCGAACCGCACCGCCTTCATCGCGCTGATCCGCTATGAGGATGGCGAGCTCTCCTACATCCTGGCGCCGCAGCGCTTGAGTGCCGGCGACACGGTGATCGCCGACGAACGCGTCGACGTGAAGCCCGGCAATGCGATGCCGCTCGCCAACATGCCGATCGGCACCATCGTCCACAATGTGGAGATGAAAGAGGGCAAGGGCGGCCAGATCGCCCGCGCCGCGGGCACCTACGTCCAGCTCGTCGGGCGCGATGCGGGCAACGCCATGTTGCGGCTCAATTCCGGCGAGACGCGCTTGGTGTCGGCCGCCTGCATGGCGACGGTGGGGGCGGTGTCCAATCCCGGACAATTCCAACGTCTCGTTCGGCAAAGCCGGCCGGATGCGGTGGAAGGGTAAGAAGCCCGTGGTGCGCGGCGTGGCGATGAACCCGGTCGATCACCCCCATGGCGGCGGCGAGGGGCGCACCTCCGGCGGCCGGCATCCGGTGACGCCCTGGGGCAAGTCGACCAAGGGCAAGAAGACGCGGCATAACTTGGCGACCGACAAGTTCATCCTGCGCAGCCGCCATCTCAAGAAGAAGAAAGGGTAGGCTCGTGGCACGCTCGGTTTGGAAGGGCCCGTTCGTCGACGGGTATTTGTTGAAGAAGGCTGAGAAGGCGCGCGGGCTCGAGCGCGGTGATCAAGATGTGGTCGCGCCGCTCGACCATCCTGCCGCAATTCGTTGGGCTTACATTCGGCGTGCATAACGGCCAGAAGCACATCCCCGTGCTCGTCACCGAGGACATGATCGGCCACAAATTCGGGGAATTCGCGCCGACGCGGACCTTCTATGGCCACGCCGCGGATCGCAAGGCGAAGAGGAAGGCGTGATGGGCAAGCCGCAACGCGCGCGCACATTGGCGGAGAATGAGGCGAGGGCGGTGGCGCGGCTGATCCGCGTGAGCCCGCAAAAGCTAAACCTGCTGGCCCAGCTGATCCGCGGCAAGAAGGTCGACAAGGCGCTCGCCGACCTCGCCTTCTCCCGCAAGCGCATCGCGCGCGACGTGAAGAAGACCTTGGAGTCGGCCATCGCCAACGCCGAGAACAACCACGACCTCGACGTCGACGCTCTGTTCGTCGCCGAGGCCTATGTGGGCAAGAATTTGGTGATGAAGCGCTTGAAGCCACGGGCGCGGGGCCGTTCCGGCCGTATCGAAAAACCGTTCGCGCAGATCACCGTGGTGGTGCGCCAAGTCGAGGAAGTCGCTTAATGGGACAGAAGGTCAATCCGATCGGGCTCAGGCTTGGGGTGAACCGCACCTGGGATTCGCGCTGGTATGCGAGCCGGGGCGAGTATGCGCGCCTGTTGCATGAGGACTTGAAGATGCGCGACCACATCCTCACCTCGCGCAAGCAGGCGGGCATCTCCAAGGTGGTGATCGAGCGGCCGCACAAGAAGTGCCGCGTGACCGTGCACACCGCGCGTCCGGGCATCCTCATCGGCAAGAAGGGCGCCGACATCGAGAAGCTTCGCCGCGAGCTCGCGGCCATGACCAATTCGGAGGTGCATCTCAACATCGTCGAGGTGCGCAAGCCCGAGATCGACGCCACGCTGGTGGCCGAGGGCATCGCACAGCAGCTCGAGCGCCGCGTCGCGTTCCGCCGCGCCATGAAGCGCGCTGTGCAATCGGCCATGCGCATGGGCGCTCTCGGCATCCGCATCAATTGCGGCGGCCGGCTCGGCGGGGCGGAAATCGCGCGCATGGAGTGGTATCGCGAGGGTCGCGTGCCGTTGCATACGCTCCGTGCCGATATCGACTACGGCACGGCTCTGGGGCGCACCGCCTATGGCATCATCGGCGTCAAGGTGTGGATCTTCAAGGGCGAGATCATGGCCCACGATCCCATGGCGCAGGAACATCGGGCGCTCGAAGCGCAGGAAGGCGGCCGCTCCCAAGGGCGCCGTGACGCCCCTCAGGCTTCGGCTTGACTGTGACGCGAGGACAAGGCTGACACAGTCATGTTGCAACCGAAACGTACCAAGTTCCGCAAAGCCCATAAGGGCCGCATCAAGGGGGCCGCGTCGAGCGCCGTCACCCTCAGTTTCGGCACGTTCGGGCTTGAAAGCGCAGGAGCCGGCCCGCGTCACGGCGCGTCAGATCGAGGCGGCACGCCGGGCGATGACGCGGCAGATGAAGCGTTCGGGTCGCGTTTGGATCCGGATGTTTCCCGACGTGCCGGTGTCGAAGAAGCCGACCGAGGTGCGCATGGGTAAGGGCAAGGGCACGCCAGAGTTCTGGGTGGCGCGCGTTAAGCCCGGGCGCGTGATGTTCGAGATCGACGGCGTTGGCGATCAGGTCGCGCGGGAAGCGCTCCGGCTCGCGGCGGCAAAATTGCCGCTCAGAACGCGCGTGGTCGCGCGCATCGTCGAGGAATAGGCGATTAGGGCGAAGGATAGAAGACGATGAAGGCGGCCCAAGTTCGCGGCATGACGCTGGATCAGCTTAACGACGAGCTGATCAAGCTCAAGAAGGAGCAGTTCAACCTGCGCTTTCAGGCGGCCTCGGGCCAGCTTGAGAATACGGCGCGGGTGAGAGTGATCAAGCGCGATATCGCGCGTATCAAGACGATCACGCGCCAGATCGAGCGCCGCGGCCAAGGCTTAAGGAAGTAAACGACGATGCCGAAACGAGTGCTGCAAGGGGTCGTGGTGAGCGACAAGAACGACAAGACGGTGGTGGTCCGCGTCGAGCGCCGCTTCACGCATCCTTTGCTGCAGAAGACCGTGCGGCGGACCAAGAACTATCACGCCCATGACGAGAACGAACGAGTTCAAGGTCGGCGAAATGGTGTGGATCGAGGAATGTCCCGCCGATCTCGAAGCAGAAACGTTGGACAGTGCTGTCGCGCGAGCGAGCGGCGAGCTAGGGGTCGAGGCGTAACAGCCGAAGAGAATTGCCATGATCCAGATGCAGACAAATCTCGATGTCGCCGACAATTCAGGGGCACGGCGCGTGCAGTGCATCAAGGTGCTCGGCGGCTCCAAGCGGAAATATGCCTCGATCGGCGACACCATCGTGGTCTCCGTGAAGGAGGCAATCCCGCGCGGCCGCGTCAAAAAGGGCCAGGTGATGAAGGCGGTGGTGGTGCGCACGGCATACGGCGTGCGCCGGCCCGACGGCAGCATCATCCGCTTCGACCGCAACGCCGCGGTCCTGGTCAATCCGCAAGGCGAGCCGATCGGCACGCGCATCTTCGGGCCGGTGACCCGCGAGCTCAGAGCCAAGAAGCACATGAAGATCGTGTCGCTTGCGCCGGAGGTCCTCTAGATGGCCAAGCTCAAGATCCGGAAAGGCGACCACGTGGTGGTCGTCACCGGCAAGGACAAGGGCAAGCACGGCGAGGTATTGAAGATGCTTCCCGATGAGAACCGCGCGCTGGTCAAGGGCGTCGCCATGATCCGGCGGCACCAGAAGCAGACGGCGACCCAGGATGGCGGCATCATCTCCAAGGAAGCCGCGATCCATATCTCCAACCTCGCGCTCGAGGACCCCAAGGATGGGAAACCTACGCGCGTCGGCTACAAGTTTCTCAAGGATGGGCGCAAGGTCCGCTTTGCCAAGCGCTCCGGGGAGGTGATCGATGGCTGAGACTGCCTATATCCCCCGGCTGAAGCAGCAATATCAGGACGTGCTCCGTGAGGAGCTCGTCAAGGAATTCGGCTATGCGAACCCGATGCAGGTGCCCCGGCTCGACAAGGTTGTGCTGAATATGGGCGTCGGCGAGGGCGTCGGCGATGCCAAGAAGGTGACGGCGGCGGCGGCCGATCTCGGCCTGATCGCCGGGCAGAAGCCGGTGATCACGCGCGCGCGGCAATCGATCGCCGCGTTCAAGCTCCGCGAGGGCATGCCCATTGGCGCCAAGGTGACGCTCCGCCAGAACCGGATGTACGAGTTCGTCGACCGGCTCGTGAACATCGCGCTGCCACGCGTGCGCGATTTCAGAGGGCTGAACCCGAAGAGCTTCGATGGCCGCGGCAATTTTACGCTCGGGCTGAAAGAGCACATCATTTTCCCAGAGATCAATTTCGACGAGGTCGAGGAGATCTGGGGCATGGACATCATCGTTTGCACCACGGCGCGCACCGACGACGAGGCGCGCGCGTTGCTGAAACGACTGAATTTCCCGTTCCGCAGCTAGGGCTTGGCGGCTCAGGCTGCGCTAGGAGGACTGAATGGCAAAGACGAGCATGGTTGAGCGGAACAAGAAGCGTCGCCGCCTTGCGCAGAAGTTCAAGACGCGCAGGACGCGGCTGAAGTCGGTGGCGGCGGACCGCAACCTTCCGGCCGAGGAGCGCTTCGCGGCGAGGCTTAAGCTCGCCGAGCTGCCTCGCAACTCGTCGCCGACCCGTATCCGCAACCGCTGCGATCTGACCGGGCGGCCGCGCGGTTATTACCGCAAGCTCAGGATGTCGCGCATCGCGCTTCGTGATCTCGCAAGCCAAGGGCAGATCCCCGGCATGGTCAAGTCGAGCTGGTAAGGAAGTCTAATGAGCATCAACGATCCCCTGGGCGATATGCTCACGCGCATCCGCAACGCGCAGATGCGCTATAAGGCCAAGGTGACGACGCCTGCCTCCAAGCTGCGCGAGCATGTGCTCGACGTGCTGGTGGAGGAGGGCTATATCCGCGGTTATGCCCGCGTCGACTACGGCAGCGGACGTTCGGAGTTCGATATCGAGCTCAAATATTTCGACGGCGAGCCGGTGATCAAGGACATCAAGCGGGTGTCGACACCGGGGCGCCGGGTGTACTCCTCGGTGCGGGATCTGCAAACGGTGGCTAACGGTCTCGGGGTCTCCATATTGTCGACGCCAAAAGGCGTCATGTCGGATTCTCGCGCCCGCAACGAGAATGTCGGCGGCGAAATTCTCTGCAGCATCTTCTAGGACCTGAAGCGAAGGTTGATCGTCATGTCGCGAATCGGCAAGAAACCAGTGGCAATTCCGGGGGGCGTGACCGCCTCGGTGAACGGCCAGGTGGTTTCGGTAAAGGGGCCTAAGGGCGAGCTCAAGCACGTCCTCGTGGACGACGTCATCGCCAAGCTCGACCAGGGCGGCATCGAGGTCGCCCCGCGCGAGGACACGCAAACAGCGCGCGCCATGTGGGGCATGTCGCGGACGTTGCTGGCCAACCTCGTCACCGGCGTGACCGAGGGCTTCACCAAGAAGCTCGAGATCACGGGCGTGGGCTATCGGGCCGCGGTGCAGGGTTCGAATGTGCAGCTGCAGCTTGGCTACAGCCACGACGTCACCTATCCCATTCCGCAAGGCATCCAGGTGCAGTGTCCGAAGCCGACCGAGATTATCGTGACCGGCATCGACAAGCAGAAGGTCGGACAGGTGGCGGCCGAGATCAGGCGGTTCCGGCCGCCGGAGCCCTACAAGGGCAAGGGCGTGAGATATGCGGGGGAATTCATCTTCCGCAAAGAAGGCAAGAAGAAGTAGCGGATTCGACATGAGCGCGGTGAATCAGAATTTTGCGCGGCGGTCGCACAGGGTGCGCCAGTCGCTGAAGCGGGCGGCCAATGGCCGGGCCCGCCTTTCGGTGTTCCGCTCTTCCAAGCACATCTACGCCCAGGTGATCGATGACGCGGCGGGAAAGACCATGGCGGCCGCGTCGACCTTGGACAAGGATCTGAAGGGCTCGCTCACGAAGGGCAGCGACCTTGAGGCGGCTCAGGCTGTCGGCAAGCTCGTCGCCGACGAGGGCGATCGAGGCGGGCGTCAAGGACGTCGTGTTCGATCGCGGCGGTTATCTCTACCACGGGCGCGTAAAGGCGCTCGCCGACGCTGCCCGCGAGGCAGGACTGAATTTCTAAAGGATCGAAAGCATGGCATGGATCGCAAAGGGGGCCGAGGCCCGCAAGGAAGAGGCCGCGAGGAGCGCGACAGCGAATTCGTCGACAAGCTCGTGCATATCAATCGCGTGGCGAAGGTGGTCAAGGGCGGCAGGCGCTTCGGCTTCGCGGCGCTGGTGGTCGTCGGCGACCAGAAGGGACGCGTCGGCTTCGGCCATGGCAAGGCGCGCGAGGTGCCGGAGGCGATCCGCAAAGCCACGGAAGCGGCCAAGCGGAGCCCTGGTCAAAGTGCCCTTGCGCGAGGGACGGACGCTGCATCATGACGTGACCGGCCATCACGGCGCGGGCCGGGTGGTGTTGCGGGCGGCGCCAGCCGGCACCGGCATCATCGCCGGCGGCCCGATGCGGGCGGTGTTCGAGACGCTCGGCATCCAGGACGTGGTCGCCAAGTCGCTCGGCAGTTCCAATCCCTACAACATGGTGCGCGCGACCTTCGATGCGCTGCGCCATGAGGACAGTCCAAGGGGCGTGGCGGCAAGGCGCGGTAAGAAGGTGAGCGAGATCGTTTCGCGCCGCAGAGACGGCGCCGGCGATAGCCGCTGGCCAGGCCGAAGCTTAAGACGCGGACGCCAGAGGCGAGGTTTGGGTGAGATGGCCAAGACAGCGGACAACAGAAAGACGATCATCGTGGAGCAGATCGGGAGCCCCATCAGGCGGCCCGGCGATCCAGCGCGCCACGTTGATCGGGCTTGGGCTCAACAAGATGCATAAGCGCAGGACGCTGATCGACAGCCCGCAAGTGCGCGGCATGGTCGCGAAAATCGCCCATCTCGTGCGCATTGTCGACGACGAGGCGGGAGTCTGAAGCATCATGCGATTGAACGAGATCAGGGACCGGGACGGCGCCACCAAGGCCAAGAAGCGGCTCGGCCGCGGTATCGGCTCGGGGCTCGGCAAGACCTCCGGGCGCGGTATCAAAGGCCAGAAGGCTCGGTCCGGCGTCGCCATCAAAGGCTTCGAAGGCGGCCAGATGCCGCTGCACCGGCGTCTGCCGAAGCGCGGCTTCAACAACATCTTCGCCAAGAAATACAACGAGATCAATCTCGGCCGCATCCAGGAGGCCGTCGATGACGGCCGGCTCGACGGCAAGAAGCCAATCACCATCGCGGCGCTGAAGGAGGCCGGCCTGATCCGGCGGCCGAAGGACGGCGTACGTCTGCTCGGCCATGGCGAGATCAAGTCCAAACTCGCCTTTGAGATCACCGGCGCCTCGGCAAGCGCGATCAAGGCCGTGGAAGCCGCGGGCGGCACGGTCAAGCTGAGGATCCATCACCGGCCGCGAGCGGCCTCCGCGGCGATGCGATCAAGGCCAAGCGCCGCGCCGAAAAGCGCGACGCGGTCTGCGGCCAAGACCGAGGGAAAGTCCGGAAGGCCCAAGGCCGAGGGCGAGCAGCCCGCGAAGGCCGAGGAGGCCGGAAAGGCAGGCCAAGCCCGCGAAGGTAAAGCCTGAGCCGGCGACCGAGGCCGCTGCGCCAAGGCGCCAAAGAAGGCTAAGGCTGCTGATGAGGCCGAGGCCAAGAAGCCAAAGTCGAAGCCGGCACCGGCCAAGAAGGACAAGTCCTAAGGGGCAATTGTCCTAGCAACGCCGCGCGGCCTGACGCCGCCCGCGTCGCTGTCGAAAGGGAAGAGAGCTCCCGCATGGTTTCCGCCGCCGAACAGCTGGTTTCAAATCTCAACTTCGCCGCCTTCGCCAAGGCGGACGAGCTCAAGAAGCGCATCTGGTTCACGCTCGGCGCGCTTCTGATCTACCGGCTCGGCACCTACATCCCGATCCCCGGCATCAACCCGCACGCCTTGCAGGAAGTGTTCCGCCAGAACCAGTCTGGGCTGCTCGGCATGTTCGACATGTTCTCGGGCGGCGCGGTCGGGCGCATGGCGATCTTCGCCCTCAACATCATGCCCTACATCTCGGCATCGATCATCATTCAGCTGCTCACCACGGTGTCTCCGCATCTCGAGCAGCTGAAGAAGGAGGGTGAGCAGGGCCGCCGGCAGATGAACCAATACACGCGCTACGGCACGGTGCTCCTCGCCGCACTCCAGGGCTACGGCATCGCGGTTGGGCTCGAAGGCGCGGGCAATGTGGTGCTCGATCCGGGCTGGTTCTTCCGCATCACCACCGTGTTCACGCTGGTCGGCGGCACCATCTTCCTGATGTGGCTCGGCGAGCAGATCACGGCGAGGGGCGTCGGCAACGGCATCTCGCTCATCATCTTTGCCGGCATCGTCGCCCGCCTGCCGCATGCGGTGCTTGGCACGCTGGAGCTCGGCCGCACCGGCTCGATGTCGACCATGCTGATCCTGGCGCTGGTCGTCATGGCGGTCGTGGTGATCGCCGTGATCGTCTTCATGGAGAGGGCGCAGCGGCGTCTGCTCGTGCAATATCCCAAGCGCCAAGTGGGAAATCGCATGTTCCAGGGGGATTCCTCGCATCTGCCGCTGAAGCTCAACAGCGCGGGCGTGATCCCGCCGATCTTCGCCTCCTCGCTGTTGCTGCTGCCGGTCACCTTCGCCAATTTCTCGGCCGGCCAGGGCCCGGAATGGCTCACCACGGTGACGGCGCTGCTTGGCGTCGGCCAGCCCTTGCACATTCTCATCTATATCGCGCTGATCATCTTTTTCGCCTTCTTCTACACGGCCGTCGTGTTCAACCCGAAGGACACCGCCGAGAATCTGAAGAAGTATGGCGGCTTTCTTCCCGGCATCCGGCCAGGGGAGCGCACTGCCGAATATATCGACTATGTGCTCACGCGGATCACGGTGGTCGGCGCCATCTATCTCGCCGCCGTTTGCGTGCTGCCCGAGATCCTCATCTCTTATGCGGGGGCGCCCTTCTATTTCGGCGGTACTTCGCTCCTCATCGTGGTGAGCGTCACCATGGACACCGTGGCTCAGGTGCAGAGCCATCTCCTCGCCCATCAATATGAAGGGCTGATCAAGCGGTCGAGGCTCAGGGGAGCAAGACGGCAATGATTCTGGTCCTGCTCGGCCCTCCTGGTGCCGGCAAAGGGACCCAGGCCAATTTGCTCGAGACCGAGCGTTCGCTCGTCAAACTTTCCACCGGGGACATGCTGAGGGCGGCAGTGGCGGCGGGTACCGAGCTCGGCCGCAAGGCGGGCGACATCATGGAACGCGGACAGCTCGTGCCGGACGACCTGGTGATCGGGCTGATCGCCGAGCGCATGGACGCCAGCGGCACCTCCAAGGGCTTCATCTTGGATGGCTTCCCCCGGACCATCGCGCAAGCCAAGGCGCTCGACCGGCTGCTGGCGGAGAGACATAAGCGGCTCGACGCGGTGATCGAGATGCGAGTGGATGACGATGCCCTGGTCAAGCGCATCGCCGGCCGCTTCACCTGTGCCGATTGCGACGAGGGCTATCACGAGCCATTCAAGATGCCCAAGGTCCCAGGGGTGTGCGACCGCTGCGGCTCGACCGAGTTCGTGCGCCGGCGGGACGATAACGAGGAGGTCGTGCGGTCGAGGCTCGAGGCTTATCACGCCCAGACCGAGCCGCTGATCGACTATTACAAGAACGCAAGGGACGCTCCGATCCGTCGATGGAATGGCCGAAATCGCGGCTGTGCACCGGGCGATTGAGGTGGCCCTGGACGGAATTAAGCATAAGGCCGGCGAGGCTCCCGGTTGACCTTGTCAAGCGGAATCGCTAGATAAGGCTCGACCCATTGCTGGAGAGGATTGACCGGCCCCGGGGGCGGCGCTTTTCCGAGGCGGGTTTTGCTGCGTTCTATTGGTAATTTGCCGAAATTTCAGCACGTTAAGGCGTGCTTTGAGGAGAAAGCTTCGTGGCCCGAATTGCAGGTGTGAATATCCCGTCTAACAAGCGGGTGGAGGTGGCGCTCACCTATATCCACGGTATTGGCGATACCTTTGCGAGGCAAATCTGCGCCAAGGTTAATATCCCGCTGGAGCGGCGGGTGAGTCAGCTTACCGAATCGGAAGTCATGCAAATTCGCGAGGTCATCGACCGCGACTACATGGTCGAAGGCGATCTCCGGCGCGAAGTCTCGATCAATATCAAGCGGCTGATGGACCTCGGCTGCTACCGGGGCTTGCGCCATCGCCGCGGCCTGCCCGTGCGCGGCCAAAGGACGCACACCAATGCGCGTACGCGCAAAGGTCCGGCCAAGCCGATCGCCGGCAAGAAAAAGTAGAGAGTTCAATCAGCGCGGTTGAAGCGTGAGCTTTGGCCGAAGCCAATTCGTAAGATGCGGGATTAAAGCATGGCCAAAGATAAGACACGCGTTCGCCGCCGCGAGAAGAAGAACATCACCTCCGGCGTCGCCCATGTGCATGCAAGCTTCAACAATACCATGATCACCATTACCGACGCGCAAGGGAACACCATCTCTTGGTCGTCGGCGGGGGCCATGGGCTTCAAGGGATCGCGGAAGTCCACGCCTTACGCGGCGCAGGTCGCTGCCGAGGATGCCGGCAAGAAGGCGATGGAGCACGGCATGAAGAATCTCGAGATCGAGGTGCGGGGCCCTGGCTCCGGCCGCGAATTGGCGCTTCGGGCCCTCCAGGCCGCCGGCTTCACCATCATCACGATCCGCGATGTCACGCCGATCCCGCATAACGGCTGCCGGCCCCGCAAGCGCCGGCGCGTCTAAAAAATAGGAAGGCTGACCTCCCTCATGTTGCACGCGGATTCTCGGAAGCTGGGGCAGGCGGCCCCGCTCAAGGACCAGGAAAGGGCCCTCCAGGTGCTGCAGAAGAACTGGCAAGATCTAATTAAGCCCACCAAGCTCAACGTCATGTCGGGCCGCGACCCGCAGCGCTTCGCTACCGTCGTCGCCGAACCGCTGGAGCGCGGCTTTGGGCTTACTCTCGGCAATGCGCTTCGCCGCGTATTGCTCTCGTCCCTGCAAGGGGGCGCCATCACCTCGGTGCATATCGACGGCGTGCTGCACGAATTCTCCTCGATTCCGGGCGTCCGGGAAGATGTGACGAGCATCATCCTCAACATCAAGGAGATCGCGCTCCGCCAGCACGCCGAGGGCGTGAAGCGCATGGTGCTGAAGAAGGAAGGACCGGGCGTGGCGCGGGCCGGCGACATCGAGGTTGGCGCCGATATCGAGATCCTCAATCCGGATCACGTCATCTGCACGCTCGACCAGGGCGCCTCCATCCGAATGGAGTTTACCGCTTCGACGGGCAAGGGCTATGTGCCCGCCGAGCGTAACCGTCCGGACGACGCGCCGATCGGCTTCATTCCCGTCGAATTCGCTCTACAGCCCGGTGCGCAAGGTGTCCTATCGCATCGAGAATACGCGCGAGGGCCAGATCCTCGATTACGACAAGCTCACCATGGAGATCGAGACCAACGGCTCGGTGCGTCCGGAGGACACGATCGCGCTCGCCGCGCGCATCGTCCAGGATCAGCTCTCGGTGTTCGTCAATTTCGAGGAGCCGAAGAAGGAGACGACGTTCGAGCGCCAGCCCGAGCTGGAGTTCAACGCCGCGCTGTTCAAGAAGGTCGACGAGCTCGAGCTGTCGGTGCGTTCGGCGAACTGCCTCAAGAACGATAACATCGTCTATATCGGCGATCTCATTCAGAAGACCGAGGCCGAGATGCTGAGGACGCCGAACTTCGGCCGCAAGTCCTTGAACGAGATCAAGGAGGTCCTCGCCTCGATGGGGCTCCATCTCGGCATGGAAGTGCCGAACTGGCCGCCGGAAAACATCGAAGAGCTGGCCAAGCGCTTCGAGGATCATTACTAGACAGGCCTCAGCGGCAGACATCGGCAATCGAGAGCGATGTCTCACAGCTGGACCTAGTCGGAGAGGTATGTATGCGCCATCGCAATGCAGGCAGAAAGCTCAACCGCACCGCTAGCCATCGCTTGGCGTTGTTCGCGAGCCTCGCTCAGGCCCTGTTCAAGCACGAGCAGATCGTGACCACCTTGCCCAAGGCGAAGGAGCTCAGGCGCGTCGCAGACCGGTTGATTACGCTCGCCAAGAGAGGCGACCTGCATGCGCGCCGCTTGGCCATGTCGCGTATCCGCGACGAAGCCATCGTGGCGAAGCTGTTCGCGACGCTCGGGCCTCGCTATGCCGACCGCCCTGGCGGCTATACGCGCGTGCTGAAGGCCGGGTTCCGCTATGGGGATTCCGCTCCCATGGCCGTGATCGAGCTGGTCGAGCGCGATGTGGATGCGAAGGGGCTCGATTCAGGCCCGGTGCAAGAGGCCGGCGGCGAGGCGGCGAGTGCAGCCGCCTGACCTAGAATTCAATGGGTCGAGGCTGAGAAATAAAGACGCGCCGCTTCCGCGACGCGTCTTTGCCGTCTCTAATTTCGCGACGCGTCTTTGCCGTCTCTATTTATTGTCGTCGTCTTTGTCCTTGGCGGGGGTCCTACCTGACGCAGCCTCTTTCGCATCATGGGCGGCAATCGCCTGCGTCTTGATGCCTTTGACGCCGTCGGCGAGGATACCGGTGATCTTCGCCTTGGCATCGTCGTCGCTCGCGCCATTGGCGTCGAAATCCGACTGCCAATAGATCACCGAGCGATCCGGCTCGTCATCGACTTCCAGCCAGAGCTTGGATTTGTAGTTCTTGACGGGGAGGGGGCTCTCGACGATTTCGTAGGTGTAGCCGAGATCTTCGGTGCCGGTCAGCTTCTCCTTGATCTTGCCACCATCCTTCAACGTCAGCGTGCGGAAGACGACGTCGCCTTCCTTTTCTTGCACGCAATCGGCCACGGCAGGATGCCAAGTCTTGATCGCGCAGAAATCACCCACAATCTCCCAGATTTGCGGCGGAAGTCCGGGGGCTTCGGTCCTCTTCTTGACCGTGATCGCGGAGGCCGAGGCGCTTCCCAAGAGGAGCGCGGCCAAGGCGACCAAGGCCAGTTTCATCATGCGCATGCGTTTTCTCCACACTATTACGTCGATTGTCGAAGACACGCCCGGGCGCATCTTAGTGCAAAGCGGGAACCCGGCAAGGCAAAAGCCCTTGGAAATGGCGGCAATACGCCGATTTCTCTAGAGGCGTTCATTGGGCTATACCGGACCCGAAAATTGGTTTGCCTGATGGAGCCGATAAGACCGAGTGATGATGAAATCTAGCCTGTTCATGCGGAGTTGCGGGGTGCTACTTCGTGCGGCTGCCCTGGCTACGGCCGTGCTTGACCTGCCTGCAGACGCCGAGCCACAGCGCGTCGTCCCTGAAAGTCAGGTTGCGATCAAGCAATCCTTCGCGCCGGTGGTGAAACGCGTCGCACCGGCCGTGATCAACGTCTATGTCAGCCGCAAGGTGAAGCAGATCGTCTCGCCGTTTGCCGACGATCCTTTCTTCAGCCGCCTGTTCGGCGACAATTTCGGCATCCCGCGGGAACGCATCCAAAACTCGCTCGGCTCGGGCGTGCTGGTGAGCCCGGACGGGCTGGCCGTTACCAATAACCACGTCATTCAGGGAGGCGGCGAGGCCGAAATCACGGTGGCTCTCTCCGACGGGAGGGAGTTTCCGGCCAAGGTCATTCTCAAGGACGAGCGGAGCGACCTCGTCGTGCTACGCCTCGACGCTCACGGGCGTCCAATTTCCGTCGATCGATTTCAGCGATTCGGACAGCCTGGAGGTCGGCGACATTGTGCTCGCCATTGGCGACCCCTTCGGCGTCGGGCAAACAGTGACGAGCGGCATCGTCTCGGCGCTCGCGCGCACGCAAGTGGGCGTCTCCGACTATCAGTTTTTCATCCAGACGGACGCCGCCATCAATCCCGGCAACTCGGGCGGTGCGCTTGTCGATATGGATGGCCGGCTGGTCGGCATCAACACGGCGATCTTCTCCCAGAGCGGCGGTTCGCTCGGCATCGGATTTGCGATTCCTTCCAACATGGTGCGGCTCGTGGTTCAAGCGGCGTTAAGGGGCGGCACGGTGCAGCGGCCCTGGTTCGGCGCATCGCTGCAGCCGGTCACTTCCGATCTTGCCGAGTTGCTCGGGCTCGACCGGCCGAGCGGCGCGCTGGTCAAGGGAGTGCATTCCAAGGGTCCCGCGGCCCAAGCAGGCCTCCGCGCTGGGGACGTGGTCGTCAGCATCGACGGCAAAGAGGTGCAGGACCCGCGCGCCTTGCAATACCGATTCGCCACCAAAGGTCTCGGCGGTGCGGCCGAGCTCGGCGTGATCCGCCAAGGCAAGCCGCTCAAGGTCACGGTGGCCCTCGTCGCGGCCATCGAAGATCCGCCCCGCGATACGCGCGATCTCAAGGGGCGCCAGCCTCTGTCCGGCGCTAAGGTCGCCAATCTGTCCCCTGCCGTCGCCGAGGAGCTCGGCATCGAGGACGAGGAATCAGGCGTGGTCGTGGTCGATGTCGCGCAGGATACGCCCGCGGCGAAGTTTGGCTTCAGGCGCGGCGACATCCTCGTCGGCGTCAACGATAACAAAGTGACCTCGGTGAAGGATCTGGCGGCGGCGCTCGAACGCTCGCTGAGCGGCTGGCGCCTTTCCTTCGAGCGCGAGGGCAAAGTCTTCAGCGTTGCCATTCAGGGCTGAGGGGGAAAGCGTGATGGCGACCCTGTTCGAGGCGGCCGGGCTTGCCGAGAGCGCGCCGAGGCCGCTCGCGGATCGACTGCGCCCGTCGTCGCTCGACGAGGTCGTGGGGCAGGATCATCTTCTCGGCGAGCAGGGCATGTTGAGCCGCATGGTCAAGGCTGGGCGGCTCGGCTCGGTGATTTTCTGGGGACCGCCCGGGACCGGCAAGACCACGGTGGCGCGGCTGCTTGCCGAGGTTACCGACCTTCATTTCGAGCAGCTCTCCGCCATTCATTCGGGCGTGCAGGACCTGCGCAAGGTGTTCGAGGCCGCGCGCGGGAGGCGCGAGCTCGGGCGTGGCACGCTGCTCTTCGTCGATGAGATCCACCGCTTCAACCGATCGCAGCAGGATTCCTTCCTTCCCTATATGGAGGACGGCACCGTGATCCTGGTCGGCGCCACCACCGAGAACCCATCCTTCGAGCTCAACTCGGCGCTTCTATCACGGGCGAGCGTGCTGACCTTCAAGCGTCTCGACGAGGCGGGCCTCGAGGCCCTGCTCGCCCGCGCCGAAGCCCATGAAGGCCGCAAGCTCCCCTTGACTGATGATGCCCGCGAGGCGCTGACGGTCATGGCCGACGGGGACGGGCGCGCGCTCATCAATCTTGCCGAGGATGTGTGGCTTGCCGCCGGATCGGGCGCCAAGACGCCGCTCGACCGCGAGGCGCTCGCCTCGCTCGTGCAGCGGCGGGCACCGATCTATGACAAATCCCAGGACGGCCATTACAATCTGATCAGCGCCTTGCACAAATCGGTGCGGGGCTCCGACCCAGACGCCTCGCTCTATTGGCTTGCCCGCATGCTCGCCGGCGGCGAGGACCCCCTCTATATCGCCCGGCGGCTTATGCGCATGGCGGTCGAGGATATCGGGCTTGCCGATCCGCAGGCGTTGGTCCAGACCAACGCGGCCAAGGAGGCCTATGACTTCATGGGCAGCCCGGAAGGGGAGCTGGCCATTGCCCAGGCGACGCTCTATCTCGCGCTCGCACCGAAATCGAACGCCGCCTACAGGGCCTTCGGTGCCGCCACCCGCGCGGCGGAAGAGGGGGGGTCGCTCAGCCCACCGAAGCACATCCTCAACGCCCCGACCAAACTGATGAAGCAGGAGGGCTACGGCAAGGATTACGCCTACGACCACAACGAGGACGAGGCGTTCTCAGGCCAGAACTACTTCCCCGACGGCATGAAGCGGCAGAGCTTCTACACACCCACGACGTATGGCTACGAGGCCGAAGTGAAGCAGCGCCTCGACCGCTGGGCAGCCTTGCGCATAGAGCGGTCGAAGCGACACAAGCCCGGTTGAGCCGGACTTCGAACCGAGTTACGCGTCGGCCCGACCCTCAGCGCAGCGTGAACCTGATCAGCCAGTCGAAGACCTTGCCGACATAGGCGACGGCCTCTTCGAGCGTCCGGTAGGGCACGATCGGCAGGATCGGGCCGAAGATCTCGTCCTTCATCACGTCCATCGCGTCGGTCACGCCCGACAGCAGCACCGGCAGAAAGAGGCGCGACTGGGGAGAGGCGCCGGCTTCACGCGACCCGATCTCGATCGCCCGACCGGGATGCTTCCGGTAAAGAGGATGTGGTCGAAGGGGAGGCTTCAGAACGCGCTGCCCACTTTCGCGTCTCCGGTCACCACTGCGACCTGATTCTCTTGGAACGCCTCGGCCAAGACGGATACGAGCAACTCCGAGGTCGCCGGCACCAATTCCGACGGCTTGAGCATGACGCGGTTGCCGGCGGCGAGCGCCGTGGCGAGCGGGATCAAGGCAAGCTCAACGGGGTAGTTCCAGGGCGAGACGACGCCGACCACCCCGAGCGGCTGGTAGACGACGCGGTTCGTGCTCGGCTGGAAGCAGCGCCACGTCGCACGGCTCCGGACGCATCCAGCGCGACAGGTGGCGGAGCAGATAGTTGATGGTGCCCACGGTCGATCCCACGTCGAACATCAGCGTTTCCTCGCGCGACCTGTGGGCGAAATCGGCATTGAGGGCGCTGACGAAATCCTGCTCATGCGCGAGGATCGCGGCCTTGAGCGCGTTCAAATCGCGGCGGTCCGCTCGGCAAGCGATGGAGGACCATCCCGCAAACACGCGGCGCGCTGCTTGGCAATGTGGCGGTCAGAGCGCTATCGCTGTCGGTTGGGGGCGCGGCGTTCATGGGGGACTCTCTCGACGTAAAGGGTGGAAGACGATCATGCTTGTATAGTGGTTCCGGGGTCTGATCGACGCGGCTAATCGAGCCGCTCGGTGCCGTATTGGATGACCTTGACCTTCTCCGTGGTCACCAGCCCGCTTCCCATGATGCCTTCGATCGCGGCAACGAAGTTCCCGATCGCCTCCTCGCTGTCGACGATCTCGATGATGAGTGGCAGATCCTGCGACAGGCGGAGGATCTTGGTCGTGTGCAGCGCGCTCGAATGACCGAAGCCCATGGGCCCGCGTAGCACCGTGGCGCCGGCAAGGTGCATCTCCCGCGCCTTCAGCACGATCGCCTCGTAGAGCGGTCGGTGCCCAGCCTTGTCGTCCTCGCCGATAAAGATGCGCAAAAGCACGGCGTCACGCGAGAGCGGCATGGTCAGATCCACTTCATGGCGTTGATGGAGGAGGCGAGCATGTAACCCATCCAGACCGCGATCAAACACAAGACGATGGACCCGACAATATTCCCGCCGGCCTGCAGCCATTCGCCGTCATTGGCCAGATTGAGCGTTTGCAAGCTGAAGGACGAAAAGGTGGTGAAGCCCCCGCAAAAGCCGATCATGACGAATTGACGGGTGAGCGTGCCGGCAAAGATGCGGCCGTCGGGTCCGGTCAGCGTGGCGAACAAGCCGATGATGAAGGAGCCGACCACGTTGACGATAATGGTACCCCAGGGGAACGTCTCGCCGATCAGTCTAGCGGCGAAGCCGGAGCACCAATAGCGCGCCATGCCTCCAAGCGTGCTTCCGATCGCAATCCAAATATAGGTAACCATGCGAGCCCAAATCGTCATTGAAGCTGCGCGCTGGAGGGCGCGGCGAGCCATTCCGAATCGGGGTGGTCGGCGGACCTCACCTTGCCACAAGCACGGGGCACGGCGCCAGATCGACAAGGCGGTCGGCACGGCCGCCGATCAGCCGCTCATAGAAAGTCGAGTGGCCGGTCGCGCCGATCACCAGCAGATCGGCTCTAAGCTCGGCGGCCAGTATGAGGATGTCGCGCACCGGGTGACCGGTGAGCAGGTGGGTGTGAACCTTGACGCCTTGTTCCTCGGCGAGCGCCTCGGCGCGTCTCAGGATGCCGCGATAGCGGCGATCGGCAATGCGCTTCTCATTCTTCACCTCACCAATGGTTTCCGGAAACTCAGAGATCTCCTCGACGCAAACGATGTGAAGCTCCGAGCCCTCCTGCTTCGCCAAACCAAGCGCAAGCGCAAGCGCCTGGTCGGCACCTTTGGAGCCGTCATTGGCGTGGAGAATCTTTTTGAACATCGCGGTTCCTCGCTTGATTGACTAACTGCCTGCAACATTCACTGGGGCGCTTGTGAAAGCACCTGCGCAGGTGCTGGCCCTGCGAGGGGATGAGGTTCCTTCTCCGGCAGCAAATGGCGCGGCAGATAGAAGGCGTTCGCGATCACAGTCGGGATCACCGCGCTCGCAATGACAGCGGCGACGAGTGCCGAATACTGGCTCTGATCGATGATCCCGTGCGACAGGCCGAACAGAGCCGAGATGGTGCCGAAGGTGAGCCCGGTCGACATCAGAAGCGTTGTATAAGCGGCTTCCTTGTTGGGCGCCTTGTAGAACTTGGTCACCGGGTAAACCCCCACGATCTTTGTCCCGACCTTGACGATGAGCAGGAAGATGAAGGCGGCAGGGGCGGCGATCAGAGCAGGGATCGAGACGAAAGATCCTGCCCGAATGAAATAGAGGGGCGTCAGCAGACCGAAGGTCAGCGTCCGCAGCCTGCGGACGAGGGAATGGTCCTTACCGACCGTCCCCGCCAGCACCATGCCGATCAGATAGGATGGCAGCACGGCCTCACTGTCGGCCCACGTGGCGAGGGCGCCCATGCCCAGCAGACAGAGCAGCAGGAATTTGGTCTCGAGCTCCGAAGGCCGGTTTCCATAGAGGCGGAAGAAGCGCGGCGTGACCCAAGGCAGAAGTCCGAACACGACCACGCCAGTTCCGAGGAAAATCAGCGTCTTGACCGTGAATGGCGCGAAGATGAGGCCGAGAGCGACGACCGTGCCGAGATCGGTAATGAAGCATGCCGCGAGCACGGTCTTCCCATAGTCCGTCGTGTTGAAGCCGAACTCCAGCATGACGGCATAGACCACCGCGACCGAGGTGGTGGACATGGCGACCCCGGCGAGCCAGCTCGGCATCGGCTCCCAGCCGAGAACAAAGTAGGCCCCAGCCGTGCACCCGAGGAAGGGGAAGAGGAAGCTCGCGAGGCCGATGGCCGCGGCCTCCTTCCATTTGAGCTTGAAGACATCGGGATCGAGTTCTGCGCCGGCGAGAAAAGTGAGGACGATCGCGCCGAGGCCGGACAGGAATTTGATCCAGGTCTGGTCGGTGCCGAGCACCGCCGCGCCGATCACGGCGCTGATGATCAATTGCGCGATCGTGCCGACCACGATCTCGGATAACGCCGTCGAAATCCTCAGCCAGATCGACAGCAGCGACGCGATCAAGGCGAGTCCCAGCCACAATGCCGCCAAAGCCCAAATACTGTCATCGTCGTTCCTTGCCTCCACGTTTCGCGTCCGCAAAGGAATGTTCAGGCGGATTTGGGTCTCAACAACAAAAAACCCGCCTGGCGGCGGGTTGCGGACTTAACCTCCCACCGCATAGTGATGATGCGGTAGGAGTCATTAGCCATCGGCGGTTCAGGGGGACTCCATCCCCTTTGGCATGTCGATGACACTGTAACCCGGAATTTGCACGGATCAAGCGGGAGCGCGGGTCAACTTGCCGAGAAATGGTAGGTTGCCGCCCTACAGGGAATCGGACGGCGAAAAGAATGGCAGGCGTTGAGACAAGAGAGGTTGGACGCGACGAGGACGGCATGCGGCTCGACCGGTGGTTTAAGACCCATTACGCCGAGATTCCTCACAGCCGGCTGGAGAAATTGTTGCGGACCGGCCAGGTGCGCGTCGATGGCGGACGCGTCAAGGCGAGCATGCGGCTCGCCGCCGGCCAGATGGTGCGGGTGCCGCCGCTTCCGGATATTGCGCCCGAGCCGTTGAAGACGGCTCTGTCGAAAGCCGATCGCGCCTTCCTCGCCTCGATCACCCTCTATGAGGACGACGACCTCATGGTGCTCAACAAGCCGCCCGGGATCGCCGTGCAGGGCGGCACCAAGACCACGCATCATCTCGACCGGCTGCTCGAGGGCTTGGGTGACGGCCCGAAGACGCGGCCCCGCCTCGTGCATCGGCTCGACCGCGACACTTCGGGGGTCCTGGTCGTCGCCAAGCGGCGCGAGGTGGCGGCGAAGCTCGGCCGCGCCTTCCAGACGCGCTCGGTGCGCAAGATCTATTGGGCGCTCGTCAAGGGCGTGCCACGGCCTCCGCAAGGCAAGATCGATGCCGCGCTGGTCAAGGCCTCGGGGCCGGAGGGCGACCGCGTGCGCAAGGCGCGGCCCGGCGAGCAGGAGGTGGCGCAGTCGGCGGTGACCTATTACTCGGTGGTCGATAGGGCCGGCCAGACCGTCGCCTGGCTGTCCCTCAAGCCCGTCACCGGCCGTCAGCATCAGCTCCGCGCCCATATGGCCATTCTCGGCTACCCAATTCTTGGCGATGAGAAATATCAGGGCGACCGCGAGATGCCTGAGGGGCTGGACAACAAGCTCTATCTGCATGCCCGGCGCATCAGCTTCCCGCACCCGTCGGGGGAGGGCATCGTCGATGTCACCGCGCCGCTGCCGGAGCACATGGAACGCGCTTTTGCGGCCTTCGGCTTCGAGGCGCGACAAGCCGATCAGGGTGACATCGATTAAGCAGGCGTCGGCAAGGAACTTAGTTGCCGGTTGGGTACTTACGTGATCCGGCTAAGGCGGTGGGGTCGGCTGGAAGATCAGGCTAAGGCGGAGTGCATCGAATGGAGTTGAAAGCGGGTTGGTTCGCGCAGTTCGCCCAAGAGGTCTCGCGGTTCACCGGGCGCCCGATCACCTTCATTCTGGCAGTGGCGGCCATCGTGGTGTGGGGGATCACCGGGCCTCTGTTCGGCTACAGCGACACCTGGCAGCTGGTGATCAATACGGCGACTACGATCATCACCTTCCTCATGGTGTTCGTGATCCAGAACACCCAGAACCGCGACACGGCGTCCTTGCATATCAAGATCGACGAGCTGATCCGTGTGACCCAGAAGGCGCGCAACGTCCTGCTCGATCTCGAGGAGGTCGACGACAAGACGCTCGAGGCCCTGCGCGCGGATTACGGGCGGCTCGCCCGCAAGGCGAAGTCCCGCGCCAAGGCACCGGTGCGCGCCGAAGCGGTGCCGAAGAAGCCGGGCCAATCCCGGTCGCGCAAACGCTGAGCGGCACGATGGCTGAGCTCAGAAAACGCCTCAACTGATGCGGCCAAGGGCGGCACGCGAAGATCTGCTCTTGCCAAACGCTTCTACAAGGAGGTGGCGGTTAAGGATGAGGGCGGGGGCGCAGCCTCCTTGCTGCTCGACGGCAAGCCCGTGCGCACGCCCGGCAAGGCGCCTCTCGTCCTGCCGAACCTGGCGCTGGCGGAGGCGGTCGCGGAGGAATGGCGTCAACAAAGGACGCGCATCGATCCTGAGACGATGCCGCTTACCCGGCTGGCCAACAGCGTCATCGATGGGGTCAAGGGCCGCGAAGGCGCGGTCATCGGCGATATTCTGAGTTATGCGGGTTCGGACCTCGTCTGCTACCGCGCCGAGGGACCGGAGCCGTTGGTTGCGCTGCAGGCGAAGCATTGGGAGCCGGTCGTCGCTTTTGCGAAATCAGACCTTGGGGCGCCGATGCGGCTCGCCGCAGGCGTGCTGCATGTCGCGCAGCCGGAAGCTTCGCTTCAGGAGATTAAGCGACGGCTGGCCGGCTACGACGCCTGGAACCTTGCCGCACTCCACGTCATGACGGGACTTACGGGCTCCGCGCTCCTGGCCGTTGCCGTCGCGCTTCAGCGCCTCTCGCCGGAAGAGGCTTGGGTCGCGGCCCATGTGGATGAGGATTGGCAAATCAGCCAATGGGGCGAGGATGACGAGGCCCGCATCCGGCGGGCCAACCGTTGGCGCGACTTCAGCGCCGCGGCCAGGATGCAGCGATTGCTGCGCGGCTGACGCGACCAAAATCTCAGCGATTGTTGCCCAGCGTCGTAACGATCTCGGTCCACGGCCCGGCCGGAACGTCGGCTGCCTCGACGAAGCGCCAGGCGGCTGGGCCATTCTCGCGCATGCCGAAATAGTGCCAAACGGCGGGGGAGACATCCAATCCGGCCTTGGCGTCGAACGTATTGCGGGGCTTGGTCGCCTTGCCGAACACGAAGGCAAAGTCGTCCTCGCCGCAGGGGCCGACATCCTGCCATTGGGCAAAGCAGGAGCGGCCGTCCCGCTTGATCTCGACCCAGCGGTTCTTCAACAGCGGGTCCAGGCCTGACTGATACCAGGGGACGCGCCGAGCGTCTGTCTTGAGCGCGTCGGCGTGCGTGAACTCACCATAGGGCAGCGCCACATAGAACGGATTCTGCTTCGGCTTAAAGCCTATGGGCCAGTGCTTGTTCCTGCGCTCCGGATCGTCAACGCCGCCGTAATTTGCCTGCCAATCCTTGTCCCAATAGCTTTCATTGTTGGGAATGAAATCGTTCTCGTCGTTGGAAGGCTCGCCCACCCAGAACAGGGTGGTCATCGTCACCTTGAAGGGGCTTGGCAGGGTTCGCAGCAATTGAGCTCCTCCCGCGATGAGAACCACACCTGCGGTGGCACTGGCCGCCGTAAGCAGGTCTCGCCGTGTTATATCCGTTCTCGACATCTAATACCTCGCTTCGACGCCGGCCGACGTGCTGATGTTCGCTTGGCCACCGGGCTCTGGCGCCGTTTCGCGCAAATCGTCGAGACATATTTTCTCCAATTGTGACAGGAATTTAGCGCTTCCCGTACCACACTAAGACGTCACCCCCATTTCGCATGGAGGGTCGCCAAATGATTGCTATTACCTGCGCTTTTCTTCTCGCCCAGGGCTGCGCCGCTGCGGCAATCGAGCCCATTCGTGTGGGATATGTCGCCTCTGGGCTCAATGCCCAGGCCGCGCTCAGCGAGATCAACGCCTATCGCCGGCGACACGGCCTTAAGCCGCTCGTCTTGGATACGCGGTTGAGCCAGGCCGCGGCCGTCCAGGCCCAGACGCAGGCGAGGCGAGGCGCCATCGGACACAAGGGCCCCGATGGGTCGAGGTCGATGCAGCGCGCGGCGCGCGCGGACTATCATGGGTATCTGTCGGCCGAGAACGTGGCGTCGGGCCAGAAATCCTTCAGCCAGGCGCTGCGGGGCTGGGAGGGGAGCCCTGGGCACAAGCGGAACCTGCTCTTGCCGGACGCCGAGGCCGTTGGCGTCGCCGTCAGCTATCGGGGCCACCGTGCCTATTACACGCTCGTGCTCGGCGCTGGGGGCTGAGGCGCTAGCCCAACTAGGCAGAGCCGCCATTTGCCTTGTGAAGGCCCCATGCTATTGACCGTCACCACGGCGTCACAGTGAGGGGCTTGGCAACGGCATGAAGGAAGTCCTGGAAGAGCTTGAGGTTCGGCGGGGAAGGGCGCGCGCCGGGGGCGGCCCGAAGCGCGTCGAGGCCCAGCATGCGCGCGGCAAGCTGACCGCGCGGGAGCGGCTGGAGCTCCTGCTCGACGAAGGCTCCTTCGAGGAGTTCGACATGTATGTCGAGCACGGCTGCACCGAGTTCGGCATGGAGGAGACCAAGGTTCCCGGCGACGGCGTGGTCACCGGCTGGGGCACCATCAACGGCCGCGTCACTTACGTCTTCGCCAAGGACTTCACCGTGTTCGGCGGCTCCCTGTCCGAAGCCCACGCCAAGAAGATGATCAAGATCCAGGACATGGCGCTGCAAAACCGCGCGCCGATCATCGGCCTATTCGACGCGGGCGGCGCGCGCATCCAGGAAGGCGTGGCGGCGCTTGGCGGCTATGGCGAGGTGTTCTTGCGCAACGTGCTGGCCTCCGGCGTCATCCCGCAAATCTCGGTGATCATGGGGCCATGCGCCGGCGGCGACGTCTATTCCCCCGCCATGACCGACTTCATCTTCATGGTCAAAGACACCTCCTACATGTTCGTCACCGGCCCAGATGTGGTGAAGACGGTGACCAAGGAGGAGGTGACCGCCGAGCAGCTTGGCGGGGCCATCGTGCATACGACCAAGTCGTCCATCGCCGACGGCGCCTATGACAACGACGTCGAGACCTTGTTGCAGATGCGGCGGCTCCTGGACTTTCTTCCGTCGAACAACGAATCGGGCGTGCCCGAGCTGCCGACGCGCGATCCCTGGGACCGCTGCGAGCATTCCCTGGATACGCTGATCCCCGACAATCCGAACAAGCCCTACGACATCAAGGAGCTGATCCTTAAAGTCGTGGACGAGGGCGATTTCTTCGAGATCCAGGAACCCTTCGCCAGGAACATGGTGGTGGGCTTCGCCCGCATGGAAGGGCGCACCATCGGCATCGTCGCCAATCAGCCCTTGATGCTGGCGGGCGTGCTCGACAGCGACGCCTCGCGCAAAGCCGCGCGCTTCGTCCGCTTCTGCGACTGCTTCAACATTCCGCTCGTCACCTTCGTCGACGTCCCCGGTTTCCTGCCCGGCACCGACCAGGAATATGGCGGGCTGATCAAGCATGGCGCCAAGCTCCTGTTCGCCTTCACCGAGGCCACGGTGCCGAAGGTGACGGTGATCACGCGCAAAGCCTATGGCGGGGCCTACGACGTGATGTCGTCGAAGCACATTCGGGGCGACGTGAATTATGCCTGGCCGACAGCCGAGATCGCGGTGATGGGGGCGAAGGGCGCCGTCGAGATCCTCTATCGCGCCGAGCTTGGCGACGAGGCCAAGATCAAGAAGCGCATCGACGAATATCAGAAGCGCTTCGCCAATCCCTTCGTGGCGGCGGAGCGGGGCTATATCGACGAGGTCATCATGCCGCACGGCACGCGTAAGCGCATCGCCCGTGCGTTACAGATGCTGCGCAACAAGCACGTCGAGAACCCCTGGAAGAAGCACGACAACATTCCGTTGTAGACGAGGCGTAGGGTTCCGACCGAGACGCCGTTCTAAAGGAATCGACATGTCAAAATTGGCCGATCGATTGATTCTCGCCGCTGCCGTCATCTTGCTGCCGCTCGCCGCTCACGCCGCCACGCAGCATCTCGGGCCGTACCTGAAGACCTACTATTCCGATTTTGCAATTGTCAAAG
Organism: uncultured Alphaproteobacteria bacterium; assembly: GCA_963804705.1. GTDB lineage: Bacteria > Pseudomonadota > Alphaproteobacteria > Rhizobiales > Methyloligellaceae > Methyloceanibacter. The sequence goes on from CAWDRM010000016.1 coordinate 58,099, forward strand.
AGTGCGCTGGCCACGGCCGGCTGTCAGCAGGCGATGTGGACGCGGCCAAGGCCGCGATCGCCAAGATCGAGGCCTACTATCTGCAACGCGACCCGGCGATCAAGAAGGATGTCCTGTTGAAACAGGCGGCGTCCGACAAAAATGTAGCCTTCAAGATGATGGCGGAAACAGGGAAGGTCGATCTTCGTCAATTTTGCCGGGCGTCCCTGAACGATATCATGGGCAAGCTGCATGACATCGATGCCGCCGCTCCCGCAAGCAAGGGCGGATCGTCATCGACGAAATGATCGCCTCGGAAGCAGCATGGCAACGTCTCGTTGTGAGCAGGGCGCGCGCGGGCGCCTCTCGGCGCGCCCTGAGCGGCGTTTACGCGATCGCCGGGGCGCCATGCGTGGCGAAGCGAAATCCCGCCGGATGGGATGGCGGCCACTTGTCCCCACCCCAGCGTCGCCTACCGCGATGCCGGACCTCCCCGTGGGGAGGTATCAAAGGAAAATGAGGTGCGGCTGAAGCCTCCTTGGCGAGAGATCTAGAGTAGCCGAAAGGCAGGTTCTCGGGCTAAATTCCAAGGAGGCCGCGAGGGGTTCGGGGATGCCGAAGCACTACCTAGTCGCCGTCCTTTTATGCACGGTCCAAGCTTATGTCTTGGCGGCCGTCGGGACGGCATGCGCCGAGGATCAGGTAGCGCCGCCGGTTGGCCAAACCATACCCACGCCGGAAGCCGTTGCCGAGCCTGCGCCCGCTGCAAGCGAGACCGTCCAGCCCGTTTCGCCATCTCCCGCGCCGGGCTCAGCCCAGCCCGCTGCCGCGCCCTCCCGCCAGCAACCGCCGCCCGCGGCGGAGACAGCGCTGCCTTCCCCGGCGGACCCGGTCCTTGCTGCCATCCGCGCCAAGCTTGCCGATCCTGACCTCCGCAAGGGCGCCAATGCGGACGATCTCGCCGCGCTCGAGGCCTTTTATGGGACGACGACCGGCGGACCCTTGTGGATGACGGAGATGGGTTTCTCGGCGAAGGGGCAACAGGTCCTGTTCGAGATCGAGAAGGCCGACGATTGGGGTCTTGACGCCGCTGCCTTCGAACTGCCGTCCGCGGACGCGCTGCCGGCGAGCCAGGAGGCGCGCGCGGTTGCCGAGCTCAAGCTCGATCTCGCCATTTTGAAATATGCCCGCTTCGCGCGCGGCGGATGGTTCAATCCGCCTGAGCTCAGCAAACTATTCGATCAAGCGCCGCCCTTGCGCGATCCGAAGACTGTCCTGATCGAGATCGCCGCGGCGGACGCGCCCGATGCCTACCTTCAGTCCCTGCATCCCAAGCACGAGCAGTTCACGCGCCTGCGTCAGGCGCTGCTCAAGGCCCGTGGCGAGGGCGAGGAGGGTGGCAAGCCTGCCGGCAATGAGCGTGACATCCGGCGCATCGTCATCAACATGGAGCGCTGGCGCTGGATGCCGGAGGATCTCGGCCGCCTCTATGTCTGGAACAACTCGCCTGAGTTCATGCTGTATGTGGTCAAGGACGGGAAGACGATCTTCGCCGACAAGACTCTGGTCGGCACCATCGGCTACGCCACGCCGGTCTTCACCGCCGACATGAAGACCATCGTCTTCAATCCCGATTGGATCGCGCCAGAGACGGTGGTGACCGAGAACCTGCTACCGCCCTTGCGCGAGGGGAGCTACTCGATCCTCAAGATTCACAAGCTCTCGGTGAGCTACAACGGCAGTCCGGTCGATCCGACCAGGGTCGATTGGGGCCGCGTCAATATTCTCAATTATACCTTCAGCCAAAGAGCGGGGCCCGACAACGTCCTCGGCAAGGTGAAATTCCTGTTCCCCAACAAGCACACCGTCTACATGCACGACACGCTGCAGGTGCGGCGCAAATATTTCAAGCAGCCGGTGCGTATGATCGGGCATGAATGCGTGCGCATGGAGAAGCCGGAGCAGTTCGCCGATGTTCTCCTCGCCGCGGACAAGGGATGGCCGGCAAGCCAGGTCAAGGATCTGTGGGATAAAGGCGTCAACAGCCCGGTCTCGCTTGATGGCAAAATTCCCGTGCACATGACCTATTTCACGGCGGTGGTGGACGAGACTGGCAAGGTCTCGACCTTTGCCGACGTCTACGGGCTCGACAATAAGATGGCGACCGCGCTGTTCGGTAATGCCACGGGCTTTCCTATGCCGCCACCGGAAGCCAAGCAGCCGCAGACGGAGGAGGCGGACGCATCGTCTCCCGCGAAGCGGACCGCAGGCGGCAACGACATCGCCGGCTCGCTGGGGGGCTTCGCCGGCGATTAGCTGCTTAGGCTCGGGACGAGGTCAGTGCTTGTGCGAGCTTCTATATGTCCGTCGATGTGTCGAATGTTTCGTCTTCTTGGCTTTTCGCAGTTTGGTGGCTTCGGCTTTCGTCATCTCGCCACCATCGACGAGAGCGGCCACACACATGTTCGACAGCTTCCTCGAAGAGCGGGACATGCAGGCGCGTAGCGCCTCGCTGCCCACCGCATAGCCATTGCAGTAGCGTTGATAGTCCGTTCGACAATCCTGCTTCACGCGCTCGGTGACGGCGGCGCCTGCCGCTGGCAGCAAGATCAAGGTGACAACAGACATTGCCGCGACTACAGCGGCACAGAATTTCATACGCATGTGACCAACCTAGTTTGTTCAAGCAGGCTCGCATATAGCAAAAGTTTTGCGGGCCCACAAAGAGTAAGGGTTTGCGCGGCTGGCTCGCCACGCTCGGGCAAGCGGGCGCCGAGAATTAGGTGAGGACGACGACGCGCATTCATTCCGGCGCCAGCGGAAATCGATTATCGTCACGGCGCCGTGGCATTGTGGAGGGTCAATGCGTGAGATTCCTGTCCTGGGTTTGACGGTTCTCGCTGGCCTCTGTGGCGTGTTCGTTGTCGCGCCCAACCCGGCCCGCGCCAATTGCTATGAGATCTTCGGCTGTACCAACAGCCAGTATTTCGAGTCTTCGCAGCTGAAGCAGGCGAGCTGCAAGGTGCTCTGGGACATGCGCAACTGGATCTACAAGGTGAACGGCTATTGCTTCCATACCCCAGAGGCGATCAAGGCCTTCGACAATACCGGCTGTGTGCATGACGATGTCGCCGCCGTGCCGCTCAACGGTTTCGAGCGCGCCAATGTCGCGGCTATCAAGCAGACCGAGAGCAGCAAGGGGTGTCCGTAGGTCGATGCGCGCGGCGCTTCTCGCCATAGTCTTAGGGGTCGTCGCGACGGCGGCGCAGGCCGAGCTCGCGCGCTGGCTGGCGACGAGCAAGACCGCCATGTCGATCACCGGCGACATCGTGCTCGACGATTACAGCCTCACATTCAAGGACGGCAAAAGTCTTGCGCTCGAGCCCTATGAGATGGCGCGCGAGGGCAACTGGTCGGCGTCGGGCGATGTCATCTCGGGCGATGTATTCAAGATATACCCGCCCTCCAGCCCGAAGCTGCTGCACGGCAATTCGCTGTGCGGCGCGCCGGCGACCTATGTGGTTCTATGGACGCCGGGGGAGGGCGAACTCACGTTGAATTTCTATTCCGGCGATGCGGCGCCGACCGGCACGCCCGATGTCGATGCGCTATGCGCCACCTATTCCTATGAGACGCCTTGAGGCACGCATGACACCGGCGTGCGCTCAGGCGTCCTGCCAATAGGGCTTGGCGCGGAGGCGCTCGAGCCAGGCGTTGATGTTCTGATACGGGCTGATATCGAGTTTGAGAAATGCGGGACCTGTATCGAGCCTGGGGCCGATGAGGAAATCGACCACGCTCAGCGGACCGACGATGTAGGCGCGGTCCTTGAGCTGGGTGTCGAGGACCGGGAGGAAGCGATCGATCCGAGCCCTCGCATCGGCCATGATGCCGGGGTCGTTGCCGGGCTGCTTCAGCACCATCGGCTTGATCAGGATCTCCCAAGCCAATGCGTCCATGGCGGCTTCGGGGCCTGCCACCCACCAGCAGATCCATTGATCGACGAGCGCTTGGGCCTTGGGTTCGGCGCCGGCAAGCGCCCGCTCGGGGTGCTTGGCCGCGAGATATTTCAAGATTGCGGGCGATTCCCACAGGATGAAGCCGTCCTCCTCAAGGGTCGGGATGCGGCCGTTTGGATTCTTGGCTAGGAACTCGCCGGTGCGCGTCTCGCCGATACGGGGATCGCAAGCGACCTTGTTGAGCGGAATGCCAAGCTCGGCCGCGAGCAGCCGCACCTTCCGCGCATGCGGCGAGGGCTGGAGTTCGTAGAGGGTGATGGTCATAACAACCTTATACGGCAGGTGTTGAGTTTCCGCCAAGATTGCGCGTTCGGCCCTATTCAACTCACCGTCATCGCCCAACTGTCGCAGTAGGCAAACGCATAAGAGGCTGCTATCCCCTTTATTCCCCTTTTGGCGGGCGCAATTTTGCCCTCTCCAATGGCTAGGGTCGGCCCGTTCGGGGACTCGTCCGCTGCGGACGCAAACTCTAACAGCAACACCATGATCAAACGCTTTCTCATTGCCGCCATTCTGGTCGCCCTGTTCCTGGGCGGGATGGGCTATTTCAATCTGGTGTTCAAGCCGAAGATGATCGGCGAGTTCATGGCCAAGATGGCGCCGCCTCCCGCCACCGTGACGGCGGTGCGCGCCGGGACCGAGGATTGGGTCGACCGGGTGCAATCGATCGGCACGCTGATCGCCATCCAAGGCATCGACGTGGCGCCCGAGGTTGGCGGCATCGTCAAGAACTACTTCTTCGACAGCGGCCAGGACGTGGAGAAGGGCGCGAAGCTCGTCGAGCTCGACACCTCGGTCGAAGAGGCTGATCTCGACAGGAATCGGGCGGTGCTGGTGGAGGCGAATGCCGATCTCGGGCGACAAGCGAGCCTCGTCAAGAAGGGGACCGTGTCCCAGGCCGTCCTCGATACGACAACGTCGAAGCGAGATACTGCCGCTGCGTCCGTGCAGCGCATGGAAGCCCTCATTGCGCAGAAGAACATCACGGCGCCCTTCGCCGGCAGGCTCGGCCTGCGCCGCATGGAGAAGGGCCAATATGTGAAGGCCGGCGACGCGCTCGTCTGGCTGCAGGCGCTCGACCCGATCTGGATCGACTTCCCTGTGCCGGAGAGCGATGTCGGCAAGCTGAAAGTAGGACACCCCCTCGAGCTTTCCCTCAGCGCCTATCCGGGCCAGGTGTTCAAGGGCGAGATCGAGGCCTTCGATGCGCGTGTGGCGCAGGACACGCGCACCCTCATGGTGCGCGGCAAGCTGCCCAACCCCGATCACAAGCTGTTGCCCGGCATGTTCGCCAATGTGGCGGTGCTCGAAGGCCAACCGAAGAAGTTCGTCACGGTGCCCCGCACCGCGATCACCTATGGGCTCTATGGCGACGGCGTGTGGGTTGTGAAGGAGGGACCGCCCGCACCGGAAAAGACCGCCAGCGTGGGCGAGGTTACGTTGCCGGCACCGACGCTTACCGTTGAGCGGCGCTTCGTCCGCGTCGGCCCAAGTCAAGGCGACAACGTCGCCATCCTCGAAGGCGTGCAGGCCGGTGAGCAGGTGGTGACCAGCGGCCAGCTCAAGCTGCATCCGGACGCTTCCGTCAAGATCGACAATTCGCAAGCTTTGACGCCATCCGCCGAGCGGCCGAAACAGTAAGCTCCCATGGCCTTCACCGATATCTTCATCAAGCGGCCGGTGCTGGCCATGGTGGTCAGCCTGCTCATCCTGCTGATCGGCGCGCAGGCGGGCTTCAAGCTGCCGATCCGGCAATACCCGGAGCTCTCCAACACCACCATCACCGTCACCACGGTCTATCCGGGCGCCAACGCCGATCTCATTCAGGGCTTCATCACCGTGCCGATCCAGCAGGCGGTGGCGAGCGCGGAAGGGATCGACACGCTGGTCGCTTCGTCGACGCAAAATGTGAGCACCGTCACCCTCAATCTGAAGCTCGATGCCGATCCGGACCGGGCGATGACCGACGTGCTGTCCAAGGTCGCCCAGGTGAAGGGCATCCTGCCGCGCGAGGCCGACGCCTCGATCGTCACCAAGAAGACGGGCGAGGGCTATGCCCTCATGTATCTGTCGTTCAACTCCAAGGTGATGAACGGCTCGCAGATCAGCGACTATCTCAACCGCGTGGTGCAGCCCAAGCTGCAGACCATCGACGGCGTGGCCAATGCCGAGATCCTGGGCGGGCAGGTGTTCGCCATGCGCATCTGGCTCGATCCGGACCGCATGGCCTCGCTCGGCGTCACGCCGCTCGACGTGCGGGCCGCGCTCGCCAGCAACAATTTCACCTCGGCGCCGGGCCAGGTGAAGGGCGACTTCGTGCAGACCAATATCGACGCCAAGACCTCGCTCGATAACCCGGCTGCCTTCGGCCGCCTCGTGGTGCTGAACCGCGGCGACGCGCTGATCCGATTGAGCGACGTCGCCGAGATTGAGCTCGGGCCGCAAAGCTCCGATTCGTCGTCGGTGTTCGACGGGCTGAAGGCCGTGTTCATCGGCGTCTACGCCACGCCCACCGCCAACCCGCTCACCGTGATCACCGCTGTGCGTAAGGCCTTCCCCGAGATTCAGCGCGAGCTACCCGAGGGGCTCGATGCGGCGATCGCCTATGACGCCACGAATTTCATCCGGGCCTCGCTCTGGGAGGTGCTGAAGACCTTGAGCGAGGCGGCGATCATTGTCGTCGTGGTAATCTTCCTGTTCCTCGGCAACCTTCGGTCGACCATCATCCCGATCGTCACCATCCCGCTATCGCTGGTGGGCGTGCTCGGGCTCCTGCTCGCGCTCGGCTATTCCATCAATCTGATGACGCTGCTCGCGCTGGTGCTCGCTATCGGGCTCGTGGTCGACGACGCCATCGTCGTGGTCGAGAATATCTACCGGCACATCGAGGAAGGGAAAAGGCCGTTCGAGGCGGCGTTGCTCGGCGCCCGCGAGATCGTCTACCCGATCATCGCCATGACCATCACGCTTGCCGCGGTGTTTGCGCCGATCGGCTTCGTCTCAGGTCTCACCGGCGCCTTGTTTAAGGAATTCGCCTTCACCCTCGCCGGCGCGGTGCTGGTGTCGGGGGTGATCGCGCTCACGCTCTCGCCGATGATGTGCTCGCGCCTACTGAAGGCCCATAACGGGGGAGGGGGCGGGCGATTCACGCGCTTCCTCGACCGCATGTTCGACGGGCCTGAAGGGGCGCTATCAGCGAAGGTTGCACGGTACCCTCAATTATCGGCCGGTGACCTTGCTCGTGCTTGCCGGCCTGATCGCCGGGACCGGCCTTATGTATATGACGACGCAAAGGGAGCTCGCGCCGGAGGAAGATCAGGGCATCCTGTTTACTCTGGTGAAGACCCCGCAATACGCCAATCTCGATTATCTCGAGGACGCGACCCAGCAGCTCTACAAGGTCTACTCGACGGTGCCCGAGAAGGAGCACGTGTTCACCATCAACGGCATGGGCGACGTGCATCAGGGCTTCGCCGGTATCTTGCTCAAGCCCTGGGGCGAACGGACGCGCAATCAGAAGGCGGTGCTGCAGGAGCTGTCGCCGCGCATCAACAGCCTGCCGACGGCGCTCGCCCTTGCCTTCTCACCGCCCGCCTTGCCGGGCTCCACGGGCGGACCGCCGGTGCAATTCGTCATCACCACGACGAGGACCTTCACCGAGCTTGCCGAGGTGCTGGCCGATGTCGAGAAGTCGGCGCGGGAAAGCGGGCTGTTCATCTTCTCCGATTCCGACCTCCGCTTCGAGACGCCGCAGATCGAATTCACAGATCGATCACGACAAAGCCAACCGGCTCGGCATCTCGATGGCCGATATCGGCGGCTCGCTCGCGACCCTGCTCGGCGGCAACTACGTCAATCTGTTCGATCTCTACGGGCGGAGCTACCGCGTGATCCCGCAGGTGCCCCGCGACTATCGTCTCAACGAGGACTGGCTGACGCGCTATCAGATCCGCACGGCCTCCGGTGCGCTCGTGCCGCTGTCGAATGTCGCGACCGTGACCAGGACGGTGCAGCCGAACTCGCTTACCAACTTCCAGCAGCTCAATTCAGCGACGTTGTCGGCCGTGCCGTTCCCTGGCCGCACCGTGGGCGAGGCCATCGACTTCCTGAAAGACAAGGCGAAGAGTTTTCCCGAAGGCTTTTCCTACGATTTTCAGGGGGAGAGCCGGCAGTTCGTGCAGGAGGGCAATTCCCTCGTCTACACCTTCATCTTCGCGCTGATCGTGATCTTCCTCGTGCTCGCCGCGCAATATGAAAGCTTCCGCGACCCGTTCATCATCCTGATCGCTTTGCCGACCTCGATGTTCGGCGCGCTGATCCCGCTCAATGCCGGGCTCGGCACCATCAACATCTACACGCAGATCGGGCTTGTCACGCTGATCGGTCTCATCTCGAAGCACGGCATCCTGATGGTCGACTTCGCCAACAAGCTCCAAGCGGAGCAGGGGTTGGGCCGGCGCGAGGCGATCGAGCAGGCGGCAGCGGTCAGGCTTCGGCCGATCCTGATGACCACCGCCGCCATGGTGGTGGCCATGGTGCCGCTTCTGATCGCCAAGGGCGCGGGCGCCGCCAGCCGCTTCAATATCGGCCTGGTCATCGCAGCCGGCATGACGATCGGCACACTGTTCACGCTGTTCGTCACGCCTGCGGTCTACACCTTCCTCGCCAAGGATTACCGGAAGGCGAGGGCGCGTGCCGTGGCGCGGGGCCACTTTGAGGTTCCTGCTGCTGCCCACGAGGCAGAGGCTAAGCCAGCGGTGGAGGTTCAGCCTGCCTCGGCAATGGCCGAAGGCGAGGCCGAAACGGCTCCCAAGAGCGCCGCGGATCGCGAGGTCTCTCGGTCCGCAATCGATGCCTCCGGCGAGGCCGAGGAGCAGGAAGGGCGCCGTTCGGCGGAAGTGCTGGCATTCAGCTCCGCCGCCCAAGCCGCCACCACGGAAGGTGGCAATAAGGGCCGCAAAGGCTCAAAGCGCCCGCCTAAGCGCAAGCCCCTGACGCCGGCTGCCGAGTAAGCTCGCGGGTTTACTCCCGCCAAGCGAGCCTCTAAGAAAAGCCAGGCAGCACGGGGCTCCCAGTCTATGTTCGCCAAGCTTCTCATTGCCAATCGCGGCGAAATCGCCTGCCGCATCATCCGGACCGCAAGGCGGCTCGGCATCGCCACGGTCGCGGTCCATTCCGACGCCGACCGCGACGCTCTGCATGTGGAGATGGCCGACGAGGCGGTCCGCATCGGCCCCGCCGCCGCAAGCCAATCCTATCTCGATGCGGCCAAGATTATCGCCGCCGCCAAGGAGACCGGCGCCGATGCGATCCATCCGGGCTATGGCTTCCTCTCCGAGAATGCCGGTTTTGCGCGGGCGCTGGTCAAGGCCGGCATCGTCTTCGTCGGCCCGAACGTCAAGGCGATCGAGGCGATGGGCGACAAGATCGAGTCGAAGAAGCTCGCCGCCAAGGCCAAGGTATCGACCGTGCCGGGTTATCTCGGCGTCATCAAGGACGCCGAGGAGGCGGCCAAGATCGCCGACGAGATCGGCTATCCGGTGATGATCAAGGCGTCGGCCGGCGGCGGCGGCAAGGGCATGCGCATCGCCTATAGCCGCAAGGAGGTCGAGGAGGGCTTCAACTCGTCGCAATCGGAAGCCCGATCGAGCTTTGGCGACGACCGCGTGTTCGTCGAGAAATATATCGAGGAGCCGCGACACATCGAGATCCAGGTGCTCGGCGACAAGCATGGGAACGTGCTCTATCTCTGGGAACGCGAATGCTCGATCCAGCGGCGTAACCAGAAGGTCGTCGAGGAGGCGCCAAGCCCGTTCCTCGACGCCAAGACGCGCGCCGCCATGGGCGAGCAGGCCGTCGCGCTATCCAAGGCCGTCGGCTACGACTCGGCCGGCACCGTCGAGTTCATCGTCGACAAGAACCGCAATTTCTACTTCCTGGAGATGAACACGCGGCTCCAGGTCGAGCATCCGGTCACCGAGCTGATCACTGGGCTCGATCTCGTCGAGGAGATGCTGAAGATCGCCGCCGGCGAGAAGCTCAAGCTGAAGCAGAAGGACGTGAAGCTCGAGGGCTGGGCCATCGAGACGCGTATCTATGCCGAGGACCCGACGCGGAACTTCATGCCCTCGACCGGGCGGCTCATCCGCTATCGCACGCCAAAGCAAGGCACCACGAGCGGTGGCGTCACTACCAGGCTCGATTCGGGCGTCGAGGAGGGGGAGAGATCCCGGTGTTCTACGATCCGATGATCGCCAAGCTCGTCACGCATGCGCCGACGCGGGCCGAGGCCATCGAGCAGATGGGGAACGCGCTCGACGCCTTCGCCATCGACGGCTTCCGCCACAATATTCCGTTCCTCGCCGTGATCATGCGGAACGAGCGCTGGAAGGAAGGGCGCATCTCGACCAAATTCATCGCCGAGGAGTTTCCCGACGGCTTCAAGCCGCCGGTGCCGACTGGCGCTGAGCGCGACGCGATGGTGGCGGTCGCCGCCGTCATCGACCACATCAGCAATATAAGGCGCCGCGACATCACCCAGCAGATGCATGGCGAGCCGGTGCGGTTCGCCGAGATCCGCATCGTGGAGCTCGGCGACGTGAGCGAGAAGGTCACCGTCGAGGGTGGCGCCAACGGTCCCTATGCCGTGACCTTCGGCGGCGCGGAAGGGCCGCAGCGCAAGGTGAATATCGCCTCGTCCTGGTGGTTCGGGAAGCCGGTGTGGAAAGGGACCATTGGCGGCAAGCCGGTCTCCGTGCAGGTGCGCCCTATCCTCAACGGCTATCAGCTGACTTATGAGGGCGTGGAGATCGCGACGCGTGTGTTGACCGAGCGCGAGGCCGAACTCGCGGCACTGATGCCGATCAAGGAGAAGGCGGATACCTCGAAGCTTCTGCTCTGTCCCATGCCCGGCATGGTGATCTCGCTTGCCGTCAGCGAGGGCCAGGAGGTCCGGGCCGGCGATGCGCTCTGCATCGTCGAGGCGATGAAGATGGAGAACGTGCTCAAGGCGGAGCGCGACGGGACCGTGGCCAAGGTGCTGGCCAAGCCCGGCGACAGCTTGAATGTCGACGCCGTGATCCTCGAATTCACTTGAGAATGGCCGTTCAGGTCAAGACCATCACAATCAGGATTGAAGGCCTCGTGCAGGGCGTGTTCTACCGTGCCTGGACGGAGCAGAACGCGCGTTGCGCTCGGCCTTGAGGGCTCGGTGCGCAACCGGCGCGACGGCAGCGTCGAGGCTGTGTTCTCTGGCCCCGCCGCCACGGTGGATGAGATGATGACGCGCTGCGCCGAGGGCCCGCCGGATGCGCAGGTCACGCGCGTGGTGGTGATGCATGAAGGCGGCGCGGTGCCGCGCGGCTTCAAGGTCCTGCCCACGACTTAGCGCCCAGCCATCCAACGACCTCGTGGCGCTCTTGTCCGGTGGGAACACCGGATAGAAGACATGCTCGATCGCACCATTCTGCGCGATGAGTGTCAGCCGCTTGATCAGCCGCATGCCATCCACCTCGAAGGTCGGCAACCGCAGCGCCGTGGCAAAACGGAGGTGGACGTCACTCAGGATTTCAAACGGATGATGCAGCCGCCCGGCCATCTCGCGCTGATACTCCGTTGTCTGGGTGCTTAGGCCGAAGACGTTCGCTCCGAGCGCGACAAGCTCGCGGTAGTGCTCGCGGAACGCACAGGCTTGCGGTGCGGCCCGGCGGGTGCGCGGCGAGATCGACCGTCCGTCCGGCGGATGAGGCCAGCGCCAATTGCGGCATGGCTATGCCGACCAGGTGGTCGCAAGCGCCATCGTCGGCAGGACGCGGGAGATCGGCGGGAAGCGCGTTGAGGTCGGTCATTAGACTCAAGCGGGTCTGGCTAACCGGCGCACGTCGGTCGCCCAAACGCACCCTCGAAGGCGGCGCGGAGGACCGCATCGACCCGATCCATGTCGGTCTCGGCGCCGAGCGCGGCGAGGCTCGTTACTGGGGTATCGGCAAGTCCGCAAGGGACGATGCCCGAGAAATGCTCCAAATCCGGGTCGACATTCAGACTCACGCCGTGAAAGCTCACCCAGCGCCGCAGGCGCAGGCCGACACTCGCGATCTTCGCCTCGCCGACAAAGATGCCGATCTGGCCGTCCCGGCGTTCGCCCTCGACGCCAAGGCGCGCCAGCGCCGCAATCAGCCAGTCCTCAAGCGCCAAGACGAAAGCCCGGACGTCGCGCCGCCGCCGCCCGAGGTCCAGCATCACATAGGCCACGCGCTGGCCCGGCCCATGATAGGTGAAGCGACCGCCGCGGCCGCTGCTGAACACCGGAAAGCGTGATGGCTCCAGCAGCTCGTGAGGAGCCGCGCTCGTGCCGCTCGTGTAGATGGCGGGGTGCTCCAGCAGCCACACGCATTCGGGCGCCTCGCGTTGAGCAATGGCCGCCACCCGGGCATCCATGGCCTCAACCGCCGTTTCGTATGGCACGGGAGCGCGGCTAATCAGCCATTCCACCTCCGCCAGCGCTGCGGCGAGGGGGTCGGTCATTTGGAGGGCAGGATTCGCCAAAGGGAAACCTCGGGGACCGAAAAGCGTTGTGCCTTCTGAAGCTAGCTCTTTCAGCGCTGCCTTGCACCCTAGGTCGAGGTTTGCTAATGCAGCCGGGGCCCCGCTGACCCTTGCCGCGGGACGCGCCTTTAGCCATATCGGTGGGCAGACGCTTCGGGTCTGTGTGTTTTGACGCGTGATCTGGGGATCACGCTTTGCGGTCGTGGCGGAAATGGTAGACGCGCAGCGTTGAGGTCGCTGTGAGCTTGCTCGTGGAGGTTCGATTCCTCTCGACCGCACCAAATCCCTTGTTCATGCGTCCTTCCAGGGCAGCGGCGCCTGTTCTGCCTGCCTCCCGGGCATTTTTGGCTGGAGATTCCGCCAAAACAAGGTTTTAGTGGCGCATCGCCGCGCCTGTCGTCACAGGCCGGACGCGGCAATCGCGCATAGCCAATCCCGCGCCGATTGCCGCTCCGCTCCCGGCGGCGTTGCCCCAGCTTGAAGCACTTTAGAACATTGCCAATCGGACACGCGGGATGCAGGACGCCGCAAGCGAAATACCCTTGCGCGATGAGGAGGGAGCGTTTCGCTCCGAGTTCCTGCACGCCGTGGAGGCGGCGCTCGAGGTGGACGATGCGCAGACGGTGCGCGAGCTCACCCTTCCGCTACACGAGGCCGACCTCGCCGACCTGATCCAGCTCCTTCGCCCCGAGCAACGCGAGCCGCTGATCGCCACGCTCGGCCGCGATTTCAATGCGGCGGCGCTCTCGGAGCTCGATGAGGGGGTGCGCGACCAGGTGCTGGAGGCGATGCCGAATGAGAAGGTCGCCGAGGCCCTGCAGCAGCTCGACTCGGACGAGGCGGTCTACCTCATCGAGGATCTCGACAAGCAAGACCAGACCGACATTCTCGCCAAGCTTCCGTCCTTCGAGCGCGCGGCCTTGGAGCGGAGCCTCGAATATCCCGAGGACTCCGCCGGCCGCATCATGCAGACCGACCTCATCGCCGTGCCGCCGTTCTGGTCGGTGGAGCAGACGCTCGAGCATATGCGCGAGACCGAGGACCTGCCGGATCGCTTCTACGAGGTGTTCGTCGTTGACCCGGCCTATCATCTGATCGGCTCGGTGGCGCTCGACCGGCTGCTCCGCTCCAAGCGGCTGATCAATATCGAGGCGATCACCAATCGCGACATTCATCCGGTTGACGTCACCTCCGACCAGGAGGAGGTGGCGCGCACCTTCGAGCGCTACAATCTGACCTCGGCGCCGGTCATCGATCCCGACCGAAGGCTCGTTGGGGTGATCACCGCGGATGACGTCGTCGAGGTCATCCAGGAGGAGGCCTCGGAGGATATCCTGCGGTTGGGCGGCGTGGCCGGGGAATCGGTCTCCGACCCGGTGTGGGAGACCGCCAAGCACCGCTTCATCTGGCTCTTCGTGAATCTCGGCACGGCCATCCTCGCGTCGCTGGTGATCAGCCTGTTCGATGCCACCATCGAGCAAATGGTGGCTTTGGCCGTGCTGATGCCGATCGTGGCGTCGATGGGCGGCAATGCCGGGACCCAGACCATGACCGTGGCGGTGCGGGCGCTCGCCACCCAGGATTTGAGCGCCGTCAACGCCGCCCGCGTCATTGGCCGCGAGACGGTGGTGGGGTTGCTCAACGGGCTTATGTTCGCGGTGATCATGGGCGCCATCGCGTATTTCTGGTTCGGCAGTGGCCCGCTTGGGGTGGTGATCGGCTCGGCGATGGTCATCAACCTCCTGGTCGCGGCCTTGTCGGGCATACTCATCCCGCTTGGGCTCTACGCGCTTGACCTCGATCCGGCCATCGCCTCGGGGGTGTTCGTGACCATGATGACCGACTGCGTGGGGTTTTTCGCCTTTCTCGGCCTTGCAACCTTGTGGCTGAGCTAGGGACTGATCAAGCATGTTCTTCTATCTCGCCAAGGCGCTGTGGTTCGTGCTCCAGCCGTCGACGCTGATCGCCCTCCTGATCGGCTACGGCGCGATCCTGATTTGGACGGGATGGGCGCGATGGGGGCGCCGCTTCGTCACCGTCGGTGCGGGTCCTCTTATTGCTCGCGGGGCTTTCGCCGCTGGGGAATGCTCTGATCCTGCCCCTTGAGGACCGCTTCCCGCGCGCCAATCTCGACGCGCCGCCGGCGCCCACCGGCTTCATCGTGCTTGGCGGCGCCGAGGACCGGCTGGTCGAGGCGGCGCGGGGCGCACCGGCCGTGAACGAGGCTGGCGAGCGCATCCTGGAGACCGTCGTGCTCGCCCGCAAATTTCCCGAGGCGAAGATTGCCTTCAGCGGCGGCGATGCCGGCATCCTCTACAAAGCCGATAGCGAGGCGGTCGGAGCTGCGGCGCTGCTCTCCGACATGGGCGTTGCGCGGGATCGGCTGATCCTGGAGGCGGGCTCCCGCGACACCTATGAGAACGCCGTTTATCTGAAAGCCGAGCTCAGCAAGTTCGGTCTCGTTGGCCCCGACAAGCGCTGGGTGATGATCACCTCGGCCTATCACATGCCGCGGGCCATGGGTGCGTTCCGCCGAGCGGGCTTCGATGTCGAGCCGTGGCCCGTGGACTACCGGACACGTGGATCCGCCGATCTCACCCGGCCGTTCGACAAGGTCTCTGAAGGTTTGCGGCGGGTGGACGTTTCAGCCAAGGAATGGGTCGGTCTTCTTGCCTATTGGCTCGCCGGGCGTACCGACTCGCTGCTCCCTGGGCCCAAGCTGGCGCTAGGCTGCGACCTCGCTATGACGCGACCCGGCAGCCCTGAAGCGTCCCCTTGTCGACCCAATCCTTGAGATAAGTGGCGGCGCGAAGCTCGGCACTCCTGTTTACGCTTGCGTCAGTCTATCGTGATTGGGCAAAACGCAAACGCATTGATTGGGGGCGTCCGCATCAGGCGCTAGAATGGCGCCAATGACTTTCCCTGAGGCGATGCGAGAATGACGGTCAATCTCATCAAGCTCTGTGTCGGGGTCGACACGGTGCAGGAGCTCAAGGCTTGGCAGACCGAAAGGCTGGAGCATCTCAGGCGTGCGCATGAGCGGGCCGAGCTGTGTCACCGCACTCTGCAGACGCCGCGCCGGCGGGACGAGCTGCTTGACGGCGGGTCGCTCTATTGGGTGATCAAGGGTGTCATCCTCGTCCGCCAGCGCGTGCTCGAGCTTCGGCCTGACGTCAAGGATGATGGGATTGCGTGTTGCGCCATCGTGCTCGACCCGGAGCTGGTGGCGACGCGGCCGCGGGCGCGGCGGGCTTTTCAGGGCTGGCGCTATCTATCCGCGGCCGACGCGCCGCCCGATATGCGGACAGTCGTGGACGAGGATGGCGAGATGCCACCGGCCATGCGCGCCTATTTGCGTGAGCTTCGCCTCATCGACTTTTAGGGGCCGCGGGGACATTGTCGATCAGCCGCGTCTTGCCGAGATAGACGGCGCCGAGCACCCGCGCCGGTCCCTTGATCGGGCCCGACAGAGGCGCAAGCGTTTCGGGATCGCGGATTGCCACATAGTCCACGCGAAAGCCCTTGGCCTCGAGCTTGAAGCGGCCCGCGCTGGCAATGGCGTCGCATCCTTGGCCTTCAGCCAAGCCTGCCGCCACCTCGCTGAGAACTTGGAAGAGGATCGGAGCCGTCGCCCGCTCGGCGGGGGAAAGGTAGCCATTGCGCGAGGAGAGCGCGAGCCCGTCCTCCTCGCGCACGACCGGCGCACTGATGATCCGAACCGGAAGGTCGAGGTCGCGCACGAGGCACTTGATCATCAGGAGCTGCTGATAGTCCTTCTCGCCGAACACCGCCACGTCCGGTGTGGATTGCAAGAGGAGCTTGGTGACGACCGTGGCCACGCCTTCGAAATGATTTGGCCGCGCCGCGCCGCAAAGGTCCTCGGTGAGGCTCGGCAGGCTCACGTGCGTGGCGAAGCCCGGGGGGTACATCTCGGCCACATCGGGGAGGAAAACGAGGTCGGCGCCGGCTTCGGCGAGCTCCTGAACATCGCCGACCTCGTTGCGCGGATAGTGCGCGAGGTCCTCCCTCGGTCCGAACTGGGCCGGATTGACGAAGATGGAGGCGATGACGCGATCCGCGTTGCTCTTGGCGACGGCAATCAGGGACAAATGCCCGGCATGGAGTGCGCCCATGGTAGGGACGAGCGCGATGGTGTCCCCGGCCTTCCGCCATTTGGCGAGCTCTGCCCGCAACTCCTTGACTGTGCGGACCGTGGTGATGCTTTGAGCCATGATGTTCCCGCCGCTCAATGGGCTGGCGACGATATCAGCCCAATGAGCCCAAAGCCAACCGGCCCTCGAGTCTCGAACCCTGAGTTCCGAAGTATTAGACTTGTCCCATGGGCGAGCCGGAACTCCATATCGCCGAAACGAGCGCCTTGCCAAGCCGCGCTGACCTCAGCGAGGCGCTGCTCGCGGACGAAGGCAAGCTCGTCGCGGCCATGGTCGAAAGAGCGCGCTTTAGCGATGACGAGGGCCACGAGATCGCGCGCCTGGCCGAGCAACTCGTGCAGGCGGCGCGGGCAGGGCGGTCGGAACAAGGCGGCGTCGATTCCTTTCTACATGAATATGGGCTGTCGAGCCGGGAAGGGGTGCTGCTTCTCTGCCTCGCCGAGGCGCTGCTCCGCATCCCCGACGCCGACACGGCCGACCGGCTGATCGCCGGCACCATCGGCAGCGGCGACTGGGCGCGGCATCTCGGTCATTCGAGCTCACTGCTGGTCAACGCCTCGACCTATGGGTTGATGCTGACAGGGCGCGTGATCGATTGGGGCGCTGGCGACGGCGCCAACCTTGCCGGCATGGTGCAGCGGCTGGTTGCCACCAGTGGCGAGCCCGTGATCCGGAACGCGCTGCGTCAGGCCATGCGCATCCTTGGCGGACAGTTCGTGCTCGGCCAGACCATCGAGCAGGCGCATTGCCAACGGCGAGGACGAGGCGCGGGCCGGCTATCGTTTCTCCTTCGACATGCTGGGCGAGGCCGCGCGCACGAGCGAAGATGCCGAACGCTATGCGTCGCGTTATCACGATGCGATCAGAGCCATCGCGGCCTGGGCAGGTCCTCCGTCTCCGCAGAGCGATGCTGAGCTGGAGCGCCGCCCCGGTCTGTCGGTGAAGCTCTCGGCTCTGCATCCGCGCTACCAGCCTCCGCAAGGAGCGCGCCTCAAGGCCGAGCTGTTGCCGCGCCTGAAGGAGCTCGCCTTGGCGATGCGCGAGGCCTGGCTGCCGCTCACCATCGACGCAGAGGAGCAGGACAAACTCGATCTCAGCCTCGGGCTCTTCCAGCCCCTGCTTACCGAGCCCGAAGCTCTCGGGCTGGAACGGGCTAGGGCTCGCCGTGCAGGCCTATGGCAAACGCGCGCTTCTTCTGATCGGCTGGCTTGGCGAGGCGGCAGCCCTGACCGGCAGGCGTATTCCAGTGCGGCTGGTCAAGGGCGCCTATTGGGACAGCGAGATCAAATGGGCGCAAGAAGCGGGGCTCGGGGGCTATCCACTGTTCACCCGCAAGGTCAATACCGATGTCGCTTATCTCGCGGCGGCGCGTGCGCTGCTCGCGCGTCCCAAGCTCTTCTTCCCCCAATTCGCCACTCACAACGCCCATAGCATCGCTGCCATTACGGTGCTTGGGAAGGATCAACCTTACGAATTCCAGCGCCTCCATGGCATGGGTGAGGCGTTGCATCGGGAAGTAATGAGACCCAAGGCCTTGGGGAAGTCATGCCGCATCTACGCGCCGGTCGGCGGGCACAAGGATTTGCTCGCGTACCTCGTGCGGCGGCTGCTCGAGAACGGCGCCAATACCTCTTTCGTCAACCGGCTTGCGGATGACGCGGCGCCGATTCCCGCCATCATTGCCGATCCCGTGGAAAAGGCCGCGACGCTTGAGCCGAAAGCCAATCCGCTGATCCCGATCGCGCCAGACCTGTTCGCGCCGGAAAGGCGGAACAGCCTGGGGCTGCCGCTGTGGGACCGACCGGTCCGGCACGCTTTGATCCACGAAATCGAACAGGCGCTTGCACAGCCCGCTGAGGCAGGTCCCATCGTCGCGGGAGAGGAGGTGAGGGGCGGTGAGGTCGTGGAGATAGCCTCGCCGCATGACCGGCGCGTCATTGTCGGCACATGCCGCCATGCCGATGCGGAGGCCGTGGACAAGGCGCTGACTGCGGCAAGGGCGGCGTCTTGGGACTGGGACGCAGGAGGCGGCGAGGCGCGCGCGGCGATCCTCGATCGTGCCGCCGATCTGTTCGAAGCCGACCGAGCGGCGCTGATGGGTCTGATAGTGCGGGAGGCCGGGAAGACGCTCGCCAACGCCCAAGGCGATGTGCGGGAGGCGGTCGATCATCTCTATTACGCGGCGGCGGAGGCGCGCCGGCGCTTCACCGAACCGACGGTACTCAAAGGCTCGACCGGCGAGCGCAATGAGCTGTCCCTGCATGGCCGGGGTGTCTTCGCCTGCATCTCGCCCTGGAACTTCCCTCTCGCCATCTTCACCGGTCAGGTCGCGGCGGCACTCGCCGCCGGAAATGCAGTTGTGGCGAAGCCAGCCGAGCAGACGCCGCTTGCGGCAGCCCGCGCGGTGAAGCACCTGCACGCGGCCGGAATCCCCACCGATGTCCTCCATTTCCTTCCCGGACGCGGTGAGACGGTGGGTGCCGCGCTGGTCCGCGATCCGCGCGTGGACGGCGTTGCCTTCACCGGTGGCACCGACACCGGTATCGCCATCAACCGTGCGCTCGCCGCGCGCGACGGCCCGCTCGTCAAGCTGATCGCGGAGACTGGCGGGCTGAACTGCATGATCGTGGATTCCTCGGCGCTTCCCGAGCAAGTGGTGGATGATGCGCTGAGCTCGGCCTTTGACAGCGCGGGCCAACGCTGCTCCGCGCTGCGCGTCCTCTTCCTACAAGAGGATGTGGCCGACACCATGATCGGCATGCTGCTCGGCGCGGCGCGGGAGCTTAAGATCGGCGATCCGTTCGACTACGCAACCGATGTTGGGCCGGTGATCGACGCCGATGCGAAGACCGTGCTTGAGCGGCACAAAGCGCGAATGCGGGTCGAGGCGCGTGAGCTGCTCGACCTGCCGTTGCCCGAGGCCTGCGCGCACGGCACCTATGTCGCGCCCGCCATCTACACCATTCCGTCCCTAAAGCTCCTGCAAGGCGAGGTGTTCGGGCCGATCCTCCATGTCGTCCGCTTCGCCGGCGACCGGCTGGGGCAAGTCTGCGAGGGCATCAACGCCACGGGCTATGGGCTGACGCTCGGGGTCCATACCCGCATCCAGGCTACCGCTGACTTCGTGGCGGCAAGGGTGAAGGCCGGCAATATCTACGTGAACCGCAATCAGATCGGGGCGGTGGTGGGAGTGCAGCCATTTGGCGGCGAAGGCCTTTCGGGGACCGGCCCGAAGGCTGGGGGGCCGAACACTCTCAGGGGCTTTGCGCTTGAACGGGTGCGGACCACCGATCTGACGGCGTCCGGCGGCAATGCGGCGCTGCTGGCTGCCGCAACTGATGAGGAGTAAGCCCACTCCCATTGCCCACCGGCATGGGAGGGTCCATCTTTGGCTCGGGGGCGATGCCGATTGGAGGCTTGAAGCTCGATGGCGGCGGACTCGAAAACGCCGGTGAAGAAGCCCGATGGCGCTGTCGAAGCGCTGCGCTCGAGCGGCGCCGAGATCGACGCTTTCCTTGCCCGAGTGAAGACCATGACCCCGGCCGTCTCGGGCCCCGGTCGGCTCATCTTCGCCATGGACGCCACCATGAGCCGGCAACCCAGCTGGGACCTCGCCCTCAAGCTCCAGGCCGACATGTTCCGCGCCGTCAAGGAGGTTGGCGGCCTCGACGTGCAGCTCGTCTATTTCCGGGGCTTAAGCGAGACGCGGGCGAGCAAATGGGTCGGCGACCCGGAGGCGCTGGCACGGCTAATGTCCGGTGTGTCTTGCCGGGGCGGCTTCACCCAGATCCGCAAGATCCTGAGCCATGCTCGCCGCGAGAGTGAGAAGGCCAAAGTGAATGCCGTCGTCTATGTCGGCGATTGCATGGAGGAGGAGATCGACGATCTCTCCGCGCGCGCGGGCGAGCTTGGCTTGCTCGGCGTGCCCGTCTTTTTGTTTCAGGAGGGGCGGGAGCCGAAGGCCGAGCGCGCCTTCAAGGAGATCGCCCGGCTGACCCGCGGCGCCTATTGCCATTTCGATGCTGGCTCGGCCCGGCAGCTACGCGCGCTTTTGGCGGCGGTCGCGGTTTACGCGACGGGCGGCCGCAAGGCGCTCAAGGATTTCGGCGCGGAGACGAAGAGCGCCGCCGCCTTGCATCTGCTCGAGCAGCTCGGCTGCGGGCCGCTCGGCTCCGAACAGCCCGGCTGACGCAGGGTTCCATGCCCTTCTTTCTGGCCGGCCTCGCGCTGCTCCTGGTCCTCATCATTGGCGGACGCTTGCTCGCAACCGCCAACCCGCAAAAGCTTGCCACGGTCGTCCGCAAGACTGGCGGCGTCGCCGCTCTGGCGATTGCCGCGCTGTTTCTTGTGCGCGGCCTGGTAGTCCTGGCCATACCTCTCGCGGTGTTGGGCCTGGCCCTGGTCGGCCTGCCGGTGGGGTCGTGGTTTGGCGGCAGCGGGAGCGGGCCCTTCGGCGGTACGTCGCGCAAATCTCCCGGACAAAAATCGGCAGTGCGCACCGAAGCCCTCGATATGGAGCTCGACCACGATAGCGGGCGCATGGAAGGGCGCTGCATCAAGGGCCAATTCGCCGGCAGGACCCTTTCGTCGTTGAGCGACGATGAACTCACCACCCTGCTCGAGGAGCTCCGCGTCAGCGACGCCCAGGGCGCGCTGCTGGTCGAGGCTTATCTCGACCGGCGCTCGCAAGACTGGCGCGACCGGCGTTCGGACGAAGCTACCAGAGGCGCGCCGCGGGGACCTGCACGAAGCCGCCTGAGCGTCGAGGAGGCCTATGCCTTGCTTGGACTTAAGCCAGGCGCGAGCGAGGAGGAGGTCCGAACCGCGCATCGGAAGCTGATGATGAAGCTGCACCCTGATCAGGGCGGATCGAATTATCTTGCCGCCCGCATCAACGAGGCAAAGGACGTGCTGCTCGGCCGCAAATGACGGCGTGGTCCTCGACCGCGACATCCTATCGGTCGACCCGGAGACGATCGAGGACACCGTGTCCTGGCTACCTATCTCGATGGAGGGCTCGTCTACGCCGCGCCGCCCCCGCGCCGTGGAGCGAGAGGAGGACGAAAAGGACGCCGCGGATTGGGGGGCATGCGCCAAGCGCGTGACCGCGCATGGCTACATCACGATTAAATCTGGGACTGTATGGCGAGGGTCCCGCAGCTTCGGACTGTTGGGTCGTTCGGTCGTAGACGGAATCCCGTCAGTCCATGAGTTCATGCCCTAATTGGCGCGCATCACCACGCAATCGAGCGACAGGCGCTTGAGCTCGGCGCAGGCGCTGCGGGCCGAGCCTTCCGAGAAGTCGGCAAAGCGCGCCCGGTACCACTGCGTGTCGTCCTTCTGAAATGCAATCGCGAGCTGCGGATGGCCATCGAGCAGCGTGGCCGCGCGCTCTTTCACCTCACTGAGCCGGCTCTCGGCCTCCTGCTTGGAGGTAAAGGCGCCCACCTGAACGTGGAACGCGCCTGCGCTCTTTCCGGGTTTGCCGGCGCTTGAGGGCTGAGAGTCGTTTGCGGAAGCATTCGCCAGCGCCGCAGCAGGCGGGGGAGCCGGGACAGCGGCCCGGCTCGTGGGGGCCGAAGGGGTTGCCAATCCACTTTGCTTGCCGCCGAAGGAGGCAGGCTCGATCGAGGGTCCGGTATCGGCCAGCGCGTAGACCTGTTTCTTGGGCGCCAGAGGCGGGGGTGCCGGCATCTCAAGAGCCATGACCATGGACTGAGCAGAGGGTTTGGCCGCGACCAAGGGTGCCGCGGAAGACTTGGCAGCCACAGCCTGAGGGAAGGTCTGGTCGAGGAGCGCGCGCATGGCGGCATCGCGCCCTCCGCCGGTCTTGCCGCCTAGCACAACGGCCACCAGGTGCTTGTCGTCGCGCCGAACCGAGGCGGTGAGATTGAAGCCCGCCTCGCGGGTATAGCCGGTCTTGATGCCGTCGGTGCCCCTATAGTCAAACAACAGATGGTTGTGATTGCGGTACCGCCTGCCTTGATAGCTGAAATATCTCGTCTCGAAGCAGGCGTAGTTTTCCGGGAAGTCGCGAATCAGATGCTGCGCCAGGATGGCCATGTCGCGCGCCGTCGTAACTTGCTCGTCATTCGGGAGACCGGAGGCATTGCGGAAGGTCGTGCCGCTCATGCCAAGGGCCCGCGCCTTCTCGGTCATCATCCGGGCGAAGTTCTCTTCGGTGCCGGCCATATTTTCGGCGATGGTGACGGCCGCGTCGTTGGCCGACAAGGTAACGAGGGCGTTGATGGCCTCGGCCGTGGTGATGGTCGCGCCGGGCTTCAGGTTGAGCTTGGTCGGCGATTGGCTCGCGGCATGAGGCGTCACCGTGAGCTGGGAGTCATAGCTGATGGTGCCGGCGCGCAAATAGGTGAAGAGCATGTAGAGCGTCATCATTTTGGTGAGGGAGGCGGGGCGGCGGGGGGCGTCAGGTGCCTGCGAATAGAGGATGCGGCCAGTATTCATGTCGACCACGATCGCCGCGGCGATGCTATTCACGCTCGATCTCTGCTTTGGCTTGGCGACGGCTTGAGGCGAAGCAGCCCCTAGCGCGAGGACGAGCGCGAGAGCAAGCCCAAGGCCACGATTCAGCACTGCCCAACACTTAAGCTGACGGATGCTCACCCCGTATTGAAGGCCCGAAAGCCTTCTCCCCCTCTGCGACTCTCCCCGTGGGGCTCCCGTGACCGGCGCGTCCCACCCGAACTCAAGCTTCGTTGGGCTTGCGGGCCCGACTGAGTTCGGAAGAAGGCTAAAATCTGGCGATTGCCAAAGCGTTAAGGGAAGGTACGCAAGGTCTATTGTGCAGTGCAAAAAAATGGTTGACCTTGCATGGTGCGATGCATATATATTCTTCGCGTTTGCAACACACACATCGCCAAGGCGGTGTCGAGAGAGGGCTCAAGATGGTCACGGTAAAGGGTTTCGAGGATTTTCAGAAAGTGGGTAAAGACGGCTTTGACGCGGCGGTCAAATCGTTCGGCGAAGTCAACAAGGGCTTCCAGGCCATTGCTGCCGAAGTCACCGATTACTCGAAGAAGGCGTTCGAGGACGGCACTCGTGCTTTCGAGCAGCTGATCGGCGCCAAGTCGGTCGAGCAGGCCGTCGAGATTCAGTCGCAGTACGCCAAGAAGGCCTATGACAGCTACATCGCCGAGGTCTCCAAGCTCGGTGAGATGTATGCCGGTCTGGCCCGCGACGCCTATAAGCCGGTTGAGGTCGCCCTCAACAGGAAGGTCGCCTAGCGCCCGCTGCCAACTCCACCTGTTTCATCGAAAAGGCCC
Source organism: uncultured Alphaproteobacteria bacterium (assembly GCA_963804705.1). Lineage (GTDB taxonomy): Bacteria > Pseudomonadota > Alphaproteobacteria > Rhizobiales > Methyloligellaceae > Methyloceanibacter. The sequence goes on from CAWDRM010000016.1 coordinate 82,096, forward strand.
GGGGTCCCGATCCCCGGGCTTTTTTTTTGCCGTTTTCCTGTCAGCAATCGGCACTATGCTATGGAGCGTCGGGCGAGCCGATTTGCTGCGACGTGCTCGATGTAGCTAGAATGGATCTGGATAATCCGTGGGAACCTCGACTGCTCGCCTTGGCAGATGAAGAACGAGACGCCACATACGGGGTGACGATGGCGCGGAACGGCGACAATCGCCGGGGTAGCGACACCGGCACTCATATCATCACCAAGACGCGTCCGAAGACGAAGCGGCCGAGCCTCTACAAGGTGTTGCTTCTCAACGACGACTATACGCCGATGGATTTCGTCGTGTACGTGCTGGAGCGCTTCTTCAACAAGCCACCGGAGGAAGCGACTCAAATTATGCTCCACGTCCACCAGAAGGGTGTCGGCATCTGTGGAGTCTACACTTACGAGGTGGCTGAGACTAAAGTAGCCCAGGTGACGAGCTTTGCCCGTCAGCACGAGCACCCGCTACAATGCACCATGGAGAAAGAGTGAGGATCTAAGTGGCTTCGTTCTCGTCCAGTCTCGAACAGGCGCTCAGGCGCGCGCTGCAATACGCTAATGAGCGCAGTCACGAATATGCGACGCTGGAGCATCTACTCCTGTCGCTGATCGACGACCGCGATGCGGCGGCGGTGATGCGCGCCTGCGATGTCGATCTCGATGTGTTGCGGGACAAGCTTACCGGCTATCTCGACAACGAGCTGGCGGGCCTCGTGCTCGATTCCCATAGCGATGCGCAGCCGACCGCTGGGTTCCAGCGCGTCATCCACCGCGCCGTCGCCCATGTGCAGTCCTCGGGACGCGAGGAGGTGACCGGAGCCAATGTGCTGGTCGCCATTTTCGCCGAGCGGGAGAGCCATGCCGCCTTTTTCCTGCAGGAGCAGCACATGACCCGCTTCGACGCGGTCAACTACATCAGTCACGGCATCGCCAAGCGCGCGGGCATGTCGGAGCCGCGCCCGGTGCGGGGCGTGGAGGACGATGCGGCGACGGTCGAGGGCGGCGAGGAGAAGAAGCGCGGCGCCGATGCGCTCGAGGTCTATTGCATCAACCTGAACCAGAAGGCCCGCGCCGGCCGGATCGATCCATTGATCGGCCGCGGCCCCGAGATCCAGCGCACCATCCAGGTGCTGTGCCGGCGGCAGAAGAACAATCCCTTATTCGTAGGCGACCCCGGCGTCGGCAAGACGGCGATCGCGGAGGGTCTCGCGCGCCGCATCGTCATGGGCGACGTGCCGGAGGTGTTGGCGGACTCCACCATCTTCCAGCTCGATATGGGCGCGCTGCTCGCCGGCACCCGCTATCGTGGCGATTTCGAGGAGCGGCTCAAGGCCGTGATGCGCGAGATCGAGAACTATCCCGGCGCCATCATGTTCATCGACGAGATCCATACGGTGATTGGCGCGGGCGCGACCTCTGGCGGCGCCATGGACGCCTCTAATTTGCTGAAGCCGGCGCTGCAGAGCGGAACGCTGCGGTGCATCGGCTCGACCACCTACAAGGAATATCGCCAGCATTTCGAGAAGGACCGGGCGCTTGTCCGCCGGTTCCAGAAGATCGACGTGAATGAGCCCTCGGTCCCCGACGCGATCGAGATCCTCAAGGGCCTGAAGCCCTATTTCGAGGATTTCCACAGGGTCCGCTACACGCGGCAGGCCATCCGGTCGGCGGTCGAACTGTCGGCCAAATACATTCACGACCGCAAGCTGCCCGATAAGGCCATTGACGTTATCGACGAGACCGGCGCTTCGCAGATGCTGGTGCCGGAGCGGCAACGGCGGAAGATCATCGGCGTCAAGGAGGTGGAGTCGACCATCGCCACCATGGCGCGGATTCCGCCAAAGACGGTGTCGAAATCGGATGCCGAGGTGCTACGCGCCATCGACCAGGATTTGAAGCGGGTCGTGTTCGGACAGGATAAGGCGATCGAGGCGCTCGCCGCCGCCATCAAGCTGTCCCGGGCTGGATTACGCGAGCCTGAGAAGCCGATCGGCAGCTATATGTTCTCCGGGCCGACTGGCGTCGGCAAGACTGAGGTCGCGCGTCAGCTTGCGAAGCTGCTCGGCGTCGAGCTCTTACGCTTCGATATGAGCGAATATATGGAGCGGCACACCGTGTCGCGGCTGATCGGCGCCCCGCCCGGCTATGTGGGCTTCGATCAAGGCGGCCTGCTCACCGACGGCATCGACCAGCATCCGCACTCAGTGCTCCTGCTCGACGAGATCGAGAAGGCGCATCCGGACCTGTTCAATATCCTGTTGCAGATCATGGATCACGGCAAGCTGACCGACCATAACGGCAAGAAGGTCGACTTCCAGAACGTGATCCTGATCATGACCACCAATGCCGGAGCGTCTGATCTCGCCAAGGCGGCGATCGGCTTCAACCGGTCGAAGCGCGAGGGCGAAGACGAGGAAGCGATCACCCGGCTGTTCAGCCCGGAGTTCCGCAACCGGCTCGACGCCATCATCGCTTTCGCCAATCTCTCGCCCGAGGTCATCTCCAAGGTGGTGGAGAAGTTCGTGTTCCAGCTCGAGGCGCAGCTCAGCGACCGTAACATCACCATCGAGCTCACGCAGGAGGCGAATGCTTGGCTCGCCGAGCGCGGCTATGACGAGAAGTTCGGCGCGCGACCTTTGGGCCGGGTGATCCAGGAGCACATCAAGAAGCCGCTCGCCGAAGAGATCCTGTTCGGCAAGCTCAAGGATGGCGGCACCGTGCGGGTGATGGTCACTGAGGAGGAGGGCGAGAAGGTCCTGGGCTTTGAGTACATCAAAGCCGATGCGCCGATCCGCCCGCGCCGGCACGAGGACTTCGATCCGGAGGATTTCGATCCCGAGGAGTCCGATCCCTCGAACTCTCGACGGGGGTGCTGCCAAGCCCACGGCGAAGCCAAAGGCGAAGCGCGCTTCCCGCAAATCCCCGGAATCGCGCCGGCCGGGCGCCAAGCGCGGCACTGGCTCTAGCCCGGTGCCGAAGGTTCCCTTGGGCTCCCGCTAGCCACCTCATGGTTCGAGACGCGCCGCGTCCCGCGGCGCTCCTCACTACGAGGAGATTCCCCTCATCCTGAGGAGCGGCCGAAGGCCGCGTCTCGAAGGATGAGGCCCAACCAGATCAAACAGCACCAAGCCTTTTCCGGATCTTCTCCGCGGTGGCGGCGAGCTCAGCCTGGTCGGCCATCTGCCCGGCGTGAGGCTTGAGGGCGCGGCCTTCTTTGATGGGCAAGATGTGGAAGTGCAGGTGGAACACCGTCTGTCCGGCAGCGGCCCCATTGAACTGCTGGATCAGCACGCCATCGGCGCTGGTCGCGTCCCGGATCACGGGCGCTAGCTTCTGCACCGTGCGCATTAGCGCGGCCAGCGCCTGAGGCGAAACGTCAAACAAGTCGCGGGCCTCGGACTTGGTGATCACCAAAGCGTGGCCGTCCGTGCGCGGCATGATGTCGAGGAAGGCGAGGGTATCGGTGTCCTCATAGAGCTGGTGGCAGGGAAGCTCGCCGCGCAGGACCTTGGCGAAGACGTTGCTCGGATCGTAGGCCATTGGCGATCTCCTTTTCCTGAGTCATTTCGAATTCTATACGGCCGCAACGTCAACCGGAGAACGAAGCGGTGAGTGATATCCCAGGCGTCGAGCCTGCTGCGGTCTGCCTGCTGGGCATGACGATTTCAGTCTGCCTTGCGGTAAGGCGACTCCTCGCCGAGCAGGGCGATCTCACGAGCCACCGCCCGCCGCTCGCGCTTGAGGTAGTCGGCGACGGCGCGCCTGAGCGCCGGGTCGGCAATCCAGTGCGCGCTATGGGTCGGCACGGGCAGATAGCCGCGGGCGAGCTTGTGCGCCCCTTGGGCGCCGGCTTCGACGCAAGCGAGCTTATGGGCAATGGCAAAGTCGATGGCCTGGTAATAGCAGACCTCGAAATGCAAATGAGGGTGCTCCTCGACCGCGCCCCAATAGCGCCCAAAGAGCGTGTCGGCGCCGATGAAATTCAACGCGCCGGCGATGGCTCGGCCCTCGCGCTTGGCAAGCACGAGCAGGATCTCGTCCCGCATGGTCTCCCCGATCAGGCTGAAAAAGGCGCGCGTAAGATAAGGCGTGCCCCGTTTGCGCGAGCCCGTATCCGTGTAGAAGGCGAAGAAGGCGTCCCAATGGGCTTCGGTGAGATCGGAGCCCGTGACCCATTCGAGCTCGATGCCCTGGGCAAGCGCAGCGGCGCGCTCCTTGCGGATCGTTTTCCGCTTGCGCGAGGACAGCGCCAGCAAGAAGTCCTCGAAGCTGCCGTAGCCTTGGTTCCGCCAATGGAACTGCTGGTCGTTGCGCTGGAGGTACCCGAGCTGGCCGGCAAGCTCCCACTCATCGCGTGTGAGGAAGGTGATATGGGCCGACGAGGCGTCAAGCTGCTCGGCGAGCGTCGTCGCCGCCTGCAACAGAATGGCCTCGCGCTCGGTGCGGCTGGGACCATCTGAGACGAGCAGGCGCTTGCCGGTGACGGGGGTAAAGGGCACCGCCACCTGCAGCTTCGGATAATAGCTGCCACCGGCACGCTCATAGGCGTCGGCCCAAGCGTGATCGAAGACATATTCTCCGTAGGAATGCGATTTCAGATAGCAGGGCATAGCGCCTAAGAGGCACCCTGCGCCGTCCTTGAGCAGCACGTGCTGGGGCAGCCAGCCGGTCGCCCGAATGGCCGAGCCGCTCGCTTCCAGCGCTTGAAGAAAGACATGGGAGATGAAAGGGTTCGCGGGGCGGCTTGAGGCCGCGCTTGAATCGCTGCCGCGGGCGCAGGCATCCCAATCGGCAGCCGGCACATCGGCGATGCGGGGCGAGACCTGCACCACGATGGCCTTGGCGTCCGCGCTATCGGCGCCGGGCTCCTCGGAGCGCTGCTCGATATCGCCCATGGCTTACGGCACAACTCCTTCGAAAATCATTGCGTCGGCATAGCGGAGCGCGCGGGCCTTCTCGGCCTCGTTCCGCACTGTCCAGGTGAGCAGCGGCAGCCCGAACAGGTTCCGCGCGATGGCCGGCGCCACCGCCGGAAGGGCTTTGATATCGTAAGCGATGAAGTGGGGCCGGGCGATGGCGGCGGTGAGGAGATGCCGCATGGCAAAGCGCTGGCTCGCGGACAACTCGGACCAATGCTGCTTGTCCTCGAACCGCTCGGAGATCAGGCCCCGCGGCAGCGACGGTGAAAGAGGCCTGAAGGCCGCGACGCAGTGCGGATCGAACGACATGACCGCCACATGGCCCGGATAGGATCTCAGTCTGGCGGCGATATTGGCTTCATAGCGGCTGTCGCCGCCCCAATTGCTCTTGACCTCAAGCAGAAGCGGCACGCGGCCGTTGACGAGAGCAAGCAGCCCGTCGAGGGAGAGGATGCGATCCTTGCTGTTGCGCAAGGGGACGGTGCAGAGGTCGGCGGCGTCGCGCAAGGCGAGGGGGCCCGCCTCCGCGGTCAGCCGCTCCAAGGTTCGATCATGGAACACGACGGGGAGACCGTCGCGCGAGCATTGGAGGTCCACCTCGATGGCGTAGTCCGCGGCGATGGCCATTTCGACCGCCGTCGCGCTGTTCTCGATGCCGCCGCTTCTCATCAAGCCCGCGATGGGCGATCGGCCGCTTCAACCAATCGAGCGCGTCGCTGGTCATAGGCTCGTGCCTGGCCGTTTGCGGCTAATTCACCGCGAAGATGGCGTCGATTTCGACCGCGGCGCCAAGCGGCAGGCTCGAGCAGCCGACTGCGGCCCGGGTGTGCCGCCCCTTTTGTCCGAGGACTTTGACGATCAGCTCAGAGGCGCCGTTGATCACTTTGGGATGGTCGACAAAGTCAGGCGCGGCATTGACATAGCCGGTCAGGCGAAGACATTGGACGATGCGGTCGAGATCGTCCAAAGCAGCTTTTGCCTGGGCCAGGATGTTGAGTCCGCAGAGCCGCGCGGCGTCCTGACCTTGCGTCACGTCAAGACCGGCGCCGAGCTTGCCCGTCACGGCAATGCGCCCTTCCTTCAGGGGCAGTTGGCCCGCCACGAAAAGCTGGCCGTTGAGGTGAAGATACGACACGTAATCGGCGACTGGTGCGGGGACCTCGGGAAGGACGAGATCCAGGGCCTTCAGCCGCGCTTCGATTTCTCCCGCCATGGAGCCTCCAGATAGCGTCGATCGACCGATAGGATGGGCGACCATCGGGCAAAATCCGGCCCGCCGCAAGGTCGACAAGGAGCCCTTGTCCCCGGGGGCGGTTGGTGCGAAAAATCGCTGCCCGAGGCGGTTAGCTTCACAAATCGGCGGTTGATTAGGCGAGGATTGGTATGACGATGGGTCTGAGATTGGTGCTGGCGCTGCTGCTCCTGGCGGGGTTTTCCAGCCCTGCCGCGGCTCTCGCTGCCAAGGAGACGATCAAGCTCGCACCCCACCGTGCGGTCTATCAGATGACGCTCGACGACGCCCGCTCGGCCTCCGGCATCACGGGGATCGATGGGCGCATGGTGTTCGAGTTCTCCGGCTCCGAGTGCGACGGGTACACGCTCAATATGCGCATGGTCACGCAGATGACCGACACCCAAGGTCAAACCAATTTGACCGACCTTCGATCGTCGACCTGGGAGCAGGGCAACGGCCAGAAGTTCCGGTTCCAATCGGCGCAATATTTGAACGACAAGCTCGGCGACGTCACCATGGGCCGGGCGGTGCGCGCCACGCCCGATACGGCGGTGCAGGTGAAACTCAGTCAGCCGAGCCCCGCCGAGCTCAACCTGTCGGGCCAAGTGCTATTTCCCACTCAGCATAGCTTCGCCCTGATCGATGCGGCACGAGAGGGGCAGAGGATGTTTCAAGCCCAAATCTATGACGGCTCCGAGAAGGGGCAGCGGGTCTATGACACGACCGCCTTTATCGGCAAGCCGGTCGCGCCGGGAACGGATCAGAAGCTCGAAGCCCCGGCCAAGGACAAGGGGCTCGCGGAACTCGTCTCTTGGCCCGTGTCGATCGGCTATTTCGAGTCGAAGGGCGGGGATCTAACGCCGAGCTACCAGATCGATTTCCGCCTGTATGCCAATGGCGTCAGCCGCGAGCTCCTCATCGACTATGGCGACTTCTCGGTGCATGGCACGCTAACCTCGCTCGAATATCTCAAGGCCGAAGAGTGCCATAGCCTACCCGCGGTTCCCGCCAGGTAAGATTCCGGCCTTTGGCGCCGGAGCCGCCCGGCACGGCTAATGCGCGGCCGAAATAAATCACCATTTCCCGTGTTCTTTGGGTGATTGGGCGAACGCCTAAAGAGTTTGGTTACGGGTTTACGGTGAAATCCCCATCCAAGGAATTGGGGAGCGAAACAGATGTTTTGGAGGGTTGGGCCGGCTCGCAGCGCCATGGCGCCTGGGAGCGAGATCGCCCATCATAGGCTGGCCGAATCGCCTGGACCGCAGCCTATGACCAAGACCGTTCTGATCGTGGAGGACAACGAGCTGAACATGAAGCTGTTTCATGATCTGCTCGATGCCCATGGCTACAGGACGTTGCAGACGCGCAACGGCATGGAGGCGCTCGCGCTGGCGCGCGAGCACCGCCCCGACCTCATCCTCATGGATATCCAGTTGCCGGAGGTGTCAGGCCTCGAGGTGACCAAATGGCTGAAGGAGGACGATCAGCTCCGGAAAATTCCGGTGGTCGCGGTGACCGCCTTCGCCATGAAGGGAGACGAGGAGCGCATCCGTGAAGGGGGCTGCGAAGCCTACATCTCCAAGCCGATCTCGATTTCGACGTTTCTCGAGACGGTCAGGCAATTTATCGGCGAGGCACGGTAGCGACGCCATGACCGCACGTGTATTCATCGTCGACGACGCCGACGCCAACGTCAAGCTGCTCGAGGCGCGCCTTACCGCCGACTATTTCGAGGTGCGTACGGCTCATGGCAGCTCGGAAGCGCTGCACATCTGCGCGCGTGAGCGGACGTGATGATGCCCGGCATGGGACGGCTTCGAGGTCTGCCGGCGCCTCAAGGCCGATCCGTGCTCGCAGCACATCCCCGTGATCACGGTCACCGCTCTTGATCAGCCTTCGGACCGGGTGAAGGGGCTCGAGGCCGGGGCCGACGACTTTCTCACCAAGCCGGTCGACGACGTCGCACTGATCACGCGGGTTAGGAATCTCGCGCGGTTGAAGATGTTGAGCGACGAGATGCTGATGCGTGCCTCGAGCGAGGAGCAGCTGGGCTTTGCCGGCAGCTTGGGCGCGCGCATGGACGAGTTTAGACGCGGCGGCCGGATTCTGTTTGTCGAGGACCGCGACCGCTCCGCCGAGCGTATCCTGGATGCGCTGAATCCCGAGTTTCACGTGGTGCGGGAGACCGATCCGGCACGCGCCATCCTCCTCCTGCCTGACGGCAATTTCGACCTCATGATCGTCAGTCTTAGTCTGGAGCATTTGGATGATTTGCGGCTCTGCTCGCAAGTCCGTTCACTCGACCGCACGCGACATTTGCCGATCCTGATGTTCGTCGAGCCTGGCGACGATGCCCGTATGCTCAGGGGCCTCGACATGGGGGTCAACGACTATATCGTACGGCCCGGTCGACCCCAACGAGCTCGTCGCCTGGGTGCGCACCCAGATAAAGCGGAAGCGCTATACGGATCGTTTGCGCATGCGGCTCGAGCAGAGCGTCGAGATGGCAATTCTCGATCCGCTCACCGCGCTCCACAACCGCCGCTATATGACAAGCCATTTGACGACGCTGTTCGACGAGGCTTCGCAGCGGGGTAGGCCGCTGTCGCTGCTGTTACTCGACATCGACCATTTCAAATCGGTCAATGACAGCTACGGCCATGATGCGGGGGACTCGGTATTGCGGGAGTTCGCCATCAGGGTCCGCCGTAACATTCGCGGCATCGACCTTGCCTGCCGGCTGGGCGCCGAGGAGTTCGTCGTGGTCATGCCCGACACCGACCTGGCCAAGGCTTATCACGTCGGGGAGCGCCTTCGCCAATGCATCGCCGCGGCTCCCTTCTACGCGGGCGAGACGATCGGCACGCTGCCGGTGACGGCGAGCGTCGGCGTCGCGTCGCTCGAATTTGCCGACCACACGCCCGAGCTCATTCTCAAGCGGGCCGATCAGGCGCTCTATTGGGCCAAACGCGACGGGCGCAACCGGGTCGTCGCCGACGCGGCCTAAACGTCGATCAACCCCGTAATCATGTGCACGAGAGTGCTGTAACCTGCTCTAAGGAGAGGGGTGCTGGGACACGACCGAATCAGTGGTCCTCGGCGATTTGTCCCGTCGGCGGCCGTCTGCCTACTTGACGTGGCGACTGAAGCTTCCACCTTAAGGCTTTACTGCATCTGTTTTTTTTGCATATTAAGCACACGATAGAGTTTGATTTTGTCAATTTCTCGGCTAGTTTATATTTGACTTGATGCCGCCTGAAATTGATGGCGAAGGTAAAGTATGGGGTGAAGGGGGGTGCTCGCGCGGAATCTAGGGCGCGGGCCTGCTCGACATCTTCGATGAGATAACCCTACGGAATGCTCAGGTCCGCCGCATCTCCTGGGTCCCGTGGGGTTCGGCCGGTCGGAGCGCGGTTTGAGTGGCCTCCTCGTTAGCGCCGCGTTTCGACCGGCCACCTAGTCAAGGGATCTCTCTGGTCCTTGGCTTTGTGGTCAGCCTCACAGGTTCACGCCGGATCGAGCCCGTTGGGCAGTGCGCGCGAGCGTGCGCTGTCTCTAGACGGGCTCCAGGCCCGTCCTTCGGCGGCTACTTAATCTTGCTTTCCTTGAATTCGACGTGCTTGCGCAGGACGGGATCGTATTTCTTGAAGACGAGCTTTTCCGTCGACGTTCGCGGGTTCTTCTTCGTCACGTAGTAATAGCCGGTGCCCGCGGTGCTCACGAGCTTGATCTTTTGCGTGACGGGTTTTGCCATGTCATCCTCACTGGTCCAAAATTTGAGCGAACCCTACTCGCCACGATCGGGAAGTCAAGAACCGGGACCTCCCGCAGGCTGACCCGGGCCCGGTCAGGCGGATGCGTCGAAGCTCTCGATCGTCTCCTCCTTGGCGTCGGAATCGAAGCCATGCATCAGGAGCGCCCATTGCAGGCCGACGAGAGCGCCCTTGATCGGCGGTAGGATCAGAAGGGCAAGCAGCACGGTGAGCGGCAGCCAGAGGACCGCATGCAGCCAAAGCGGGGGCCGGTAGGCCATCTCCACCGCGAGCATGAGACCCACCACGATGTGGCCGACGATAATGATGGTGAAATAGGGTGGAGCGTCGTCGGCGCGATGATGGTGCAGGGCCTCGCCACAATTCGGGCAATTGTCCGCGACTTTGAGATAGCGCCGGAACATGGACCCGCTGCCGCACGCCGGACAGGTGAGGCATGCGCCTCTGAGGATCGACGTCAGGATCGAACGTTCGCCAGCCGCTCTGCCGTTGTGCTGGGCGAGCGCGGCGGCCATCTGTGGTGATCTATCCTGCATCGTAGCTCCTTAGCTGAATGCTGGCAGGGGCCAATCCAAGACCGCGTCCCCGCGACCTTTAGCCACTCCTAACGGCGGCCGCGGGACGGACCTCGCCGCGCGCCTTGCGGCCTGCTCCTTTGGCCTTGCATGCGGGATCGGCTGGGCTTCACACCAATCATACGCCCTTCGCTCAAAAGCTCGAAGCGGAGCGCGCCGGCACTGGGAATTGCCTCGACCAAGCGCACCTCGACCGCGTCGCCAAGCTGGAAGGCTACGCCCGTGTCTTCACCGATCAGGGCCTGGCGCGCCTCGTCGTGATAGAAATATTCGTGACCGATCGAAGATGCCGGGACGAAACCGTCGGCACCAGTCTCGTTCAGGCGCACGAACAACCCGGTGCGGACCAGGCCGGACACGCGGGCGGCGAAGCGGGCGCCGATGCGATCGGCGAGATAGGCCGCGATCAGGCGATCGGCCGTCTCGCGCTCGGCCGCCATGGCGCGCCGCTCGGTGTTGGAAATGCTCTCGGCGATGGACTCGAGCACCGGGAACTCACCTTCGGTCAAGCCGTCGGGCCCAAGCCCGAGCGCGCGGATCAGCGCCCGGTGCACGATCAGATCGGCATAGCGGCGGATTGGCGAGGTGAAATGGGCGTAGCGGCGCAAGTTCAGGCCGAAATGGCCGTAATTGCCCGCGCTGTATTCGGCCTGGGCCTGGCTCCTCAGGATCACCTCGCCGACGAGCTCGGCTGCCGGGCTCGCCCTCGTCTCGGCGAGGATGCGGTTGAACTGGGCCGGCTTTAACTGCGCCGTCTTCGGCAGCTTGAGCCCGAGGGTGCTCAAGAACTCCGAGAGTGCCGCAAGCTTCTCCTTGGAGGGCTGGTCGTGAACCCGGTAGATCAGGGGCGTCCGTTTTGCCTCGAGCTCCTCCGCGGCGGCGACATTGGCCGCGATCATGAACTCCTCGATCAGCCGATGGGCGTCGAGACGGGGAGGGGTGACGACGTTGCGGACGCGGCCCTCCTCGTCGAGAAGGATCTTCCGCTCGGGCAGATCGAGGTCGAGCGGGGCGCGTTGGATGCGCGCCCGGGTGAGACTTGCATAAGTCCCCCATAAGGGCCTGAGCACGGGCTCGAGCAGGGGGCCGGTCGTGTCATCGGGCTTGCCGTCGATGGCGCTTTGCGCTTGCGCATAAGCCAGCGCCGCTGCCGACCGCATCAGGCCGCGCAGGAACCGGTGGTGCTTCTTGTGTCCGTCCTTGTCGAAGACCATGCGCACGGCGAGGCAGGGCCGCGCTTCTTGTGCTCGCAGAGAACAGAGGTCATTGGAGATGCGCTCCGGCAGCATTGGCACCACGCGATCGGGGAAGTAGACAGAGTTGCCGCGGGCCCGCGCTTCCTTGTCGAGGGCGCTTCCGGGCCTGACATAGGAGGCGACGTCGGCAATGGCCACCATCACCACCCAGCCGCCCTTGTTGCCTGGGTCGGGGTCGGGCTCGGCCCATACCGCATCGTCGCGGTCGCGGGCGTCGGACGGATCGATTGTGACGAAGGGGAGATGCCGCAAATCTTCCCGGCGCTTCAGATCGGGCGTGACCGCCGCTTCGGCCTCGCTGAGCACGGCCTCGGGGAAGGTGTCGGGGATGCCGTGGGCATGGATGGCGATAAGGCTCGTCGCCCGCTGGTCCTGCGGATTGCCAAGACGATCCGTGACGCGAACGTCTGCCGCGCCAAAGCGTGCGGCGCCGGCTAGCTCGAAGCGGACCAGCTCGCCGTTCTGCGCGTCCTGCGTCGCCCCGCGCGCGACCCGCCACTCTTTCAGCTGCTTGCGGTCGACGGGATCGATTACGCCGGCGCCTGCGGGAAGGCTGCGAAAGATGCCAAGCTGGCTTCGCGTGGCGCGGGGGAGCCGCTTGATGGGCCGCGCCTGGTAAGGGGTGTCGGCGGAGGCCCCCAGCGCCGTGATCCTCGCCAAGACGCGATCGCCGATGCCGGCGGGGGGACCCTTATCCTGCTTGCTCTCGACGACGAGGATGCGCGGCGGAGGGCCGCTCTCCTCAGGCCAGGTCGAAGGACGGGCAATGAACTCGCCATCGGAGTCGCGCTTGACGATCTCGATCACCGTGACCGATGGCAAGACGCCTGGGCGTTGGAGCTTCCGCCGCGAGCCCGCGATCAGCCCGTCGTCGGCCATGTCGCGCAACAGCTCTTTCAGGGCAACCCGGTCGCCACCCTTGATGCCGAAGGCGCGCGCGATCTCGCGCTTGCCCGTGCGCTCGCCTGAGCTTTGCAGGAAGTCGAGGATCGCTTGCTTCGAAGGGAGCTTGCCCACGGGTGGGGTCTTGGGAGGAGCCTTCGCCTTAGCCACGAGTCGTTCTAGCACAGGCGGCTTCCGCGAGCGCGCCTCAGCTTGCCGTCTCCTCCACCGCTACTTTCTCTTTCTTCGGTTTCTTTGCCTTGCCTGCCTTGCGGGCGGGCTTCTTCGCCGGTCCCTTGGCGGCCTTGGCGGCGAGCAACTCCACGGCCTCTAGCAGCGTCACCTGCTCGGGGTCCCGATCCTTGGGCAGGGTGGCATTGACCTTGCCGTGCCTGACGTAAGGGCCATAGCGCCCGCTCAAGACTTGCACGGCGCCGCCAAGCTCCGGGTACTCACCCAGATCCTTGATTACCGAGGCGCCACGCCGGCCCCGGCTCGCCGCCTTTTCGGCGAGCAGACTGACCGCGCGATTAATGCCGACGCTGAACACTTCCTCGGGCGTGCTCAGGCTCGCATATTTGCCGTCATGCTGGACATAGGGCCCGAAGCGGCCAAAGCCTGCGGTAATGGGCTTGCCGGTCTCCGGATGCAGCCCCACCTCGCGCGGCAGCGACAAGAGCTCTAGCGCGCGGTCGAGATCGATGCTTTCGGGATCGGAGCCCTTGGGCAGCGACACACGCTTGGGCTTTTCTCCGCCATTCTCGCCGAGCTGGACGTAGGGTCCGAAACGGCCGCTGCGCAGCGTCACCTCGAGCCCGCTGACGGGATCGATGCCGATCGGCTTTCCCTCGCTGCCGAGCGCGCTTGTCTTGTCGGCGCCGTCGGCGAGCTGACGGGTGAAGCGGCAATCCGGAAAATTCGAGCAGCCGATAAAGGCGCCGAACTTGCCGATCTTCAGGCTGAGGCGCCCGGTGGCGCAGGACGGGCAGGCGCGTGGGTCGCCGCCGGCCTCGGTGCCAGGGAAGATGTGCGGGCCAAGCATGTCGTTCAGCGCATCGAGCACTTCGGCGATGCGCAATTCGCCGATGTCCTGTACCGCGGCGATGAAGTCGCGCCAGAAGTCGCGAAGCACGTCCTTCCAGGCGAGCTGGCCGGCCGAGATGAGGTCGAGCTTCTCCTCGAGATCGGCGGTGAAATCGTATTCGACGTAGCGGGCGAAAAAGTTCTCCAGGAACGCCGTGACCAGACGGCCCTTGTCCTCCGGCACGAGGCGCTTCTTGTCGAGCCGGACATATTCGCGTTCGCGCAGGATGTTGAGGGTCGAGGCATAGGTTGAGGGCCTGCCGATGCCGAGCTCCTCCATCTTCTTGATGAGGCTCGCTTCCGAGTAGCGCGGCGGCGGCTCGGTGAAATGCTGGTTGGCGTCGACCGTGTTGGCACGGAGGCGGTCGCCTTTGGTGAGGACAGGCAGGCGCGCGCCATTCTCGCCCTCGGCGTCGTCGGTGCCTTCCTCATAGACCTTCAGGAAGCCGTCGAAGCGGATCACCTGACCCGTGGCGCGCACGCCGTAGGTCACGCCGTCCTTGCCCTTGGCCTCGATGTCGGCGGTGGTGCGCTCGATCTCGGCGCTCGCAGCTTGGCTCGCCAGAGTGCGCTGCCAGACGAGCTTGTAGAGCTTGGCCGCGTCGTCATCGAGATAGCGGGCGACGGAGTCAGGCGATTTGGTGAAGTCGGTCGGCCTGATGGCTTCGTGCGCCTCTTGCGCGTTCTTGGCCTTGGTCTCGTATTGCCGGGGCGAAGCAGGGACGTAGCCTTTGCCGTAAAGCTTCTCGACCACGCGCCGGCAGGCGGTGATGGCTTCCGGCGCGATCTGCACGCCGTCGGTGCGCATATAGGTGATGAGACCCTCGCTCTCGCCGCCGAGATCGACCCCTTCATAGAGTCTCTGGGCAAGCTGCATGGTCTGGCGCGGCGAAAGCCCCAGCTTCCGCGAGGCCTCTTGCTGCAGCGTCGAGGTGGTGAAGGGCGGCGCCGGGTGCCGCCGCTGCGACTTGCTCTCCACGCTGCCGACCGAGAAGCGGCCGCCTTCCAGCGCGGCCTTCAGGCGCATCGCCGTCGCCTCGTCGGCAATGTCGAATTTCTCGAGCTTCTTGCCCGCGATTGCCGTGAGGCGGGCAGGGAACGTTTCGGCTTTGCCGGTGGCGAGCTCTGCCACCAACGACCAATATTCCTGCGACTTAAATTTCTCGATCTCCAATTCGCGGTCGCAGACGAGGCGGAGCGCGACGGACTGCACGCGACCGGCAGAGCGGGCGCCGGGCAACTTGCGCCACAGCACCGGGGAGAGGGTGAAGCCGACGAGATAGTCGAGCGCGCGGCGGGCGAGATAGGCGTTGACCAGCGGGCCGTCGATCTCGCGCGGATGGCGCATGGCGTCGAGCACGGCCTCCTTGGTCACGGCGTTGAAAACCACCCGCTCGACCGCGACCTGGTCCAGGGCCTTCTTGCGCTTGAGCACCTGGTAAACATGCCAGGAAATGGCCTCGCCCTCGCGATCGGGGTCGGTGGCGAGGATCAACTTGGACGCTCCCTTGACCGCCTTGGCGATCCCGTCGAGCAGCTTGGCCGCCTTGGGCTCGACGTCCCAATGCATCTCGAAGTCCTTGTCCGGCTCGACCGAGCCGTTCTTCGACGGCAGATCCCGGACGTGGCCGTAGGAGGCGAGCACCTGATAGCCGGGGCCCAAATATTTGTTGATTGTCTTGGCCTTGGCCGGCAATTCGACGATGACGATGTTCATTGGGGATATGTCCATGGCCCGCGCGACAAGCGCAAGGCTCGAGGGGATTAGCCGCGTCTTGCCCCTGCATTACGGCGAAAATGGTGTCTAGGGGCAGGAGTGTCAAATTCTACTGAACCAGCGAATTGACATTGTAGTGAAGTCGAATTTGAAAACTAAGCGGTGTTTCTACTAATTAGTACAACCTAAAGTTGTTGTGATTTAACTCATTTCGAGGCGGGCAGGCCTGAATGGGCCCGGAAGGAGAGGCGTCATTGGGCAAAGGGCGCGGTCCAAGCGCCGCCTCCAGGCTCTTCCGGCGCCGGGTCTAATATGACGCGCCGCGAAGCCGCAGTTTTACATCCCTGCTCGATGGGTGAAATCGATCGCCCATGATGCGGGATTGTCGTTTGTCGCCTATCTCCTCGCCATGGCCATGGAAGAGGCTCAAGCGGAGAAATCCCGCGAGGATTGAGGCCTGGTCACTCCTCCCTTTCGATGAGGGAGATGAGCTGTTGCCCGTGGCGCTGCAACCTGCCCGCGAGATCGAGCTCGAGCAGCACGATGTGAACCTTACACACGCTGACGCCAGTGGCGCGGATCAGCTCATCGATATCGACCGGATTTGGCCCGAGCGCGCCGATGATCCGCTCGCGCTCGCTCTGACCAATCTCAGGCAGCGGCTCGGGCGGGGTGCCTTCGTCGGGGGAGGAGAGCTCTCCGCCGAAGGGCGCAAGCGGCCGCCCCAGAATCGGCACCAAAGTCTCGACAATGTCGCGTACGCTGGTGACGAGGCAGGCGCCTTGCTTCAGCAGATTGTTGGCGCCGGCCGAGCGTGGATCGAGCGGGCTGCCCGGCACGGCGAAGACCTCGCGTCCCTGCTCACCGGCAAAGCCAGCGGTAATCAAAGAGCCTGACCGTTCGGCGGCTTCGACCACCACGACCCAAGCGACACGCCCGAGATCAAGCGGTTGCGGCGCGGGAAATCTTTGCCACGCGGAGCAAAGCCGGGGCTTCGCTCGGTCAGCAGCAGACCCCGATCGCCAATGGCGCGCTGGAGCTCGGCGTTCTCCGGCGGATAGACCACATCGATGCCGCCGGCGAGGACGGCGATGGTACCTCGCTCGAGCGATGCGAGATGGGCGGCGGTATCGATGCCGCGGGCCAGGCCAGAGGCGATGACGAAGCCTTCCAGCCCAAGCTCGGTCGCAAGCTGGCGGGTGAACTTCTGGCCCACCGCCGAGCCATTGCGGGCGCCGACCATCGCCACGATAGGGCTTTCCGCGAGCTCAAGCTTGCCCTTGGCGTAGAGCAGCGGCGGCGGGGCATCGACTTGCGCGAGTGCTGGAGGATAGCCCTGCTCCCCCATGGCCACGAGACGAGCGCCCGCGCGGTCGGCCGCCTCAAGCTCAGCCTCGGCTTCAGCCTCGGTGCAGACGTGGATCGACTGGGTGCGGCCGCCGCGGCGGGACAGCATCGGCAACGCCGTGAGAGCTGCTTCGGCGCTGCCGAATTGATTGACGAGGGCGCGGAAGGTCGCCGGGCCGACATTCTCGCTTCGGATCAGCCTGAGCCAGTTCAAGCGCTGGCGCTCGCTCAGCCTCGCGCCGGACTCGGCCGAGCGGGGTTTGCGCCCGGGTTTAGGGTGTGCGGGCGCCAATCCGTCCCTCCTCGCCTCGGAGGAGGCGTCCGATATTGCCGGCATGGCGCCAATAGAGCAGCAAGGTGAACAGCAGGAACAGCGCCGCGATGCCCCGCTCACCATTCAAGACGAGCAAGCAGGGTGTGGCGGCGGCGGCCATAAGCGCCGCGAGGGAGGAGTAGCGGGTGATGGCTGCGACCGCGAGCCAGATGGCGCAAAAGGCGAGCGCCGCGGGCCAAGAGAGTCCGAGCAGCACGCCGATATAGGTCGCCACGCCTTTGCCGCCGCGAAAGCCGAGCCACACCGGAAACAGATGACCGAGAAAGGCACCGAGGCCGCCAAGGATCGCGGCGTGCTGCCCCCAATGCGCTTCGAGCAGCACGGCGGCGGTACCTTTCAACGCATCGAGCAGCAGCGTCAGCGCCGCGAGGCGCTTGTTCCCGGTGCGCAACACATTGGTGGCGCCGATATTGCCTGAGCCGATCTCGCGAACATCGCCGAGGCCGGCGAGCCGCGTGAGGATGAAGCCGAACGGGATGGAGCCGAGAAGATAGCCCAACGCCAGAGCGAGGAGATCGAAAAGGCTCCAATTGGCCGCAAACGCCATCGACCGATCCCGCAAGAACCTCTAGCTGCCGCGGGGATCAGCGTAGTTGTAGACGGGGCGCCCGGCAACGAGGGTCATCAGCGCCCGGCCTTGCAGCCGTGCCTGGTCAAAGGGCGTGTTCTTCGACCTGGAGCGCAAATGCTCCGGCTCGACCACGAAGGGCGTTTCGAGATCGATCAGCACGAGGTCGGCGGGCGCGCCCTTGGCGAGGCGTCCGCTGTCCAGCCCGAGCAGGCGCGCAGGGTTCGCCGTCATCGCCTTCAAAAGAGTGGCAAGATCGACGCCGCCATTATGGTGAAGGCTGAGCGCGGCGGAAAGCAGCGTCTCGAGCCCGATGGCGCCGTCGGAAGCCTCGGCGAAGGGGCGCCGCTTCACGTCCGCGTCCTTGGGGTCGTGGGCCGAGACGATCACGTCGATATCGCCGCTCCCCACGCCGTCGACCATGGCCTGCCGGTCCTCCTCGGATCTGAGCGGGGGGCGCAGTTTGAAGAAGGTCCGATAGGGACCGATATCGTTCTGATTGAGGGTGAGGTGGTTGATCGAGACGCCGCAGGTCACCGGCAGGCCGCGGGCCTTCGCCGCGCGAATGATCTCGAGCGACGCGCGGCAAGAGATTTGGCCAGCGTGATAGCGTCCGCCGGTGAGTTCGACCAGCCGCACGTCGCGCTCGAGCATGATGGCCTCCGCCGCGGCCGGAATGCCGCGTAAGCCGAGCCGGGTCGAGACCTCGCTCTCATTCATCACGCCATCCTTGGCAAGCGAGGGATCTTCGAGGTGATGAATGATCAGCGCGCCGAAATCCTTGGCGTAGGCGAGCACGTTCCGCATCATCTTGGCGTTGGCGAGACTGTGCTTGCCGTTGGTGAAGGCGATCGCGCCAGCCTCGCGCAAGAGACCGATTTCCGTCATCTCTTCGCCCAACAGCCCCTTGGTCATCGCCGCCATCGGATGGACGTTGACTTGCGCCGTGTCCCGCGCGCGCCGCAGAATGAAATCGACCAGCGCAACGTCGTCGATGACGGGATCGGTATTGGGCATGCAGATGATGGTGGTGACCCCGCCGGCGGAAGCTGCACGGCTTGCCGTGGCGAGCGTCTCCCGATGCTCGTGTCCCGGCTCGCCGGTGAAGACCAGCATGTCGATGAGACCGGGTGCCAGCAATTTGCCGCCGCAATCGATGAGCGTCGCCTCGCCGACGCTGCCTTGGCCTATCTCGGGGCCAAAGGTGGCAATTTTGCCATTGGCGATGAGCACGCCGCCTTTCTGATCGAGGCCCGAGGCTGGATCGAGCAGGCGCGCATTGACCAGGGCCGTGGGACGCGGGTCGTGATGATTGCATTCTGACTGCATGGCCATCACTGGTTCGGCAGGTGGCGGGCGAGCGCCTGCAGCACCGCCATGCGCACCGCCACGCCCATCTCCACCTGCTCGCGGATGACGCTGCGGGCATCGTCGGCGACGTTTGAATCGATCTCCACGCCGCGGTTCATCGGACCTGGATGCATGATGAGGGCGTCCGACTTGGCGCAAGCGAGCTTGTCGTAATCGAGCCCAAAGAAATGGAAATATTCCCGCTGGCTCGGCACCAGGCTCGACGTCATGCGCTCGCGCTGGAGCCTCAGCATCATCACGATGTCGGCGCCGTCCAGCCCCTGCCGCATCGAACGGTGGACCTCGACGCCAAGCCGCTCGATACCGGCGCCAAGCAGGGTCGACGGCGCGATGACCCGGACCCTCGCGCCAAGCGTGTTGAGCAGGAGGATGTTGGAGCGGGCGACCCGCGAATGGAGGATATCGCCGCAGATGGCGACGATCAGTCCGGCGATGCGCCCCTTGTGGCGGCGGATGGTCAGCGCATCGAGCAGGGCTTGCGTCGGGTGCTCGTGGCTGCCGTCGCCGGCATTGATCACGGAGCAATCGACCTTCTGGGCGAGCAGTTCGACGGCGCCGGCGGCGTGGTGGCGCACCACGAGGATATCAGGGCGCATGGCGTTCAGCGTCACCGCCGTGTCGATCAGCGTCTCGCCCTTCTGGACGGATGATGTCCGCACCGACATGTTCATCACGTCGGCGCCGAGCCGTTTGCCAGCAAGCTCGAAGGAGCTTTGGGTCCGGGTCGAGTCCTCAAAGAAGAGGTTGATCAAGGTGCGGCCGCGGAGGTCGTCGCGCTTCTTGGCGACCTGGCGGCTGACGCTCGCAGCCTCTTCGGCAAGATCGAGCAGGCCTACGATCTCGTGGCCCGAAAGGCCTTCGATCCCAAGCAGATGGCGATGTGGGAAGGAGAATTCGGTGGCTTCGGCCGCAATGCTCATTAAAGCGCACTGTATAGGTCGACTCTGCGGATGCCGCAAGCTTGGCCGGCGCGCTGACCGGCGCGAGCCTCGCTCGACGCAGGAATGCGGAGTGTCATCAGGCGAACGGGCGCCCCGGCTGGCTTTGCCAGGGCGCAGGCCAGAAATTTCAATAAGTTAGGGTTTACGCCCGCGTGCAAATCACCCAGACTCACAATTCGAGCTCCGGGTGACGCCGCCAGGCGATGACGGTGTCATCGGTGCTCTTTGTTTTGCATAGGCGGTTACAGAAATCGGGCCACAGGTTAGTCAGGCGGAGGCTAAACCATGATGAGCTTACCCTTTCTTCTGTTCGCCTGCGGCCTTGCCGCGGCGTGGACGCGGCAGCGTGGGGCCGCGATGGGCTTTTGGGTTGCCGGCGTGCTGGTACTTCTCGCGCTGTTCCGGTTTCACGCCACGGACGTGCTGAATCTCGGTCTCTAAGGGAGAGCCGGGGTGACTGCCAATTTGTCGAGGCTGCTCAACGCCCTCGGGCTCGTAGCGATCGATACCGTGTTGGTGCTCGCCTTTGCCGATCAGCTCTGGTTTCGCGATCTGCCTTGTCCCCTCTGCATTTTGCAGCGTGTAGGTTTTATCGCGGCGGGATTTGGCATCGCGCTCAATCTGATGTTCGGGCCGCGGCCGAGCCATTACGGCCTCGCGATCCTCGGCGCCGTGGCGGGCGGCGTCGTGTCGGCGCGGCAGATCCTTTTGAACATCGCCCATAACAGCGCTTACGGAAACGCAGTGTTTGGACTGCACCTCTACACTTGGGCGCTGCTCCTGTTTGCGCTGATCGTCATGGGCAGCGCCATCATGCTGCAGTTCGAGCAGCAGTTCGCTGCGACCGATGTGCTGCCGTCGCGATTGAAAGTGCTACCGGTGTTGGCCGTGGCACTACTCGCCACGCTCGCGCTCGGCAATGTGATCTCGACGCTGGCCATTTGCGGCGCGGGTCTTTGCCCCGACAATCCGGCGGGGTACATGATCTTCAACGACAATCTAAGCCTGACGCTGCTCGGCAAGACGCCTTAGCCGGTCGAGTGCGCCTTGCAGGATGTAGGCCGCGGCCATGCGGTCGATCACCTCGGCGCGGCGCTTGCGGGAGGCATCGGCCTCGATCAGATGCCGCTCCACCGCGGCCGTTGACAGGCGCTCATCCCAGAACATCATGGGCACGCCGATATAAGCGGCGAGGTTCCTGGCGAAGGCGCGGGTCGATTGCGCGCGCGGGCCTTCGGAGCCGTCGAGGTTGAGGGGGAGGCCGATCACCAGGGCCCCGACCTGATTCGATTCAATGACTTCGCCGATCGTCTTGGCATCGGCTGTGAACTTCGTGCGGCGGATCGTATCGAACGGCGTGGCGATGCTGCGCGTCACGTCGGAGAGCGCCATGCCGACGGTCTTGCTGCCCACGTCGAGACCGAGCAGCCTCGCCTCGGGTGCAAGCAGGGGAGCAAGGTCTTCGATAGCTATGAGAGAGGCTTCAGTCACAGCCCTAGGGAGTGCGGCACGGGTGCACGGTTGTCAACTCACCATGCTTTGCCTATGTCCGAGGTCAGGTTCTCGTAACGCGCTAACTCGGGACACGTCATGCAGATTACCTGGTTCGGCCATTCCTGCTTCCGCATCGACACCGCCAAGTCGAGCATTCTGATCGATCCGTTCCTCACGGGGAACCCGACCTTCGAGAATACTGGCCGTGGCGTGCACAGCGTGGCCAAGGGCGTGACCCATGTGGCACTGACCCATGGCCATGAGGACCATACCGGCGATGCGGCCGGTATCTGCAAGGAGACCGGCGTGCCGTTGATGGCGGTCTTCGAGCTCGCCATGCATATGGCGAGCCTTGGGGTAGAGACGGTCGATCCCGGCAATACGGGCGGCACCCTCTATCACGAGGATTTCGACCTCAGTTTCGTGCCGGCCTGGCATTCTTCCGGCATTTTCCACGAGGGACGGTCGATCTATCTCGGCGCCTGTTGCGGACTCGTCGTCGCCGCGCGCGAGGGCAAAACCGTATATCACATGGGCGACACGGCAATCTTCTCGGACATGGGCCTCATCAACGAGATTTATCAGCCTGCGATCGGCTTTGTGCCGATCGGCGACCGCTTCACCATGGGGGCGAAGACGGCGGCGCTCGCCTGCAAGCGCTACTTCCAGTTCGAAACCGTTATTCCCTGCCATTACGGCACCTTTCCCATGCTCGATCAGACGGCGGACAAATTTGTCGCGGAAATGGGCGGCAATACCGTCCTAGTGCCGCAGGTCGGCGTCCCCTTCGCGGTCTGAGCCGCTTCCAGGCCGACTCTCCCACAAACTACGCCTGGGGCTAGCGCCGGGGCCGGGTTGACGGACTTGCGGCAAGCAGCGCACTCCCATCGGCCAAGCCAAGTTGATGCTGCTCCGGCCCGGTGCTACAGGAGCGCTGGTACGATCCATTCCATCACTGGCGCCAGACCCCATGTCCGTCGATCGCGCGACCGTTCATCGCATTGCCCATCTCGCCCGCATCGCCATCACGGAAGGCGAAGCCGCGCGGCTGGAGAAGGAGCTGTCCGGCATACTCGATTGGGTGGCCCAACTCGACGAGATCGACACCGCCAATGTCGAGCCGATGACGCGCGTCGTCGCCATGACCATGGCGCAGCGCAAAGACGAGGTCACCGACGGCAATTGCGCCGACGATATCCTGAAAAACGCACCCGCCGTCGACGACCATTATTTTGTTGTGCCCAAGATCGTCGAATAGGAGAACCGTCATGGGTCGCGCGGTAGTTTTGGCGTTGGGGCTTTGGCTGCTTGGTGCCAGCTTGGCGAAGGCGCAAGCGCCGGAGGCCAGCCTGCCCGAGGGCACTTTCGCCTCGACGCAAGAGGGCTGCACCAAGCTCGGGAAGACGACGCCAGCCGAGCTTGGCGAGGACCTCGATTTTCAGGTGCTGAGCAAGAAGGGGCTAGTCGCGTACCAACAGATTTGTGACTTCGTAAATGTGTTTGCGCGTGACGCAACAAGCTGGGTGGCGACCGCCTTTTGCGACGAGGCTGGCTACACCTATCCCGACGTCTTCTCGATCAAGCAGAAGGAGGGGGGCCGGCTCAACGTCACCAGGATCACCGATCTCACCCAACAAGGCTCTGACGACGGGTCGGCCGAATCCGATTCCGGGGAGGCGGACTCGAGCGATCAGCCGGACGCGGAGCGGGACAAAGAGGCTGCGGGCGGCCGGGGCTCTCCTGCGGACGAGCAAGCCGCGAACGACTCCTACAGCACCTTCGTCAAGTGCCAGAACGTCAAACCGTAAAGCGCATGGCCAACCCCACCGAGCTTTCCATCGCGGAGGCGCGCGACGCTCTGAAACGCAAGGAGCTCTCCGCAACCGAGCTCGCGCGCGCGCATCTCGACGCGATCGAAGCGGCGAACGAGGCGCTGAACGCCTTCGTGCTGCCGACGCCGGAGCGTGCGCTTGACATGGCGAAGGCGAGCGATGCGCGGATCAAGCGAGGCGAGGCGGGGGCGCTGGAAGGTATCCCGCTCGGCATCAAGGATCTGTTCGCGACCAAGGGGTATCGCACCACCGCCTGCTCGCACATTCTCGACGGCTTCACGCCGACTTACGAGTCCACGGTGACCGCCAATCTGTGGGCGGCGGGCGCGGTGATGCTCGGCAAGCTCAACAATGATGAGTTCGCCATGGGATCGTCCAACGAGACGAGCTATTACGGACCGGTGGTCAATCCCTGGCGGCAGACGGGGTCCGACGCCAAGCTCGTGCCCGGCGGGTCGTCGGGCGGCTCGTCGGCGGCCGTCGCCGCGCGGCTCTGCATGGGCGCGACCGCGACCGACACCGGCGGCTCGATCCGTCAGCCCGCCGCGGTCACCGGCACCGTCGGTATCAAGCCGACCTATGGCCGCTGCTCGCGGTGGGGCATCGTGGCCTTTGCCTCGTCGCTCGATCAGGCCGGGCCGATCGCGCGCAATGTGCAGGACGCGTCGATCCTGCTCAAAGCCATGGCGAGCCACGATCGGAAAGATTCGACGAGCGTCGACGCCCCGGTGCCCGACTATGAGGTGGCGGTGAACAAGGGCGTGAAGGGCCTAACCATCGGCATCCCGAAGGAATATCGCGTCGACGGCATGGCCGCTGAGATCGATGCGCTGTGGCAGCAAGGGGTGAAATGGCTGGAGGAGGCGGGCGCTAAGATCAAGCAGGTAAGCCTGCCGCACACCAAATATGCGCTGCCCTCCTATTATATTGTGGCGCCGGCGGAGGCCTCCTCGAACCTCGCCCGTTATGACGGGGTGCGCTACGGCCTGCGCGAGCCGGCCAAAGACGTGCTCTCGCTCTATGAGAACACGCGGGCGGCGGGCTTCGGCCAAGAGGTGAAGCGCCGAATTCTGATCGGCACCTATGTGCTGTCGGCCGGTTATTACGACGCCTATTATCTGAAGGCGCAGAAGGTACGCAGTCTGATCAAGCGCGATTTCGACCAGGCCTTCGAGGAGGTCGATGTGATGCTGACGCCGACCACGCCGTCGCCGGCATTCGCGCTCGGCGAGAAGTCGGGCGATCCGGTCGAGATGTATCTGAACGACATCTTCACGGTGACGGTGAACATGGCGGGGCTGCCTGGGCTCTCGGTGCCGGCCGGCCTCTCGTCGGAAGGAACGCCGCTCGGGCTGCAGTTGATCGGCCGGCCGTTCGACGAGGAGACCTTGTTCCGTACGGCGCGGGCGATCGAACAGGCCGCGGGGCCGTTGGAGAAACCTCACGATTGGTGGAGCAGAGCGGCATGAATGAAGCTTCGGTCAAGCCGATGAGCGATCGCATCATGGTCTCCTCGGGGAGCCCCTATGAGCCGATCATCGGCTTCTCTCGCGCGGTGCGCATCGGCAACATCGTCGCCGTCGGAGGCACCACCGCCGGAAGCGGCGGCAACACGGTGGGCCTCGGCGATCCCGCGGCGCAGACGCGCGCGATCCTTGAGATCATCGCTAACGCGTTGCAGGACGCAGGCGCGAGGCTCGAGGATGTGATCCGCACCCGGACCTATCTTGTCGACATCGCCCATTGGGAAGCAGTCGGGCGCGTGCATGGCGAGGTCTTCGGCTCGATCCGGCCGGCGTCCAGCATTTTGGAGGTGTCGCGCTTCATCAATCCGGACTGGCTCGTCGAGATCGAGGCCGACGCCGTACTGCGGCCTGCTGGAGGCTAGTCGAAATGGCGCCTCGGCGGCCTGAAGACTGCAGCAATATGGAAGAGGTGAGGGCGGAGATCGACCGCATCGACGCCGCGCTGGTCGAGCTCATCGGCGAGCGCTTCGTCTATGTCGATCGCGCCTGGCAGCTCAAGCAGTCGCCGGCGGAGGCGCGCGTGCCTTGGCGCATTCAGCAGGTGATCGAAAAGGTCCGCGCGCGCGCCGTCGAGAAGGGTCTGCCGCCGGAATTGGTCGAGGCCTTGTGGCGGCAGATGATCGGCTGGTTCATCCAATATGAGGAGGAGAAGCTCCGCCAGCAGACGGACAGCAAGGACTAGCGGCGCTGCCATGGACGCAAAGACGGAAAAATCCAATTTGATCGAAGGCGCGACCGGCCCCTGGGAGGTGGTCATCGGCATGGAGGTGCATGCCCAAGTCACCTCGAAGTCGAAGCTCTTCTCCGGCGCCTCGACCGCATTCGGCGGCGAGCCGAATTCCCATGTGAGCCTCGTCGATGCCGCCATGCCCGGCATGCTGCCGGTGATCAATGAGGAGTGCATCGCCCAAGCCATCCGCACCGGGCTCGGGCTTAAGGCCAAGATCAATCTCACCTCAGTGTTCGACCGGAAGAACTATTTCTATCCCGATTTGCCGCAGGGCTATCAGATCTCCCAATACAAAAGCCCGGTGGTGGGGGAAGGGGAAGTTATCGTCGATCTCCTGAGCGGCGAACGGGTGACCGTCGGCATCGAGCGGTTGCATCTCGAGCAGGATGCGGGCAAAAGCCTACACGACCAGCATCCCAAATATTCCTATGTCGACCTCAACCGCTCCGGCGTGGCGCTGATGGAGATCGTGTCGAAGCCGGACCTCCGCTCCGCCGAGCAGGCCAAGGCGTATCTCACCAAGGTCCGCATCATCATGCGCTATCTCGGCACCTGCGATGGCAATATGGATGAGGGGTCGCTACGCGCAGACATCAATGTCTCAGTGCGGAAGCCGGGCGCGCCGCTTGGCACCCGCTGCGAGATCAAGAACGTCAACTCGATCCGCTTCATAGGCCAGGCCATCGAGCATGAGGCACGCCGCCAGATCGAAATCTTGGAAGATGGCGGGACGATCCACCAGGAGACGCGGCTGTTCGATGCCAAGACTGGGGAGACGCGGTCGATGCGCTCCAAGGAGGAGGCGCACGACTATCGCTATTTTCCCGACCCCGATCTCTTGCCGCTCGAACTCACCCAAGATTATGTCGACCGGCTGGCCGAGGGCCTGCCCGAGCTTCCCGATCGGAAGCGGGCTCGGTTCATCGAGGCTTACGGGCTCTCTCCTTACGATGCCGATGTGCTCGTCGCCGAGCGCGAGGCGGCGGATTATTTCGAGGCGGTGGCGAAGGGCCGCGACCCCAAGCAAGCCGCGAACTGGGTCATCAACGAGCTGTTCGGCCGCCTCAATAAGGAAGGGAAGGGCATCGCCCAGAGCCCCGTCTCGGCGGACCAGCTCGGCGCCATCCTCGATCTGATCAAGGACGGCACCATCTCCGGCAAGATCGCCAAGGATGTGTTCGACATCGTCTTCGCGGAAGGAGGGGATCCGCGCCGGATCGTCGAAGCCCGTGGCCTTACCCAGGTCACCGATATGGGTGCCATCGAGATGGCGATCGACGAGATCATCGCCGCCTATCCGGACAAGGTGCAGCAGGCCAAGGCGAAGCCCACGATGCTCGGCTGGTTCGTCGGTCAGGTGATGAAGGCGATGGGCGGCAAAGCGAGCCCGCAAGCGGTCAATGAGCTTTTGAAGGCGAAGCTCGGAATCGAGTAGACTAGCCGGTCCATTGCAACATTCGGGGACGGGCGAGCCCAAGTCGACGCTATTGTCGCGTCATGCCCGGCCATGACGAGGGGAAAGGCGTTATGGCGCGGGGCGGGGGAACAAACATGGCGCAAGCGATCCGCGTTCATCGCTTATGGCGGACCGGAGGTCCTGGCCTGGGAGAAAATCGAGGTCGGTGAGCCCGGTCCCGGCGAGGTGCGGATTCGTCAGACCGCGATCGGCCTCAATTATATCGACGTCTATTCGAGGACCGGATTCTATCCGCAGGCGTCCCTTCCGTTCATTCCCGGCATGGAGGGCACCGGCGTCGTCACCGCCGTTGGCCAGGGCGTCAAGGATCTCAAACTCGGGAGGCGCGTGGCCTATGCCGGACAGATCGGCGCCTATGCGCAAGAGCGCCTGATCGCGGCGGACCGCGTCGTCAGGCTTCCGGCAGAGGTCAGCGACGAGATCGCAGCCTCGATCATGCTCAAAGGCATGACAGCGCAATATCTCTTACGCCGGACCTACAAAGTGGGTCCGGAGACGACGCTGCTATTCCATGCCGCTGCGGGCGGCGTGGGGTTGATCGCGTGCCAATGGGCCGCGTCGCTCGGCGCCACGGTGATCGGCACGGTCGGCTCCGCCGGCAAGGCGCTCATCGCGCGCGCCCATGGCTGCACCCACGTGATCAACTACCGCGAGGAAGACTTCGTCACCATGGTGAAGGCCTTCACCAAGGGCCAAGGCGTCGACGTGGTATACGACTCGATCGGCAAGGACACGTTTCCGGCCTCGCTCGATTGCCTGAAGCCGCTGGGGATGTGGGTGAGCTTTGGGCAGGCCTCGGGGCCGGTGCCTGAGTTCAAGATCACGCTCTTGTCGCAGAAGGGCTCGCTCTACGCCACGCGCCCCTCACTCGGCAATTACACGGCGACGCGCAAGGACCTGGTCGCCACCGCGAACGAGCTGTTCGACGTGGTTGGAAGCGGCAAGGTCAAGGTTACGGTCAACCAGGCCTATCCACTGGCCGAGGCAGCCCGCGCCCATCGCGATCTCGAGGCGCGGCTCACCACCGGATCGACGGTGCTCCTGCCGGCGATCCAAGCCGAGTTTTAGCCTCTCCACCTCGTTCCGTTGCTTTTTACGAAAATCGTTGTTGGTTACCGGCCGGTCACTGCGATTGGTCAAGGAATCCTTGCCGCCGCCCGAGATTAACCAAAGGGCCGCTCTTAAGTTTGGCAAAAACTCTCCCATGTAAACCAATATTACCAAGCGTTATAGTTTTCGGTGATTTTGCGTTAAGCACGCCTGTTCAGAAGTTATTGAAGGTAGTTTCCCATGATTACGGGCATCGGGGTTCAACAAGAAAAGCCGAGACGCGGAAAGATTACAAAAGCTGTTCGGCAGAACCAGAGTCAGTAAGAAGAGGGGAATTTCAGATGGCACGGATGGACGTTTCCATGGATCGGGTGGAACTCGCGGCACAGACTGGGGCGCCGGACGCCCTGTTCGAGCTCGGGATGCTGTATGCAACCGGCCTCGACGTGGCGCCGGACTTGGTGGTGGCGCATAAATGGTTCAATCTCGCGGCCTTGCGTGGCAACAATTCAGCGCTGACGCACCGCAAGGAGCTCTCCCAGGAGATGTCCGCGGCGCAGATCGCCGAAGCCCAAAGGCTCGCCCGCGAGTGGCTTGCCACCCAGTGCCCCATCACGCATTAAGCAAGCCTAGTTTGGGCCTTGCTCTGCCTCATCGCTGCGGCAGTCCCGGAACAGCGAGCGGACGCAGCGATAGGAGCTGCGCGCGAAATGCCCGACACGTTGCGCGCCGCGCCTGACGCGGCTCTTGCGCGCCGGGGGTGCGTTAATGACCTCCGGCGATAGTGCCGCAGATCGGGCGCCCGGCGCCGGCGCCGCGCTCACGGGCAGGGGGGCCGGCGTCTGGGATTTGAGCTCCGGTAAGGGATCGATCGGCGCCGGTTTGCTGGGCAGCGGCGATTGGTTCGTCTCGGCCTCGCGGCCGCCAAGCGAGGCGCGGACTTTGCGAATTTCCCGGCGGGAGGCTCTCATGGCTTGGCCGGTCACTTCGACCAGCGTCTTGCGCTTATCGTCCTTGCGGAAGTCCTTCTGGTCGTGGCCCACGCGCTCCATGAGCTGCGGGTCGGCGGCGAGGCCCTCTGGGATGTTCGGCCCGTTATAGCTATAGATTTTCTCCACCCCGTTGCAGCCGGAGACCTCGTCGCGCGCCGAGCAGGAAGCATGGCCTCCTTCCTTGGCGGTACGCATGACGCAATAGAGCTTGAGCCCGTCGTTGCGGTGCAGATCCTCGCCGGTGACCCGGCAGAGATAGGTCTGGTCGGGCCCCTTGCAGGTCACGCAAAAGGCGGCCTCGTTGGCATAGGCAGCCATGGGCGCCCAAGCGAGAAGACCCGCGGCAAGTGCTGCTTCTGCAAATGGTATCGTATGAGCATGCCCACGCATGGCGCGGAAGGGTCCCCCTTGTCATCGGCTCGGTCGCGAGTTTAGCACGCCAGGGGGGCAAACCGACCAATTTCCGAGCAAATCTGCCGACCAAAAAGGCGGCGAAATAAGGAAAATCTAAGGCCATGGGGGCCTTTTCGCGCAAGGCTGACCTATCACCGGTTCGCATCGTTGAGGGCGTGTCGCAACGCGACTCAACATCGATGGGGAAGGGGAGTTCGCCCTCGGAGGGTCCCCGCGGTGCCATGGAGCCGCCATTGACCCAGGAAGCTCGGGTCGTTACGTCTTTCTCGGGTGGAGACGTGGCCGAGAGGCTGAAGGCGGCGGTTTGCTAAAGCGCGAGCTTCCGTCTTTCCAATGGTTTGCCGTCATAAGCAGTCTACTGCAATGCGAGGCTTTTGAAGCCTTTGCGAGACACGCCGCCAAACGCCTAGATAAATTCTGGCGGCAATTCGGGCGGCAATTCTCACCTAGCCACAAGGACCCGCCGTGGCGGGCGAAACGGGCTCGGAGGTATAAATCAGGATAGGGTGGAAGGCTTCCGGCCGTCAGCGGCGGCCCACCGGGTCCCGCGGCTCCCGATCATCAGGGTATTTGCTAGCCCGGTAGCGTACCAACGCAGCAAATCCAACAAGGCCTAATCCCCACCATCCTATCAGGAAGGGGATCGCGAAAGCGCTGTCGCTTAGGACAAATCTATCAGGTTTCCACGCCGGGAAGATGTGGACCGAATAGGCCAAACATCCCAGACCGGCGACAACAAGCACCCAGAAGATGACCCGCGCCAAATTAGGCATCCGATAACTTGAGGTTACGGCCGGTCCCAGAGTCAATCGGGAAAAGGGGCGTCGGCTTCGGTCGGCGCCCTTTTCGCTATAATCTCAGGTGATGATTGGACGCCGCTTCCCGCCGCCGTGGACTGTTGAGCGCTTGCCCGGGGGCTTCAAGGTGATCGACGCCAACGGTCAGTCGCTCGCCTACTTCTATGCATGCGAGAATGATAACGACGCGACCACCGCAGGCGTGCTGACCATGGACGAGGCAAGGCGCATGGCGAGCAACTTCGCCAAGCTGCCGGAGCTGCTGGGTGCAGCCGACCATTCGGAATTGGATTTTCCAGAAGGGGGCGGTTAAGTCAGAAGCCCCGCAGGGGGTAATCTGCGAGGCTTCTGTGGGGATGAACCCTTTCTCTGGGGAGGAAGGTCAGAAAGCCTCTCACAGCATCGTTGCTGGGCGATGTCAAAACATTACAAATTGTATCCATTGACGACCCGCCTTACGCGATCCCTTCGAGTCTCACGCGCCTTATCGTTGGCGCCCCATCCCGCCCACCTCTGTGGGGGAGCTGCGTAGGCATCCAACAGCGCTTGGCTAGTCTCGAGCTCGGATGCAAGCCGCAGCCACGTATCGGCCAGTTTAGCGAAATTCTCTCTCACGTCTGCCGCGATCGACTGCTCACGCGAAAGCACGATCCCGGTTTCCCGTGACTGCTGTTGGCCTTCGGCGACGCCGGCGGCGATCTCGCCGGTTGCCTGCTCGTTGAGCGCGTTCGCCTCGGCACCAGCAATGAGGTTGCCTTGCTTCGCCTCGAAGTCGGTTTCGGTCTGTGTCTGCTGACCGCCGATGATGCTGCCGAGGCCGGAGATAACCGCGCGGGCGGCAAACGGGCGGCAGTTCGCGGTTTGAACTTGTCAGCCCCCGGACAAAATGCTTGGTTCCCAACCCTGGAGACGTGGCCGAGAGGCTGAAGGCGGCGGTTTGCTAAACCGTTATACGGTCAAAAGCCGTATCGAGGGTTCGAATCCCTCCGTCTCCGCCAATATCATCTGTAATTCATTGAATTATCTTATATATTTTCATAGGCGGCTTGGTAGTCCACAAATAGAACTATAAACATCTTGGCACTAAGCGGCCCCTGCGATTGTCCCCCATGCTTTCAGTATGGCACGCGGACTCGGAAATAGTCACTACCGACGCCTTCAAAAGCCGCATTGCCACCAAACTCTTGGCGACCCTCGCCCGCGCCGGGGAGTACGCGGGTATGGAAGCGGTGGGGGCATGACACCTTTTTTGGCATGTGCTTGGAAAACGGGCGATTTGTGGTCGTTTCGCTACGGCCCGACTACTTCTGCGCACACCAGGGCAATTTGCATCTGGTCATGCTAAGTTCCGATGGCGGGGTTTTATCGTACTTCCCTGCAAAGATTCGTCTCATCTCCAAGAATGGGGGCGTCGGCTTCGGCCGGCGCCCTTTTTGCTGTAGGCTTGTAGGAGGGCCACCGCGGCGATCTATTTTCCCTTCTGTAAAAGCGCCG
Source organism: uncultured Alphaproteobacteria bacterium (assembly GCA_963804705.1). Taxonomy (GTDB): domain Bacteria; phylum Pseudomonadota; class Alphaproteobacteria; order Rhizobiales; family Methyloligellaceae; genus Methyloceanibacter. The sequence goes on from CAWDRM010000016.1 coordinate 113,928, forward strand.
CAGCTTGCTCAGCCGCCTTGTAGAGGTCGAGGCGGGAATAGACGCCGAAAGCCGAGCCGTTGTCGAGGAACGCCACCACCAGGTCCCTCGGTCAGGGTCAGAATGGCATCGGCCTGCGCGAGCGTGAGGCTGGGGAAAGCCGCGGTCAGCAGATAGCCCGCTTCTGGAGCCAGCTTGGCCACATCTTCGGTGCCCTTCGCGTTGTTCGTGAAGACCACTGGCAGGCCATACGTCTGGGTTGCCTCGTAGAAGGCGCTGTTCTTCGCCGGATCGGCAAAGCGGCTCTCGTCCTGCGCGGCGCAGTCGGCGATCTTGCCTTCGCAGCCCTTCTCGAGCGCGGCCGTCAGATCAGCGCGGGCAGCCGCGAGTGCCTCCCGGAAGTCGTCGATAACCTCCAGGTCGTCGGGTTTCACGCCGACGTTGGGCTTCACGCCTACGTAGCCAGTCTTGTTGGCCAGTAGCTGGGCGAGGTCGTATTCGGCGAGTGCCCGGCCGGCCAGCACGTCCATCGCGTAATGGGCCCCAAGCACGATGCGGTCGTTCCCGTATTCGGCGGCGCGGGTGACCATCTGCCGATACCGCTCCGGGACTAGCAGCGCGAGCAGCAGGGATTCCATGTAGCCGTAAGTGGTGTGGCCGCTGGGATAGGCAGGGCTGGCCTTTAGATACTCGAGAGTGTCCTTGTTGGTGGTCTCGGAGCCACAGAAGTTCCTGCCCTGATACATGGCGAAATGCGGCTCGGTCTGGAACGGCCGGGGATTGCAGGGGTCGTCCTCCGTAGCACCGCAGCGGTTCGCGCCGCCCGCCGGTGGCTTATAGGCCTTGCCAAAGACGTCCGTGGTGCCGTTCACGTCAGTCAAGATCACGTTGGCCTCCACCGAAACCGGCTCCTTGTCCTTCAGCATTTCATTGGCGAAGAAGTACTTACCTGCGTCGGAGTCGGCATACGAAGTCGCATTGGCGAACCTAATCAGACGATCAACGGCTGGCAAAATGCTGGTGAATTTTAGGGTCTTGCAGTCGTCCCCGATCGGAGGGTTGTTGGTTGCCTTCGCCCGATAGGCGTCGCCGAGTTTGTTACCGAGGCCGTCGGCCAGTTCATAGGCAACGCCGGTGATGAAGTCGTCGCGCAGCGCCTGCTGCCGCTGATCGAGGAAGGGCTCCAGTAGCGGCTGCGCAGCCGCGCCGCTCTGGATATCGCCGGTGGTGTTGAAGTTGCTCGCCAGCGCCGCCTTACCGGGATCGGTATTGCCGAGCGCGGTTACCGGCGCAAGGCCCTGCAGGGCGTTCATGTTGGCAGCGCTCAGCGGCGCTGCGGCCTGCGCCGTGAGCGCGGCGGCGGCGACCATGGCATTGACGACAGCTACAACATATCGTTTCAACGCGAATGCGTGCTTGGGACTTATACCCACGGTTTATCCAGCAGAGCGTAACTTCTGGAGATTGACCTTTGGTGATTACATAACTGTGACGGACGATGCGTTGCAACCGTTTGTGGCGAACGTGGCAAGCGCGGCCACCTCGGGTAATTCGTTGGCCGATATGGATAAAGGTTGAAAGCGAAGGTCATGATTTCCGACGACGACTGGGTGACCGGCGCTCACTCCAGCTCGATCGTGAAGGCGCGATGGATCTCGTCGGTGAGGAACCCGGTGGCGGCAGTCTGTTTTGACTTGGTAAGGCGGTTCGTCAGGGTGGAGGAAACGCGGCTAGGGGATCACGAAACAGCGAATCGGGTCGCTCGCTCTCAGCCGCGCGGAACCCCGCGACCATAAAAGCACTATCTGAGACATGACGGATTAGCGGTCCTTCCATCCGGCGGACATTACCGAAAGAAGCCATAGATCATGAACTCGGAATACGACAAAGACACCGGGGCTGAAGCCTCTGATCTTGGTGGTCGCCCGACCCGCTACGACCCGAGCTTCTGTGACCAGGTCCGGCGCCTGGCTCGTCTCGGTCTGCCCTGCACCACCGAGCAGCTCGCCACTTTCTTCGACGTCTCCGAGCGGACCATTGAACGCTGGAGCGCGCGGTTTCCGCAGTTTTGTCAGTCCATAAAGGAGGGCCAACTGCATACCGACTGTCTGGTCGCAGAGAAGCTGTTCGAGAGGGCCGTCGGCGTCGAGTTCGTCGAGCAGCAGGTCCTCAAGGTCAAGCGCGTCGAATACCACGAAAACGGTAAGAAGGCCCTGGAGACCGAGGAAATCAAGGTCGTCGAGGTTCGCCGAGTCCTACCGCCTGACATCGCGGCCGCAAAGTACTGGCTCAAGAACCGGCAGCCCAATCTTTGGACGGAGAAGCCGGTCGTCGCCGTCGTCCAGGATCAGTATGTGCTGCCGGAGGACCGGCCGCGCACGGAGGCTGAGATCGAGGCGGAGCGGAAGTCAGATTGGAGCCATTTCGACCTCACGGCGGCTGAGACTGAGAACACCAAGAAATAATGACCGATCCCAGCGCCCGCTATGCGCTTGCGCCGGTCTGGATGATGGCCCATGGCTGGCACCAAGTTACACCGGGGGCCCGGCCCCGGAAGAATGCCCTCTGTGGGGTTTCCTTCGGCCCGAGCCGGGCAAACGGCGCTGCCGCTTCCACGGGCGCGCTCTCAACCGGCCCCAGGACTGCCGAGGGCAAGGCGCGGATCGCTGCGGCGCAGCGCAGGCGGTGGGGCCGAAGGCGCCAGTCAGAGTGATGACGATATCGCCCAAATATCGGGATAGAATAGCTTTATGGGGGTAACCATGAGATCAAGTGTCTTGGCACTGGTCTTACTTTTCGGATTTGCTATTCCGGCCTCGGCAGCGGACGCCCAACAGCCAGCGGCAGCACCGGCAATCGCCATTTCCGGCGATGTCGACGTGACCACCGATTACGTGTTCCGCGGCTACTCCGAAACTGATGGGAAACCAGCCCTGCAGGGCGAGTTCGACGGCACCTATCCTATCAATTCCTGGCTGCAAGCCTACGCCGGCATTTGGGGCTCGAGCATCAATTTCGGAACGGCGGTCACGCCGTCAGGACAACTCGTGGACATCGCACCTCTGGAGATAGCCTTACACGGCGGAATCAGGCCGACGTGGAATGGGTGCACTTTCGATATCGGCGAGCTCTACTATAGCTATCCGAACTCCTTCGGTCCCGCCCGCTTGTCCTACAATGAAATTAAGACCGGTGTGTCGCATAGCCTCTTCAACAGCAGGCTGGCGCTCAGCCTGACCAACTACTACTCGTCAGACTACTCCGGTGGCATCGGTCCCAACGATGTCCTTGAGTTCGATTACGGGTGGACGTTCAACAAGGTTTGGAAATTCACACCGACCGTCAGTGGCGTGGTCGGTCAACAGTGGGGCGACACGAATGATGGCGGCACCGACTACGCTTATTGGAACGTCGGTCTGAGGCTGGCCGTCCTCGGCAAGCCGGCATTGACCTTCGACGTTCGCTACTGGGATACCAATAAAGATAACTGTACCGGTCAGCCTGACTTCCACTGTGGCCCACGAGTCGTGGGTACGCTCGAGACATCGTTCTGACAGAGAAGAAGCCTCGGCGCTCCACAAGGGTGGCCGGAACCGGGGCCTTCCGTATCTATGAGGCCGAAATTAAACGCAGACGGCGCACGCCGCAGCAATGATGAGCGTGACCAACCTGAACGCCCTGCAGGGCCTCGCGCCGATGACCGCCCTCGGCAAGACCGATGCCGGCAAGGCGGCCCTGGCGAGCAACTTCACCGTCACCGGCGACATCCAGAGCGGCCAAACAGTCGCTCTTACTGTCCATCCCCGATCAACAGCAACAGTCGCCAAATTTCAATCAACTTGTTAGAGTAGAGGCGACATTCTCGTAGCTGCCTCGTTTGTCCGACTTTGACCGGATGCGGACCTGCGTTACTCCGCTATCTGCTCGCCGGATCCGCCGAACTCAGCCGGAAAATCTTTAAACTTCGGGAGTCCGTCCCGCATCGGCAGAACGGTCTCGGCGTAGTTAATGTGTACGCCAGGGCTAAACTTCAACGTAGGCAGCGTGGCGGCAAACACATCGACCAATCCCAACGAAGGGTGATTGGTCATCAAATGGCCTCCACATTTCTTGCAGTATTTCCGCTGGCTCGCCGCCGTCTTCTGGAACATGCCAACATGTTCGGCACCGGCTGTGACCCGCACGGTATTAGGATTCCAAAGCGTGAAAGCGTTGACAGGTCCCCCTGACCACGAACGGCATGATCGGCAATGACAATAGCCCATGCCTTCGGGCTTCCCCGAGACCTCCAGCTGAACAGCCCCACAGAAACATTCACCCTTGTATGCCACCATTGTCCTTACCTCATTCACACCACCAGCCAAAGCCTTGGTACATGCTGCGACCACCTAAGGAGTTTGCGCGCAGCCAATCTAATCCGATCTCAGGGGCCGGATGACCGGAAAGACCTTTGACCCGATCATTTCTCTTAACTTGCTCAGCACGCTAACGCTAACATCAGAAAGTCGCTCTATCAGCGGGAAGCAACGAGGAATCGCCATCGGGTGAACGTTTATGTTTAATGCACGGAATTGGCCGACCACGCGACCCACCATCGGCGGTCGTCGCTACAACGCTGGCAGAAGATGACCCGCGCCCGCGTTTTGCTCATTGGGCTTTTGCTCTGGGGCCTCGCGATGATCGCCCCTGACCTGCTGCGTATCGCGCACCCACTCGGTTCTTTCGGCTTCTACGCTAATAACGACGGACTGATCTACAGCGTCACCGGCCCCTTTCCAGACGAAGGTTCATCGCCGGCATGGAAGGCCGGACTACGGATCGGCGACCAACTCGATCTTTCGCGCCTTCGCTGCAGCCTCAAAGACCTCGCACCCTGCGGCAATGCTCTTGCCGCGCTCGGCGGTCTCCAATTCGCTTTGCCAGGTCACACACTCACCCTCGACGTTACCGCAAGAGATGGCTTGCCTGCCCGGCAGGTTACGCTCGTCGCTGAACAGCGACCCTCTAATTTTCTCGTTCGCGGTGTGCTCATTCTCGACCAGATTGCTGGGATTCTGGTGATCATTGCGGCGGCCTGGCTCGTTTGGTCGAGGCCCTCGGCGATGACCTGGGGCTTCTTCCTCTACGTGAACTGGTTCAATCCCGGACAGTCCTATGCGTTTTATGCCATCCTGCAACAGTGGCCAGTTCTGTTGCTTGCGCAAAACCTGGCTGGTTGCGTGGCGCAGGCCGCGGGTTTCGCTGGGTTGCTCCTTTTCGTCATTCGCGTGCCTAACAACAAGACCGAGCCCAAATGGAGGCCCGTGGAACGAGCGCTGCCATTCGTCGCGTTGGTCTTTGCCTTGGCGCTCATCGCCTCCTACGGCAGTCTGTTGGGGTATCCAACCGAGATTGTTACGCGCGCGGGAATTATCGCTGGTTTTGCGGTCGCCTTGTGCGCACTCGCAATCCTGATGGTGCGGAAGCAAAGCCAATCGCCAGAAGACTATCAGCGCGTGCGTTGGGTGATTTGGGGTTGTCTCATAGGGTTGCCCTCTTTCCTTCTCGCCGAACTCGCCTCGGAGACATCAATCTTCGACACGTGGAAGCACTTTACGCCGACCGACGACATCATCGGCCTGCTCTATCTCCTCAACGGCATCCTTTGCCTGTTCGTATTCGAGGCAGTGCGCCGCCCGCGTGTCGTCAGCGTCTGGATTCCCCTCCGCCGCGTAACTATTCTTGCGTTCATTCTCACCGCTCCTACGCTCCTTCTGCATCACCAAGTGAATCGCATCCAGGAGCACCTTAGCCTTTCGGGTTGGGCTTGGCTCGCGCTGGCGTTAGTCGCGTCGTTTTTCATTGCTCAATTACACGATAGGGCCGTCGAGATTGCCGACAGTTACTTCAACAAGTGGCTCGATAAAGCAGAGCTTAGGCTTGGCGAGGCCATCCGCAGAGCGCAGACGGCAATCGAGATCGATCGGGTTTTGGCGGATGAGGCATTTCACGCGCTCAAACTTGCGTCTGCCGCCGCCTTCCGCCATCGAGGGTCAAAGTTCTTACGGGATGACAATGGAAAAGGTTGGGAGAATTGTGCGCGGGCGCTCGGCCCCGAGGAGCCAATGCTTGCGCCTTTGGCCAAGGGCGCGCCTTTCAGCGTCAAGGAACCGTACATGGACGGCCTCGATTTCCCGTCAGGAGTCAGCCGTCCAGTGCTCGCTGTGCCCGCCGTCACTCCCGCTCGGTGTTTGGCTATCTCCCTATATGGGGCGCACGCATCAGGCACGGATCTCGATCACAATGAACGCGCCATGCTTGCCCGGATCGCCCACGATGCCGCCGCAATGTATGCGGAGCTCGAGAGCAAAGAGTTACGCCAGAAACTCACGTCCCTCGAACGCGAGCTTCACGCGGCGAGAGCGGCAATGGGTGAAACGTAGTCCCAGGGTGATGGCGCTCGCCTTCGCGGTTTGGTCCGCTTAGGGTCACAAGCGGACATCACAGCAGCGATGAAGTTGGTCCGCTTTTTGCCAGAAGCGGACACGCCGGTGAATGGGGCTGTCAACCTCGACGGTGAAGCCCACGACGCCCACGCGGGGCTCTTGCCGAGGCGTCAGACGGTTAGCTGCTCACGCCCGCCTTCTTTTGGGGCGGCGGTGGCCGAGCGGGATTCCGAGCACACGGGCCTTTTGTCTGAGGGCACCCGGGGTACGCTTGAGTGCTCTAGAGATGGTTTTGACGGGCGTTTTGTCTCTTGAGTGCTGTCTCAGTTCTTTCACATCAGCACGGGTCCAATCACGACGAACAATGCGTTTTCTCGTGGCTATAGTTTTGGCCATCAGCTTCTCCTTTTTTTCACAGGCTCTGATAGCACAACTTTTGGCCACTATGGAACCGTAAGCGGCCTTCAAATGCGTCGGACGGCACTTCCGGGACGTGCCAAAAGCGGCCAATGAGCGACCTACATCCGAGGTGTGACATCCTCCATGTCTTGCGCCTTTGTCTTGTCCAGAGGCAATCGCATGATGTCGCTGAACGAGCCAAAGTCGATCTTTTTCAGATCGACCATCCGCACGCGGCGATTATGCTGCGTGTGGTAGTAGAAGGCTTTGTTGTTCGTATCGGAAACGCTCGTCCAGATCGTGGAGCTGCGCATCCCTTGGGTCTTATCGTCGCCAGTGCCTTCTGAGGCGCCGAGGGGTACGTTGAAGTTATCGAGAATGCGGAAAATTTCGTAGATCGTCTCGTCGCCGGTCGCGGTTGGACGCGCCGTCTTGGAAAATGCCACCGCCCGGACGAACCGAGAGGGCGGTGTGAAATCGCCTGGCAGACCGATCATCCCACTGCCTCCACCAAGCGGCTTGAAATTCAGGTCCTCGATCTTCCTACCCGGCAGTGCAACCGGCGAAAGATTGATGTAGTTGCGGAGGTTTGTCTCGTGCCAATCGTAGCTCGGTGCGTTGGTAATGACACCCAGAGGCGCGTCGAAAATTTTCATTTCGCCCTTGAGATACTCGATAACGATGGCCTTCCCGCTTGGTTCGGTGACGATGAAGTGGACGGGAGCCGCAAAACCGAGCGCGGGCTCGACGACAGGCACGATACGAACCTTAGAAATCGCGTTGCGAACCTCATCAACGGTTGCATAGTTCGTTAGCAAATATTGTCCGACATCGGTCGGCCCCAATGATTGCGCAGCTTGGGCCGGATCGTAGTCCTGATATTCAGCGAAGCCGGGATGGTAGAAGAGCCCGACGGCAAGCCCTTTCTCGTTCATCCCCTCGACGACAATGTCTTTCTCGACGGCATCAATTCCGACGACCCCATATTTTCCCTGCCACGATAAGCCCGGTTTGCCATCGGGCATGTGCGTCGTATACTCGTAGCCGCGCGGGATTACGGCCAACCGCGACTTGAGGTCGAATGACCCCCACTCGAGCGTACGGCCAAATACCACCGAACCGTCCGCGGCCTTTAGCGTGATGCCAGTGCAAGCCAGCACGGATTGCATGGCGCCACCTAGCACGAGCGCACAGGCAGCAGTGGTAGCTACAATCTTCCGCAAAGTCTGACGCTTTATCATTGCTATCTCACTTTCAAGGGGCCTAGGGGTTTTGCTTTAGAGAACCTTCACGGGCTTAGGCCGGATCTTCGCATGCGCTGTAGGTCGATAACAGCGGCAAGGGTGAGGTCTGTCGGATCCGGGCGCATAGACCGTAATGAAGACTGGCGATTGCCGCATGTCGGGTCGGGTCAAAACCGGCCCAAAGGGCCATGTCCGCGCTTAGTCCGCATTCCCTCCAACTGCGGAAATAGCGGCTTACATCAGGAATGGAGCCGCCGGCCGTGCGGATACCGCACCGCTACCCCGTCTGTACCTTGGCGCGAGGCCGCCACGTCGAGGCCACAGGAAGTCCGTGGTGGGGGGAAGCGGCGGCGGGGTGGGCGCCGCCGCAGAGCTAATCGACCACGCGTTTGCATTTAGCCTTAGTGGCGTTCAAGGCTTTGTTGGCCGCGGCCAATGAGGTGTAGCCGCTTTTATCGCCGACGGTATTGAAAGAGACACTTGGCTTGGTATCAATCACGGCGCAACTGTCGACCGGATCTAGCACGACATAATATCTGGCGGCGGCAGGAGGATTGGCAGAAGCGCTCGGGGTCGAACTCCCGCTGGGACTCGAACTCTTGCTCGGGGTCGAACTCTTGCTCGGGGTCGAACCCTTGCTCGGGGTCGAACTCGCGGTCGGGGTCGAACTCGCGGTCGGGGTCGAACTCTTGCTCGGGGTCAAACTCGCGGTCGGGGTCGAACTCTTGCTCGGGGTCGAACTCGCGGTCTGGGTCGAACTCCCGCTCTGGGTCAAACTCGCCCTCGGGTTCGAACTTCCACTGGGACTCGAACTCTTGCTCGGGGTCGAACTCGCGGTCGGGGTCGAACTCCCGCTCTGGGTCAAACTACCGCTCGGGCTCGAACTCCCACTGGGACTCGAACCCTTGCTCGGGGTCGAACTCGCGGTCGGGGTCAAACTCCCGGTCGGGGTCAAACTCCCGGTCGGGTTCGAACTTCCACTGGGACTCGAACCCTTGCTCGGGGTCGAACTCGCGGTCGGGGTCAAACTCCCGGTCGGGGTCGAACTCCCGCTCGGCGTCCGGTGCTGACCTTCCTGAGAAAATGTGACGCCGTCGTTAGTTCGCCCGGCATGGAGCGGCTTGCTGGTCCTTGCGCTCAGCGTTTTCAGTGGCTTTGGTGGGTGCCGGTGCCGGTGGTGCAGGTACCGGTGGTGCAGGTACCGGTGCGGCCGGGGCTCTGCCTGGTATGCTTGGTAGCCGTGGGAGCAGCCGCCCAATACAAGACAAGCCGCTACGACGGCGAACGCAATACGCATAACTGATCCCCCTGCTTGGCGATGCAGACGGCGTCAGCTTGTCGGAAGAACTTTAAGAATTAGATAACCTTTACGCCTTCCAGCTTGCCAGGCCGAGTTAGGCGTGGATCGTACGAGCTACCGAAAGGGCGTCGGCTTCGGGCGGCGCTGCGGTCTCGAGGGCCGTGCGACAGCCGAAGAAAGTCATCGCACGCGGTTGCGGCTGAAACCGATCAAGCCGGATCGTCCGCGTAGCGTCCGCGCGCCGCCTGTCCGGCTAATTGACGATCTCGGCAATGGCCTCCGAGAGATGCTCAAGGTAGACCGGCTTGGTCAGGACGGGCGATCCTGGCATCGCCTCGCGGATGCGTTCGAGCGTGCTATAATCGCTGTGGGCGGTGACGAAGATCACCGGCACATCGCATACGGTCCGAAGCCACTGCGCTGCCTCGATCCCTTCGCGGGTTCCATCGAGATAAACGTCCATCAAGACGACGTCTGGCGGATTGCACATGGCAAGCGAAATGGCCTCTTTGGCAGTTGGCGCCAACGCGCAAACCTCGAAGCCTAACGCGTGCATCGTTGCTTCCAGGTCAAGGGCTATCAGGAATTCGTCCTCGACGATGAGAGCACAGCCGCGGTCCGAAGAAAAATCCTCTGTCATGGTCATCCTGTTCTGGTCGTGGCCATGGGGGCAACGCCTCAAGCCAACTTTTGTGCCCCGCAATTTGATCGTGTTTGTGTTGGGAACAAATGCTGCGACAATAATGTCACTCAAGTGAGCGGATGAGCGGGGACCTAGCTGACCGAGATTACGCGAAGGCGCAGCGTCGCGCTCATATGCGGCGTTGACGTCTCGCAGGATGTCTAGCGCAAGAGCCAGGGGTTGAACCGGCCACTGGACCACATCGGCGTTCTGACGCGCCGCGAGACCAGCTGCTGTGGGGGAATGTGTCGCCGGATCCGCTTGATGCGCCTGAGATGATCCGGCTGCTTATCGTCGTCGCGGACCTGCACCCGGCTTGGCACGCCATGCGGGTCAACCACCACCACGGCGAGATCGCTCCAGGTCCATTCCGCCTGCCGGTCTCCCCAGCGGCCCGGTTCAATCGCAATCAACCGGCCTGACCGCGTATTGATCATGGCGACATATTCCAGCCGTTCGCCCTCCGCGCTCGAGCCGGCATAATAGTGAAGCAGCCCGATCCCATGCAGACGGCCATGCAGCATCTGCCAGTGCAGCAATTCCGGCTTGCCGCTGCCGTACATTTCCAGCGTGAGGCGGACCGCCGGATAGAGCGGATGCGTGGCCAAATATTCACCATCCGAGGCGAGCTTTACCCGCCAATCCTCGGCTTCCATCCCTGCGGACCGCTCGCCGTCCGCCTCGGCGGATGGCGTCGCCGCCAAGGGCGCCGGGTCTTGCTTGCCGCTCGGGCCGCAAAGCGACGCCGTTCGATAATTGGCGGGCGCGGGCTCGACCGTGCTAACGGGGTCCACAAGCTCGTCCTTGGTTTGATGCACGAGGGAACTTGGCATGCCACTCTCCGAGGTCTCGGCCAGGCTTGAGAGTTGAAACCGGGCTTCGCCTTCCGCCGAAGCTTGTCTATCCGTACATGTGAGAGGAGGTCCTGGTGAGGGACGGTCCGATGCCGATGCCGAAGCGTGCGACGGGTCCGCTTCGGCAATTTCGGATTGCCGCACAGCCTTGCCCTGGATCGCGCTGCGCTCAGCGACAACAGCCGCTAGCGACGGATCGCGTTCCGTCGCCCGGCTAAAATCGGCGAGTGCGAGGCCGGGTTTGTGCAACTGAGCATAGACCGATCCCCGGGCGAGATAGATTTGCGGGGCGTCGGCGCCAAATTGAATGGCCGAACCGTAATCGCTGACGGCATCTTGGTAGCGGCGAAGCGCAACCATGGCCTCGGCGCGATTGGCGTAAGCCTGACCGTAGCGCGCGCTAAGCGTAATCGCGCGGGAGAAGTCGCGGATTGCGCCGGCCGGGCGTCTGAGGGCGAGCTGGACCTTGCCTCGGCCGTTGAACGGCACGGCGCTGTCCGGCATTAGCGTCATCGCCTTGGTGAAGTCGGCGAACGAGGCGGTGTAGTCGCCGAGAAGAAATCGCGCATTGCCGCGATTGTTGTAGGCCGCGCCATAGGAGGGGGCGAGGGCGATGGCCTGTCCAAAGTCCTTATCGGCCTCCGCGGGATGGTCCAGCCCGAGCAGCACATTGCCGCGATTGTTGTAGAGTCGCGGCCTCCTCGGGCGCGAGCCTGAGCGCGGCGTTGAAATCGTCGATTGCCGCGTACGGACGGCTGAGACGCCAGCGAGCAATCCCTCGATCGCTCAGCGCGAAGACCCGGATCGGGGAGGGGAGCGATGTGGACTGAAGCGCGTCGGTCAGCAACCGATCGGCGTCTAGATATTGGCCGCGCGCCAGCGCCGCCCGGCCTTGGTTGGCCTGTAGGGACGCGGTCTGCTCATCGAGATAAGCCCGCGCGGGGGTCCAGGCCGAAATCGCGATGAGGACGAGCACCAAAAAAGCGGTGAGCCACCACGGCTGTGCAAGCTTCCTTGCACACGACGCAGCACGGACACTCCGCACACCGGACGCCGCCGCAGACACCGGACTCGCACCTAATCTTGATCGGAGCTGGGCACACGGTCATGCCCCGAAACACCACTTTCGTCCCTCACTCTGAATTTGACAAATCACGTTTCGGAATTCGAGCGTCACGCGGACGAACTGCACTTCCGCCGCGCAACAGTGGCGGATGCGGCAGGGGCTGTTGCGAAAAGTGTGGAGATAAGCAGATCGGGCGCCTCGCCCAAGACTTGGGCCTGGGCCGATTGTTGCGTGACGGGCGCAATCACCAAGCCACCCAGAAGGGCGGTGACTGCCACTGCAATAAGGCTACTTCGCATGGTTTTTTTCTCCTTGTGCCGGATGCTTCGCACGGGCACGCCGCAGCTTTAGCTCCTCGGTTAGGTAAGCTGCCGTTGACCCAGATCAAGCCCGGGCTCCAGCTTCAGGTTTAACAACATCGTCACCCGGTTGGGGGTCCATCGGATCGGCGATGACGGAGAGGCAATGCGCGGACTAACCGATATTGGCTATGTCCTCGACAAGCTCGACTGGATGCGGTCGATGCGGATTTGGCCGAACGGCTTGCGCTACCTCTGGACCGACGCCTTTGGCCTTGTGCTGCTCGTCTCGCTTTACCAGGAGCTAAAGGACGAGCGCTATCTTGACGAGGCCGAGCGGCTGGTTGCGGAGGTCAATCGCGTGCTCGGGCGGCCGCGTGGTATCCGCATCGGCGAAGAGGCCGATCGCGACGGTCAATATTTCCACTACCTCGCCATGTGGCTTTATGCGCTGGCCGTGCTCGGCCGCTGCCGGCCCGCCTACCGGGAAGAGGGCGTGGCCCTTGTGCGGCAGATCCATGACGCCTTCGTCCTGCCGGGCCGTGGGGTGATCTGGAAGATGCAGGAGGATTTGAGCGGGCCTTATCCGGGCTATGGTCTCGGTGCGCTCGATGCCTTCGACGGCTACGTCTCCTACCGCATGCTCGACGAGCAAGCGTTGGCCCGCGAGATCGCCGAGATGCGGACCCTCATCGAGCGGACTGCCGACACCCTAGTGATCACGCAGGACCTTGGCCTCGGCATGATGCTGTGGCTCGCGCATTTCTTTCCCGAGGAGGCATGGGCAAAGTTGCAACGGACGCGCGCCCTCGCCATGCTCGACCGCATGTGGGTCAGGCAAGGCTATTTCGCCCGCGAGCCCAATCTGCCGCATATGCGTTTCGCCTTCACCAATTACGGTGTCTCGGTGGGGCTACAGGCAGTCGGCGCGATGCCGGACCGTGTTACGGAGCTCAATGCCTATTTCGAAACCTACCGGTCGGGCGACGAATATGACCGCGCCGCCATCACTCATGTGATGGCGGCGAGCTCCCATTTCCCGGGGCTGTTGCTGCGGCCTTAATCCTGGCGCGAGCTAGAGCGCCGCGGCGATGGCGTCGTCAACCGTGGAGAGCCAGACGAAGTTCAGCGCTTTGCGGGCCGCTTCAGGCACGTCCTCGAAGTCCTTGCGGTTGCGCTCGGGCAGCATCACCGTGGTGATACCGGCGCGCATGGCCGCCAGCACCTTGTTTTTGACGCCGCCAATGGGGAGCACGAGGCCGCGCAACGAGATCTCGCCGGTCATGGCGATGTCGCTCTTCACCGTGCGACTGGTGAGCAGGGAGACGAGGGCGGTGAACATGGCGACCCCCGCGCTCGGACCATCCTTCGGAATACCGCCTGCTGGCACGTGCAGGTGAATGTCGGACTTCTCGAAGATCTTCTCGTCGATGCCGAGCGATCGTGCTGCGCGCCTTGACCAGGCTGAGCGCAGCTTGCGCGCTCTCCTTCATGACGTCGCCCAGTTGGCCGGTGAGGATCAGCTGGCCGTGGCCCGGCACGCGCGCGGCTTCGATGAAGAGGATATCGCCGCCGGTTGGGGTCCAGGCAAGCCCCGTCGCCACGCCCGGCACGCTGGTGCGCATGGCGACTTCGCTCTCGAAGCGGCGGGATCCGAGGATGGCGTGAAGATCCCCGGCGTCGATCCTCAGCCGCGTCGGCCTTGCCTTCGGCCACTTGCATGGCGACGTGCTGGCAGATGGCGCCGATCTCGCGCTCCAGATTGCGGACGCCAGCTTCCCGCGTGTAGTCGCGGATGATGGCCCGGATCGCGTCCTCGGTGATCGCGCAGCTCTCGGGACTAAGACCCGTGGCCTCGAGCCGGCGCTTCACCAGGTAACGCTTGGCGATCTCGACCTTTTCCTCCTCGGTGTAGCCGGGCAGCTCGATGACCTCCATGCGGTCCCGCAACGGCCCGGGGATCGTGTCAATCACATTGGCGGTGCCCACGAACATCACCCGCGACAGATCGAAAGGGACGGCGAGATAATTGTCGCGGAAGGTCGAGTTCTGCTCGGGATCGAGGACCTCGAGCAGGGCCGCCGATGGGTCGCCGTGGAAGCCTTGGCCGAGCTTGTCCATCTCGTCGAGCATAAGCACCGGGTTGCGTGTCTCCACTTTGCGGACCGCCTGGATGACATTGCCCGGAAGCGCGCCGATATAAGTCCGGCGATGGCCGCGGATTTCCGCCTCGTCATGCAGTCCGCCAAGACTGATACGCGCAAATTTGCGGCCCGTGGCGCGCGCGATCGATTGGCCAAGCGACGTCTTGCCGACGCCAGGAGGCCCGACGAAGCAAAGGATGGGGCTCTTGCCGTCGGGCTTGAGCTTGCGCACGGCGAGAAATTCGAGGATGCGCTGCTTGATCTTGGGCAGGCCGTAATGATCCTCATCGAGGATGCGGCGCGCTTCGGCAATATCGATCCGCTCCTCCGAGAGCGTCGCCCAGGGAAGCTCGATCAGCCAATCGAGATAGCTGCGGATCATGGAATGCTCGGCGCTAGCCTCGGGCGTGCGCTCGAGCCGCTTCAGCTCCTTCAGCGCCTGCTTCTCGGCCTCTTCGGGCATCTTCGCCTTGGCGATCGCCTCGCGCAGCTCCGCCATCTCGGTGGCGCCGTCCTCGCCCTCGCCAAGCTCCTTCTGAATCTGGCGCAGCTGCTCGCGCAAGATGTGCTCGCGCTGGCGCCCTTGCAGCAATTCCTGCGTCTGCTCGCCGATCTGCTTGGAAAGGCGCAACACTTCGATCTGTTGCGCAAGGTGGCGCAGCAGCTTGTCGAGGCGCTCCTGCACCTCGAAGGTCTCCAACAGATCCTGCTTCTCGACGGGCGTGAGATCCGAAGCGTTGGCGACGAAATCGGCAAGCATCGAGGGCGACTGAATCTGATCGATGGCGTCGGCGAGCTCCTTCGGGATCGCGGGCGAGAGCGAGATCGCCTCACGCGCGCGTTCTTTTAGCTGGTGCATGCGGGCGGCCATCTCGGTCGAATAGACCTCCGCCTCGCCAACCTCGTCGACGAGGGCGACGAGAAAGGGATAGTCAGGCAGAAATTCGCTGATGCGGAAGCGGCGCGTGCCTCGGGTGACGATGTGATGGCTGCCGTCCGGCGCGGTCACGTAGCGCAAGATCTCGGCGACGGTGCCGACGCGATGGAGATGCTCGGGCCCGGGCGAGCTCGACCGAAGGATCGCTCTGCAACACGACGCCCACCGGCTTGTCGGCGCGGGCGGCGGCTTGCGCGCCGGCAATGGATTGCGGCCGGCCGAGGCCGAGCGGCACCACGACGCCGGGAAACAGCACGGCATTGCGGGTCGGCAGGATGATCATCGCCCGATCAGGCAATTGCAGATCGGGCGTGGACGCCTGTTGGGTCGCGGGAGCTGGGGTCGTGTCGTTCATGGAAATGGCCTGCTCAGCCAAGCTTGGCAAAGGTGAGGACGAGGCAACCGTTTGCAAGCTCGCGCTGGGCAAGGCGCAACCGGCTGAATTGAAGCGCGATGCGCCGCTCGAAACTTCCATAAGGAATCTCCAACCTGACGATGCTGGCGGTCTTGGCGCGCGAGGGCAGGGTGCGGCTCCCTGCGATGATCAGCGTCCCTCCTTCGATCTGCACCTGCACGGCATCCGGCGCCACGCCGGGCAGCGCCACGATGATCGAGAGCTCGCGGTCCGTCTCTAAGACGTCGATGGGCGGCTCCCAGCGCGCGCAGAGGCCGCCCTCGCGGCCGGGCTCGAAGAATTGCCGGCGGAGCTGCTCGGCCCTGTCCAGGAGCGCGCAGGCCTCCGCCCACATTACGTTTCGGGGATCACGGGTCACGCCAACCTCAACGATGCACGATTTAATCTTAGCGCCCGGCAATTCGCCTGAATATGACGCCGGGCAACAATCGGATTAAGCAAAGCGCAGAAAGACTTGAAGGGGGACTTATATTGGGGGCCTCCCGCCCTCTGACAAGTGGGAGCGCGGGCGTCGCGCGTCCCGGCTGAGGCTATTTGCTCTCGACCTGGCGCGTGCGTTTGGCTAGAGGAAATCGTGATGCGGCCACCGACGGGGGAAACTATGCACCTCGAGCGACGCGTTCTCATTTCGGGTGGATCGGGCTTCCTCGGTTCGCACCTGAGTGAACGCCTGCTCGAGCTCGGCTGCCAGGTTTTGTGCGTGGATAATTTCTTCACCGGCACGCGGCGCAATATCGAGCATCTGCTGGGGCATAAGCGGTTCGAGTTGCTGCGGCACGACATTACCCATCCACTCTTCGCGGAGGTGGACGAGATTTTCAATCTTGCCTGCCCCGCATCGCCGATCCACTACCAGAAAGATCCGGTGCAAACCACGAAGACGAGCGTCATTGGCGCTATCAATATGCTGGGGCTCGCCAAGCGCCTAAAGATCAAAATTCTTCAGGCCTCGACCAGCGAGGTCTATGGCGATCCAGCGGTACATCCGCAGCCCGAGACCTATTGGGGACACGTCAATCCCATCGGTCCACGCTCTTGCTATGACGAGGGCAAACGCTGCGCCGAAACCCTATTTTTCGACTATTGGCGCCAGCACCGTCTGCCAATCAAGGTCGTCCGCATCTTTAATACCTATGGTCCGCGCACCCATCCCAATGATGGTCGTGTGGTGTCGAGCTTCATCGTGCAGGCACTGCGCAATCACGACATCACGGTTTTCGGCGACGGCGATCAGACTCGGTCGTTTTGCTATGTGGATGACCTGATCCGCGGCTTTGTCTCCATGATGGAAACGAAGCCCGAAATTGTAGGTCCGATCAATCTCGGCAATCCCGATGAGTTCACCATCCGCGAGCTCGCCGAGCTAATCCTGGAGCTGACCGGCTCACGCTCCAAGATTGTGCATCGACCTCTGCCACAAGATGATCCCCGCCAGAGAAAGCCCGACATCAGCGAGGCCGGGAGGCTGCTTGGTTGGCGCCCCACCACCCCGCTGAAAAAGGGGCTGGCCATGACCATCCCCTATTTTGAGCAATTTCTCTCGCAAGGAGACGTCGCTCAAGCAGTTCGCCTATGAAGGGCGGAGGGGCGTGATGTTGTCTATGCGCAACAAGTGCCCAGGGTGATGGCGTGAGCTCACGCACCATCTTGGTTACCGGCGGCGCCGGCTATGTTGGAGCGCATGCCTGCAAGGCGTTGCGCAGATCGGGCTTTGCGCCCGTCGTATTTGACAATCTTTCCACCGGGCACAAGCAATTTGTGGGTTGGGGGCCGTTTGTGCAGGGCGACATCAGAGACGGTGGTGCCGTCAGGAGCGCGATTCATACTCATAGCGTCGAGGCTGTCCTTCATTTCGCCGCCTCGGCCTATGTCGGGGAGTCCGTCACAGATCCCCAGAAATATTACGATAACAACGTCGCCGGATCGTTGTCGCTCCTCAGGGCGATGTTGGAGGCTGGCTGTCGAAAGCTCGTGTTCTCCAGCTCGTGTGCAATCTATGGCGAACCCGAAGAGCTTCCCATTCGCGAATCGTCGCCGCAAAATCCAGTGAATGCCTACGGCGCCTCGAAGGCGATGGTCGAACGCATCCTAACCGACTACACCCACGCCTACGCGCTTCAGTCTATTGCGCTCAGATATTTCAACGCCGCTGGCGCGGATCCAGACAGCGAGCTTGGCGAGCTGCGCGACCCCGAGACCCATCTCATTCCGAGGGCGATGATGGCGATCCAGGGCTACATCGCCAATTTTGCGGTATTCGGAAGCGACTACGAAACCCCCGATGGCACGGCGATCAGAGATTACATTCACGTCTCTGATCTCGCCGATGCCCATATCGCGGCCTTGCGAAGATTGTTGGCGGGCGGTTCCGGGGGAGCGTTTAATCTCGGCACCGGGCGTGGCTCTTCGGTGAAGCAAGTGCTCGATACCATTGCCGCCGAGACGGGTGCGAGTCTGTCAGTACTGGATGGTCCGCGGCGTGAGGGAGATCCGGCAAAGCTTGTTGCCGATGCCTCGCTCGGACGGTCCGAGCTTGGCTTTGAGCCCCGTCTCTCGGATCTGAAAACGATCATACATACGGCTTGGAACTGGCACCGGCGAGCGCATCCCAAGAGGTACCAGCTGATTGATTTTCCAAGCCGCCCTGCGAATCGTCAAGCTTCAGTCCTTGGCTCGAGTAAAGTGGACGACGAATGAGTGAGATTGAGCCCCTCTATCGCCTGAAGGGGAAGCGTGTTTGGGTCGCTGGTCACCGGGGTATGGTGGGTTCGGCCCTGCTTCGGCGCCTTCAGAACGAGGACTGCCACCTTCTCACCGTCGAGCGTGACGTGGTCGACCTCCGGCGTCAGGCGGGCGTCGAGAAGTGGCTGCAAAAAGAGCGCCCTCATGCGATTTTCCTTGCCGCCGCAAAGGTGGGTGGCATCTACGCCAACGACAGCCAGCCAGCGCAGTTCCTCTACGACAATCTTGCCATAGCCGCGAACGTGATCCATTCCGCCGCAGCGACGGGCGTAGAGAAGCTGTTGTTTCTTGGCTCTTCCTGCATCTACCCGAAAATGGCGCCTCAACCGATTGAGGAAAGCGCGCTGCTGACCGGCTCGCTTGAACCGACCAATGAGTGGTACGCCATTGCCAAAATCGCGGGGCTGAAGCTCTGTCAGGCCTATCGCCGCCAGCACGGCTGCGATTTCATTTCGGCGATGCCCACCAATCTTTACGGCCCGGGGGATAATTTCGATCTTGCCCGCAGCCACGTAGTCTCGGCGCTTATGCGCAAGGCGCATGAAGCCAAACTCAGGGGCGACAGCGAGCTGGTCATCTGGGGCTCCGGAGCGCCTAGGCGGGAGTTTCTGCATGTAGATGATGCTGCCGACGCGCTCATCCATCTCATGACGCGTTATTCAGGCGAGAGCCACGTCAATGTGGGCTCTGGCAGCGACCTCACGATTCTGGAGCTCGCGAAACTGATTGCCGCCGTGGTGGGCTTCAGCGGGCATATCGCCAGGGATCTTTCAAAGCCAGATGGCACTCCCCGCAAGCTGCTAGATTCGCGTAAGCTCGCGAGCCTTGGCTGGCATCCAAAAATTGACCTTAAGGAAGGCCTCGCAAGCACCTACCGGTGGTTTGCGAATGGCTTCGCCGGCGCGCGACAAGAGGTTCGCAACATACAGGCTTATGCGCTTCCCGACACTTGGTCCGGAGTGACACCAGAAGGCGCTTTCGCGGGAGATAGAGGGTTTGACCCAGAAGACCGCACTCATCACAGGAGTGACGGGACAGGATGGAGCCCTTTTGGCCCGGTTCCTGCTCGACAAAGGCTACGTGGTTCACGGCATCAAGCGACGGTCGTCCTCGTTTAATACCGCGCGCATCGATGACATCTATGTCGATCCGCACGAGGGCGAGACGCGCCTCTTTCTGCATTACGGGGATATGACCGACTCGACCAACTTGATCCGTTTACTGCAAGATACCCAGCCCCACGAGATTTATAATCTCGCTGCCCAGAGCCATGTTCTGGTGAGCTTCGAGACACCTGAATATACCGCCAATGCCGACGGCTTGGGAACGCTCCGCCTGCTCGAGGCGATGCGCATCTTGCACCTCAAGGACGCCAAATTCTATCAGGCCTCCACTTCGGAAATGTACGGGAAGGTCGGAGAAACGCCGCAACGGGAGACCACGCCCTTTTATCCGCGTTCGCCCTATGGCGTGGCCAAGCTCTACGCCTATTGGATCACCGTCAATTACCGCGAGGCCTACGGCATGTTTGCCGCCAACGGAATATTGTTTAATCACGAGGGGCCTCTGCGTGGCGAAACCTTCGTTACCCGCAAGATCACCCGCGCCGTAGCAGCGATCCACCTTGGCCTACAGGAGGTGCTTTATGTGGGCAATCTGGATGCAAGGCGCGACTGGGGCCACGCCAAAGACTTTGTCAAAGGCATGTGGCTCATTCTGCAGCAGCCGGAGCCGAGCGACTATGTGTTGGCCACTGGGAAAAGTCACTCGGTGAGGGAGTTCATCGAGCTCGCGTTTACGCAAGTCGGACGCAACATCGCTTGGAAGGGCGAAGGTGATGATGAGATTGGCATTGATGCGTCCACGGGGCAGGACCTCGTCAAAGTGGACCGGCGCTACTTCCGTCCAACCGAGGTCGATACTCTATTAGGTGACGCCTCCAAAGCGCGACGGGAGTTAGGGTGGGAGCCAGAAACCTCCTTCGCCGACCTCGTCGCTGAAATGGTTAAGTCTGACCTTGAGGTTGTTGCCGCCGAAGCCGGACGTAAGCAGCGCGCCGCTTATTGAGTTGAGAAGGTGTTCGGCGATTCGCTTGGCGTTCGGACTACGCTTGGGTTGTTCTCCGCTCGCGGCTCGGCTGCGGCAATATTACGCCCGACGGCATTCAGCACCTTTTCCCACTTTTCGATGGCGAACCTTCTGTCCCAATGGTGCTCGAAGGCTTGGCGAGCCCTCGCTCCCATGCTCGCGCAAAGATCGCGATCCGCGGCCAATTGCAGGATGCGCATCATCAGTCCTTCACCGTCGCCAGGCCCAACGGTGAGGCCGCATCCAGCCTCGTCGATTAGGCGTGCAATCTCGCCGTCTGGCGCGCCAATGAAGATCGTCGGCCGGCCCGCAGCGGCGACGCCGTAGAATTTACTCGGGACGATCAACCCTTCCAACTTAGGGTTCAGACTAACGAGGTGGAGATCGACAAGTCCCAAGGTTTCCGCCAGGCGTTCCCGAGCTTGATAGGGACGCATGCGCACATTGGAGAGCCGGCGTCGTAGCACCTCGCGCTCAAGCCGCGCTCGCTGAGCGCCGCCACCAACAAACACGAACATGATCTGCGCAGCCATGTCGTTGGCGGATGAGGCGTTCGCTTGTTCCTGCAGCAGGCTCATCGCGTCGACGATCGTGTCGACGTCGTGCGCGCGGCCGAGATTGCCGGCATAGCCGATTATGAATCGGCTGTTTGGCGCCCAGTCTTTGCGGAGCCGGCTTGGCCCCGCCGATAGGGGCGCGATCAGGTTGCCATCAGCCCAGTTCGAGATGACTCGAATGCTTTCGCAAGGGACGCCTTGCGCCTGCAGCCGCGCGGCCATGCCGGTGCCGACCACCACATTGGTGTCGGCCATGCGCAGCGACCAGTTGCGCAGCGGCCGCAGGAGCTTGAAGCCCACGCGCCCGGGGCGGCCGCCGATATTCAAGGCTTCGGCGACCTCGGGAAAAATGTCCTGCAGCCAGTTGACCAGACGCGCCCGTCTCAGCCACGCGATAGGGGCGACCACGATCGAGAGCAAAGGCGGGTCGGTCTTGGCGACGACGATGTCGCCCGCTCGCGCCAGCCGCCACAGGCGCCACCCGGCGACCAGGTAAAAGGTAACATAATCGAGCGCCCGGCCGGCAAGCCGGTGCCGGCCACGTTTCGAGGTCCACACCCGCCACACCTCAACCCCGCGAGCGCGCTCGCGGTGAGAGAGCGCCGCGGCGCCGTTTTCGTAAGTCAGCCGGCTGGTGATGACCGAAACGCGATAGCCTCGCTCCGCGAGGGTGAAAGCGAGATCTGACAACAGTTCGCTGGTAGGAGAGGTGTCGGGATAGAAAAAGCGGTTGAGAAAGATGATCCGCGTCGTTGAGCCTTCTGAGGCGAATGAGGGGACTGGCACCACGAATTGGATCACTCGCCTGGCGATGCGCTGATTGACGCTTGGATCTTCGCATTGTGGCGCGTGATCCGTCAGCCCGTCATACCAGATCGACCGGAAAACAAAACGCTTTGCCGTGCTGGGGCTATCAGTCTAGACAAGATGGCTCCAGCCGCATTTTTGCGAGGCGCCTGCTTCGCCTCTGCTTGCGACCGTGTCGTTTTGCGTAACACTGAGAGGCAAATACAAATGACCAAATCCTCTACTCCCAAACTTGCCGCGGGCAAGGCGCGTACTAAAGCTCTCAACAAAGCAACTAAATCTGCGGTCGGTATTGGGCGCACTACAAATGCCCGAAAAACCTCCAAAACCGTTGCCGGAACTACAAATCCCAAGATCGCTTTAGAAGAGAACGCCGCTAAGACGGCTACTAATTCTAAGTTCACTTCGAAACGTGCCCCTCAGATGGCGCGCACCAAACATTCCATGACGGCCACCGAAGCTGCCTCGAAAGCACGCGATTCCGTTCCCGTGCCTGCTCACCAAGAGCGCGATGGAATGGCGCGCGCTAGTAATCTC
The DNA here is from genome assembly GCA_963804705.1 of uncultured Alphaproteobacteria bacterium. Taxonomy (GTDB): domain Bacteria; phylum Pseudomonadota; class Alphaproteobacteria; order Rhizobiales; family Methyloligellaceae; genus Methyloceanibacter. The sequence continues at coordinate 136,403 of CAWDRM010000016.1, forward strand.
GCGCCTGCTCACAAAACTGCAGCCGGAACGGCACGCATTAAAGATGCCGAGATAGCTTCTAAAACTGACGTGGTTGTGCCACGCATTACAGGTCTCGCAGGAACAGTACGCACTACAGAGGTCCTGCATTCGGGCAAAAGTGCTGTCGGTGTGGGGCGCGATCCAGATCAAAAAATCGCTTTTAAAGCCGCCGCCGGCAAGGCGCGGGATCCAAAGCCCAAGATACTTTCAACAGCGCCCGCCGGGACCGCGCGCACGAGCGACCCCAAGCCAGCTCCCAAAGCTGGCGGGTCAGATATCGCGCCCGCTCCAAAGGCTGCCGCGGCGACGGTACGCACCACCATGGTTGCGCCCAAAGCAGCCGCCGAGATGACTAACATCGTGGCTCTACGGAATGCTCCCAAAGAAGGCACCGATACGGCCCGCATCAAAGATCCACTCGCTGCTGCCAAAGCTGACACCGGAATGCCACGCACTACGAAACCAACGCCTCTTCCCAAAGCTGCTGCCGGAATGGCTCACCATGCAGCCAAGATCGCCGCTCCATTCGACGATTTTGCCCTCGATAGTCCAATCCATAAGGCGCTTCGCGCCCTTGCCGAGAAGGCCTTGGCTGAGACACGTCAGCTTTTTGAGCGCTCTAACAACACTCTCAAATCCGCATTAGAGAGTTGCGAGAAATTGTTCGGCCCGGCGGGTCAAGAGGCCGTGACATTTAACCGTAAGATCATTGAAATTGCCGCGCATAATATGGATGCGGGCTTTGATCTTGCGACGAACCTGGCCAGGGCAAAGAACCTTGCGGAGGTCATCGAATTTCAGGCAACCTATTGGCGCAAACAGATGGGCGATCTGAGCCCCGAAGCTGAAGACAAGCGATGACCACCGAACAACCTCGCCATTCCGGCCCTAGCGGGGCGTCCACCATCGCTGAGGGCCTCACCATCGTCGGCAACGTGACCTCGAAGGGCGAGCTTCATATCGACGGCCGCATTCAGGGCGACGTGCGTTGCGTTACGGTCGTTCTCGGCGAGAACTCCGAGATCGAGGGCAATGTGACTGCGGAAGACGTTGTTATCCGCGGTCGCCTCATCGGCTCGGCGCGGGCGCTTCGCGTGATGCTGCAATCGACTGCTCATGTCGAAGGCGATTTGCTGCACAAGGATCTGGCGATGGAGCAGGGGGCCTTCTTCCAAGGCAACTCGCGGTGCTCTCAAGATCCCTTGTTTGGCGAGCAAGCGGTGCAAAAGGACCGGGCTGAGGTTCCGGATGCGCCCGAACGGGCGGAGAAGCGGAAGGACAAAACGTCGATTTTTGTCCGATCGTTGCAGGAGCCGGATACAATCAATCCGAAAAGTTTTACGTAGGAGAAACGTCATGTTTGGATCGAAGCATCGGGGAACGGTTATCGCCAAAGGAATCAAGATTGTGGGAAGCGTTACGGCCGAGGGCCTGGTGGAGGTCAACGGTCAGATCGACGGCGAGCTGCACTGCACCTCGCTCATCGTCTCGCGCGGGGCGCATGTGACCGGAACGATCGCTGCGGGGCGCGTGGTCGTAGATGGCAAGGTCGATGGTCCGATCCAAGGCGGCGAGGTCATTTTGAAATCGAACGCCCATGTCGTCGGCGATATTCAACACCAATCCCTCGCCATCGAGAGAGGCGCCTATTTCGAAGGCCGCTCGATGCAGACGCAGGCTGCCAATGGGGAGGAGCTGGAGCGCGTCGATCGGAAGTCGGTCCGGGGTATCACCCACAAGGGCCGCGAGGTGTTTCCCGCCGCCTAAAACCGCTTGGATGACTCTCAAGCGTCGAAAATAATTGACCGACCGGATGGGTCGTTTGCCTCTAACCGCGCGTCAGCACGTTTGAGTCCGGCGAGGCCACCGTCTGGTTGCTCCATCGCACGGCTGACATGCTGAAGTTGGACAACGCATGAGTTGGCAAAGCGCACGTAGCAGTCCCCAACTAGAACAAGCTGGCGCCGCAGATCGTCGCTTGTAACCCGAAGAATTGTAAGTTCGCGCTCTTGAGCCTCGCAACGGCTCCGCAATTCATCTCGTTCGGTGGTGAGGGAATGGATTGCGGCCGCTCCGCCGAGAACAGCTTGTTCAAGGTCTTCATAGGAAGGCAATCCGCCGACTGGGGCTTGCGACTGGTTCAGTGCGTCGACCATGGACCGAGGATCTCCCAGAGCGGACTGATAGCGAGCGAGCCAGGGTTGAGGAGGAAGCATTGAGCTAGATGTGAAACAGAAGCAGTTCGACCGGTGCTTTAAGCTGACATGGGCTCGCCGATAAACCTCTCCACGTCAAAATCCAAATGAGAGCCCCTATAGAAACCGCAGGAATTAGCCCGACCACGAAGGCGAGCAACAAAATGTTCGCCCTCACCGACCGAGCTCGTCTCGCCGGAAGCGGACGCTCGCCCCTTGACCTGGCCGGCTCTCCAAGATGCGATGCTACACTGCTCGGCCGACCTCTCGACGGAGGGCGCAATCGCTCCGCCATTATTCTCGGCGGCACGTGGTTCGATTGGTCGTCTAGGCCAGCGTGCTTAAGAGCCTCGCGCAGCGAGACGATACAATTATTGTGCATAGTGGATCTAACAGCCAATGCAGCTTCCTGACGCTGGGTGTGAGCCTAAAAGGTTTCGGGTTAACGACCGGTTAGCGTTAACAGCGTCATCGGCCTCAGCCCTCCCGAGGGCACGTTGCGTCTGACGCGCCCAAGCTTCAGGGGGCCGGTGAATATCGGCTCAGGGCAAATGGTTTCAATCAACCAGCTTGCCCGCGCGGTCCCGCCTGATCGCTGGCAAGACTCTGAAGCTCGAGCACGTTCCTGGCCCTCTGGGTGAACGCAGCCAGGCTCGATCCCAGAGGAAACACGATCACCGCCAACGAGGCACCCAACTCACACCCTGCGATACGGTAGATGAACTGTAAGCCCGTCAGCGGAGCAATTGCAGGCTTGTGAAGGCCGGAGCGCGGTCATATGCTTCGATCTCCGGGGAAATCGAGCAAGAGAAGTTCCACGAACATGCAGCGGCTGCATGCCTCGCCAGGGATTGCGAACAGCAATACCTCAGAATTGCTTGAGAGGCGCTTAGGTTCGCTGCACGCCAAGCAGCGGCTTGGGATCGAGCGAGACCACGAGGCGCAGATTTTTGGCCAAGGTCTGAATTTCTTTCATATCGAGAACCTAACCGCGTCGCACGCTTTGATACGACTCGTCCTTATGATGACCGGCTTGTATTGGCGTGGCCTCAGAAACGCCAAGCGAGTCGAGGTAAGGCACAATGTCATCAAATCGCCCAGGCTACCCGCGTCATTTCGCGGCTTCACCATTCTGCAACTAAGCGACCTGCACGTAGACATGAATTTGGAGGCAATGCATCGCGTCGAGAGCCTCACGAGAAAGCTGCACTACGATGTGTGTGTGTTGACGGGTGACTTTCGCGGACAAACCTTCGGATCGGCGGATGCGACCCTGGAAGGGATGGCGCGACTGAGGGATGCTCTTGAGGGTCCGGTTTACGGCGTCCTCGGGAATCACGATTCAATCGCAATGGTCCCGGCACTGGAGGAGATGGGTATCCAGATGCTGCTCAACGAGCGGCAGGTACTGAAGCGAGGCAATCAACGCGTGCATCTGGTCGGAATTGATGACGCCCATTTCTATCAGGTCGACAATATCGAAAAGGCTGCCGAGGGAATTCCTCAAGGTGAGTTTTCAATTCTGATTTCGCATACGCCCGAAGTTTATCGGCACGCTGCACATGCCGGCTTCGATGTCTTAATTGCGGGACATACCCATGGAGGGCAGATCTGCCTTCCTGGCGGAATTCCCATCACGCTTGATTCTAAGCTTCCGAGATACATGGGTTCCGGGCGTTGGCGGTATCACGATATGATTGGTTACACCTCGGCCGGAGTGGGGTCGTCCGTTGTCCCGGTACGCTACAATTGTCCGCCAGAAATCACGCTGCATCAGTTCCAATAGCTAAGCTCAGTATGGTCGTCGGCGGATATTCAGATTGAATAGAAGGCGAGAAAGGACCAAGGCGCCGACGAAAAAGATGATTGCCGCCGCGGCAATATCAACAAGCGTCAGCGGCAAAAATAGCCGACAGGCTAGTAGCGGGAGCAGGGACTCCGGAATTTGGTCAAGACCGGTGTAGCGGCTGCTTGGATCTAGATCCAGCCTGCGCTTTATGAAGCTGGAGAGTAGGTCCCCGAGCATCGCTGTGGACCCGACCAAGGCTCCGACCTTCCATTCTAATCCGATAGGTGGCGCGAAGGCGGATGTGACCAGAATTGAAAGAACGACGCCGCGCACCGTCTTGGAGTCCCCAAATAACGGTCTTCCATCGAAAAATACGGCGCCCCCGTCGACGGGAAACGCGAGGGCATTCCCTAACATCTTGCGGACAATAATGGGCGTGCCGTTGGCGACGGCTAGCAGCGCAAGGAGTTGGGCAATCAACGCCGGATGCATTCCCAATTGTTAGCTGAGGGAGGTGCCGCGACAAGTCCTCCTCAGATTTATTAGGAAGTCCAAGGCTCGTCGGCGAGCAATTTTTACGGCGTTCCAACCAAAGAGGGATGCCGATAGCACATTGTTCCAAATGCCGCTCTTGCAAGATGCCTCCGGCGCGCCAGCGTATGGGGAGGTGCCAGACAGTTCCACGCAGTTGATATCAGGGATCGATTGGCTGAGGCGGTGGCGACGGCGGCGGCCCGCTATTATTATTGCTGGTTGAAACTGGAAACGCTCCTGCTCCTGCTGCTGGTTGAGAGAGAAGACAATGCCCTGGTCCGGGTTCGAGAGATCGTAGACGGCACCCACATTGTCGGGGGTCCACATCGCACCTTCGCCAGGACGCCCTTGGCAAACTCCGACGTGCCCCAATCGGGCCAATTCCTTGTCGCCGCCTCGGGCCCAATTCACGAAAGATTTCGAGAGCGTCCGGTGGCCTAGATGTATCCGTGCTCCAATGGTGTTTTGGAGCCGTAACCGGGTAAAGCCAGGACAGAAGTCACGGCGAACGCGGCTTTGGTTTTTCGAAGTTATTTTGGTTATTGGCGGCGGCGGAGGCTGCTGCTGCTGCTGCTGCTGCGGCTGCTGCTGCTGCTGGTATTGCTGATGCTGGGCCTAATGCCACAGCAAAACTGGTTGTCGACAGGGCGGCTGCTACCTTTCCGGGAGGCCACTGATATGGAGCCCCGGGGCACTTCCCGCGATCAATGTCGGTGCCCTCTCCCGCCTTGTTGAGCGTAACGGCGCAGCGGCATTTCCGGTGATCGTTGTCCTGGTCGTCCGGGCCGAGCTTCAAGGGCTCCGGACCCTCGTGGCACTCCTCCGCATGAACTTCGAGCTTGCTATTGCTCACCAGCAGTACACCAAATTGCCCATCAATGGGTCCCCACCAGAAGTCGGTGCCGCGCACGGCCAGCGCGGCGAAGGGTGTGGATACGCTAATGTCCTTCTTGGGCATTTGGCTGAGCCTGCCTGTCGCCAAGCGGAAGGCGCCCTTGGTCGCGTTCAGCGCGGCTTCGCCGATGCCCGCGTCGGGATCGAAGACGTAACGATCGACCACGACGCTTGCGTTCTCGCCGAGCGTCAGCTCGGTATTGTCGCGGAAGGTGACTTGCAGGTGTCCCTTAGCTCCCGTTTGAAGCGCGTCGTTCATATGCACGAGCGTGCCGACGACGGCGGTTTCGGTGCCAATTTGTGCTTGGTTTTCGACTTTGGTGACCATGCCCACAGTGGGACCGGCCGCAGCGCGAGCATCAGGAGTCGGCATGATCCCGCTCAACGCAAAACCGACGACAACCGCAATTGCGATTGCTAGCTTGGATCCCCAACTCACCTCGCGCCCCCCGGGACGGGCGTTTTCCCGCAAAGGTACCTTTGCAGATTGATTCCACGAGCCGTCCCCTTGCAACTTAGCCATTTTGGGCTAGCCAGCAAGCGACGAAGCTGCTTCTCCAAATATTTACAAGGGACCGTGGCCGAGCAGTCACGCGGTCGAGTGCCATGATCCGGTAAATCAGGTGCTTGATGGACGAACGCGGAGCAGGCGATCTTAGCGTCGCCCTGGGGCTTGCCGGCGGTGCCGAAATAGGGATTGACGTTGAGCCTTAACGAGGTCGAGCCGTGCTCACGCTCGGCTTTCTGCCGAGCATCACCTTGCACCGGTGCCAGCCACACTCACCTTTCCCTTGAGCAGCAGCACGCCATATTTCCCATCAATGGGTCCGGCCCAGAAGTGGGTGCCGCGCACGGCGAGCGCAGCGTTGGGCGTGTTTACGACTATATTCTTCTGATGCATCTGCTCGATCTTGCCTCCCGCGAAGCGGAAAGCCCCCTGGGTCGCGTTCAGTACGACGTTGGCCGAGCTTTTGTCAGGATCGAAGACAAAGCGATCGATCACGACGTTTGCATTCTCACCGAGTGTCAGCGAGCTATTGTCGTGAAAGGTGACTTGCAGCCGTGCGTTAGCTCCCGTGCGAAGCCGGTCGTTCATGTGCACTGGCGCGCCAACGACGGCGGTCCCGGTGCCAATTTGTGCCGGGTTTGTGACCTTGCTGACAATGCCTACAGCGGGTTCAGCGCGAGCACCAAGGGGTGTACAGAAGACAAAGAGGAGAATCGCGAGGAAGCGCAAGAGAAATGGCAATGCCGACGGCACGATCCCGCTCAAGACGGACCCGCGCCAAAGACAATTGGATTTGTCAAACTGGCCTATCAACTGGCGACCCCCTGAAGCTCACACGGCGGGACAGATTGGTCGCGTTTTACCAGTCAAAACGCGAGACGGAAAGAGCTGATGTCGTCAAAAGGAGAGCATTTGCCCAAATGGCGCTGCCGGATGCACGGCGGTACGGCGCTTGGTGCTCCTAAGGAAAATTGGTGCTCCTAAGGGAAACACGAACGCCGAATCCCACCCTCTCGGCCAGTTTTGGACCATTGTGAGAGGGTACGCTCGGAGAAACAACCCCCGCAATTGCCAATACACCAGTCAACCAGATGCGCATGGGCGTTGTTCGGCTGAGGCGATTCAGCTGGGGAGGCTCGCGCGGCAGCTGCTGACTGAAGCGAGAGAGAGTTGAGGGATTGACCGATTATTAGCCTACGGGGCTCCCGGGCGGGCAGCGCAATCTTTGTCAGGCAAGCAGGGCTGAAGTGGTCCGCGCCCGGGTCCGTGTGGCGGCAACCTTCACGCCTGGCCTTCACCAGCACAGTTTGGCGCCAGAGGTGCAGACCACCGGCGACACTACGCCCTTCCAGCAGACCGTATAGTCAGATTCGCTTACAACGTCAGGGCGAAGGAATAGGTCCGGCGAGATCGAGCTTCGCCAATAAGGGCGTGGGCTCGGCTTCTCTGCCGTTTGGCTAACAGGGCCAGCAATCGCACGGCCAGCTTTCCACTTGTCGATGGCGTCCCTAAGCGTGTCGCGCGAATCGTCGACGGCCCACGTCTTGAAGGGCGCTGTTGCCGTGCCGGAAAAGGGCTTGCAGCTCGACTTCGCCGCGGCGGCAGGGACTGCGAGCCCGAAACAGACGACTATCACCATACCGTTGGACAGGCTTCGGCTCATGCATCTACCCGATGAGGCTTCGTCCAGACATGTCATGATCCCCCGGAAGCACAAAACGTAGTCGAATGGAGCTTATACGTGAAGCTCGATCGGCTAACCGAAATACTTGGCTTTGAGTGTTCGCGCTGGGCCTGTAAGAGCTAGGAAAAACCGCTCCCGACGGGCTCATTCAGCCCCGCTATGACACCTCTCTAGCCAGGCACTTACGTACTCAATGGTTAGAGTGTGCTCCACAACCCACGTCAGCGCCACGATTTTGCGGTGTTCGGAAACGACTATTCGACCTCCCGACGGCACCGCGATCAGAGACTATATTCACGTCTTGGATCTTGCCGAAGCACAGGTCGCGGCGTTGCAACATCTGCTTGCTGGCAAACCCGGCGGCGCCTAGTGCTTAATGCCATCGCTGCCGAGACCGGCGAGAGCCTGCACATTTCAAATGCGCCCCGCCGCGAAGGCGATCCACCCGTCCTTGTCGCTAATGCATCCCTAAGTCGCGGGGGAACTCGGGTTTAAACCGCAACTGTCGGATCTAAAGACAATCGTTGGAACCGCCTGGGCGTGGCATCGGCGGGCGCATCCGAGGAGTGGGGAGCGCTACAACTCAAGGCTGAGAGGCGCGAGAGTCTTGGCGTGACACCAGTGTCTGTCCGATTGTTGGGGGCCTTTATGCCCCCGGAGCAGCGAAGGACGGCCCTCTCGCGTCATCGAAATGAAACCGGATTAGGGTCAAGGCGATGTGCCCTGACACCGAACTGCGTCGCCACAGGGTGCCAGCCACCATAGACAGTGCCAGCTGAAACTCCGCTGGCGTCTTTACCGATAGCCATGGAGCTCGAGCTTCCGCCATCAAGAAGCATTCCATCCTTGGCGCCGAGATCAGCAAGTGTCTGGAACATCAAACGTGGCGAAATATCAGTGCCAACTGCCAAGAACAAAAGCTTGCGCGGCACATCGACGGCCACCGCGGTTCGCGCATCTCGACTGCGGCAACGGCTGTCGCCAGACCAAACTCCACCATTCCGCAGCCAAAGGTCTTGTCCGCCAATGCCCCACTTCGCCATTGCGACATCTGCCGCCGTTAAGGGCTTTGACGGCCGCAGGTGCGGTGTGAGCTGATCGTCGAACCACAGTAAATATGCGTCATCCCACATATGACTGAGGACGTGGTCCGCCACCAAGGGTTCCTTGCTGTTGGCAACGTCACCCGGCATCCATGGCCGCCATCTGGAATTTGACCAGAACAGGGTCCCATTGATAGCAACCGCGAGGTGCTCCCTATCGACGACATTTCCGACCCAGCGTAGGCGATATTGCCAACCCTGAGCGACGGCCGTGGCATCCTTTGGTGTGACGTAAAGATCAATGCCCGGGACCTTTAAATCGATGCGCACCCAGTAGACCGAACCGCTACCCTCCTCGCTTGGCTGCAGTCGCTCGCACCCGTAAGTAATCCCCTCAAATATTTCCGTGGCCGCTGACATCCCCGTGCAGCCCGTGCCATGAGATACGCCTCGTGTTGGCCCTCCTAGGACCAAAAACCCGATGACAGCGGAGAGGAGGACAAAATTGATTAAAATCGTGATTGGGCTACTCATCCTCAACCCAGTGATATGTCTGCGGTCCTTTTTCTTTTCTGGTTGCCATGGGTTTTCACAGGGGGGATAGGCAGGCACAACGCGGCGCAATTTCGTGCCGTCAGGGACGGCGCGTTTATGGGTCGCTGGCCATCAGGCATTGCCAGTTTGCACCGGTTATTTCTAGCAATCACCCTTCTTGTTGCGCGCAAAACTGGATCCCAAGATTGCCCAATTTACTCAACCATAACAAGCATCAGGTGGTGTCCCTGCGATAGATCTGCTCAACAGATTGGCCACCTTGTGGCCTTTTTGATACACAGCGTAGGTAAAGCACCAGTCGACGAAAATATCGCCTTGTAAGTGACACCCTTAGGTTGCACACTTTTCCAAAGAGTTCCTGAATCGGATGGGGCACGATGGGGAGAGCGAACTGGATGGGGCGAGCAGCATTTATAGTAGGCTTGCTGCTGTGTCGCCGGCATGGGCCACCACCGTTGAAGTCGTCAAGGGTGTAGTGTCGGTTAAGCAGGGGGAGGGCTTTCGACAAATAGCTGGACCCACGCAGGTCTACACCGGCGATAAAGTCATGACTGCGCCAGGTGGTCAGGCCAGAATTGTATATCCTAATGGCTGCCTGGTTCAGGTTGGTTCAGGAGGCACTTGCCACGGTTGGGGAATGCAAAGAGCCAATGACAGCGGGCCTTGACACTCCGGAGCCTTGTGACCCTAACGACCCGAAGGCGCTCTGCGCGGCGGCAGCTCCACACGGGCCTTATTGGCTTTACGCCGGGATCGCGGCTGGAATTGGTGTCGGGATTTGCGCTGCCTCTGGTTGCTTTAACGAGGAGCATCACCATCCTCCTCCTCGCAGCCCTTGAGTCACTGCCGCTGTTTAGAAACTTGCGTCATCGCACAGGGTTGACGCCACTGGCGCAATGCGCAGTATAGGCATCGCCCTGTAGCCAGAGAGTAGCCGATAGCCGCACATTCGTTGCAGGCTCGGCGATGACTGCCATTGGCCAAGACGACAATGATTGGCTTCAGGCACCTACCGGTCCCTGACGCCTCCAGTGTGTTCCGCGTGCTGCGGACTGGTGCTTCGTTTAGCAAGGCCAGCCCGCTGTTCTACCTGTGTGCCCTCGTGGTGGTGGCAGGCCTCATCCTGGGCGGCGGCACACACGGCGGCTTCCTTTCCGACGCGATCCTCCAGTTGCTAGCAATTCCGCTGTTGCTAGTCTCAATCTGGAGACTATTCGAGCGTCCGCTGACCAAGCAGGCACGAATGGCGTTGTGGTTCTGCGGAGCAATTGCGCTGCTTCCGCTCCTCCAATTGGTGCCACTCCCACCCTGGCTATGGACGGCGCTGCCAAACAGGCAACCTTCAGCCGAGGCATTCCAAATTTTGGGACGGCCGAATCCTTGGATGCCAATTAGCGTATCCCCCCAGGCAACCTGGCTGAGCGCGCTTTCTCTTATCCCATCCATGGCGATCTTCCTCGGCACCATCCTCCTTAGCTATCGCGAGCGGCGTTACCTAAGCTTAGTTGTCATTGCCGTGGGCATCCTCAGCGTCTTTGTCGGATTGCTCCAAGTTGTGCAAGGACAACAGAGTCCTTTGCGTTTCTTCGAAATCACCAATCCAGAGGAGGCGGTGGGATTCTTTGCCAACCGGAACCATTTCGCCGCGCTGCTCTACTGTCTGATTCCATTTGTCGTTGCGTGGACGCTGGACAAGACTGCCACGACTGCACCGGGCAAGCAAAAGAAGCCTGCACTCGCGTATGATGTATCGTCGATCATGGCGGCGATGGCTGGTTTCACGACCCTCGTCATCATCTTAGCCGGAGAGATCACGGCGCGTTCGCGCGTTGGCCTTGCTCTTACCATCGTCGCTCTATTTGGTGCCATGGCTCTTGGTTTCTCGAATCGGCGTGTCGGCTCCAAGCTCACGCCCTACGGGATCCTACTGGGCGCCGTTGCGGTGGCAGTGGTCTTTTCCCTTCAGTTCGGCTTTTACCGTGTGCTGGAGCGGGCCTCGGATTCGGAGCAAGGTGCACGAACGGTATACGCCTTGACCACTACTGAGGCTGCCAGAGCGTATATGCCGGTAGGTTCTGGAATCGGTACCTTCGTGCCAGTCTATGCCATGTTCGAGAAGCCCGAGGATGTATCACTGTTCTACGTGAACCGTGCGCACAACGACCTTCTCGAGGTGTGGCTTGAGACGGGTGTGGTGGGACTTATTTTGATGGGTCTGTTCGCGGTCTGGCTGGTGCGCGTGGCGTTGGGGATCTGGCGAAAACCACCACCTGACGGAGCGAGCGCCCTTGACTGGTCTTTAACCCGGGCTGGAACGATAGTCGTAGCCCTCCTTATCGTTCACTCCTTTTTCGACTATCCGCTGCGGACCGGCGCCATGATGACCATCATGGCCTTTGCCTGCGCCCTCTTGATTGAACCCTTCGGCGCCCGATCCTCAGAGGAGTTGCAGGTTGCCCGGAATAGGGTTCAGCGCGGTGCCACGAGCAGGCTGGAGCCCGCGCTTTCTGTGCGATCTCTGCCGTCTAGCGGGGCCGGGCTCGCCAAATCCCCAGAGGAGTTGCAGGCTGCCCTCAGTAGAATGAGTCGGAGTAGCGCGCGGACGCCGCAACCTGAAGTCTTCCCGCCGCACCCGTCAGCATCTCCGCCAACCACCGGGCTCGCCAAATCCCCAGCGGAGTTGCAGGCTGCGCTGAATAGAATCCGGGCCTCTCAACCGTCCGAGCCCTCGGAGACCCAGCCTGTGCAGCATAGAATTATTGACGAGCCCAGGCCAGAGGCAGAGCCGCCTGCCTCTACAGCGGCATCGATGTCGTCTCAATCGGCGGAGCCTCCAGATGCTACGTCAATCCCGCCTGACCGACGGTGGGGCATCGGCGTACAATGGCCCGAGGCGTGGTCCAAGCCAGCAAAGGAAGTCGATCAACCAACTACACCCAAGCAGCGAGAATGATCGACCTGCATTGCCACATACTGCCCGGCATCGATGACGGCGCCACGGATTTATCCGTTTCAATCGAGATGGCCAAATCCTTCGTGGCTGACGGGGTAGCCGTCGTTGCCTGTACGCCTCACATCCTTCCGGGCTTGTACGCCAATTCGGGCCCACAAATCCGCGCCGCCACAGCGAAATTGCAACAGGCTCTCCACAACGAAGGTATTGCTCTGCGATTGATCACCGGCGCCGACAACCACATCACACCAAACTTTGTGGCAGAGCTGCGCTCCGGCCATCTTCTTTCATTGGCCGATACGCGATATGTCCTGGTTGAGCCACCGCATCATGTAGCCCCCCCCCGTATGGAGGACCTGTTTTTCAATCTGTTGGTGGCGGGCTACGTTCCCATTCTGACCCATCCGGAGCGGCTCAGCTGGATTAAATCACACTATCCGATGATAGAGCGATTGGTTCATGCCGGGGTCTGGATGCAGCTCACTGCGGGCTCTCTCGCAGGGGCATTTGGACGAAGGGCAAAATACTGGAGCGAGCGAATGCTCGATGAGGGATGCGTGCATATTCTCGCGACCGATGCCCATGATGTGAACCGGCGCCCTCCGAACTTGAGCCAGGGGCGCGAGCTTGCGGCGAAGCGCGTCGGCAACACTGAGGCCGCGCATTTGGTGGAGACGCGGCCCCGGGGAGTGCTCCTCAATGATCTGCCATCAAGTCTGCCGGCCCCAAAACAACCATTTTGCTCCGCCGAAATGGTGTATGATTCCGATACTCTAGGGGGTTCTGGCCATGTGGCTGGAAAAAGGCGCTCCAACGCCGATCGCATTTCTCTTGGTGGCAGGGTCGTTGGCCGGCTGCGCAACATCTTCAATTAATTTGACAGACATCGTTTTCGCCTCAAACGAACAGCTGCCGAGCGAGGGATTCATGGCCTCTTTCAACCCTAGGTAGCAGCTGGCCAGCGAACGGTTAAGGCGAGAGAGGAGACGGGAAGGGAGGTGCTGAGATGAGAAGCACGTTCATTCTTTTGGGTTTGGTTCTAGGCTTTGTTTCGCCCGTGCAAGCGGGGCCGATCATGCTTGACAAGCGACCGAACCTCGACCGGACCGTCGTTCAAATTCAGTGGTGGAAGGGAAGCCCGGCGGCGGCTTCGAACACTCAACCCACAAGCGACGGAATCACGCCGTCCTTCAACTCAACGGAGCAGCAGGCGAGCAGCGGAGTTTCGCCGAGGCAGGAACCCGGAGCGGTACGTGATCCCAGCGCGGCGCAAGCTGCCGAGGCGCTCGCAGCCGTGGCGAAGCCGGGAAATACTGCCTACAGGATCGGCCCTCAGGACGTTCTCGACATTTCGGTATTCCAGGCTCCCGAGCTTTCGAAAACCGTGGAGGTCGCCGCTAATGGCACGATCGATGTCCCCCTTATCGGCGAAACGCCGGCGTCTGGGAAAACGGCGCAAGAGTTGCAGCGAGACTTAAATTCCAAGCTCGGCGCTAAGTACCTTCAGAACCCACAAGTGACGGTAACAGTGAAAGAATTCAACAGTAACCGCGTGACCGTCTCAGGCGCCGTCAAAAGCCCCGGGGTTTTCCCGTACAAGGGCGAGAGCCTGTTCCAGTTCGTGACTATGGCTGGGGGATTGGCGTTCAAGGCGAATTCGACGGTAATTGTCTTAAGAGAAATTAATGGCAAACGCTCAGCCGCGAAGTTTAACGCCGCTGATATTCAGGCCGGGCGTGCGCCAGATCCGCCTGTGCAAGCAGGCGACGTCATCGTGGCGGACAGTTCTACGGTGAAATCCGGGTACAACGCCATATTAAAGATCTGCCCCTCGCCGGTTTGGCCGCGTTGGCAACGTTATGACTTTGCATCCCCTGCCAGTAAAGTTGGCATGGAATTGGACCCATGAACGACCTGGCCAACGCAACCAAAATAGCATAACGCGCGGCAACTCGTCCCAGTTGCTGAATCTGTATCCCAGCCTTGCGTGACCCCTACGGCCGCCTCGGCTGGTATGGGGGAGGCATAGCGGAGGAGTCGGAACCGTTCAGCTTCAATCTCCTCGAATATTGGCGCATTCTGTACAAGCACAAATGGCTTATCCTCGGTATCACTGTAGCCTTTGTTGTTCTCGCTGCTGTAAAATCGTTAATGCAGATACCGGTGTATACGTCAACGGTACGTCTGCAGATTGATCCGCCGTCGAAGGTTTTGCAGGGAGGCGACATCGGAGAAAGTTCCAACGACTATGGGTTCATGCAAACGCAATATCAACTGCTTGAGAGCGGCAATATGGGCAAGCGCGTGGCCGCTGCTCTTAAGCTGGACTCGGTGGGCGGCGATCTCGGTAAATCCGATCCCGGAATCGCGCTTGGTTGATCTTAGCTACACCGATTCCGACCCGACGCGGGCCCAGCAGATCACCAACGCCTATGCTGATGCCTTCATAGCTCTCAATATCGACAAGCGCTTCCAGGCGAATGAAAACGCAAAGGTGTTTCTCGAAGACAAGATCAAGCAATTGAAATTGAGACTGGAGGAATCAGAAAAAACTTTGCTCGAGTTTGCTGAGAAGAAGCAGATTATCACGACGGATATAGCCGAAAAGTCATCAATTGCTGAAACCACTCTCGGTGCAGCCACTTCCGAACTGTCCGAACTTATTTCCGAGCGCACAAAAAATGAGGGGCTTTGGCGGCAGGCCGAGAACTCAAATGCGCTTACTTTGCCACAGGTGATGTCGGATCCCGGTATCAGTGCCTTGGCTACTCAAGCGCTCGGCATTGGAGATCGAATACCAGCAGAACTTGAAAACGTTTAAACCAGAGTTATCCTCTCATGGTTCAGATTCGCGGCAAGCTTGACGAGATCGATAGACAAATTGACTGCACAGGCTCGAGCGATCAAGGATTCGCTCAAAGCAGCATACGAAGCATCCCTTGCCAGGGAAACTGACATGAAGTCACGCGTCGAGGTGTTGAAAAGCGACCTTCTCGATTTGCAGAAGCGCAGTATAGAGTACAATATCTTGAAACGTGAAGTGGATACCAATCGCGAACTGTATACGAGCTTGCTGCAACGCTACAAGGAGGTCGATGTCGCGGGAGGCGTCGGCAGCAATAATGTGTTCGTTGTCGACCGAGCATCGCCGGGTTTGCGTCCTCGACAGCGTTGTTGCAGAGCCTCCTCAAGGCGCTTGCTCTTGGTCTTGGGCTTGGTGTGGCCACCGCCTATGGGCTTGAGAAGCTTAATGACAAAATACACTCGCCCGATCAAGTTGAGGAGATTACCGGGCTTACGCCGCTCGGGATTATTCCAAAGGCCGCTAACGTGGATCAGGAATTCAATGATCCCCGATCCGCACTTGCTGAAGCTTATCGCTCGTTGTGCACAGCGCTACAATTTGCGACGGAAAACGGCCTGCCTAAGAGCTTGGTGATCACAAGTGCTGGTCCCGCTGAAGGAAAATCTTTCACTTCGTTGGCCATTGCGAGGCATTTTGCTAATTTGGGTCGCAGAGTTCTGTTGGTCGATGCGGATCTGCGCAATCCCTCGCTGCATACAAAACTCGGTCGCGATAATGCGGTTGGGTTGAGCAACTACCTCACGGGAATCAGCACGCCACCTGAGGCAATGCAGAAGATAGAGGCTAATAATCTTGCCTTCATGGCCTCTGGTCCGCTCCCCCCAAATGCTGCGGACCTGTTGGGGAGCGCTCGCCTCGTCTCATTACTGTCGATAGGCTCTGAGGTTTTTGATCTTATCGTCATCGATGGACCTCCCGTTATGGGCCTCGCTGATGCACTCCTCTTGTCTAGTGCCGCGTCAGGAACACTGTTTGTGGTCGGCGCGGGCAAAACACGAAAGAGACTCATCCGCGGTGCGCTAAGGCGTCTTCAACTGTCGCGGGGATCCGTCATCGGGGTAGTGCTGTCCGGTTATGATGCGAGGGCTGCCGGCTATGGATATGGTGGGGACTATGGCTACGGCTACGGCTACCGAGCTCCATCAAGTCCGCGCGGCCTATCCATCAGCGACGCACATACCAGAGAGTCGCAGCCACAACTGACCGATGCCCATGAGAACGTCTGATGGGATGTGTACCGGCATTAAGAGCTGCCATGAATCTCTTGCACCTCCCTTCGCAAGCAGCGCTCATCAGAGCGGGTCCTCTCCCCGAGGGTCTCCTTATTCTGCTGCGTATAGCGGCCGGTGATGCGGAGGTAACAACCCAGGCGTCAACGTCTATAGGTCGTTCCCGTGAAATGGTCCGCGAAGCAGCCGCCTTCTTTCTAGAGCAGGTCCTCCTTCATGCCGATGCCGACAGCTATCGTGTGCTCGGTGCGACCCGCGGGGCACCCTACCCAGAACTTAGGCGCAATATGACCCTGCTGTTGCAGTGGTTGCATCCTGACATTGATCGCCGTGACTTGCGATCGGTCTTTGCTGCTCGAGTGACGCGTGCTTGGAGTGATCTCAAGACGCCTGAGCGCCGCGCCGCCTACGATCGAGCGCAACGCTTAGCGTGGGCCGAGAAGTCGGCCGCACGCACGTCGACGCGGGCGTCATCAAAGAAGGCTTTGGTTAGGCGCTATGTTCGGAGCGGAGCGCAGTACCCCAGGTATGAAGGTTTGGGTCAGCCAAGCAATCCCTACCCAGGATTGCTACGCAGGATTCTCGTTTTGCTGTTTGGTAGGTCCGCATATCGGAGGTAACAAGCAAGAATTACGCCGCGCGGGCTCTACGGCCCCCCGGCTGGTATGATCGGTTGTGGAGTTCGGCCAACGTGCGCATTCGACTCATCATCCTTGTCGCCCTTGGCGTGTTTCTGGTCTGGGGGGTCGTCACGAGAGGGGTCGCGGCTTATCTTGCCGAAGCCTCGCCAGAAAAGGCCATCCGTCTCCGAGCGACCCAAGCTACGGCGCTGCTGAACCTAGCGGAAAAAAAGCTCCGCGACCTCGACCCAAAAAAAGTTGAGCCTGCTACCAACTCCAAAGCGGTGAACGAAGACACTCGCCCCGCAGAGGTCCAAAGCCAGCAGAGCTTTGATACTGCCGGCCAAAACTCTCCGCTTTCCGCCCCCTCCGACGGATCGCGTACTCAAACGCGTGATGAGGTCCGGTCCTTGGCAGAACGAGCGCTGGTTGAGGATCCTTTAAATGCGCGCGCTTTCCAGATTCTCGGACAGCTCTCTGTACAGGCCTCGGACGACACGCGAGCCGAGACCTTCATGCACGCAGCAGTTCGGCGCTCGCTTTTCGCGAGCGAGGCTGTCTACTGGATGATGCAGAAGAGCTATAAAGTTCAAAACTACAAGGCGGCATTAGGATACGCCGTCGTGTTGCTTAAGACGACCCAGCGCACGGGAAGCTACGTGATGCCGATACTGGGAAATATTGCAGAAAAACAGGACGCGGCTACTGAACTCAAGAAGCTACTTGCAAATAATCCAGCCTGGAGACAGGGTTTTTTCGTAAGCCTCCCCAACAACATTTCAGATGCGCGCACGCCCCTTGCGATCTTTTTGAGCCTCAAGGATACGGCGGCACCGCCAACGGCCACAGAGCTTCGTAGCTATCTCAACTTTCTAGTTGATCGCAAACTTTATGATCTAGCCTATTACACGTGGCTCCAGTTCTTGCCCGCTGAACAGTTGAACAAAGTCGGTAACTTGTTCAACGGCGGCTTCGAGGCGGCTCCTTCTGGGGTGCCGTTCGATTGGGTGTGGACCGACAAGCCGGGTGCCACCATAGAAATTGCCGTGCCTCCCGATAGAGAGAATGAGCGCGCGCTTCATATCGAGTTTGGGCCTGGACGCGTAGATTTCTCGGGTGTGACGCAGCTGATCATATTGCCCCCCGGTAGCTACCAATTTCGAGGGGGGTACCAAGCCGACATTGTCAGCCAGCGTGGCCTGCAGTGGCGTATCACCTGCGCAGGTGCGGAAGGCAGTCCCCTCGGCGAAAGCTCGTTGGTCTCGGGGCGGGATTCGGCGTGGCAGGATCTTGAGGTCTCTTTCACCGTCCCAAATGCTAATTGCCCGGCTCAGTATGTGACGCTAGCTTCCGGCGCGCGCTCGGCATCCGAACAGTTCATGTCCGGGACGGTCTGGTACGACAATTTGAAGATCGTCAATGAGTCCGTCGTCGTCCCCTCAAAAAATCCCTCGTGATCTGGTGCAATCTAAGGTTGTGGGATGCTTGTCCCTTGACCTTGACCGCTCGAGAGATAAAGAATTAAGCATTCCTGACGTTCTGGATGATTTAGGGAGCGGGGCGATCATCCAGAAAAACGGGGGGCAATATGCGAAATTACGTGCGGCTAGGTATCGACCTTGTTTGGGTTGCGCTATCGGCATTCCTAGCATTACTCATCCGCGATAACTTCGTCCCGTCAGTCCCAAGAATTCAGGCCATTATTCCATACGCGCTGATTTCTGTCGCGTGTGGGGGTGTCGTATTTACCGTGGCGCGACTGCACCGAACGGTATGGCGCTATACGTCTCTCCTCGACGCGTTGCATCTCATGGCTGCTGTTACCATAGCCTTGCTTTTGGCGCTCATGGCAGGATTCGCATTCAATCGACTTGAAGATGTCGCACGTTCCGTGCCGGTTATTCAATGGCTCGTGCTTGTCGCGGCCCTGATCGGGACTCTGTACCGCGGTTCGCCTGTGGCGGGAGCGGAGCGATAAGTCACGGACATCAATCGACGCGCTCACGGTCGTGCAGCAAGTGCTAGTCGTCGGCGTCAACGATTTGACCGAGCTTTACTTGTCCTCAGCTGCCGAGTTTGCTTCGGGAAAAATCACCGTGGTCGGCATCCTCTCTCGCGGGCGAGGGCTGCACGGACGCTTCATGCGTCAATACAAAGTGTTGGGTGCGCCTGAGGACCTATCGCCGGTCCTTGCCCAGCTAGAATTACACGGAATTACGGTTGATCGAATTGTGGTGATGCAAGCCTTCGAACAACTTTCTAGAATTGCGCAAGAAGCGCTTTTGGAGCTGGAGCGTACCTCGGCGATAAGGGTCGAATGGTTGCTCGAAACTCTTGGCTGGCGTGGAAGCGAAACGGGCGAGCGAGTCGGTGTTAACGCCACTATGGAAACGGAGTTACTGCCACCCGCCAGCATAGATGATGACAGGCCCGTATCGCGCCGCGGTTACACCTCTGTGAAGCGCATGATCGATCTCGCTTCAGTAATCTGTCTCGTCCTAGTCCTTTGGCCCTTTCTGGCGCTTGTGGCCCTAATGGTCGCGATGGACGTAGGCTTGCCGGTAGTTTTTTGGCAGCAGCGGCCGGGACAGCATGGCCGCCCCTTCAAGTTATTTAAGTTCCGCACCATGCATCCAGGCCATGATGCGCGAGGGAAATCGGATCCCCGATGAGTTGCGCTCCTCGAGAATCGGCCGTTTCTTACGGCGAAGCCGGCTCGACGAATTGCCACAGCTTTACAATATCCTTGTCGGTGAGATGTCCTTCGTAGGCCCTCGACCGCTTCTTCCAGTCGATCAGCCGCTTGGGCGGCACTCGCGATTGTTGGTACGGCCGGGACTGACAGGCTGGGCGCAAATCAATGGCGGACGCGAGATTCCCGCTGAAGATAAGGCCGTGCTCGACATCTGGTATATTATGAATGCATCCATATGGCTGGACATCACAAATCCTGCTGCGCACGCTTGCAATTGTGATGTCTGGCGACCGGGCAAATGGGTTTGCCGTGAAAGCCGCGCATGCAAGGCGGGAAGAAGTGAGAACAAACTCACCTCTGGAAGGCGAATGCATGGCATCCGTCAGACAGGATCCTTTGGGCGCGCAAGAAGCGGCCTAAACGATTATTTGGACGCCGAGCCTCCGAGCAATTTTTTTTATAAAAAGAAAAGCGCCACCGACGCTGAAGATTACTGGCTGATAGGCACGAAATGCCGGCCGGTGAACATTCTGAAACAGGGCACTGGGGCAATCACCCGGTGTGCGGTAGCTTGAGTGTGTCTCATTTGCATGATTTCTGTTTTGCCCAAAAGAAGGGGCGCGGACCGTGTGCGGTATAGTTGGCATCTACGCTTATCGGGCCAACGCGCCTGAGATTGATCACGAGGAACTCCGTCGCATCCGCGACCATATGGCAGTTCGCGGGCCGGACGGACTCGGCGAGTGGCTTTCCGGGGACGGACGGATTGGATTAGGCCATAGGCGTCTCTCAATCATCGACCTCTCTAGTCGCGGGTTCCAGCCAATGCAGAGCGCCGATGGTAGGCTCGTCGTCACGTTCAATGGAGAGATTTACAACTACCGTACCTTGCGCGCGGAACTCGAGACCAAGGGACATGTTTTCCGTACCCAATCCGATACAGAGATTTTGTTGGAGCTCTATGCGGAAAAGGGGGAGAGCATGTTGCAAGACCTGCGCGGAATGTTTGCGTTCGCTCTCTGGGATTCTGCGAAACAGAAGCTTCTACTCGCTCGCGATCCATATGGCATCAAGCCGCTTTACTATTCGGATGATGGACGAACTCTGCGCTTTGCCTCTCAGGTGAAGGCGTTGATTGCGGGAGGGCGTATTGGCTCCGCACTCGATCCGGCAGCGCTTACAGGCTTCTGTCTGTTCGGCAGCGTCCCGGAGCCCTTCACTATCAAGAAGCAGGTGAGTGCTCTCCCCGCCGGCTGCGCGCTTTGGATTGGTGAAGGCGGCCGTGGCGAGCCGAAGCCTTATTTCGAGATTGGCCGCGTTCTCGTCGACGCCGTGAATCACCCCGAGGAAGATGCTGCTTGCCACGGTGACGTCATTGTGCGCGAGGCACTCCGTGACAGCGTCCGCCATCACTTGGTGGCGGACGTGCCGGTCGGCGTGTTTCTCTCCGCGGGGATTGACTCGGGAGCGGTGGCGGCTCTCGCAGCAGAGGTCATGCGGCCAAGTGCGATTCCGGTTAGTACGGTGAATGTCGCTTTTGAAGAGTTTCGGGGTCATCTCAACGATGAAGCGCCGCTCGCCACTGAGGTCGCGCGCGTTTTTGCCACGGATCATTCCGTCCGCGTGGTAAACGAGGCGGAGTTTGAGGATGATCTGCCGCGTATTTTTTCCGCGATGGACCAGCCAACTATTGACGGTGTCAATACCTGGTTTGTGAGCAAGGCTGCGCGTGAACGCGGATTAAAGGTCGTACTCTCTGGTCTTGGTGGCGATGAGTTGTTTGGCGGTTACCCATCCTTCCGCGATATTCCTCGTTGGGTGAGCGCGTTGCGCTTGCCCAGTCAGCTTCCTGGCCTTGGGCTCGCATTCCGTCGTGCCTATGGGATGTTGGGGCAATTTATCAAACCCAAGCACGGCAAGGCCGCAGGCCTGATAGAATATGGTGGCAGCTATCCTGGAGCCTATCTGTTGCGCCGCGGGCTGTTCATGCCCTGGGAGCTTCCTAGGTTGCTTGGTGAGGAGCTGACCCAAGAGGGTCTCGCCACACTCGATCCCCTTGCCCATATCGCGGGGGCGCTGTCGCCCGATCCTGGGCATCCCTTTGCGCGGGTGGCCGCGCTTGAAGCCTCACTCTATCTGCGCAATCAGCTTCTGCGGGATACCGACTGGGCCAGCATGGCCCATTCGCTCGAGGTGCGGGTTCCCCTTGTCGACAGGACGCTTCTGGAAACGCTTGCACCCCTGCTGGTCGCTCCCGAGCGGGCTCCAGGCAAGACGTGGCTCGCGCATGCGCCGCGCCCGAGGCTGCCTGAAGCAGTCATCCGGCGGCCTAAGACCGGCTTCCTCACGCCGATCAATGAATGGTTGGTGCGAAGCAAGGCCTTGCAGGAAGCTGCGGGCCGCGCAAAGCTGCCAGTTCAGACCCATTGGTCGCGGCGCTGGGCGCTCGCTGTCCTATCGCACTTTGCCCCTAATGGCACTAGTTTGGCGGCTGCGGCCTGATGTATGGCTTGTCGGGGGCGTCACGCGGGGCCGGTCGAGTCCTGATATCGACTATTGCGCCGGAGAGCGGCGGCATTCCCACTATGGCGCGCTTCATAGCGCGCACACTGTGCAGACGCGGCTACGAGCCGGTTCTCGCCCATTACGAACCTTACTCAGTTTCGCCACACCTATCGGTACCGAGTTTTCGATTGCTGCATCGGCAAGCTGCCAGAAGTGAGCTTAGACTTGCGCTCGATGGTTGCGAGACGCATGCCATCGGTGCCTGGCTGCCCGAGCTGGAATTCACGCACTACCTCACAACGGCAGCTTGGAAGCGCGTAATGGATAGCTGTTGCGCTTATCTCACGGTGGCTGGAAACGCTCTTGCCAGTCTTCCCTATTATCAAACCGGGCGCCCCTTCGTCGCCTGGATCGCTAGCGGCTGGCATGAGGACCGCCAGGATCGCGTGAAGCAGTTTTCTGCGGGCCGCAAAGTAGTTGACCGCGGCATTGTGAGTCCGGTTGCCTGCCGTCTGGAACGGTCGCTTCTGAGAAGCGGCTCAGTGTTGGCTCTCAGCCACTACACTCGGCGCCTACTTGATGGCATCGCGGGAACGCCTGTCGTAAGAGACGTGCTGCCGATGCCTGTCGATACGGATTTTTTCAGCCCAGCACCCAACATACGGCTCAGTGGACGCATCGGCTTCTCTGGACGTCTCGACGATCCGCGCAAGAATCTGGAGTTACTGCTTGGTGCTCTGCACTATCTCAGGCGGGGAGGTCACGCGCTGAGCGTGGTTCTGATCGGCGGCGAGCCGAGTCCGAAGCTGCGCCGCCGGATACAAGAACTCAATATCGGCGACGCCGTCGAATTCTGCGGTTATGTCCCAACCGAGACACTGCGCGACAAGCTAAGAACACTTGATCTATTCGTGATCCCTTCGCATCAGGAGGGGCTTTGCATCGCCGCCCTTGAAGCGATGGCCTGTGGATGTCCCGTCGTCTCGACTCGTTGCGGTGGGCCCGAGGAGTTCGTTTTGGACGATGAAACCGGATTTCTGGTCGACTCAGATGCAGCGGAGATGGCCGATGCCATTCTCCGTGTCCTCCGAGACCCCAAGCTGCGGCAGCGACTGGGTGCAGGTGCGCGCGAGAAGGTAATCCGGGACTATTCGCTTGCAAGAGCCGACGACGTCTTCTGGCAAGCTTTCGATGAGCAGTTTGCGACCCGCGGCATCGCCGCATAAAGGTGATGTGCCTCTTCTTGGCATGATGACCAGCGACCTACGTCCCAGGAGGAAATCACTGGGTTCTTGGTGGATGCCGCGCTTCTTTTGGAGGCACTTGCAAGTGACATTCGCTCAGAAGGATGCAAGGCCAACGGTGGCGCTCGACCCTGTTCGACAAGGCCTCCCGGATGTCAATCCCGGCACTTCGCCTACGCTTGCTGTGATGTGCGGCGTATGCCTCGTGTTCGTCATGCACTTAGTCACTCAAGGCCATCGTCTGCTTAACTTCGTATGATCCCCGTCAACGAACCACTGTTTTGCGGCAATGAGGCGAAGTATCTCGCCGAATGCATCGAATCAGGCTGGGTTTCATCCGAGGGCCCGTTTGTCCGTAGGCTTGAGGAGGGCATGGCAGAGGTAGGAGGGCAGCGTCACGGAATCGCCGTTGCGAATGGTTCGGCGGCGCTTGACGTCGCGGTCGTGGCGCTAGGCATTGGCCCTGGAGACGAGGTGATACTTCCGACCTTCACCATCATTTCGTGCGCGGCGGCGATTACGCGAGCCGGCGCCACGCCAGTCGTTGTGGACTGTGAGCCGCTCACTTGGAACATGAACCCTGACCAAATCGAGTCCGAAAATCACGCCTCGCACCAAGGCCATCATGGTGGTTCATATCTACGGACTGCCGGTCGACATGGATCCTGTGATGGATATTGCTCGAGAAGTATGGACTAAAAATCATCGAGGATGGTGCTGAGCAAATCGGGCAGCTTTATTGCAGCAAATCCGGTTCACGCCATAAGGTCGGCTCGTTCGGTGATGTGGCAACGTTCAGTTTTTATCCGAACAAGCATGTCACGACCGGCGAGGGGGGCATGGTCCTCGTTTCGGATGATGCCTTGGCCGAAAAATGCCGCGCTCTGCGCAATCTCTGCTTTGGCAAAGAACGCCGATTTGTCCATGAAGAGCTGGGCTGGAACTTTCGCATGAGCAATCTGCAGGCCGCGGTCGGCGTGGCGCAGCTGGAGCGACTCCCCAGACATTAGAGAAGAAACGTCAGATCGGCGCCTGGTATGATGAACTGTTGGCCGATGTTGACGAAATTGAGCGCCTGCCGGCGCGGACTGACTATGCGGAGAATATCTATTGGGTCTATGGTGTCGTGCTCAAGGACTCAGTGCCGTTCGACGCCGAGGAGGCAATGGACCGCATGCGAGCAAAAGGCATTGGCACGCGCCCTTTTTTTTGGCCGATGCATGAGCAGCCGGTGTTCCGCAAAATGGGTCTCTTCTCCGACATCTCATGCCCAGTGGCTGAGCGCATCGCGCGTCGCGGTTTCTATATTCCGAGCGGGGTGGCCCTCACACGCGATCAAGCCGAGCTGGCGGCCAAGGCACTTCGCGAAATACTGACTTGACCCTTAAGCGGCCGATTAAGTTCGATGGAGACATGTGATAGAGCAGATCAAGCACAACGGCGAAATGCTCGCCCTTATTCTGCGCGACGAGTACTCAAAGCCCGGCATCAGCTTCTTCACGCCCAACGACCTGTCTCAGCAACTGGCATACATGCAGCATCCCGCCGGCAAGCTGATCGACGCCCATTTTCACAATCCAGTTCCGCGTACGGTCACCTACACTCAGGAGACGCTCTTCATCAAGCGCGGCCGTCTGCGCGTAGACTTCTTCGATGACCAACAGCACTATCTCGAAAGCCGCGAGCTGAAGGCCGGCGATGTCATCCTGCTCATCAAGGGTGGGCACGGCTTTGAGGTGCTGGAGGAGCTCGAGATGATCGAGGTCAAGCAAGGTCCTTATGCGGGCGATCAGGACAAGACCCGCTTTGTGGGGAAGGTTCCCGCCTTGCTGAAGCTGTAGATTGGATAGGCACCGGCGTGCACATCGCGAGCGCATGTCCAATTTCGAGAAATATTCCGCCTTCTACGACCTGCTTTATCGGGACAAAGATTACGCAGCGGAAGCCGAGTACGTTGCCAAGACAATCCGATCGCATTCTTCCCGGAGCAAAGTCGCTGCTTGAGTTTGGTTCCGGCACCGGGCGCCATGGCCGTCTCCTTGCTGCCATGGGTTTTGACGTGCACGGCATCGAGCAAAGCCGCGACATGGTCTCCATCGCGCACACGGCCAATGAGCGCCAATCGTCTAACGCCAAGGGTCCTTCAGCTGCGAGGTTGGCGACATTTGCGAGGCCAGCCTGGACCGTACCTTTGATGCGGTCGTGGCGTTGTTTCATGTGATGAGCTATCAGACGAGCAATCAAGCGCTGCGTGGGGCGTTTCGAAGCTGCCGCAGGCCATCTCGCGCCAGGCGGGTTGTTCCTGTTCGACGTTTGGCACGGACCGGCCGTCCTCGCGCAACGGCCGTCGGAACGAATCAAGGAGGTCGCCGACAACCGCTATCGCGTGAAGCGCACCGCCCGCCCGGAGCTGGATACGAGCAGCAGCACCGTCAAAGTCGTGTACGAAATGGAATGCGAGGACCGGTCGTGCGGGGAGATTGCCCGGTTCAGCGAAGAGCACCTGATGCGATATCTGTTTCCCACTGAGGTGGAACTGCTCGCGCAGAGCTGCGGGATGCGGCTGAAAGCTTCCGAAGAGTTTCTCACCGGCGAGCCGCCTTCTCCATCCACGTGGGGCGTCGCCTATCTCTTGCAGCGCTAAAGGTTTGCCCGTGTCTCACATTCCTTCCGACTACGAGTTGGTGATCCGGCCTACCCGCGGATGGTTCAACCTGAATTTGATGGATGTCTGGCGCTATCGCGACCTTCTGTTTCTGCTGGTGCATCGCGACTTCGTCGCCAAATATAAGCAGACGGTCCTTGGGCCCGCGTGGTTTATTTTACAGCCGCTACTCACGACGGTCGTCTTTACGGTGATCTTTGGCAATATCGCCAAGATTCCGACCGACGGACTGCCGCCCATGCTTTTTTACCTCGCCGGTCTGCTCGGCTGGAACTACTTCGCCCAGACCTTCCAGAACGCCTCGGGCACGCTCGTCGCCAACGCCGGCCTCTTCGGCAAGGTGTATTTTCCGCGCTTGGTCGTGCCGCTGTCCGCGGTCATCTCCAATCTGCTGGCCTTCGCCCTGCAGCTTGGCACCTTTCTCTGCTTCTGGATCTACTTTAAATTCTTCACCGCCGCCGGCGCATCCTTCGGCTTTAGCGGCGCGATCGTCTTTTTGCCATTGGTGGTGCTACAGATCGCAGCGCTCAGCCTCGGCGTCGGTCTCTGGCTCTCGGCGCTCACGGCAAAGTACCGCGACTTCATCGTTTTTGAGTGGCTTCATCATCCAGATCTGGATGTATGCCACGCCCGTGATCTATCCTCTATCGCAGATCCCGGAGAGATGGCGGTGGCTCGCAGTCCTCAATCCCATGACCATGCCGGTCGAGACCATCAAATATATGTTGCTCGGACAGGGCGTCGTCGTTCCGTCCTACCTTGCCGTCTCTCTCGCCATGACGGTGCTGTTCCTTGCTTTCGGCGTGCTCGTCTTCAACAAGGTTGAGAAGACGTTCGTGGATACGGTCTGAGCGAGTCGAGAGATCCATCCTTGACCCCATGACCCGCCCCATCATCGAGGTTGAGAACGTCTCCAAGCGCTATCGGCTCGGGCAGTTCAACGCCCGCACGCTGCGCGAGGAGGTTGAGCGATTGTTCCGGCGCCGCCGGAGCAATGGCAAGGCTGATGACTGCACAGATACCCAGTCGATGAGTCCGAGTTCTGGGCGCTCAAGGACGTCTCCTTCTCCGTCCAGCCGGGCGAGGTCGTCGGCATCATCGGCCGCAACGGGGCGGGCAAGAGCACGCTGCTCAAGATCCTCAGCCGCATCACCGAGCCGACCAGCGGGCGAGATCCGAATTCGCGGCCGCGTGGCGTCGCTGCTGGAGGTCGGCACCGGCTTCCACCCGGAGCTGACCGGCCGGGAGAACATCTTTCTCAACGGCGCCATCCTCGGCATGACCCGGGCGGAGATCAAGCGCAAGTTCGACGAGATCGTCGCCTTCGCCGAGGTCGAGAAGTTTCTCGACACGCCGGTCAAGCGCTACAGCTCGGGCATGTATGTGCGGCTGGCCTTTGCGGTGGCGGCGCATCTGGAGCCGGAAATCTCATCGTCGACGAGGTGCTGGCCGTGGGCGATGCAAGTTCCAGAAAAATGTCTCGGCAAAATGCGTGAGGTTGCAAGTGGGGGAGGGGCGACGATTTTGTGAGCCACAACTTGAGGCCATTCAGACGCTTTGCCGCCGCTGCATCTGTTACACCAATGATGCTTGGAGGGAGGATGGCCGTACAGAATTTCGCGACGGATACCAAGATGATTAAAAATGTATCGGGCTTGTGGAACCATCGCCCGTTTTCAAACGAACGGAGCAAGCTGCTCGTTGAAAATATCCAGATTATTGGGGTCGAGGCGGCAGAGCCAACAACACTAAAGATCTCACGGTGCCGGCGCCCATAATCGCGTCGTTAGTGAACTGAGCTGCCGGATCTCACGGTAACCTGCGGAATAGTTTGATGAATGCCCGACGGGAATTGGTTTCTGGCATCCACAGCCGAGACTTGGGCCGGAGCCGATCCACATCCAAGCGAGGGCGAAGTTGGAAGATCTGATTCCCAATCAACAACCTCTTCAGGGACGCTAACCTCTGGGCTGCAACGGCACGACTTGACGGACAACGTGTTACTTGACAAAGGCACATCTGCCACCTCGATGTATTGGCTCCACAGTGGGCGGTCTAAGCTGAGTGGGACGGAGCGGTCCATATCTCCCCCGTTCGGAACTGCACTGATGTTGGCTTTTTCCCTTTCGAGATTGCGTGGTCGGTTCGATTTAGAGCGCGCGTCGGAGAGATTACTCCTTTGGTGCGGGAGGCTCTCAAACGGAGTTCGGATCGGCTCAACCTGCCTACGGAAATCCGCTCAAAGAGCTCAGGGGCTATCTATTAAAAGAAGATAAAAACAGGATTCTACGAGATACACCCGATCGCCTCCGAGAGGCGCGACGATCGTGGAAATCGCATCATAACTGTCGGAATTTCCGCGGCGATCATGAGCGCCGCTCGTCGCGCTTGATAGATTGATTTGTGACCACCCTTGTGACTTATCCGGTGCCGAAGAATTGCTGGTCAGAGTCCCTCTCAGGCTATCAGGCGTTGGGTTTTAGAGGGCGCATCGCAATATAGACCACTCCGAATGAACCTCGCCCTCTATGGCGCGAAGGCGCGCCTTTATACGGGCGACTTCGCAGAAAGCGCTACATACTTTTTCCGCCAAGCTCCACCTGCTAATATTGGACGGTGACCATTCGTATCGATGTGTGTGCGCACGACGCCGGCCGCTTATGCCCGCACCTGCTGCGGTTGGAACGCTAATCCTTACGATCCACGGGGATCGGATATCCGGTGCCATCACTCGCGCACAACTCGAGGAGTGTCATGAATGGGAGCCATTCGAAAACGAGGGTAATCCGTAGGTGCGGTCTTTAGAACGTTGCGGGTGCAAAAACCAAAGCCTTGAGCAAACCGCGTCCGCAAAGAGCTCTGAACGGCCATCTATGAACAGCGCGTGAATGAATAATTACTCATCCGTGACGGTTGTTATTCCTACCTATAATATGGCGTGGTGTATCGCTCGAGTCGGTCAACAGTTGCCAAGACACAATCCTTGCCGGTGAGCGAGATCATCGTTGTCGACGATTGTTCGTCCGACAACACCGAGGCCGTGGTTCGCGATCTAATGATCCGGGATCCGCGGATCAGGTACTTCAGGCTGCAAAAGAACGAAGGCCACCTGGCCGCGCTGAGGTTAGGCTTAAGCAAGCGGTTTCGGACTGGGTGGCGCTGCTGGACGCCGACGATGAGCTTACCCCCAATTCGATCGAAGCCAGGATTGTCGCCGCAAGCGAATACGAGAAAGCAACCGGCGTGAGACCCCAGCTTGTCTATGGAGATCACGAGAGGAGCAAGTTCCCAGACTACAAGGCTACATCTTCCCCTATCTTTGCAAGGAGCTGTGCCTTTGCCAGACGAGCACCATGATGCTTGGAAGGGATTGTCTATCCCGTTTTCCGGTCACCAACCCATTCAACACGGACGATGAGATCGTCCTGGAAATCGGGAAGCGCTTTCATGTTCTGCATTCGGGCGCGGTCGTGACCATATATCACGCGCACGACAGTCCGACCCGGATGAGCAACAACAGCAAGAAGGAATTCGAGGGGGTGTGTGAACTGGTCCGCGATCACCGTGCTGATATCGTCCGCGAGCAGGGTAGGCAACGCTTATTATTGTGGCGGCTGCGCATTCTGAAGGCGTTCATCAACTACAAGATCGCCCTTGCCAACACAAAGATTGCCGCCTTGCAGTCAAACTTAGGCGATGGGTACCAGCTTTTTCTGGTGCGCGCTACCGAAAGGGCCTCACCCAGATAAGCTTCCTGCTAATCCTTTCTCAGGAACCATTTTGAGCACGACTATTTTTGAGGGTAATATTTTTGAGGGGTAATATTTTTAAAACGAGCACTGCCCTCCGAGTTCGACCTCCAAGGATCGTCGAAGCGCAGGAGGCCATGCGGCGGCTGGCGACCGACCTTTGCATGAACAGCCCGTATTCCGAAAAATGGTTTTTTGCAGATGAAGACCATCCGAATGCGGAGCGTTTGGCGTGGCGCGGATTTTATCTTCCAAGCGGGTGTCGCATTGACCGAAGCTCAGGCTGGTTGGCCGCCATCCACGATTCGTTGCGATGACCAGATTTCTTCGAAAATCAGCTATTATTCGATAAGCATCTTCCTCCACACAATATAACGCTAACGGAAATACGAATGCGTGTAGGTTTGTTCGTAAGAGCCGTACCGGCTGAAGACGGCGGTTCTCACACTCTTTGTACAGGGGTTATCAACGCGCTAAACGCCCTATCCACTAAGCATAGTTTTATTTTATTCGATCCAATTGCTCATCCTACTGCAGAAGCGCCGGTTTCGCTCTACCGAAAAATACGCCGCTCAGTCAGCTCTCATAGTGTTTTGGGACCGATCGCGCGGTTTTGGGGCCATCGAATTCGGCGGAGGCCCGTAACGATCTCATTAGAAGAGCAACTGAAGCGGGCAGTGGAATCCTTCATTCGCGATTCCGCAATTGATGTAGCTTTGGTTCCTCGAGCCTTATAGGAGTATGCCCGTTAGTGTGCCCCACATTATCACTGTTTGGGACGTGGAGCATCGCAGGCAACCGTATTTTCCGGAGGTAAGTACAACGGACTGCCCATTTATCAGCATTAATCGTTTCGAGGGTTGGGAAAATCGCGAGCGATACTATCAAAGAATCCTACTTAGAGCAGCGCGCGTCCTAACCGGTACGCAGGCGGGAAAAAAAGAAATTACATCCCTTTACGGCGTCAATCCGGAGAACGTGCATGTAGTGCCATTTCCTGCGGACGATCTTTTTCATGACGCTTCCGCAGGCAAGTTTTTCAACGCTCACACGAAATATGGCATAAACAATCCATTCATCTTTTATCCGGCGCAGTTTTGGCCACACAAGAATCATGCCAATCTCTTGTTGGCCCTTCAGCTACTTAACGCCAATTCAGACGATCCATTAGAGCTGGTGCTTACCGGAAGCGACCAGGGAAATCTTCACTACGTAAAGGAAACAGCTCAGCGACTTGGACTTGTGCAGCAAGTTCATATTTTGGGTTTCGTCTCGCGCGAGGATCTGGTGGGTCTTTATCGCCAGGCAGTTGCTCTTGTTTTCCCAAGCTTCTTCGGGCCGGACAATCTTCCGCCGCTGGAGGCCTTCGCAACCGGATGTCCTGTGGCTGCGGCGAGAGTTCCGGGTGCCGATGAGCAGCTTGGGGACGCGGCCATCTTGTTTGATCCCACCGATCCGACGGAGATCGCTGAGGCCATCCGCCGGATACGCGACAACGAACCGCTCCGTGCCGAACTCATCCGGCGAGGTCGGGAGCGAGTTGCCGCACGCACGGCTAAGGATTACGTGGAGCGGATTTGCAACATACTTGATGAACTTGAACCTATCCGGAGATGCTGGGGTGCAAGCTATATTCATTCTTAAACATCTCGCACTGTCGAAGAGTGCCGGCTCGGCCTGGCTAGCTCGCTACCAAAAATGCGCTGTGCCCAACCGCTGAAAAGAATTGTGGCTCATATGGGGTGTGAAGCCGTCCCGCAGGGCACCTCAATGTGCACGAGCATGTGTCTGTGCTGGTTCCGTGATGCTCCAAGCGTTTCGCTGACCCGTGCCATCGAAGCCACATGAAAGTCCTCTTCTGTTCCAAGACATGTCCAATTCAGGGCGGCGTTGAACGATGGATGGCCGACCTACTGCCCGGTCTCCAGCAGCGGGGCTTTGAAGTAATACTGGCTCTGGCCAAGGGGCATCGATTTCACGATCTCGGATCAATATCTGGCGACCTATCCGGAGCTTTTCACGCTTCCGGTGCGAATTCTTGATGGGACATCTGGCGTGGCGCAGGGTCGTTGGCACGCAATCGAGTTGCTGCTCCGTAGGGAACAACCAGACATTGTTGTTCCCGTCATGCTCCACGAGGTGCTGGGTGCGGTGTCGGCGCGTCGCCTGGCTGGTCAGGCGATCCGCGTTGCCTATCCCGTGCATGAAGACGGAATCTGGGTTTTCCGCGCCATCAAGGAATATGGTGATCGGATTGATGCCGTGATTTCGGTCAAGTCGATTGTTCCTGGATGCGCTCGGCCACTTCCTGCAATGGCCCAGCGACAGGCTTTTTCATGTTCGATGCGGCGCCGCACTACCGATCACAACAGGAACGTCCCGCAATCGCGATGGACCTCTGCGTTTGGGTTTCTGCGGTAAATTGGTAGAGGAGCAAAAGCGAATTTCGGATCTGGCCACTTTTTGCGAAGCGTTGGAGTTGTTGAATGTGGACTACCAATTGCGGATCGCCGGCGACGGCGATGGTGCGCACTTACTATCAGAGCGATTGAAACGCCAAATCGCCGACCGGCGAGTGATTCTTCTCGGGTGGAGGTCCCAAGGAGAACTCAACCACGAATTTTACCCTCAAATCGACGCATTGATTATCACTTCAGACTGGGAGACAGGGCCGATCGTCGCCTGGGAAGCAATGATGCATGGCGTTTTGGTAGTCACCAGCCAATATCGGGGACTTCGGCGGGAAGGCGTCTTTCGCCAAGAAGAAAATGCACTGATTTTTCCCGTCGGGCATCCTGAGCAGGCTGCCTGTATGCTCAAGGACTTAAGCCTTGATCGCGAGCGCTTCGCGATCATGGCTGAGAATGGCCGTCGATTGGCGCTGAGTGAACTCAGCGTCGAGCCAGATGGTAGATGGTTGGGCTTCGGCTCTCTCCAATGTTGTTTCACTACCACCGAAACCCATTGTGAGAAGGCCGCCTTACAGCGAGCCTGCCACCGCGCGTGGCTGGTTGGTACATTGGATGCGACATTTCTCTCGGCGGCCCTATCACCATGCCAATGCCCACGCGGAGTGGCCTCGTTACCATCCGGGCCATGTGTCGGCTGAGGAGCAGGAACGATGGGTTGACGAATTAAGTCACTTCGAGAGTGGGCTGCAAGTGCAGCAGAAAATCCAGTAGGAGCGCTTGTCTCTGCGAGGCGGAGCACCTTCGATGGTATTATCTGATCGTAGTCGGATTGTTAGCTATTCAACGACAGCGCTAGGATCTGGTGGAGTTGTCTGTGGGTTCAAGCTCACTTCGGGCGAATCCGATGGTGCTAGGTGAATATTCCTTTTGTCGAGCTGAATTATGAACGGTCTTTTGAGAAGACTTTACTGCGCGAACTGCAACGACTCCGATGTTTGGTGTGAGGCCGCTAGACGTGAGAGTTCTCGGTGGGGGGTCTAATACTTAATCACTTGCGCGGCTGCCTCCCGGCAGAGTTAAGGCGCCACTAAAAGCAATGCTTGGCTTGCCCAAGACGCGGTTACACCCCGACTGGCAAATCTTGGGGCCAATCGGGCCGAATTATGACCCGCATATTATTGTTGACGTGGGCGCCCATAGCGGCTGGTTTTTCCATTGCTGGCTCGATTGGTGTCCGCAGGCGCAGGTCCATGCCTTCGAGCCCTACCCACCGTCGTTTAAGGCGGCATTTCGGAACTATGGTTCTGACCCCCGCGTGCGCCTGGTGCAGATGGCTGTGGGCGACGCGGCCGGGGAGCATATCTTGAATGTGCTCGAGGAGTCGCTCGTATCGAATTCGCTCCTCAGCCCTCGCAAGAGCGCTTGGGAGGAATTGCGCTGGGGGACTGGTAATGTGACGCATACTCGCGTGCCTGTAACGACTCTGGACGCCTACGCTGCTGCCGAGGGCATTTCCCACATCTATCTGCTTAAGATCGACGTGCAGGGCTACGAGATGCACGTGCTGCGCGGGGCCGCCCAGATCCTGCCCCGCGTCGATCATATATTTGTCGAATCCGGGATTCGGCCGCTTTATGAGAATGCGCCGCGCTTCTCAGACGTGTTCCATCATCTCAGCGCGAGAGGCTTTCATTTGATGGCCATGC
Source organism: uncultured Alphaproteobacteria bacterium (assembly GCA_963804705.1). Taxonomy (GTDB): domain Bacteria; phylum Pseudomonadota; class Alphaproteobacteria; order Rhizobiales; family Methyloligellaceae; genus Methyloceanibacter. Next base: position 170,269 of record CAWDRM010000016.1, read on the forward strand.
AGGCGTGGCACCTCGGCAATAATGTGCTGATGGAGGCAGACATGCTGTTCCGGCGCGACAATCTGATGCCGCCTGTTGACGAGAGCTTCGAACGGGTAACGGAGCGGGTCGGGTAACGCTATGACACCCGATTTGTTTATTGGCATTACGAGCTGGAACAGCGCGTTGTTTCTGCCGCACTGCCTCGAGGCGATTCGCGCGACGACCGCTGGCGTGGCGACGAAGGTCGTCGTGCTTGACAATTGCTCCGTGATTCCGCGGAAAAATGCGGACAACGGTGCGTGTTCTTGCAGACCGCTGCCACTAGGCAGCCGCAGCAAGGCCTTGAATTTCGAACTGGGCAGTGTTAAATGGCGTTACTTGCAAATGATCGTCGCGTCCTAGCGCTTTGGGCCTGATATTCGATGCCAAATGACGTCGCAGTAACGACTTCTCTTAATACAAAATGGCAGTGTTATTCTCAGGCTCATTGGAACGATTGTGCCGGAATGGCGAAGGCTAACAGTTAATGGACGGCAAAATTGGTCACCGCTTGTCTTCATTGATCATGTGATAGATCAGGATGCTGAATTTGTATTGCACGTGGATGAAGACTGTTTCTTAGCGAACCGAACTGAAGTATTGAGTTTGGTGGAACAAATGCGGCAGAATTCGAATATCGTTGCGGCGGGGATTCCAGATGGTGGATACTTTTATCGTGTAAACAACGCAGCTGCATTGAATCTATTTTTTGTGTTGTTTAGGCTTGATGCCCTCCGTGAGGCCTGGAGCCAAAGGGAGTCCTGGTCAAGTAATGTATTCGATTCTAGGTATCGTAATAACGTACTTGATCAAAGGCCGGAACTAGATCTTGCGCGTATCTCCTGGAATAACTATGAGCCTTATTACCCTTTATTTTGGTATCTCCTGTCAAGGGGTGGCCAATTCATTTATCTCGAGGAGCAACTGAATCGCTCACGTTGGTCTAGCTTGGTCGTTGCACAAAATGGCAATGTCATCGCCGAGCATTTATGGTACCTGCGTTATTGGTTTAGCCGGGACATAATGACTGGACATTATTGCCCCAACCGGACCCGTTATAAGCAATGGCAAAAAGAAATCCTCTGGCGGTATAAAGCGGATCCACGCTTCCTGCTTGCGTTGGCACGCTACAGGTTGTCCGATACAGGACGTTTTAATGGACCGCACGACTAGTGGTCTCCGTAAAGGACTCGCCACCCGTTCACCAATCTTTTCCACGTCAAGTTTGCATAGCTCGGATGCGGACTTTGTTTTGGCAAACCCCGCGCACTTATACAAATCGGGCTCTCACGACGCGTAGCATCCTGCACCATCCTGCGCGATTACATCAATCGACAATCAACCGGCATGCTTGTTCCTGGTCCGACCGACGACGCCCGGTCTTCGAAGGCTTCCATCTGGAAGACGGTGCGGTCGGAGAAGCTGTTCGCGGAAGACTCGCCGGAACTTGGGCCACTTTTAAGGTGCTTTCGGGATGAAAGGTGACCTGAGAGACCTGTCCGACGCTATCACAATGGTACGAGCGGTTCTCTCACGCGGTCATATTTCGACCAGCGTTACTGCAACGTCTTCAATGCAGTCGCTCCTTCGCGGCGGAAGAGGCGCATATGTAGAGCGTCTCGCGCGCTCTCAAGCGCTCCGCCCCTCCAGTAGAATCGAATTGCACCCGTCAACATTCCGCACTTATACATCGGCCTTCCTCAATGATCTCACGGCAGGGCGCGTCGCGATCCCCATAGCTGGCGGCGAACTCGGAAGCCGGGGCGCTTTGACAGAGGTTCCAGGCGAGGTCTCACGGACACGTAGGATCGCCCATTTTCTTTGATGCCCGAACTGTCGTGCTCGCCACCGAACGAGGCCCTCATTAGCGCTTATCTGGAACCCGGCTACGCAGTGGACCTTTATGCCCAGGGGCGAATGTCGGATCGATGGCTATGGACCAGGCAGTGTCGAGTCGTAGCGCCGAGTATGGAACGGCGATGGCTGCTGCGTAATGCTTGGCGACCGAAGTGGCGTCGATACAATGCCTTTTCCGGCACGAGCGAGGACCCTCTGGCCGTCGTCGGCTTGCTCTCTGCGCTTCATCGGCGCCCTGCCATTGCGCTCGCTGACGAGATCAAGTCGGATAGCTATTATGGCGATCGGTCCGAGTATTGGAAGCGGCTTTGCCGCTTCGGCATGCGACGGGCGAGGCTGAATATCGTCAACGAAGCGGAGCGTATAGACCTACAGCGCGACTACGCTGGTCTTTCCCAGCGACCATAAATTCGCCGTCTATCCTGGCGGCTATCGCGAGCCTCCAGCGGCCGCCGACCGATCCAAGCAGCGGCGCACCTGGCGTATCCCGGACGATGCGGTTGTTGTCGGCGCTTCGGGTGGTTTTAATCTTGAGCGCTGGGGCCGACTGGCTCATCGAAGCGCTCGAAGCTATTCCCGACCTCCACGCCGTGCTTCAGCCATTGGGTGTTGATCCGCTCTCGCGTTTTCTCCTTAGCCATCTCTCTGCACGCGATCGCGTCTATGTGGAAGAACGACGCCTCGATTGGCAGGAAGCCTGGGCCCAGGCTGCGGCAATCGATATCGGCGTGGTCGTCTATAACAACCCTGCGCCGCAATTTCAGCTGATGGGTACAAGTTCAAACCGACTGTGCATGTTCCTCGCCATGGGCGTGCCCGTTATCGCTAGCCGGCAGGATAGCTTCCGCTTCCTGGAAAAGTATGGTTGCGGTGTCCTCGTCAACAACAGCGACGGGTTTTCAGCCGCCATTGAGCAAATTCGCTCCCGGTTGCCGGAAATGAAGGCCAATGCGCTCCGCTGTTGGCACGACTACGTGGCAACCCGGCACGGTACGAGAGCTGGTCGCCGCGCTCCGTAAGTGCTTGGCAATTGACGCTTGTACGCTGCCGCCGCTCCCCTCAGCGGCTCTGATCGGCGCAGCTGCCAAACTGTGTGGCGCCCATAACCGACAGCGGTTTGAGCAATGCGTAGCACCCAAGCGCATTTCCTGGGAACGTCGGCGGTTGCCAAACACATCCTGTTCATCGCCCCCTCCGCTTATCCGCTCGGTGGCGTTGCGGCGTGGCTCGACTATCTCGTGCCCGGACTGCGTGAGCGGGATTGGAACGTCACCCTTGGGTTGGTGGAAGGACGGTTCCACGACGTTGACGCATATTTGGATGTTCATCCCGACGACCAGGTGTTGCGAATACCCTATGGGACCGGAACCTCTGAAGGGCGAATAAGGCAACTGCTCCGCGCCCTTCATCACGCACGGCCTGACATTGTGGTGACGGTGAACATCGGCGACGTGGCTGCGGCGGTCGATCGAATTCGCGTACTGTCCCAATGGTCGCCACGTGTCGCCATGACTCTACATGGGTTGCAGGCCGACTTCATCGGTTCGATAGGGGACTACGCTGGAGTTCTCGACGCCGTCGTCTGCACCAATCGGCTTGCTTGCGAGATGGTGGCGAGAAGCACGTCTGTGGAGCCAGATCGGATTTATTACGCTCCCTACGGTGTTGACATGAATGGCGTGGCCGCAAACGAGCCACGAACCTCGGAGGGTACGTTGCGGATCGCATACGTTGGTCGCCTGGAGCGTGCCCAAAAGCGCCTCGAGGACGTAGGAGCCATCGTTGCCGAGCTCGATCAGCGCGGCGTCGCTTACGAATTGGTGATTGCTGGCGGTGGACCCGATGAAGAATGGCTGAAAGGCCAGCTTTCCGACGCTGTGGACAGGGGTCGGGTCCGATTTATAGGCACGCTGGCCAGCATTGATCTGGTTGAGCAGGTGTACAGCCGAGTGGACGCCTTGCTGATCACGTCGGCCTGGGAGACCGGACCAATCATTGCGTGGGAGGCCATGGCCAATGGCGTCGCGGTGGTGACGAGCGCCTATATCGGATCGGGCCTGGAAGGCAGCCTCGAGCCTGGCGACAACTGTCTCATGTTCCCCATAGGAGACGCGGTTGCAGCCGTTGATTGCCTAGTAAGACTCCGAGATTCGGGGCTGCGCAGTCGCTTGCTTCGGAGCGGCCACGCCTTGGTGGCCGATCGCTACTCGACGATGGCGTCAATCGAGCAGTGGAGTGCGTCGATTGAGCGAAATTGCCGCAAAACCTCCACTGCCGGTTGCGCGCCGGCTGGCGGACACGACGCAAACTCCCCGCCGGGCGCCTCGATAGGCTGTTCGGCCGGCAAGTGGGCGAAACCATCAGAGAGCTGCTACGCCTCAAATACGACCATAGCGAACCCGGGGGAGAATGGCCGCATGCGAACCTCTATTCTGAGGTGGACGAGGACGCATTCTGGCAACTCGCCATGTCATTGGATCGCAGAGACCTCGAGATCAGCTCATTGGGGGCCATCCCGCCGCCATGCAGATCGGCCACTGATCGCGATCAAGGCATGGGCGATGCGATCGGATGATCATTCATGCTTGTGCCGAGACCCGATATCGTAAAGCTCATTAGATGTCAGAGCTAGAGATGCATTACTGCGCCCTCGTTACATCGGCTGTAACCGCTCTGGTGCCTGAGTGATGATCACGGGCCTCGTCTCCACCGTCATCCCGGTCTACAACCGGTCCGACCTTCTGGTCGAGGCGGTGGAGAGTGCTTGCTCAAATCTACCGGCCGATCGAGATCTCATCGTCGACGACGGCTCGACGGACGCCACACCGCAGGTCGCGAGAGAACTCGCAGCGAAGATCCGCAGATCGTGCGCTTTATCCGGCAAGCGAATGGGGGCCCCGGCCGGGCCCGCCAGACCGGACTCGAAGGTTCCCGTGGCGAGTTTATCCAGTATCTCGACAGCGACGATCTGCTCCTCCACGCAAATTCGAGCTGCAGGTGGCCGCCCTTATCGCTGCGCCCGAATGCGGCGTGGCCTACGGCAAGACCCGCCATTATAAGATCGGGCATCGACCGACCGACGTTCCATTCAAGCGCACCGGCGAGCGCATCCGACCATATTGCCTGCCGCTTTGCGGTTGCGCTGGTGGAGCACCTCAACACCGCTCCATCGCCGCGCCGTCCTCGATCCATCGGCCCATGGACCAGCCTGCGGAACGAGGAGGACTGGGAGTACGACTGCCGGATCGGCGCGCTCGGAACTCGCCTTGCCTATTGCGAAGCTTTCGTGAGCGACCACCGATATCATGACGGCGATCAGCTTAGCCGAGACGGATCGTCCAATCTTACAAAGCTGCGTGATCGCGCTGAGGCACACCGCCTTATCTATGGACACGCTCAGCGAGCAGGCATTTCTGACAACAATCCTGAGATGCAACATTTCGCTCGCGAACTGTTTCTGTTGGCGCGTCAGTGCGGGTGCGCCGGACTCGGCGACGATGCGCGAATGTTGTTCGGTCTTGCCCGTGAGGCCTCGGGGGCGACCAGAGGTAGACGATTCGATTTCCGATTGTATAGCGCCGTCGCAAAGTTGCTCGGCTGGACAGTGGCGGGGCGTCTCGCCTGCCGCCTGGATCGGATCCGGGGCGAGACACGGATGCTAGGATAGCGATGAGCAAGCCTGATGTCTCCGTAGTGATGAGCGTCTTCAACAGCGCCCCGACCTTGCCGGCGACCCTCGACAGCGTTCTGAGCCAAGAGGGCATCGACCTCGAACTCATCACTATTGACGACGGCTCCACCGATGGCAGCAGTCAGATCCTGTTAGCTTACGCCGCTCGCGACCCGCGGGTCATCGTCCTGCATCAAGAGAATAGGGGCCTCACTGCCGCTCTCATCAGAGGCTGCGCGCTCGCCCAAGGAGAATTCATCGCTCGGCAGGATGCTGGCGGCGACATATCCCTGCCGGGCCGGTTTTCTCAACAGCTGATTTTCTTGCGCTCTCATGCCACTGCTGTGATGACCGCCTGCGGAACGCGCGTGGTAGATTTGCAAGGTAAGCCGCTATACGAAATCCGACAAAACGGGCATGAGCTTACCAAGCTGCTGCATCCGGCTTCGCTCAAACACATCGGCGGCCCGTCTCATCATGGCGCCGTCATGTTCCGCAAGAGTGCCTATGAACAAGTCGGCGGCTATCGCGGCGCGTTCAAGGTCGCTCAGGACCTCGATCTATGGACTCGCCTTGTGGAGGTTGGAGACTGTCTCGCCACACCCGAAGTATTGTACGAAACTCGCGTCTCCACGGCTCTATCACGCAGCTGAATCGAGTGCAGCAACTACAAACGACCGAAGTGATCCTTCGCTGTTGCTTAGCGAGGAGAGAGGGGCGCGATGAGACCGAGATACTCGAGGATGTGAAGGCCATAAAGGATCCAACTCGAGGCTGGCTTTTCGATCGGGCGCGGGACGCGGGTTTTTATTACTTTATGGGCAGCATGCTTCGTACGACAGAGCCGAGGCGCGCGTACACTTACTTTCTACGGGCGCTCGCCTGTTTACCCGTTTTCCGCGCGCTTGGCTTGGCTTGCTTCGCTTGCTTATCACAGCAGGCTCGGACAGCTTAACGGCGCGAGATCGGAAACGGTAGGATTCGCGATCGATCGAAGAGGGATCCATTGGGCGTCGCAGCGATCACCTGTCCACTGTTTTGTCTATCGCTTTGGCTAGATCTCGCGTGAGACTCGCCCAGTTGAAGCGCTTGTGGCACTCCTGATGCCCATGCCGGCCCATGGCCTCCAAGATCTGCTGGTCCCGAGCAACGCGCTCGAGCACGTCCGCAAGTTTGGTGGGCGCCTCTCGGCGTATGATCAGACCGGACTTCTCGTTTTCCACGGCAAACGGAATGCCCCCGGAGTTTGTGCCAATCACGCGTCTTCCGGCGGCAAGGCCTCAAGCACCACGGTGGGGAAAGGGTCGCTGCGGGACGGCACGCAGACGACGTGGCGGTCACGATATTCGCTCCCCAATGCCCGTCGCGGCAAATGGCCGAGGAAACTTGAGCAGACATTGAGGCCAAGCTGAAGTTGCCATTGCCTGGAGTTGGTTGCGCAGCGGGCCATCACCGACAAGCCGAAGCTGAAATGGGATGTTACGTTGCACAAGACGTTACAGGCCTGAAGTAAGGTGTCGACCCCCTTCTCGATGGAAAGGCGTCCTACGAACAAGACGCAGAGTGGCGAGCCTATTCCCAGAGGCCGGGATGGATGTAGCTCACACTCAGACCGAGCTCGCTCGGATCAATTCCATTAGGAATAATTCGGATCGAGTTCTTCCGCCGCACCACGTTTCTGCGCAAGCGCACGCATATGAGGCGACAAGGCGACTACAAGGTTTGCGCCTACTATAGGCCATGGGTGTAACTCTCTGTAAAACCAGGTCAGACGGGATCATAGGTTCCGTTTGGTCGGTCGAAAATGTCCCCGTGGGTGACGAGCCCGTAAGGAACTCCCAAAGACGCCTGCACCGGTGCAGCGGCAAGCGCGGCGACAGCATGACCATGGCAAAGCACGAAATCGAAATCGCGTGTCCGCCCTAAGGTAAAAAGTGCACGCCGCACACATTTTGTAAAAGCAATCTCTCTCGGCACATGAGCGTAACGTCGCAACCAATGAAAGGACGGTGGCCGAATAGGGAAGTACTCTACGCCCTCGATTGGCTCTACGGGATGAGAATCCGAAAGCAGTGTAATGTCAAAAAAGCGCGCCAGACCGGAGGCCTGTCGCAACGCGACGGCCGCGACGCTACCGCCCCCACCGGCGCTCTGGACATACGACCGCAACATGGCGGCGGAAGATACTCACTTGGATTTCCGTGGGCGCTTGAGGGTAAGCGCGATCATAGTCAGTCAGCCGAGGCGCGTGAAGAAGTCTGAAAACTTTCCGCAACAATCTGACGCAGTACGAGCGCTACAAGGCCAAAACCTCCGGCTTTGCTGGCACAGGGGCGTAATTCCCTTCTGTGTTGGAACTGAGGACGATAGGACAATGGATCTCACTACGGTCGCAAGGCAGCCTTGAGTAGAGCGGCAAATCAAAGGGCGACAGCGAAGCAGGATATGCCCGTGCGGCTATCCCTCTGCATCTGTACATTTAATCGCTGCAACAGCCTGGCGCTGACGCTAAAATCGCTCACAGGTCAAACCTATGCACAGACTCACGATTACGAATTGTTGATCATCGATAATAACTGCACAGACGAGACTCCACGGGTGGTCGAGCGCTACGCCAGCCGCTTGCCACTAAGGCATATCGTTGAGCGAAAGCAAGGCTTAGCGCATGGGCGCAATCGGGCAATCGTGGAATTCTCCGGAGACGTTCTTCTGTTCACCGACGATGATGTGACATTGGAACGTGGCTGGCTCGCGGCGTACGCAACGGCGCTTAGGCAATATCCAAGGGCTGATATTTTCGGCGGCCGAAGCGTTGCAGCGTTCCAGGAGAGGCGGCCAAAATGGCTGTTAGACTGTAACTTGGCCCTGTTGAGTGGCGTGCTGGTTAATTTCGATCACGGGGAAGATGTAAGACCGTAACTGCTCCCGCAACCAACTCCAGGTGGGTGCGAGCTTCGCCATTCGCCGCCGGCTTATCGAAGAACTTGGAACTTTTCGCACCGATCTCGGCCGAGTGGGACTGTTGCCGGGTCGAGGCGAGGAGACAGAATTTTTTGACCGAGCTCTAGAGCGCGGCGCGCAGCGCGTTTATGTTGGCACAGCGCTGTGCTGGCACAGAGTCGAGCCAAACGCTTGACATTCCGTGCGCTTTATCGCCACGGACTAGAGAAGGGTCGAGCCCACGTTCTAGTAGATCCTAATTTGCCAAAGGCGTCCTTGGTGGACGTTGCTTCCTTTGTGGTCCGGGGGTTGGGCCAGTTAGCGAAAGGACGTGGAGACCGCGCCCGACAATGCGCCATCAATGCCGGAATGCTTATGGGACGGCGGAGATACTCGAGAACAGTGCGCAGCTTCCGATGAAAGGCGAGATGAACTTCGATGCGGCATGCTCTCCTTCGAGCTTTAGCAGATGTATATATTCGGCGAGCCGCTTCAGGATTGCCCCTAGCTCTCGGCCGGACGAGCCATATCTTGCGAAGTCTGCGACTTTTACCCATTATATTGTGCTGCAGATGAGACATTGACTAACTCGGCCGTCGATTTTCGATAGGCATCGTGGATGAACGAGAATCGCCTTTCTCGCCGGGTTGGAGTGCTGTGGCAGGCGTGGTCTCGTCGACGTTCTAAATCATGCTGACTATCGCCATACCGACTCTCCACCGCGGACAGGTACTGGTCGAGACGCTGCGCCACCTCATGGCGCTAGAACCGCCAGCGGCCGAGATCCTGATACTCGACCAGACACCGCAACACAAAGAGGACATCCAGAACACCCTTTCCGCTTGGCAGCGCAAGGGCAAGATTCGGTGGGCCCGGTTGCCCGTACCCTCTGTGACAAAGCGATGAACCGGGGCCTCATCGCCGCAAATTGCGAGAATATTCTCTTCCTCGATGATGATATCATACCGGAGCCAGGGCTCGTCGCCGCACATCTTGCGGCGCTTGAGCGGGATGGCGTCGGCCTCGTCGCTGGTCGCGTCATCCAGCCATGGGAAGGGGGTGAGATTCTTTCGCAAACCGGCTTTCACTTCGCGCAGAGCCGGGCTGCATGGATAAGTGAGTTCATGGGTGGCAATTTCTCGATTCGGCGCGAGTTCGCTCTTGCTGTCGGGGGCTTCGACGAGAATTTCGTGCGTGTCGGCTATCGTTTTGAGGCCGAGTTTGCCTATCGCCTGCGCCAGAGCCATTATCGCATCTATTTTGAACCCGCCGCCTGCATACACCACCTCAAGGCCACTTCGGGCGGCACGCGGACATTCGGCGATCACCTGCGGAGCTATTCGCCAAGCCATTCGGTCGGAGCCTACTATTATCATTTGCGTACCTGGTCAGGTTGGCGCAGCCTCCCAGCGCTTCTGAGCCGTTTCCCACGCGCTATCGCCAACCGCCATCATTTGCGAAAGCCGTGGTGGATTCCAGCAACGGCCGTGGCAGAACTCTCAGGCATGATATGGGCTTTGTTCCTTGCTCTCAGGGGACCGCGTTACCTCAGCACGAAGCGGACGGTCGATCACAAATGCTAGAGATCAATGCTCTAGGGATAACAGCGTTGTTGTTGTTTTTGGCGGTAGCGGTCACTTTCGCCGATTGGCGCCGGTGTCTCTTTGTTGCTGTTCCCGTGGCTCTGCTCCTGGATCCCCTCCGCAAACTTGTGCCGGGACAGCCTGTTGTCTACGTAGTGCTCGTTGGGGTGGTAATCGGCGCAGCGGCGCTGGCCGCTCTGAAGTCTGGCGTATCTCTCATGCCGACCCGCATTCCGGGTTGGCGCCGCTATTTGGCGGCGCCTTTTGGCCTATTCACAGCGGTCCTCATATTCCAAGCCCTTAATGCATTAACTCGCTTCGGTAACGTCATTATCCCGATGATCGGATTGTCTGCCTACCTGACGCCGTTCGTAGCTCTGTGCCTCGTCTACCAAACGGTCATGCGTAGCTCCGAAAATTTCGTAACCAAGTTTTTTCAGTTCTATGTGGTTTGTGTTTTTCTGGCTCTTCTGAGCATCTGTCTGCAATTTATCGGCTATCACTGGTCGGTGCTTGGAGAGGTGGGCCAAGGCCTGAGGATTTATGATCAGAATACCATAATGCGGCTTACTCAGGGCTGTTTCGAGCCTCCGAGGTCGCAGCGTGGCATGCGGCTACCTGTGTGTGTTTCGTAATAATTTTGACGATCAGTCGATGGCGCATGACGCTTGGTAGGGCGCTTTGGGCGACAGCATTAGTGCTCATCATAATTGGACTTGGCGATGCTCACGGGCCGGCGCAAGTTCTTAGTCGAGATCATTATTTTCGCCTCGGCCTATGTGACCCTCCTTTCCTATTTTGGACGTGGTGCGGTCCGCCTTGCCCTTCTCTCCGGCTTTATCGGGTTGACAGGGTCACTTGCCCTCACCCTGCTGATGCCCGACGAGAAGTGAAGGTTCGCGCTATAATCCGACTAATGCGTCTTATAAGTTATACGTCGAACGTAGCAAGACCGTGTTGGTTTTGGCGTCGTGCCGACCGGATCAATGATTTGGGGCTGGCGCCTATCCGTTGGGCCTACGATCGATATGGATTATTTGGTGCCGGGTTGGGAGCAGGTAGTCAGGGAGTCCAACAATTCGGCGCGATGGCGCAAGGTGCCGCGGAGGGCGGGCTCGGAAAGATTTGGCTTGAGCTAGGGGCTCCGGGTTTTGTGGTGCTTGCCTGGTTTGGCTGGGCCTTAACGCGCCATTTGTGGGCTATTCTCAAACTAGTCAGTCGCCAGTCTATGCCGCTCAGCCGAATGGCGCTCGGCCTAGCGAGCTTCCTCGTTGCCAATGTCGCCGCGTTCGCACAAGCGACCCAGGCTTACGGCGACATCTTTGTACTCCTATTGATCGGAACGGCCCTCGGGGGGTTGCTGGCCATGCCGGTTCTCGCTGAGAGGGCCCTGCAAAGACGGGTACTAAGCTTGGCGCCTAATCCCAGCAGCGTCCTTGTCGCTCACCCAGCATAGGCCAGCAGCGCCAGTCGGCGACAATTGAACCGTGTTGGCCGTCCTCACCACGCATCCTATCCAGTACCAGGTACCCCTTTGGAAGGCTCTGTCAGGCCGGGGCAAGATGCCCTTCCGCGTCTTTTACATGAGCGACCTGGGGCTCAAAAACCGCTTTGATCCAGGCTTCGGCCGCAAGCTCGCTTGGGACATCGATTTGCTGGCCGGCTACGACCATGAATTCATTGGTGTCCGGGCGGGTTCTTCGCAAGATTCGTTTCTATGGCTCAGACTGAAACCCGGTTTTAGCAAGATACTGAAAGATCTGGGCGTTCAGGCTCTTTGGGTTCAAGGTTGGCAGGTGGCTGCCTATTGGCAAGCCGTCTGGGAAGCACGCCGCGTTGGCGTCAAGGTGTGGCTTAGGGGAGAGACGAATCTGCGAAGCAACGGTGAAGGTGCAGTGCAAGCTATGAAGCGCGCTGTCCTTAGACGCTTCCTAGGTCGTGTCGACCGGTTCTTCTGCGTGGGTGAGGCCAATCGTCAGTTCTATCTTTCTCAGGGAATACGGGCGGATCGGATGATCCCTGCACCCTATTGTGTCGATAATGCCCGCTTTGCCGCCCAGGCATCTCGGCTCAGACCGAAAAGGAAGATACTGCGCAGACAATGGCGCATCCCGGACGAAGCTTTTTGCTTCCTTTTTCTGGGCAAGCTCATTCCTAAGAAGCGCCCGGGCGATTTGGTAGCGGCTGTTTATGGCCTGCAGAAGAATGGCATCGGGCGCCCCGTACATATTCTTTTTGTTGGCACTGGCGAACTCGGTGACGAACTGCGTCAGTCCTGCATGATCGCCTTCGATGCGGAGAGCCATAGTTGCGGCGGGGGTGAGGGGACGGTGCTCGCCTCCTTCGCGGGCTTTCTGAATCAGACAGAGGTAAGCCAAGCCTACGTGGCGGCCGACTGCTTGGTTCTGCCCAGCGACGCCAGCGAGACCTGGGGGTTGGTTGTCAACGAGGCCATGGCAAGCGGTTTGCCTTGCGTGACTAGCGATGCATGCGGCTGCACAGAAGACTTGATACTCCCTATTCGTCGCGGACTCTCGTATCCGGTTGGCGACATCGCCCGCCTTCAACAATCCCTAAAATCGGTTATGGCCGATCCGCCGTCGAGCAGTCTGCTGGAGCGTCACATCGATGACTACGATCTACTGCGCACAGTCGAAGCGGTAGAGCAACTATATGCGCAGACCTTCACCCACGCGACTGGCTGACGCTTACGGCTCGCAATGAGAATTCTGCACGTCGTTCCGAGCTATTATCCCGCTGTTCGTTACGGCGGACCGATCCGTTCGGTACATGGGCTCGCGCGCGCACTTGCCGCCCGGGGCCATGACGTTCACGTCTACACGACCAACGTCGATGGACCATTAGACGCCGATGTTCCCTTGCGAGCGCCGGTGAATCTCGACGGTGTCTCTGTCTGGTATTTCCCGACAGCCACAGGACGCCGCTTATACCGTTCAGTAGATATGGACCGCGCGTTCGGCATGAATATCGCTAGTTTCGATGTCGTCCATACCCACAGTGTCTTCCTTTGGCCCACGACTGCGGCAGCACGTGCGGCGCGCGCCCACCGCATTCCTTATGTCCTGGCGCCGCGCGGCATGTTGGTCGCTGACTTGATACGGCGTAAGAGCCGGCTCGCTAAACGCGCCTGGATGGCGGCCTTCGAGCGGCGCAACCTCAAAGCCGCGGCGGCGGTCCATGCTACTTCCAGTCTCGAGGCGGACGACATCGGACGGCTGGGATTGCGCTACCGGCGCATTATAATCGTCGCCAACGGCGCAGAGATGCCCGAGCCCGGTGCTAGCGGGCACAACAGTGTGGCCGGCATCGGTCGGGAACGCCCCACCATTCTCTTCCTGGGCCGCATCAACTGGAAGAAAGGCCTCGACCGGCTGATACCCGCCATGGTCCATATCCCGGAGGCCGAGTTAGTCATTGCTGGCGACGATGACGAGGGCTACCGCGCCACCATGGAGACTCTTGCCGGCAATCTTGGCGTTGCCTCTCGCGTGCGCTTCCTCGGGCCCGTGCATGGCCCGGAAAAATGGGCGCTGCTCAACTCGGCGCAAGTCTTGGCGCTGCCCTCCTACTCGGAGAACTTCGGAAACGTGATCCTCGAAGCCATGGCGGCTAGTTGCCCCGTTGTTGTCACGCCAGAAGTCGGGTTGGCCGTCGTCGTACGCGATACCGGCGCGGGCATCGTTATCCCCGGCGATGCCATACCTTTAGCGGGTGCGCTGCACAGCATTCTCACCGACCGGAATGCAGCCCGAGCCATGGGTGAGGCTGGCCGCAAAACGGTGGCGGAACGCTTTACCTGGGAGGCCGTCGCCAGGGAAATGGAGCAGGTATATCAGCAGATTACAAACGACCGAAGCGTACGAGCGACCCGCGCATCGCCCTGCTCGAAGACAAGGGCCGTAGCAATTTTATTAGCCTTTAGCGGCAATGGCTAACTCTGTATCCAACTCGAAGCCCGAGATCCGCGTCGTACTGCTCTGTTGCGACGGGTTCTACCAGCGCGACCTTATGCGGCAGCTCTCCAACGCATTTTGCTTGCAAGCAGTAGTGTTGCAGATGGGCGAACGGGCTTCGATCGAAGAACGCCTTTGGCATTACCGCAGCCCTGCGAAGCTTGCACATTACGCGACGGCTCGCCTGCTGCGGCCGGGCTATGACAAGAGGGCGCGGCCGACGCTTGCGGCATTGTTTTATGAGAATGGCCGACCGCCGGATCTGCCTCAGGATGTGCCCATTATTCGGGTAGCAAACGTTAATGACCCCGCGACCGCGGCAGCGCTTGATCGCCACCGTCCAGACGTGGTCTGCGTGAACGGCACTCAACTGATTCGATGCCCCCTCCGCGAGCGCGCAGCGAGGTTACCCTTGGGCATGATCAATCTCCACACCGGCCTCTCGCCCTACTCGCGGGGCGGTAACTGCAATCTCTTCATGCTCCTGGAAAGGCATCCAGAGCTCGTCGGCATAACCGTGCACTATATAGACGGCGGCATAGATCGCGGCGATATCATCATCACGGATCGCCCCGACATGAGCCCGGAAGACAATTATGAGATGATTGAAGCTAAGACGTTTCGCTTGGGCAACGATCGCATGATCGACGCCTTGCGCCGTCTTTCCACGGGAAAAGCCGACCGAGTTCCTCAATGGACCGAAGGAAGGCTGTTCCTGCGACGTACCGGTTATCCCTACGAGCCCTATTTGCATGTGCAGGTGAATCGAGTGTTATCGCGCGGGTTGATCGCCAATTACCTTGAGCGGCGCGATGAGTTTGACGCCGGCATCCGACTGGTCGGGGACTCAATGATGCGGCGGATCGCGCTGCGCGCCGCCAACCGTCTCAAGGACTTGCTCTATGCGCCAGGCACGGCGCGGGCGCATCTGGAGGATGCGCGAGGCAAGGTCGCGTGCCTTCTGTATCACCGGGTCGTCGATCCCGCAGAGGATCGCTTCAATTTCCTCACCCGCGGCGGCGTTCCGGCGATCACACCGCGAGAGTTGGCATCAGACATCGCCTTTCTCGCGCAGAAAGACGCCAAGTTTTTCACCTTCGAGGACTTGCAGGACGGGAGCTTTCCGAGCCGTGGAGAGTTTGGCGTGATCATCTGCTTCGATGACTGCTTCCGCGACAATTACGAGGCCGGACGCGGCGTGTTGGAAGAGCATGGCGTTCGCGGCGTCTTCTTTCAAACGTCCAGCCTCGTGGATCGGCGAGATTTGCTGTGGGAGCATGCACTTTACTGGTGTGGTCGGGACAGCGCCACCCGCGAGCGTCTGCGCCAGCTTGGACACCGGGTCTTGGATGGACAGCACGCGGCATTGTTGAAGTGCACGGCGACTTATTACCTTCCTTCGCGAGCATGTTCCCTTCGAGCACACCAAGGCCGTGCTGCAGTGCGCGGCCGACGATGCCGGTTTCGAGTGGGAATCACTCCAGTTGCCAGGCGAGCTCTATCCCAGTCGGCAACATGTCCGCGCCGCGCGTTTGGCTGGTCACGAGATCGCCAGCCATGGGCATGAGCACCTAATGAGGGCGAACATCTCCGCACGGCTGTTCGAGGAAGACCTGGCGCGCTCGCGGGATACGTTGGCCGAGATCCTGGGAGAGGCACCGCGTTCCTATTCGTACCCATTCTCCAGCCACCTTCCCGGCGATGAGAGCATCTGCGCCAAATTCTTCAACATGGCCGCTATAGTCGCGCGAGGGGAGCGGATCGCGAAAGACACTCATCCGTATCGGATACCGCGCTTAACCTGGCCGGGCCCC
>CAWDRM010000017.1:0-99275 GCA_963804705.1 uncultured Alphaproteobacteria bacterium
GGCGAGACAGCGGATACGCTCGCGACGCTCCGCTACTGCCGCGAACAGGGCCAGCGTACTTTGTCGATCGTCAATGTGCGGGAATCCTCTATCGCCCGCGAATCCGACGGCGTGCTGCCGACGCTTGCGGGTCCGGAGATTGGCGTTGCCTCCACCAAGGCCTTCACCTGCCAGCTGACGACGCTTGCATGTCTCGCCATCGCCGCCGGCAAGGCGCGCGGACATATCGGCGAAGCGCTGGAGGCCGAGCTGGTTCAGGCCTTGGCCGAGGTCCCACGCCATATGGCGACGGTGCTCAGGGACGAAACCCCTTACGAGACGCTCGCCCATAGCCTGTCGAGAGCGCGCGACGTGCTCTATCTCGGTCGGGGCCAAAGCTATCCGATCGCCCTTGAAGGCGCGCTGAAGCTCAAGGAGATCTCCTACATCCACGCCGAGGGCTATGCGGCCGGCGAGCTGAAGCATGGGCCGATCGCGCTGATCGACGAGAACATGCCGGTGATCTTCATCGCGCCGCGCGACGACCTCTACGACAAGACCGTGTCCAACATGCAAGAGGTGGCGGCGCGGGGCGGGCAGATCGTGCTGGTCAGCGATGCCGAGCCTTCGAGTACGGGCTGCGCCGTCCGCACCCATCTCAAGGTTCCGGCATTGCACCGCTTTGTGACGCCGCTGGTCTATGCCGTGCCGGTGCAGCTCATCGCCTATCATACGGCGGTGTTCATGGGGACAGACGTGGATCAGCCCCGGAACCTGGCGAAATCCGTGACCGTGGAATAGGCTACAGCCTCGGATTTGCCTGATTTCTTTGGTTGAGCAAAGACATGGCGGTTCATCTGAAACGCCCGTTGCCGCGCTACCCCATTTCAGGCACGCGCTTGCGCCGGCGCATGATCACCCTCGGTGCTCTGCTCGCTCTGTCGAGCCTCGCGCCCATGGCGCTGCATGCCCAGGAAGGCCCCGCCGGAACGCTGAGCGGGGGCGCCTCCGCCTTCGCCGCCGGAAAATACGACATAGCAGTGAGACAGCTTACCGCGGCGCTCGGCTCCGACAAGCTTTCACCGACCGACGCGGCCAAGGCCCTGTATTTCAGGGGCCTCGCCTATCACAGGCTCGGCCAGTCGCCCCGCGCCATCGCCGATCTCGGCGCGGCGATGTGGCTTGGGATTTCCCCCTCCGAGCGCCTTTCGGCCATGGTCAACCGGAGCCTTGCCTACCGCGTGGCGGGCCAGAAGACGCAAGCGGATGCCGAGCTGGCCCTCGCCCGGAAAGCGGACAAGGGCGGCGAGGTGGATCGGCTTCTCGCCGACAATGGCGGTTCGGCTGGCGATTCTGGGGCGATCGCCGCTTTCGCGACCGAGGTTCATACGGAAAAGACCGCAGCTGCGGGCGGGACAGCGGCCCCCCCGGCCCGCACAGCGGATGCCACCACGCCGAGCTCATGGACCACCACCACGCCCGATACTACCCCGAGCGGCAATCGGGTTTCGCGCTGGTGGGGCTCGATCCGCGGCTCTTCCGATGAGAGCGCCCCAGCACCGGCAAATGAAGCGAGCGCCAAGCCTCCGGCCGTTTCCCCAGCAACGACCTCGGCCTGGACGACGCAGACCCAACCGGCAAGCTCCGATGCTGGAGATCAAGGAACGCGAGTCGCGTCGGCCACCCGCATGGCGCCGGCGCCCATAGGTGGCGGCGACTACCGCCTGCAACTCACGCCCACGCATTCGGAGGACGAGGCGAAGGCGCTGTGGAAGAAAGTCGTTGGCCAAAATCAGCAGCTTGCCAGCATCGAGCCCCGAATCGAGAAGACCGATATGGGTAATCTCGGCACCTTCTATCGCCTGCAGGTCGGCCCCTTCCAGGACAAGGCGGAAAGCCTTAAGCTTTGCAACGCGCTGAAGCGCAGCGGAGTTGATTGCTTCCTCGTCAACCCCTAGGCACCTCGATCGCCGAATGCGTTACGCCCGTCGAGCGCCAAAACGGCGGGCGATGTCGCAGTAATGTAAGCAACAGCACGTATCGATCATCCAGCGCTTAGCGGCGCACCGGAAAAACCCATGAACGCCCCCAGCGACCCGAACCCCACGCCAAAGAGAAAAGCACCCGCCCAGGACGGCGAGAGCCTGCGGCAGCTCGTCGTTGTCGACGAGGAGACCACCTCCTCGCATCTCGGGGCGCGGCTGCGCGGCTATTTCCTGACCGGGCTCATCGTGGTCGGGCCGGTCGCCATCACCATCTACGTTGTCTGGTGGTTCATCACGCTCATCGACAATTGGGTAAAGCCCCTCGTGCCGCCGCAATATCTGCCCGAGCATTATCTGCCCTTCAGCGTGCCGGGGGTCGGACTGATCTTTGGCATCACCGGCCTGATCGTGATCGGCGCGCTCACCGCCAATTTGTTCGGGCGAACGCTGGTCGGCTACAGCGAGAGGATGCTTGCCCGCATGCCGATCGTGCGGAGCGTCTATCGCACCTTGAAGCAGATCTTCGAGACGGTGCTCTCCAAGAATGGCGGCTCTTTCAAGCGCGTGGGACTGATCGAATTCCCGCGGCGTGGGCTCTATTCGATCGTGTTTCTTGCGGGCGACCCGCCGCCGGAGGTCGACGAGAAGATCGGTGGCGGCAATCCGCTGATCACGGTGTTCATGCCGAACGGCCCGAACCCGACCACGGGCTTCATCCTGTTTGTGCCGGCGAACGAGGTGATCGCGCTCGATCTCTCGGTGGAGGACGCCGCCAAGCTCGTGGTGTCCGCCGGACTGGTTGCGCCCGACCAGCAGGATCGCTTGCGCGAGCTCGCCAAGCGCAAGGGAGCGAAACAGGTGCCCGAGGAAGAGCCGGCCGTTTGATCGCGCACAGCTCTAGCCTGCCCGCATCAGCTTGATCGCGTTGTCGCGCTCGAACAGATAAAGCAGGAGCCTGAGCGGCTCCGAGCGCATTGCTGTGAGCTCGGGATCGCGCGTAAGCACGAGCCGCGCCTCGTCCCTGGCCGCTTGCAACAGCGCCTCGTCCTCGGGCAGCCGCGCCACGCGAAAGGCCGGCAGCCCGCTCTGCCTGGTGCCGAGCAGCTCGCCGCCGCCCCGGAGCCTCAAATCCTCCTCGGCGATGACGAAGCCATCCTCGGTGCTCCGCATCACCGCGAGCCGCGCCCGGGCGGCCTCCGATAGCGGCTTGCGGTAGAGCAGAATGCAGGAGGATTGCTTGGCTCCCCGGCCCACGCGGCCTCGGAGCTGGTGGAGCTGCGCGAGCCCGAAACGCTCGGCGTGCTCGATCACCATGATGCTGGCGTTCGGCACGTCGACGCCAACCTCGATCACCGTGGTCGACACCAGGACCGAGAGATCGCTTGCGGCGAAGGCGGCCATCACGCAATCCTTCTCAGGTCCCGGCAGCCGTCCATGCACCAGGCCGACTTTGTCCCCGAAGCGTTTCCGCAACTCCGCATGGCGCTCCTCGGCGGCCGCGATGTCGAGCTTTTCGGATTCGGCCACCAACGGGCAGACCCAATAGATCTGCGCCCCATCGGCGATGGCGCGCGCGAGGCCGCCGACGACCTCCTCCTGCCGCTCGCTCGATATGGTGCGGGTCATGACCGGCTTCCGCCCCGGCGGCTTTTCATCGAGCCGCGAGACGTCCATGTCGCCATAACTGGTCAGCAGCAGCGTGCGCGGAATAGGCGTCGCGGTCATCACCAGCAGCTCGGCGCCGGGTCCGCTTCCCTTCGCCTGCAAGCCAAGCCGCTGATGCACGCCGAAGCGGTGCTGCTCGTCGATGACGACGAAGGCGAGGGCATGGAAATCGACCGGCTCCTGCAGGAGCGCGTGCGTGCCGATCAGGATGTCGATGCGTCCCTCGCGCAAGCCGGCGAGGATCCCTTCACGCTCGCGGCCCTTCTCCCGCCCGGTCAGCAAAGCAACGCGGAGACCCACCGGAAAGGCGAAGCCTTCGATGGTTTTGAGGTGCTGCCGCGCCAAGAGTTCGGTCGGCGCCATCAGCGCCGCTTGCGCTCCGGCTTCAACGGCGGTGGCCATGGTGAGCAGCGCGACGACGGTCTTGCCGCTGCCGACGTCGCCTTGCAGGAGCCGCAGCATACGGTGCGGGCTCGCCAGATCGGCGTCGATCTCGGCGAGGGCACGACGTTGCGCGCCTGTGAGCTTAAAGGGGAGCTTGGCAAGAATCGCCTGCCGCAATCTGCCCGGAGCGGCTAGCCGCCGTCCGGCGCTCCGGCGCAAGCGCTGACGGATGACCGCGAGCGCGAGCTGGTTGGCAAAGAGCTCGTCATAGGCAAGCCGGAGCCGTGCCGGTGCCGCGGCGCCAAGGTCGGCGTCCGTGTCTGGCGTATGCATCCGCCGGAGCGCGTCGGCGAAGGTCGGCCAGGCATTCCGCTTGCGCCAGCTTGGATCGATCCAGTCGGGCAGGGCAGGCAGCCGGGCCAGGCCCTGGGCGATCGCCTTCCGCAAGGTGGTGTTGGTGAGGCCGGCGGTGAGTGGATAGACGGGCTCGAGCAGCGGCAGCGACTTCGTCGGCAGCTTCGCTGCATCACTGGCGCTTGCGCCATCTGGATGCGTGGCGTCGACCGCCACCACGTGATCTGGGTGCGGCATCTGCAGGCAGCCGTCATAGGATTCGATCTTGCCGGAGATCAGCCGCCGGCTTTTTTGCGGCAAGAGGCGCTTCAGATAGGCAGGATCGGCCTTGAAATAGACCAGCTCGAGCGCGCCAGAGGCATCCTCGACCAGGATGCGGTAAGGAACTCGCGCTCCGCGGCGCGGGCTGCCGGGCCGGTGCTCGGCCACAGTCACCTCGAGCGTCGCCAGCTCGCCGATACGGGCATCGGCGATGCTCGGCGTCAGTTGGCGGTCGAGGATTCCGACCGGCAGATGCCAGAGGAGATCGATCACCCGCGCATGGGCCGATTGATGGCGCGGGGCCACGAGCTTGTTCAACAGAGCTTCGATGCGGGGCCCCACGCCGCTAAGGCTCCGGGCCGGCGCGAACAAGGGATTGAGGAGAGCGGGGCGCATGTCAGATGCCAGATATCAGCTGTCGGGCGTCGGATACAATTCAGGCTTGCGTCGATGACGGCCAAGCCCCTGGGCTTGACAGGGACGAGTGCCCTTCGCTCTAAACCGGGCTCGGACAGGCTAGCCGAAAGGCAAGCGCCTGCCGGGCGCGTTTATGTGCCGGTCGAGGACACCGTTCCATGGAATCTCCAGCCGATGATCTTGCCATCCGGCGGCGCCGGGCGCTCTACCGTGCAACGCACCGAGGGAGCAAGGAGTTGGACTTCCTGCTCGGCCGCTTCGCCGAACAAACGATCGAGACGATGTCCGAGGCCGAGCTCTGCGTATTGGAGCGTTTGATCGATGCGCCCGACCCAGACATCGCCGTGAGCCTGTTTGACGGAAATTCGCTCGGGCAGCCGGAACTCGACGGGCTCATGCAACGCTTGCGGCATTTTCACGGCATCGTGCAGGGCCGCGTGAGCAGCTGCTAAGTGCATCCCATGGCAGACACGCCGAAATCTCCATTGCTGCCGGTCGAGCGCCTTCTGAAAGGCGGCTCTACGATTGCGAGCGGGGTTCCCGAAGGCCTGGACGCTGCCGTGCTCGGCGAGCTTGCCCGTCAGGCTGGGCAGTTCGATGTGCCAAGGCCGATCCTGCATATCGCGCGCGACGGCCAGCGCCTGGCGACGCTCGACGACGCCCTCCAATTCTTCGCACCGGAAGTCAGACGGCTGAACTTCCCGGCCTGGGACAGCGTTCCCTACGACCGGGTCGCCCCCAATGCCGAGATCGTGGCGCGCCGGGTCAGCACTCTGGCCGAGCTTGCCGGCCGTGATGGCAAGAACGCGAAGCCCCTGATCGTGCTGACCACCATCAATGCCGTGTTGCAGCGCGTGCCTCCGCACGACTTCTTCGCGAGCTCGATGCAACGGCTCGCGCCCGGCAACGTCGTGAGCATGGCGAGCCTCGTCGAGCGCTTGGAGAGCCTCGGGTATGGCCGCGCCGGCACGGTGACGGATCCGGGTCAATATGCGGTCAGAGGCGGCATCCTCGACCTCTATCCTCCCGGCGGCCAACCCATCCGCCTCGACTTCTTCGGCGACGCGCTAAAATCCGTGCGCGCCTTCGACCCCGAGACGCAACGAACCCAGGCGCGGCTCGACGGAATGACGCTGCTGCCGATGAGTGAGACGCCGCTCGACGTTGAGGCGCGGAAGCGGTTCCGCTCCCGCTATGTGGAGCTGTTCGGTGCCGTCCGGGGCGACGACCCGCTCTACAATTCGGTCTCGGCGGGGCGCCAGCATCAAGGCATGGAGCATTGGCTGCCGCTGTTCCATGAGCGCCTCGAGACGCTGTTCGACTATCTGCCGGATGCGCTCGTCAGCTTCGATCCGCTCGTTGAGGATGCGAGGGTGAAGCGGCTGGAGCAGATCAAGGACCATTACGAGGCGCGCGAGCAGGCGCTGGAGCGCAAGGCCTTCGGCGCGCCGCCTTACAATCCGGTGCCGCTGGAGAGCCTCTACCTCACCGAGAGCGATTGGCGCAACGCGCTTCAGGGCCGCCAAAGAGTGGCGCTCGACCCGTTCGAACATCCCGAGGCTGCG
Organism: uncultured Alphaproteobacteria bacterium; assembly: GCA_963804705.1. GTDB lineage: Bacteria > Pseudomonadota > Alphaproteobacteria > Rhizobiales > Methyloligellaceae > Methyloceanibacter. The sequence goes on from CAWDRM010000017.1 coordinate 6,611, forward strand.
CGGCAGGCAACCATCGTGTCCTTCGGCGGCAGGCAAGGGCGGTCCTTCGTCGCGGAGCGCCAGAGCGAAGGGGGCAAAGTCTTCGACGCCGTGGTCGCCCACGCCGGACGGCTCAAATCCGAAGGCAAGCGGGTGCTGATCGCGTGCTGGAGCAAGGGCGCCAAGGAGCGACTGGCGACCCTCCTCGCCGAGCATGGCATTGGCGACACGCTGCGGGTGAGATTCGTTCGAAGAGGTGCTGGCCGCGCCGCAATCCGCCACCGCGTTTGCCGTGCTGTGCCTGGAAACTGGCTTCGAGGCCCCGGGCGTCGCCGTCATCGGCGAGCAGGATATCCTCGGCGACCGGCTGGTGCGCCGCACCCGGGCAAAGCGCGGCAGCGACGTGCTCACCGAGATTTCGAGCCTCACCATCGGCGACCTCGTGGTTCATGCCGATCACGGCATTGGCCGCTTTGCCGGGCTCACCACTATCGAGGCCGCTGGCGAGCCCCATGACTGCCTCGAAGTGCTCTACCAGGGCGGCGACAAGCTCTATTTACCGGTCGAGAATATCGAGCTGCTCAGCCGCTACGGCTCGGATGAAATTGGGCGTCCAGCTCGACAAGCTCGGCGGCGTCGCCTGGCAGTCGCGGAAGGCGCGGCTTAAGAAACGCATTCGCGACATTGCCGAGAAGCTGATCAAGGTGGCTGCCTTGCGCCAGCTGCGCGAGGCGCCGGTGATCACGCCGCCCGACGGCGTCTATGAGGAGTTTGCCGCGCGCTTTCGTTATGAGGAGACCGAGGACCAGGCCACGAGCATCACCGCCGTGCTCGACGATCTCGCCAGCGGTCGCCCCATGGACCGGCTGATCTGCGGCGATGTCGGTTTCGGCAAGACCGAGGTGGCCTTGCGTGCGAGCCTGCTTGCGGTACTTGCCGGCAAGCAGGTTGCGGTCGTGGTGCCGACCACGCTGCTCGCCCGCCAGCACCTCAGCACCTTTACCGAGCGCTTCCGGGGGCTTCCGGTGAAGATCGCGCAAGCCTCGCGCCTCGTCACGGCCAAAGACCTTGCCGAGGTGAAGAAGGGCCTCAAGAGCGGCGCCATTGACATCGTCATCGGCACCCACGCGCTGCTCGGCAAAGGCATCGAGTTCGCCAATCTCGGCCTCCTGATCGTCGATGAGGAGCAGCATTTCGGCGTCGGCCACAAGGAGCGCCTGAAGCAGCTGCGCGAGGACGTGCATGTGCTGACGCTGACGGCGACGCCGATCCCCCGCACGCTGCAATTGGCGCTCTCCGGCGTGCGCGAGATGTCGTTGATCGCGACACCGCCGGTCGATCGGCTCGCGGTGCGCACCTATGTGACGCCGTTCGATCCCGTGATCCTGCGCGAGGCCTTGTTGCGGGAGCGCTACCGCGGCGGCCAGACCTTCTATGTCGTGCCGCGCATCTCCGACCTCGACGACGCGGCCGCGTTTCTCGCCGAGCATGTACCAGAACTGAAGATCGCACGCGCCCACGGCCAGATGGCCTCGCGCGAGCTTGACGCGGTGATGAACGCCTTCTACGACGGCCAATACGACGTGCTGCTCTCCACCTCGATCGTGGAGTCGGGTCTCGATATTCCGACCGCCAACACGCTGATCGTGCATCGCGCCGACATGTTCGGCCTCGCCCAGCTCTATCAGCTCAGGGGCCGCGTCGGGCGGTCGAAGATCCGCGCCTACGCCTATTTCACCATTCCCGCCGACGCGCGCCTCACGCCAGCGGCCGAGAAGCGGCTGAAAGTGTTGCAGTCGCTGGATACGCTGGGGGCGGGCTTCATGCTGGCGAGCCACGACCTCGACATCAGGGGCGCCGGCAATCTGCTGGGCGAGAAGCAGTCGGGCCATATCCGGGAGGTGGGCTTCGAGCTTTATCAAGCCATGCTCGAAGAGGCAGTGATGGCTTTGAAGGGCGGGGAGGGCGCGGTGATCGAGGATCAATGGTCGCCGCGCATCAATCTCGGCACCGCGGTGCTCATCCCCGAGGAGTATGTGCCGGACCTGCAGGTGCGGCTTGGGCTCTATCGCCGGCTGTCAGCGGTGGAAAGCCACGACGCCATCGAGGCCTTCGCCGCCGAGCTGATTGACCGCTTCGGGCCGTTGCCCGAGGAGGTCCGGCACCTCCTCGACGTGGTCGAGATCAAGGCGCTGTGCCGGCAGGCGGGCATCGAGCAGATCGACGCCGGGCCGAAGGGCGCCGTTATCGCCTTCCGCAACAAGAGCTTCGCCAATCCGGAAGGTCTGATCGCCTTGATTCGCGAGGAGGGGCCCGGCGTCAAGCTGCAGCCCGACCACCGGCTCATCTATTACGCCGATTGGGAGACGCCGCAGGAACGGCTTGCCGGCACCCGCGACGTGCTCCGCCGCCTGGTCGAGATCGCGGGCACTGTGAAGCAAGCCGCGTAAGCCCCGAGGCTGCAGCGGACTCCACCTCTCCCCTGGGGGAGAGGTCGGCTCGTGCAACGACCCGGGTGAGGGGGCTCGGGCCGACGCGGAGTTTTCCCCCCTCACCCCAACCCTCTCCCCATCGGAGATCGGGTTAAACCCACCATGAACAATAAAATTAGTAAGTGCAGGCAGTTGAAGGCCTGCCCGGTATACTCACCCAACGTAGGCTGCATATAGGTAGCCTTAAGTTCTGTCGAAATGGACGTCCAAATCCCGGGACCTGCAACCATCTTGATTTGCAGCTTCGACTTTTGACGACCGTCGCCCTACCCTCAGATTCCTAATCTGAGGGTCGCGTGTTCGAATCACGCCGGGGTCACCAACTTTATCAATAACTTAGATCGGTTATACGCCCGGTTTACCGATGCAACACGATGCAACATAAACCCATGCAATATCAACGATTGTCGCGAGCCGTCGGCTGGGTGCAACATGGATGGGACACGATTGAAGCTGTGGTTAGGTGCGCTGCCGGGCAACACCATGGGCAACAGGCGGCCCACACAAGCCCGTGGCGGGCGAAACGGGAGGCAAAGGCACGCCGGCGCTTCATTTAGGGTCACAGGATAAGTGCTTTAGACAACGCCGAATTTTCAGAAGCTAATTCGCGAGCAACCACTATAACCCTCTGCGTCGTAGCGGCGATTTCCTGTGCCGTTGCGTTCGCGCTGGTCTGATTACTGAGAAGCTGAACCGTGGCCTCCAACTCGTTGCGTTTTTGCGAAACGACTGCTTCCCTCTCGTGTGCGAAGGCGAACCTAGCTTCCCAAGTGCCCTTCTCGGCCCTTAATATAGCTATCTTCCGACGATGGGCCCAGCTAACGAGAGCCCATACCGCCAGAGCGATTACGATTGCGCCGCCAATTGCTAGATGGGGCGCATCCCTGATCAATGGCCACTCCTTAGTCCAGAAGGTAAGATCCATGGTTAGCCCCGTCTCTCTGCGAGGCAACCATCCTACCCGATCGCGGTGCAAAATTCCCAATTGGTGCGGTTGGTGGCAACTCGCCGCCTGTGGCGGTAGCAGCCGGAATTTTGGCACTAATCCATCGCCGTCCAAAAAAGGATGGGGTCACCCATAACAGTCCCTCCGCCTTCCTCTGCTTTTTGAGAGCAGGACTGCCTCGGACAGACGATCACGCTCGAGCGACTAGGAGCACTGATGGGGTTGTCTCGGTTTGCGGTTGGGTCAACTCCAAAAATGGGGTCGGTCGCTATACTGGCAACCAGCTCTTCATCGGACTTCTTAACGTCGCAACGCGCCCTTCCATCTTCACCTTGACGGCCATAAGCACTCCCGAGCAGCAGACGGCGATTACCCTACGCTGTCAGAAGGCCGGGATAACACTCTAGCTCGCCACGTGCCGGGGCGCGCCCAGGCAAGTGAGATCGAAATTTGGCATCTACCGTATCGCGGTCGCCCTTGCCTTCATGCTCTGAGTTGCTGGGCTGCATTTTTAAGGCACAACGGCTTCTGACAACATCGGACAATCGAGCGTCTTCTTGAAAGCGGCGATCAGGTCCTCCTCCGTCTTGGCCGAGATGTAGAGACCGTTATTCTGCTCGGCGAGGCACTTGGCCTCGGTGATGCTTTGCTCTCCCATCCAAGAGACAGACTTAACGCGAAAACCGATGATATGAATGGTGAGGTTCTCCGCCTCCGCGTGGAGTTGCTTCCCAAGCTCACAAGGCGACCTATTGCACGTCTCGTCCCCATCGGTAACGACAACTATAATGCCGGGCTTGCGGCGAAAATCGAGGACATTGGCCGCCTGTTCTACGGCCGATGTCAGGGGCGTTCTGCCGGACGGGTTCAAGCCGTTCACGGTACGCATGATAGCGCTCGCCGCGTCGGCTGTCGGCTCTAGGTTCAGTTGAACGTTGCACTGGTTGTAAGGCCCTGGACCAAAAGTGATTAGACCCACACGCCGCCACCGGGTGGCACTCGGCAACACGCCTGCCAGTGCCGATCTGACTTCGTCAATGCGAGTAACGGGGGAGCCAATATCGAAATTCTCGTTGCCCGCCATCGAGCCCGACGCATCGAAGACGATCATGGCATCTTCAGTGCAAGGACCACGTTGCCGTTCCTCGGCGCGCAAAACAGGACCCATAAAGGCGACCAGCACCGCTAGGCTGGCAGCGGGCAGCTGACCTTTGCTAACACCGACACGCATGTTCAAAGCCTACCATGAAAGCTCGGCCGCGGACCTTCTTGGAAGCCCATCCCAGATCAGCACTAGCTTCTAGCTCTGCGACGCTCCCGTGTTGTATCGACCCACCGCGAGAGCAACTAAACTGCCAAAAACGCGACACCGGCTGCAAGCGCCCCAAAAAGAAAAGCGCCAGGCACTGAATTGAGATTGCTCGGATCGACCGTCTGCGCGAACCGGGTACCGCTCAGGAGAAACACGCTGAATATCACAGCCAACAGAGCGCCCCGCTTGCCCTGTAGAAGCCAATAGACCAAGACAACGAGAGTTAAGGTCCCAATGACGAGCAGCAAGAGTTCCCCCCCCGGCTGACCGCTTCACAATCAGAGTTAAGCAGATAAAGCCCGCAAAACGAGCGAAAGTTAGGTCACCGCGCCCTTGCGCTGTTCATTTTTGATCAACCGTACTCCTGACCGATTGCCGTTGGTCAATTTGACGCCAGGAAAGAACGACCTTTCGAGTTCTAAGTTGAGAAGAGCGTCTTTTCCGAACCACTTGACAGGGGAAAGAATTAGGGCGCAGCCGCGTCCGTTCCGCGCTATTCGCTCGCCGCCAAACCGTCACACCACTCAAGGTCTCCGGCCATCGATGGCCATAAATAGGGACACCAGGCCAGGCTAGAATTTGATCGACCACTTGCTTCGCCCAGTCGAAATATTCTTGGCGACGTGCGAATGGCCAATAGACGGGAGGATCGTCGGCAACATCCCCCAAATTTGCGATCTTGTCCGCAAGCTTCACCGAGCGAGCCTTTGGGCTCAGACGAGCTGCGTGCTCCACCTGGCGCAACTTACGCTCAGCTTTAGGCAAATGCTTATCATCTGTCGCGCTGAGTCAGTCCTACCCGACAGTCGGGATGCTGGTCCGGAACCTGATCCACGCGAGTTGCTCTTCAGCTATCCACCCGCGCCAATGACCATGTGGCCGATCTCCTCGCGCGTGAACTCACCAGACAATGACGATTTTCGCTCCTAAATCGCGCTGCTGATGCTTTCGACGTATGGGCGCCGTTGACTAAGCAGGTCTCAACATAAAAGTGAGCGGGTCACGAAAACGTCTGGAGTTACCCCGGCATGAACTTTATTCAGGAGTACGGCTACTTGGGGATTGCAGTGGTCGTCGGCCTGGAGAGTATGGGCCTTCCACTCCCCGGAGAAGCAACCCTTATTGCGGCAGCGCTCTACGCCGGCAAGACCCAGGCGCTGAACATTTAGATCATCATCGCCTGCGCTTCGGCCGGCGCAATCCTCGGCGACAATCTGGGGTTTTGGATCGGACGAGAAATCGGTTTTCGGCTCCTGCTTGGCACTGTCACGTTAATTGGAAATTTGCAGGCCAAATGACCATGGCCGCAACGGTTCACGCTGCGACTGTCGCTTGGCGCTATGTCAGCATAGCCTGATCGCGAAACACGCGCAGGGTTCGGCGGGAGGTCAGATGGCGTTGGATGTTGAACACATTGTAGACGGCGGCGTGGATTGAGAGAAAGCGGTGTGCCGATCCGGGTGACTTGAAGCGCTTCATTCGTCGTTCGCGTTGTCGCATTGGCTGATGGGAATTCTCTGCCCGGTTATTCTTCCAGCAACCTGTGTCGTGCCGCCGCGCAACACCAAGTTCGCTCAGCGCAGAGCTGTAGGATCCGAGCTTGTCGGTTACGATGGTGGCTGCCGTGACGCCCTGCTTCTGCAGGAGTTTTCGCATCAGCTTGAGCGCCGCCTTGCGGTCTCGCCGTGGTTGAACGAGGAGGTCCAGGACCTCGCCTCCGCTGTCCACGGCACGCCAGACGTACAACTGTCTGCCGTTGATGGAGACGAACACTTCGTCGAGATGCCACCGCCCGTCCGGCCGAGGCCGTCCTCGTCTCAGCTGGCGCGCAATGATCCCGCCGAACTTCAAAGCCCAGCGACGGACCGTCTCTTAGGACACATCGATGCCACGCTCGGCGAGCATATCCTCGACGTCGCGGTAGCTCAGAGCGAAGCGGAAATAGAGCCAGATGGCCTGCTGGATGACGACGCTCGGAAAGCGGTGGCAGCGGTATGAAAGCTTGTCCATAAGCGAATGCTATATGGCCCGTCCGTACCAAGCCAGTGTGTTACTGTGACAGTGCCTACTTGAGGCCTCATGGGGCAATTTCAGTCCATGACGATGCCGAAGGCAATCGGGAGGTCACGATGACCGACGTCAAGTGGACGATCAAGGCGCGTGAATTTGCCAACTGTAATTGCTCTTATGGCTGTCCCTGCCAGTTCAACGGATTGCCGACATATGGGGATTGCCGGGCCGTCGTCGGTATCCAGATCGACACCGGCCATCACGGAAACACGCGACTCGACGGGCTTAAGGTCGCCGCCATTTTCAAGTGGCCCGGCCCTATACACGAGGGCAAGGGTGAGGCAGCCGTCGTTATCGATGAGCGCGCAACGGAGTCTCAGCGCGAGGCGCTGCTGCGCATTCTCAGCGGACAGGACACCGAACCCGGCGCGACCATCTTCAACGTTTTCGCCTCGACGCTCGAAAAGCTGCATGAGCCGATCTTCAGCAAGATTGATTTCGAGGTGGATATCGATGGCCGCACGGCACGCCTGGTTGTGCCGGGCGTGATCGAGACGCGTGGCGAGCCCATCCTCAATCCGGTCACGGGCCAGGACCACAGAGTGCGCATCGATATGATCGGTGGGTTCGAATATACGCTGGCTGAGATTGGACGCGGGTGGTCCAAGACCTCGCTTCCAATCGCTTATGAGCTTACGGATTCCTACGGCCAGTTCTGCGAACTCAATCTCAGCCAGAGTGGGATCGTGCGCTGATTGCCAATGACCTACGTGCGCTTGAAGTTGTACTGCGGCGTGACCGCGTCCTAGTCGCCGTGGCGCTCTCGGTGATTGCAGCGCTCTCCTGGCTTTATCTGCTGTGGCTTGCCGCAGATATGGAAATGGGCGGCGTGGACATGACTGGCTTTCGAATGATTCCTGCCGGCATTGGCCTGATGATGCCCGCCGCCGCACCGTGGAAAGGCGTCGAGTTCGTGTGGGTTATCGCAATGTGGGCGGTAATGATGTTCGGCATGATGATCCCCTCTGCCGCGCCGATGATCCTGATCTATGCGCGCGTCGGCCGGCAGGCGGCGGCGCAAGATAAGCCGTTCGCTGCGACGGGTTGGTTCGCCGCTGGTTATCTCCTGGTCTGGACCCTCTTTGCGCTTGCTGCGACCTCGGCGCAATGGGCGCTCCAACGCGCCGCACTGCTCAACTCGATGATGGAAGGCACGAGCAACTTGTTTGGCGGCATCGTACTGATCGCAGCCGGGCTCTATCAGTGGACGCCGCTCAAGGATGCCTGCTTGTCGCAGTGTCAGTCGCCGCTGCACTTCATTCAGCGCCGCGGCGGCTTTCAGCGCGGTGTGGCGGGTTCGCTCGCGCTCGGCGCGCGGCACGGAGCCTATTGTGTTGGCTGCTGCTGGGCGCTAATGGCGCTGTTATTCGTTGGTGGGGTGATGAATGTACTGTGGATTGCCGCCCTAGCGATCTTGGTGCTCGCGGAGAAGGTCATTCCGGCTGGCCGGCTGATCTCCCGAATCTCGGGTGCGGGATTCATTGCCGGCGGGGTATGGCTACTGGCAGCAGCCCTGCGTTGACCAGGACAGCGTTTTTTTCCACTGACCCTTTGGTCCTGCCGACCTCTGCTCTGTCGGTGCGAATGGCCGGGACGTGAACAAGCAACGTATCGCGTTTCAAGTGTCTGCTAAAATCGCTCTAGGGGCTTGACATTGGTCTAGTGACGAATTATTAAATTTATCACTATTCACAGGATCACAATGAGCCGCGACCGATGAGACCGCAGGTTAGAACCAAACCTGACGATACTCGCGCCCGGATCGTGGAGGCCGCAGAGGCACTGTTCCGCCGGCTGGGATTTGCCAAGACTGCGGTGGCCGACATTGCGGCCGAGCTTGGGATGTCGCCGGCCAATGTCTACCGCTTCTTCCCATCTAAGACCGCCATCGTCCAAGCGATCTGCCAGCGCTGCCTGTCAGACGGTCGAGGAAGCTGCGTGGGCGATTGCGCGCTCCAAGGCGCCGGCCGCGCAGCGCATCGAGCGGCTGATTCTCGAAATCCTGGCCTATCACAAGGAAAATCTGCTCACCGAGCAGCGCGTTAACGACATCGTGCTGGTCGCGATCGAGCACAACTGGGACCATATTCGCGCCCACAAGGACGCACTGCGAAACGTCGTGGAGCTGATCTTGCGCGATGGGATCGAGGCCGGCGATTTCGAGGCGGTCGACCCGCGCACAACGGCGGAGCTGATCTTGCGATCCGTCGTGGTCTTCACCCATCCAGTGCTTATCGGCCAATGCCTGCAGGATGGGGAGGATCTCGAGACCGAAGCCCGCGCATCCGTCCGCTTTCTGATCCGAGCCATCACCCCCTGTAGATAGATCTGATGCATCACTCACCTAAAGCCGAACTGTGCCTGCGAAGTGACGATATACGTCTTTCGTCATTCATCACACGACATGAGTAAAGGAGCAGCCGTAATGCCATCGTCAATCTCACTGCTGCGCGCCGTGGCCGCCATCGCCTTCCTTCCTCTGCTTGCGGCGTGCGACGATCAGGCGTGCTTCGGCAACCGCCGAAGCCTGAGCGCCCGGTGCAGGTTCAGCGCGTCGCCTTCGAAAACGAGAATGCAACGCGCGAATTCGTGGGAGTGGTGCGCGCCCGCTACGAGACGGATCTCGGCTTCAGGGTCGCCGGCAAGATCGTCAGCCGCGTCGTCAATGTCGGCGATCGCGTGCACGTCGGCGACGTGGTGGCGCGGCTCGATCCGCAGGATCTGAAGTTGCAGGTTGAAAGCGCCGAGGCGGAATTCGCCGCAGCGACCTCAAGTCTTCATCAAGCCGCGTCCGACCTGGACCGCTATACCACGCTGAAGACGCGCGGCTGGGCCTCGATCGCCGACTTCGATCGCAAGAAGGCGGCGAAGGATGAGGCCGAAGGGCGCCTCGAGCGTGCCAAGCGCTCTCTCGACCTCGCGCGCAACCAACTCGACTATTCTGACCTCAAGGCCGATGCCGACGGCGTGATCACGGCAACGCTTGCCGAGCCTGGCCAAGTCGTCACCATCGGCCAACCGGTGGTGCGGCTTGCCCACCGCGGCGAGAAGGAAGCCGTTGTCGCGCTGCCAGAGACGTGGCTGACAGATGCGCGCAGTTCGAAAGCCACGGTCCAGTTGTGGTCGGGGCCGGGGCGAAATTTCGCCGCCCGGCTGCGCGAGCTGTCGCCACAGGCCGATGCCGTGACCCGCACCTACGCTGCGCGCTTTACCATCGAGAATCCCGACAACTCTGTCGCACTCGGCATGACTGCGACGGTGACACTATCGCACTCCGCCGATGTCTCAGTGGCGAAGCTGCCGCTCGCGTCGATCCTCAACCGCGGGATCGGCCCATCGGTCTATGTGGTCGACAAGTCCGGCGCACTCGAGCTGCGACCAGTGAAGGTCGCGTCTTTCACCGAGGACACGGCGCTTGTCACCTCCGGCATCAGCAATGGCGACCGGATCGTCAAACTTGGCGTCCAGAAGCTCGACGCCGGCGAAAGAGTCCGCGCTGTCGATGAGCGCTAAAGGATGACTGCGCTCTTTGCGTGAGCTGCGTGGAGGACTGGGTCATGAGGCGCTTTAATCTTTCCGAATGGGCGATCACGCATCAGCCACTCGTCTTGTTCATGATCCTGTTGCTCGGCGCGGCCGGGGCCTACTCCTACTTCAACCTCGGCCGTGCCGAGGACCCGTCCTTCACGATCAAGACCATGATCGTGAACGTCGCCTGGCCCGGCGCGACCGCCGCGGAAATGCAGACGCAAGTCGCCGACAAGATCGAAAAGAAGCTGCAGGACCTGCCCTACCTCGACCGCGTGCAAAGCTATTCGCAGCCGGGGGTTTCCTTCATCCAGGTTTTTCTCACGGATAGAACTCCGCCCGCCAAGGTCAAGGACCTTTGGTACCAGGTGCGCAAGAAGGTGGGCGACATCAGGGGCGATTTGCCTGCCGGCATCATCGGCCCGAGCTTCAACGACGAATACGGCGACGTCTATTCCGTCATCTACATGCTGACGGCTGATGGCTTGAGCCTCGCCGAGCTCAAGGCGCGTGCCGAGGATATCCGCCAAACCCTGCTGCGCGTTCCCGACGTCAACAAGGTGGATATCATCGGCGAGCGCCCGCAGAAGATTTTCATCGAGTTCAGCCACGCCAAGCTCGCCACCCTCGGCATAACCCCCCAGCAGATCTTCGACAGCGTCGCCAAGCAGAACGCCGTGGTCTCCGGCGGATCGGTCGATACGTCGGCCGACCGCATCAATGTGCGGGTCACTGGCGCATTCTCGGGCGCCGAGGCCATCGCCGCCGTGCCGGTGCAGGCGGACGGGCGTGTGTTCCGGCTCGGCGACATCGCCTCGGTGAAGCGCGGCTACGAGGACCCGCCGACCTTCATCGTTCGCGAAGGCGGCAAGCCTGCAATCGGGCTCGGCGTCTCGATGGCGGACGGCGCAAACATCATCACGCTTGGCGAGAACCTGAAGCAGGCGATGAAGTCCATCACGGCGGAGCTGCCGGTCGGCATTGAGGTCACCCAGATCGCCGATCAACCCCACATCGTCGACGAATCGGTATCGGAATTCGTCAAGAGCTTCGGCGAGGCGCTCGCTATCGTGTTGGTCGTGGGCTTCCTGTCGCTCGGCTGGCGCACCGGCATTGTCGTCGCGCTGTCGGTGCCGCTCGTCCTCGCCATCGTGCTTCTCGTCATGTACGGCGCCGGGCTCGACCTGCACCGGATCACGCTCGGCGCGCTCATCATCGCTCTGGGGCTGCTCGTTGACGACGCGATCATCGCTATCGAGATGATGGTGGTGAAGATGGAGCAGGGATGGGATCGCGTGCGAGCGGCGACTTACGCTTGGACCTCGACCGCGTTCCCGATGCTGACCGGCACGCTGGTCACTGCTGCGGGCTTCTTGCCGGTCGGTTTCGCCAAGTCGAGCTCCGGCGAATACGCCGGCGGCATTTTCTGGGTCGTCGGCCTGGCCTTGATTGCCTCCTGGATCGTCGCGGTGGTCTTCACGCCCTATCTCGGCCTGAAGCTTCTGCCGGATTTCGCCAAGCAGCGGGCTCACGACAATCCCGATGCGATCTACGATACCCGCATCTACCGCGCGCTGCGCCGCTTGATCGAACGTGCCTTGCGCTGGCGCAGGACCGTCATCGGCACCACGGTTGTCATGTTCGTCGCCGCCATCGCAGGTTTCGGCCTGGTCCAGCAGCAGTTCTTCCCGACCTCGACCCGGTCCGAATTGTTCTTTGAGATGCGGCTTCCGGAAGGCACGGCGATCGGCGTTACCGACAGCGCCGCGAAGAAGGCCGAGAGCCTCCTTGCCGGTGATCCCGACATTGTCACCTACACCACCTATGTCGGCCAGGGCTCGCCGCGCTTTTGGCTTGGGCTCAACCCGGTGCTGCCAAACCCGAATTTCGCTCAGATCGTCATCGTCACCAAGGACCTGGAGGCCCGCGAGCGCGTCAAGGCCCGGCTCGAAAAAGCTCTTGCCGATGGGGCCCTGCCGGAAGCGCGGACTCGGGTGGACCGCTTCGTGTTCGGTCCGCCGGTTGGTTTCCCCGTGCAGTTCCGCGTGATCGGCCCCGATCCGATGAAGGTGCGCGAGATTGCCGAGCAGGTCCGCCAAGTCATGGCGGAAAATCCCAAGATCGTCGACCCCCACCTCGACTGGAGCGAACAGGTAAAGTCGATCCGCCTCGAGGTCGACCAGGACCGCGCCCGCGCGCTTGGGCTGACGCCGCAGGATGTGGCGCAGACATTACAGACCCTGCTCTCGGGACTCACCATCACCCAATATCGTGAGGGCATCGAGCACATCGACGTGGTGGCGCGTGCTGTTCCGAATGAACGCCTCGAGCTTGGCCGTCTGCCGGCGCTGACCATAGCCACCCGAAACGGCGTCCCCGTGCCGCTGTCGCAGATTGCACGCCTCCATTACGAATTCGAGGAGCCAATCCTGTGGCGCCGCAACCGCGACCTCGTGCTCACCGCCCGTGGCGACATTGTCGACGGCGTGCAAGCGCCCGACGTCAGCACCGAGGTTCTGGCGAAGCTCGGGGGGATCGAAGACGCGTTGCCCTATGGTTACCGCATCGAGACCGGCGGCTCGATCGAGGAAAGCGCCAAGGCAAATGTCGCTCTGGCGGCTGTGTTCCCCGCCATGGCGGTTGTGATGTTGGCGCTGCTGATGATCCAGCTGCAGAGCTTCTCGCGGTTGGCCTTGGTGTTCGTAACGGCGCCCCTCGGGATAATCGGCGCCACCGGGGCGCTGCTCCTGTCTAACCAGCCGTTCGGTTTCGTAGCGCTGCTCGGCCTCATCGCGCTTGCCGGGATGATCATGCGTAACACCATCATCCTGGTCGATCAGATCGACCACGACATCGCAGCTGGTCACGGTCGGCATCGCGCCATCATCGACGCCACGGTGCGGCGCGCGCGGCCAGTGTTGCTAACTGCGCTGGCCGCCATCCTCGGCATGATTCCGCTGGCACGCAGCATCTTTTGGGGCCCAATGGCGATCACCATTATGGGCGGCCTGTTCGTGGCGACCGTGTTGACGCTCCTGGTCGTGCCCGCGCTCTACGCGATGTGGTTCCGGGTGCGCGCAGATGAGTCCTTGGATACGTCTGTCAACCGTCCACGACTGACGGATCAGATTGGCCGGGGGCCAATACCGATCCCTATCGCAGCGGAATAGCGGAGGTGGTTGAGAATTGCGCCGTAAAGGGGAGGTCGCGCAGCGAGAAAACTCTAGGATAAGGGTTCGCTGCTACCCGCCTAAGGCTCCCTGATCGCCCGCTAATTTTCCCTGCTCAGGTAACTAGGGAATTCTGTTGCTAAGCGATTGAATTTTCCTCCGAAAGCTGAGGCGCCTTGGCTATCTCAAAACCGAAAATGGCGAATTTCCCTGTATTTTCCCGTGTAACAGGGAATAGACGTGCTGAGACGAGTTCGCTGACGACTGCTTCCTCCGTTCCAATTTGTTGCAAGACAAGGGATTGGTGGCGATTCTGAAATCTGTTCCACAAACGGTTCCACAAATGAACGAGGCTCGCATAGCACGTCCGTGGCAAGTCGCGGGCAATAGTGGAGTATCCTGAGGGCAAGATCATACGATCTCCATCGTGAGAAGAAACTGACCCCCTCTGAAAGGGATAGCGAAGATGGCCAATGCGCAAACCGTCCATGATGTGACTTATGACTTGTTGCGTTCGCTGGGCTTAACGACGGTGTTCGGTAATCCCGGTTCGACCGAACAGACCTTCTTGCAGCGGTTTCCAGACGATTTCACCTATGTTCTGGCCTTGCAGGAGGCGTCAGTGCTCGCTATGGCCGACGGATTTGCGCAATCGACGGGCAAGCCAGCGTTGGTCAACGTTCACACGGCGGCGGGTACCGGCAATGCGATGGGCAATCTGGTGGCCGCGTTCAAAGCCAACACCCCGCTGATCGTCACTGCGGGCCAGCAGGCACGGGAGATGGTGTTGTGCGAGCCGTATCTGTCCAACCGGCAAGAGACATTAATGCCGCTTCCGTGGGTCAAGTGGGCGTATCAACCGGCCCGGGCCGAGGATGTCCCGGCGGCGTTCATGCGTGCCTACGCGGTTGCGCTGCAACCACCCGCGGGTCCGGTCTTCTTGTCCATTCCCCTGGATGACTGGAATAAGCCAGCTTTGGGCCCCGCCGTAGTCCGCACCGTCAGCCATCGCGTTGCGCCCGACGAAGCGCGTCTGGGCGACTTCGCTGAGCGCCTAAACAAGGCTAAGCGGCCGATGCTGGTGTTCGGTCCTGAAGTCGATCGCAGCGGTGGTTGGGATGTTGGTGTTGCCTTCGCGGAGAAGGTACGGGCCGAGGTCTATGTCGCCCCGTTGCCCGACCGGGTGTCCTTCCCCGGAAACCACCCGCTCTACCGGGGAGAACTGCCGATGACGATCGCGGGAGCGAACGAAGTCATGCGCGGACACGACGTGGTCATGGTGATCGGCGCTCAAGTGTTCCGCTACTACCCGTTTGTGGCGGGCGACTACCTGCCAGAAGGGACCGAACTGCTGCAAATCACCTCGGACCCCGACCTCGCCGGAACCGCACCGGTCGGCGAAAGCATCCTGGGCGACTCCCGTCTGGCGTTAGAAAAGCTCCTTGACGCGATGACCGACGCGCCCAACCGGGCCGCGCCTGCGCCGCTTGCCCGCAAACACACCCTGCCCGACGTCCCGAACTCGCCGTTGACGCCCACTGAGGTGTATTCCACGCTTAGCGCTGTGTGGCCGGTCAACTCCGTGCTGGTCACCGAAGTCGACGTCGACAATGGCCGAACAGCGGGAGTGGTTGCCCACGATCCGGTCGGGTTCCTTCTATGCGACCGCCAGCGGCGGCATTGGTTGGGGCGTGCCTGCTGCGGTCGGTGTGGCGCTGGGAGACCGCGCCAGTGGGGTTAAGCGTACGGTGGTCGCCACCATCGGCGACGGATCATTCCAATACTCGGTGCAGGCGATATGGACGGCAGTTCAACATGATCTGCCGATCGTATTCGTCGTGATGCGTAATAAGGAATACTCCATCCTCAAGGCGTTCGCACTGTTGGAGAAGGCCCCCGGCGTCCCCGGCATGGACCTGCCTGGCCTCGATATTGTCTCGATCGCAACCGGATTCGGATGCCGAGCAGTGCATGCAGACACCACCAAACAGCTCGCCGAGCAGTTCACCACAGCCCTCACTGCTCACGGTCCCACTGTTATCGTCGTCCAGACCCAGCCGCAGATGGCCCACCTTGGCTAACGCTCTGTCGTGATCGGAGGCCGTTCATGACCGCCACTAACTCCATGGCAATGCGCGCGCGGCCCCGCCCTGTTCCGTGATTAGATAGTTGACCTTGTAGCCACGAACTGCTGCGGACGCTTGGATGTGCCAATTCCACGGTCACGCATGGACGCGAGCCAACTCGTTTCAGAGAGAAACATTGCATTGTCTGCAACGAAAGATATTTGCCACGAAGGGCGAACCAGAAAGCATGTGCGCGGTGAGGCCATGCATTTCCTTGCGCCGTTGCGAAATCGGGGCGAGGTTATCGGCTCGGCATGCAGCTTGGGGCTATGCTAACCGCCCTGGCGTTAGAGGCCAGGCGAGTGACTGGGCGCGCGCCGCTTGTGCCCTGTCTCTTCGCGGATGCGATCGGCTTCCGCTTCGAACACCGCTTCGCGTTCCAATAGTGAAGGCGGACCAGCCAATGGTACTCGGAATAGCTCTCTGTACAAAAAGGCCGGACTGTCGGGCTGAGCTCTCACTGTCAGGTGTCGAACCGCGCCCGGTGATGAAAATGCGGTCGACGGTCGGCTTGGGGCCACCATGACACCGGCTCGCTGGCCGTGCGGAAAATTGCCTGGAGAACGCCAATGAAGAAGATGAAAGCCCTGCGCTTCGAGAAATATGGGCCGCCTTCCGTCCTCTCGCTTCAAGAGCTACGCGTCCCGGATCTCAAGCTGGGAGAGGCGCTTGTCGAGCTGCACGCCTCTGCCATCAATCCCAGCGATGTGAAAAACGTCGCCGGCGTCTTCAAAGCCTCGTTGCCGCGCGTTCCAGGGCGCGACTATGCAGGCGTGGTGGTTGCCGGCGACGGATGGAAGGGCGAGGAGGTCTGGGGGAGCGGCGCTGGGTTAGGTGTGACCCGGGACGGAACGCACGCCCAATACCTTATCGTGGAGTTGGATTCGCTCTCCGAGAAACCGTCGCTCCTCTCGATGGAGGAAGCGTCCGCCGTCGGCGTTCCTTATCTCGCTGCCTGGTCGGCACTGGTCCACGCGGCGGACATCCAGGCCGGAGAAACCGTCCTGATCACCGGCGCTCTCGGAGCGGTTGGCCGGGCGGCCACTCAGATCGCGCATTGGAAAAAAGCGAAAGTGATCGGTTCCGATATTTCCGACAAAGCTTGTGAAGCCGATGCATTCGTCAACGCGAAGAGCAAGAATCTCTCTGTCGAGGTGAAGGGGTTGACGGATGGGAAGGGCGTTGACCTTGTGCTCGATGCCGTTGGCGGCCCGATGTTCGAACCGTCGTTGCGATCACTGCGCGTCGGAGGTCGCCAAGTGGCCATTGCGAGCATCGGTGACGGGCGCGTCGAATTCAACCTGGTTGATTTCTATCACAATCTCCTGCGCCTGATCGGCATCGACACCATGAAGCTCACGGGCCCTGAGATCGCGAAGATCATGGATAACCTGCGGGCGGGCTTTGAGGACGGCCATTTGCGACCGTCGTCCGTTCAGACGTGGACGCTGGATCAAGGCATCGACGCGTATACGGCGGTTGAGAAGGGAACAACATCAAGCAAGAACGTCCTTCTACCTCGGCGATATTAACTGACCTCGGTGCCCCCGTGTAGCCACGGCCTTCTTCGAAATTCCCTGCATGGTACCGGGCTAAAGGGGCGATTTGCAAATCCGAGGTCATGTTTTCCATTATGATGGGTAAGGATTGCGAAGCGGAGGCGTAGTCATGGGCACGATCACGACCAAGGATGGCACGGAGATTTACTACAACGATTGGGGCGATGGTCAGCCGGTGGTGTTCAGCCATGGCTGGCCGCTCAGCGCCGATGCCTTCGAGGACCAGATGTTCTTCCTCGCCTCACGTGGATATCGCTGCATCGCCCATGACCGCCGCGGCCATGGCCGCTCTAGCCAGTCCTGGGACGGCAACGACATGGACACTTATGCCGATGATCTCGCGGTGCTCGTCAAACGGCTCAACCTAAAGAAGGTTATCCATGTCGGTCATTCCACCGGCGGGGGCGAAGTCGCCCGCTATATTGGTCGCCACGGCACCAAACGCGTGGCCAGGGCCGTGCTGATTAGTGCGGTGCCACCGCTGATGCTGAAAACAGATGCGAACCCCGCAGGGACGCCGCTGAAGGCGTTCGACGACCTCCGGGCAGCGGTGCAGAAGGATCGCTCCCAGTTCTGGAAGGATTTGAGTATGCCGTTTTACGGCTACAACCGCGCTGGCGCGAAGATTTCAGAGGGCGTGCGGCAATCCTTTTGGCTGCAGGGGATGATGGCGGGATTTCCGGCCTCCTATTTTTGCATCAAGGCCTTTTCCGAGACCGACCTCACCAAAGACCTCAAGAAGTTCGATGTGCCGACGCTCATCCTGCACGGTGACGATGACCAGATTGTCCCGATCCAAGCGTCAGCGCTCCTGTCCTCCAAGATCGTCAAGGATGCCCAGCTGAAGATCTATAAGGGCGCGCCGCACGGCATGTGCACGACTCACAAGGACGAGGTCAACGCCGACTTGCTGGCATTCATCAAAGCCTAAGGCAGCGAGCGCGGTTTTCCCGGGACGCCGGGCTTGGTCTCCAGTGTGGAGCGATCCCAGTGTCCTGTCGAGGCCGCTGCTTCGTAGGTGCTATTCAGAAATTCTATAAGCGCGCGATCAGGATTCGCGGCTGTGCGCACCGCATCATAAGGAAGAATGAATTCGCTCAGCGTGTCGTGATAGAAGGCTTGCGCCGGGAGGATTGCGGCTGAAGAAAAACCAGGCGGTTCTGGATACGCTCCGCTTCGGCCCGCTTACGTCGGCTAGTGGCCCTCAGCGCTAGCGACCCTTAGCGGATGAACGTAAGCTAGCTTGGCGAGCAGACGCCCATGCGCTTCAAACCCGGCGCCAGCCCGGCTGGGGTATCAGTTCAGTCCGCTTAAATTTAGAAGCAGGGAAGTTAGGATCTCTTGGCCTGTTCCGCCTCAATGCGCCCAACGAGAGCATCAAGAACAGCCGACTTTGCCTCCTCGATCGCTGCGACGGCGTAGTCGACCGCGAAAGACGCCTCCCACTCCAGCCTTTCGGCATGGTTCTCCGCGTGTTTTATGCCTCGGTCATGCTTTAGCTGGGCAATCTTCGCGTTCCAGGCGTCCATATCGGCGGAGACTTTCGTCTTCAACACATTCCAGTGGCTGGTGACGCTATCGCCAGCGGATTTGATGTCACGATCCACCTTTTGGATCGCCGCGGTAGCAGCAGCATGTGCCTGCTCCCTGCGCGCGACAACCTTGTCATGCGCTTCCTTCTGAGCCGCAGCCACGGCATCTTCGGCATTCTTAGCGTGGACTGACAAGTCGGCGAGCCGTGCGGAAAGTGGTTTGACCATGATACGCCTCCCTATACTGATTTATGATCCTCGTTCTTCTGTCGTTCTTTCGGCTGATTTGTCGGGATTCTGCTTATGGGCGCTTGCTCGAGCCTAAGATGCGCCCAAAGTCAACATCTGCCCCTTTGCTGTCACAATCAAGCGGCTCGCGAGCGGCGGCCGAGGTCACCTGCATCAAAAGACGGACTGACGGCTTTTTCGCCGGACTTTGTCGAAGCATACCGCACGAAGCGGCAACGTCTTGGGCGGTGCCGTTGTTAAAATGAACTCTTCGCTCCGCAAGACCGTCATTCTCGTCGCCATCCCACGTCCGGTCCGTTCCCCAATCGTACCGCACCGCATCTTGCCGACAATCTGCGTCCACAAATGCAACGTGGCATAAGTATCTTTCCAAGCCTCGTACGGCAGCTCCGGCGATAGGGGACTGCCGTCATTCGTGGTCGGTGCCATGAAGGCCCCCGTCAGGCGTCGGGCTCAGGAAGCGGAATGAACTCGGTATCGCCGGGAACAGCGTCAAACCTTGCCATCTTCCAATCGGCTTTGGCCTGTTCGATGCGATCTTTTCTCGAAGATACGAAATTCCACCAGATGTGCCGGGGGCCGTCCATGGGCTCTCCACCGAGCGCCATGAAGCGGGCATCAGTTCTTGCTCGGATAGTAATGCGGTCGCCTCGCCGAAAGACCAGGAGTTGCGCGGGGCCAAAGACATCGCCCGCTATCTCGATCTCGCCGGCGACGGTGTAGATGGCTCGCTCATCGTAGACAGGATCGAGCGGCACCGATGCGCCGGCGTCAAGGCTAATGTCTGCATAGAACATCGAACTCGATGTCCTCACGGGAGAGGACGCTCCTAGCAGCGATCCGGCGATGACGCGTACCACCTTCCCCTCGTGCTCTAATACCGGGAGATCATTGGCCCCATAATGGAGGAAACCAGGCTCTGTCTCTTCATCGGCCGCGGAGAGGGCAACCCAACTTTGGATACCGAACAGCTTCGTGCCGACCGAGCGCAGCTCTGGCGGGGTGCGCTCCGAATGTGCGATCCCGCGCCCTGCCGTCATCCAGTTAAGCTCACCCGGCCGGATCGGCAGCACCGTCCCGAGGGAATCACGATGGATGATCTGTCCTTCAAACAGGTAAGTGACAGTCGATAGGCCGATATGCGGATGCGGCCTCACGTCCATGCCCGCGCCCAGCAGAAATTCGGCGGGACCCATCTGGTCAAAGAAAATGAATGGCCCGACCATTTGTCGCTGCTTTGATGGGAGCGCCCGCCGAACGGAAAAGCCGCCGAGGTCTCGCGCGCGTGGCACGATGACCATGTCGATTGCGTCGCAGGAAAGCGTATTGCCGGGCTTCGGATCGAGGGCCGGTTGCCAGCTCATGCTCAACTCAACTCATAACTGTGATCGGCAGACTTTTCAGCCTACCCCCGATCGGCCATTCGCTGGAATTATCTTTCAACTCTGTGAAGTCCGCTTGGAGTCATTGCTGACGCGTTACCCGTATTGAGTTTTGACCCTAGTTAAGACAACCTTGACCTCATCGTCGAGGTGAGCGGCCTCAGGATTATCGCTGCCAAGACTACCATATTGTGGCTGTTCCAACCTTGGAGACCTGCCATAACCGACATCGCCGCCGCTGGCGTTTTCTCATTGGGCGACCGCACCGTGAACCGTTTGGGCTACGGCGCCATGCAATTCCGTGGAGGAAATCGAGGCGGCCTCAGAGGTGTTCAAAGTGGCGACCGTGCAGAACCGTTACAATCTCGTCGATCGCGGCAGCGAAGATGTGTTGGATTATTGCGGGAACCACGGCATCAGCTTTATCCCTTGGTTCCCGCTTGCTGCAGGTAGCCTCGCCAAGCCGGGCTCGATCCTGGATTCGATCGCCAAGGCCCACGACGCCGCTCCGAGCCAGATTGCTCTCGCCTGGGTTCTCAAGCGCAGCACGACTATGCTTCCCATTCCGGGCACTTCGAAGGTCGTGCATCTGGAGGAAAATGTTGCCGCGGTCGATATCCACCTCTCGGATGAAGAGTTCGCTGCCCTGGACCGCGCAGGACGGAAGGAACAGGCGTCCTGAGTTCCGCTAGGGGCATGATGTCGAGCCCCGAGCGGCGGAGATAGTCTTCGGCGGTTGAAGGAAGTACAAATCAAATGGCGACTAAGCAAATCATCGTGCAGCGGTTTAGCGTGACTTCATCCAAGTCATTCCAGGAGGTCGCATCACGGCTGGAAGCGGCTGTCGGCCATCCCGATATGAGCGCATTTCGCAGGGACGTCACTTCGGCAAAAACATATTCTGAGGTGGAGAAGATCGTTAACAAGGCGATCGGGCCTTCCGGCTTTATGGAGTTTACGCGTTTTGACCTGGGTGAAGTCGTGCGTAAGGAACGTGGAGCGGGAGCGCCAAAAAGTTTGCGGCTTGTCGTCGGCAACCCGCTGATCATGAAGCAGATGGTCGAGCGCATACCAGATGCGGGTTCGTATGCGCCGGTGACGATCCTAATCGACGAGCGACCGGACGGCGTGCATCTGTCTTACGACACCATGGCCAGTTTCTTGACCTCTTATGGAAGTCCAGAAGCTATGAAAGTCGCGCAGGATCTGGACTCCAAGGTGGAGGCGCTGCTAACCGCTGCGGCTAGGTAACGGCAGGCCATCATCGCAAGGATTCGAGCAGTCGTGGCAACGGAGATGAACAAGAGGAGATGAAAATGACGGACCCAGCACTTCACATCGGCGACAATTCACCCGAGTACGTTGCTTATCGCTTGATGCTCGACATTGCGAAGGTCGAGAAGAAGGCGCTTACCCCCTCAGCATCGTGCCAAACAGCGGATCGAAAGTGGGTTCTCGATACCTACGCGGAATGCCTACGTATCGTCAGGTCCCCCCAAGCAAGAAAATAGCGTTGGTGCTTTCGAGATGGGACATATGGACGCCGCCAGTCCCGAGCAGGTCGCGAAGCGGTTCGACCATCAACAATCATAGTTGCAGTAATTCAGCCCAATAGGGCGCCACCACTAGAGGCGCCCCTCAGATCAGTCCCCTTTAGTGGAACAGATTCGAATCTGGAAGATATGCTCGAGGTCGCCGCAACTTCTCCACGTTGGAGATCTATGCGGCCATGGCGCGGCGACAAAGTACGAAAGGAAGATCACCGCAAAGAGTGAGCTGACGCTCGTCAGCCCCACGAATTCTGGAGCTAAGTCATGGGCATCGTTCGTTTCGCGCTCAGATTTCCCCACACCTTCTATGTGCTGGCTGCGCTGATCGTGTTTCTCGGCGTCACCGCCATACGCACGATGCCGACCGACATCTTTCCCGAAATCAACATTCCCGTCGTGACCGTGATCTGGCAGTACACCGGTCTTAGTACGCCGGAGATGGAGCAGCGCGTTTCCACCTACAGCCAATATGCGATCAGCTCGAATGTCAACGGCATCAAGGATATGGAGGCACAGACGCTCAATGGTCTTTCGGTGCAAAAGATCTTCTTTCAGCCGGACGTCAATCTCGACCTCGCGATCGCGCAGATCGTATCGGCCACCAATTTCATCCGAGTCCTCATGCCGCCCGGAATCCAAGCCGCCGATGATCGTGCAATTCAATGCCTCCAGCGTTCCGGTACTGCAGCTAACCCTGACCTCCGACAGTCTGAATGAGCAGCAGCTTTACGATTACGGCATCTATCGTCTGCGCCAGCAATTGGCCCCTGTGCACGGTGTCACCTTCCCCACCCCTGCTGGAGGCAAATATCGGCAGATCATGGTCGACATCGACCCTGCGAAGCTGCTGGCGCGGGGTTTAACCCCGCTTGACGTGGTGAACGCGGTCAATGCGCAGAACCTGACGCTGCCGTCGGGTCAGGTGAAGATCGCCAACACCCAATACACCGTGCGCACCAATGCGACGCCGGCCTCGATCGCAGAGCTGAACGACATTCCCGATCAAATACGCGAATGGTGCCACGGTCTTCATCAAGGATATCGGCCAGGTCCGCGACGGCTCGGCGGTGCAGCAGAACATCGTGCGCGAGGACGGTCGCGCGCGCCGTCCTGCTCAGCGTCATCAAGAACGGCAACGCGTCTACGCTCGATGTGGTGAACGGGGTGCGTTATGTGCTGCAAATCGCCCGCGCGGCGGCGCCACCCGGCCTCGAGATCAGTGAACTCTTCGACCAGTCGGTGTTCGTCAAATCGGCGGTAGCGAGCGTGGTTCGTGAGGGTGCCATCGCGGCTGCTCTAACTGCGATGATGATCTTATTGTTCCTCGGCTCCTGGCGGTCGACGCTGGTCGTCATGATCTCGATTCCGCTCGCGATCCTGACCTCGCTCGTGGCGCTCTACTTCCTTGGCGACACGCTCAATACCATGACGCTGGGCGGCCTTGCGCTTGCGGTCGGCATCCTGGTCGACAATTCGACGGTGACCATCGAGAACACCCACCGGCTGCTCGAGGAGGGCATGCCGCTCCCGGCGGCGACGCTGCATGGATCCGCCGGGATCGCCGTGCCGACGCTCGTCTCGACGCTCGCCATCAGTTGCGTGTTCACCTCGGTGGTCTTTCTCGAGGGGCCGGCGCGCTACCTGTTCGCGCCGCTCGGGTTTGCCGTGGTGTTCGCCATGCTCGCCTCCTACGGCCTGTCGCGGACGTTGACGCCGATCACCATCGGGCTGCTGCTCAAGGGCGAGCAGCACGGCAAGTCCGACGCTTCTTCACGCAACTGGTTTGGCCGCTTTCACGCCGCCTTCGAACGCGGGTTCGAGAGCATGCGGAAAGGCTATGTCCGGGTGCTCAGGCTGCTGCTCGATCGGCGGCTCATCGTGCCGGTGATCGCCGTCGTCGTGTTGGTGCTTGGCGGTGCAATGTTCATGCTCGTCGGCCGCGACTTCTTTCCGCTCATCGACGGCGGCCAAATCCAGCTCCACGTCCGCGCCCCTGCCGGCGACCCGGATCGAGACGACCGAGCGCATCTTCCAGGCGGTCGAGGACAAGATCAGGCAGGTCATTCCCGAGGACCAACGCCAGCTCATCGTCGACAATATCGGCCTGCCGGCGCGCGCGTACAATTTGGCCTTTAGCGACGGCTCGACCATCGGCCCCAATGACGGGGTGATCCAGGTGCAGCTGAAAGAAGGCCACGCGCCGACCGCCAACTACGTTCGCAAGCTGCGCGAGGTGCTCCCGGCAGCGTTTCCCGAGACCACTTTCTATTTCCAAGCCGCCGACATCATCACCCAGATCCTCAATTTCGGGTTGCCGGCGCAGATCGACGTGCGCACGGTCGGTTATGACCGGGCGACCAATCTCAGTGTCGCCAAGGAGCTTCAGGCAGCGCATCGCGGCAATTCCAGGTATCGCCGATGCCCATCTGCAGCAGGAGGTCGATGCTCCGGCGTTCTACGCCACGATCGACCGAGCCCGCGCGGCGGGGCTTGGCCTCACCGCGAACACCATTGCCTCGAACATCAATGTCAGCCTGAGCTCGTCGGAGCAGGTTTCCCCGAATTTCTGGACCGATCCAGCATCGGGGATTCCCTACTACATTGCGGTGCAGACGCCAGAGCCGCGGCTGGCCTCGCTGGACAATCTTCGCAATACGCCAGTCTCGACCGCGGTGGCGACCGATGGCGACCCCGTGCCCGGGCTGCTCAGCAATGTGGCGACGCTGCAGCGCGGCAGCGTGCCGACCAATTCCAACCAGACGAACATCCAGCCGGTGTACGAGGTCTATGCCAGCGTTCAGGGCCGTGATCTCGGCGGCGTGTCCGGGGACATCAACAAGATCGTCGCCGAGCTGCAACCCAAGCTCAAGCCTGGCAACTTCATTCAGATCGTCGGCCAGATCCAGAGCATGAACGATAGCTTCCGCGATCTTGGCATCGGACTCCTGTTCGCCGCCGTCTTCGTTTTCGCGCTGATGGTGGTGAACTAAGAATTTGGTGATGTTGTGTGATCCTGGCGTGGCCAGAATTTCGGCGATCCGTTCGTCGTGATCCTGGCGCTGCCTGCAACCTTCTGCGGTATTCTGGTGATGCTGTTCATCACCGGCACAACCCTTAGTGTTCCTTCGCTGATGGGGGCAATCATGGCGGTCGGCGTCGCATCGGCGAACTCTATCCTGCTTGTTACGTTTGCCCATGAGCAGCAGCTGGCTGGCAGGACCTCGTTCGAGGCTGCCATCGATGCCGGTCACACGAGGATTCGGCCGGTGCTAATGACCGCGGCGGCAATGATGGTAGGCATGTTGCCCATGGCAATCGGCGGCGCCGGTGAAGAGCAGAACGCGGCCTTGGCCCGCGCCGTGATCGGCGGGCTCCTGTTCGCCACGCCGACGACTCTGCTCGTCGTCCCCTACCTTTTCGCCATGCTGCGGAGGCGCAACGACGGCAAGACCGCCCATGGCGTATTTGAGGAGGATGTCGCGTGAACGAGGTCGTGAGGTTGAAGCGACAACGCAAACCGGTCATCGAGCCGCCGCCCGAAGCGCCGGCACAAGAGGAGCAGCAGCCTAGGCGTCGTGGTGGCGGCCGGTGGCTCGGATTTGGCGCGCTGCTGGCACTCATTGCGGGACTTGCCTATGGCGGTTGGCGCTACGAGACGCAGCGACTTGAGACTGCGACCACCTCCAAGCAACGAGCCGATTTCGTGCCGACCCTGCGTGTTGCCACGGTCAAGGCGAGCGATAGCACCATGCTCGTTACCTTGCCTGCCACTACCTTGGCGTTCGCTCAGGCGAACGTCTACGCGCGTGCCAGTGGTTATATCGATAAGCGCAACGTCGATATCGGCGATCATGTCAAGGAGGGGCAGCTTCTAGCCCAGATCACCGCGCCTGAACTCGATCACCAGATCGCCCAGGCCGAGGCCACGCTCGGCCAAACCCAAGCGACGTTGCGCCAGAACCAGGCAAATGCAGATCTCGCCAATGTAACCTGGCAACGCGACAAGCCGCTGGTCGATAAAGGATGGGTGACCCGGCAACAGGGCGACGTAGACCGGCTCGGGCTTCAAGCGCAGCAGGCGACGGTCGGGGTTGCGCAATCCAATATCGCCGCCCAGCAGGCCCAGCTCTCGGTGCTGCGTCAACAGAAGGATTATCAGAGCGTGGTCGCGCCATTCGACGGCGTCATTACCCAGCGCAACATCGACGTGGGCAGCCTGGTGCAAGCCGATACGACGAGCGGCACCTTCATGTTCACCATCATGCAGAGCAATGTCATCCGCACGCAGGTCTATGTGCCACAGGACCAGGCCTTCGGATTAGCCCCAGGGGTCGAGGCCGACATTCGCGTGCCCGAAATCCCCGGTCGGACCTTCCCAGGCAAGGTAACGCGTCTCGCCGATGCTCTTTCGTCCGGCACGCGGACGCTGCTGACCGAGATCGACGTGCCGAATCCAGACGAAGCGCTGTCACCGGGTGTCTATTGCACGGTCGAGCTGCATATCCCTCGGAAGGTCCCGTCCTTGATCGTTCCCGCCGACGCCATCATTTTCAATGCTGACGGACTCCACGTTGCCGTTTTGGAAGACGGCACGGCGCATTACCGCAAAGTCACGGTGACCCGCGATTTCGGGACCACGGTCGACGTCAGCGATGGCGTCAAGGCGGGTGACCAGGTCATCCTCAACCCACCGGTCGATCTTCCCGACGGGAGCAAGGTACAGGTCCGCGCGGAAACGCCGCCCCCAGCAAAAAAGGGCTAAGCTGCTCGACGACTACTACCGTCGATGGGGCCTCCGTCGCTAAAGCGCGCGACCGGCGGCGTCCGACCCGATGGCACGGTTCGAGCCTTTGGCCTCTTTCTTCGCCGGGGTGGAATGAGCGTGGGCATCGTGCATTGGGTCCTCGCAATCGCTTCACGTTTCTACGAAGATAGATAATCCAACGCGCGGCAGCGCGTCGGGATTGCGGCAAATGGCTCGCGCTTGCGGCAATCGGTATCGGTAGCAGAGAAAGAGCAACGCGCCGTGCCACGTCTTCGGCAGCCAATTCCGATCAGTCGGCCTTGGCGTTTTTGATCAGCTGCAGAAAGAACTTGGCTGAACAGGAAACCTACAGCCGCTCCGACGGCCACATCGGCCATTCGAACGGATCCGGTCGTGGCCGATCCGAACGCCACGACCAGGATCGCCGACACGCCCGCTTGGATGGGAACCACTGCCCACTGCCCGTAGGAGGCTGCGACAATCATTGCCAGAAAAGCCGCGAAGGCGATCTTCAGCAGCGGAATATTTTCCCACAAAGCCGTTGTCTGTTCGCCTATCACGATCCCCGTCGCGACACCTAGCAACAAGCCCCCAGTCTGCCTGGTGTGACTTGGAAGTCCTGGCGAGAGACAAACGATCGCGCTGATTGCCGCGAAGATCGGCTGCGGGTGGCCTAACAAACGCTCTGCCAAAAACTATGACAATGCAGCACCCAATGCCGATGCGAGAGCTTCCTGCCAAGTTTCCGACCAGCGCAGGAAAATTCTCGCGATGAGTTCCCCGGCCAAGTGGCTCCTGCACGATTTAATTTCTTGTGGCGAAAGCATCTGAGGTCAAACTTGGCGCCAGGCCGGTTTGCTCGGATCGATCAGCGTCAAGTTGACGGGCGCTAAGCCGAACAAGGCAATCACAGCGGGCTCGGTTGCTGACTTCTTCACGCCGTCATAATGCGGCGTGTGCGCCACCCGTCGCACAAATCCTCCTGCCGGGACAGGAACGGTGTTGTCAGGATCGAAGTCGATGCCACTGTTGACCCACCACGTGCCGGAGAGGACCAGTGAGAGCCGGTCAGTCGCATAGAAGTGGGGAGCGCTGAAATAGCCCGGATGCCACTTCATCAGCACGAGATAGGGCCCGGGCTGGTCGAGGCCGCCGTAAAGCGTCGCCGTCTCGCCGATATGAGGCGGAAGCCCGTTCCATGAGGTCCATTTGATGGCATCGGGAGGGGTGATCACCGTCTCGGAGGAATCGATCTTGGCGGCTGACGCGGCGCTTCCCGACAGCGCGAACGGCAAGGCGGCGAACAACGGAGCGAACGCGAGCCATCGGCGCGTCGGACGGAATTCATGGTCCGCGGTAAAAGCGACGGAGAGTATTTTTTCCAAGTCAATCATAGCCAGTCTCCGATACCTAGTTGATGCCGAGCTCGAGCGCGCGATGGATCGTGGCGATCAACTCCCCCATCGGTTTTGGGGCCGGAGGGGGATGACAGAATCAGTCTCGCGTCCTTCTCGTGCCGAGACTGAGGGAAGTCCATCGACCGACAGCAGCGCGCCGCCGCGCGAGGAGCGCAGCGACATCCGCTCAAGGTCGCCGAAGCGTCCTTCTGCAGCGAGTTTGTTAACATGGATCAAGATGCATGACGAAGCTCGCTCAGGGCCGCCGTCAATGACACTGTAGCTCACGGGTGGCCATCCCACCATCTGAAGAGGTCTGGTTCGCTCCTGTTATTATTAACGCTATAGCCCGATTGAGCTCAGCCGGATCGGCAACCGATTGCGGTGATACGAGACACCTCCTGGGTAACACCTGATCTACGGCGGCTCAGTGGTGATCATGTATTTTGCCATCGCTTATGAGTTCTGGCCGGTAGAGTGCCGCTCAGCCCCCACTCCGATGACTGAGCGCCCAGACATAATCCGCGAGTGCCAAGACGTCGGTGGGGGAGAGCCTTGCTCCACCCATTGGAGGCATCGCGCTCCTATAGTCCTTCGGGTTTGGGACGCCGTCGGTGATGGTCTTGGCGATCGAAGGGACACTGCCATCGCCCCACCGCCATTTATCGTCGGTGAGGTCGGGGCCGAGCGGTGTGCCCTTGGCATTCGATCCGTGGCATCCCGCGCAGGTTGCGCCACCGACTTGGCCGTGAAAGATACGGTCGCCGAGTACGACTTGGGCGGCCGTTTGCCCGGGAGGAATGGGCAGGCTTCCTGTCGTCTCGGCCCCCGCGTTCGGATGGATGCCTTCCGGCGGCTGTGCCTGGGCAGAACCTCCCGAAGCAGGGACAGCCGCGCTGGCAACGGGGGCTGGTGCGGGTTCGATCCCCGTGGTCTTCGTATCGCCATGGAACGTGACGCGCCAGATGCGCCCATGGGCATCGTCAGAGATATAGAGCGCACCGTCAGGCCCGGCTGCCACACCTGATGGCCGGTGCGCGGCCTGACCGGGGTCCTTCACCGCGCCCGCGAAACCGTCGGCGAAGACCACGTATTTTCCTGAAGGCTTGCCGTTGGCTAGCGGCTGGAACACCACGTTGTAGCCCTCCTGAGGGGCCGGTGCCCGGTTCCACGAGCCGTGGAAGGCGACAAATCCGCCGCCGCGATAGGCTGAAGGGAACTGATCTTCGTTATAGAGCATCAGGTCGTTTGGCGCCCAATGGGCGGGGAAGGAAGCAAGCGGCGCCTGCTTCTGCGCGCAAACGCTCACCATCTTGCCACCGTCGCCGCCATATTCCGGCGCCAGCACTAGCTTTTGCTGAACGTCGTCGAAATAGCACTCGGGCCAGCCATAGTCAGCGCCCTGCTCAACCCGCATCAGCTCCTCCGCGGGCAGGTTCGCGCCCCGCTCCTGCGTGTAGAGGCTTGGCCAGTTTTCGTAGAGTTCGTCCCTTCCCTGCTGGGCCGCATAGATGCCTAAGCCTGTTAAATCGACCGCGATCCCATCCGCGTTGCGGATGCCGGTGGCATAACGTTCGGCAGGAGAGAACTTCTGCCCCGTCTTGTTGGCGTCGTAGCGCCAGATACCGCCGCGCGTCTCAAGCTCCGTGCAGGGCTGATCCCCGGGGACGTTGGGCATCCGATTTTGAGCCTGGCAGGAATTAGTGGCGGTCGCGAGATCGACAAATAGGTTGCCATTGGCATCGATGGCAAAGGGATGCATGGGATGGTCGCCCGTGAGCGGCAGCCCCGAAACGATGGTTTCGGGCAGGCCGGTCGGCGCGATTCCTTCTTTGGGCAGCGCATAGCGCACGATGCGATCATTCACTTCGGCGTAGAGCGCGCCGTTATAGAGCGCGATGCCGGTGCCGCCGTGTGCTCCTTTCTGGATGGTGTCGCCGAAGCGGACGGTAACATCGGCCTGGCCATCACCATCGGAGTCTTGCAGGGCAACTAGGAACCCGCCAGGAGGCGGGGTGTCATTGCCGTAATAGCGGCCGCTCCAGGTGTTCACGTAGACAACTCCGTTGGGAGCCACCACGAGGTGCCGGGCGTGGCCGATGTTGTCGGCGAAGACGGTCGCGCAGAAGCCGGGGGGCAACGTGATTCCGCCATTGTCGCCCGCGCAGGCCTTGGCGTTCCCCGCCGAGTTGGGTGCGGCTTGCGTGGCCGCAATCGATGGGGTGGCGGCAACCAGCAGCAGGGCAGCGATCGGAAAGATCCTCGCGCCAAGCTGCATCCGGGTTCGGGCATTGGGATAAGTCTTCATGATCTACCTCGTTGGTGGAGGTAATTGTAATTTCTGTCTAACACGTAATGATTGCGATTCTGAGTTGGCAGGAACGGCTCCCCCTTTAAACGCCACAAGGCCGAACCAATTCCAAGAGAGGTGCACGCGCACCAGCGTTGTTTGCACCTTGACTAATGTGCTCTTTAGGTCGGTATCGGTGGTCGCGGTGTGGGATGACATAACCGGCTTGCCAGGAAGGCCAGACCGGAGCAACTTGACGTTGAAATCGGCTGCTATCCGGGGAATATCGGACCGCGATGCTTGAACTCGGGTTACGCCGAGGCCCGCAAGCCTGCGGAACCCTTCGCCATCGAGCCCCGTTGCCCTTGGCCAAATTGCGGAACGATCGATGCAACAGAAGCTGCTTTACCAAAGCGGGGGTCAGCGCACCTATGCGGTCGTGCTTGAGACCGGCGAAGAGGTGATGAGCTGCCTGCAAAGGTTTGCCGCCGCCGAGCACATATTTGCGGCTCAGGTGACGGCCATCGGGGCCTTCAGCGACCTCGTTTTGATGTATTTCGACTGGGACAAGAAGGATTATTTGCGCATCCCTGTCCGTGAGCAAGTGGAGGTCGCTTCGCTGATTGGCGATGTCGCGCAGGCTCCCTCTGGCGATCCAGCCCTGCACATCCATCTCGTGGTCGGAAAACGGGACGGTTTGGCGATGGCGGGCCACCTCGGCGAAGCCCACGTCCGCCCAACGCTGGAAGTGATCATCACCGAAAGCCCGGCCCACCTGCACAGGGTCAAAGATCCGGTGACCGGTCTCGCGCTGATCCGCCCGCAGGCGTGACGAGACATCGACGCCTTTGGTGGAGCCCGCTATGGCTCCAGACGCTTTAGATGGGAGGAAAACTCCATGGCAAAGTCTTCGCAAAAAGACAGTGACAAGATGAACCAGGTGCCAGCCCCTATCCGGGGCGAAACGGGTGCGTCCATCATGGGGCCGCGCAACGTCCCCCTGGAGCTCAAGAACCCCGACCAGCTGGCCTCCCCCTACACCAGACTCCCGCACGATCCCGAATCTCAAGTTCTCCTTCGCCACGGCGCGCAACCGCCTCACCACGGGCGGCTGGGCGCGGGAGGTGACGGTGCGTGAGCTGCCGGTCGCCACGGAGCTCGCCGGGGTCAACATGCGCCTGAAACCTGGGGGCATCTTCCTTCTCCTCTCCAGGCTTATCCTCTCACAGCGCCTGGTTCAGAAAAGGCCGGTCAGGTCACATTCGTAACCAATTCTGTACTGGCTGATCACGCCCGTCGTGTAGCTCCATTGTTCACCTGTTGGATGTCCAATCGCGTGAACATCAGCGCCGATTGATATGTCGCTTGCGTCTCCGAGGCGGAGCGGGTTTCTCGCCGTGGGAACTTCGGTGACCTTAACTAAGGCGAGGTCAGAAACCTCATCGTACTTTACGACATGACCAAGTTTCATGTCGTCGCGAGTTGGCTTTTGCCCTTCCACGGTCGGTTTGAATACTACCCCAACGTCAGAATAGCCCTTTACGACATGATAGTCGGTAATCACCAGGCCATCTTTGCCGATCAGCGAACCAGAACCAAGGCCATCCTTCGTCAAGATAAGAACGACTGATGGGGATATGGTGCGATAAATTTCTGCGTCTTTGGCGCTCCGCGTACTTGCACCAACTTCAGAGAAACGCTGTCCCGCGATTTTGGCTAATTGAGCCGTGGGAATATCGCTCGCGGTATCTCGCAATTGATCTGATGAAAGATTATTCACCACACCAGCCTGAACTGGCGCACCACCCTCATCCATATTGAGTCGGTAAATTGGGCAGCGGCGCATCGATGTTTTGAGCGCACACGGAACCAACGCCACCAATCAGGAATAATACCGACGTTACGCTCAATCCCCTGAAACACGTCTCGCGCTCGTTATTGGGGACAGCAACTACCGCGCCGTGAAGGGCGAGCCAAGGTCCTCCGAGGTCACCGCAAAAAAGGACTCGGCACACCATCCGTTTGCCGCCAGCTGAAGGGGAGAACCCCCAGGTCGGGACAAAACCGGCAAACCACCGGGCGATTCGGCGCTTGGGGGTTTTTTTCACGGATAGAGCATTCGCTCTAAGAGTGAATCGACGCCTAGCCCCGGTGCCCTGCCCGGGACTTTCGGCCTGCAGGCTTCGGTGTAGGCGCAGATTTAACTTCGCCTGATGGCAAGCAGGGGTTGACAGGTGACTGCTCATTGAGCCCCCCGAACCGTCAAGGGGGAGGAACTTTGAGTAGAGTTCCGAACTGTGCGCCTCCAAAGCAGCCACGATGAGCGCTGCATTTTTCGCGCGTTCCAGCCGCGGCACCTACAAATCACGCGCGGCGGATGGCGCTTGGCGTCTAGGACGAGCCATTCACCGCTTTCTTCACCCCTCACTTCAAAGAATCGTCGCTGTTCCATGCTGCTCATAACGCCCGACGCGGGCTGTTGCTCCACTGCCCATGCACGGACGTACGGCCCATGCAGGATAATCCCGAGCAGTAACTTATGAAAGGTGCCGAGCCGCTCTCGGTAGAGCGCCCGCGGAAGCCGCTGAGTAGCGCGGGGCCATTTGGGTCCAGGATGGTTCCGATCGCGCGTGAACCATCATCCTTCTTTAGGTTTGTCGCTACGCGCACGTAGAGATCGAGTTGAGCGAGATATTCGGAGATGTCCTTCGCCTATCGAAGTCATTACCGGCCCGGGTTCTTGGTCGATCGGTCGAAAATCTGGTCGATCTTAGTCGCCATGATGAAGTCATTCTCGTGCAGTCCCTTTATTTTCTTCGTCTGCAAGCCGACCGTTGCATAGCCCCAGCCGAAGCTGATGTCCGGATGATGGCCTTCGGCCTCAGCGAGTTCACCGATCTCTTGGACAAAGGCCCCTGCTTCGCGAAAGTTGCGGAACCGGAAGGTCCGCTCAATACGATGAGCGTCGTCGCGGAGTTCCCAGTCCGAGGCCTGCGCACGGAAGCGTTCGGCTTCCTCATGAGTGAGTGGTGGGATGCCACCACGGCAGGGCGTGCATGTTTTCTCGGCAAGAGTTTCGGTCATGTGAGCCTCTCTCTTATAAAACTATTCGCCCGCACAATGCCCACGCAGAATATCTATCGTTCAGTGCCATGGTCATTCCTTTCGAATCTGTCCGGGCAGCTGTTCGATCCGACTTGCTGAGACGGATGTCAGGGGGCTCATGGTTCATTCTCCAACTTGTACGCTGGTAAGGTCGTGAGCCGTTTGTCCTCGACGGGGCCACCCACCGTGAAGTGGTAGAAGCTCTGCCAGTCGCGCGAAAAGATGCCGAACACCTCGTGAACGGGATCATCGAAGTAGCAGCCGATCCCGGTAGAACGAATGCTCGCCTCTTCAGCTTCGAGGTACAGCACCTGGCCTACGAGACCGGCCTCCCAGAAGAGATTTCGATAGAACGCAGCGCCGTAGGTAACCAGGCTGTCCATGTAGTCGGCGATCATCCCTAGGCTGAAGGCCCCATCTCCCGCGATGTCTTGACCGCAGGAGACGCTCGCAGCCAGAGCGCGGCAGTCCCCTTCTTTGAGCAGGTACAGCGGGAGCCCACGCGGGCACGACGGAGGCCGCCGCCACAGGAACTCGCGCCGCATCGCTTGCCGGAGTGGCTCGACCTTCTCCGGATCGCGAGCAAGCGTGTAGAGACCAGGAGAAAGGTCGTTCACGCGGTGCACGAAGAGGCCCAGGTGAATGCGTGGGCGCCAGGGAATAGCGTCCCACGGCACAGATCGCCCGTCTCGGGTGGGCACGAGACGAGCGAGCATCCGGAAGAACGTCGCCGCGGAAATTGCGGTGGATGCGTCCATGCTCAGGGCGCTTCTGCGGCCCAGGATGACTTTCTTCGCGGTGAACGCACCGGATCGAACTGGCGGCTCGAAGAGTTCCTCCTCCGAAGGAAACCCGGAGAAATCCTCGTCGATCGCAGTCGTCGGATTCGTAGTGGCAGCAGCAACCTCGTCGATCACCGGCCAGTCGACGCTGTGCTCGGGACTCAGCACGTTGGCCGTGCCATACCATCGTGAAGCGGCCCCCTGGGATGCGACCTCTTTGGATAAGCAGAGGCCCCGGTCACTGGCCCAGTTCCCCCGGACGACAACTGCCAAGAGTTCTGGATGTTCTCGCTCCGCGCCGGTGTAGTCGCCGTTGCGGTTGAGTCCGAGAAGCTGTGACATGGCGTCTACACGGTCGAGGAGGAAGAGTTTCCAGCCAAGGGCGGCAGCCGCGAAGCGCAGAGTCCCAAGGGCATGACCCACGTCATGTTGGCAGTACCGGAACGCGCGCTCGCCATACTTCCAGGCCTCTCGCCAATGAATGGACGAGAGCCCCACGAGGAATGAATCCTCCGGAAACGCGGTCATCAGGGCAGTCCAGACCGACGGGTCAACGTCGGCTCGACGCTCGAGACCGTGTTCCTTCGGTGCGTAGTGGTAGACGCCGGGACGGTCGTGGATGGCGCCAACAGCAGGCAGGAGCGCATATCCCTCCGTCGGGTGCAGGTTTCCGCTCGAGGGGTTGGCCCGAAGAGACCACGTCGTTTCGTGGAACCGTTTCCACGCGGTCAGCGAGAGGGCGTAGCGGAGGAACAGCGAGACGGAGTCAATCGAAAGCGGGGCTGGCTCCATGCTGTCGGCGACGTAGAGCTGCCAGTATGGAAGTGCTTGCCCCATCTCGGGGAAAGGAAGGCGAACCAGCGACGCTCCCTCGTAGCAACGGAACGGATCTGGCTGCGTAGCCCAATCCATGTAGCCAACCGATGCGGCGAAGCGGTGGTAATGGTGCTTCGTTCGTTCGTGGTAGACCACCACGATTTCCTCGGCAGACAGGCTGCTCGCTTGCGAGCAGTCCGGCGAAGCCTCCGGTTCACCGTAGAGGGGCAGGCGACCTAGCACCATCGACCTCTCCGTCACCTGCTGCAGCGCTCGCGGAGCGCCTCCGCGCTTGTCAGGGGCGCTTCGCAGGTGCGGTTCCCGCAAACGTAGGCGGTTTCTGGGCGCTCCTGGCGGTCGACCTTGATGTTGACAAAACGCTGGTTCATGACGCGGGCGACGTCTGATCGGCGACGTCGCAGGAGCCGACCGAATGATGTTGGTCCCGGCCAGCGGCTTTTCCGATCACGTCCGTCGTCGTCCGATCCTGCATCTCGGAATTGGTCTTGGCTCTTGACCCAATGTCTCGCCTCGCCATCGACGTCTCCTAGACCGTGCGCTGGTAGAAGGGTTTCTCGCCGGCCGCGTGGTCCGTCGTGTCCACGATGTCGACAATCTCCGGTGCCACCCTGCGCACCATGACCTCGAACCCCTGTCGCAAGGTTACGGAAGAGGCAGCGCAACCCTGGCAGCCTCCGCTCATCGCAATGAAGAGGTTGCCGTGCCGAACGTCGATGATTGAGATCTTCCCGCCATGGCTTGCGATGGAACGATTCACTTCGCGGTCCAGGAGTTCCTGAACGCACGCACGAATCTCGCCGTCGGTCCGGCCCCGCGCGCCTGCGTTGTGAGGAGCCTCGAAGATGGCGGGCACACCTGTGAGCAGCTGCGTCCGGATGGCCGCGCCGATTGCCGATTTCAGCGCCGACCACGCGACACTCGGGTCCTTTCCAACCGTCACCACGGTCTCAGCCACGAGCACATGGGAAACGCCCGGCAGGGCGAAGAGTCGCTCGACGAGGGGCGAGCCGGATGCCCGATCCTTGCTGTCGAAAAAGAACGGGCCACCCGGATGCACCGTCCGGCTGACCGTGAACTTGCACGTGTCGGGGTCGGCCTGTGATGTCTCGGCGCGGATGGTGGTCGTCGGGTCGACGGGCAGGACCTCAGACATCTTCCACAACCCTGGCTGCGCCGCGTTCACCGAAGGCCCGCAGGTGCTCGAACGAGTAGATCCCCGTGCTGTGACCGTCGTTCCAGCTGATGGTGATGGCGTAGTTGCCCACGCTCGTGACGGTGCGGGGGGTCACGTCCGGTCGCACGCTCTTTGGATCCAGGAGAGGGCGCCCGCTCATCTCTTCGACACAGAGGGCGCATCGGCACGCCAATCGGAGGTCCCGGACATCAAAGTCGTTTCGGTCGCCGTTCTCCCAGAGCACGGACAGCGTCCGAGCGTCGCGCCGGCGCCAGCCAATCGCGGTGGTTCGAGAGCCCGAGGGCAGCACGGCGTCCTCCATCCAGGCCGGGGCGCCCTCATTGCTGTCCCATGTCCATACAAAGGGCTTCAGCACGGTGGCCGGAGCGGCATGGAGTTGCTCCGCGAGCGCCGCGGCGATGGCGGCGTACGCCTGGGCGGCGACCGACTTCGGCTTGTCGACCACGATGGGGCGACCCTCGTCACCGCAGGTGACGACATCGGCATCGAGTGGGATGGCGCCTAGAAACGGGACTTCGAGTTGCCGGCTCATCTGCTCGCCGCCGCCGCGACGGAAGATATCTGTGCCCTTCCCGCAGTGAGGACAAGTGAAGGTGCTCATGTTCTCAATGATGCCGAGGATGGGGACATGGACGGTCTCGAACATTCGCAAACCACGGCGGGCGATCTTCAGGCTCACGTCCTGCGGCGTCGTCACGATGATCGCACCCGACAAAGGGTAGCTCTGCGCCAGCGTCAGCTGGGTGTCGCCTGTCCCGGGCGGGAGGTCGAGAATCAAGTAGTCCAGATGTCCCCACTGCACCCCCCGGATGAACATGTGAAGATATTTCCCCACCATCGGCCCGCGCAGAACCGCCGGCGCGTCCCGGAATGCGCGGTGGACGCCATCAAGCCAGACACAGAGCCCGGCATCGAAAAGTGGCTCGACCTCAACCGCCAATACTCGGCGGTTTGGCCCAACATCACGAGAAAAAACCCTGCACCGCCCGATGCCGACGCTTTTGTCGGCGTGCCCGACAAATTCGCAAAGTACTTTAGCCCCAATCCCGGCGAAGGTGACTAGGCCCCAGCCTTGGGGTCGGCGTTCTCTTTCGCTGTAATCTCTCGCCATCACCGAGCGTCACGTCGCGCAGCGAGAGGGCTTGCTCCAAGCGTGTTGGCTTCTTAATGAGCATGGCGCGCAACGAGTCATCCAGCGAGCGGTGCGAGCGCTTGGCCCCTTGGACGATGCGGCGCGCATGCGGCGGTCACCTTCAGATAGGCGAACCCGGAAGCACAATCGCCCAGCTTGTGGCTGTGGGGTTCATCGAGGGGCAAATGACACTATATCGAAGTACGCTAGAAACCGTTGAGGCGTTCCATTATGAAGCAGCCTTGGAAACTATGGATTTCAAATATCCTTTTCCAGATTGGTTGAGAGATGTGGTCACAGTCAGAGAGAATGCTATTCTTCAGCTTGATACTGATTTCGGCTTAGTGTGGGTAAAACCAGGGCAGTGGGTTGTTAAACATAGCAGGGGCAATCTAGACATATTGGACCCAGAAGAATTTCACAGAAGATATAGGGCCGTGAGTGACTAACTTTTTGGGAGAGGATCTTGCGCGAATTCGAGTAGCTGAAGACTGGACACCTCTAAAAACCTCGGAGGTGGTTACCGATGGCCCTCTCCATTGCGAACGTTTAGGAATCGAACCGGGAACAAACCGGAATCAAGTCGACCAAATAAACACGCCGAGTTCGCCGCACGGGAGTTTTTAGAGGTGTCCGACTGCTTCGCAACACCGCCTCACACCTTGGTAAGCGTCGGGACGGGGTGAAAGCATCCTCAGATGTCCGTCGTTGAGGCTCGCCGGGATGAACCTCGTCTGCCAGCTCGATCAGCTCGCGCTCGATCCGGTCGGCGAGATCGATGATGCCTTGCATGTCGCCATCGCCGATGGTGCCAATGTGATCAAGCCCGGTCGCCGGAGCGAGTGTCCTAATTCATGAAATGTGCTTTTGAGAATAAGCCAATTGGTCTAAGCGGAGTCGCATGCATCGATCTATAAGATGGCTCGTCGGTACCTTGGCGTCCATTCTTGGCCTTGGTCTTCTACTGGTACGCTGGGGGCTTTGGGCAAGTAACTCACGCCTTGTGGTCGAAAACACGCCCGCTGTACGTTCTATGCTGATTGCTGCTCAGAGCGAGCCAGCATTTTTGATTTATGGAGCTGTTGTCTTCCTTCTACTCGTGGGTTTTGCGCTCCTGATACCCACTTCCAAATGGCGGAAGTGGGTTACTGGCCACAAGCAGAATAGGTCTTAATCGCTTAGTCGGCGGCATCGTCCATCATCTTCAAAATCTCTCAGGTGGTATTTGTGCCACGCCCGTCGCAGAAGTCGAGTATCCTCTTTAGGACAGCGCCCGGACGAGCGGCTCCAAGCCCCCCGTTCCTTGCTTTTATTGCGCGACGTTTTCGCGTCATGCCGCGCGGTGAGCGCAACTCAGGCCGATCACCATCCTGTCCGAGCTCGGATGGCTAGATTTTT
Organism: uncultured Alphaproteobacteria bacterium; assembly: GCA_963804705.1. GTDB lineage: Bacteria > Pseudomonadota > Alphaproteobacteria > Rhizobiales > Methyloligellaceae > Methyloceanibacter. The sequence goes on from CAWDRM010000017.1 coordinate 45,407, forward strand.
TGTTGAACCTAGTGCCAACTCTGCGACGCATTCACCGATCGCCAGCGACGCAGTCAGCCCCGGGGACTCGATGCCATAGAGCGCGATGTAGCCCCGATGGCCGGTTTCTTTCGGACCCTGGATGACGAAATCGCCGGGCTCTTGATCTCGAGCTGTTGTCTTCGCCCTAATTCCTGAATAGGCCGGCATCAACGCGCCGTCGTGAAGCCCGGGCCAGTAGCGGCGGATCGAGGCATAGACTGATCGGCCGCGCTGTGGATCGACGTCGTAACTAATTCTATCGATCCATTCCACGTCGGGTCCAAATCGCGCCTGGCCGGCCAGGTCAAGGGTCAAATAAATCCCGAGGCCGCCTGGTTCTGGCACTGGATAAATCAGGTGGCGGAAAGGAGCCTTACCGGTCAAACTGAAATAGCTGCCCTTTGCCAAGTATCGTGCCGGGATCGTAGCCGTGTCGAGCCCGGACACGCGGGAGGAGAAGTCCCAGGCGTCAAGACCTGTAGCGTTGACAACCAATGAGGCCTCCAACTCAGCCGGTTCGACCCCGCCCGTGCGAAGTTTAACGGCATGGCCGTCGATAGCAGCTTCCAATACGGGGGTGCGGAAAACGACCGTCCCCCCCGCTGCTTCGATATCGGCCTGATAGGAAAGCATAAGGGCGTGGCTGTCGATGATCCCGGTACAAGGCGATACCAGCGCGCTCAGTCCTTGCAGACTTGGCTCGAGTGCCTTCAGCCCTGCGGTGTTGACAAGCTCAAACTCTTCGACCCCATTCGCTTCCGCCTTTTGTGCCAGTTGGTCCAGATAGGCTTCCTCGCTGGCGTTGGCGGCCACTACGAGCTTGCCGCATCGTTTGTGGGGCAGGCGCTTCTCGTTACAATATTGGTAGAGGGCACGACGGCCGTCCACGCAGAGACGAGCCTTTAAACTGCCTGGCTTGTAGTACAGGCCGGCATGAATGACCTCGCTATTTCGCGAGGAGGTCCCATATCCGATGCCACCCGCTATTTCGATTACAAAGACCTCGATTCCGCGCAGCGCAAGGGCGCGCGCGATAGCCAGCCCAACAACGCCCGCGCCAACTACAACGGCCTCAGTCTTGTACGTTTTTGGGCACGTGTGCTCCAGACGGTCAACATTGGAGTTAAAAGCCGACATTCATTGCTAGGCCTGATGCCAAGAGCTGCAAATCGGCCACACCGACAGATCACCAAACCGCAGACGGGCGCAGATAGCGCGGAACAGATCGTAGCATTCGAGCCGATCGCCCAGGAAACGAAATTGCAAACGAACCACGCGGCACAGCATGGCACCGGGCATCACCAGCCGCGATGAGCTGATCCGCACCTGTGAGGGTAAGGTCGAAGATTACCTTCAGCGACGCGGTGCGCGGGCCTACGATCACCGCAGGACCGCGTTGGGGGAGCTGTCAGGCACCGCTAGGTATCAGGTGCTGTCTAGGGCAGGCTTCAGGTGTGAGCTGTGCGGCGTTCGAGCCGATGAGGAAGCCCTGGAGGTGGATCCATCATTCCTCGACGTCACGGAGGTGAAGACGATGAGACAGGCTCTGTGTTGGAAGTGCAACACAAATAAGGGCGCGCGAGAATACGAAAGCGCGAGAGTTGGGGTGGATTTTTTAGCTCTCAGACCGCGCGGGGTTGCCTCTGCCGTTTGGTTCGTTCTCATGCGCTGCGGGCTACTCGGGCGAGCGCCTCCGAAGTGACGAGAACGAGGCCAGCGTCATCAACGCTTGTACCCGCGTCGAAAGCATCGCTTGCGACCTGTTCAATAAGCTCGCGATAGGCCTCGAAGACCTTTTCGTCGGGGCCGTCAAAGTGAACACGGTTGGCAAGATCTCGCAGCGCCTCTTGGCTCACCCTGCAAAGAACTGGGCGTTCCCCGGTCGACATCCAGAACTTGACACCATCGTGGGCGGTCAAGTCGTCAATGTGCCGCGTCAGAGTCATCGCCTTGTCCTCCTTGGTGCTTCCGCTGCCCGGCTTGGGCCTTTCGCCCGCCCAGGGGCCTCCTGTGGGGCCGCTGACGTGACGGTAGCTGATCCCGGCGGCGGCGAGCGCCTCCGGCAAGACATCAATGTTGAACTGAGGATTCGGTCGCGGTTAGGGCGCAGTTCGGCGTCGGCTTGTGGGGGCGGGGGTAGGGGCGCACGCGACCACTCGTAGGCTAAGGGCCTGAGGGGCTCGAGGCCCCTAACGGCAACTCTACTGCGCCGCGGGCCTCGACCCCCTAAGGGCACTCGACTGCTGAGAATCTCTGCAAAGGGCGTGCACAAAGGCACGGTGATTCTTTACCGTCAGCGTCCAGCTTGGCGTGCCAGTACCACAGATATAGGTCTCGACTAGCGGTATTACAAGCTCCGCGCGAGAAATCGTCACTTCGCTAGCAGGAGTTGAGTACGCCACTCAGTGGCCAGCCGCAGCGGTCTTCGCTCGGGCGGCCCTCGCGGAGGTCCGCTTCGCGCCGTATAGCGGACGTATCCTGCGGACGTGCCTGACTTCCGCTTAGTGCCACAAGCGGACCTCCACTGCTGCGCGTCCATGGGGAAAAGCGATCACCCGAAGCGTATTAGCTCGCTATTGTCATCTGAAAGGCGCAAGCTGAGAAATTACTCGGTAAGAGCTACAACGGGCACCGAGTGGCTGAGAGCGGAAGACTCCCGCCTGCAAGAACGCGGAGGGAGACGATGACCTCTCGAACCCCCAGAATCAGTTTATACGCACCTAAGACGCTTGGTGTGATGGACCAGGCGTTCGCCGCCATTTGGAATGTCTTAAAGGCGGATGATCCCTTTCGCGATTACGCCAAGGATGGTGAGCTGAGAATTGCCGTCGGGCAAAAGCTTCTAAACCTGGTGGCCGATGGAGTGACCGATCCTGGTCGGCTTCGGCAGCTCACTGTAGAGAGTCTTCTCCCGGGGCATTGGCGAGCTGAGATCAGCGGCCGCCCCCATTAATAAGGGCAAACTCGAAGAGTCTGTTCCGAGAAAAACCCATGAACCTGATACAATCAATTTGTTGCTTCTTTTCTAGCCGATGTACCAGCGGAGCACCTGAGCCGAAGAAGGCCGACCAGGACGGCTACGCCCGCGATGTGGCCACCGCTCCGTCATCACCGCCTCGTCCCGCAAGTCCTGAAACCGAAGATTCGGCTTGGCGGCGGCCATGAAGGCGCGTTGAGGTTTCCCAGATCGCAAGTCGCGTGCATCGCCTAGGAAGCTGCGTTCCTTCGACGCCCCGGCTCTGGCGCAGCCGGTCTTCCCCCAACAGCAGACATCACTCGGCTCGGTAGGCACGTCCGTTTAGTGCCATAAGCGGACCTGATCGCGTCGGCTGAATCTATTCGGAGCCGCGGCCGATCATGTAGCCAACGAGCACACCGACGGCCAGGATCACCGACGCAGCGCACAGCGCTTTGCGTTTGAAGCGCTAAAGGCCTATGGCCATGCTGCTTGAAGCCAGGTGCAGCCTGCGCTTCACAAAGCTGGAGAAGAGATCGCCGGCCATGGCAAAGGTCGCGATAAGGGCTCCTGCCTCCCATCCAAGACCCATCAGCGCCGCGCAGATAGACGTCGCCAACACGGACACCACGATGCCTCGAATGGTTTTCGAGGTCCCGAATATGGGTTGGCCATCGACAAAGAGAGCGCCGCCGTCGAGCGGGCGGGCAAGCGCAACTCCGAGGAGCTTCTTGGCGACGACAGCCGTCCCGTTGGCCACCACCAGCAAGATCAGCAGCTGCAGCAACAAGGAGCCTTGCATAACGGCGCCCCATAGCGACCACTTGAACCCGAGAATCTTATAGGGCGTGACTTGTCCCGCGGCCACGGAGGCTGCTTGTTGGGCAATGTCTGCTATTGGCACAAAGCCGACGTTCAATGGATCGCGTCGCGAGGTCTGGTTCCGGCGAAAAGCGGACATGCCTAATTGGCGTGTGGAATGTCCGCTGATGACCCAAAGCGGACGTTCTGCCCTGCTTAGGTTAGAGGCACGCGTACAACTTTTGCTTGCAATAATAACAATTAAGCGCGCTAGGCTTGTAAGACCGTTAGCCAAGCCCCACGTGTACCACTGACACGCCAAAACTCAGGCGCCCGCCATTCTGGCCCCAATCTATCAGCATCACAAAAGGAGATTTTACCATGAAGAGATTTCTCTTCGCGTTCGTTACCTTGGCCGTTGCAACGGCCTTTACGGCCCCTGCCTTTGCTTCGGTGCTAAACGCAAAAGACAAGGCTGAGTGCGTGAAGGCGGGCGGCGTCTGGATAGACGCAACCCACAAATGCGGCGCCAAGAAACCGTAAAAGATCCACGGAGGCCGCCTCAGTCGGCGGCCTCCGGCAAAAAGAGCAGCCGTCTTATGTATGCGGTTTGCTAACAGGAGGCGTTCATGCGTAGAGAACTTAAGAACATCGCTGAGTATAACAAGCCGAGTAACGAGGCTTTTGCGTCGGTTGTCCGCTCGTTCGGTGAGGCCAACAGTCGCTTTCAGGCGCTTGCCGTAGAGTCAGTTGGGCGCGCGGTTGAGATTAAGTCTCAGTTGGTCGACAAAGCTTATGACACCTACATTTCCGAGATATCGAAGCTCGGAAGGATGTTCTTCGTCGGGTACAGAACCTTCACTGCTCGGCCACAAAAACTGCCACATGCCAATCTCAACGAAAAAAAAGCCGCCGACAGGCCGCAGGCCCCGTTGGCTGAAGCCAAGGTCAATCCCGACCCCGCGAGGCGACGCACCGCCGCCCAGAGTATGACGACCAAACGCAAGGCAGGAACTGTCGCGAAGAGGAAGAGTCCGTCCGGCAAGAGATCAACCAAGGCGAAAAGAAAAGTCGGTTCAGTCCGCCGGGGCAAAAGCTAGCTTCTGTAGGCTAGCTGCGCCAAAGACAAAGGCCCTAGATCCTCTTCGGTTTTTGCTTGTGATCCGTGAGTGGCTGGGCCTTCGTGATCTGGTTCAGGACGCAGGGACGTTTCCTCTTTGTCGAGCGGTCGTCTGACGCAGGAGCGCCGCCTTCGCTTTCCCAGTTTTCGAGTGCTTTGGCATTGTTATTAGGGCGCTTTGGCTGCTTCTCTGGCATAATTTCAAGATGCAGTGAGTTCTAGGCCGTTTCTAGGTCAATGTCCGACCCCGAGCTACGCATTCCCGCGCACTAAAGTGGGGTCCCTCGCACCAATCACCCCAGCCGAACCCGTAAACGATGTGTGAGGCCGTCGTCCGCCAACGGCACGCGCAACGGTCGCTCCACGATCACTGTGTCATCTAGCTCGACGGAAGCAATGCCCCGGCCAGCGCCGCCGGAATTGTCGACCAGGATCTCGTATCGTGCGGAGTGGTACCGGACTGTCATCTCGAAGCTCGGCCAAGCCTTCGGGATGCATGGGTCCAGATGCAGAACCTTACCCCGTAGCCGTAGTCCGAGGATACTCTCGATACCCGCGCGCTGCATCCATCCCGCGGAGCCCGTGTACCAGGTCCAGCCGCCGCGCCCGACGTGGCGCGGATTCGCATAGACGTCGGCGGCGACGACATAGGGCTCCACCTTATAGCGCTGCACGCCGGCCCGCTCCGGGCGTGATTGATGGGGTTGAGAAGCGAGAACAGGCCGCGCCGCCTTGTCGCCCTTGCCGAGCGCCGCGAAGGCCATCACCGACCACAGCGCGGCGTGCGTATATTGGCCGCCGTTCTCCCGAATGCCCGGCGGATAGCCCTTGATATAGCCGGGATCGAGCCGCGTCTGGTCGAACGGCGGCGCGAATAGGAGCGCCAGTCCGTCCTGCGGCTGGATCAGTTCGCGCTCGACCGCCGCCATGGCGCGGGTGGCACGCTCGCCGTCCGCGGCGCCCGAAAGCACCGCCCAGGCTTGCGCGATCGAAATCGATCCGGCACTCCTCGCTCGCCGCCGAGCCAAGCGGCGTACCGTCGTCGAACCAGCCGCGCCGGTACCAGTCTCCGTCCCACGCCTCGCGCTCGAGCGAATTACCGATGGCGGCGGCCTGCGCTCGCCAAGAGGCCCCGCGGCCGGTCTCGTGGCGTGCATCGGCGAGCGGAGCGAATGCGGTGAGCGTTGAGTGCAGAAGCCAGCCGAGCCAGACGCTCTCGCCCTCGCCCATGTTCGCCGACGCGATTCATGCCGTCGTTCCAGTCGCCGGTGCCGATCAGCGGCAGCGCCGTGGACGCCGAACGCGAGGCTTTGGTCGAGCCCGCGGGCGCAGTGCTCGAACAGCGTGGCGGCTTCGTCGGAAATGGTGGGCTGGAAGAAGCTGTCGTGCTCGCCCGCAGCGAGCCTGCGGGCCTTCCAGGAACGGAACCACCTCGTCCAGAACGGCGACGTCGCCGGTCGCGTCGATATAATGGGCGACGGCGTAGGCGAGCCATGCGCGGTCGTCGGAGATCCGCGTGCGCACGCCCTGGCCCGAATGCGGCAGCCACCAGTGCTGCACGTCGCCTTCGACGAACTGCCGCGCCGCTGCTCGCAGCAAGTGCTCGCGCGTCATCGCCGGTCGGGCGGCGGCGAGCGCCATGCCGTCCTGAAGCTGATCGCGGAAGCCGTAGGCGCCGCTCGCCTGATAGAAGGCAGAGCGGGCCCAGATGCGGCAGGCGAGCGTCTGATAGAGCAGCCAGCCGTTCAGCATGATGTCCATCGACCGGTCGGGCGTCTTCACCTGGACCGCGCCGAGGACATCGTCCCAGTACCGGCCGACCTCGGACAGCACGGTGTCGAGATCGGCCGCGCGATAGCGCGCGATCAGGCTCCGCGCGTCTTCGCGCGCTCGCAGCCTGGCCGAGAAAGAACACGACCTCGACGGTGCCGTTCGGCGGCAGCTCGATCGTGGTGCGCAGCGCGCCGCAGGGATCGAGACCGGCTCCGACGGTGTTGGACAGCGCGTCGCGCCGGCGAGCGCCGCCGGGCACGCGAGCGTACCGTTGCGGCCGATGAACTCCCGCCGGTCGCCCGTCCAATCCGTTTGACCGAACTCCTGCCGGTCACCGTCCAGTCCGTTTGATATCCGCAGATCGGCAAAGGCGACCCGAGATCCGAAGGCCGCGTTCCACGGATTGCGCGCGAACATCGCGCCGGTGACGGGATCAATCTCGGTCGTCACGAACGGAGCCGAGACGGTCCGCGACGGACCGAGAACCCATTCGGCATAGGCAGTCACCGAGAGATGCCGGGTGCGGCTCGATGTGTTGAGCAGCATGAGGCGCGAGATCTTGATCGGATCGTCGAGCGGCACGATACTGAAGAAGATCGAGCTGCAATCCCGTGCGCCGAATGCTCGAACCGGCTGTATCCCCGCCCATGGCGGGCGACATAGGTCGCCTGCCTCGTCGCGGATCGGCAGGGCCGTCGGGCTCCACAGGTCACCGGTGTCGTCGTCGCGCAGATAGAACACCTCGCCCGGATGATCGGTGACCGGATCGTTGGACCAGGGGGTGAGCTGGTTCTCGCGGCTGTTGACGGACCAGGTGGTAGCCGCCGCCTTCGGTCGCCACCTGGAAGCCGAAGGCGGGATTGGCGATGACGTTGATCCAGGGCGCCGGCGTCGACTGGCCAGGGCCGAGGATCGTCACATATTCCTGCCCGCCCTCCGCAAAGCCGCCGAGCCCGTTGAAGAATTCGAGGTCCGGCGGAGACGGCGCGGCCGTCGGCTGCGAAGCAGGGCACGCCCGCTTCGGAAATGGTCGGGCATGACGCTTCTGCGACTCCGGCACCACGGATCGAGCTGATCGGACAGAGCGCCGCGTTGTCCGACGAGACACCACCCGCGCCACCGACGCGAGAAAGGCGCGTGTCTCCGTCGAAATCAGGTCGGCTCGCAGCACGAAGACGCGGCCAGGCGGTCCGTTCCACGCCGACCGGCGGTCGCGACTGGCTCGCGCGCACCAGCGTCTCGAGCGCGATCTGAAGGTCCTGGACATAGGAGGACGCGCGCTCGTTGAGGATCACGAGATCGACGGCAAGCTGCTTCATCCGCCAAATATTCGTGCGCATGAAGCAATTGGCGGGCGATGTCGAGGTTCTCGATGTCGGCGATGCGCAGCAGCACGATCGGCAGATCGCCGGAAATGCTCAGGGGCCAGAGCCCCGACTGCGCGCCGGCGCCGCGAGGATGGTGTCGGAGGAAGGCCGCAGCGTCGGGCCGGCATAGAGCAGGTGTCCGGCGAGACGCTGGAACAGGCCGGCCTCGCCCGGATCGATTCCGAGGTGGTGGAGCTGCACCTGCGCCTGGGTCCAGGCGAGCGTCGCCGCCCGCTCGAAGGCGGTGGCGTCGCGATGCTTGTCGATGAGGTCGAGCAGCGCTTCGCGCGAGGATGCGACCACGGTCCAAAAGGCGATGTGCACGATCGCGCCGGGCGCGATCCGCACACGACGGCGCAGGGCGAAGACCGGATCGAGCACGGTGCCGACCGTGTTCGAGAGCGGCCGGCCGTCGATCACCGCGATCGGCCGTTCGGATGCTGTTGCCGCGGCCGAGGAAACGGGCCCTGTCGGTCTCCACCTCCGGCTTTCCCACGGCTCTCGCCGTCGACGACGGCGAGATGTCGCAGCCCAGATTTCTGGCTCGGTCGGCGCGCGCCGTCGCCGCGTCGCCAGGATGGCACCGACTTCGGCGAGATATTCGGTCTCGACGAACAGCTTGGAAAACGCCGGATGCGCGACGTCGGCAGCCTGGGGCGCCAGCACGAGCTCGGCATAGGAGGTGACATCGATCTCCCGCACGCGGGTGCCGGAATTCGAGATCGAGACGCGGCGAACCTCGGCATCGTCTTCGGCCGAGACGAGCACCTCCATGGTCGTCGTGAGCGTTCCGTCGCGGCGCGTGAACTCGGCGCGATCTTCGTTGAAGATGACATCATAGTCGTCGGGCTCGACGCCGCTCGGCTGAAATCCTGCCGACCATACGTTGCCGCTGTCGACGTCGCTCAAGAAGACATAGGAGCCCCAGTCGTCGCAGGTGGCGTCCTCGCGCCACCGGGTCACAGCCAGGTCCCGCCAGCGACTGTAACCCGAGCCGGCGGCCGTGAGCATCACCGCATAGCGGCCGTTCGAGAGGAGGTGGGTGGCGGGCGTCGCGCCGTGCGCTGTGGTAAACCGCCGGCCGCCCAGCGGCGCGATCTCGCCGGATCTTGGCGGCCAACTTCGCTTCCGCCGCCCAGGGATGCGCCACCGCTACGTCACGCGGCGTGCGCTCCTGCAGCAACAGCTCCGTCGCCTGGACGATGGGCTCGGCATGGAACCGCGCCCGCATCGCGCCATCGAGCAAGCGCGTCGGCGATGGCGACGATCGTCATGCCCTGATGGTGCGCCATGAAGGCCCGCACGATCGCGAAGTTCTTGCCTTCCGGCAGGCGGATCGGCGTGTAGTCCAGGGCCTCGTAGAAGCCATAGCGGCCGCGCGCACCGACTGCTGGCGAGCAGCTCGAAGTTGCGCGCCGCAGCCTGCGGATCGACCATGGCTCGCGAGCGCCGTCGCATAAGGTGCGACGACGACGTTCTCACCGAGCCCGCGCTTCAGCCCGAGGCCGGGCACGCCGAAGTTCGAATACTGGTAGGTGAACTCCAGGTCGCGGGCATTATAGGCGGATTCCGAAACGCCCCAAGGCACCCCGAGCTTCGCCCCGTAGTCGATCTGGCGCCGCACGATCAGCCGGCTCGTCTGCTCGATGAGGCTGCCCGCCGGCGCCCGCATGACGAGCGAGGGCATCAGATATTCGAACATCGATCCCGACCAGGAGATCAGCGCCGCGCCGTGCGCGACCGGCGTGACGGCGCGACCGAGGCGAAACCAGTGGCGGGCCGGAACGTCTCCCTTGGCGATCGCCATGAAGCTCGCCAGCCGCGCCTCAGAGGCGAGGAGATCGTAACAGCTCGGGTCGAGCGTGCCCTCGGCAACGAGATAGCCGATCGAGAGCAGCTTGCGGTCATGGTCGAGCAGAAAGCCGAACTCCATCGCGAGCGCTATCGCCCGCGCGGTCTCTTCCAGGGCCGAGAGGCGCGCCCCGAGAGCGGCTACCTCCGCCGACCCATCGAGATCCGGCGGTGGCTCTCGATCGCGCTCGGGTCGCCTCCGCCCAGAACAGCATGTCGGCGCCTGTGCCGTCGCTTCGTTCGATCGCGAGACGCAAGCGGCGATGTCCGCCAGGGTCTCGGCGTCGAGCTGCAAGCGTCGAGAGACGCTTCGCGATGCCCGTCGCCGTCGACGAGTATCCGTCGCAGGTTGGCCGCGAGCTCGGCGAGCGCCTCGTCGAGCTGGCGCCACGTCACCGTTTGCGTTCGCCGACCTTCGCGCAGCCGGCCCGCCTCTTCGCGCATGAGCTCGAGCGCGTCTGCGATACCGGCAAGGCGCCGCTCGTGGGTGAGCGGCTGAGCCGCCCATTCCCGGCACGCATTGGCGAGCGCGATGAGGTGCCCGGCCAGATTGCCGCTATCGACGGAAGAGATATATTGGGGATCGAGCGGGCGCAGATCCCTGCGTGTCGTACCAGTTGTAGAAATGGCCGCGGAAGCGCGCGAGGCCGGTTCATGGTGGATAGCGTCGCCTCCAGCCGCTCGACCGCATCGATCGTTCCGGTCCATCCGAAGTCGCGGGCGCTCACCACCGATAGGAGATAGAGGCCGAGATTGGTCGGCGAGGTCCGATGCGCCAACGCCGGCGTCGGATCTTCCTGGAAATTGTCCGGCGGCAGCATCTGATCGGCCGGCGTCACGAAGGTCTCGAAGAATCGCCACGTCCGCCGGGCGATCAGTCGCAGGGCCCGGGCGTCGCCATGCGGACATTGAGAGCTTGCCCGCCACGACAGGAGATCGGCTCGTCCAGCGGGCGATCGCCGGTGAGGCGATCCAGAGCGCCGCGAACGGCAACGCGAGCGGCCAAGTCCCGTGCCCCCAGGCCGAAGCGACGATCACCGCCACAGCGGCGATGATGATTGCCCCGGCCATCCGGCGATAGAAACCGAAAAGGTCGAGCCTCGGACCGATCGCCGCCTGCGCGGCCGGAACCCACTCGAGCAGATGCCGGCTGGTAACGAACAGCCGGGTCAGGGTTCGTGCAATCGCGTCGCCCATCAGCCATGCCTGATGCGCAAGGAAGCTGATCATGAGCGCCGACTGGGCGAGAGCGAGGCGGAGATCAGCGCTGAGCGCCCCGAGATGGCTGCGAACCGTGATTCCGGTCGCGCCCGGAATCGACGGCAGCGACGACGGGGATCAGGGTCGGCAGTACGATCGTCGCGAGTACGAAGAAGGTCCAAATCACCTGCTGCCTCAAACGGCAAGGTCCATCCGGCCAGCAAGGCGAGGACTGCAGCCGGAGCCGACAGCGTACGCCGCAGATTGTCGAGCATTTTCCAGCGGCCGATCGCCGGGATGGCGCCAGCGCTTCCGATCCGTCGTTGGCGACTGGGCCCGCGACCCAAGATCCAGGGTAGCAATTGCCAATCGCCGCGCGCCCAGCGGTGGTGCCGCAGGGCCGCGATGTCGTAGCGCGCGGGGAACTCGTCGACCACCTCGATGTCGGAGGCGAGACCGGCGCGCGCAAACACGCCCTCGAACAGATCGTGGCTCAGCAGCGTAGAGTCCAAAACACGGCCGGCGACTGCGGCCTCAAAGGGGTCGACCTCGTAGATGCCCTTGCCAGCATAAGAGCCTTCGCCGAACATATCCTGGTACACGTCGGACACGGCGGTGGCATAAGGGTCGATGCCGCTCATGCCGGAGAAGACTCGCTGGAACAGCGATCCCTCGCGACCGGTCGGCAGTGACGGCGTAACTCGCGGCTGCAGCACCGCGTAGCCCTCGACAACTCTGCCGGCGTCGGCGTCGAAGCGCGGTCGGTTGAGTGGGTGCGCCATCTTGCCAACTAGCCGGCGAACCGTTTCGCGCGGAAGTTTCGTGTCGGCGTCGAGCGTGACGACGTAGCGAACATCAGTGGGCACGACGCAAGGATGTTGGGCCGTGGACACGAAAGTCGTGTCGGTCGCGCCGCGCAGCAGCCGGTTTAGCTCGTGCAGTTTACCGCGCTTGCGCTCCCAGCCGATCCAACATCCTTCGCCTTCGTTCCAAACTCGCCGGCGATGGAGCAGAAGGAAGCGGTCGCCGCCGGGCATGGCGCCGTGGCGCTGATTCAGCCTTGCAATGCCCTCCGCCGCAACGGCGAAGAGAGCCGCGTCGCCTTCGAGGTGCTCGGACATTGCATCGACCCAGTCGGAGAGCATTGCGAAATGAAGGTTGCCTTCTGGGCTAGCAAGATAATGGATCTCCAGCCGCTCGATCTGCTCCTCGATAAAACTCGGGGGTCGTCAGTAGCGTCGGCACCGCGACGAGCGTGCACAAATGCGAGGGCACGCCGTCGCGCAGGGCCAAGGCGGGGAGGAGCCTGGCGCCAAAGCTGCGTGCCACGCCCCAATTCACTAACGCGACGGCCGCGTCGATGGCGGGAATCGCACCTAATCCAGCGAGCAAGCACAGCCACGCCCCATGCAGCCCAACTGCAGCGAGCGCGTACAATGGCGAGGCGAGGATAACCGCGGCGGCAACTGCAACAGCGCTGACATAGCCCCCAATACCGATCGCCCGAACTCGCTCGTCCAAGCCAAGTGTGAGGCGGAGGCCGAAAGCCGATCCCCACCTCGAACGCGGCGCGACCTCCACCGAGAAGATGATAGCCAGGATCGCCCTGGCGGCCTTTCACCACGCTCGCTCCTGCGTATGTGGCTTGCGTGGCCAAGACGGCGCGGCCCGCGATCTCGATCTCGGTGCGATCTGAGCCGAGGGCTAGTTCCTCGATGGCGCTGCGGTAGAGATTGCGCGTCGAGAAATCCATTTCGGAAAAGTCGCCCGCTGCGGCGAGCACGTCGTCGACAAGGCTTATGCGCTCGAACAACTCAGTCCAATCGACGTCGGAGATTAGGCGCATGCTGGTGATGATATTACGTACCGTCACGGTTGCAGCGCCCTGCCTCTGGTGCTCGTCGCGCACGACCGCGTCGGCAGTGGTTCCTTGCGCCGCGAGACGCTCGTCGAGCCACGTTAGGGCAGGCACGATCCGCAGATCCTGGTCGCGCAATCTATGCACGAGTTGAACCGCGAATGCGTCTGGGAGCTGGGCGCGTCGGTAGCCAGTGAGCACCACCGGCACCGGTTCGGGCGCGCGTCCGCCAGCGCCCAGCAGTCGGTCAGCGAGATTGTCGGCTTCCTCACGTGAGGTGCGACTGTGCACCATCCGCGCCGCCAGCCGCCTCAGATTCTCAACGAGCACGATCCGAAGTGTGATGGCCACCGCCCAGAGTTCGCCGATCGTCAGTGGCTGGACGTCCTGGTAGGCCCGAACGTAGCGGACTAGAATTTCGGGGTCGAAGCGGCTATCCGTGTGGGCGACGAACGCCCAGGCCACGCCGAGAACGCGCGGATATCCCGCAAACGGTCCCTCAGCGAGCTTGGGAAGTTGCCGGTAATAATCCGCCGGCAGATCGGAGCGGATGTCGCGGATCTGCCTCTCCACGACATGGTAGTTGTCGATTAGCCATTCGGCCGCTGGCGTGATCGCCCGCTCCTCGCTAATCGCGTTGGCGATGGTTCGGTAGGCGTGGAGTAGCACCGTTTCATTATTGGCAAGCCGACCCGCCAGCGGATTGCCCTTTGCCACTTTCGGCGTAACGGCCTGTGCGGTCGCGAGGCTCCGCGCGTGTTCCTCCAGCCTCTCCACGCTGAAGAGCTCTGCGCGAATTGGGTCTCGATTGTTCCAGGGTGACATCGAGGGCGCGGGCGCGAAGGCGCGGCGGATGAGCGGTATCAATTGGCCCTTTCTGCCCTAAGGGGACTGTTATCCACCCGCTCTGTCCGCGGAGACTGGGATACGTGCGAACGGGCCAGCATAAATCCAAATAGTTGGTCCGGAGGGCAAAGAATTAGCACCCCTTGAGAGGTCGGCAGGGTCGCAGACGTAGCGAGCGGCCGACGCCGATATGGTGTCCGCTGGATCAATCTTGGTGAGGAGATTGAATGACGCCACCGGGCAAGAGCGAATGACCTTGCCAGGCGCAAGGTCACGGTGAGGGTCAAGGGTCGATCGTTGCCAGTCAGCCCGCCGATCTGCACCGCCGACAAATCGAAATCTGTCGGGACAGAGGCGCGCGCAGGCTTGGCGCGAGAAGGTCTTGAAAATGAGCTGCTGAAGTCCAGACATCCTTCGCAAGGGGAGGAGCCAAATCCTCCGCCGAGGCGACACAAAAGGGCCCCGCGATGCTTTACGCACCGGGCCCACCTGTTTCGCGACGTCGCTGGACCCAGTGAATCAGTAGAGCGGACGCCTACAACCACTTCCGCTTCTTCCCAAGAAGCAGACCGATTACGCAAACAGTGGAAAATCCATCTTCCGCCATGCAAAGGACGCGATTGAGCTAAAATTTTCTCCATTAGGCCGGCAACGAAGAGTGGGCGTAGGTCGGCGCGGGGAGGAATAAATGATCCACTCAAACCTGAGGATAGAAGTCCAAGGTTTCTACATTCTTGTGGCCCTGCGAGGCACCTGTTTCAGAGCGAAATATCGAAAGCAAGATGCTCCTTGGCTCGTAATGGACGAGTACGCTGAAGATCCAGAGGCTCCGATAACTTTCAAGGAGTTCCGAACCCTCGCTTGGGAAGCCGCCAACGAGAAGGCTCGCCACCTAGGATGGGTCAAAAGTTGCGATGAACTGCACGAGGCCGTGAAGCGCGCCGGCGGTGCGCCGTGACCAAGGAAAGCGAGACTTGCCCCCTTGGCTCGAAAGTCTTGAAGCCGAAATCGAGATGGAAATGTCGGCAGCCGAGGTTGGCAACTCTCTGGGGGCCACTTCATCAGCGGCTCATCCGCTGAGAGAAACCCGGTCGGCCGCCACGGCAGCCGGTTTCTTGCGAAGGTGAGCGGAACACCGGCCTAATTTGATCTGCTGCGTCGGAATTGAACTAGCCTCAGCCGGGGCTTGGAAAACTCCAGGAACCCGCGATCCTATCGAGGGTCGAACCTGATCGGCGCCCCCAGGCTGAGAGGCTGGCTGTGTCACAAGCGTGCGGTTGGGCTTCTTGTTGCAGCGCACGACTGCCGCATTGACCGAAAACACGCGCGTTGGAATCGATTCCCCCTCGTCTCTGTTGGAAAGGAGTTAGAACAAAGAGACCTACCCATGCCCGGCGATCCCAAAGAGTGTCTCAACACGCGCTTGCATGCGTGCGACTTGCTCAAACCTCAGCATCACCACAAGCAAGAGAACAGTTCGCCAATTTGGCGCGGACGTGGATTAGGCTGGCCGATTTTCGGTAGGTCCGAAAGTAAACGTGGGAGCGGACGTTCAACCACTCACCGTAGCGGGCGACCTCGATCAGCGGGCTGCTGGCAGCGGTCACAAATGGCCCTCACCTCACCAACCTCAGCCCCGGCGGCACAAACCGCCGGTGTAGGTGGTCCGGCGCGTCGTCCTCGATCCTTTTAACCGCTCTGCAAGAATTTGAGACCAGGCTTTGGTATGCCGCCCGAAGAAGAAACCAACCCGATTGGCGGGTGCCCCGCTCGTGACTCAGAGAATAAGTGATATTGAAGTCTCAAGGCGGCTCCGATTGTTCCTGGCCAATCGGCTCATTGCTTTAGGTTGGGCACTGAAAGGCTCCTGCAAGCCATGCGCGCACCGGCTATTCACCACCGCTAGGTGGCTCGTTCCTGAGGCCCAGCGCTTTCTTGTACACCGCACAGGCTCACACAATCGCAATCGGCGGATATTCGAGTTTGCGGTCCATTTAGGCGCACTTCTCAGCCGCATGCAGCCCCGTGTCGTGGGCGGTGTCCTGATCGTGTTGGCTTTCGTGGGATCGCTTGACCTCGCCATGCGGACCACCGCAATAGACACTCAGCCCCTTGTAGAAAATTCTGCGTTTCGGCATGAGCCGCAAATCCCGTCAGAAAGCAAGATCGTCAGCGTCAGCAAATCTTCGGAACCGATGCAGGGATTTGTTTTAGAAACTGCTTCCCTCTCAGGAGCGCAAATTGCACCAGTTCCATTACCTCTGAGAAAACCTGAAAGGGTCTACAAAGTCCCGAACGGAAAAGGAGCGAAGGCAAACCCGGCCACTCAAAAAAGAATGGCTCAGCAAAAAAGAGCGCAGCCGAAGCCAATGCGCTAAGCGCCATATCAAGTTTGCAATCTTGTCGGGGTCGGGTTCGGTTTATCGCAGCGGAGCATGCGCGCCTTGTCGTTGGCTGCCCTCCAGGCGTGAGCCAGGAATTCGCCTTGTGTCATTGGAGCGCGGGGATCGTCTGCGACAGGAAACAACCTGGCCAAAAGCTGCGGAGAGTTGCTCGGCTTATAATAAGTGACTGCGTAGATTGAGCCCGACAGGCTTACGATGATGTTACCTCCCCGTACTTCGACCATCAGATGGCCGATGTCACTCATAGTCGAACTAGGGCTGGCCTGCCGCATTCCCAGTTGGAAGTCCTGCACGCGGAATTGCAGGCATGAAGGCTCATTTCGCCTCACGCAGCTCATCTAGACTGCGCGTCACATGCGCCTTGATTGGCCCCGCCATGTCGGCCGCCACCTTGGTGGACAACGCGCGGACTTCCTCGGCTTGAGTCGCGAGTGCGCTGAACTGCTTGCGCCAATAAGTCGCCCTTAACTCCACAATCTCGGCGAGGGTCTTGGCCGTGGCCAAGCTCTTCGCTAAGTCAAAGCTCGAGCTTACATTCTGTTGGGCGATCTCGATGATTTTGCGGTTCAGCGCTGCTGCGCCCTGGCCCAGTGCATCAAAAGATCTAGCCATTGTGTCCACTGCTGCTTCGAGCGCACTCTTGGACCTCTCATATGCCTCGCGGGTCTGAGCCACGCTTGTTTCCGCAAGCTCGCGCGCGGCTTGGGGGAAGGCCGTGTCGAGGGTCACAGCCTCTAATTGGCCGTGTGTCTTGCGGTATGTCTCGCGGAGGAATTGTCACGGTAACTTGCTGGCCGTCGTGCATGTCAGGCGGTAGCCTGCTGCGATGAGAAAAGTCAGTTACGATCGCCATCGCTTTCCCGCGCAAATCATTCAGTACGCGGTCTGGCTCTACTTTCGGTTCCCGCTCAGCTACAGAGATGTCGAGGAATTGCTGGCCGAACGGGGAATCGACGTTACGTACGAGACGGTCAGGCGATGGGCATTCAAGTTCGGGCTGGCCTTTGCCTACGGATTGAGACGACAGCGCCCCCGCAGTGATTGCCGCTGGCACCTGGACGAAGTCTTTGTCTCGATCAACGGTAAGCGCATGTACCTGTGGCGGGCGGTCGACAGCGAGGGTGAGGTTCTCGATATCCTCGTGCAGCCCCGAAGAGACAAGAAGGCGGCTCTCAAGCTGCTGCGCAGACTGCTGAAGAAGCAGGGATACACGCCCGATCAAGTCATTACCGATAGGCTACCATCCTACGATTCTGCACTGCATGAGATCGGTATGTCGGCCAAGCACGCCAAAGGCCTCCGAAAGAACAATCGAGCCGAGAACTCGCATCTTCCTGTCAGGCAACGGGAGCGGCGCATGCAACGGTTCAAATCCGCTGGATCGGCTCAGAGATTTCTGTCCATTCACGCCGCCGTCTACAACACCTTCAACATTCAGCGTCATCTCATCTCCCGTAGAACTCTTCGTCAGTTCCGCAGCAATGCGACGAACGCATGGCGTATTGTGGCTCTCATCGCCTGAGGAGTCGTGCGATCAATGGTCGTTAAGGTGACAGAGCCTTTCCTCCTTCCGACCATGCCGCTCAAGCGCTGTTCTCGCTCATCGGCGTTCAAGGCATACTCGAACTCATTGGCGGCTTCCTGATCCTAATCGGGCTTTTCACCCGACCAGTTGCATTCATCCTCGCTGGTGATATGGCGGTCGCCTACTTCATGGCGCACGCACCCAAGAGTTTCTTCCCGACACTCAACGGGGGTCAGCTCGCCATCTTGTTTTGCTTCGTATTCCTTTACTTGGCGTTTGCTGGTGGCGGCGAATGGAGCGCAGACGAGCAGCTGGCGCGTTCGCGGGCACGCTAATGAGGCTTGCGTTGGCTCTGGATTGGTGAGGGCCCCCCGCATGAGACAGCAACCGCGCGACCACTTGAATTGAAATGACCCGCATCAAGGACATTGTGACCGAAGGCGCACCCGAGGAACTCTCGGCCTCCCTTCACGAAAAGATCGATGCTCTTGAGCGTAAGGCCGCCGAAGTCTGGGATCGAATGGAACTTGGCGATGCCTGTCGCGTCTTCCCCGGTTTACTCCGCAGCACTGCGCGACAGCTCCGCATTTTGGAAGCGAGTGGAACGCTACCGATAGAAGTGACAGCCGGGGCCTGCAGAACAACGTTCGCAACCTGCGCACCCGATTGGTGACCGCCGTCGGCCTCTACGGCCCCCGCGGTGGTGGCATCGCCGAGCGCATGAGCCCGTAAGCAACCTGTTCAACAAGCTTGCGCAGAAGCTCTCGGATCACGCGCTAGTAGTCTCCGATGGGTCGAACGCGGACTCTGATTTTTTAAAGCGCTTCCAAAGGGATAAAATCTCCGGCGCCGAAGCGTACACTCTCTTGCGCGGACAGCGGCCCCACAGGTTCGGCGAATTTTTTTGGAGGTGCGTGGGACATGTTTGCCGGCGGAACGGTCCAACTCTAGTCTGGGAGCTTACGCGGGAGGCGAGCGGCCCAGGTCAACATCGCACCTGAGACCGCCTACCAGGACGCCTTCCTCCAACTGCGCCTGTTCGGTGCGGAGCGCTGCTGTCGCCTACAAATAGATCGGCAAGTTAGGGCCGGAAAGTGGTCAATCTCGATGACCATCATTTGGTTATCATCACCTCTCGTGACGCTAGTAACGTGACAAGTCTTGTTTACCCCAAGATGGGGAAACCGTCAGATGAAGCTGCCCTCATGCCCAAGTTGAAACTGACCTACTTCGACTTTCACGGCGGACGCGGAGAACCAGCCAGACTCGCTCTCTCGATCGGCGGAATCCCGTTCGAGGACGATCGCGTCGCACCCTCCGATTGGCCGGCTCGCAAAGCGGACACGCCGTTCGGCGCTTTACCAGTGCTCGAAGTCGATGGGCAGACACTTGCACAATCGAATGCCATCAATCGCTACGTCGGCATGCTTACAGATTTCTATCCGTCCGACGCGTGGCAGGCTGCGCTCTGCGACGAGGTGATGGAGGCAGTTGAGGACATTAACACTAAGCTTGAGGGCACCTTTTTCCTTCCCGAAGAGGAAAAGAAAACCCAGCGCAAGGCGCTGGTCGAAGGGCCGCTCCCCTTCTATCTCACGCGGCTACAGCAGCGGCTCGAAGCACATGGAGGCCGCTCTTCGCCGGGGATCGCTTGTCGGTCGCAGATCTCAAGGTCTTCGTGTGGATCCGACATCTTAAGTCCGGAGTTCTCGATCGTGTGCCGGCCGACTTGGCCGATCGCGTCGCGCCCAAGCTCGTCGAGCACTATGAGCGTGTCAAGAATGATCCGCGCGTCCAGGGATACTACGCCAAGCATGGTGTTTCTGGCTGACCACATATCCTTAGGCTCGCCCCGGTATAATTGCGATGTCGATGCGAAAGCGTATTCAAGCGGAGGGGTGTGCATTCCTGCTTCGGGAGGCGGGATGAGATGAGCAAGGAACTTGATCGAGAAGCGTTCTCGAATTTTGTCAGAGCGCTCGCATTCGCTTCCCGTAAGCACAGTCAACAGAGGCGAAAGGATGCGGATGCATCGCCCTACATCAATCATCCTATAGCACTAGTATCTATCCTTGCCGTAGAAGCCGGTATCAATGACTGCGATACGCTCTGTGCCGCGCTGTTGCACGACACGATCGAGGATACAGACACGTCGGTTGAAGAGTTAGACGAGGCTTTCGGTGGTCCCGTTGCCTCCCTGGTGCAGGAAGTGACGGACGATAAGCGATTGCCGAAAGCTGAGCGTAAGTTGCGCCAGGTGGAGCACGCAGCGCATCTGAGCCCGAAAGCTCGCCCCGTGAAGCTTGCAGACAAGATCGCAAACTTGAGGGACGTTGCCGACAGTCCCCCCGTCAATTGGCCGCTCGCACGCCGTCAAGAATATTTCGACTGGGCGAAGCAAGTCGTCGATCAAATTCCCGACCCTCCAGCGGGCTTATTGTCTCTGTTTATGGCCATCTACGGTCGGAGACCTTGAGTGGCTGACGGTTTGGCGGCGAACAGTAGCATGACAAGTGGTGCCCGACCTGAGCCGCCCGAACGCGCCGCGGCGCAGGTAGAAGGGTGGATTCTCGGCATTCCGCTTGAACCAGCTTTGGCCCTTGAGCCTATTGGTTATCGCGCGCGTGTAGGCAGTCGGTAGGAATAGGATCCATGACGGACCAACTTTTTCCAATTGACCAAGCAGAGGCTTATTTCCGCAAGGCTTACGACAAGGTGGAGCGGCGGGATAACGTAGTTCGGTGGCCTCATTGTGATGGAATAACGGAGCTCCAAGTCGAAGCGATCGAGTATCACACCCATGACAAATTACTCGTCAGTGAATTAGTCACACTCGAGCATTGCTCTGATGGATACTGTCCGACTGATGAAGCGGCGCGGGCGACATGGCCTGCGCCGATGTTGCGACGGCTAAGGAAAAGGCAGCCGCAGCGATCAACCTGATCATTTCGTACTTGCGAATCAGGCGCGACGTGGACCCAGCCGGCTTCGATCCTCGTCTCATAGGTGCGGATAGATTCCGTGCGGACTGGCTTCATCAGCATGTCGATGTGCTGCAGGTATGCGGCCAGTATCGGCGGAGGGCTCTCGTTGCCCACGTCCACTGGAACCGGGCCGGACAGGGCTTGGCCAGTGGTAACGTCGAACTGGGCGCAGTGCATGGCGCAGGTAACGATCTTGCCGTCGAGCGTGCCCAATTCTAGCGGCGCATTCATGTGTCCGCAGCGTCGCTCGATGGCATAGTAAGTTCCGCCGCAATTGCAGATGACGATCTCGTGTCCGTCGAGCTCGATGGTTTTCATCCCGCTGAACGCGATCTCATCCGTGCTGATCGCGGGAATAAACGCCAAGTCACTACGTCGGTTTGGTGGAAGGGACAGCCGAAGCAACACAACACATTGTGCAAGGTTTTCCGGCTGGCTTTCGGACAGGGCCACAATCGTGATGCCGCTTTAGTCACGCTCAAATGCTTCAGCAGGTTGCAGCGCAGCCTCAAGCCGGTTGAACGGGCTTTCGTATAGAGCCGCGGAGCCCAGCTCGCGCTCGATCTCGAGCAGGCGATTGTATTTCGCTAGCCGTTCGCTGCGCGACAGCGATCCGGTCTTGATTTGGCCGCCGCCCATGGCCACGGCGAAGTCGGCGATGAACGTGTCTTCAGTCTCCCCCGACCGGTGCGAGATGACGTAATTCCATCGAGCCTGCCTGCATGCCTCTATCGCCTGCACCGTTTCGTAGACGGTGCCAATTTGATTAAGCTTGATGAGCACCGCATTTGTAGCCTGCTTCTCAACGCCGCGTTTGATCAGGCGCGGATTGGTAACGTAGAGATCGTCACCGACTATCTGGACCCGATCACCCAGCATCGCGGTGTGCGCGCGAAATCCATCCCAATCGTCCTCTGCAAAACCATCCTCGATGGAGACGATAGGGTAAGCCTCGACCAGGCGGCCATAAAGCTCAAGCAGATCGTTTCGCGCGATCACGCCGGACCCTGCCTTTTCGAATACGTATTGGCCGTGTTGGCAGAACGAGCTTGCAGCCGGGTCCAAGGCGATCGCAATCTCTTCGCCGGAACGGAATCCAGCGCTCCGGATGGCCTCCATAATGAGCTCCAGGGCCTCGTCGGTGCTCTTGAGGTCTGGAGCAAAACCGCCTTCGTCGCCGACGGCGGTCGAATAGCCTCGTTTGTGAAGCACGGACTTCAAAGCATGGAACGTCTCGGCGCCATATCGCAGCGCCTCGCCGAAGGTCGGCCCCCCATGCGGCACGATCATGAATTCCTGAAAATCGAGCGAGTTTTGCGCATGCTGCCCGCCGTTGATGACGTTCATCATCGGAACCGGCAAGCGGCACGCGTCACGGCTGCCTAGATATTGATAGAGCGGCAAATCGAGGGCAGAGGCAGCGGCGCGGGCAGCGGCCATCGACACGCCGAGCATCGCATTCGCGCCGAGATTTGACTTGTTCTCGGTCCCGTCGAGGTCGATGAGAATTAGGTCAAGGCTCGCTTGCTCGCTTGCATCGACACCTTTAAGGCGCTGCTGAATGCGTTCCCTGACATTGGTAGCGGCCTTCAGGACTCCTTTGCCCCTATAGCGGGCGCGGTCTCCGTCGCGGAGCTCGAGCGCCTCATGACGACCCGTGGATGCACCTGAGGGAACTGAGGCTACGCCACGATGGCCGCTTTCAAGCTCGACGGTGACGCGAAGGGTTGGGTACCCCCGGGAATTCGAGAATCTCCAAAGCGTCAATCGCTTTGATCGCGCAATTTGCTTTGCTCACCCTATACTCCTGAGGTGTGATGCTGAGGATGGATGGCCGATGGGGACAACGGCGGCAAGGCTCGACCAGCCGCTGCACCATCCAATGGCTGAGATGAGGGCGGCGTGGTCTTCGGGGCCATCCATGCCATGAAAACCCCAGCTGAAGGACCAGGCATAATTTTCAAGACGCGCCAAGACGTTCAAGAGGTACTCGCGTTCAAACATCAGATTGAGCGAAACTCCCTCGCTGAGCACTTCGATCAAATGACGCCGGCACAAATGGCCGCCTGTCACGCCGTTGACGCACTGGGGGCAGCGATCGGACTGCCAAAAGGGTGCTGACTTCTCGGCAAAGCTTCGCAAGCGCGCCGGATCTTTTGCCTTAGTGAGCTCGGATACCGAAAGCAAACCTCGCCGCATTGGATTGGCGTTACAAATCATGCAAGTGCCGCCTTCCTTCAATTCCTTTGCCACCACCCGTTGCCGCCTGAGCTGCTCTGGCGCGAGCACAGCAACGCCTTGCCGCAAAATGTCGGCATAGAGGGTTGCCGATCTCGAGCAAAAGTCGTGGAGGACTGACATCTCGACAGCAAGCGAAACCCAGGCATGGCGCTCGCAATATCCCCAATGCCGCATCAATTGGAGACCGCATTCGGCTCCGATGGACCCGTCATGGACGAAGCCCTGGATGAAATTCACTTCACCATCCGTGATGGCAAGTGGCCCGCCTTCGACTTGGACCTCCTCCGCGTCCCCTAACGGAACGTCTTCGCGCGTCCGAAGAGCCATGAGTTCGCCGGCCGTTTCCCCGGGCGCTGCTGATGCTGTGATTAGCCTCATGGCGTCGCAGATGGGGCTAGAAAACTCTTCAAGCACGTCCAGATAGAGCTGACGTTTGAACGAGACGGCAAGCGCGGCCAGCTCCTCGGGAGAGACCCATCGCCAGGCATCGAATTCAGGATTGTCAGTGGGAAGTTTGATGTCGCCGTCCCGTCCTTTGAAGAGGGCGAGGAACCATTTCTGACGCTGCCCTTGCCAACGGCCGGCGGGCGATGCCTCTTTCACAAACCCTCCGGGGACATCATAGGAAAGCCAGCTTTGGCTCTCGGCAAGAATTTCGACTTTGTCGGTGCCGATCTCCTCGCTCAATTCGCGGAAGACCGCGTCGCGCGGACTCTCACCGCGATTGATCCCGCCTTGCGGCATTTGCCAACCATTGGCATCGCCATCAATTCGGCGAGCGACCAAGACCCTGCCAAAACGGTTGATGAGGACGATCCCTACGCCTGGCCGGTAAGTCGGGTGCATTGGCGCTACGTCGCGCTCTTCGACGTCTTGTTCTTTCGACGCCGAATAGGGATTCTCGTGAGGGCAGCGACCAGCTGGTCCATTCCGACATTGTCGGCCTCTATGATCAAGCGAGTCTCGTCGGCGGCCAGCAGACTTGCGAGCTCGGTGCTAGTTTGAGCGGTTGGTTTGCTGCTATCCGGCGAGGGCTTGCTGTCGCGCGAGGAGGCTCGGCGCTGTTTAAGCTCGGCTTGGCCGTCGAGGCGTTTTGAGGACGGAGTTTTTCCGGGGGTCGAATGTCTCATGCCGATGCTCCTTAAGCGCCGTTGCGGCGCCACGATGAACCATAGGAGTCATCAGCCTTTTGGGCGGTTTGGGGGGCACTCCATCCCCTCTGAGCGAATTACAATAGCAGCGTCGGCGAATTGCTCAAGCTTGAACTCGGACGCTGCTTTTCCCTAGGGAAGCGATGAGTGTGTCACTGCGAGCTACTCACCGGCGCGCCCCCGCTAAACCAATAGCCCGCGATCAGAGACAAAGCGAAAACGAGCAGCAGCGACAGGCCTGCCGCACTCAATGCTTCTCTCAATAAATGCTAACCCCTCAAATTGTGCTTCCGGTACTCCTCGTAAGCGATTAGGAAAGTCATCATTGCCGCAATGAGACCGGAAGCCCGCCCCGATCACAAAAAACATGCCCATCGGCATCAGCGCCCATCACCTAAAAAAGAGCCCACCGCTCGAGGCGGCGGGCTCAGGTGCCCTTCTGGGCGATCTGCTCCCAGAGGGGGGTGAGTTGGAATAACTTACTCCCGCGGCCTAGAATCCCGTGATGACTTCGGGAGGTTGCTGGCCGGTGACCTCAGGCGGCTGCCGGTTAGGAGCTTCTGGGCTGATTCCGTCGAGCAGCATGTGGATGCGCGCGAGAGTGACGCCGGCTGCCTGCCACACAGCACCCACAATGAGGAGGGCTGCCAAGCCAACATACGCGTCAGTTCGCTCCGATGGATCGGCACCTGCCGCCACTAACAAAAAGAAAACAGCCACATAAGCCGCAAGCATGCATGCGTGCCATACCGCCATATAGCGGTCCGCCCAATCCGTATGCAGCCGCAAAATGGACTGCCAATCCGACTTAGGGTTCGATTCCGGTCTCATTTCTCGCCTCCAAAAACTGGAAACCCAATTAGGCAATATCGGCTGAGGTGCGCACTTCTCCGCTGCAAGCAATCTCCACTTTCGCCAGGGTCAGCAGCCCGCTCGACATCATGTTGTCGAGCACAGGCAGGAATGCATGGATCTTCTCCTCGGTATCGACGATCTCGATGACGAGCGGCAAATCCTGCGCCAGGCGCAGCACCTTGGTCGTATGAATCCTGCTCGAATGTCCAAAGCCGAGCTGACCCCGCAGGACCGTGGCGCCTCGCAAATGCATCTCGCGAGCCTTCAGGACGATGGCCTCATAAAGAGGGCGATGATGGAACTTCTCGTCCTCACCCACGAAGATGCGAAGGGCGACCGCCCCGAACCCGGAGTTCATCGGCTCAAGTCCATCGCAACAGATTAGCAACAGAGGTTAGCGTCCGCCTCTTGCGAGGCCGAACGGTGTGGATGTTTGGGTAACGTGAGAGGAGATCCAGACACAGATAGGATCGGGTGTCCCTCGGACTCAAAAACGTCAATATGGGACGAGACAAGGAGTGCTGCGGTCGCTTTGCGATCCATAGCCGACATCCTGATGCGTGTCATGCGCGCCAGGAGTCATCAGCGATCCGCGTTTAATGGGAGACTCCATTCCCGATAAGCACTCTATTTGTCGCTTGGGCGCTTGCCAAGGGGCGATTGCGAGAAGGGACGCTTGAATCAACAGAAGTTCCTGCCCAAGGGCTTGAGCACCGACAGGTGTCCCTTTCAACGCGAGACTACATGTTCGAATAGAACGAGACTTAGGCGCGCTTAGAACTGGTGTGATGCCGCGCCTCGCTAGCCAAGCCGAGGTCCCTGATTGTCGCACGCATCTCAGCCAACGAGCCTAGGGCTCGCCCTAGACGGCCGATCTCGGGTTCGGCGGCAAGAGATCGGTCGCGTCGATCCACGAGCGCCTTTTGGATCACTCTTCGGGTAGCGTCGAAGGCGTCGTCCAACCGCTCTTCGAGGTGTCCTATCGCGTTTCGGAATGTATCTTCGAAGCCGCGCAGGAGCGCCCAGCGAAGATTCTCGGCATTGCGGACGATTAGCCGCTCGGTAGCGCGCACCAGGCGGGCCCGCAAGCGTTTGCGTCTAAGGCTTGTTGGAAGCAACCGGTCGAGGAGCCCACTGGGATCGGGAATCAGCGTCGCGGCAACGTCCTCGGTTACCCAATACGGGTCCGTGCCAAGCGTGAAACTGTCGCATTCGATATCTTCCCTGAACGTGATTTCGAATAGCCTCCCCGCCGTGCGACGGACCACAGCGACGAGCTCATCGATTCGCGTTTGGTAGGCAAAAAGCACCGCATCGGCGTCGGTGGAACACGCTCGCGCCGTTTCCTCCCGAGCAGCCTCGAATATCTTTTCGATAGCGCCTGAAATCGTTTGCTGTGCCGTCGACTCCCAAGCGCTCGGATCCGTTCCGGCGAGGCTGGTGTCAACTATGTCTGCAAGGTGGGAACGTGATTCCTTGCGCAGCTCTCCGATACGGATTTCAAGCCTCTCGACAAGGCGACGCTTGTCGCCCGTCAAAAGATCGCCGGTTACACGGCGTTGCTCCACTATGTTGCGAAGCTCATCTTCGAAGGCGAGAGTCTTGGTTTCCAGCTCCTCGAGTGGCATTTTCAGCGCCTGCAAGCGAAGCTCGATCACCCCGGCGGCCTGCGCCAGAAGATCCGCTGTCTTGATCGCGATCGCATGTTCGAGCGATTGGGTCTTTTCCGTAGCCAGATATTGCAGCAGACGCTCCTCGACCTCCGGGATGCCGCTTCGTTCGAGCCCGCTGCGGTCCCGCTCCAACTTAGCGGCCAAGCCGTTGCGCGCCGAGACCTCGATGGTCACGCTCCCTTCCGGTAACAGCGACCTTTCGCGTAGGACCTTGCGCAGGAAATGGATCAGAGCGCGTCGCTCCTCTGCGGCGAGGGTGTCCGCCTTGTTGACGATGATGAAGATCCGGCTCACTTTCGGCTTGAGCTGATTGAGATAATCGAGCTCGACCTCGGTAATGGGCGGATCGGTGGCGACAACAAAGAGTGCTGCGTCGCATTCGGGGATCACACGCAGGGCCGCGTCGGTATTATGCTTGAGCGTGGAACCCACACCCGGAGTGTCGATTAGAACCGTTCCGCCGGACAGAATAGGGGAGGGATAGAAGAGCTCGGCCTTCGCCACGCCGAGACGATTCTGGGGGTTGGCTTCTTCGGACACGAAACGAAACAGAAAGTCCCGAATTTTGTCGGCATCGCCGAATTCCTCCGCGACCGCCTTATTGTCATTGAACGAAATGCGAGCCAACGGTTTCGCACGCCAAGAGATGAACGTCGCAATGGCAGTGACGGGGACGACCGCCGAGGGCAAGAGAGGCGCGCCCAGCAGGGCGTTCACGAAGGTGCTCTTGCCACGCTTGAACTGGCCGAGAACGGCGATTTGCAGGCGTTGATGAGCGAGTCGGTCGCGCAAGTTTGATAACCGCGCGAAGAGCGGTGACTGAGCGTCAAGGCAGGAGTCGAGAAGGAGCGCGGCATGATCGAGCGCCGTGGCCAATCCGGCTGGTCGCGCTTCCTGATCGAACTCGTCGCGGTTTTGCAGGACCGTCATTCGCGTCTCATCGCCTCGGTATCGCACCGGCACCGGCCGCCACCGAAGGGGTCTTTGCGTCAGGCTCCGACGCGCGCTCCAGCGCGCTCTCCTGCTCGCGCATCCAGCCGAGAGCATCATTGCGACGGCCGCTTAGGAGCTGCGCCCATCGCGAGCTTCGAAGCTCCTTGCCCTGGTTGCCCGCCCACCAGAATTCTTTGACCACCATCAGCGTCCAACCTTGGCGCCCGGGCCAGGTCATGGTGGCGACCTCAACCGCAAACCCATGAGTTCGGCCCCCAAAGCTATGCCTCTCGCGTTCCCAACCGACCCCGTCATGGATCCAGTCCGACCGCTTCAGGCCCGGATTGGTCTTGGCCAGCAGGAGATCGAATGTCCGAAAGAACGAGGGACTGGCGAATGTCTTCATGCCTTTGGCCTTTGTTAAGAACTTGGCGACTCCTGCCCACTTCCTCGCCTCGGCGTTCGCTCGCCGCTCATGATGACCAGCAAAAAGGGAACTGCGAGCAGCTGCAGCGTCAATGACACCAACGCTACCGCCATAACGGACTGATCGTAGAGAATACCGAGCAGAACGCTCCCGCAAAACCAGGCAACGCCGAACACGGCGTTGAAGATGCCGAACGCCGTGGCCCGGCGATCGGGTGCGGTCATGCCGGCAATGACGGCACGCATCGCCGATTCCTGTGTTCCCATTCCGACGCCCCACAACAGCATGCCGAGAAATGCTGCTTGCTCGCCCCCAAGGAATACGAGGGGAGAAGCCATTGCAGCCAGCAAAGCGCCAGCGATGACCACGACGATGCCGCGGCGATCGAAGAGATGTCCGAAAACGAGCGCGGCCCCGGCATCGCTCGCCATGGCGACGGCATAGAGAATGGGAATGAGCGGCGCGGGCACGATAGCCGCATGGCCGAAGTGATAGCCGATCAGTGCGAAGTCCGCGTAACCCGCCCCGATGAGAGCCACGGCGATCATGTATAGCCAGTACGAGCGCTTGAACCCGCCGTCATGGAGGGCCGGCGGCGAGAGATCGAAGTCGCGCGGCCGGGGGAAGAGAAACCTCGCGGTGAGCACGACGGCCATCGAGATGATGGCTGGGACGAGGAGAATGGCGAAGGCGGTGGTGTACCCGTATTGCAGAGCGAGCACAACGCTGACCAGCAGTGGACCTAATATCGCCCCTGTCTGGTCCATCGCCTCATGCAGGCCGAAACCCCAGCCGAGCCCGGTATGACTTGCTGCATGTGACAGCATGGCGTCCCGCACGGGAGAGCGAATTGCACGCCCCATGCGCTCGGCAATAATCAGGACTGCTGCTAGTTCCCAATTTGAGGTAAGCGCGAGCAACGGCACGGTAAACAGGTTGAGGGCGTAGCCGATGATCGTGACTGTCCAGTAGCGCTGGGTGCGATCGCCAAGCCAACCCGAAAAGAGGCGCACGCCGTAGCCAATCAATTCACCGAGGCCTGCGACAACGCCAACAATGGTCGCTGACGCGCCGAGTACCCCGAGATACGGCCCGGTGATGCTTCGCGCGCCTTCATAGGTCATGTCACCGAAGAGACTGACGATGCCCAAAAGGACGATGAATCGAATCGCCGTCTTGCGATTGATCAGGGTGTCGCCTTGTCGCTTACGAGCCGCGGCATCCATAAGATAAACGTCCCTCTCAGCTGATAGGCCACGTCTCATCGAACAGCGACGCTCCCTGGCTCGGGGCCACGGAGGGACGTGAAGTCAGACAAGTGGGGACGGGGAAAGGAGGGTCGTTCCACGCTCCCACCGCCGGACGTCACGCGGTAGGAGTCATCAGCCTCTCGGCGTTTTGCACAGGGGGACCCCATCCCCTGGAAGCAAGATAGACGACGATTCTCGGTACATCAACAGGCGAGCGACCGTCCACCCTAACTGTGCTGTTGTTGACGAGGATGGTGCGCGTCTACATATAATTGCCATTCTGGTCCGGCGATGGAGTTCGCCGAAATCGCCCATTTGGGCTGATAACTCCTACCTTGAAGCGATTCGGTAGGAGAGCATGGTGGCTTCCATTCAGCTCAATTGTGTCCGCCAGGCGGTCACAGGGGAGAAGGTCGTGCCGACCCAGGCAGACCTGCCCTTCTGCAGCACTCTGTTCGCGACTCCCGAAGACCGCATGGACGAGGCCCTCGAAGCGCCCACCTTCTTCGTAGACTTGAATTGCGATCAGGTCGTGGATGCCATCACGGCCGGCAAGGAAGAATACAATCTAAAGCCGTTCTTTTATGCCTGCCTAGGCCGGGTCGATGCAATCAGATATCGCCAGGAGGTCATGCAGGACCTCGAACACGCGGGTCTGCTTGAGCGAGTGAAAGCCTTCGCGCGGAAAATGCGCCTTGGGCGTGAGCATCTCCTCGGAATCCAGAAGCTGCATTACAAGGAACAGAGGCAGGCTTGGTTTTTGGATGCTGTAGAAATTTACTGCGACGGCATAGCCACGCTAGCGGATGAGCTTTCCCACACAGTGCTAAAATCGCGCGGCCTCTCAGGCTTCCGCGATTATTTGACGAGCTACGCCAGTTCCACTCGCTTTACCTTGCTTTCGTCGGAGACGAAAAAGCTCAAGGCTGAGTTGGGAGCGGTGAAGTATTGCGTGCTTATCAAGGGGAGCAGCTTCACCGTCCGCGGATATGAAGCAGAAATCGATTACAGCGAGAACGTGGAGGAGACATTCGAGAGATTCAAACAGGGCAGCGTCGAGGACTACAGGGTGAAGTTCTCCACGAGCAACGATATGAACCATATCGAGGCCAAGATTCTGGAGTTCGTCGCCAAGTTGCATCCCGTAGTGTTTGCCGCGCTCGGCGACTTCTGCACCAAACATGAAAATTATCGAGACGAAACCGTAGCGGCCTTCGATCGGGAGGTTCAGTTTTATCTCGCGTACCTCGATTATGTCGCCGCCTTGAAGCGAGCCGGCTTGCCGTTCTGCTACCCCCGCATTTCCGACAAAAACAAGCATGTCTTCGACCATGGCGGCTTCGATATCGCCTTGGCCCACAAGTTGGTCAGCGAAAAAGCATCCGTCGTGTGCAACGATTTCGACTTAAAGGGCTCCGAACGGATCCTGGTCATATCCGGCCCGAATCAGGGTGGGAAGACAACGTTCGCGCGCACCTTCGGACAATTGCACTATCTGGCCAGCATCGGTTGTCCAGTTCCGGGTAGGACGGCGCAGCTTTTCCTCTTCGACCAGATCTTCACCCATTTTGAAAAAGAGGAAAAGGTCGAAAATCTGCGCGGCAAGTTGGAGGATGACCTAATCAGGATTCGCGACATTCTCGATCGGGCAACCTCGCGATCCATCATCGTCATCAACGAGATTTTCACCTCCACAACGATCCAGGACGAGACCTTCTTGAGCAAAAAGATCATGGAAAAAATGGTCGAGCTCAATGTGCTGAGCGTGTGGGTGACGTTCGTCGACGAGCTGGCGTCCTTCCGCGAACAAACCGTCTCTATGGTCAGCACCGTCGTCCCTGAAAATCCGACGGTGCGGACCTTCAAAATTGTGAGACGGCCTGCTGACGGACTGGCCTACGCGATGGCGATCGCCCAAAAGTACCGGCTGACTTACAACTCGATTAAGGAGCGGATCGAGTCATGAAAGCGTTCCTTATGTATCGAGATCGTGACTTTGACCCGGGGCAGATCCTGTCTCGGAAAGAAGGCGCACCTCTGTCACGGAGCGCCGAAGTAGAAGCAAGCCTTCAACAGTTCCTACCCTGGAACGAAAAGGCCCTGACGCAAGACCTCGGATTGGACGTGTTGTGCAACGCCATGGCGGCGGGCGACGAGTTCTTGTTCGACGTGGCGAAGGTCGCGGTGTTTTCCAGCGTGACCGATCTCGACACGATCCTTTACCGCCAGCATATCCTTTCGGATTGTTTGAAAAATGCGGAACTCGTCAGGAGCATCTATCAAATCACGATTGAAGGGATCAAAAGCGAGAGGAAGAACTACCTAGGCTTTTTCAGTCGCTACCCGGCTGGCATCCTCCACCGAGCCGTGGACGTCCTTCAGATGTTTGTGGGCATGCTGAAGCAGCTGAGGAGTATCGCTGACCAAGATGCGGATAGGTTCTCGTCTGAGGGCTTCACAAGCCTGTTCGCGATGCTCAAGCAGGAACTCAGTGACGAATATCTTGCCGAGATCGAAAAGCATCTAAGGCAGCTAAGGTTCCGTGGCGGCATTCTCGTCAGCGCGGAACTGGGGAAAGGCAATAAGGGCCGCGATTACGTGCTCCGCAAGCCAGAGGAGGACAATCGGAGTTGGCTAGCGCGCCTTTTTGCGCCGAAGCCACTGGCCTACACTTTTCAGCTTCATCCCCGAGATGAAGCTGGCGCCAGGGCGCTGTCGGAATTGAGGGACAGAGGCATCAATCTTGTGGGCAACGCACTGGCGCAGTCTACGGATCATGTTCTGAGCTTTTTTCAGAACTTGCGTACGGAATTGGCCTTTTACATTGGCTGCCTGAACCTGCATGCGCAGCTCGTCCAGATAGACGAGCCAACGTGCCTCCCCGTGCCGGCGCCCGCCGATGAACGGAGGCTGTCGTTCTCCGGCTTGTATGACGTGTCGCTTGCCTTGAGCGTGGGACAAAGCGTTGTCGGCAACGATCTGGATGCCGAGCACAAGAGTCTTTTCGTCATCACAGGCGCCAATACAGGCGGCAAATCGACGTTCCTGCGCAGCGTCGGTCTCGCCCAATTGATGATGCAAGCTGGCATGTTCGTGTCTGCCGAGTCCTTCTCGTCCGAGCTCTGCGACGGCGTCGTCACACACTACAAGCGGGAAGAAGACGCAATGATGGAGAGTGGGAAATGGGATGAAGAGCTGCGCCGAATGAGTGACATCGTCGATAACATCAGGCCCAATTCGTTAATGTTGCTGAATGAGTCGTTTGCATCCACGAACGAAAGGGAAGGCGCGGAGATTGCCAGGCAGATCGTCAACGCGCTCCTGGACAAGCAGGTGAAGGTCTTCTTCGTTACTCATCTCTATCATTTCGCCCATGGCGTGTTTTCGCAGAAACTGGACCGCGCCACTTTCCTGCGGGCCGAACGGCGACCCGACGGAACGCGGCCCTTCAGTTTGATCGAGGGAGAGCCATTGCAAACGAGTTACGGGGAGGATTTGTACCGAGCCATTTTCGTCAATGAGGAAAGACGAAGCCACTGCGCGGCGTGACCTGGTTGCGCCAAGCGTGCGGAAGGCTCGTGTAGACCATGCTTGGTTGCCAGGCTGATGCAATTCGTTGGGCAACAGCATCTGCCTCGGCGAACCCGCGGGGCGTCAGGCGGAGATCTGCACGGCTGCAGAATCGCGCAGGCTGGATGCCCTAAACATGGCCGTGGCGCACCAAGAGGATCCTCGTCATGTGCGACCTATTCGTTCGACGTTGTTGACGTTAGCGCGACGGACGTTTGCGAGGCCCCCTCCGGATCGCTGGCGCTTGGAGTGCCGTCGCGACAACGCTTTCGGCCAGCGACGACAATTTGATCGGCAGAAATGATCGAGCAGCTGCATCGCACCTCCCGAAGACTCGGAGCGCCTCGAACGGCGACAGCAATTTTGGGGGTCCGAAATTTGTCAGTCGACCGCCCGAGAAGTCAACTTGCAGGTCCAGAAACAGGCCCTGCATGCAGCCGGGCTTGTGGCCGATTGCCGTCACTAGGACCGGAGAGCCCTTACCGGTGCGCCGCTCCGAATAGGCTCGGCGATAATGCCGATAAAGGTCTTTTCGATGTTGGGCAATCTCAACGAGCAGTGAGTCAGGTACTACATGATAGACGCGGAAAGTCAGGATGAGCGCCAGTTCCATCAGGTGGTAAAAGGAGTAATTGGCCAGACTGCGTAAGCGTGGTCCAACTTCTCCACGCGCGAACGGCGTTCCAAGCTTCCGCAGCGACTTGATGTATTCCTTGAAGGTGCTTTCACTCGCGGCCCCGCGGAAGCCGAGTTGCGTCAGCACCCAGAGTGCTTGGCCGTGATGGAGCCTTATGCGCGGCAGCACCTTTGGCAACTCATCACAGGCTGCTTTCGAACGGAGACTTTTGCTCCGGGGCGCCATAGTATCCTCCTGACCTCTTCCCGCTTGCGATCCCTACACGTCCCAGTCGCGGAACCCTGCCCAATTGATCGAGTTGACGGCGTAGGCTAGATTAGCTCATTCGAAGAGCGGCGTTCCGTAACAGGATGCCGCGAGAATCGGCGATGGAGTCCGCCGAACCCGCCGAGACAGGCTGATGACTCCTACGGTTGCTCCATTGGTCCGCTTTGCGGTGGAGTCGTAGGAGACGTCAACAGGGTTGGTGGACGTGCCACCGAAGCCAGCCCCGTGAACCCCCGACTCTCTTGATCCGCACAGCAGGTCCTTTTGCCGAGCAGCCTTGGAGCGATGCTCGCGAGGCCGTCTATGGTCGAACGGATCGGCTACAACCTCCTTCAGGTCCTTGTCGTTGTTGCGTTTGCGCCCTTGGTGGAAGGCGTCGTCACTCGCCTTAAGGAGATCATTCAGTCCAAGCGTGGTCCCAGCATTTTTCAGCCATACCGCGATATCTGGAAGCTTTTGCACAAGGACGAGATCGTTTCGCACCAGAGTTCCTGGATCTTTCGTGCAGCTCCCTATGTTGCATTCACGGCTCCCGTTTTCGTCGCACTGCTTATCCCTGTCTTGACCCGCTATCCGCTGTTTTTCGCCTTCATGGGCGACATGCTTGGCGGAGGCTTCGTTCTCGCTCTCGGCGGCTTTTTCGGAACGCTCGCGGCCGTGGACGCTGCCAATCCCTATGGCCCAATGGGAGCAAGCCGCACGCGGATGGTCGGCTTCCTTGCCGAGCCAGTGTTCATCATCGTCTTCCTCACCGTCTCATTCGTGGCCGGCTCGACGATCCCATACATCGTGCAGACCCGCTGGGTGACGCCGATCGCAAATTTTTTCGAGCCTTCTCACGTCCTTCTGATGATTGCGTTCCTGATGCTCATTTTGGCCGAGGATGGACGCATTCCAGTCGACAGCCCATCGGGACAATTCGAGCTCGCCATGATCGACCGCTCGAAGTCTCTCGAATATTCCGGCCGTGGTGCTGCGATCATGAAATGGGCCGGTGCGATGAAGTTCTTCGTCCTGATCATTATTTTTCTGAACGTGCTCGTCACGCCTTGGGGCTTGGCTGAAGGGATGGGCCTTGGGGAGGTGCTGCTGGCGATCCCGCTCGTCCTGCTGCAAGGTCCTCGGCTTCGTTCTTGTACTCGTCTACATCGAGTCGTCGCTCGCAAAACTCCGGCTCTTCCGCATCACCGAATTTCTCGGCGCGGCGTTCGTGATCTCCGTTGTCGCGATGATCACCCGGCTGTCGGGCGTGTAGGGAGGGAGGCCATGACCAGCGCGTCCTTTCCGGTGATCTCTGCCCTCGATGCCTTGACGGGCGCTTTGTTCCTACTCACGGCGCTTGGGGTCGTGGCCACGCGCCAGGTGCTCGCCTCTCTGCAGCTTTTCATTCTGCAATCGCTGCTGCTGGCGCTTTCGGCACTACTTCTCGGGATCGGACTTGGTTCGGTCCATCTCCTAGCCGTCGCCGCGATCACAGTCGCCACGAAGACCCTAATGATCCCGTGGTTGCTGCGGCACACGGTCAGCGACGAAGTCTATCGTACGCGTGAGATTGAGCGGGTCCTCAACATTCCGAGCTCTCTGCTCATTTCTGCTGTCCTCATCGTGGTGGCCTATGCGGTGGCCAACCCACTCTTAAACGCGGTTGACGTCCCGTTCGCGCAAGTCAACCTCCCGCTTGGCATCGCGGCGATGTTTCTCGGTGCGTTCACCATTGCCGTTAGGCGCGAGGCGGTTCCGCAACTTCTCGGTCTGCTCGCCGTCGAGAACGGTGTGTTCTTTGCGGGCATAGCCATCGTCCCAAATCTGCCCGTGATCGCGGAGCTTGCGGCTGCTGTCGATGTGCCGGTGATCACGCTGGTCATCGGATTGCTCACCCGCCAGATCC
Source organism: uncultured Alphaproteobacteria bacterium (assembly GCA_963804705.1). GTDB lineage: Bacteria > Pseudomonadota > Alphaproteobacteria > Rhizobiales > Methyloligellaceae > Methyloceanibacter. The sequence goes on from CAWDRM010000017.1 coordinate 81,006, forward strand.
ACAGACGGCTCGGCACGACTTCTGTCGGGCGTCTCGCAGCCTTGCGCGAGGAGTGAGGCCCCATGGAGCTTGCAGCCATACTAATTACTCCTGCTATTGCGAGCGTGCTTTCGCTGTTGCCGCTCGCGCGCCGCTTCGCTGCCCCTTTCACACTTGCCGCGAGTGCAATCGTCCTTGGGCTAGCGGCTACTGTCGCGACCGAAGTGACTAACACTGGGCGCACGGAAGCGCTTGATCAGTGGCTCACTTGCGACGGCCTCGGAGCACTCATAGTGCTCCTTGTCGCTTTTGTGGGGTTTACGGCCGCCGTGTTCTCGTGGGGCTATATCGGCGGGCGCGCAGAGAAACGCGACAAGGTTCAGCGCTACTACTGTCTCTACAATTTGTTTGTGCTCTCTATGCTAGCTGTTCCACTGCTGGCGAACGTTGCCCTGATGTGGATCGCGGTGGAGCTCACGACATTGCTGTCCGCATTCCTGGTCGGCTTCGAGGACACGGCGGAAGCGCTCGAGGCAGCTTGGAAATATGTCGTGCTCACCACGCTTGGAGCGGTCCTGGCGCTGCTCGGGTTTCTGATCCTTTACTGGGGATCGCGCGTTGCCGGTTTGGAGCCCTTTACCTGGGTCGGACTCGCGGAGGCCGCACCGCACATGCCGCCGGCACTCTTGTGGCCGGCCTTCCTCTTTATCCTCGTGGGCTTTGGCACCAAAGTGGGTCTCGTGCCGATGCACACTTGGCTGCCGGACGCCCACAGTCAGGCGCCTGCCTCCATTTGCGCTCTGCTGTCCGGCGTCGAGACGACCACGGTGCTTTACGTCATCCTTCGGCTTTTTCCCGTGGTTGGAAGCGCACCGGGCCTCGATGCGCGGCCCTGGTTCATCGGATTCGGCTTAGTGTCGGTCGCCATTGCCACCCTGCTCCTCATCTATGTGCGCGATTTCAAGCGGATGTTCGCCTTCTCGACGGTCGAGCATATGGGCATCATCCTCGTTGCCGCAGGACTCGGCGGGGCCGAAGCACATCTTGGCGCCGCCTATCAGATGACCGGGCACGCGATCGCTAAATCGTTTTGCTTCTTCGCCGGCGGCATGACCGTGATGGCCGCGGGCACGCAGGAGATTGCCGCCGTGCGCGGCCTCATCCGCTCATCACCGCTTTCCGCGGTCGCACTCGTTGCGGGTGGTTTCGCGATCGTCGGAGCGCCACCCTTTGCTGTTTTCGTGAGCGAGCTCGTGATTCTTAAGGCTGGCCTTGCCAGCGGTCAGTACCTCGCAGTTGCGCTATTGGCCTTCTTTGTTGTGGTGGCCTTCTGCGCCGTGATGTTCCACATCAACCGGATGGCGTTCGGCGTGCCGGAACGAGATACGCCGGTGAAGGCCGCGCCCCTCAGCTGCAAGGTCACGCTCGCTTTGGCCGCGATCCCCCTGATTGCGATCGGACTCTATATCCCAGGGCCGTTGCAAGAGCTGCTCAAAGCGGCAGCAAGCGCAATGGGAGGCTGAAGATCGGGATGGCGATCCTTGAACAGGGTGTCATGAGCGCGAAGGACGCACACACGCTTCCGAAGCTCTGCAAGAAGCTGTGGAAGGGGAAGGTCGCCGCTACGCTCGACACCGGTGGGCGGATTTGCTGGCTCACATGTAGGGCCGATTACCTCGTCCAGGTTTGCCAATGGCTCATGCGCGATCTCGGCTTTGCGTTCGCCACTCTGGTGGTCGAAGAGGTGGCGGCCGCCGGCTTGTCGCTCGTCTATGTTTTCTACAAAGATGCTGCCTCGCCGTGGGTGCATCTCGAACTCCAACTCGATGCGGGCACGACACAAGTGCCGTCCATCAGTGGCCTGGTCCATGGACCTTCGGCCGACTGGCACGAGCGAGAGGCCGAAGATCTTTTTGGCTTGACCTTCGAGGGCCATCCCCGCCTCGGAGAGTTCGTTCTCCACGAGGACTGGCCCGAAGGCGTGAACCCGATGCGCCGAAGCTTTGATGCGCGGCGACGAAAGGGGCGAGAAGTGGACATCACATGGGAACCGCCGACGGTCGTGGTGGCGCCGGGCGCCTTCGCCATGCCGATTGGGCCAGTGTTCTCCGACTTTGCCGAGTTCGGCCCATTTCCTGCTCGAAACGGTTGGCGAAGACGTCATCCGCACCATCCCGCGGTTTTTCTACAAGTACCGCGGCGTCGAGAAGATCGCCGAGGGCAAGCCCGTGGACCGGGTCCTGCTACTGGCTGAAAGGTTCTCCGGCACGGCTGCCTTCGCCCATGGTCTCGCCTTCTGTCAGGCCGTCGAAGCGATTTGCAGGACCGACGTGTCGCCGCGGGCGCTGGGCTTACGTACCGCTTTCGCCGAGCTCGAGCGGCTGCGCTATCACGCGGCTGTTATCACAGGGATTTGCAATTCGACAGCATTGGCAGTTGCCACAGCACAGGCCGCGCTCATCGAGGAGACCCTGCTGCGTCTCAGCTGCGAGGCAGCGCGGCACCGCTACCTGTTCGGAGTAGTGATCCCGGGAGGTGTTTCTCGGGACCTTACCAACGAAGAGTGCGAGCATCTGGTCACGACGATCGGTGCCCTTGCCGAGAGGCTACGCAACCTCCACCAAATGCTTCGCTATTCGAGCAGTTTCCTCGACCGTCTCGAGGAGGTTGGCATCGTCCGCATCGAGCAGGCCATCGCTTACGGCCTCGTGGGCCCCGTTGCGCGCGCGTCGGGTGTGGCTCGGGACATGCGTAAGCTCTTTCCCTACGCAGACTACGCGGACATCGACTTCACTGTGTCCGTTGAGCAAGAGGGCGATGGCTATGCCCGGCTTCGCGTTCTCTTTCAGGAGGCAGAGCAGTCTGCCTCAATAATAGGCCAAGCTTTGTTGTCGCTGCCTGAAGGGCCAGCGGGCGCTGGGCATGCTTCGTGGCGTGCGGGTGTTGCACTTTCGGCTGTGGAGGCTCCTCTCGGCGCGGCTTTCCATTGGCTGCGGCTGAATGATGAAGGCACAGTCGAGCGCTACCGCATTACGCCACCGTCCTTCACCAATTGGCACGGCTTTCACCTCGCGGCAGAGAACTTCGCGTTCCAGGACTTTCCCATCATCCTGGCGAGCTTCGGTCTCTCGAATGCCGAGTGTGATCGGTAGGGGCGGACCATGGCAGATTGGGTGCTCAAAGGTCTACGTACTGGAATAAAGACCACAGCCTATCCGCAGCGCCCGGAGAAGAAGTCCGGCGTTTCACCCGGCCGACCCATTGGGACCTCACTGGGTTCCGCCAAACAGGCAGAGAAGCTCTCTAAGCTCTGTCCGACCGGGGCCATCACTCGTGATGGCCGTGGCGTCACCGTCGACTTCGGACGATGTGTTCACTGCTACCGGTGCCACCCCGGCGCGGGGGATGAAGCTGTAAGCTGGGATCTAAGCTATGAATGGGCCGCCGATAGAGATGAACTGGCGTCGGCAAAACGAAAATTGGACAAAGCCTTCGGCCGGTCCCTGTACCTTCGTTTCGTCGATGCCGGCGCCTGTGGAGCCTGCGTGAGCGAGGCGAGGCAGCTCAATAATCCCTACTACAACATGCATCGGCTCGGCTTCTTCACTACGCCGACGCCGCGGAACGCCGATGTCCTCTTGGTTGGCGGTCCGGTGTCCGATGCGATGCGTATCCCTTTGCGGCAGACGTACGAGGCGATGCCCGACCCCAAGCGTGTCGTGGTGATCGGGGCCTGCGCTCTTTTCGGTGGCGTGTTCGGTCCGAGCTTCGCCGCGTCGGGTGGTGTTTCCGAAATTATCCCGGTCGATGTCGAGGTGCCTGGGTGCCCGCCGCCGCCTTTGGCGATCCTCCACGCTCTCCTTGTTGTTGTCGAAAGAAAGCCGCCGACAGCGCTGGTATCCCTACCGCCGCCCGAGCAAAGCGTGGAGACCGCATGAGCACGGCGTCACAGCTCTTCGTCACGTTCTTCGCGCTCTGCGCTGCGGGCGCCGTGGCAGCGTTCATCCTTCCCACCCGGTGGAATCCAATTTCGCTCGGCGTTTTCGGATCCCTGACGGCGCTGGTCCTCCTTGCTGCAGGCGGTCTGCTCCTTGTCGGCGATGCCGAATTCCGCGCCGAATTGTGGCCGGTGCTCTCACTCGGAGTGATGACGCTTGCAGCGGACCGGCTGTCGGCGCTCTTCGTGTTCGTCGCTGGCCTCGTGTTCTTGCCAGTCGCGATCTTTTCCGGGAGCTATCTGGTCAAATATCTCGGCCATTACAGCCTTCGCTATTTCAGTCTCCTCTATTTCGCGCTGTTTGCTTCGATCGTTCTCGTGCTCCTGGCCGGTGACGCGCTCTCGTTCCTCGTAGCGTGGGAGTTCGTGTCGATTCTCAGCTATCTCCTCGTCAATTTCGAATATGAGCGCAAAGAGAGCTCGCAAGCGGCCTTCGTCATGCTGGCGATGAGCGAAGCGGGGACCATCGCCGTCGCGATTGCGTTTCTCATTGTCGCGGCGGCTGCGGGTGGCACTGAATTTGGTCAGCTTCGCGTAGCGGCGCTGACTCTTACCAGCGGGATCGCCACGGCCGTGTTCCTGCTGTCGTTTTTCGGCTTTGCGGTAAAGGCCGGATTGGTACCTGTGAATAGCTGGCTACCGCTCGCGCACCCAGTCGCGCCCACCAATGTGTCGGCCCTGCTTTCGGCAGTGATCGTGAATTTGGGAATCTATGGCATCGTCCGGTTCAATCTCGACCTTGTACCGGTGACGACCAGCGGACCAGGCCTGATCGTTCTCGTGGTTGGCAGCTTTTCCGCTCTGATCGGTATCCTTTACGCCACGGTCGAGTCGGAGATGAAGCGGCTCCTTGCCCATAGCACGATCGAGAATATGGGAATCGTCGCGGCGGGCATCGGCGCCGCCATGATCTTCCTAGCAGCCGGCCATCAGATCGTCGCGGGCATCGCGCTCATCGCGGCAATGTATCATCTAGCTAATCACTCGGTATACAAAGCGCTGCTTTTCCTCGGGACCGGCGCAGTGGAGGCGGGAGCTCACACCCGCGATCTTGATCGCCTTGGCGGCATCGCGCGGGTGATGCCCTGGACCAGCGTCTTCTTCCTTATTGGTGTGATGGCGATTGCGGCGCTGCCGCCGCTCAACGGCTTTGTGAGCGAATGGCTGACGCTACAAACCGTGCTTCGGTCGGTGCTTTTGTCCTCGACGCCGGTCAAAGTCGTCTTTGCGATCTCAGGCGCCATGCTTGCACTCACCGCCGGTCTGGCAGTCACCTGCTTCGTCAAGGTCTACGCGATGGGCTTTCTCGGCATGGCGCGGTCGGAGGGAGCGGCCAGTGCCGCCGAGGTTCGGTTCGGGATGCGAGCGCCACTTGCACTTCTAGCAGCCGCATGCGTGGTCTTGGGGCTGCTGCCGACCTACGTGATTCCAATCTTGGACCGGAGTGTGATGCCACTGACGCATGAGAGCGCCACCGCGGCGCTCGTGCCGCCGTTCTTCAGACTTGAGGTGGAGGAACAAGAGGCAATTCCGCCGAAATTTCTCACCGAGTTCCATGATCTTGGGGCGCAGGTCGGTGCGGGCCTCTTGCCGGGGCGTGGTCTGGTCGTCCTGCACCGAGGCGAGGAACACAACCCCGTAATCTTTGCGATGTCCACGTCTTACATGGTTGTTGCGCTCGCCAGCATTCTTGCATTGACCTTTGTGGCGTTCCGATTTGCGACCCGAGGTCGTACAGTAGCCAGGCGCGCCGTCTGGGCCGGCGGCCTTCGCCGCCTCTGGCCGGGGATCACCTACACGGCAACGGGGTTCTCCAATCCGGTGCGGGTCATTTTTGGTGCAGTGCTTCACCCAGCGGCAGGAGAAGACAGTACGGAAGCCGTCGCCCAGCACTTCCGGACGGCGATCAGGCGCGATCAAGTTGAAGCGCATATTGTTGATCGTTGGGTGATCGATCCACCGGTAGGCGGATTGCGCTGGCTCGCGTCGATTGTTCGGAAAATGCATGTCGGCAATGTCAATGCCTATGCAGCCTATGTCCTGGTTACGTTGCTTCTTGTTCTTATCATTGGCGCGGGAGCCTTCTGACCGCCGACGGCGGAGAGTTGTCCATGCTGCAGGAGATCCGCCGACTTACCAGAAGCCATGAGACCTTCAAGAAGATTCTGGTGTCCAATGACGGCTCCGAACAAGCGTTCAGAGCTCTGTCGGCGGCGGTAGATGTCGCGATCAGCTGCAACGGCGCTGAACTGCATATGATTATTTTAGATGAGGTGCCCCGATTTTCCGACAGCATGGCGGAGGTAAAGGGCGAAATCGAAATGGCTCACTACCGCTTTTCACCGGTGATCTCGAAATCAAAGAGGCTGGTGGCACGACAAGGCTTGAGTTTGCATTGTCATCTGATCCCCCTGGTCTCAGGGAATGCGCCAAGGGCGATTGTGGAGTTTGCCCGGCAGCGCTCATTCGACCTTATCGTTATCGGCTTGGCGGCTCATTCCGCGCTCTATCACCGGATCCTTGGCAGCACTGCTGGCCGAGTCATCGCGCGGGCGCCATGTACCGTTCTTGTGGTCAAATGAGCCGACCGAGGCTGCCACCAAGCAATCGATCGCGACAGTATGTCGTATTTATCGCGGGAGATTGGAACGGAACGACCTTGCCTGCGTCCTATTGTTAGCTAGAATTGATTCTCCGAGAGGGGAAGGGGTCCCCCCAAGAACCGCCTTTTGAGGCTGATGACTCCTGCCGCGCAATGATTGCGAGCGGGAGTTTGTTATGGGCCTGCCAACACGAACAGGCGTATTTAATCCTCTGTGTCCTTCCCATTGGAGGAAGCTCACCCCCTGGGTGCAGGAGACGAGCCACTCGCGACGGCTCGGCAAGCTCGAGCACCATCGCTTAACCGCATCCACCCCTATCGACAGGACCCCATAATGACTGAAATTTGGGCACTTGCCGCGCTCTGGCTCGGGCTGGCGTTTATTGCAGCTCTGTTCGCCGTCTGGTTCCGCGTTTCGACGGCTTTGACCGAGATCATCGTCGGGATGATCGCCGGACTCCTCCTCAGCATTTTCGTCGGCCCCAACGTCCTTGGCACCGACTTGGTGTGGGTCAAGTTCCTCGCTGGGCTCGGCGCCATCGTGCTGACGTTTCTCGCCGGCGCAGAACTCGACCCGATCGTCTTCCGCAAGAACTGGAAAGAGGCGACGGCCGTCGGTCTGATCGGTTTCTTCGCACCCTTCTTCGGCTGCGCCGCCGTCGCGTATTGGGTCCTTGGGTGGAGCGTATTGCAGAGTTGGCTTGCAGGCGTGGCGCTCTCGACCACCTCGGTCGCGGTCGTCTACGCCGTGATGCTGGAATACGGTTTCAACAAAACCGATTACGGCAAGGTGGTGCTCGCTGCGTGCTTCATCAACGATCTCGGGACGGTGCTAGCGCTGGGATTCATTTTCGCGCCGTTCACGATGAGAACTTTTATCTTCGCCGCGGTCGCGATCGCCGTCTTCGCAGTCTTGCCATGGCTGACGCCGCGGCTGTTCAAACTTTATGGCAATCGGCCCTCCGAACTCGAGGCCAAATATCTGCTCCTCATCCTCTTCGGCCTCGGGGCCCTCGCCGCCTGGGCGGAGAGCGAGGCGGTGTTGCCCGCCTACATCGTGGGGATGGTGCTTGCCGGAACAGTGGGCAAGGACCACGCGCTGATTCGGCGGCTGCGCACGCTGACGCTCGGACTCTTCGACTCCATTCTACTTCCTTCGCGCGGGTTCCTTCGTTTCGATTCCCACTCTGATCGCGGCACCACTCGCCTTCATCGTTCTTCTCTTAGGCAAGATGGCGACCAAGTTCGTTGGCGTGTATCCGGTGACCAAGGTCTTTGGTGCTCCGCAAAAGGAAGCGATGTACACGACCTTGCTGATGTCGACCGGCCTGACCTTCGGTACCATCTCGGCGCTGTTCGGCCTCTCGCACGGCATTATCGACCAGGCGCAATACTCTGTGGTCGTGGCCGGCGTCGTCGCCAGTGCTGTTGTTCCCACGCTGATTGCCAACGCCTTCTTCTTGCCACATCACCTGTTGCCGCAGGAGGAAGCGGAGGTGGCCGAGACTCCAAGCGTGCCTACCCGACTTAGAAAGAAATCGGTTTAAAGGGGCGCGCTGATGTTCAAAAAAATCCTGCACGCCAATGACGGCTCCGCGAACGCATTCGATGCGCTTTCACTGGCGCTCAACCTGGCAAAGGAGAACGGGGCCGAGCTGCATATGGTTTCCGTCGAAGAGATTCCATATCTCCCGGAAACAATCGAAGAGGTCAGGGAAGACACCGGAGTAGACGCCCGCCGGTTCCATGCGGTGCTCAATCGCGCACGCGCGATGGCCGCAAGCCGCCAAGTGGAGTTGCATACGCACGTTTTGGCAGGCCATCCGGTGAGAGATATCGTCGCTCTGGCCGCCGACCTAAAAGTCGATTTGCTCGTCGTCGGCGCCAGTGGGCACTCCGCTCTCTACGACCGCATGATAGGCAGCCGAGCTGATGGCATCGTGCACCTATCGCCTTGTCCAGTGCTGGTGGTTCGGCCCGTCGCGTCCGGTTCCTGAACGGCGGCATCGCGCCTTCTGATCGGCAGCGTTGCCGCCAGCTTCAGACCGATTGCCAGGACGCCATCTTAGGCGCACCATCTATTGCTCGATCTAGAATAGAGGTCGTCAAGCCTCAATAACGACGTCGGGCACGAGGAAACACGGTGAGGAGAGCGCCCCATGTTCAGGAAAATCCTGCACGCCAATGACGGCTCCGACCACGCCTTTCACGCACTCTCGCTCGCACTTCAAATGGCAAAGCAAGACAAGGCAGACCTACACATGGTTTCGGTCGAGGAGATCTCTTATCTGCCTGAAGCCATCGAAGAGGTCAGGGAGGAGACGGGCGTCGCTGCTCGGCGATTCCATACCGTTGTCAATCGAGCGCGCGAAATGGCGGATGAGGAGGGAGTCAAACTGCACTCTCACGTTCTAGCTGGACATCCCGTGCGGGACATCGTGGACCTCGCACGCGACCTCAAGGCCGATTTGCTCGTCGTGGGCGGAAGTGGTCATTCGGCACTGTACGGTCGCCTGATCGGCAGCCGAGCCGACCGCATCGTGCATCTCGCGCCCTGTCCGGTGCTGGTCGTGAAGTAACGTGGTGCCCACCGTCACGATCTGAAGGCCACGGCGAGCGGGTGAGACGCGCGCTGGTCTACAGCATTGAGGTGGAAACCGCTGTCGGGTTGCTCGTGGTGCTTGCTGCTGGCGTGCTGTCTAGCTTAGAGCCCGGAATGCATCAGCACTTGGTCACCGCTCGTTGAGCGCGCCTTCAAAAGGCGGAGCGTCTGAGAGGGTACGAAGCCCCGAGGTCGCGATGAGGCGATGAACTGAGCATAGGGAGCCCGACCGGCGCCCGGCGGGGCCAATGCGTCGGCGACGAGGGGATGTCTCCCCCCTACTGGCGCGGCAGCGGGGCGCGGTGCTGTTCTTCGTCCGGCATCGCCGATGAGATGGCGCGCATCATCCCCATGCTCCCTAAGATCGCCTGACTTGCAAAAACTTGCACCACAGGTAAGCGGACCCACAATGGCGAGCACCATGAAGGTCATCTCCATCGACCACACCCGCAGCATCGACCCCGGCGACATCGTGCACGTCATGCCCGGGGCGTGGTGTCTTCGGCCTTATGGCGCGCGTTAGCGAGATGGTTTAAGGCTTGGAGATCGTCCTCCGGCAGCGCCATGAAGGGTTTGTCGCTCCCTGGCCAGCCCCAGCGGTTGCGCTCAATGCAGCCCGATGAGCCGCTCGCCGTAGTGGTCGATCTCGGGCCAGCCGCGTGGATTTTCCCTGTTATAGTGAGTAGATCGCTACTTCGGAGAACCCTATGCTGAGTACGAACAAGGCTAAGGAGATGAGGCGCCGCGCGAGCCAGAGCAGAGCAACACATGAGGCGCGACGGACTGCGCTAACGCTCAGAGCGGAAACGCGGATGGCAGCGGCAGCCAAAGCAAAAAAGGGTAAGACGAAGGTCGGGTCCAAAGGCCACGTCAAATCAACCGTGAAGGCAAGCAAGCCCAAAAAGAGATAACCCCAAGCCTCTAGGCCCCTAGGCAGGTGGTGTCTCCCGGCCAGCCCCCGCGGTTGCACTCCATGCAGCCGATGAGCCCCTCGCCGTAGTGGTCGATTTCGATTAGAGGGCGACGGCATTGGGTGAAGGTGTCGTCCAATGCCGTCCCGGGCGACGGGTGTTCATTTCCGCTTCCCCGTGATGCCGCCCACGGCCGCTTTACCCGCTTCTCGCTTTTCTTGCCCATCCAACGGCCCTCGATACCAGACACACAGTATGTGAACATCTGGGCCGTTGGTTTGAAAAGAGCCGATCGATCTTGATAAGCGGACTGATTGGCCGCGCTTGGCAGGGGGCCCGCTAATGACGCCCGGTTTCCCTCCGCCGGTCGTCCAACCGTGCGGGGGAACCGAAACTGGTTAACGGCAATTTAACCAATCGGCCCGACCATACGGAAAACATACAGGGCCCGCCTGAAACTCTCAAAAAGCAGACGAAGGCGGAGGGAGCGTTATGGGTGACTCCATCCTTTTTTGGACGTTGTTCGCGGTGTTAGCCGTGAACGGCATCGTGGTTACTTTTGCCGTTATAAACGCGCGTCGCTGAGGGGCTTCCTCGCGCTAGAGCTGGGATCGTGTAGGAGCCTCGCGCCCCCCTGTTGGTTTCCGATGCAGTTGCGAGTTTTGCTCGGCTCGGTGGCGAGGACATCCTATCCACGGCAATGATCGTTGGAGAAGCAAACTCACTTGTCGGCGGCGTGCATGATCGTATGCCGGTCATGCTGATGTTGGAGGACTATGATCGGTGGCTCGGTCCCACAACAAGCATCGATGCTCAAGCCTTATGATCCGGCTTTGATGGAGGCCTACGCGGTCAACCGCGCGGTCAACAGCATCAAGAACGACACGGAAGAGTGCATTGAGCCAGCGGCGTGAGGGGGGGTAAAGCGGACATGGCGCGGACGTGTCAGTATGTCCGCTTATGACCCGCAGCGGACAAGACCAACAGTGAACGCGGGCGGATTCATTGGGAGACCGAGAACCCGCACTGCTTCTGTTCCATCTCGATCTGCTTCGTCATCCGGGTGGCGTTCTGTGCGTAGGCCTCCGTTACGGAGCCGCTATTCACGGTCTTGTCCTTCAGCGGACTGACGGCTGCGCAGAGGTGGAAGACATGCGGCGTCTCGGACTTCTTGGCTCCGTTTTCCGGCGCGATCCAGTACACGACATCCTGACCAGCGGGGTGTTCCGCATCCTTCGTCGCCGCGGCCACCGTGGCGGAGTCCGTGGCGATCTCCTGCGCCTGGGCGGCGACGTCGGGGGAACAGGCTGTGGTCGGCTGCCCCGCCTCAATCTGGGCCGCGCACGTGTTCATGTTCTCGGTGTACTGCTCGACTGATGGGGGGTTGTAGCTGACCCCGATCAGCGCTGCGATCACGGCCAGCACAGCACCGACGCCGCCGGCAACCTTCTTGGTCTGCGGATCCATGTTTTTGTCGGTGAAGATCAGGAGAACCAGCGGGAGGAAGGCAATCAGCGTGATGATCACGCCGAGCTGGTTTTGGAAGAAGAACCTGAACGTGTCGGATGCGCGGGCCGGATCGTGCCTGTTGGCCGCCTTCCACAGCAAGTTGCCGGCGATTGCGAAAATCGCGATCCCGACCAGAATGCCGATCAGCAGCGGCAGGTTTCCGTGGTCGAACTTGTGCTGGTAGAGCAAGACAACCCCGGCGATCTGGCCGCCAATGGCAACGATCCACGAGAGCGCGGCAAAAAGGCGGAGGCGCGTGGCAGCGGACTTCTGGGCCTGCGTTGCTTGCCAATCCTTGGTAACGTCTGCGGCCGGCTTGTTGTCGGTCATGACCAGGTTCCCCGATATCGACACTTTTGCAGGGCGGCATCAAATCGGAAGGCCAACCCGCCCGGCGCAGCGTCATTGAACGAACGTCTTCGCCGCCTGCCTTAGCGACGCGGCGAACGTGAGCGCCGCGGCAGACCACATCCCCATTCATATTGCGCACGAGTGAATGCGTCCATACCCAGGGGGGCACACGCCGGTGCGGCGATGGCTCTGTTCTTCTTCATCTCCGGCGCGAACTTGACGCTGCCTTTCCTCGCATCTCTGGCGATTCGGCAGAGGCCGCGGTGAATTGCAGGATCGGTCGAAAGCGACATCGGCAGCGCCGTCTCGATGGCGCAGGAATCCGCGCGGAGTGTTGGCAATCTTAACAGCGAACCGCGATGGTGTTCATGGCGTGCAAACCGAATCTACGGTTGCGCTCACGATAGCCCGATTTGGAAGCTACGTCTTCAAGGTGCTCGGCTCCGGCGGTCCACGCACCCCCCTGCAAGCCACCATTCAAAGGCTTCGCCGCCCGAAGGCTATACCCACGATTGCCATTGCTCTCGATGCCGCGTGACACGGATGCGGCCGATGTCATGGCTCCCCAAAATCCAATGGACAGCGCAATGAATAGATTGTTGCTGCCTGTAGTCTTCGCCGTCGGACTTGCAGTGGTTCCCGTTGAAGTCGGAGCCGTGCAGAGTTGCGGTGCCTGCATTGCGGACGCCCGACGTCTTTGCGAAAGCGAAATGCGTCGCAAATATGTTTCCGGCGGTCCAGCGCTGGTGAACCATGAGATTCCACACGGGTAAGTCTGCTGTTGGCACTTAGCGGACCAAAACCCACGCTGATGAAACCTCAGCTTCTGACACAGGGCGAACGTCGCCACATTATCGCCGGCGCCTTGATCAGAATGTTCTGATGCTCTTCTTGGCTCTTGCGTTGCTCTCTCTCGCGGTGCTGATCGGCGTTGCCATCGGCATCCGCTTTCTTGGTGACAGGTGCCTGCCGTCCCGCGCTATCGGAGCTGTCCATGGGCTTCTAGGACTGTCCGGTCTGTCCGTCCTTATCTTTACGCTCGTTAATGGCACCGGCATGGGCGACCGATACGGCACGGCTTCATTCGGGCCAGCGGCGGCAATACTCGCGGCACTAGCCGCTCTGGTGGGAACCGGGATTGCGCTTTTCGGACGCAGGGCTACCCGCAGTATCGGCTTCCTGATCGGCGCGCATGCGAGCCTCGCGGTCACAGCGTACGTCTTGCTGCTTGCTTATGTCCTCCTGACGTAGCCGTGCTGCGCCGGACCCGGTCCTAGAAAGCAGTGTGGACAGTGGTGAGAAGGACCTTGGCAAGTCCTATCGGATGAGCTTGGGACGGCTTTTGGGTTGGTCCGCTTTTGGCACAAAGCAGACATGCTCAATCCCCTGACGAATGTCCGCTTTTGATGGAGAAGCCGTAGCAGGCCGGGGTCTTGGGAAAGATCGGGCCGTAGCGTCCCTGTTCGGGCTTGCCGAGGTAACCTCCCTTCGGGATCGCCATGGCGGCGGGTTTCGTCCAGTCATGCTGCTTCGATGCGTCAGACATAATGACGTACCTTTCGGTCGCGTGTTATCTTCAGAATAGGCTCACCCTTTTCTGTGTTTGTATCGTGGCCGTAGGGGTTCGAGTGCCGCCCCGATGTCCGCTTGTGGCACAAAGCAGACATACTTAATGCGCCGACGAATGTCCGCTTCTGGGGGCAGAGCGGATTGACCAACCGCTGCTCACCAAATCCTCCGCCGCCGTACCGAGTCTTGGCGCTTGTGGTATGCCATCGTACTGTGCTTGACGCCGAGATGAAGGAGAACCGAGTTGAGTACGAAAGACCCTATGGCGGCGGTACGCCAGTACATCGATGGCTTTAACAAAGGTGACGTAGAGGTGATGGCAGAGACTTTCGCTGTCCCGGCATCAATCCTTGACGGCATGGCACCACACGTCTGGCACGGGGCAACTGCCGCTCAAGACTGGTATCGAGACGTGTTGATTGAAGGCAAGCAACACGGTGCGTCAGATTATTTCGTCACTGTGGGTGAGCCGTTGCACAACAATGTCACCGGCGACAGAGCGTATGTGGTCGTTCCCGCGACCATGAGTTTCAAAGTGGGCGGCAAGCAGATTACGCAATCTGGCGCGGTCTTTACGGTGGCGCTACGCAAGCTCGCCGACGGGTGGCGCATAGCGGCTTGGGCGTGGGCGAAAGGCTCAACGCGCTGACGAATGTCCGCTTTTGGGGGCAAAGCGGACATTGACCAACCGCTGCTTGCCAATCTCGATACACGGCCTAATTCGACCCTCCTGCCTTCTGTTGGTTTGACTGTTGGTACAACCCAGCAAGATCGAGAAAAATGGCGTATTTCAGCCGTTATTGGCGGAGAGGGTGGGATTCGAACCCACGGTACGGTTACCCGTACAACGGTTTTCGAGACCGTGGTTCAAGCTCAAATCGGCACTGGTGGTAGGGTCAATTCTCGGTGATTGCAGGTCCGGGATTTGGACCTACTTTCGAGGCTGCTCGTAATGGACGCGTGTTCGGTATAGGTGGCTTCGGGTCCCCGATTTGAACCTACACACGGCCTAACGCCGTCGAGGGCCGCTGGCTGTTTTAGTCGGGCCCTTAGGCAGACGGCCACAAGTCCGCTTTGGGTCATTAGTGGACATTGTCCAGCGTCCGCGTCATGTCTGCTTTACCCCCGAAAGCAGACGTCGGCTCTACCCCACAAGCGGATGAAGACTGAGGCGCGGGGCGAGAGGCGGGGCGTGGCTCTCTATGGCGACATCACCGCTGATCGGGGCGCGTCGACTTCGTTTCGATAAGCTCCCCTCTCTGACTAGTTCACCGGTGAACTTTGAAGGCGTCTTTGTCGGGCAAGCCGAAACTCTCGATTCTGACAACGGAGCACGGCTGTCGGCGGCAATAAGGGCGCTACGCGGGGCAAACCCCGCTAGGTGCAGAAGAGATCACCAAAGCGGTTTCACGTCTCTGGCGCCCTTGGAACCGCCGACAATCGTTCCCTATCACAAGTCAGCGCGGGTTAGACTTACATACTGACTTGCATACACTTCTGCTAATCTCATGTTCCAGCAGCTATTTTTAACTGGAACAGCGGACTGAAAATCCGCGTGTCGGTGGTTCGATCCCGCCCCTGGGCACCAAAATCCGCCATTTCTAGGTGACCCTGGATACAACCACCCAGCCAGTTTGTCGCTCGGGCCAATGCTGTTTCGGAGCCGAGAGCGGACCAGTTGCACCCCGAGTGAGACTTCCACTTTTGACCTAGAGCGGACATCTGCGAGGTAAAACTCGCATCCGTACGCCTGGCGACGACACATGCTTCCTGACCAGCTACGATAACAAATAGAAAACCAAGGTGAGGATGAGGCTCATCACTATCGACGTCGTGATGGGAAAGTAGAACCGGAACCTGCCGGCTGGACTCTCGTATTTGATGTCTCCCGGCAGCAGGGATAGCGCGGACGCGTCGCTCATGTGATTTGTGCGTTTGCTGGAAACATATGACACAAGCCCAAGCCCTACCATGATGACGCCAGTGGTGAGCAGGAACGTGGTCATCAGTGGGCCGCGGTCGTGCTTTTATGTTGTTGCCAACGTGTCGAGCTTAGAGCGAATTGCGTCCACCGCGGGCTTAATCACAGGACCGACGCCGGGAATTGCGAGCGCCTTGTCGATGAGCTGATTGAGCTGCAGTCTGAGCGCAACGAATACATTGGCCAGCAACTTGCGGTTTTCTGGCGATAGCTGGTCGAGCAAACCAGTCAGCTGGTCAAATTGGGAGGCGTCCTTTGTTAGCTCTGGCGTTGCGGCTTGCGCGCTCGTCTCGTCTTTGATGCCTTTCAGGGAAGATTGCAAACCATTGACCGCAGACGTGGCGAGTTCGCCGATGTCAACGTCACCTACTTTGATGCCACGCAGCTTGGCGAGAGAGTCCACCAATGGCGCCTCAAGCTTGGGCGCCGCCATCTCCACAGCTTCCCGGTGATGTCCCGATAGCAGGCGCCATGCGAAAATGCCGATTGCAAGAAGAGCGAGGGCTACCAACAGCCAGCGCCAAGGAACCGCTCCGCCTGATGGCGCCTCATAGGCCTGTTTGTATTTTGGTGCGGTCACGCCATCGAGGATGCCGGTTTCGCTAAGATACTTGGAAAACCCGGACGGAATCGCCGCGAGAATAGTGTCTTTCTGGGAAGTTAGAAGCCTTGCGAGCCCCGAAGCATCAAGCCCGCTGCTGCGCTGCTGCTGTCCAAGGACGCCTAAAACCACAGGCCCGAGAAGACCAATTAGACTTTTCGTGCCAGTTCCGGTGCCCGCATACTGCGCAACCGCATTGGTGAGCGCGGACACTGTATTGCCGCCAAGAAGCGAGTTCAGAGCGCTACTACCCTTATCGATCAGCGCCTTTTGGCCAGATTCACCAACGGCGCTGGCCAAGCTCGACAGGACTCCTGGCTGTTGTTTCACCACAGCATCGCTTAGTTTCGTTGCGCCCTGTGGCTTGGAAGTGAGCGAGAGAAGTGAAGCGAGGAGTCCCGGTACCGCCGCGCTGAACGCCTTCTGAACAGACGACTGATCGAGCCCCAAGCTCGGCGCGACGCGCGCCACGATGGCAGGGCCTACTACATCGGCAATTTCTGAAACCAGGTCGGTCGCCATGGAAACCTCCGCGATACAACACGCCTTCCGCCAAAGTGTACCACGTTCGCAATCGCCCTTTAACAGTCTAAAGCCCGGTCTAGGCCGTTAGCCGCCCTGCTACGTCATCAAAGCGTCATTGGTGCTCGGCGCCCCGGTGCTAAAATCCTATGGATCCTGAAGCGATTGTCGGGGGGAAGGCTTTTCGGACATCAGCGCGTCGCCCGCTCATGTCGCGGAATGACCCATAGCGGACATTCCCGCCAAAGCTTGGAACCTTAAGAGTGGACGTTCTAGACGCATGGGCTTGTACTGTGAGCCTGTAGGAACTCGGATAGTCGAGCGTCCTCAGCGACTAACCCAAGCCACACATCGGAATTTGTATCCTGCGTGGTGTGAGAATTGCTCCGCCTCAACTAGGAGAATCCCATGAGCGACCGAACACACTTTGAAGCAAGGCTTCTTAGCGCCGCTGAGCTGGAAGTTGTGAACGCATCACGACCTCCGGCCATAGAACAGGCATCAGATGAAGAATTGAAGGTTCTGGCTCAACGCCTGAGGCGAGCCCGCGATAGAGCCAAGGATATTGCTGGCCAACAGAAGCGCGAGATGCGTTTAAAAGCTCACCCAAGGGGAACCAAGCCCACTCGAGACAACGCGGGTACGCTCGCAAAGGCCCAAGTGCTTGGGGAGGCCATCGAGCGCGTTGAGGCGGAACTGAGCCGCAGGGAAAATTTGACAACCGCCACAACAACGCAGGCCGACCTGTCACGATATGCGCTTGAACTTAAATTGAGCCACCCGGCCCCTCCTCATCCGGGTTCGGGGCGCTCGGCATCTGAAGGGATGAAACCCAAAGAGAGGCAAAAACCGCTCAGGGGTGGGGCATCGAAGGGCGAGGTCGGCCGCGTGTCACAAGAGGGGAAGGTTGCTCAGGCGCGCAAGGACAGCGGTGACCGCTGACCGTACTTCATCCTTCAAAGTCGAACTGCCAGCCGTGACGAGTCCGCCTCGACACGCAACAACGCGAAAGGCGAATGCCCGTATCAAGCTGGCTCCACTACTTCCATACCGTCCTTAGGAGCGAGCGGCCGATTGTCAGCGGATGATTAAGCGCCAAGGCTACTCGGCCGAACCAGCCGACCGGCTCGCGAAAGACGCCAAGCTGTGCAAACACCGTGGCCCGGTCGTAGTAAATGCGTTCGCCAGCCAGTTGATCGTCGCTGTCAAACGTGTAGATGCCGCAAAGCGGAATTCCAAATCGCCTGACGGTGGCCGGCAGGCCGTGCCATGAGCCTGTATGCGTGCCACCGATTGTCACCTCCAAAATAATTGTCTCGGCGCAAAGATGCTCTGCATGCACCTCTATCCTTAGATCGGCGCAAGCATGCAAAAATTCTTCATAGTATAGTCGAACGCCTTCCGATCCAGGGTAACGCGTTCGCCAGGCTTGATCCTCATAGGCGATCGCAGCACCGAAGGTTTGGAGGATGCCTTCAAAATCATGCCGGTTCTCGCAATCGACGTGTGCTCTCACCAGCGCAAGACGGAGCTTCAGTTGGTGTGGCGAGGGATCGGTGGCAGCCCAAGCCCTCAAAAGGTTGGACTAAACATGAGAGGTAACGCCCGGAATTAGTATTCCAACACCCGAAAGTTGGAATCGGCTC
>CAWDRM010000018.1:0-557553 GCA_963804705.1 uncultured Alphaproteobacteria bacterium
TACTTAGCTCTGATTGTCGGCTCCGGTTTGCAGCCAGTTTGCAATCGATGTTCACTTTCTGGCCCTTTCCAGTTTTGCTAATGCGGTTGAAGCAACGCGTTGGTCGTATGCCGTTAGTCGGAGCACGGGGTACGGGCATGCCTGAGCCCTTCGAAATCGTCGATCCCTTAGAAAGGTTTGTGGCAGCAAGGGAGGAGGCAGTTTCTGCCGGTATCGACACCCACTCCACCTCACCCTCCTCTTGCGACGGTGGTTATATCGTCCACTACCCACGGACCGGGATGTAGGCCGCAACTTTTCGAGGTGAGGTCGCTCTGTCTGGTGTGGCTCCTTATGATTCACGTAAGCTACGTCGAACAGCATCGAGGAACGGACGGAACAAGTATTGGAACATGGTCCGCTCACCGGTGACGATCAAAGACCTCCGCTGGCATTCCAGGGACGAGCTTGTATTGTGGGCCAAGTCGATCGAGTTCGTCGCGATCCAGCGCCACGCAGGCCGAGATAGTAGGACTGCCCTGATTTATCATCGATCAATCTGCCGGCTGACACATACTGAACCTTGCCTTCGATGCGTGGCAAGTTTCGGCTTGTGAAGGCGGTCAGATGGACGACCGCGGAAAGTCCGACATGCACAACGTCGGACGCATATCCCCAGTGCAACTTGCTCTACTGGTGCCGCGGGGCATCGCGCTTGCCGAACTTAATCTCGACCGGGAGCCGCCACTCACCGCGGCCGATCTCACCAGGGCGCTCGCCGAGCTGCACATCGCCGGCTACCCTCAGCTAGAAGCATCCCTGAGTGGAGCGCGGCGACGGGAAGAGCCAGAAGCGCAATCCGCTGCGCTTTTGCCGGAAGGCTCCTACGAGGAGCCGTTCCCACTAGAGTTTTACGAGGATGGCTACCCGAAGCTGCCTGATTGCCTAGCGCGATAACCTATTTAGGGCGAGCTTGATCCGCACACCCTGGGCATCCCGATCCGCGCCCTCAAAGGGAGGCCCGATGAGGTTTCCGCGCGATCTTGGACTCGCTAGCAATGGGTCTCGGTGACAGCCCCGATGGCCTACGACGAGCCAACATGAAGCCCTCTTAGGGGGCACCAGAGGCGGGGGCCGCGCCTGGGTTCTCCGAGCAATTAATGACAATGATGGTGCCTATGTCGCACTGGCGCGCCGTCAGACAGCGCTTTAACTGGGTACAACAAAAGGTCCCACACGTAGCCTGAGACTCGATTGCAGCCTGAGTCGTCGCAGTCGATGGGACGCACGCATTATTGCAGGCGCGAAATCCATTGTTACAAATACTCTGAGCGGTGGCATCACAAAGACGAGCCGTAAGCGGCGTTGGTTGGCAGGGCGCAATTTTACATCGGTTGATGCAAGCCTTGACCCGGTCCGGTAGAAGGCGTGTTACTTGGGCCAGATCACCGGTCGCACCCGCACCGCCTAGGCATTGTGCCACGCAAGCTCTGGCAAGGGCCAAGCAATCCTGCGCCATGGCAGGCGCTGCGGCGAAGAGCACGATGCAAGCCGTCGCCCGAAGAAATATGCGCATGACCCCCGCTCGATAGCCCCTGGCAGCGACTATGTCATAGCACAGGAATTCCGCCCCGGCTCTTCATTCTCCCTCGTCCTGCACCATCCACCGAACCCTCGATAGGAGAACCACCAGGCCAGCGGCTAAGTGGACAGGCGCGTCATGCTTGGTCCGTGTCTGTAAGGAACACTCTGAAAGGGTGATTGACCAGTAGCGTCAATTACCTTGAATCCGCCAGCTATCCTCTCAAAACATCCGGTTCAATTCCGGGCGTGGCCTCCAAATTCCTAGACGCCCCTTCACCCGCCTTCGTTCCCGGAACGTCGCCCGGCGACACGCCGGTCTTACTCGGCTCCTTGCGGTCGCGATGCCACCAGACCGTGAGCCGCCGGCGCCCTCGCCGCACGACGGGAATATCCACCGAGAGCACGAGCAGGCCGAGCGGGATCATCCAGAATCCAACCACCGGCAGGAAGCCCACCAGCCCCCCCGCCACGAGAAGGATGCCGAGACCAACGCGCAGCCCCTTTGACCGCGGCAGGTGGTAATGACGATTGGCGAAGCGGATCTTGGCGGGCATGGGATCTTCTGGGGGTTAGCCACCACATAGGCATGGGTGGGGGGGCCGCAACCGGCGATTTCGTCTCAGGCACGCTGCAAAGCTCTGGCGAGGTCGCTTGGCATTTGCTAAGACCCGTCCAGTTGCGCGTCGATAGCGCGCTCTGCTCCCCGGTAGCTCAGCAGGTAGAGCAAGCGGCTGTTAACCGCTGGGTCGCTGGTTCGAATCCGGCCCGGGGAGCCAAATTTCTCAAGGAACTTCTTCAAGGGACGTCGCCAATACCTCTGGGATGACGGCCACCGCGTTGAGTGTTTGGCTACAGAGCTCGCACCCGACCATGCCCAATATCGTCCTCGAGCCGAACGACCTGAGCAATGTGGTTGCCTATATCCTCAGCCTAAAGGATTAGCGCGGCGCGCTCGAATGCGTGAGCCGAAGCCGTAGAAGAGGCCGCCGGCATGCCAATGTCTCAATCGTCATGAAAGCTGTGAATAAAGTTAGCGAAGAGCGCCGCCACTCATACCGGATGGTCGCTTTCTTCATCCGTTGTTAATTGGGCTCGCTCGCGAGGTGATCCGCCCGTGCTGCCTTGGCGACGAACTCTGGCCCATTGTCCGACCTGATGTGCCCGGGCACGCCGCGCAGGATGAAGAGGTCAGACAGAACGTCGATCACATCGACGGCTTTCAACCTGCGATCGATGCGGATTGCCAGGCACTCATACGTGAACTCGTCGATCACGTTGAGCATCCGGTACTTCCTCCCGTCATGGGTTCGATCCTCGACAAAGTCGTAGGACCAGACGTGATTGCGGTGCTCCGGCCTAAGACGGATGCAAGATCCGTCATGCAGCCACAGACAACCGCGTTTGGGTTGCTTCTGGGGAACCTTCAGCCCCTCACGCCGCCAGATCCGCTCGACCCGCTTGTCGTTGACCACCCAACCGGCCTGATCCCGCAACATCCCCGCAATCTTGCGAAGCCATAGCGGCCATATTGTCGGGCCAGTTCAATGATGTCGGCGGTCAGCCGCTCTTCGTCTTCAGGGCCCCGCGGCACCTTGCGCTGCGTCGAGCGATGCTCGCCGAGCGCCGCACAGGCGCGGCGCTCGGAGACATGCAGGTCATATCGGACATGCTCGATACAGGCGCGGCGGCGCGCGGGGCTTAGAAGTTTCCCCGGGCAGCCTCCTGCAGGATCAGCTTATCCAGCGTCAAATCGGAGACCGCCTTGCGCAGCCGCGCATTCTCGGTCTCAAGAGCCTTCAGGCGCTTCACCTGGTCGCTCTTCAACCCGCCGTACTCCCGCCGCCACCGATAATATGTGACCTCGGTCACTCCATCGAGCGGATCGCATCGGGCGCACTCTGGCCTTGCGACGTCAGGACATCCACCTGACGCAGCTTCGCAACAATCTCTTCCGGCTTGTGTATCTTCCTTGCCATCCCAGGTCCTCCTCAGGCCCAAAGCCATACTTCGAGTCGGACCACTTCAGTGGGGGAGGATCAGATTCGGCAAATCCAGGGCGATATTCCAATACGAGTTCGTAATTCTCCTGTAATGCGCCCTGCTTAGTTTCTGAGACCCGAAAAGCACAACGCGCGGAGTCCGCATCAATGCCCTTCCGAGAGTATTCATCGTACTTTCTGCCGGATGATTTGAATGCCTTTAAGGTTGCCTACGAAGCGACTTGGCAGCACCTGCGGGCTACCGGCGCCACACCCGATCAGGCTGCCGTCCTCAGAAAGAACCTTGCGCAGGTCATTCTGGCTTCCGCCTGCAATGGTGAACGGGAAATAGCGCGGCTGAAAGATATTGCGTTGAGAGCTCTTGGTTAAGCCACAAGCGGCCGCTGCGAAGTCTCCATATGCTCAAAACCCGCCCCACTCAGCCGCTGGTTCGTTCCTAGTAGGGCTGCGCGCCTGGTAGGACTGCGCCACCTAGCGGAACCCCCTCCAAGCGGATCGCACTCGTCGTATGAAGACCGGGCCACACTTTTAAGCCAACAATTAAGAAAAAATCAGGCATGAGGGAACTTTGGGCTTTGGTCAAGCTCCGGGAGGGCGAACAATAAAATACCCCTTGGACGGGGTGGGGTGAGTGGGGGTGAGGGAGCTTGCCATCTTGGGCCGCGCTGCGGCTATCGCGCTTGTGAGCGCGCTGTCAGCCTGCGCTTCGGGTACCGCTACAGTTCTATCACCCCAATTTCTCGCCGCCGAAACCTCGGCCGACGCACTGAAAGACAACTCGGCTTCGGTCGACTCACCGAAGGACCTAGCAGGTCTGCCCGACGAGCCGAACGAGGTCTCCGATCCGCTCGAAAGCATGAACCGCTCAGTATTTGAGCGCAATCAGCGCTTCAATCATGCGGTGGTGTATCCCGTTGCTAATGCATATCGCAATAACGTGCCGGAGCCGGTGCGCGACTCGGTTGAAGCGTTCGCCGGCAATCTCACCGAGCCCTTGGTCTTTGCCAACGACGTATTGCAGCTCCGCTTGAAAGCTGCCGCAACGACCGTCGGCCGTTTCGCAATCAACTCCACCTTGGGCGTGGCCGGCCTCTTTGATGTCGCGACGCGCGAAAACCTGCCGCATCAGTCCGGCGATTTCGGACAGACGCTGTATGTTTTGGGAATGCGCAACAGCCCGTATCTGGTGTTGCCGATTATTGGGCCAACGAACATACGCGATCTGATTGGAACGACTGTGGAATTCGCCGCTACGCTTCCCGCAGCAGAGTTTCCCGCTGGAGAGTTCTTGGAAGTGCTGCCAACCCAGGTTGCTTCCACGGTTACTGACCTAGGCATCGCCGGCTCGGCTGCGAGCCCCTTCCCTAAGTTGGGCCAAGCCGACCAGATGGAGGACCTCGAGGAAAGCTCAATCGACTTCTATGCCATGCTGCGCAGCGTTGTGTATCAGAAGAGGCAGGCCGAGCTGCAGCAAGCGCTCGAAACGAGCGGCTGGACAGCTCTCCGCCATGCTGCCAGTCCAGCAGAAGCGCCCGAGGCGGCGTCAGTCTCGACCGCCTCCTTGTTGCGCGTGCCAATTCCTCTGACTAAGGAACAAGAGCTCGTCGCTAAAGAGTTCTAAGGCGGTGATCGGTCAAATGCCACCGGACTGCAGCCAACCCCGTGCAGTACGTCCTGGGCAAGGAACCGCCGATCATGATTCTCCACGGGGAGTTGGACGTGCGGGTGCCGAACAGCATCGAGACGCCTTCGAGGAGCTAACTGGATCACCGTTCTTGACCTTCCGGCGCTAGCGGCCTTCCCGATCGGGTCGGTTCCACTCCCTGAGCCGCTCCGGCGGCTGTTCGGGGTCTGGCACCTGCCATGAGGGATCATGACAAGCCTTGGAACCCGGGCTGATCCGGCGGGGCCAGTAACCCTGGGCGCGATAGATCGGCGCAAGGCTCGCGTAGACGTTCCGCGCCGCCTCACTCATTGCTGTCACCACCGTCGGCTTCGGCGGGCCGGGGCGCGTCTGCAGGCGAAGCGTGAAGGCGAAGGCCTTCGCTCGCTAGTCGCGCACCGCCTTCTCGCGATTGCAGGATGATGGCCTCGACTTCGGCGAGAAGCAGATACTTCTTCTTGTCGTAGACGGTGTAGGTGGGGAGAAGGCCACTCTTGGCGGCGCGGCGTACCTTCCAGAGCGGCACGCCGAGTCGCTCGGCCACTTCCTTCATGCTGTAAAACAGCTTTGGCGCTGGTTCTTGTGCCATATCGGCTCCAGTCTTCTTGGGGACCGGAGAGATGGCACCTGACTTGAGGGCGTGCTCTACCGGCCCCGGTTTAGGGGACGTAGCATCACGTTCCGGCGTTCAGCGGATTCCTCTACCGCTACAGGAACCTCGTCGAGCGCTTCATCAACAAGCTCAAACACTTCCGGGGCGTCGCAACACGATACGACTAGCGCCCCGAAAACTACCTCGCTGGCGTCAAACTCGCCTAAGCCAGAATCTGGATGCGCGCTAATGAGTTGATGGCCTAGTGCAGCGCCAGTCGGGACAAATCAAATTTCGGGTCGTCTCGCACCATTTTTCCCCCGTGAAGCGTCACAGCCGAGTCAGAAGTCAACGAATATTTCGGTGAGGACGGATCGTACTCTTCCTCATAATACGTGGTTTGAACAGCCGTAAGGCCGATGAGCAATTCATAAAGAAGATCGTTTGTAGAAACCCCCTTCGAATTTGATCGCAATGCGTTAATGCGATCTGGGTTGCTTCGCGCAAATTGCTCCGAAGCCCACACTATAAATGGGATACGTGCCATATCATACGTGAAGGTACTAGGATCGTGGTCGCCGATGAAGACATCCTCACCATGGTCTGGCATGAACAAGAATATAGAAACGCTGCCTAATTTAATCGTTTCGGTGTAGATTTCCGAGATCACCGCATCCGTGTACCGCACGCTATCATCATAACAGTTGGTACGTAGCTTAAGCATGCTGGGTGCTGAAGAGATGAACCCGAGGCCAAGATCATGTTCGTCTTTATCGACGAACATTGCAAACTCTGCCGGAAAGCGACGACAGTAGTCGAAATGATTTCCAAGTAGGTGAAAAACAATTAAATTATTGGCATTCGGATCAATATCCGGTTTCAGCCCCTTGAAGATGTCAACGAGTCTTAAATCATAAGCGTTGGATTCAACTTTTCCCCCAATATGGTAATTCGTGCGGACATAAACATCCGAATTCTCGGCTATCGCTGACGAATGTCCGCTTTTGGGGGTAAATTTTGGGGGTAAAGCGGACATTGACCACCCGCTGCTTACCAATCTCGATTTATGAGTGCACGGCCTAGGCAGCAAACCTAGGTTTATTGGCTAGGCTTGGATCAAGCCCAACCTACCCACAAAAGGATGCCAGGGTTTAGCGACCTTTATGGCTGCCAGACTTGGCGGCGCCAATCAAGGCGCATGTGACGCGCAGTCTAGATGGAGCTGCGTGAGGGGAAATGAGCCTTGATCCCTGCAATTCCGTGTGCAGGACTGCCAAGTGGGAATGCGGCAGGCCAGCCCTAGTTCGACTATGGGTGGCATCGGTCATCTGATGGTCGAAGTACGGGGAGTTAACATCATCGTAAGCCTGTCGGGCTCAATCTACGCAGTCACTTATTATTATTAGCCGAGCAACTCTCCGCAGCTTTTGGCCTGGCTCACGCCTGGAGGGCAGCCAACGACAAGGCGCGCATGCTCCGCTGGATCAAATAGGACTGGTCCCATGGGCCAACTCAAGCTCGGTCACTCAGACCATGTGCTGTCACCAAGGGTCATTCAATTCTTGAAGGCGGATGCAGATCACCCCGTGAAGGCAAAAGCAAGGCAGGTGCCGAAGCGCAGCCGCTGACCTCCTGAAGGCGCACACGAAGGACGCGAAGACACTGCTACTCGGCCTTTCGTCGGTGATTCGCGCACTAGTCACGGGTCTCATCCTTGTCGCGCTGATTCCAAACCTAACCCTTGGAGCAATTGTCTGGCTCGGCGTCATCGATACGCCCTGGTCAAGGCCCGCGACACTTCCGCCTAACGAAAGCTCCGTGCCGACGGCCCGGTCCGCAGTTCCGTCCCCAGTCCTCTCATCGCCTGCCACGCTCGAAACTACTGCCGGCGGGGACATAACTTTCCCAATTGCGCTCGACGGTACTGATGGAGTGCCCGCCCGTAGCATCATCGCGGTAAGAGGTCTGCCACTAGGCAGCAAGTTGTCGTCTGGACGGCCCTATGACGAGACGGAATGGAACTTGAAGCCCGACGAGATCGGCGATTTGCATCTTGTTTTGCCCCGTAACGCGAGTGGCGAGGCCAAGCTCAATATCCAGCTCGTCGCGACCGATGGCGCCATCATCGCAGACGCGGCGACGGTCCTCAAGATGCCGGCAAATTCCGCAGCAAACATCGGCGCCTCTAATATCAAAACCGAGCTCGCCGAGGCGCAAGTTTGGGACGAGCGTGCCCAAGTGCTTGAGGAAAGGGGTGCTGGGGGGACTCTCGCGAACCTAGACGCCGCAACGGCCGCGTCTGGAGATCCTGTGCCATTACCAGCTAGGCATCCCGCGCAAACCTCGAGAGATAATGCGAACTGGATCACGTTGACCTCCGTCAACATTCGGGAAAGACCTACACGGTCAGCACCAGCTATCGGCGTGGTTGCAAAGGACGCCAAACTCCGCGTGATAGGGCGCAAAAATCGTTGGGTGCAGGTGACCGACCCCACGACTTCGGAGAAGGGTTGGATCTACGCTCGCCATGCTGCGCGCCTGGTTCGTTCGCTGGATGACTGAGATCGCCGTCACCAACCTCCGAGTGATCTATGCTAAGGGCTTCATCCAGCGCCACTCAGAAGAAGTAAACATGGACCAGATCGAACGCGTCGATGTCGATCAGTCGATGCTTGGACGCCTTTTCAACTATGGTGACGTGACCATCCATGGCACCGGCACGACGCTTGAGCCGCTGCGGGATGTGGACCGGCCGATCGCTCTTCGTAACAAGATCACGGCGAGATAGACAAGCCTCTCAAGGCTCGTGTCGCCCGAGGCAGTCACGGTCGACCTTCTTTGCCGCCCTGGTCAAAGCGTGGTGACGCTGCTCACTTTAAGCAAATCAGAGGCCACGGACCCGAAGCGCCGAACAGCAACCACAATGTCTTGGGGCATGACGGCAAGTCCCTCTAGGAGCTTGGCCTCTGCCTCCGGGTTCTCATTGTCGCCATCGACCGCGAGAACAATCATGCGAGAGCGCCGGAAGCTGATTGCCTGCTCCAGCTTCTCAAGCCGCCTCATGAAGCCGCTGGTGCTCATGCTGCTCTCTTGAAGGGCTCAGGCTGATTGGCACGCTGAGCAACGGCAGCTTCCATTGCTGCAAGTCGCTCCTCAAACGCCGAGGTCTCAAGGCATTTAGCCATTGCTGACAGGATAGTTGCCAGCCTGTAAGCCTCGATGGTTTCCACTTCTCCGTGTCTGGCTTGCCGGTAAAGCTGTCCGCTTTGAGGGGGAAGAACGGACATGACGCGGGCGTGACACCATTTCCGCTTATGACCCAAAGCGGACATTTCCCGCCGCAGAGAGTGATGCCTGACTGGAGGCAACAACGCAGCGCCTTCCGCCCTGCTCTCGGTCCGGTTGACCCAAGGTGGACTCTATTGTGTAACGCAGACGCAAGCCCCGCTTCAAAATTATCCTCAGCGAGGCTACCGGAACCCACCTGAATGGCAAGATCGCCCCAATTGTCCCAAGAAGTGAAGGGATTCCTCGACGAAGCCAATGCGGCCAGCGATCCGGCCAGGACCGCCTGGCTCGCCTTTCTCTTGCTTCTCACCTATGTGGTGGTGACGCTCGCATCCGTCAGCCACAAGGACCTGCTTCTCAACAGTCCGGTCAGGCTGCCCATCATCAATGCGGACATTCCTCTCGTCGGCTTCTTTCAATACGCACCGGCGATGCTGCTGCTGGTGTACCTGTCGCTCCTGGTGCAGCACGTCATCCTGGCGCGGAAATATCGCAGGTTCACCGATGCGCTGGCCGCCTACGAGCTGAAGGCACGAACCAGGCACGTCGCCCGCGAGCGGGTGCATTCCTACGTGTTCTCGCAGATCCTGGCCGGCCCCGAAGCCAATCGCATCACCAGGCTGATGATGCAGCTGATCGTCTATGTGACCTTCGCGGTGCTGCCGATTGTCACGCTGCTCTATTTCCAGATCAAGTTCCTCCCATTCCATGAGGTGTGGATCACCTATTGGCATCGCTTCGCGGTGATCCTCGGCTTCGCGATGCTGATCCTGCTCACGCCGATCATGCAGCATGCGCCGCCGAAGCGAAAATGGGACATCAGACTGGGACCGCAGGCGGAAGCCTGGGAGGCTTCGGGCCGGCAGGTTGCGCTCGTGCTTCTGCTGCTGCCGATCGTCGTCGGCTTCAGCTGGTTGATCGCCACGGTTCCAGACGAATGGATCGATCGGCGTCTCGGGTTTGTTGCGCCCGTAACCGCCGGGATCGGTGCAGAGGGCGAGGCGAAGCTGTTGAACCCCATCGTGCGGCGTCTCGTCTATGACCGCATCCTCGACGACGGCAATAAGGGATGGTGGCGGCGATGGCTGTTGTCGTATCGCGTGCTCATCGTGGAAGACAGCGATCTCGGCGCTGCCGACGACGCCAAGATCGTGCTTCGCGAGCGCAATTTCCGCTACGCCTTGCTCAACCGCTCAGACTTTCACCATGCCGATCTGACCTGGGCGGATCTCCGCGGCGCGCAATTGTGGAAGAGTTTGGCAAAGGGCAGGCTCAATGATACCCAGCTGCAGGGCGCATCCCTGAAAGAGGCGGAGTTTCAGGGCGCGCAGATGAGCTCAGCGGCGATGCAAGGCGCGGATTTGCGGGGCGCCCTGCTTCAGGGCGTCGATCTGAGTTACACCAAACTTCAGGGCGCCGATCTAAGAGGGGCGCAGCTTCAGGGCGCCGATCTGAGGGGCGCCCGGCTTCAGGGCGCGGACCTGCAAGGGGCCCAACTTCAGGATGCCGATTTGCAAGGGGCCGAGCTTCGAGGCGCGGTCTTGGCCTCGGTGGAGATCTGGCTCGCCCGTTTCCCTCCCGGTCTCGTCGATCAATCGCCCGCTCCGCTTGGGTTGGCCGACGTGAAACTGTCGGCGCTCACACCGGAGGCTAAGGCGCAGTTGAGGCAGGTCCTCAATACCGAAATCACAGACCCCGTGGTGCGTTCGGTGGTTATTGCGCGTCTCGATCCGATCCTGCGGCATGAGCCGCCAAACTGGGAGGATGCAAAGAGCTGGGAGGACTACGCCGGTAACGCGAAGGCGCCCTCGCCTGAGGACCTCGCGCGGTTTCATGCCGGTTTGGCTTGCGATGACGGCGAGGGCTATATCGCGACCAGCCTAGCGGGACGCGCCAAGGAATTCGATGCTGAGCATTTCAAGAAGGACTATGCCAAGCCCTTGGCACGAGCCCTGCTCGACGAGACTTGCAAGGGCGGGAAGGCGCTTACCAGCGAAACTCGGGCAGCACTCAAAAACCTAGCCGAGTGAGTGCGAGATAAGCGTCTATGTCCGCTTGTGGCACTTAGCGGACATTCAACCGATCGCGTCGCGAGGTCTGGTTCCGGCCGAAAAGCGGACATGCCTAATCAGCGTGTCGAATGTCCGTACCGCGCCGCCAAATCCGATGCGGCTGCACGCCGGCTGCAGTTTCCTGCCTCACCTGCAGTTCACGGGATTCTGTTGGAGTACACGCGAATTCAAGTCTGTGAATTTTTATCGACCGCGAGGAGACTCGCCCTCTCGCCTACTGGAGTAAACTCCAGTATACCCGCGTGGAACGCTGAGACACCGCGATGTAACGCTTCGTAATGCGGGGGTCGGGGGTTCGAATCCCTCCTGCGGCACCAATCAAATCAACGACTTATCTGAAATATCACCCTCCGGCGCCAGGAGCCAAGGCTAACAATAGGCTAACAGGAGCCCGCTGAGGGCCGTTAGCTTTAGGGGTGCTGGGGGGGATACCTGGCAGGGGTGTTTCGGCCGTCGGCGGTGTCACGGCGCGGCTTGGGTAAGAAACCTCAGTTCCTCGTCCCGGCGCGAAAATAGCTCGGCGTTCTCTCACGACCGTGGTCAATGACAATTTAACCAATCGGCCCGACCATAAACGCGTGTCCCTGACTACTTCCTCGGACTGTGCAGATAGGCAAAGGCATGAAGCGCCCTGTGAGCCAAGCCGTCTTCGACGCCTATGTCGCCAACCCGGAGGGCGCGGCATATCTCAGGAGCGATATTCTTGAGAAGCGACTGTTTCAGCTCTTAAGGCGGATCGCTGACGGCGAAAAATTCACGGTCAGCCAGGCTGCGGACCTTGTGTTTCTCCCTTGCGAAGTATTCAGGTTTCTATGGCTCGCAGTAATCTCGACCGAGCACGCAGCGACGATGTAACAACCAGCGGGGTGCTTAGCCCGGCGACTAAAGACGCGCACGTCGTCGAGACCCAAGTGCTACTCTATTCCATAAATCCTAAGCGAGAAGGGACCCCGCAGCACCCCTCTTCCGCAAAGGTCGCCGAGCTAAATAAGCTCGTTCTCTTAGGCTCCCATTCGGGGCGTCGGCTTCGGCCGGGGCCTTTGCTATGAGCTAGGAACCAGCGTTCGGTTCGTTGCGTCGCAACTTATGAAGCGCGCGTAGGTCCTCTTCTGGCAGCCGTACTTTGGCACCGCTGGGCGACCACCAAATGTTGCAAGTCAAACAGCCCCTCAGACGTTCGCCGTAGTTATCTATTTCCGTCAGCGGACGCTTGCATTCAAAACAGTAAGTGACGGTGCTTTCGTCGGACATTCTGGGCTGTTCAAAGTGAGGCGGCGCCGGCTTCGACCGGCGCCCTTTTTGTTGTAGTATCGCCTTATTATGAGTGAGGGGGGACATCCGACATGACAACACGTAGCGTGGTTGCATCTTTCGCGCTCGCGGTCTGTTTGCTTTTTCTGGCAGGCCTGGATTCAGCCCAGGCCATCAACAGTCCCCTTGACCTTATCGGTGGCGTCTGTGTTCCCGACAACGCTACGGTTCGCACGGGCGTGTACGCCGGATTCGGCATTCGCTTCAGCGGCAACGGCGTAGGAAAAATTCGGCTCTTATGCCCATTCAACGTATCCGGAGGTCTCCTCGGCCAGAAGATCGGTATTACGTTCCTCAATGTCATCGACCAAGATGGCATGGAAGCGGGCGCGCGGGTGCGCGCAACTTTTCGACACGCTGCACTCGGAACCAATGTGGCGATCGACAATGGGACTTGCGATTCAAATACTTCGAGTATCACTGGACCGCACAACATTGCCTGCTTCCTGCCGTCCTACGAGATCAAAATAAACGAGTCATATTGGTGGGATGTCGAGATTGAGCGGACCGATCCGATCCGAAGGTCAATGTCGAATTCCTCGGCGCGGGGATGCGCTACCTAGCACAATGATCCCATTGGCCGCTTAGCCATGGACCGGTAGAGGATCAAAGGCCGCCCGTACATTAAGCAGAAGGGACCGGCGCACCTCCCTGTTGATCGTGGGGTTCATTCATTTGAGGGGAAAACCACGACGACGGGGGCGCCGGCAGGCTGCCAATGAGCACACCAGCAAAGAAACGTTACAAAATGCCTCTCCCCAGCCCCAAACCGGCCTCGATTGCATCCCTTTGGCGGTCACATGCTCGTGTCGATGCGGTTGTTCAACGATGGAGGTTGTCATGACCACCCGACTTTTCCTCGTGTCGTGCCTAGCCGTCGCTCCCTCGCTTCTGTTGCAGAGCAGTCTCGCCGTAGCCGGCCCATCGCAGAGCATTCGTATGGCGCAGGACGACAGTGGGAATGCTCAGGCCACACCTGACACTGCGGCCACGCCAGACGCTGGCAGCGGCGACGACTCCAAAGCCCCCGCCCAGGATCAGGAATAGCGTTCAAGGTCGCACGATGCGTATTCTTCTTGAAGTTAGGATGCAGCTCAGTCCCGCGAACCTCTTCGAGAGGTTCGCGGGGATGAGTTTCGCCTATGAGACAACGATCACCGATGGCGCGTTTGAAGTCGTTGGCCGTGGCCCAACGCCCGAAGGCTTGTTGTGAGGCGCCTGTAGCGCACCACTAATCTCCGTTCCCGATGCGCGCCGTGCCTGAGCGACCGTCATTACGGGACCACTGCACGGTATCGCCCTGGCGCGCGAGCTTGTAGCAGTAGGTCTGCCCCTCCATCCAGCTCGTCCACCTCTGGCACAACTGGTTGGCCTCGATCCACCAGCGGCCATTGTCCGATGCGCCATCACCCCGCGAAAAAGTGGCAGCAACGGTGCCCATGCTGCCACTCATGCGGCCATTGGCCAGGTAGTGGATAGGCAGCTCGAAGCCCGACACGTCGAGATACACGGTCTTGCCGGATACGGCCTGTCGCAGCTCATCAGCAGAGAGGGAGGTGGCGTCAGCACGACCCCCTGCATCGGCAGTGACGGTGACAGGCTCGGCAAGAGCTCCCGAAGCCGGTAGAACCAGGCCCGCGGCCAGAAGAAGGGTCTCGAATTTCATACCTCAAGCATGCGATCCGAGAGTGAAAATTTGGTCAACGGCGCCACAGCAAAGGACGCTGGATCGGATAGGGCCCGATATGGTGCTCAGTCGTTTCAGATAAGCGGGACCTCAGCTTCAAGCGAGTGGGGCGCCGGCCAGCACTCGCCCTACGGCAACGATCTCTTCACCCGGAGGACGTAAAAAAGGAGATTGAAAACGAGGGCTGCAAGTGAGCTGGCTCAAAGCCATCTTGGCTACTCTTGGTGCACTCACTTTGCTGCTGGCTAGCAGTGTAATCGCTGTCGCTTCAGAGCTTTCGCGCACCTCGATCTCCATCGGTAATGAGACAATCGACGGAACCGACGCGGACCGCCCACCAAGAAATTCGAGCAGTCAAGCTAAGTCGGAAACAAAGCCAAGGCCCGACATGTTGCTGGATCAAGGCGCCCTCTGGACTGACGATGTCGGCACGGCGTACGATCTGTCAGGTCCAAATGAAGACGACCTACTTCCTAAAGGTCCAGTCGAAACGCGTGTGCCGTGAGAGGAAAAGCCTCGCGGCACGGTGACGAGAATTTCGGACCCTTTGCTGCTGGGTGCTTTTTCAAGCTGGACCGATAGGTCTGGCTTCCGGCACGCAGCGGGACCAACTCAAGGGGCGCTGCAAGGTCCGCTTGTGATGCTGTGGACGGCTCTTCCACCGGCACGCGAGTGCCTTGGATGTGGGTGCTGTTAATGCGCCCACGGATGAGCTCATCATGCAAGCCATCACGACTATCGGTCTCGATATCGCAAAGTCGGTCTTCAGGTCCACGGCATCCACGCGGAAGGGCAAAGTGCTCATAGTGCATTGTCGATGCGGGCTTTTGACCGGGACCTGATCCGCGGAGGGCATCATGGCCAGCGGTCATGCGAACCGCGTAACAGGCCGAACACCTGGCTGCGCCGACCAGCCCCGCTCCCGGGGCTTCTTTTTTTGAGCACTTCGATGCGGCCGCGCGCTTCCCCCCGTTGAAGTGGATGTGGCTCGTATCCTTGCAGCAGTCCAGAACGCCTATTCGGGCGCCTTGATTGTCGCCACCCCTGGCACACCCGCCGCCGGGGCCGGAGCGGGCGCTGGCGCCGGAACAGGTGCCGGTGCAGGCGCGGCCGCCGCCTTAGCCGGAGCTGGCGCAGGTGCCGCTGCAGCCTGAGGAGCAGGCGCTGGTGCTGCAGCCGGGGTTGGCGCTGGAGCTGCCTTTGCCTGCGCTGGGACAAGCGCTGGCGCCGGTGCCGGTACTGGAGCGGGCGCCGGAACTGCCTTTGCCTGAGTTGGAGCAGGCCCTGGCGCCGGTGCCGGCACTGGAGCGGCCGCCGAAACTGCCTTGGCCTGAGTTGGAGCAGGCGCTGATGCCGGAGCCGGTGCTGGTGCGGGCGCCGGAACTGCCTTGGCCTGCGTAGGTGCTGGCGCAGCTGTCGCCTTTGCCTGAGCTGGCGCGGCCAAAGGCGCCGGTTGCGCCTTGGCCGTCGTTGCCGGTTTCTTGGGCACCTTATCTGGAGTGAGTTTTGCGGGTGCTCCAGCCGGCCCTTGGCTTGCCGTCGCTCCTGGCGCGGCGGTCGTACCTGGCGCCGCAGCCCCACCTTTCGGCAGCGGCGGTAATGGGTTTTCCGATTCCTTGACCGGACCGCCGTAAGACGGACCCCCGTTACCAGAGTCGAAGTTGGCGCATGGCTTCCATACCCAGCACACCGCTTCGGCCGGGCGCGACGCCAACGTCACCACAGAGATTGCCAGGGGCACCGCCAGCAGGAGAATTTGTGCTTTCATCGACCCCTCCCCTTTACCCTTCTTCCTGACTTCATGTACGCGCAAGCTGGCCGCCTTTTTTCAACGCGCTCGCCTGCTCGCTTGTCCAGCGATCCCGGCACCCACGCAAGAGGATCATAGCTCAATTTTTGGGCGTAATGTCATCCGCTTTCACCCGTCCGCGGCGGCTTTCTCGCATCGCCGCTCGATCGCCGCCACAATGTCCCGGGCGAAGTCGGTGAGCGAGGGATCGCGTGCGCCCATCACCAGCACCACATCGCCGGCGCGGGCTGTCTCGGCGATACGGGCGGCGAGCCAGGCGCGGGAGGGCGCGAATTCGGCATTGACGCCGCGCGCGGCGATGTCAGCAACGATGTCGGCGGCGGAGAAATCGCGTTGCGCCGTTCCGCCCGCATAGAACACCTCCAGCATCCAGAGACGATCCTCGGCCTTTAGCGCGCGGGCGAAGGTCGTGACGAAATCCTGGCGGAGGAAGCGTGTGGGGCCGTAGCCATGGGGCTGATAGACGGCAAGCACTCTGGCGGCGCGCAAATGCGCCGTCTGGAGCGCCGCGGCGATCTTGTCGGCGTTGTGGGCGAAGTCGTCCACCACCACGACGCCGTGCGCGGCCCCCACGGTCTGGAACCGCCGCCCGACGCCCTGAAACCTTCCGAGCGGCGCGACCATGTCGCGAAGCGGCACATCGAGCGTGCGGCAGGCGGCGATGGCCGCAAGCGCATTGGCGACGTTGTGACGGCCGGGCACGGGGAGTGTGAAGCGAACGTCCTCAACCCGGAAGCTGCTGCCGGCGAGGCCGAGTTCGACGTCCTGCCCGCGCAGATCGACATCGGGTCCGAAGCCGAAGAGGAGCGCGCCGCCGGCAAGCTCGTCGAGAGTCTCGCCCTCGCCCACCACGAGCGCTTCACGCGCCCGCGCGCGGAGCACGGCAAACATCGCCGCCACCTCTGTCATCTCGCGGTGGTCGCGCTGAAGATTGAGGATCACGCCCACAGCGGGCGCGTAGCGCACCAGCGAGCCGTCGCTCTCGTCGGCCTCGATCACCAAAAGGTCGGAGCTACCGGCGAAGGCATTACCCGGCAGCCCTTGCGCTTGCAACAGGAGGAGATCGCCGCCGGTGATCACCGACGGATCGCGGCCCGCTCCGGCCAGGATCTCGAACACCATCGCCGTCACCGTGGATTTGCCGCTGGTGCCGCTCACCGCCACGGTGCGGCGGGCGCGGACGAAATGCGCAAGCAGCTCGGACCGGTGGAGGATGGGGATGCCTTTCGCCCGCGCGGCGGCGACGTCCGGCACCTGGTCCTCGACCGCGGTGGACACAACCAGCGCCGCGCAGTCTTCGGCAACGCCGCTTCCGTCTTGAGGCAGCACCGTGATGCCGAGACGCTCGAGCTGCTCGCGGAGCTCGCCGCGCTCGCCACGGTCGAAGGCGCGATCGCTGCCGCTGGCGCGGCCACCAATCATCACCTGGAACTGCGCGAGCGCGCTCATCCCCGACCCGCCGAGACCCGCGTAATGGAAGCGTCCGGCCTTTTGGGGATCCGGAATGTTACGCATGGTCGGCTCAGCGATCAGCACGTAATCGCCTTCGCGGATGCGCGCGAAGAGACGGCACACATCGTCGTTTGCCATGCGCACGCAGCCATGGGATTGGGTGCGGCCGAGCAGGCACTCCTGGTTGGTGCCATGCACATAGATGTAACGCTGAAGCAAGTCCCTCCCCTCGCCCCGGTTCACGCCGTCCTCGAGTCCGTCGAGGGTGAGGATGCGGGTGAGAATGAGATCGTCGCTCCGCGCCTCGCCGCGCCAGATCTCGCCGGTCGGCTCGCGCGCAACGAACACCGCCCCGGCTTCCGCGTCCTCCCCGATCCGCCGATGGACACGATGCCAGCCGGGGGGCGTGCGGTACGAACCCTGCTCGCCGCCGATGCCGGCGCGCGCGGTCGAGACGGGCCAAGCGGCTTTCGCCTCCGCATCCTCCAACCACACGGCAGACTGGCGTTCCACGTCCACCACGAGAAGGCGCGACGGCAATGCCAGGGGCGCACCTCGCCGCTCAAGCGCCTTACGCGCAAGCTCCAAGGCGCGCGCGCCCGAATTTGGGTCGAAGGGATGGGTCACGGGCCGCACTCTGCCACAGCCCGGCGCTTGGGACAGGCCCAAAACTGCCGTTCCTGGTCCTTGAGGCGGATCGAGGCTGGACGCTTAGCGCGAGGCGCGGAAGGCCGGAGACCCGTAGAGCAAGGGCGGCAGGTCCGAGGTTGCCGGCGATTGCGGAATGTGAACCCCGCCGTCATCGGTGCTGTCGCCGGATGACCCGAATACCTGCAAGCCCCCCAGCGAGACCGGCGCATCATCCGGATCGGAGAACTGGGTTGAGCCGCCGGGAGTGGCGGCGGCCGAGCTGTTCGCCTCGAAAGCGAGCGCCGCGCGCGGCAGAAGCAAGGCAGCGGTCAATGCGGCTGCCATCAAGATCATTGGTCGCATGGGCTATCTCCCCAATCAGAGTGCCACGCTATCCCATCGCGCATCCGCCCGCGCCATGGCGAAGTGCCGCAAGGCGACGAGAGGCCAGTCGCGTGCGCCCCCGGCCCTAACGGCCGGGTTTTGCCTCTGGGGTGGGCTCGTCGCTCTGGACCGGGGGCGTGCCGCCACCGTCCGCCGGCGCGTCCTGATCCTCGATCGCCGGAAAGCCCGCGCGGAGATAGGCGATCACCTGCCAGATCTGGTTTTGCGTCAGGACGTCCTTGAATGCAGGCATCGCCGTGCCGAATTGCTTGCCGCCCTCGGAGATACTCCACAGCAAATATTGGTCCACCGCGATCGGCTGTTGCACGAGGTAAGCGAGGAGCGCCGGAGACGGCGTGAGATCTTGCGCGAGCGCGCCGTTGCCGAGGCCGGTCTCACCATGACACCGCTTGCAATTGGCACTGTAGAGCGGACCGCCTTCGGCAATCGCCTTGGTGGTGTAGCCAACATCGTTCGACGCCTTGAGATAGGCCTCGGGAACATCTTTGTTGATGAACGCCGAGGAGCGCAGCATGCGCTGCCGCTGCGCGGGGCTCAGGGCCTTGATGTTCCAGCCCGCCGATGGACCGGGCTGCCACAGATTGGATGGGGCGCCGCCCGACTCCCGCTCCTGGTCCTGGTCCTGGCCAAACGAACTCGACCCTCCCGCCAAGACGAGCGCGGTTAGAGTTAAGGCTGCGAAGATGAGAGATAATTGAGATTTGTGCACAACGGCGTCGCTCCGGCAATGCATACCAGCAGAGCTTACACCTTGCCGCCGATTGGGAAAGGCGCCTTGATCTCGATCAACCGGGGATGGAGTTGGGTGGTCGCGGGCTCTAAGCAGGGACGAATTTCAGGGCGACGCCGTTGATGCAGTAGCGCAAGCCCGTCGGCGGCGGACCGTCGTTGAAGACGTGGCCTTGATGCCCGCCGCAGCGGCGGCAATGGACCTCGTCGCGGACCATGCCGAAGGAGTAATCGGAGCTCTTGCGGATGGCGCCTTCGATCGGCGCATAGAAGCTCGGCCAGCCCGTGCCGCTGTCGAACTTGGTGGCCGAGCTAAAAAGCGGCAGGTCGCACCCGGCGCAGGTGAAAGTGCCGTTGCGCTTTTCATGGTTGAGCGGGCTCGTGAAGGGCCGCTCGGTGTCCTCCTCGCGCAACACGGCAAATTGCTCGGGCGTGAGCAGCTTCTGCCATTCCTCCTTGGTGTGGTTGACCTCGAAGGTCTCGGTGGCGGCGGATGCGCGGCCGCCCACGAAGCGCACCGTAACAGCCGTCGCCGCGACGGCCGCGACGGCAACGGTGCCGAGAGCGATCTCGCGCCGCGTCAGCATGATGTCTCTCCTTGTCTCCGGCCGGGGGTGGGGGCGGCCGTTTCGCGCGTCATCCGCGCTGTTATCCTGGAGGCTAAGGGGCTCGGTCGGCAGGGGCAATTCAACTTACGCGCACGGACGATCACGAGCGCGTTGGCCGCTCGCTAATCGCGGGAGACGACCTGTGCCGGCGGAATGACGATGACGCAGCGCACACCCTTGGGTGGAAAAGAGAGCTTGACCTCGCCGTCCAACGCCCGGCTCACCACCGTTTCGAGCATGGCGCGCCCAAAGCCTGATCGCTCCGGCTCGGTCACCGGCGGGCCTCCACGCTCCTCCCAGATGAGCTTCAGCCTGGCGGCGTCGCACAGCTCCCATTGGATGCGCACGCGGCCGCTATTGCTGGAGAGCGCGCCGTATTTTTGCGCATTGGTGGCCAGCTCGTGCAGAGCGAGACCGAGATTTTGCACGGCCTCCGGCTTCAGCATGACCTCCTCGCCCTCGATGGCGATCCGGCCGCCGAAGCGATCCGCATAGGCGCTCAATTGCTGCTCGACCAGCGTCCTCAGCGACGCGCCATGCCAGTCATCGGCCACGAGAAGATCTTGCGCACAGCCGATGGCGACGAGGCGGGCGCCGAAGTTCTGCAGAAAATCGTCGATCGATTTGGTGCGCGAAGCAGTCTGCCGGGCGATGGCCTGGATCACGGCCAATTGGTTCTTCGAGCGATGGGTGAGCTCGCGCAACAACAAGCGAAGCTGGTTCTCGGCTGCCTTCCGGTCGCTGATGTCGACGGCCACGGAGGTGGTGCCGACGACGGCGCCATCTTCGTCGTGGAGTGCCTCGACCAGCAGATAGAAGGACCGCACGCGCCCGAACAGCTCGAAATTGGACTCGATCGTCTGTGGCAAGCCAGTCTCCATGGCCTCCCGTTTCGCCGCCACGATCTGGGCCGCCGCCTCGGACGGGAACACCTCAATATCGGTCTTGCCCAACAGATAGGCCGGGTTGATGCCTGTGGGAGGGTTGTGGACCCAAACAAAGCGCATGTCGCGATCCTGACTGAACACCGTAATGGGTGAGCCGCGAAGCGCGATCTCAAAGCGCTGCTTGGCTTCCGCCAATTCCTTGGTGCGCTCCTCGAGCTGCGCGCGCGCCTCTCGCAACTCATCGAGCGTGTCCAAATGGGCGGCAATCTCCGCCTGGAGCCGATCGCGCGAAGGACGCCTCAGGAGCTCCGGCGTCAGCTTCCAGATCACGATCGCCGTGGTCAGCGCGAACACCGCGCTCAAGGCCTTGAGCACGCCCGTCGGTACCTGCCCTGAACCCCACGACGCGAACAGAGAGGCAAAATGCGACAGGCCGAAGCTCAGCAGAACGAGGATGAACAGCGTCAGCAATGCGCGCGCGCGCCGGTCGTGTTCGCCGCGCCGATAATAGAGAAAGAGGAGCGCCGCCGGGATGACGATGAAGGAAGCGGCAATGACCGCGTCGGCAACGGCACTCAAGAGCACGATGCCGGAAGTGCCAACTTCGGATCGCGCGGCAAATCCCTCCGTGCCGAAGAGGGATGAAAGCCAGCTTTGCATTATCGACAATCTACACCGTCACTCGAACGCAAGTGGGTTTCGCCGTTGGGTGGAGTGGCGCCCCAGGACACGCTTGCCGCTCACGAGGCTAACACTCTAGGGACGCCTTTTGTTCTCGGATCGCCCAAGGTTTTTTTAAACACGCCCGGTTTTGCCCATTTTCGCCGGCGGTCACCTGGACTGCGGTCGCGACGGAAAGAAGGCATGGAACCCCGCGCGCGCGATGGTGGATAGCTCGCTGTTCGAGCGCACCCCCCTCCCCACACCTCCCCTGCGGCGGTCGAACAAAACGCCCGTAGCCGCGCCCCGGTTGCGGGCGTTCCTCTTGCGTGACACAAGGCAGGAAAAGCAAAGTGCGTGGCGTGCTCCGCGCCTAAAGGAGCGCGGCGATGAGGGTGATGAGGAAGACGACGATGAAGATGAAGAAGCACTCGCCGCTGCCGACGCCACCCCGCCAAAACCGAACACCCCCGCCACCAAGGCGACGGCAAAGACGAGCGCCCAATACAGCATGTGACTCTCCTAAGGTTGGACGGCCGACTTTACCGGGACGCGACCGCCGAGACGCGCCCAACGCACCGTCTTTCGATTCTGTTCCGAGCGGTCAAGAAGAGCGGTACACCGCCATGGCGTCAAGACCGCGCCTGAAAGCGCGCGACCATGTCGAGCAGGTCCTCGTTGGTGAAGGGTTTCCGCACCAAGGGCGCATTCTGATGTTTCGGCGGCAGCTGCTCGCGTCCGTAACCGCTGACAAAGGCGAAGGGCACCTTGTGCGCCAACAGGGCATCGGCGAGGCGGCCGACCGATTGACCGCCGAGATTGGCGTCGAGCAGAGCGCCATCGATCCGTTCGTGCTCGAGCGCTTGGAGCGCGTCGGGAATCGAGGCGAGAGGCCCGATCACGACGAGGCCCCCTTGCTCCAGCGCGCCGGCGATATCGAGCGCGATGAGAAACTCGTCCTCAACGACAAGGATGCGTTTGGTTGCCATTTTCCCCGGCCGGTCGCCGCGGCCCCCTTTCGGCGTAGAACTGCGATTTCCGCACTATCGTTTTATCGATTCCGGCAAATTTGATCACGCCCGTTTGCTGTGCCGCAAGCGTAACCGGGGAACCATGTTGCGATTGCGCACGTTGGATCGGCACCTCTGGAAACGTCCCGGCCTCGGAAGCCCGGGGGCCAACAGCAAAAGGAGCAATCCATGAACTGGGATCGGATCGAAGGCAATTGGAAGCAGTTGCGCGGCAAGGCCCAACAGCAATGGGGCAAGCTCACCGACGATGACCTCACTTATGTCGAGGGACGCCGGGTCGAGCTGGTCGGCAAGATTCAAGAGCGCTACGGCATCGCCAAGGACGAGGCCGAAAAGCAGGTCGACAACTGGATGCGCAACGTCGGCTAAGCCGTTCGTCGCGGGTCTCCTTGGGGCCGTCCTGGTTCCCGGGGAGACCGCGGCGTGCGATCTTAGGGCCTCGGCCCTCGCCGATGGACGGCTTGAGGAGGCAACATGAGCACCATTCTCATCATCATCCTGATCGTCATCCTGGTGGGCGCTTTCCCGTCCTGGCCTTACAGCCGCGGCTGGGGATATGGCCCCTCGGGCGGGATCGGGCTGATCCTGGTCATTCTTTTGATTCTCGTGTTGCTGGGAAAGATCTAACGCGAGGAGCGGGCTTCGCCGCCCGCTCCGATCGCTTTTGGCTGAAGCCGCTGGCTGACCAGCCCGACGAACCCTGGACAAGCTGAGATCTAAACAGGCTGAGATCTGAGGCTCTGCTCGCTGGCCGGCGAGGTATCGCGCAACCGCGCGCGGCGCTCGAAGAACAGCGCCTGGCTGACAATCGCCTTCACCGTATCGGGCTGATAGGGCTTGGTGATCAGGAACGCCGGCTCCGGCCGCTCGCCGGTCAGGAGCCGGTCGGGATAGGCGGTGATGAAGATCACCGGCACCTGAAACGAGCGCAGCATCTCGTTGACCGCGTCGAGGCCGGAGCTGCCGTCGGCGAGCAGAATGTCGGCCAGCACCAGGCCAGGCTTGTCCTTCGCCGTGGCTTGCACGGCCTCGGCGTGGGTGCGCGCCACGCCCATGACCCGGTGGCCCAGGCCCTCGACGATGCTTTCGAGGTCCATGGCGATCATCGGCTCGTCCTCGATGACGAGCACGTCTGTCGCCACCTGCGCCGCAATTTCGCGCCCCGCTTGATCGATCAGCGCCTCCACCTCCTCCCTATCGAGGCCGAGAATGAGAGCGATGTCCGGGACTGAAAATCCTTCCACCGAGCCGAGCAGAAAGGCCTGCCTCGGCAGCGGCGTGATGGATTCGAGCCTGCGGTCCACCGCGCTGGCAGGTCCGGTCGCGATCTCGGGCTTGAGATTGAGGCCGACCGAGTTCCACAGGCCGGCGAATGTCCGGTAGAGGGCAACCCGCCGATCGAGAGTGCTGTCGAACAGCGCCGGGTCTTCGATCAACACCTCGAGCGTCGCGGCGACATAGGAGTCGCCCGCGGCTTGCGTGCCGGCGAGCGCACGGGCAAAACGTCGTAAATAAGGGAGATGGGGCGCGATCGCTTGCGATATCGACATGCGTTTTTGACTCTCCATGATGACGAACAGCCCCCTGTGCACGACCGGCGTAGCGGTGGCAATCCGACTGAAACGCGGCGGTCGTCAAATTGGTTCCCCCGCATGGAACCATTTGAGGTTTGAGGTGTTTTCCACCCGAGATATGATCATATCCGCCTTTCTTTGGTTATTCCAACCCGGCGGATAGGGGACCCATCGTGGATCACGCGGACAAGAAGGAACGCCGGCGTAGACCAACCGGCGCCGGCAACAGAATGAAACAGACAATCGGTACTGGCACGCAACCAGACGTTTCCCCCGCCATCGAAGAAGGGCTGTCTCCAAACCTTCAAGCGCATATCGGGCGCCATTTGCGGGCCTCGTTCGACGAGATCGCGCGTGAGCCAATACCTGATCGTTTGCTTCAGTTGCTGAAAGACCTCGAGCGAAGCGGAGACAAATAGGTGCCGCAGAAGGTGTCGGCCAGTCTGCGAGACGCGCTCGTGGGCGAGATGAATAATCTTCGCGCGTTTGGCGTTTCGCTTTGCGGTGACCGCGAGCGAGCGGACGATCTCGTCCAAGAGACGCTGTTCAAGGCCTGGAACCACCTCGACTCGTTCCGCGAAGGGACCAATCTGAAGGCGTGGCTGTTCACCATCCTGCGCAACACCTATTTCTCGGAGCGGCGCAAGCGCCGGCGCGAGGTCGAGGACGCCGACGGAAGCTATGCGGCGAAGCTCTCCACCCATGCCGAGCAGGACGGCCATATGGAGATGCAGGACTTTCGCGCCGCGCTCACGCGCCTGCCGGACGACCAGAGGGAAGCTCTGATCCTGGTCGGAGCCGCGGGCTTCTCCTATGAGGAGGCGGCCGAGATCTCCGGCTGCGCCGTCGGCACGATCAAGAGCCGCGTCAACCGCGCGCGCAACCGCTTGGGCGACATGCTGGGGCTCGAGGAAAATCCCGATGCCGCCGGCCCCATCACCAAGAGCGCCTGACCTTCCAGATCTGCACGGTGTTGTAAGGATTCTCGGCTAGAAGCGGGGCGTGCTTTCCCAAGGAACGTGTCTGGCGGCCAAAGCATTGGAACGCTGGAATGCCTGGAGTATAATTCAACAATGAGGACTCTTGCAGCCATTGACCTCGACAAGGCCAAGCTTGATCCCGGCGCCGTCTTTCACGCGCCGAGGGACGTGCTCGGCGCCCCCGGCCTCTCCGCGGAAGACAAGAAGGCCATTCTGGTCCGCTGGGAGGAAGATGCCGATGCCCTCCTCCGCGCCACCGAGGAAGGCATGCCGCCGGCCGACAACCGCCGCAGTCCAGGCGAATTGCTCCGCGCCGTGCATGAAGCCCTGCAGGCGCTTGAGGACACGAACTGCCAAAGCGCGGCCTAAGACACTGCCCACAGCGCCGGTTTCTCGCCTCGCGGAACGCCGCCGCACCGATCCGCGTTCTTTCTGTTGGATGTGCGCCCTCGCGCCCTCCCCCGAACAGAAAGGACATAGCCGATGGTCACTGAGTTCAACACCACTGAGGCCCGGGAGGGCACTGGACCAAGAGCCATGGTTTGGGTTCTTACGGTCTCCCTCGCCCTTGCAGCTATCGCCGGACTCGCGCTTGCCGTGGGCTGGATCAGCCTTCCTTGGGGATCGTGAGCGGACGCGCGGTCCTAAGACATTGTCCATAAATTTGGGACAGATTGACCTCCGACCAAGAGGAGGTCACGCCCATGATATGGTTTCTTCGCAACACTTTCCTTGCGCTGGTGGCGTTCGCCGTTCTCGCCATCATCGTGATGATGGCGGTGACCGCCGAGGCAAGCCTCAAGCCGAACACGATCCCAGCCGCTGCAGCCGCATCGGCGGAAGTCAGCCCAATTGACTTTGGATTGGCGGACTAACACCAGACGGCCCGGACCGTGTCCTCTGGGCATTTTTCTCCTAGGCCTCAATGGCTTACGAGCTCGCGCGCCTTCTCCGCCTCATGCCTAAGCCCGAGCGGCTCGGCGCGGATTAGGCCCCTCACCGAATTGCCCAGATAGATGCGGTCGGCTGATGCGAGATCGGCGAGCGTGAGCACGGCCTCGCTCGCCGCAGCCCTCGGCAGGTCGATCAGCTCTTCCCGCAAGGTGCCCGGCAACAGCCCGCAAGTGAGCGCCGGGGTGAACAGCCGCCCGTCTTGCTCGATGAACAGGCTGGTGCGAGTGCCTTCGGTCAGCTCGCCCTTCTTGTTGAGGAAGATGACCTCGTCGCAGCGAGTCAGGGCCTTTTGCCGCTCCATCTCGCGGTCGTAGAACTGCCGCCGCGTAGTCTTGTGGAAGAACAGCGGGTCCTTCTCGTCGACACGGCTATCGGAGACGACGAATTTCCACACCGTGCCCTTGGCTGGAAGCTCGATCTTGGTCGAGGTCACGGTGAGCGAGCCGTCCTCGGCCAGCAGCAGCCGCACCATTTGGACATCGCCTCCCAGCCCCTCGACCTCGGCCGCAAGCGCGGCAAGCACCGCCTCGCGATCGAAGGGATAGCCGAAATGCGCGGCTGAAGATTGCAGCCGCGCGAGGTGGCGCTCGAGCAGATAGAAGCCGCTGTCCCGCTCCCACCGCATGGTCTCGATTAGCTGGAACGAGATATCGGTGTCGGTGAGGAACTGCGCCTTGAGTAGGCACTCCTCGAACTCGGCATCGACTTTGGAATCGGCGACGACC
Organism: uncultured Alphaproteobacteria bacterium; assembly: GCA_963804705.1. GTDB lineage: Bacteria > Pseudomonadota > Alphaproteobacteria > Rhizobiales > Methyloligellaceae > Methyloceanibacter. The sequence goes on from CAWDRM010000018.1 coordinate 26,622, forward strand.
CCGCTGCCGATGCCCATCTCGCCGCGACCGCCGTTGAGCATGATGGTGCGAATGGCGACGTTGAACTGGCAATCGCCGTTCGGGGCGATATGGCCGATGGCGCCGGTATAGACGCCTCTCGGACTTCCCTCGAGATCGCGGATAATCTCCATGGCGCGAACCTTCGGCGCGCCCGTCACCGAGCCGCAGGGGAACAGCGCATGCAGCATGTCCTTGAGGCCCATATCGCCGCGCAGCTCGGCGGTGATGCCCGAGGTCATCTGATGCACCGTCCGATAGGTCTCGACGGTGAAGAGGTCGGTGACCTCGACCGAGCCGATCTTCGCGACACGGCCGAGATCGTTGCGAAGCAGGTCCACGATCATCAGATTCTCGGCCCGCTGCTTCTCGTCCATGGCAAGCCAGGTCCTGAGCCGCGCATCCTCGCGGGGCGTGCGTCCGCGCGGCGCGGTGCCCTTCATCGGACGGGTCAACATGTGCCTGCCCTCGCGGCGGAAGAACAGCTCGGGCGAGAGCGACAGCACGTGGAAGCCGGAGGCACGGATCAGCGCGCCATATTCCACCCGTTGCTTCCGCCTGAGCGCTGCGTAGAGCGCGACCGGGTCGCCGGTGAAGGCAAACAGATATTTGAGGGTGAGGTTGATCTGATAGACGTCGCCCGCAGCGATATAGTCCTCCACGGCGGCGAAGGCCCGCCCATATTGCTCGCGCGTCCAGGAGAGCTTGAGGTCCGAGATGGCCGATGGCTGGACAGCGCCGTTGGCGTCGAGCCAGGCGCGGGTCGCGGCATCGTCAAGGCGGCGGGGCGCGCGGAACAGGCCGATCCACAGCAGCGGCTGGCGCCGCTCCTTGGGAAGCAGCGCTTGCAGCCTCGGCTCGAGGCAATAGCCAAGCTCATAGGAAAAGAAGCCGGCGGCGTGCAGCCCCCGCGCCAGACCTTGAGTGACGGCGTCAAGGCAAGCTTCGACCTCGCCAGGCTCATAGGCCACGACGATCCGCTCCGGCGCATCAAACAGCAGGCTCGTTCCCTGCAGCGTTTGCCCGGATGGGGTCAGACTATCGTCGAGGAGGATGAAAGGGGTGGCGGTCATCTTGAAAGGCCGATCGCGCGACATCCGCTCAGAGAAAGGAGCATAGCTCAAATGGGAGGGGAGAGAGTCAACATCGAGGAGCCCAGGGCGGCTCAGGCAAGGATCAGCATCTCGCCCTTGCCAAGCACGGCCATGTCGCCAATCAGCCTGCGGGCGCGGGCCTTGAATTTGACCGAAGCGCCGGTGGCACGGAGGTTACGCTCCAGCACGCGAAGGAAATTGAAGTCAAGCACGCCGCAATCACCGAAGGTTGGCAGCAGATCTTTCGGCTCCTTGCTGAGGATCAGCGACCCGCGGCGTAAACCATAACCGGCCCAGCGGCCGACGCGGCCTTTAATCAGAATGGTGCCGGCGATCATCCGCGCCCCGGCATAGTCACCCGTGCCCCCGCTTACGAGGATAAGGCCGCGGCGCATCCGCTCGCCCAGCATGGCGCCGGCCTGGCCGCCGATGGTAAGCCGCCCTCCCCGCATGCCGAAATTCTGGCCGACGACAAGACCGCCTGCCCGATCGCCCGCGTCGCCGGCGATCTCGATCACGCCACCGCCCATGGCGGCGCCGGAAAAAGGGCCCGCCGAGCCGCTCACATTGATCGTGCCGCCGCGCATGAGCGAGCCCAGATAGGCCCCGGCGCCACCGTCAACGACGATGTCGCCCTCGGTCATGCCCTGCCCGATCCGGTCGCAATTGGCATTGGTGCCGATCAGGCGGAGCTTGGCGGCCTCGTTGCCTCTTAGTTTGAACACGTCGCCCACGGTCACCGGCTCGCGGGTCGTGCCGATGACGAGCGCTGCTATCTCGCTCGCGTTAAGGCCGGCAAGACGCTGCGGCGTGAGCGGCGACAAGTCGAACCGCTGCTTGCTCTCGGTCGCGAATTTGAGCGTTAACGCACTCACGCGAGGATCTCCTTGAGATGGAAATGATGGGGCCCCAGATTGCCGCCGTAATTGCCGGCGGTGATATGGGTGACGCCAGCCTCCGCGCCGCCTTGGGCGATGGCGTGCATGCCAGCCCGCATGGACTTGGCGATGGCCTCGGCGGTAAGGCCGTCGATCACGATCTCCATCACCGCCTCGACGTCGAGCCGGAGCGCCGTATTCACTGCCCCCTTCAACGTAGGGCAATAGGCATCGTTGGTCGAGGCGATCTGGCCCTTATATCTGGAGCCGACCTTGGAGCCGGAGCGCACGATGCCCCCGGGAAAGGGCGTGATCACGTCGCCGCACGCGCCGATCGCCTTCACTGCGCGCTCGCAAGCCGCGAGCACCGCAGCATGGGAGCGGCCAAGCACGAGCAGATTGCCGCCGCCCACCGCTTTCTTGGTGAGGCCAACCTTCTCCTCGCAGACGAACTCGCCGTCCATGACAGGAATGCGCCAGAAGCGCCGCCCGCCGATCACCTTCGACATCTGCCAGCCATCGCCGAAGAAGCGGAGCGAGGCGCCGAGCTTCAGCTTCCTGTCGCCTTCGAGACCGGCGAAGCAGGCCGAGCCCGGGCTCGTCAGCACGCATTGACCGACGCGGTTGCGGAGCTGGCGCTGGAGCTTCTCGGTCTCCATAGCGAACACCAGCACCGACACGCCGGGCCGGCCGTCAAGGGTCTCGGCGGGCTTCAGCTCGCGCTCGATACCGGCCTCGGCGCCGCAGGCGATCACCGAGGTGGCGAAGCCGGTCATGGTGCGTGCGGCAATGAGCGCCCATTCGAGCATCGGCGCGGTGATGATGATCCGCGTGCCGGCCATGGGGAAGGCCTCAGCGAACGTGTCAACGACTTCAACGCCTTTGAGTTTCAATGTAGACATGGCACCGTCGCAAAGCGGTCAGGACGAGCGGCGATATAGCCTGGGACGCCGAAGCTTGAAAGCTCGACGTCGTAATAACGGTCATAGAATCGCGCGAGCCGGCGCTCGATGGCCGTGTCGAAACTCGGCGCCACTTGGAAAACTTGGCCCCAAGTGAAGTTGACCACCTCGCCGTCGCGCACAACGAGCTCGCCGTCCCGCGCCAATAGCGCCGCCGCGCGTTCGACCGCGCTTGCCTCCTCGGCCCCGTCCCCCTTCACGCTCACCGCCATGGGGCCGCACCATTAAACAGGTGCCTATGGCCACGCAAGCGTGCGAATGAGCGCTCCGGCCGAAATGCCTGGCCAAACGCGATTTTCACGCGGCTTAGGGCCGAGGCGCCGGGAGCTTGGCGCGAGAAAGAGAGGTCAGCGGGTATGAACCTTGGCTAAACGCCGCGGTCCAAATCGGTTCAGGGCTCGAGGCTTAGGCTCCTGATCGTCGCGACCAAAGGCGACGGTCCTAATCAAGGGGAGATTTCATCATGACGCGCTTCACCACTCTCGGCCTTGCTGCCGCTTTGACCGTTGCCCTGCTTCCCGTCTCCGCCTCCGCCTCGTCCTTCAAGTTCAACCAGCAATCCTCACGTTCCGTGTTCATCGGCGACAAAGTTGCGCTCAATCCGCAGCCCCTGCCGCCGAAGACCTCTTCCGTTTTCATGCGCAACACCGACAAAGTCATGCTGAACCCGCAGCCGCTGCCGCCCCGGCAGTAACGGAGGTTCCGAACCGAGCCTGGCCAAATCTTGCAGCGCGAGTCCCGGTCGGTGGCTCGCGCTATTTCTTCGGCTTGTCGTGTTTGATATAGGCGAAGCGCATGTCGTCCGCCGGCGTGCCTTCGAGCGGGCCACCCTCGAGCCCGGGCTGCCAATGCACCACCTCCTCGATCTTCTTGGCGAGCGCGAAGTCCTTGTCGGTAATGCCCTTGGCCGCGTGGTTCATCAGCCTCACCTCGACCCAGGCATAGGAGGCGGTGATGTCAGGGTGGTGCCAGGCCGCTTCCGCCAAATGGCCGACGGTGTTGATCACCATCAGCGTGCCCTTCCAGCTATGGGTCTTGTATTTGCGCCGGATCCAGCCGCCTTCGAGATACCAATGCGGCAGCTCCGCCTTGAGCCGCTCTTCGACCTCGGCATCGCTATAGGTTCGCTCAGAAGTTGCCATTGGCGCCGTCTTTTGAAAAACTGGAGCATTATCCTTGCATCTTTCAGCATATCCCAGAGGCTTCAAGCCAACAATGGAGGACGCCCTGCATCCCCTGCGCCTAGGCGCCAATGAGGCTGTCACGCGCGCTGACCTGGTCTCGGTCGGCACGAGCGCGCGCCTGCATTTCGGCTTTCTCGATCCAAGCGGCCGGGGGCAACGCCCGTTCGGCAGCTTCGGGCTCGCGCTCGACCGGCCGCGAACGCGGCTGACGCTTCAGCGCGCGCCCGAGTTCAAGGTCACGGGCGTGGATTGCACGCGGGCCCTGCCCTATCTCCGTTCGATCGCCGCAAGCTTTGGCGGGGGCTCCGCCTATCGTCTGCACCTTGACGAGGTGATCCAAAGTCATGCGGGGCTTGGCTCAGGTACCCAGCTTGCACTGGCCATCGGCGCGGGCGTCGCGGCGCTGGAAGGCGTTTCTCCCGATTTGCGAGTGATTGCCGCGCGTCTCGACCGAGGCAATCGGTCCGGCATCGGCATCGCCACTTTCGGCGAAGGTGGCGCGGTGCTCGACGGCGGTCCCGGCGCCGGCACGCTGCCCCCGGCGCTCTGCCGCCTGCCCTTCCCGCGAGAATGGCGCGTGCTGCTGATCTTCGACCCCGCCACGACCGGCATGCATGGAGCGAGCGAGATGGCGGCCTTCGCCTCGCTGCCTGACTTCCCGGAAGCGGAGACCGCCGAATTGTGCCGGCGCATCCTGCAGGGCGCCCTTCCGGCCTTGGTCGAGAGCGACTTCAAGACCTTCTGCGATCAGGTCGGCTATATGCAGAAGCGCATGGGCGCCTATTTCGGGCCGCTTCAGGGCGGTGCCTATGTGAGCGCCGGCGTGGCAGAGGTGCAGGACTGGCTCGCGCGGCAGGGGTTAAGCGGGCTTGGGCAAAGCTCATGGGGACCAACGGGGTTCGCCTTCGCCGCTTCCGAGGCCGAAGGCCAAAAGCTGCTCGCCGCAGCCCGCGCCCGGGCCGGCCGCTCGAGCCTTCGTTTCGAGCTCGCTGAAGCGCGTAACGAGCCCGCGACGATCGAGACGAACTGATGCCAGAATTCTTAAACTTATCCGCCCATTGAGACGCTTTGCCGTTTCGCCCCTTATGCTAAAGGGAGGCATGGAGGCTTCGGGCTCCGTCCGAGCGCGAGCGGGTGACAAGAGGAGACCCGACAACGATGGCGCATCCACGCATTTTGCACATGCTCACGCCGCTCAAGCATATGAGCCCGTTCGATGTGAACATGGCGCTCGACGCGGGATTCGATGCGGCCATCCCTTACACCAATGTCACCGTCGAGGATGTGAACGGGCTGGTGCAGGACGCGATCTTCTCGCGGGGGCCCGAAGGCGTGAAGCGGACCGGCGTGTTCATCGGCGGCAAGCGCGCGATCGAAGCGCTCGACATGATGGACCGCGCCAAGAAGGCAATGGTGCCGCCTTTCGAGGTCTCGGTGTTTGCCGATCCGGCCGGATCCTTCACCACCGCGGCAGCCATGGTCGCCTGCGCCAAGAAAGCCCTCAGGACCAAGTTCGAAACTGGGCTCAAGGGCAAGCTCGTGGTGGTGTTTGGCGGCACGGGCGTGGTCGGATTTGCCTCAGCGGTGATTGCCGCGATCGATGGCGCGCAGCCATCGATTGTCGGCTATGACGGTCCCGAGCGCGTGCGCAAGCTCGCCGCCGAGGCCAATCAGCGCTTTGCGGTGAATATCGGTTACGCCGACGGCTCCACAGAAGGGCAGAAGGCCGAGTTGGTCCGCGAGGCGGAGGTCATTTTCGCCGCGGGGCCGGCGGGACGCCAATTGCTGAGCCACGACCAGATCAAGCAGGCGAAGCGGCTGCTCGTCATCGCCGACGTGAACGCGGTGCCGCCGGCGGGCGTCGAAGGCGTCGGCGTGAACGACGACGCCAAGCCGCTGGCTGGGACCAAGGCCGTCGGCATCGGCGCGCTCGCCGTCGGCAACATCAAATACAAGACCGAAGCGGGCCTGTTCGACACGATGATCCAGTCGGAGAAGCCGGTCTATCTCGACTTCCGCGAAGCCTACGATCTTGCCCAGAAGCTCGCCGGCTAACGGCGGTTCCCTCCTCGTCGTGGCAATCTCGGGACGGGCGCTGGCGGCCGCGGCGAGAACGGCAGGCTTCGTGCCGCTAGTCGCCGATTTCTTCGCCGACGCCGACACCGGCCGGATCGCTCAGTCCTGCCTGAAGCTCGATGGCGACCTCAAGCAGGGGATCAGTTGGACGCTGCTCGCGCCGGCGTTGGAGGCGTTGGCCAAGGCAGCGCCCTCGCCTCTCCTCGGCGTGGTCTATGGCGCTGGCTTCGAGGATCGGCCTAAGCTTCTGACCAAGCTCGCCGAGCGCTGGCCGCTGATCGGCAACGCCGCAAGCACGGTCGAGCGGGTGAAGGCGCCCAAGAGCTTCTTCGGCGCGCTCGATCGCCTAGGGATCCCCCATCCACGCACGGTCACCGGTCCTCCTCCGGCGGAGGAAGGCAGCTGGCTGGTCAAGCGCCAGGGTGGCGCCGGCGGCAGCCATGTCATGGCTAGCCACATCGTCGCGGGTGGGCGCCGCAGAGCCGAGCCCGGTGTTTATTTCCAAGAGAGGGTACCGGGCCGGCCGGTCTCGGCTTTGTTCGTCGGCAATGGGAAAGAGACCCGCGTGCTGGGTTTCAGCGAGCAATGGGCGGCGCCCCGGCGGGGCGCCAAATGGCGCTATGGCGGCGCGGCGCGTCCGGCGGAGCTCTCCCAGGAGCTTGAGGCGCAGATGACAGTTACGGTCGAACGGGTCGTCCAAGCCTTTGAGCTGAAAGGGCTTTGCAGCGCCGATTTTCTGGTGAACGGCGAGGACAACGCCGAGGGCCGGCCCATACTGCTCGAGATCAACCCGCGGCCGGGCGCCACCCTCGATATCTTCGATAGCGCGGCAAAGCCGCTGCTTCGCATCCATCTCGACGCTGTGCTAGAGAACCGGCTTCCGGACAACTCACTTCCTCTGCCAGGGGGAAGCGCCGCCGCCATCGTTTACGCAAAGGAACCCATCACCGTGTCTATGACGATGGACTGGCCCGAATGGACCGCCGACCGGCCTAAGTGCGGCAACTCCATCGACAAAAACCGTCCGATATGCACTGTGTGGGCCCGCTCCGTGACGAAGGCCGAGGCAAAACGGCTCGTTGAGGAGCGGATCTCGATCATTTTGGCCGCCTGCGCGGGCCGATAAGGGGGACTTTGTGAGCGTGACAAGAGAGGAAGCCGTGACTGAAGAGGCCGAGTGGCCGAGCGTCAATCAGGAGGTCGTGCCGCTGGTCGAGAGCCTCATCCGGGATGCTCAGGCCTTGCGGGTCGAGGTCTCGCGGGGGACGCTCGGAGAGACCCGCATCGATTGCGGCGTGCGCGCCGTGGGCGGGCTCGAGGCTGGGCGCCGCATCGCGCAAATCTGCCTTGGCGGCCTCGGACGCGTGGCGCTCGAAACGGCGAATCCGGAAAGCGCGTGGCCCTTTTTGGTGACCGTGCATACGAGCCAGCCGGTGCTGGCCTGCCTCGGCTCGCAATATGCGGGTTGGAGCCTGTCGGTCGAAGACAAGGGCAAGATCTATCATGTGCTCGGCTCCGGCCCGGCGCGAGCGATGGGCTCGTCGGAGAAGCTGTTCCAGGAGCTCGGCTATCGAGACAAGTCCGACAGTGCCTGCCTCGTCCTCGAAGCCGACCGCGCCCCGCCGGCGGCGCTGGTGGAGCACGTCGCCAAGGCATGCGGGCTCCTGGCCGACCGGCTGACCTTCGTCTATGCGCCGACCTCGAGCCTCGCCGGGACGGTGCAGATCGCGGCGCGGTGCCTCGAGGTCGCGCTGCACAAATCCCATGAGCTGCACTTCCCGTTGGACCACATCGTCGACGGCATGGCCACCGCGCCCCTGCCGCCGCCCGCGCCCGGCTTCGTCGCCGCCATGGGCCGCACCAACGACGCCATCATCTATGGCGGCCGGGTCCAGCTCTACGTCTCCGGCACGGCCAAGGTGGCGCGCGGGCTGGCCGAGCAGCTGCCGAGCCTCCAATCCAAGGATTACGGCAAGCCGTTCGCCGAGATCTTCGCGGCGGTGAAGGGCGATTTCTATGCCATCGACCGCATGCTGTTCAGCCCGGCCAAGGTGACCGTCACGGCGCTCGAGACGGGTGAGAGCTTCCAGGCTGGCCATATCGACAATGCCATCCTGTCCCGCTCCTTCTCCTGACACCATGCCCGCTGACGTCGTTCTGTTCTGCGAGCGAAAGAAATGGCATGGGCGGAGCATCACCCGGGCCTTGAGGGCAAGGGGGATCAGGCCGCTTACGGTTCCGCTCGCGACATGCGGCTTCACCACCGAGACGAGAACAGGCCTCGCCATCCCGGGGCTTGGCGACCATCTGCCGCGCGGCGCGCTCGTCCTGTTCGTGCCGGGCGGGAGCTTCGAGCAGGTCACCGTCTATCTCGGCGTGCTGCATGCCTTGCGTGAGCTTGGCGTCACGGTGTGGAATGATGCCCGCGCCATCGAGCGCTGCGTCGACAAATCGACCACCACCTTCCTGTTGCAGAAGGCCGGCATGCCGACACCTTGGACTTGGACCGGAACCAGCCAGGCGGAGGCTCGCGCGATCGCGGCAGCGATGCTGGCGAAAGGCCTGCGCCTCGTGCAGAAGCCGCTGTTCGGCGCGCAGGGCGAAGGCTTGCGCTTGATCCAGACGCTCGATGATCTCGCCCCGCCGGAAGAGGTGAACGGCGCCTATTATCTGCAAGAGTTCGTGGCGCGGCCCGAGGGCCCTTATCGGGACTGGCGCATCTTCGTTGCCGCCGGCCGTGTCGTCGCCTCGATGATCCGCCACGGATCAAGTTGGATCACCAACATCAAGCAAGGCGCCCGCGCCGAGGCCGCTATCCCCTCGCAGGAGTTGATCGATCTCGCCCTGCGCTCGGTGGCGTCGGTCGGCGCCGACTATGCGGGCGTCGATATCATGCAGGACCGCGCGGGCGCTTATGTCGTGCTTGAGGTGAACAGCATGCCGGCCTGGCAGGGACTGCAGCGGGTCACGCGGACACGCATCGCCGATCAAATCGTCGCCCCCTTCCTCGACGCCGTGCTCGGGCCGTCGCAGGCCGAGGGGCAAGAGGGCGCTTGAGGCGGCCCCTCACAGCCGCGCAGGTCGCCCAAGCCTTCCATGATGCCTGCCTGGCGGAGCTCGACGCGCTGAAGCCCGGCAATGTGCATCGCGTCGGCGATGATGCTCGCATCGAAGATGCTTGCGTCGAAGATGCTTGCATCGACCCACGCATGACCGTCGCCGATTTTGAGGAGAGCGCGCGCGTCTCGGCTCCGGCGATTGCCGGGATTGGGCTTTCGGTCGGAATGCGTATTCGTCGCGCCGTGGAGGCGACGAAGGAGGCGGTCGGGCAGAACACCAATCTCGGCATCATCCTGCTTGGCGGCCCGCTGGCCGCGGCGGCGCTCGACGATGCGGCAGGGAATCTGCGCAAGAGGCTCGGCCGCGTGCTCGCCGCGCTCAGCGTCGAGGATGCGCGCGATGCCTATGCCGCGATCCGCGCGGCAGAGCCCGGTGGCCTCGCCGAGGTGCCGCAGCACGACATTGCCTCAGAACCCAACGTCACGCTGCTCGAGGCCATGCGGATAGCGGAGGGCTACGACCGCATCGCCTGGAACTACACGCATGATTACGCCGATATCTTCGATCTCGGTCTGCCGCGGCTTGAGGCCGCGATGGAGCGTTGGCAGTCCCTCCCCTTCGCCACCAGCTTCGTCTATCTCGGTTTTCTTGCAACCATCCCCGACACGCTGATCGAGCGGAAATTCGGGAACCATCACGGGGCGCAGGTGATGCAGGAGGCAGGCTGGCTCGAAACGCGTTTCGCCGAAAGCTCCAGCCCCCAAGCCCTGGTGCCTAACCTCACAGCCTTCGACCACTCGTTGAAAGCCCGCGCCCTCAATCCCGGCACATCCGCCGATCTCACCGTCGCCACTCTGTTCGCGGCGTCCCTGCGAGCGCTGGAACAGCGCCGGTAAGGGCCCATTTTGGGACTAACAATCGACTTGCCGATCCTTCCGGCCCCGGCTTATGTTCTGGTCGCGTAGCTTCGACCAGGAGTTGCGGGCGGCTGCGCGCTTGATCAAGGCGCTTTCGTCTGCGTGCCGCCGCGATTCCCGTGGGCGGCTCAAGCTGTTGTGACATGTTTCAGCGAACTAGGGAGGGCTTGGTGTATGGCCAAGATTAGTGGAGTAGGTGTTGGTGAATCGCTCGTCGGCGATGGAAATGAGGTTGCTCATATCGACTTGCTCATCGGCCCGCGCGGCAGCGCCGTTGAATCGGCATTCTGCAATGCGCTGACCAACAATAAGGACGGCTTCACCACGCTGCTCGCGGTGATCGCGCCGAACCTTTTGTGCAAGCCCGCGACGATTCTGTACAACAAAGTGACGATCAAAGACGCACGCCAGGCGGTGCAGATGTTTGGTCCGGCGCAATATGCCGTGGCCAAGGCCGTCGCCGATTCCGTTGCCGAGGGCGTGATCCCCGCCAATGAGGCCGACGATCTCTATGTCTGCGTCGGCGTGTTCATCCATTGGGAAGCCAAGGACGACAAGAAGATCCAGGACTTCAACTATCGCGCCACCAAGGAAGCCATCGCCCGCGCCGTGAAGGGCGACCCGAAGTCCTCCGAGGTCACCGCGAAGAAGGATTCGGCACACCATCCGTTTGCCGCCGGCTGAAAGGGAGAACCCCCAGGTCGGGAGAAGACCGGCAAACCACCGGGCCCGATTCAGCGGTGGCTCAAGAAGCTGGGTTTCTAGTCTGATCCAATTGAGATCGCCGCCTTTGCAAAAAGGCGGCGATTTCATTTTGGGTGATGGCGCCGCCATGCAGCGCCGTGGCGATCAGCGCCCCGGAAGCGCCGGCGGCGGCGATGACCTCAAGGTCGCCTATGGCGCGCAAGCCTCCCGCGCCATAGACAGCGCGGTCTCCGGCTCCCTTGATCACGGTCTCCAAGCGCGCGACGTCCGGACCGTCACCGGTGCCGACGCGATCGAGGCACATGACGATGATCCGGTCGGGCCAGCTCTTAGGTTCCGACAGGAGCGTCGCGGGCCCAAGCAAGCCTCCCGCGGTAAAGTCGAGCGACAGCACCAGGCTCTTGCCGAAACTCTCATGCAGCTCATGCCAATTGCCGATGGCGGGCAGGCCTTCGCTGCCGATGACCAAGGTCACGCCAAGCGGCAGCCAGAAGGCGCAATCCGTGACATTGGCGAAGCCGGCATCGATCCACAGGGCCGTAGCCGGAAGGGCCTGGGCAAGGTCGCGGCACAGCTCGAAATGATTGCCAATGCCCTCGATGGCGTCGAGATCGGCAATGTAGAGCGCGGGCGATGCGGTGATGGCGAGCAGCGCGCGGGCGATGGCGATCGGGTCGCCGGCGGCGCTGAGCCTGGTCTCGATCGGCCGGTATGCGGCGCGCGCACCGGCGCGGGCGTGGACGACGAGCCCGCCCTTGAGATCGATCACCGGAATGACGGCGAACTCGCTCATTCTGGCATTCCCTTTTATGGTAATGCCCGTTTTATGCCGGGGACACCTTACTGTCATTGCCCGGCGCGCAATCCAATAGCGGAATGAGGCGGGAAATGGCATTCGTGATCGGCTGGGATTTGGGCGGCGCCAATGTGAAAGTCGCCTGCGTCGAAGATGGCTTCATTGCGCGCGTCGCGCAGATCCCCTGCGCGCTCGTGCCGCATCGCTCCAAATTCGATGCGGCTGTCGACGCGGCGCGTCCGCTCATCCCCTCGCTCGCGCTCCACGCCGTCACCATGACGGGCGAGTTGTCCGACGTGTTCGGCGATCGCCGGGAGGGCGTCGGCTATCTCATCGATTTGATGCAGAGGGTCACCGCCGGTCAGGTGCTTCGCATCTATGCTGGTGAGGCTGGTCTGCTCGATCCCGAGGATGCCAAACCCAGGGTGGCCGAGGTGGCGTCAGCCAATTGGCATGCGAGCGCCGCAGTGATCGGCCGGCTCCATGCCGATGCCCTGCTAGTCGATATTGGCACCACGACCACGGACCTTATTCCGATCAGGAACGGAGCGGTCGCTTCGCGCGGGTTCACCGACGCCGAGCGTCTGACCGAAGGCGAGCTCGTCTATACCGGCGTGGTGCGCACGCCGGTGATTGCGATCACGCAAACCGCGCCCTTCGCCGGGCGGGTGCAGCGGATCGCCGCCGAGCGCTTCGCCACCATGGCCGATGTCTTCCGTCTGACTGGCGATCTGGCCGATGACGCCGATCTCTACCCCGCCGCCGACCAGCGCGGGAAGAGCCTGGCGGAAAGTGCGACGCGTCTCGCGCGCATGCTTGGCCGGGACGCTAGCGAGGCCGAGCTTGACGATTGGGTCGCGCTCGCGTGGTATTTCGCCGCCTGCCAGCTTGCTGTGATCGAGGACGCCGCGCGGGCCGTGTCGGCGCGCGAGGTGCTGCCAGCCGAGGCGCCGGTGATCGGCGCCGGCTGCGGCCGGTTTCTCGCAAGACGCCTCGCGAAGCGGCTTGGCCGGCTTTACCTCGATTTTGCCGATACGATCGACTGCGAGCCAGAGGTTCGCGACGTGGCGGCGCGCTGCGCCCCCGCCGTCTCCACCGCGCTCCTGGTTAAGCTTTTCCCTTCACCACTCGGGAACAGAGCGACGTAACGTGGTAGGGAAGATGTCGATGGTCGTGCTGGACCATGCACCGCGCCGGCCAAGGGCTCGGCGGATCGAGGGGTAACAAAGCGAAAAGACGGAGCGTCGAATGCGTCACATCCTCTTTGCCATGATGGCTTTCCTTGCTGGCCTCCTAGCCTTCGGCGTGTCGAGCCAAGCCTCGCCAATGCAGGTCCGGGCGGCAGCCGTCCCGGCCACCGCCGGGTTGATACAGAAAGTCGACTATTGGCACCGTTATTATCGCCAACATGGCTATCCGCCGCCGGCCGTCGTCCCGGTCGTTCCGGCTCCTGTTCCAGTTGCCCCGGCGCCGGTCGTGGAAGGCGCCCCGGTCGTCGTCGTGCCGGCTCGGCCCATCAGTTGCGGCCAATATCATTATTGGAACGGCGTCACCTGCGTCGACGCGCGCTACAACACCCCTTACCTCGGACCAAGGTAACCGGACTTGGTTGCGCCGAGATCGGTGACGCGGCTCGGCGCAGCCACACTGCTGAACGCTGCTCCCGCGGGACTTGCGCGGCTCAAGCTGGCTCAAGCGTGCAGAGCGAGTAATGCTCATAGATGATCGAGGCCAAGGGCTGGCCCGGCCAATAGGCGCGATGCAGCTCGGCGGCCGTCACGGCGTCGACAACGCTCATGGCTGCCTCTTCCGCGAGAGCGCCCAAATCGTTCAGGCCGAAATGCCACGGCGCGCCCATTGCCGCGAAGCGCTCGACGAAGCCCGACGTCCCTCGATCTCCGGTCGCGTAGGCGATTACCTCCTCGCTCATATAGTCGAACGATAGGCGGAACGCGGGCACGCGCTCCCTAAGCTCTGTCAAGACTTTCATGACCGCGTCTCGCGTCAAATACATCGTATTGCCTTCCCAGATGAAAAAGGTCGGCGCGTCGCATTTGAAGCCGTTGGCCTCCAGCAGCGGCAGCACGCCGTCGGCGACATAATCGCCGGGGATGAACTTTATCGTGGCGCCGATCCCGCTCTCCGCGAGCCGCACCTGCTTGAAACTCAAATTGTTGGCGTCATCGATCTCGAAATAGGCAACACCGTCCGATTGCTTCCGCACGCCGCGCGTGTCGAGCCCGGCGCCAAGGATGACGCAAATGTGGCTGGATGGTGCTTGGCCTCGTCCTGTACACAAGCCAAGACCAAGCTGGAGATCCCTGCGGCCAGGGCCGGGACCGCCCGAAACATCAACACGGTGACGAAGCTCGCCGACATGGCGGTCACGATTTAGCGCGCTTGCCGCGACGTGCTTGCTCGGGCAACCCTCAAAATTCCTAGGGCGGCGTCTCGCCAGACATCGGTGCGCGCGGTTTTTTCGATGGGTCGATGCCGGTGATGCTGCCGAGATAGGCGAGGATGGCGGAAACCTGCTCGGCCGAGAATTGGATCTGCGGCATGTCTCGATGCCGCGAGCCCATTCCCTCAGCGAGCCCGGCCTCCAGCTCTTGGATGGGGAAGCTGAGATAAACCTGCCGCAGCGGCGGCGCCTTTTGCAACGGGCTCACGCCGGTTGCCTCGAGCGCATGACAGCGGCCACAGTGCTTCTCGAGGATGGCCTTCCCGTCAGCGGCGCTCAAATCATCCGCCGCGCGTACGCCGTTCGCGCCGATCGCCAGAGCCGCGAGGGCGGCAACCGCGCTAGCCATGCGGAGCGGTCTTGTCATCATCGCACTTTCCTCCCGGACGTGTCGCAGGAACAGACTAGCACCAAGGCACTATTGAGGGGCGTGTTTGAAATGGTCCTCGATCTTCTCGACGAGCAGGCGCCACGCCTCGTGCTCGCGCGGGCCGGCGGTCTTCTCGACCGCGATCTGGAGATAGCCAAGCTCGGCCTCGATCTTCTCCCGCGGCAGCATATGCAGCCGGCTCGCCAGGATCGCCGCCTCAATCACCGCATTTTGCGCGCGATTGAAGCCTTTGAACGGCGCGTGCGAGGCCTCGAACACGAGCTTGCAGTGAAAGCGGGGCCGTTGCTCGTCCTCCTCGACCTGGACGACCTTGAGCTCGGCGTGAGCGAGCGCGCCGTCGAGCACCGCGCCGGGAACATGGGCGGCGGGCCGTGTGGGCCAATCGCGACTGCCTACGAGGCAGCCGGCAAAGATCAGCACATCGTCGGTAAAGTTCGCCACCGCGTAAGGATTGGCACGAAGATTGTCGAGCGTGGTGGAAGGCCGGAAGGGCGCGATGATCCAGCCGTCGCCCTCGGTGCCCAAGGGCTCGGCGATGAGGCCGAGCGGCGCGATATGCACCTTGCCCTCCGGATTGAGGGTGGTGACGATGGTCTCGCGGATCATGGGCATGTCGTGTTCAGCTCCAACGCGGCCGGCTCATAAGGCCTGGCGCTTCTTCCTGGCGATCAGCGTGTGGCCGGCCTCCTTGACCTTCGTCTTGTCGTCGGCCGGGGCGTCGGCGGCCACGCCCCAATCGAGCGGCTCGTCCTGGGCATAGCGCTTGGCGAGCCGCCAGGCGATCTCGGCGCGGGCGAGCTCGGCGCCGAGATAGAAAGCGTGCGCGCCGTCCTTGTCGACATCGAGCCTCGGATAAAGCTCGAACACCTCCTGCGCGATGTGGTGGCCGTCGCGGTTATAGAGATGGATGCCGTCTTCGGCGATTTCTATGCGGAAATTCTTGTCGCGCACTTCGAGGGCGGCTGCCGCGATCTCCTCCGGCGTTTGCGGGAAGGGCTTGCGGGAATGCAGCGCGAGCAGCCCGGAGGCGTAATCCTTGGGCAGATCGTGGTCGGCGCGGGAGGCATACATGATGCGCCGCGCGAGGTTGTGCTCCTCGACGGTGCGCCGCGTGTGCGGGCTTACCTGCACCACGAGCACGTTCTTTATGTTGAGCTCCGAGGCGATGCCGAGCAGCACCGCGGTGACGCCGATGCTGTCGGCGTCGGTGAGCTCGGTGAGATTGCCGGTGCCCATGAGCATCTCGGCCTTTGGCCGCTCGCGCCGGAGCCGCGCATAGCGCTCGAGCGAGGCGGTGAAGCCGAAATTGATGGGGTCGAGCACGAGATCGGCGAGATAGGCGCGGCCCTTTGCATCGAGCGCATCCATGGCGCGAAGAAGCGAGGCCATGTCGCCATGGTCCTTGGGGATCAGCACCGGCGTGGATGTGACCTCATCGGCGATTGCGAGCGTGTCCTCGTTCAGGCTGAGCAGGAAGTCGGCACCCGCCTTCCCGCCGCGCAACAATTCCTGCGGATCGGCGGAGTCGACGCTCACCTTGTAGCCCCTCTCTTGCAGCGCTCGCACAGCCTCCTCCAGATGCGGGAAGGGCGTGTCGGGGAGGCAGCCGAGATCGATGACATCGGCGCCCTTGCGCACATAGTCCTCGGCGCGGGAGAGAATCGCCTCGATGGTGACCGCCGAGGCATCGACGATCTCGGCGAAGATCTGGATGTCGTATTTGGTCATGTCCGAGGCCTTGCGGGCGCGCCCGAAGAAGCCCGGGATGTCTTTCAGCTCATCAGGTCCGCGCAAGAACGGCACGCCGAAGCGTTCGCTCAGCCGGTCGAGATCGGCGCGGCAGCGGCCGGGCAGCATGATCTTGTCGGCTTCGACCGGCTTCGGCAGCCGCCGCGCAATGATCTCCTCGGTCATCAGCGCTGCGACCTTGACGCCGATATCGAGCACCTTCCAGGCGAAGCTCGCCTTCATGCCCTTTAGCACCGCCTCGAGGCGCGGCCGCGCGAGGTGTCCGGTGAGGAAGAGGATGCTTTCGGCCATTTGGTTGCCGCTCGCGACTTAAGCTCAAGCCGACTTCTAACCCGCCCGGCAAGGAAGCGCGAGTATCGGCCTCAAGCTTAACGCAACGACCCTAGTCGATGGTTGCCCCGCAAGCGCCGCCGGCAACGCCCAGGCTCGCGGCAAAGGCCGTCTGATCGCCGCGGCCGAGCAGAAAAACGGGAAAGCCCGCCTCCCGCAGCATGGCGGGAAAGGCGGCATCGACCACGCCGTCGCGGGCGAGTTGCTCGGCGCTCATCTCCGACCGCTGCCGCTCGATCGACTTGATCACAAACACGCTTTCGGCGCCGAGGCGGCGGCCAAGCCACAGCGCGAGGCTGTCTGAGGTCACGGTCCAGGATTGTGGGATGTCGCGGCGGTTGGCGACGAGGGTGAAGGGCGCCCACACCGCTACGTGGCCCTGCTCCAGCGAACGGCGCAAGGCATCTTCGGTATCACCGACTTCGAAGCCTAAGCGCAAGCCTGCGACCGCCCAGGCGAGTTGGTCGATGGCGAGCAGCGCCATGCGATGAGCGGCGCCGTCGGCGAGCCCGAGCTGCCTCTGGCAATTGCGCACCTCATCGGCCAAGGCCCCTCCCCCCGGCACGACGACGATCGGGCGGGCGCTTGAGGCGATGGCATCGAGCCAGGCCGGCAGCTCCGGCGAGCGCACCACGCTGCCGCCGAGCTTGACGACGACGGGCCGTGTCAGGTCGGCAAGACTCTGCTCGTCAGTTTCAGCCGGCAGCGTTTGTCCGCTCACGGGATCAGGCTCGCTCGCGGCGGCGCACGATCTCCACGCCCACGGCGCCGGGCTCCTTGTCGAGCTTCTCGATCTTCACCTTGACCGAGGCCGCGCGGGGATGGGCAAGGCAACGCGTGGCTACCTCATCCGCCAAGGTCTCGACCAGATTGATATGGCCCTCGGCCAGAACGGCTTTGATGACGGCGATGATCATATCGTAATCGAGCACCCGCCCGATCTGATCTTCGACCGCTTGCTCGGCCGGCGTCACCTCGATGTCGACGGAGAAGCGCGCGCGCTGGGTGACGCCTTTCTCATGGATGTAGACGCCAATCTCGGCATCGAGCACGAGATCGTGCACGAAGACGCGGTCATAAGGCCCGGTGGTCTCGGTCCCACCGGTGGATACGACACCCGCGCGCGTCATTCGCTCGTCCGCCATTTGAACTTCATCAGGCTAAGGCGCCAGATCCCCAACATGAAGCTGCCGCGACCGCGCCGTGCAACTTGGCGGCGGGCGAGAGGGAGGCTGCGGAGGCTTCGGGGATCAGCGCCCGGATCGCCGCGCAGGCTAACGGATTGAGCGACGAACTGCGGGAGGCGTGGCAGAGCGCGCCGCGAAAGCCGAGCAGGTCCGGCCCGAGGGCAAGCAGCTTCGGCACGTCCAACGCGCTGAGCGATCCGGCAAGGCCGACCCCCAAGCCTCGCGCCTTGGCCCTCGTCACGAACTGAGCAAGCGTGCGAAGATCGACATGGTCGCGAAGCGACCCTGAGCTCTTGCCGGCGGTGTCGAGCATGATGCCGGCGGCGCCCATATCGGCTGCCGCAGCGACGGCGTCGAACTGAGGCAATCGGTCGGCGAACAGCACGACGATGAGGCGGGCACTTCGTGCCACGGGCCGGAGCTCTTCAAGGCAGGCTTGCGCATTGCCATCGGGGAAGAGCCCGAATTTGACGTAGTCAACGCCCAAGGCGGCGCAGGCCAGCACGGCGTGGCGGATCGTGTCGGCGACCATCGGCAGATCGCCGATCGTGGCGCTGACGGTCGCCCGCCCGGCGATGGCCGACAGAATAGCCCTCGTCCTGTCGTGGCCGACGGCGCCGAGCGCGCCGTGAGCAGGCTCTTTCAGATCGATGATGTCAGCCCGCGCGCCAAAGGCGATCTCGGCCTCAGCCTCGTCGCGGACGCTCACAAGGAATAGGGTCATGCAGGAGGAGTCCTTGTCACGCCCGCCGACAGGGTCGGCCGTCGGCCACTACCGGAACCAACCGAAGAAGCCGCCGCCGCCGCCACCACCGCCGCGACGGCCGCGGCCCTGGCCTTGAGCCGGCGCTCCCCAGGGCGAGTCCCAACCGCCAGAGTCGTCACGCGCGACCGGCCGCGGTTTCGGCTTCCGTAGCTTGATCTCGTTGGAATTGCCATCCGGATCCGTCACCACCACGGAGAGCGCCTGCCAATTCCACTGGGCGGCATTGGAGCCCCAGCTATAGGGCTCAATCGAGACCACCTTGTTGGCATAGAGGTCGACGATCACCGTATAGACGAGGTCTTGGTTGGCGCTTTCGCTGAGATCGCCGGCGCCATAGCGCAACAGGCCGATGCCCGCGAGCGCATCTTTCATCAGGCTCCATTCGAGGATCCTGGGCGTGCCCGCGCCGAACATCTCAAGCTCGGCCCGGAGCTTCGGATATTTCGGGTTGCTCGCGATATAGCGGCCGGGCGTCGGTTCCTTGATCACCCAGTCCGAGATCGGAGGTCCCAAGGGGAGCCCCTGCTCGGCCGGCACGTCTTGTCCGAGCTTCACCAGGGCGTCCCTGCTCTCGGACTGGAACGGGTCTTTCTCCAGCGCCTTGCGATAATCGGCGATCGCTTCATCGGTCCTGCCCATGGCGCGATAGATGTCGGCCCTGACGCGCAAGGCAAAGGCATCGTCGGGAGCTAAATTGAGCGCCTGCTGGATGTCGCTAAGGGCAGCATCGCCTGCTTGATCGCTCGGTGGCGCAATGGTTTCGGCAGTAGCCGGCGTTCCCGCGGCAGCGTCATCTATCGGCGTAACATCGGCTGGCGTGCCGACCGTCGCATCGGCCGCCAACTCGGCAGCATCGGGCGCCGGCGCGGCGGCCGCATCGGGCGTGGTGGCATCGGGCGTGGTCGCGGCGGCAGTATCGGCTTCGCGCTTCGCCTCACCGCTATTACTCGCCGCGGGCTCGGGGCTCGCTTCCGCCGGCGCCTTGGCGACCACGAACTCGGCAGGCTGCAGCTTCTTTACCGGTGGCGCGGCCTGAACCCTGGCCAAAGCGCGCATGGCGTAGGCCTGCCCGCTTTGCGGCACGAGCTCGATCGCATGACTAAGATCGGCGATGGCGTCATCGAGGCGCTTCACTTGCGAGTACACGGTGCCCCGCTCGATATAAGCGTCGGCGAAGTCCGGCTTGAGCTGGATCGCCTTGTTGAGATCGTCGACCGCGGGGTTGAACTTCTTGTCGCCGGCATAGGCGCGGGCGCGCAGGAGCAGAAGGCCCGGCTGATCCGGTGTGATGGCGAGCGCCTGGGTGAAGTCGTCGGCGGCTTCCTTGAATTCCTCGAGCGCGAGATAGGCCTCGCCGCGATTGTCGAAGGCCGCTTCATATTTGGCGTTGATGCCGATGGCGCGGGTGAAGTCGCGAAGCGCGGCGTGATAGCGCTTGAGAGCCGCGTGCGCCTTGCCGCGGCCGTTGAAGGGCACCGCGCTGGTCGGCATCAGCTCGACCGCTTTACGAAAATCCTGGAAGGCCGGCTCGTATTGGGCAAGCGCCGTGTGGGCGTTTCCGCGGTTGTTGTAAGCCGCACCGTAATTGGGCGAGAGCGCGATGGCGCGGTCGAAATCCTTCACCGCCTCGTCGGGATGCCCCAAATCCATCAGCGCGTTACCACGGTTGTTGTAGACGGTGGCGTTCTCCGGCGAGATCTGGATCGACTGATTGAAATCGTCGACAGCCTCCTTGGTCTGCTTCAGCCGCCATTTGGCCACGCCGCGATCGCTGTAGATGCTGGCCTTGACGAAATCGGCGATCTCCGGGTTGGTCAGGGCTTCATCATAGGCGGCAACGGCCTTGTCATATTGGCCGCGCAGCAGCGCCGCCGCGCCCTCTCGCGCGCGGAGCAGCGTCACATCCTCCGCCCGGACCTGGCTCGCGCCCGCGACAAGGACGAGAACGAGCCCGCAAAGCTGAAGCCATCTGGATGTCATGCGCTCACGACGAGAATCCGGGCCAAATCGGGCCCCTCTCCCTCCCATTCCCCCATAAAGTCCGACTGTGTCAACACGGGGTCACTTGGGCCTCGGCCGTGGCGGACGCGAGCTCCCGCAGGACGCTCGGCAACAGCTTCGGCAGATCCTCGGCGATCAGCCCCGGACCGAACAGTTGCGCCGCCCGTCCATGCAGCCAAACGGCGGCGGAGACGGCCTCGAAGGCCTCCATCCGCTGTGCCAACAGGCCGAGCACGATGCCGGCGAGCACGTCGCCGGTGCCGGCGGTCGCAAGCCATGGGCTCGATGTCGCGTTGATCGATGCCCTGCCGTCTGGCGCGGCGACAACGGTATCGGCGCCCTTCAGCAGGACGATGGCGCCGGAGCGCTGGGCGGCGGCCCGGGCGCGTTCGAGCTTGCTCGCCTCACCGGGAAGTCCAAAGAGACGCGCAAATTCGCCCTCATGCGGGGTGAGCGCGACGGGCGAGGCGCGGGATGAGATGGATTTGAACAGCGTATCGGGGTCGGCGGCGAACGAGGTGAGCGCGTCGGCATCGAGGACGACAGCGGCGCGGCTCGTCAGCGCCACCAAGACTATCGCCTTGGTGCGCTCCCCGACACCGACACCCGGGCCGATCAGGACGGCATTCTTGCGCTCGTCCGCCAGCAGGCCGGCAAGCTCCTTCGCATCATCGGCCGGCCTGACCATGATGGCGGTGAGCTGCGCGGCATTGACCGCGAGGGCGTCCCTCGGCGAGGCCACGGTCACGAGCCCTGCGCCCACCCGCAACGCGCCCTCGGCGGCAAGCCGTGCCGCTCCGGTGCTGTAGGTCGGACCCGAGACGACCACCGCATGGCCTCTCGCATATTTGTGGCCTTCAGCCTTCGGCCAATGAAAATGCGGGAGCCATAGCGCCGGCTCATTGGCAAAGGCGCGGGGCCTGATGACCTCAAGCACACTGTCAGGAATACCGATATCGGCCACCCTCACCTCACCGCAAGCCTCCCGCCCAGGCAGCAGCAAGTGTCCCGGCTTCAGGCGGAAGAAGGTCACAGTAGTGGTGGCGCGAACAGCCACGCCCCTGACGGCGCCGGTGGTGCCGTCGATGCCGCTCGGCACGTCGATCGCCACCACGGGAGGGCCGCTCCCGTTCAGCGCTTCGATGAGCGTGGCGAAGGCACCTTCGATGGGACGCGCGAGCCCTGCCCCGAACAGAGCATCGACCACGACATCGGCGCGGGCGAGAAGCCCGGCGGCAAGCGGCTCGACGGCGCCGGTCCAGAGCTTGGCCATGGCCGCCGCGTCATGGGGCAGCTTGGCGCGGTCCCCCTGAAACCCCAGCCGGACCGCGTAACCCTTCTCGAGCAAATGGCGCGCTGCGACAAAGCCGTCGCCACCATTGTTGCCGGGACCGCAGAGAACGGCGACCTCGC
Organism: uncultured Alphaproteobacteria bacterium; assembly: GCA_963804705.1. Taxonomy (GTDB): domain Bacteria; phylum Pseudomonadota; class Alphaproteobacteria; order Rhizobiales; family Methyloligellaceae; genus Methyloceanibacter. The sequence goes on from CAWDRM010000018.1 coordinate 48,610, forward strand.
GCGCATCGGGGAAGTGCCGCGCGACCTCGTCGGCGACGGCGCGGCCGGCGCTATCCATCAAAGCGAGACCCGGCACGCCGCCTTGCATGGCAAGGCGATCGGCTTGGCCCATCTCGTCCGCGGTCAGGAGCTCGAGCATCGATCCCACGTTAAAGCAAAGGGCGGAAGAAAACGAAAAAGGCCGCACCGGGCCAGCCCGTGATGAAATCATGTGCATATTGCCTAATCCATAGGCTATGGTCGCGCGGTTCGACTTACGACGTTTCGTCGTCGGCCCATAAGTCGTTGCAAACATAAGCAAAGCTTCCCCAGCGAGGATTGGCATAGGGCGTGCTTCGGTTCTCGCGCGGTCTGGCGAATTACGGGCGGAAGCGCGCGGCTTAAGCGATTTTCTATGTCCAACGGGGAGATGCGGCGGAGAGCATGAAAAAAATCGAGGCAATCATCAAGCCGTTCAAGCTCGACGAGGTGAAGCAAGCTCTGCAAGAGATCGGACTGCAGGGCATCACTGTGACGGAAGCCAAGGGGTTCGGGCGCCAAAAAGGGCACACCGAGCTCTATCGCGGCGCCGAATATGTGGTCGATTTCCTGCCCAAGGTGAAGCTGGAGCTCGTGCTAGGCGACACCATGGTGGAAAAGGCAATCGACGCCATCATCGCGTCCGCGAAGACTGGCCGCATTGGCGATGGGAAAATTTTCGTATCGAATGTGGAAGAGGCCGTGCGCATCCGTACTGGCGAGACGGGGAACGACGCCATCTGACGAGGAACGCAGAAAGCAAGACCGGCCATGGCTGAGCCGCCGGACCGAGACCGATTTAAGCCGCCAAGCCTAAGGCCCGAGAGGCGGCATCAATCATGCGAAGGACAGGGGAGTAAAATGGCAGACGCTAAGAGTGTAATGAAGAAAATCAAGGACGAGGATATCAAGTTCGTCGATCTCCGCTTCACCGATCCGCGGGGCAAGATGCAGCACGTCACGATGGACGCGCAAGCGAGATGGACGAGGACGCCTTCACCGACGGGATCATGTTCGATGGCTCGTCGATCGCCGGCTGGAAGGTCATCAACGAGTCGGACATGAAGCTGATGCCGGACCCGGATTCGGCGGTGCTCGATCCGTTCTTCGCGCAAAGCACGCTCGCCATCTTCTGCGACATGCTCGAGCCCTTGACCAACGAACCCTATGAGCGCGATCCGCGCTCGATCGCCGGCAAGGCCGAAGCCTATCTGAAGCAGACCGGCCTCGGCGATACGGCCGTGTTCGGCCCGGAGGCGGAGTTCTTCGTGTTCGACGACGTCCGCTTCGCCGCCGAGCCCTTCAATTGCGGTTACAAGATCAACTCGATCGAGCTGCCCTCGAACATGGACACCGAATATGAGATGGGCAATCTCGGTCACCGGCCGCGCACCAAGGGCGGCTATTTCCCGGTGCCCCCGATCAACTCGGCGCAAGACCTCCGCTCGGAGATGCTGAGCGTGATGGCGGACATGGGTGTCGTCACCGAGAAGCATCACCACGAGGTGGGCGCCGCGCAGCATGAGCTTGGCATCAAGTTCGGACCGTTGGTGAAGATGGCCGACTCGATGCAGATCTATAAATACGTGATCCACAACGTGGCGCAGGCCTACGGCAAGACCGCCTGACTTTCATGCCGAAGCCGGTCTTTGGCGATAACGGCTCGGGCATGCATACCCACCAGTCGATCTGGAAGGACGGCACGCCGATCTTCGCCGGCGACAAATACGCCGACCTGTCCGATATCGCGTTATTCTATATCGCCGGCATCCTGAAGCACGCCAAGGCGCTCAACGCCTTCACCAACCCGACCACCAACTCCTATAAGCGGCTGGTGCCGGGCTACGAGGCGCCGGTGCTGCTCGCCTACTCCTCGCGCAATCGCTCGGCCGGCTGCCGCATTCCGCTCGGGTCAGGACCAAAGGCCAAGCGCGTCGAGGTCCGCTACCCCGATCCCGCCGCCAATCCCTATCTCGCCTTCGCCGCCATGCTCATGGCCGGCCTCGACGGCATCGAGAACAAGCTCAATCCGGGCGATCCGATCGACAAGAACCTCTACGATCTGCCGCCGGAGGAGCTGGAGAAGGTGCCGACGGTGTGCGGCTCGCTGCGCGAGGCCTGCGAGGAGCTCGATAAGGACCGCGCCTTCCTGAAGAAGGGCAACGTGTTCACCGACGACGCGATCGATGCCTATCTCGAGCTCAAGATGGAAGAGGTGGAGCGCTTCGAGATGATGCCGCACCCGATCGAGTTCGACATGTATTACAGCGTCTGACCGCCACTCGCGCGCGCGCGCAATCGAGACACCAAAACGAATGGGGCGGCCGACATGGCCGCCCCACTTTCCGCCCGGCCTGTTTGGCCTTTTGGCCGCTCCCCGCGTACCCCCTTAGGACGCGGAAGGAGCGATACCAATTGCCCCCTGCCAGGCTCCCCCGTCTAAAATCGTCGCCCCTACATCAGATGGACAACTCCCCAAATCAGTCCGCTGAGCAGGAGGATGCAAAGCCATTGCTTGTTGCTCGTGTACCAACTGCCGAGCATCGACGGGATGCCGAACACCACGAACCGGCACAGCGACAGGCTGGTGACGAGCGCGATGCCGCCGAGCATCCAAAGGAACAGGTCTTTCGGATCGGCGCCGCTTTGGCCCGCATCGACCAGGAACCTCTCGCCGCTATCGGCGCTCACGCTGATCAGTGCGCAGAGCGATGCTGCCGCGAGCGTCAAGAGAATGGCGTAGCGCATGATCGTCATGCCGAACTCCCCCGCATTTGAGGCAAATTGTAGGGAGCGCCCGTAAACAAACGGGAAAGCGACTTGCTTAGCGGGAGGTTAATGCGCGGAAAGCCTCACGCGAGCGCTGGCTCCTCATGCTGAGGAGCGGCCGCAAGGTCGCGTCTCGAAGCATGGAGGCCGGCTCGCCCTTCGAGATGGCCGCGTTCCGCGGCCTCCTCAGGGTGAGGAGAAGCGCTAGGCGGCCTTCCACTTGATGGAGCAGCCCATGGAGGGTGTCTGCTGGCGCGGGCCTTGGCCGGTCTTGGCGATTTCCTTCATCGCCTCGAACAGCTCCCGGCGGGCGTCCGAAGGCCCTGCCTCCTTGCGGCTCGCATCGAGCCGGCCGCGATAGTTGCAGCTCGAGCTTGCCGTTGAAGCCGAAGAAGTCAGGCGTGCAGACCGCGTCATAGGCGCGGGCAACCTCCTGGCTCTCGTCATAGAGATAGGGGAAGGTGAAGCCGTGCTGCTTGGCAAACCGCGCCATGTTGTCGAATGAGTTCTTCGGGGTAGTGAACGGCGTCGTTGGACGAGATGGCGACGGTATTGATCCCGTAAGGTTTGAGCTCGTTCGCGTCGCGCACGACCCGGTCGATCACCGCCTTCACATAGGGGCAGTGATTGCAGATGAACATCACCAGCGTGCCGTTCTCACCCTTGACGGCGTCGAGGCTATAGGTCTTGCCGTCGACCGCAGGAAGCTCGAAGTCCGGGGCTTTCCAGCCGAAATTGCAAATCGGAGTTGCTTCCGCCATCAGAGCCTTCCTTTGGTGCGTGTGGCCTTCGCATATGGCGAAGGCCGATGCCTTTCCGCAACAGGGCCAGAGGCGCACAGGCGGCTGGCCTCGGGGCACGACCCTTGAAAAAGCCGCAGACGCGTGCGAGCTAGCAAAAGTCCCCTTGTTCAAAGAGATTCGTTCGCATCCGGCGCCCAGACCCCATGCGCAAAACCGCACCATCACGCGACCTCTTCGCCAAGCTCGAGAATGAGCTGAAGAAGACTCCGATCGCCATCCGCCAAAGCGCCAAGACCGCCAAAAGCGGCAAGCGGGCGGCGGGCGGCGCCGAGGACGCCTACACCGCCGCCGATATCGAGGTGCTGGAGGGGCTCGAGCCCGTGCGCCGGCGCCCCGGCATGTATATCGGCGGCACCGACGAGAAGGCCATGCACCACCTCTTCGCCGAGGTGCTCGACAACGCCATGGACGAGGCGGTCGAGGGTCACGCCAACCGCATCGAGGTCGAGCTAGAAGACGACGGGTTCTTGAGCGTGACCGACAATGGGCGCGGCATCCCCGTCGACCCGCATCCCAAATTCAAGAACAAGTCCGCGCTCGAGGTCATCATGACCACGCTGCATTCGGGGGGCAAGTTCAACTCCAAGGTCTACAACACGAGCGGCGGCCTGCATGGCGTCGGCGTCTCGGTGGCCAACGCCTTGTCGGAGAGCCTCGAGGTCGAGGTGGCGCGGGGTCAGAAGCTCTACCGGCAGACCTATACGCGCGGGCAACCCGACGGCCCGCTGCAAGCCCTCGGACCGGTGAAGAACCGCCGCGGCACCAAGATCCGCTTCAAGGCGGACCCCAAGATTTTCGGCAAGGGAGCGGTGTTCAGTCCAGCGCGGCTGTTCCGCATGGCGCGCTCCAAGGCCTATCTGTTCGGCGGCGTCGAGATCCGCTGGTCTTGCGCGCAACGCGCGCTCGCCGGCGACAAGGAGACGCCGGAAAGCGCGGTGTTCCATTTCCCCGGCGGGCTCAAGGATTTTCTCGCCAGCCGCATCGAGGGACAGGAGACGGTCACCAAGGAATTCTTCACCGGCAGAAGCAGCAGACGCGAAGGCCACGGCGCGGTGGAATGGGCGGTCGCCTGGGTCGCGGGCGAGGACGGATTCCTCAATTCCTATTGCAACACCGTGCCCACCCCCGACGGGGGCACCCATGAGGCGGGCTTGCGCTCTGCTCTGGTCAAGGGCTTGCGCGCCTATGGCGAGCTCACCGGCAACAAGCGCAGCGCCCAAGTGACCGCGGAGGACGTGCTTGCCACCGCCGGCGCGCTCCTCTCGCTGTTCATGCGCGAGCCTGAGTTCCAGGGCCAGACCAAGGATCGGCTGGCGAGCCAGGAAGCGACCCGCATCGTCGAGACCACGGTGCGCGATGCCTTCGATCATTGGCTCACGGCCAATCCTACCCAAGCCAATCGGCTGCTCGATTGGGTCGTCGACCGCGCCGAGGACCGGCTCCGCCGCAAGAAGGAAAAGGAGATCGGGCGGCAGACGGCGACCCGGCGCTTGCGGCTTCCCGGCAAGCTCGCCGACTGCTCGTTCAGCGGCGCGCAAGGCACCGAGATCTTCATCGTCGAGGGAGATTCGGCCGGCGGCTCGGCCAAGCAGGCGCGCGACCGCGCAAGCCAGGCGGTGATGCCGCTTCGGGGCAAGATCCTCAACGTGGCGAACGCAAGCTCGACCAAGCTTGCCGACAATCAGCTGCTCGCCGATCTCGTGCAGGCGCTCGGCTGCGGCACGGGCGCGCGCTACCGCGATGAGGACCTCCGCTACGAGAAGGTCATCGTCATGACCGACGCGGATGTGGACGGCGCGCACATCGCCTCGCTGCTCATCACCTTCTTCTACCAGGAGATGCGCGGGCTGATCGATGGCGGGCACCTCTACCTCGCGGTGCCGCCGCTCTACCGGCTGAGCCAGGGGGCCAAATCCGTCTACGCGCGGGACGACGCCCATAAGGAGGAGCTGCTCAAGTCGGAGTTCAACGGCAGGGGCAAGGTCGAAGTTTCCCGTTTCAAGGGCTTGGGCGAGATGCTGCCGAAACAGCTCAAAGAGACCACCATGGACAGGAGCGTCCGCACGCTGCTCCAGGTGGAGATTGCCGAGGACGAAGCGAGCTTGACGGCCAATGTCGTGGATCAGCTCATGGGCAACAAGCCGGAGGCCCGCTTCCTCTTCATCCAGGAGCGCGCCGAATTCGCCAAGCCCGACGAGCTGGATATTTGAAAACGGCGTCGACGGCTCACAACCACCTCGGCACGCGCGTCTGGTATTTGCGATAGGCGTCGCCGAACTTGGCTTGCAAATAGGCCTCCTCGCGCTCGACGACGCCGCGCTGCAAGACGATCAGCACCGGGATCAACAGCAGCAGCATCCACGCGCTGGTCAGCACGATGGCCAGGCCGAAATAGAAAATCACAATGCCGATATAGATCGGGTTCCGCGTGAACCGGTAGGGGCCGGTGTCGACCAGCATCGTGGACGGATCGCCCGGCAGCACACTGGTGCCCGCGCGCCGGAACTCGCGCACCGAGAGCGCCGCCAGAGCAAAGCCGATCAGGGCGAGACTTCCGCCGACGGCAAGCGCGCGTCCATTCGCCGAGCCAAGTCCCGGGCCGAGCGGAACGAGCCAGCTCAACAGGCAGCCAAGCACGAGCGCGCCCGCGAACAGAAGCGGGGGTTTCACCACCACATCGGCATAGTCATGCATGATCGTCTCGCTACAGTTGCATGAGGATCGCCCGCGGGCGGGTCGCATCGCAAACGGGGTCTCTCACTCTGTCACAATGAGGCGCAATACTCTATAACCCGGCATGATAGCTTGCCTTAGCAATGCTGGTTCAGACGGCGCGTATCCGAAGCTCGAACATGGGGAGTCCATCATGCTCACGACCATCCTCCGTGCCGCCGCCCTTATGGCATTTGCGCTTCGTCCCCTTGGCCTCGCCAGCGGCGGCGGACGACGACACTAAGCTGGTCGAAAGCATTCCGCCGGAGGTCGCCGACGTGGTCAGCGGCGGATCATGGGCGGCCGACAAGAAAGGCGGCTTCTATCGCGCCTTCGTGATCATGTCCGGCGACGAGAAGAACTTTGGCGCCCATGTGTATCTGCAGTGGCTCGCCCTCTCCAATGACAACCCCATCCCCACGGTGGTGAAGACCGTACCGGTCAAGGAGGTCAACGATCAGAACCTGGCGAACGCCTCGATCGAAATCGACGACGAGGAGAACAAGGACAATGAGGTCACGGTGATCGTGAGTTCGTACGATTTCGACGCCGATAAGGACATCACGCTGTATGTCAAAGCCGGCCTGCCAGGCACCTGCGCCATGACGAAGGCGCCGCCGAAGGGCCCGGCGGGCCCGCCGCCGAAAGACGCAGAAGCTCCAGCCGCGAAGGCGCCGTCCAACGTCCCCAAGGATGATTAGATGCGGTGGCGCTTATCCCCGACAACTTGGGTAAGCGGCCTTTTGCCCCTTGCGCGCGTTGCCCCGGCCCCTTATGTGAGCGGAAGGGATTACGAGGCCGATTGGCCTTATTGTTTTGTGTGGTACCTTGCGCAAGCCACACGAATCGTTGCAGCAAGATTTGCGCTATTACTAATGAAAGAGACGCGCGTGGCGCTTCGGGCCCGCGATTGTTCTGCTAACGCATGAGCTTTTCACAACTTGGCTTAAGTCCAAAGGTTTTGTCCGCCGTCACGGCGGCAGGCTTCGACGCCCCCACCCCCATCCAAGCGCAAGCCGTGCCTCATGCCGTCGCCGGTCGCGACGTGCTTGGCATCGCCCAGACCGGCACCGGCAAGACCGCCTCCTTCGTCCTCCCGATGCTGACGCGGCTGGAGCGGGGCAGAGCCCGCGCCCGCATGCCGCGCTCGCTGATCCTGGCGCCTACCCGCGAGCTTGCGGCGCAGGTCGCCGAGCATTTCGAAATTCTCGGCAAGAACCACAATCTCACCGTAGCGCTGCTGATCGGCGGGGTCTCCTACGACGACCAGGACCGCAAGCTCGATCGCGGCGCCGACGTGGTGATCGCAACACCGGGCCGGCTGCTCGACCATTTCGGGCGCGGCAAGCTCTTGCTCAATGGCATTGAGATCCTCGTCATCGATGAGGCGGACCGCATGCTCGATATGGGCTTCATCCCGGATGTCGAGCGCATCTGCAAACTCCTCCCCTTCACTCGGCAAACGCTGTTCTTCTCGGCAACCATGCCGCCTGAAATCCAGCGTCTCGTCGACAGCTTCCTGCACCAGCCCGAGCGCATCGAGATCGCGCCGCTCGCCCCCGCCGCTACGACCATCGTGCAGCGGCTGAAAAAGGCGCCGGACGATGCGGCGGGCAAGCGCGAGGCGCTAAGAGCGCTGATGCGGGAAATCAACGTCAAGAACGCCATCATCTTCTGCAACCGCAAGAAAGATGTGGGCATTCTGCTCCGCTCGCTGCTGCGCCACGGCTTCAACGCCGGCGCGCTGCATGGCGACATGGACCAGCATCAGCGGACGGCAACGCTCGATGCCTTCCGCAACGGCTCCATCGCCTTTCTGGCCGCGAGCGACGTTGCGGCCCGCGGGCTGGATATCCCCGACGTCAGCCACATCTTCAATTACGACGTCCCGATCCATCCTGAAGACTATATCCACCGCATCGGACGCACCGGCCGCGCCGGCCGCGAAGGCTTCGCCGCTACCCTGGTCACGCCCAAGGATATCAAGGCGCTGCGGGCCATCGAGAAGCTGCTCCGCCAGGACATTCCGTGGATCGACGGCCAACCGACCAGCGCCGAATTGGCGCGACCCCCCGAGGAGCGCGAGCGTTCCAATGGTCGGCATCAGCGCGGACCCGCGAATCGCCATAAGGGCAACGGCGGCCCAGCTTCGGGTCCGGTCAGGGCGGGCTGCTCCTAGCAAGGATCGGGCGCCAAGCAGCGAGTACCGCAAGCCGGTTCAGCCGCAAGCTTCAGAGCGGCGCGAGCAGCCGCCAAAAGCGGCGCATGTCGCGCCGCCCCACCGGCAAGACGCCAGGCCTTCGGCACCCGCGGCAACCCAACCGCAGCGTCAGGAGAAGCGGGATCATCCGCCCAAGTCCACGCAAGCCACGCCGACCCCATGTTTATGGGTCTGCCGCCACTGCTTCCCACGGCAAGCCTGCGCATCGGCCCGCACCCAAGCCCCCGCAACAAGCTCCCCGCAGCAGAGAGCGCGGCATGGGCGAGCATGTCCCGGCCTTCATGACCCGCTCCGTGCGCCCCTCGGAATAAGCGCCGCTTTTGTCGAGGTATAAAAAGCCCTCGTCATGGCCGGGCCTGTCCCGGTCATCGTTTTCTATCTCTCTCGTTTGGAAAATTTGTCAGCCTGAACGACGCGCCCGGGCGATCGCCCTGGCGTCAGCTTCAGCCGCGGCCAGCCTCTTCGAGGCTAGCGTCTGCCGCTGGCGTCAGCGCCACGGATTCACCACAACCGCAGGCGCTGGTCTGGTTCGGGTTGTTGAAAACGAAGCCCGAGCCCAAGCGGTCGGTGCGGTAGTCCATCTCGGTGCCGAGCAGGAACAGGATGGCGGTGGGATCGATCAAGAGGCGCACGCCCTTGTCCTCGATCAGCTCGTCATGGGGCGCGCGGGTCTCGGCATATTCCATGGTGTATTCCATGCCGGCGCAGCCACCCTTCTTCACGCCGATGCGAACGCCGGCAAGGTCCTTACCGGAAGAGGCCAAAAGCGCGCTGATGCGCCCGGCAGCGGCGTCGGTCAAAGTGAGGAGCTTCGGTCGGGCATGGCTGGTCATGGGTGAAACTTGGGGCAAGTCGCCGTCCTATTCAAGTCGAACGCTCAGAACATATTGAGGGCAAGGCGCGCCTCGTCCGACATGCGGCTCGGGTCCCAGGGCGGGTCAAAGACCAGATTGACCTTCACGATACCCACGCCAGGGACGGCGGAGATCGCGTTGTGCACCCAGCCCGGCATGTCGCCAGCGACGGGGCATCCGGGCGCGGTGAGCGTCATATCCACCTCGATATTGCGCGCATCGTCGACGTCGAGGCGGTAGATCAAGCCAAGCTCATAGATATCGACCGGGATTTCCGGGTCGAAAACGGTCTTGATGGCCGCCACGAGATCGTCCTTGAGCTGGTCGTGCTCGGGCGCAGGGCTGGCCGGGGCCGCAGCCCCTCCGGCTTCAACCGACGGGGCAGCGCCCTCAACATCGAGGGATGGGTTCGCCTCCGCCGGCGCCTCGGCGGCTTGAGCCCTGCCCTCGCTCTCCTGAATCTTTTCAGTCATTTCGGCCACTCGCCTTAAACGAACATCTCACGCGCTTTGTGCAGCGCCTCGACCAGCCTATCGACTTCCTCGAACGTATTATACATGGCGAAGGAGGCGCGCGCTGTCGAGGTGACACCGAAGCGCGCGAGCAGCGGCTCGGCGCAATGGGTGCCGGCGCGGACCGCCACGCCGTAGCGATCGAGGATCGTGCTCACGTCATGGGGGTGCGCGCCTTCCATCTCGAAGGAGATGATCGAGCCCTTGGGCTTGGCGTGCCCGAAGATGCGGAGCCAGTTGAGCTCGCCAAGGCGCTCCATGGCGTAGGCCAGAAGCGCGTCCTCATGGGCCTTGATGCGCTCGCGCCCTACCCCCTCGACATAATCTATTGCCGCACCGAGCCCAATCGCCTGGACGATGGCCGGGCGTGCCCGCCTCGAAGCGGTGGGGCGGCTTGGCATAGGTGATGCGGTCGGTGGTCACCGTGCCGATCATCTCGCCGCCGCCTTGATAGGGCGGCATGGCCTCAAGCAGCTCTTTCTTGCCGTAGAGCACGCCGATGCCGGTCGGGCCGTAGAGCTTATGGCCGGTGAAGGCGTAGAAGTCGCAATCGAGGTCCTGCACGTCGACGGGAAGATGCACGGCGCCTTGGGCGCCATCGACCAGCACCGGAATGCCGCGGGCATGCGCCAGCCGCACCACCTCCTTGATCGGCACGATGGTGCCGAGCACGTTCGACATCTGGGTGATGGCAACCATCTTGGTGCGGGGACCGAGCAGTGCCTCGAATTTGTCGAGCAGGAACTCGCCGTCATCGGAAATCGGCGCCCATTTCAAGACCGCGCCCTGCCGCTCCTTCAGGAAATACCAGGGCACGATGTTGGAATGGTGCTCCATGATGGAGAGCACGATCTCGTCGCCCTCGCCGATATGCGGCCCGCCATAGGAGCTGGCCACGAGGTTGATGGCTTCGGTGGCATTGCGGGTGAAGATGATCTCGGCGTCGGAGCGCGCATTGAGGAAACGCCGCACCGTCTCCCTCGCCTTCTCGAAATTGGCGGTGGAGAGGTTGCTGAGATAGTGCAGGCCGCGATGGACGTTGGCGTACTCCTCGGCATAGGCGCGCTGGATGGTTTCCAGCACGACCTTCGGCTTCTGCGCCGAGGCGCCATTGTCGAGATAGACGAGCGGCTTGCCATAGATTTCCTGCCGAAGGATCGGGAAATCGGCGCGGATGGCCTCGACGTCGTAAGCGGGCTTGCCGGTCAGCGCGGGTGTCGATTTCGGCAAGATCGTCATGGGACTCCTCCGCCGTCAGTCGAATGCGGCGCCAAGCCAGTTAGCGGTGGCCCTGCCCAAAGCGTCGCGCAGGCCCTCATGCTCGATCCGATCGACCGCCTCGCCGACAAAGGCCTGGATCAGGAGCGCGCGGGCCTCGGCCTCCGGGATGCCGCGCGCCTCGAGGTAGAACAGCAGCTCGTCGTCGATTTGACCCGAGGTCGAGCCGTGGCCGCAGACCACATCGTCGGCGAAGATCTCAAGCTCGGGCTTTGAATCAAACTCAGCCGTCTCCGACAGCAGGAGCGCTTGCGCCATCTGCTTGCCGTCAGTCTTCTGCGCCCCGGGCGAGACGATGATCTTGCCCTGGAAAACGCCGCGCGCCTCGTTGTCCAGCACGGCCTTGAACAGCTCGCGGCTGGTGCAGCGCGGCACGCGATGCTCGACGACCAGGGTGGTGTCGCAATGCTGGTGGTTTCGCATCAGAAGCGCGCCGGAGATGTCGAGCGACGAGCCCTCACCCGCGAAGCAGGCGTAGATCTGGCTACGGGAGAGCGCCGCACCGGCCGAGAACTGAAAGGCCTGGTAGCGGGCATCCGAGCCAAGCCTGACCAGCCAGGTCACGAGATGAAACGCGTCCTTGCTCTCCCGCTGCAGCTTGAAATGATTAACGCTCGCTTTGTCGCCGACAACCATTTCGGTCACCGCATTCCGCTGCAGCTCCCTCCCCCCGAGGCCGCCATAGTTTTCCACGAGGTCGAGCGATGCGCCGTCTTCGAGGACGACGACGCTGCGCGTGAGCACGCTTGACGGCTCGAGCCCGCCGTCGAGATGGATGAGATGGACGGGCTTCTCCAGCGTCACCCCTTTGCCGAGGCGCAACGCCACGCCGCCGCTCATCAGCGCGAGATTGAGGGCCACGACAGGATCGCGGTCTTGCGGATTGACCTTGCCGAGCGCTGACTTCAGCCAGCGCGGCGGCTTCTGCAGCGCCTCGGTGAGCGAGGCGACCTCGACGCCGGCGGCTTTCAGCGCGGCGATATCGGACAATTCCGCCCTGAGCTCGCCTTCCAGGATGACCAACCGGTAGCTTGCGAGCTTGGCGATGTCGGCGCCAAGCATTTCGCTCAGCTCGGCATCGCTGAGCGGCCTGCCGGTGGCGCGCGCCAGCGGGTGCGGCTCGGTCAGCCGCGAGCGGAGATCGGTATATTTCCACGCCTCGACCCGGCGGTGCGGCAGTCCGAGCGCGGCATAGGCGTCGATCGCCTTGGCGCGGAGGTCGGCGGCCCATGGGTTGCCTGCCCCTGGCAGCGCCTGCTCGGCGGCACTGAACAGGTCGAGATAAGCCTGCTCGGCCCGCGTCTGGAACTGCTTGACTGGGAGCTCCATGCTGATCGCTCCCCTAGGCGGCCGCGTCGCCGAACTCGGCATAGCCCGACTGCTCGAGCTCAAGCGCAAGCTCAGGACCGCCAGAGCGCGCCACCCTGCCGTCGGAGAGGACATGCACCCGGTCCGGCACGATGTAATCGAGGAGCCGCTGGTAGTGGGTTATGACGAGCATGGCGCGGGTCGGCGACCGAAGCGCGTTCACCCCCTCGGCGACGATGCGCACGGCGTCGATGTCGAGGCCGGAATCGGTCTCGTCCAGCACGCAAAGCGAGGGCTCGAGCAGCGACATCTGCAGGATCTCGTTCCGCTTCTTCTCGCCGCCGGAGAACCCGACATTGAGCGGGCGCCGCAGCATCTCGGGATCGATCTTGAGCTCGCTTGCCTTCTCGCGCACCAGCCGCAACAGGTCGGGCGTCGAAAGCTCGGGCTCTCCACGCGCCTTCCGCACCGCGTTCACCGCCGTGCGCAGGAAGGTCAGCGTGGCGACGCCCGGAATCTCCATGGGATATTGGAAGGCGAGGAAGACGCCCGCGGCGGCGCGTTCGGCCGGACCCATGGCGAGCAGGTCCTGGCCGTTCCAGGTGACGGTGCCGGCGGTGACCTCGTAGTCCTGCTTGCCGGCCAGCACATAAGCGAGCGTCGACTTGCCGGAGCCGTTGGGGCCCATGATGGCGTGCACCTGTCCCGCTGGCAGCTCGAGGTCGAGGCCTTTCAGGATCTCCCGGCCATCAACATTGACGTGCAAATTCTTGATCTCAAGCATTACGATTCTTCTCTAACCGATTGGCACAGAGTCCTAATGTTTCGTCATGGCCGGGCTTGTCGCGGCCATCCACGTCATTTCCCTTGCATCGAAATTCATGGATGCCCGGCACAAGGTCGGGCATGACGCGGTGTGGGTGGTTATGCCCGTGACTACCCAACGCTGCCCTCTAGGCTGATGCCGATCAGCTTCTGCGTCTCGGCCATGAATTCCATGGGCAGATGCTGCAACACGTCGCGGACGAAACCGTTGACGATCAGCGCCACCGCCTCCTCCGCCGAAAGCCCGCGGCTCACGCAGTAAAACAGCTGGTCGTCAGAGATCTTGGACGTGGTCGCCTCGTGCTCGAAGGTGGCCGACGCGTTCTTCGCCTCGATATAGGGCACGGTATGCGCCCCGCATTTGTCGCCGATGAGGAGCGAGTCGCAATTGGTGAAGTTACGCGCGTTCGCCGCCCGGCGATGGGCCGAGACGAGGCCGCGATAGGTGTTGTTGGAATGGCCGGCGGCGATGCCCTTGGAGATGATGCGGCTCGACGTGTCACGGCCGAGATGGATCATCTTGGTGCCGGAATCCACCTGCTGATAGCCGTTGGAGATGGCGATCGAGTAGAACTCACCCTGCGAGCCGTCGCCCCGCAGAATGCAGCTTGGATATTTCCAGGTGATGGCGGAGCCGGTCTCCACCTGCGTCCAGGAAATTTTCGAGTTCCTGCCGCGGCAGTCGCCCCGCTTTGTGACGAAATTGTAGATGCCGCCCTTACCCTGCTTGTCGCCAGGGTACCAGTTCTGCACGGTGGAATATTTGATTTGGGCGTCGTCGAGCGCGACCAGCTCGACCACGGCGGCATGGAGCTGGTTCTCATCGCGCATCGGCGCGGTGCAGCCTTCGAGATAACTGACATAGGCACCCTTGTCGGCGATGATCAGGGTGCGCTCGAACTGGCCGGTGTTCTTCTCGTTGATGCGGAAATATGTGGAGAGCTCCATCGGGCAGCGGACGCCCTCCGGCACATAGACGAAGCTGCCGTCGGAATAGACCGCCGAGTTAAGGGTAGCGTAGAAATTGTCGGTGCTCGGCACCACCGAGCCGAGATATTTGCGCACGAGCTCGGGGTGGTTCTGCACCGCTTCCGAGATCGAGCAGAAGATGACGCCGGCCTTGGCTAGCTCCTCCTTGAAGGTGGTGACCACCGAGACGCTGTCGAACACCGCGTCTACCGCCACGCGGGGCGCGCCTTGCACGCCGGCGAGTACAGCCTGCTCCTTCAGCGGGATGCCGAGCTTGGCATAGGTCTCGAGCAGCTCCGGATCGACGTCGGCGAGGCTCTTCGGCCCTTCGGTGCTTTTCGGCGCGGAATAGTAATAGAGCTCCTGGAAATCGATCTTGGGATGAACGACATTGGCCCAAGTCGGCTCCTGCATGGTGAGCCAACGGCGATAGGCGTCGAGCCGCCAATCGAGCAGCCAGAGGGGCTCGTGCTTCTTCGCCGAGATGAAGCGGACCACGTCCTCGCTGAGGCCCTTCGGGGCCTTTATCGAACTCGATGTCGGTGACGAAGCCATATTTGTACTTGTCGACGTCGATCTCGCGGACGCGGGCGACCGTCTCTTGCACTGCCGGCATGGCTCTACTCCAAATTCCTCTTCATCTCGCGGCCTCTACGCCGCCTGCTGACGCTTGCGCATCCGCCTGATCAACTCGCTCCACACCCCCAGGAACCTCTCGATATCGGCACTCTCACTGCCAAAACCAAGGCTCACCCGGATGGCACCTTCGGCAAGCTCTGGGGCCACGCCCATGGCGCTCAAGACATGCGAGGCCTCGACCTTGCCCGACGAGCAGGCGCTGCCTGAGCTCACCGCGACACCCGCGAGATCGAGCCCGATGACCAGCGTCTCGGCCTTGGTGCCGGGGACGGCGACGCAGCTCGTATTGGGCAGGCGCTCAACCCGCCCCGACAGCACGATCGCATCCGGCGCGATCTCAAGCGCCTTTGCCTCCAGTCCGTCGCGAAGCCTGGCGAGGCCGGAGGCTTTGTCCAATTCCGCGAGTGCCAGCTCCGCCGCCACGCCGAAGCCGACGATGCCGGCGACATTCTCGGTGCCTGCCCGGTGCCGTCGCTCCTGGCCGCCACCCTTGATCAAGGGCTCGACGGCAACGCCATGACGCAGGATGAGAGCGCCAACGCCTTTCGGCCCGCCGAGCTTGTGCGCGGACAAACTCAGCATGTCGGCGCCCAGCGCGGTGAAATTAAGCGCCAGCTTGCCAGCGACCTGGACCGCGTCGGTGTGCAGCAAACCGCCCACCGCATGAACGATCTCGGCCGCGGTAGCGACCGGCTGGATGGCGCCGGTCTCGTTATTGGCCGCCATCAGCGAAACGAAAGGCCTCCATCCTCCGAGATGGTGTTTCTTGAGCTCGCTCGCAAGCGCATCGAGGTCGATCACGCCGTCGCGGGTGACGGGGATGCGGGTCGTGCTCTCGCGGTAAAACCTGCCGCCGGCGAGCACGGAGGGATGCTCCACCACGGACATGTAACACTGCCAGGCGTCGCCGGGTTGGGGGGCGAGCGCAAGAGCATTCGCCTCGCTGCCGCCGCTGGTGAAGATCACCTCTTCCGAGCGCGCGCCGGCGAGAGCCGCAACCTTGATCCGCGCGGCCTCGATCAGCGCCCTCGCAGCCCTGCCCTCGGCGTGAACAGACGACGGATTGCCATAGGTGGCGAACGCCGCGATCATGGCGTCGCGCACCGGCGGCCGAAGCGGCGCGGTGGCGTTGTAGTCGAGATAGGTGCGAATCGTCATGGCCTCTGGAAGCTCGCGGCCGAGGACCGCCGGTTAACGCTTGCGCGAGCCATCGCGCATGCTATGACACGCGGCCCGAGGCTTCAGATCACTCCAAACGCGGATCGCCGCGCCACCCTTGTTTGGAACAATTCTAATCTTATGTTTTCTATAGGTTTCCCAAGCGGCAAAGTCAAGGTTTGCGGCGCTCGCGTTCCCATTTCCCCCGGCGTCCATCCCTTGCCGCCCCCCGCATCCAGTAACGTCATTCGAGGTCAGTAATTCATGCCTGAAGTCAATATCAGCGGCCCAGCCGGCAGGATCGAGGCCCGCTACCATCATAACCCCGCCCCGAACGGTCCGGTTGCACTCATCCTGCACCCGCATCCGCAATTCGGCGGCACGATGAATAACCAGGTCGTCTATCACCTTTATTACGCCTTCCAGCGGCGGGGCTTCTCGGTGTTGCGCTTCAACTTCCGTGGGGTCGGCCGGAGCGAGGGGCTGTTCGACAACGGTCCCGGCGAATTGGCGGACGCCGCCACCGCGCTCGACTGGATGCAGGCCTATAATGCCGATGCGTCCTCCTGCTGGATCGCGGGGATCTCCTTCGGCGCCTGGATCGCCATGCAGCTCCTGATGCGGCGGCCAGAGATCGAAGGCTTCATCTCTGTCGCGCCGCCGGCCAATCTCTACGACTTCACCTTCCTGGCCCCCTGCCCTTCTTCGGGCCTGATGGTCAATGGCGCCAAGGATCGCGTAGTGCCGACAGAGTCGGTCCGCGCGCTCGTCGACCGGCTCAAGACGCAGAAGGGCATCGTCATCGAGCATGCAACTGTGCCCGACGCCAACCACTTCTTCGAGGGCCGCATGGACGGCCTCATGGAGGTGGTCGACGATTATCTCGACAAGCGGCTCGGCAAGCGGAAGAAGCGAGAACTCGGCGGCCTGACGATTCGCTCTTGAGGCGCGGCCATCATGAGCACGACCAAATCGGAGTTCCTGAGCGAGCTTGAGGCTCGCGGCTACGTGCACCAATGCACCGACGAAGCCGGCCTGGACAAGCTCGCGCGAACGGAACGCCTCACCGGCTATATCGGCTTCGATTGCACGGCGCCAAGCCTGCATGTCGGCAATCTGCTCGGCATCATGATGCTGCGCAAATTGCAGCAGACCGACCACCGGCCGATCGTGCTCATCGGCGGCGGCACCACCAAGGTGGGCGACCCCTCAGGGAAGGAAGAGGCGCGGAAGCTGTTGAGCGACGCCGACATCGCCGCCAACGTGGCCGGCATCCAGTCGGCGTTCGGCAAGTTCGTGAGCTTCGGCGACGGAGCGAGCGATGCGTTGATGATCAACAACGCCGATTGGCTGGACGAGCTCAACTATATCGATTTCCTGCGCGACTATGGCCGCCATTTCAGCGTCAATCGCATGCTGTCCTACGATTCGGTGAAGCTGCGGCTGGAGCGCGAACAGCCTCTCTCCTTCATCGAGTTCAACTACATGGTGCTGCAGGCTTACGATTTCGTCGAGCTCTACCGGAGACTGGGCTGCCGCTTGCAGATGGGCGGATCGGACCAATGGGGCAACATCGTCAACGGCATCGAGCTCGGACGCCGGACGGATGGCGTCGAGCTGTTCGGCCTGACCACGGCTCTGCTGACCACGGCCTCCGGCGCCAAGATGGGCAAGACCGCGTCGGGCGCCGTGTGGCTCAACCCCGATATGCTCAGCGCTTACGACTATTGGCAATATTGGCGGAACACCGAGGATGCCGACGTCGAGCGTTTCTTGAAGCTGTTCACCGAGCTACCGCTTGCCGAGATCGAGAGGCTCGCCAAGCTTAGGGGCGTCGAGCTGAACGAGGCGAAGAAAATCCTCGCGACGGAAGCGACCGCCCTGTTGCATGGCCGTGATGCTGCCGACCTCGCCGAGGCGACCGCGCGGGCCACCTTCGAGCAAGGCACGCTGTCCGAGACGCTGCCCACCTTCGAGCTACCGCGCGCCGAACTGGTGAAAGGCTGGGGCGTGCTGACCGCCAATACGCATGTCGGCTTCGTAGCTTCGACCAGCGAGGCGCGGCGCCAAATCAAGGGCGGCGGCCTCAAGGTGAATGACGTGGCGGTGACCGACGAGAAGCGGCTGCTGACCCTTGCCGACCTAACGCCGGAAGGCGTCATCAAGCTGTCGCTCGGCAAGAAGCGGCACGTGCTGATCCGCCCGGTCTAAGTCTCTATCGCGTTAGCGCCCGGCCGCGGCCCCGAAATCGGAGGCCGAGGAGGCCGGCGCGGAGGCCGCCGCGTTCTGCCCCTGCTCCCTGAACTCGAAGATCTGGCGGAAGATGCCGGGGGCCACCACCGATATCGGATTGACGAGGACGTTCGGATCGTCGAGTTTCCCCTGGATGGCGAAGGTGATGCCGACAAGGCCCTCGCCCTGCCTGCCCACGAAGATTCCGCCCAGGATCGGGATGGCGCCAAGCGCCGAGTTCAGTCCGTATAGAGGCACATACGTTCCGCCGAGATTGATGGTCTGCGTTTTAAAGTTGACGCGGCCGCGCATGGTGGCGCCGAGCGCGGGCCCATGCATATAGGCGTCGTTGAGCAGAAACTCGCCCTTGCCCACGGAGAACGGCGCGCGCAATTGGTCGAAGGAAATATGGGACTGCCGGACTTCCTTCCGGCGGTCGCCCAACGCCGCCGTAGACTGCGGATCGTCCAGCGCCTCGCTCACCACGGCATCGCCGAGCACCACGAAGTTCCGCGCCCACAGCGTCCCGGTTTTGTATCCGGCCTCACCCGCGTCGAGATTGACCTCAAGCGAGGACTCGCCGCCCTCGACCTTGGGATAGAAGCCGATGAGGCGGAAGGCGTCGCCAGCGTCGTGCGATTCGGCGCGAATCATTCGCGTGCCGTTGTTGTCCTCGAGCTTGACCGCGATCTGAGCCTTGCCGTTGAGCTTGCCCACCGCGTTAAGCGCAACGAGCTGGCCGTTGCGCTTCTTGAGCGTCACTTGGGCATCGCTGAGGTTCGTATCGTAGAAGCCCACCACCGTGCCGAGCCGGGCCGTGAGATCGATGCTGAAGGGATCGTGGGGCTCGGCGGCCTCGGCAAGCTGACCCATCGAGAACAAAGACTGGAAGAACTGCTTGCCGTCATAGGTCGGACCATGGGCATCGATCAGAAGCACATCTCCCTCGCCGACCCTTGCAGTGATCTCCACATGGGTGAGGTTGTCGAAGGAGAAGTCGGAGAAATAGAAAGATTTGAGATGTTGCTCGGGGTCCAGCGAGATCGAGCCATCGATGGCGATATCGTCGCCCTGGATCTTGAAGTTCTTGAGGTCGGTCGAACCGTCCTCCGCCCGCGCCACGTCGAACTGCATGGCGGCTCGTCGCCCGGGCGGCTTGGTCCAGCCCATATTGCCGAAGATGAGCTGGGCGTTGGTGAGGTCGGCCTGCATGCTCATCGCCTCTGCGCCCTTGGCGTCGCGCATGATCGAAAGGGCGACGGGCAGCCGACCGCGCACCAAATGGGAGACCTTGAGCCCAAGCGCCTCGCGCGCGCCCTCGTCGAGGGTCGTGGTGATTCTGATTGGCGGCTGCCGGTCGTCGGGCTTATCGAAGATGCGCTGCCAAACCAGGTTTGCCGGCACGCCCTTGATCAGGATGTCGCCCTTGGCCTCCACCGCCTGCTCGGTCAAGTTCACATCGAGCGCGCCCCCCTCGAGGGGCAGGTTGGCGATCACATTCGAGGCGACGACATTCTCGACGCGCGCCGCGCCGAGCAGCTTGATCTCCTTGAACTCAACGCCGAAATGCACCGGTATGGTGAAGGCGAAACTGCCCTCGGCCGCGCCACCGAAATATTCCGGCTTGAGGCTCATGGCGCGAATGAAGCCGAACGGCTCGTGGTCGAGAAGCTCTAGCGCTGCCACGGTGGCTGCATTTCCCTTGAAGGTGATTTCGGCCTGCTGCGGTTTTTGCCGCAGGTCGGGAATGAAGTAGCGGCCGTCATGAAGGGCGATCTCCTGGCCAGAAGGCAGTGCAATCCTGCCTTCAGGAATGTCAACCGACATCGTCGTCCCCGAGATTTTGAGCTTCGCGGTCGGCGTGACCACCGGCGGCATCTTGGGGATGTAGGTGATGCTCATGTCGGTCAGGTCGAGGTCGACGTTGACCGCCTCGGGCGGAAGCACGCCCCCGCCCTGCATGGCTTGCGCGAGCTCGCCTGGGCGCAACGATATGGCGACCTTGCCGCCAAGAACCTGACCGCCGTGTACGCTTTCGCCGACCCACAACCGCGCGTCCCCTACCAAAAATTTTGGCCAAAACTGCTTGAGCACGTCGAGTGGCATGGCGCTGACCGTGCCGGTCAGATGCACCTCCGGCGATCCGGGGGCATCGGCGACGTCGCCGGCAAGCTCGATCGAAGCGCCGCCGGCGCGGATCACGAAACGCGAAAGGGTCATGCGGCCACCGGCGGGCGTGACCGTGCCTTCAGCCGACCACTCGTCCACCTTCATTGGCGCGAGCCCGAACTCCTCGGCGGCAAGCACGGCATCCGTGGCCTTGAGCTTGAAGCCCCACGTCGGCGAATCCTTATCGGCGCCCACCAGGCGGAACTCCCCGCTGACCGTCGCCGCGCTGGGACCCCATTTGAGGGTCGAGGGCTCGATCTCGACCACCCCGTCCTGTTTGACATAGCGCAGATGCAGATTGCCCTCATCGACCAGCATCGCATTGAGCGGGTCCCAAGGCGGCGTGATGAATCCACGCTCCAATGTGAGCTTGGCCTCACCCGCCACGAAGCGTCCCGCGGACGAAACCTCTACGCTCGTCTCGCCGCTGACGGGCATGTCGAGCACCTTGAGCGCTGCCACGCCGGGGAAGTTCGCGGCGAGGCCAGAGGGGACGAGGTCCTTGATCAGCGCCGTCACGGACAAGCTCTTGCGCTTGGAGCGCTGCTCGGTCCGGAACTCGAGCTGCCAATCGCCTTTGCTGGAGCCGAGATCGGCTTGACCCACGAGCACGCTCCGCTGGTCGGTGTGCTCGAGATCGATGGAGAAGTCTGGGACTTGCAAGAGGGTCTGCGCGCCGTCTCGGACGAGCACGACTTCCGCATTCTTGACGCCGAAGCGGGTCAGGTAGGACGTGTTGCCGCGACGCGCCTGCTCGAACACTTCGGTGATGGTTCGTGTCACGTCGAGCTGGCGCCCGGCATCCTCGGCCGACGGCGCTCCCGCGCTCTTGGCGATGACGCTCTCGGCCGGCGTTGCCGGAGGGCTTGTGGGCGCGGTCTGCGCATTTTCCGCCAGCGAGCCGTGCATCAGCGTCTCGGCCCCGGCGGTCGACGGCCGGTAGAAGCTGAGCGAGAGGCCATTGTCGGTGGCATAGAAGACGAGCTTCGGGCCGATGAAATCGACGCTGCCCGGCGCGATGCGGCCGGATAAGAGCGCGGCGCCGCTCATACCGATGCCGGCGAACGGCGCCTGCGCCATGATCGAGCCGTCCTTGTCGATCAGGCGGATGTTGCGGAGCCGAAACACCACCCCTGGACCTTCGGTCGAGCGTTGCAGGATCGCGTCGTCGATCTTCACGTGGAGATCGGCAAGCTGCCCGTTGATCGCCTCTTCGATGGTGGGGACAAGGCTCGGCAGCGAAATCGGGCCGCGGCCTAGCCGGCCATAGCCGCCGACAATGACGATCATGCCGACGACCAGGATGCCCGCGAAGATCTCGCGGCAGACATGGGCGCCGCGTGAGGGCAATTTCATGAGCTCAACCTGGACCGGCTGAGGCATCAGCTGGACCAGGGCGCGGCCCCTGGCCGGTAGAGTGAGGAGAGCTCTGCGTCCTTCGGAGATCTTGACCAGCGCCCCGGCCATCGGCTGGTTCATTCGGGGCAGGCTACCGCCCTTCCAGCGTTCGAGCCTGCGGCGCAGGTCGGATAGGGTTGTATCGGACTTGAGGCGTTCAATCGTGCGGCGTAGGGCCGGGATCAGGCGCTCGTCCACGCTCGCGCGGAGTGCGCGCAAGGAGCCCAAAAGCGCAAGCGGCAGCCTGGCTATGGGCGACAAGCGCTGCCTCGGCTGGCTCATGGCCCCTTTTTGATATCCCCCGGAAAACCAGCCCTTGCCGCCCCAGCCGAGCCCCGGCGAGGACAACAAAATCAACGCTCATAAGAGGCACGAAAGTCGGCTAAAGGAAGGCGATAGCCGAGTCGCAGCCACACGCCAATCTTTGACCGCCAAGCCTGGAGAACCCGAATGACAAGCCGGGAACGAGGCGGTATTCTGGCAAAAAGGTGATTGCAGGATTTGCTGCTCTTGGCGGGGCAAAATCTCACCAGGGAGGCAAGGGTTTTATTGCTTTGTGCTGAGGCGGCGCGCCGAATTTATTCGTCGCTACAGGGGGTGCGTTTGTTGAGGAGATACGAGGCATGTTCACCAAGAAACCGGAGCGGGATTTGGCCAGCGACGCCTTTCAGCGAGTGACCGACCGGCCGGCCAGCGAAACCACGCCATTTGCCGAGCGACCGGCGAACTACGTGAAAAGCTCGAGCCCAAGCAAACTCGTCCCCTCCATCATCGGCGAGGATTTGGCGATCATCGGCAACGTGACCTCGAAAGGCGAGATTCAGGTCGACGGCGAAATCGAGGGCGACGTGCATTGCGGCTCGCTCCTGCTCGGCGACAAATCGCAAATCACGGGCTGTGTGGTTGCCGAGGACGTCGTCGTGCGGGGTCGCGTGGTGGGCTCGATCCGGGGCTTGCGCGTCACGCTGCAAGCGCAATCCCATGTCGAAGGCGATATCTTCCACCAGAGCTTGGCCATCGAGCAGGGCGCGTATTTCGAAGGCAAGTCCCGCCGCTCCGACAATCCGCTCGCGACCGCCGTGCAACCGGCCGACAAGCCTGCCGCAGCAGCCGAGTCCCGGCCCGAACCGCAAACGCGCGCCGCGGAATAATTGCGAGCGCTCGCCCGCGGCAAGGTCGCGAGAGAACCGGCGTCTTACGCTGACCGTTCTTCCCCGTGAATGCGCTCGGCGAGTGCCGCCTCGATGAAACGATCGATATCGCCGTCAAGCACCGCGGAGGGATTGGTGCTCTCCACGCCCGTGCGCAAATCCTTCACCAGCTGATAGGGCTGCAACACGTAAGAGCGGATCTGATGGCCGAAGCCGATGTCCGACTTGGCGGCGGCCGCGGCCTGCGCCGCTTCCTCCCGCCGCTTCAGCTCAGCCTCGTAGATCCGCGCCCGGAGCATGGCCCACGCCGTGGCGCGGTTCTTGTGCTGCGACCGCTCGTTCTGGCATTGCACCACGATGCCCGTCGGCAGGTGCGTGATGCGCACGGCGCTGTCGGTGGTGTTGACGTGCTGACCGCCGGCGCCGCTCGAACGATAGGTGTCGATGCGCACGTCCTTCTCATCGATGTCGACGGCGATGGTATCGTCGACGGCCGGGTAGATTGACACCGAGGCAAAGCTCGTGTGGCGGCGGGCATTGGAATCGAAGGGCGAGATGCGCACCAGCCGATGCACGCCCGACTCGGTCTTCAGCCAGCCATAGGCATTGGCGCCCTTGATGAGGATGGTCGCCGATTTGATGCCGGCCTCCTCACCGGGATGCTCGCCGATGATCTCGACTTTGTAGTCACGCCCCTCCCCCCAGCGGATATACATCCGCTCGAGCATCTGGGCCCAATCCTGGCTTTCAGTGCCGCCGGCGCCGGCATGAATCTCGACATAGGTGTCGTTGGCGTCGGCTTCGCCGGACAGCAGCGCTTCCACCTCGCTCTGATGGGCTTCGGCGTGCAGCTTCTTCAGCGCGTGCTCGGCTTCGGCGACAACGCTTGCGTCACCCTCCTCCTCGCCGAGAGCGACCAGCTCGATATTGTCGTCGAGCTCGCGGGCAAGGCGGGTGAAGCGCGAGAGCGTGGTTTCAAGCTGCTGGCGCTCGCGCATGAGGGATTGCGCGCGGGCCGCGTCGCTCCAGAAATTCGGTGCCTCGGCCTCGCGGTCGAGCTCCGCTAGCCGCGCCTTTGCCTGATCGGGGTCAAAGATGCCTCCTGAGCAGAGCCAGGGACTGTCTGATATCGTTGATGACAGCCTCGGTTTCAGCGCGCATCGCGTCCTCTGCTCGGAAATGACGGAATAGGTCGCCAGGGCTCACGCACCTGGCGACGGGTCTTGAGAAGTCGACGTTTAGTAGAGGCCGCCGGTGCCCGATGTCAAAGCCCGGTCGTTACCCGGAGTGGGGAACGGTTGAGGCGGCGGTCCGGGCGCCTGAGCCGGGATTGGAGCGGGCCCCGGCTCGCCCGACGCGGCCTGACCAAAATCGCCGGCTTGAGCCTGGTCGCTGCCGTCGGTCACGTCGGGGACCAGACCGGTTGGCTCCTGGGTCGGCTTGAACGCCTCCATGATCGCCTTTGGGTCATTGGGTCCGGCCGGCAAGCCGGTCTTCAAATTCACGCGGACCAGCTTGATGCCGGGCGGCGCGCGGAACGGGATCGGCGGAGAGTCGGCGAGTGCGATCTTGAAGAAATCGCGCACCACCGGTGCCGAGACGTTGCCGCCGGTCTCGCCATGGCCGAGCGGCGACGGATTGTCGAAACCGATATACACGCCGACCACGAGGTCGGGGGTGAAGCCGATGAACCAGGCGTCCTTCTCGTCATTGGTGGTGCCCGTCTTGCCGGCGACCGGCCGGTTCAGGACCTTGAGCTTCATGGCGGTGCCGCGCTCGATGACGCCTTCCATGATGTGGATCGCCTGGTACGAGGTCATCGGATCGACGATCTGGGCCCGGTCGTCGACGAGCTCGGGCTCATCCTGGCCGCTCCACTCTCGGGCGGAGCAATCGCGACAATCGCGCTGGTCGTGCCGCCAAATGGTTCTGCCGTAGCGGTCCTGGACCCGGTCGATCAGCGTGGGTTTTATCTGTTTGCCGCCATTGGCGATCATGCCATAGGCGCCCACCATGCGGATCAGCGTGGTCTCGCCGGCGCCAAGCGCCATGGACAGCACCGGCATCAGATTGTCGTAGACGCCAAACCGCCGCGCATATTCGCAGATGATCGGCATGCCCATGTCGTTGGCGAGGCGGACCGTCATCAGGTTGCGCGAATGCTCGATGCCGAAGCGCAAGGTCGAGGGACCGGCAGCCTCGCCGGCTTCATAGTTCTTCGGGCACCATTGCGGCATGCCCGCCCCTTGACTGAGGCAAATTGGACCATCCACGATGATGCTCGCCGGCGTGTAGCCGTTGTCGATCGCCGCGGTGTAGATGATCGGCTTGAAGGACGAGCCCGGCTGGCGCCGCGCCTGGACGGCGCGGTCGAACTGGCTCTCGGCAAAGCTGAAGCCGCCGACCAGAGCGAGCACACGCCCGGTATGGGGATCCATCGCCACAAGCGCGCCGCCGACTTGCGGTACCTGCTCCAGCGACCACTGTCCCGTGACGTCCTTCTCCGTGTCGGTCGGCTCGCGCGGCGCGACATAGATGACGTCGCCAGGCTTGATCACATCGGTGAGCACCCTGGGATTGGCGCCCATGCCGTTCGTCAACTTGGGCCTCGCCCATTTCACCTCGCTGAACGGAATCGTGCCGGTCTCACGCTCCTTGGAGAGCGCGCCGGTTGACGTGCGCGCGGGGCGGAGGCCGATCTTGGCCTGATCTTTGTTGGCGTCGAGCACAACGGCAAGCCGCCACGGGACGATATCCGACCAGACATTGATGGCGGCGAGCGTCTTGCCCCAATCGCCGGCGGTGTCGATCTTTTTCACGACCCCACGCCAGCCATGGCGGTGATCATAGGCGACCAGCCCGTCAACCAGCGTCTTGCGGCCGATCTGCTGCAGCTGACGGGTCAAGCGTGGTGCGCACGGAAAGACCGCCGCCATAGAGCTTGTCTTCGCCGAACAGATCGAGGATGTCGCGGCGGACCTCCTCGGCGAAGAATTCCGAAGCGACGATCTTGGTACCGCTCTGGCGCACGGTGACGCCGAGCGGCTGGGCCTTGGCGGTCTCGCCCTCCTCCTTGGTGGCGTAGCCGTTCTCGACCATGCGGTCGATCACCCAGTTGCGGCGGGCGACCGCGCGCTCGGGAAATCTGAACGGATTGTAGTTGGAGGGTGCCTTGGGCAGCGTGGCGAGATAGGCGACATCGGCGATGCTGAGCTCAGGCAGAGACTTATCCCAATAGGTCTGCGCCGCGGCCGCGACGCCATAGGCGCCAGCGCCGAGATAGATCTCGTTCAGGTAGAGCTCGAGAATTTGCTCCTTGGTGAAGGCGCGCTCGATGCGGATGGAAAGGATAGCCTCCTTCAACTTCCGCTCGATCGTCTGGTCGCTCGTGAGCAGGAAGTTCTTGGCCACCTGCTGAGTGATGGTCGAGGCGCCGACCTTGCGGCCGCCCGACTGCATGCTGCTCAAATTGGTGACGGCGGCGCGGATGATGCCCTGAATGTCGAGCCCGCCATGCTGATAGAAGTTCTTGTCCTCGGCGGAGATGAAGGCCTGGATGACGCGGTCGGGAATGGCGGTAAAGGGCACATAGATGCGTCGCTCGCGGGCAAACTCGGCGATCAGGTTGCCATCGCTGGCGTGAATGCGGGTCATCACCGGCGGCTCATATTTGGCGAGCACCTCGTAGTCCGGCAGATCCTTCGACACTTTCCACAGCACGAACGCCGCAACCGCCGCCACGGCGACGAAGACGATCATGCTGGCCGCGAACATGAAGCCGAGGAAGCGCAGCAAGAAGCCGCCGCGCCTGCGCCGCCGCTTTTGCTCCGGCGGCTTGATTGGAGCCGTGATGTCCATGTGAGATCCGTCCCGTCCCCGATTTTTAGTCACCTGTGGGGGCGCAAGGCAACCCTAGCCAACATTATGGCAACAAAACGCTGCAGTCGCTGGAATTGATCGCTTCTTTGGGCGGGGTGCGGCGGGGCGGCTCAGACGCCGGAGCCTTAGAACGGCATGCGCGCCATCCGTTTGGCAAAATAGCTATCGACCGCCGCGGCGACCTTGTCAGCCATGGTGCCACGCCAGCTATCTGAGGTGAGCTGCTTTTCATCCTCGGGATTGCTCAAGAAGCCAAGCTCAATCAGCACGGACGGCACATCCGGCGCCTTCAGCACCCGAAACCCCGCCGATTTCAGAGCCTTCGCGTGGAGGTCGGCGCGGCTCATTCCTCCCACGATCGATTTGGCGAATATCAGCGAGCGGTTCTGGGTCTCGCGCTGGGCGAGGTCGATGAGAATATTCGCCACCACCTCGTCAGAATCGCTCGGCAGCGCGACCCCGGCGATGGCGTCGGAAAAGTTTTCCTTGGCCGCGAGCTCCTTGGCCTCGTCGTCTGACGCCTGCTCCGACAGAGTGTAGACCGTGGCGCCACTCGCATCCGCGGTCTGCTTCGGAAAAGAATCGGCGTGGATGGAAACGAACAAATTCGCGCCCTTGCCTTGGGCAAACTCCACCCGCTCGCGTAAGGCAAGGAAGTGATCGTCGTCGCGCGTGAGATAGACGTCATATTGGCCGTTCGCCTCGAGCCTCTGCTTGAGCGTCTTGGCAAAGGCGAGCACCACCTCCTTTTCGGTGACCCCGCTTGCGCTGCTCGTGCCGGGGTCGACGCCGCCATGACCGGGGTCGAGGATCACCACGGGCTTTGCATTTGCGGGCCTTGCCGCCGGCGCGGGCGCCTGAGGCGCCGCTCCCTCGCCCGCAGTCGATTTAGCGCTGGCCTCGCGGAGCTTGGCGAGAAACGTCGCACGATCGGTGGCGACGAGGTCGACGACGAGGCGGGCGGGCTGGTCGGGCCTTGGATCGAGCACGAAGGCCTTGTCGACGAGAAATGGTCCATTCACGTCGATGACGATGCGCGATTTGCCCGGGGCGAACAGCCCGAAGCGATAGCCGCTCACGAGCCCCCTCGTCTCGGTGCCGAGTCCCGGCGGCATCTGGAAACTCACCTCGGGGAGATCGACGATGACGCGATAGGGCTCGGCGAGGGCAAAGACGTTGACCTCCACCTTCTTCGACAGATCGGCGATGAAACGGGTGCGCACCCGGTCGCCGGCAACCCGCGCATCGTTGGCGATCGTCGGGCGCGGGCCGGCCTGCGCCTGTTGCGGCCACATCCCGACCGAAGCGAGCAGGAGCGCAAGCAGGACGGCCAAGGTCCAAGCTCCCAGCAAGACAGGCACTTTACGCATCTTCCCTCGACGCATCTTCCCTCGCCCCAACGGACCGCGGCCACTTACGGCTCGCTCCTTAGGGGCCCCCCCAATTCCAGCCGATTCAGCCAAAAATACGCCATGGCTACTGGAATCTTAATGCGCGCTGGTTAAGCGAAGCTTGTGACCCTTTGGGGGCGAATGCACCGGAAGGCTTGCCAAATCTCCTGCCAAGCCCGTAATAAAGGGTAGGCCCCATTGATTGGGCCGCCCCGAGTGCTTGGACGCTTTCCAGCGATACTGGCTCGGAACCTCATTTTTTTTGCGCGTCAGGGCTTGGTGAACCGGCCCGGACGCGAAAACGCTCGGCGGTTAAGTGAGAGACGACCGCCATTCTAAGCTTCTCAGAGCCCGCGCAGGCGCGGGTCAGGTGTTTGCGATGCAACTTCAAAGGATGGGACTAACCCTCCGACAAAGCTGGACTTTGTCTGTGCCACTCAAGACCTTGGGTGCGACCGAGGTCTGTCTGAACGGCCAAGGCGGGCGGCCTCCCCTGCGCCATCGCAGCGAATCATGGTCTATTCAACTTAAGCGCGCGCAGGGTTCGGGCACTAACGCGATACGGCAGTCTTTTGCGCCGTTCGCCCAGGCAAGCGCGGCGGAGAACAATCAACATGCTAAGCAAAATGCTCATCGATGCGGCGCATCCGGAGGAGACCCGGGTCGTCGTGGTAAAAGGCAATCGCGTCGAGGAATTTGATTACGAATCAGCGAGCAAGAAGCAACTACGGGGCAATATCTACCTCGCCAAGGTGACGCGCGTAGAGCCGTCGCTGCAGGCGGCCTTCGTGGATTACGGCGGCAACCGCCACGGCTTCCTGGCCTTCACTGAAATTCATCCGGATTACTATCAGATCCCGGTCGCCGACCGTCAGGCCCTGCTTGATGCAGAGGCCGAGGAAGAAAGCCGCGCCAGCGCGGCTGAAGCCGCCGAGGATGAAGCTGCGGCGGGACGGCGGCGGAGGCGCGGCCGGCGCGGCCGAGGCCGCCCAGAGTCCGGGCCACGCAAGGAGTCCGGTGTCGCCGAGGCTGGAGCCGCCGCAGGTGCGGCCGAAGACGAAGGCGAGGCGGAGCGCCGGGAAGGCGGATCGGGTGTCGCCATGGAGGCGAATGACCTGATCCACGAGGTCTCGGAGGAGGCCGAGCGCAAACCCGAGCGCGATATCGAGGCAGGCGACCGCAGCGAGACGGTAACCTCGGTCGACGAGACCGAGGACGATGACGAGGCCGATGCTCCGGAGATGGTCGGCCAGGGTGTGGCGACGGTGGGAAGCAACGGCGAGGCGAGCGCGGAGACCGTCGAATCGGTCGGCTCGGAGGACGCTCTCGAAGAGGTGCCGGAGCGCACGAGACGGCGCCGCGGCCGTCCCTACAAGATCCAGGAAGTGATTCGCCGCCGGCAGATCATCCTCGTGCAGGTGGTCAAGGAAGAGCGTGGCACCAAGGGCGCCGCGCTGACCACCTACCTCTCGCTTGCCGGCCGCTATACCGTGCTCATGCCGAATACCGCTCGGGGCGGCGGCATCTCGCGCAAGATCACCAATCCCACCGACCGCAAGCGCCTCCGCGAGATCGCGGGCGAGCTCGAAGTGCCGGAGGGCATGGGCCTCATCATCCGCACCGCCGGTGCGCAGCGGACCAAGACCGAGATCAAGCGCGACTACGATTATCTCTTGCGGCTTTGGGAAACTGTCCGCGACCTGACG
Organism: uncultured Alphaproteobacteria bacterium; assembly: GCA_963804705.1. Taxonomy (GTDB): domain Bacteria; phylum Pseudomonadota; class Alphaproteobacteria; order Rhizobiales; family Methyloligellaceae; genus Methyloceanibacter. Next base: position 78,602 of record CAWDRM010000018.1, read on the forward strand.
CTTAAATCGACGGCGCCAAGCCTCGTCTATGAGGAAGGCAGCCTGATCAAGCGGTCGATCCGCGATCTCTACAACAAAGACATCGACGAAGTGCTGGTCGCCGGCGACGACGCCTATCGCGAGGCGAAGGACTTCATGCGCATGCTCATGCCGAGCCATGCCAAGAACGTGAAGCCGTACAAGGAGCCGGAGCCGGTCTTCATCCGTTATCAGGTGGAGCGTCAGCTCGCCGCCATGTTCTCCCCGCAGGTGGTGTTGAAGTCGGGGGGCTACATCGTCATCAATCAGACCGAAGCGCTCGTCGCCGTCGACGTCAACTCCGGCAAGGCGACGCGCGAACACAATATCGAGGACACCGCGCTCAAGACCAATCTCGAGGCTTCCGAGGAGATCGCGCGCCAGCTTCGCTTGCGCGACCTCGCCGGGCTGATCGTCATCGACTTCATCGATATGGATGAGCGCCGCAACAGCCGGCTGGTGGAACGGCGGCTGAAGGAATCCTTGCGCAACGACCGCGCGCGCATCCAGGTGGGCCGCATCAGCCATTTCGGCCTGATGGAAATGTCGCGCCAGCGCTTGCGCCCCGGCATGCTCGAGGGCTCGACCAGCCCCTGCCCGATGTGCCAGGGCACCGGCATCGTCCGGTCCGTGGAATCGGTCGCCCTCGATATCTTGCGCTCGATCGAGGACCGCCTCATCACCGATGGCGTGGTGCCACTCGTGGCGACCACGGCGGTGGACGTCGCTCTCTACATCCTGAACCAGAAGCGCGCGCATCTGAAGGACATCGAGCAGCGTTATCGGATCCCTATCACGGTGACCGCCGACGAGAATTTGCATATCTCGCAGTTCGTCATCGAGCGCTCGGCGGAGTCGGTGACGGGCATCGGCGAAAGCACCGTGGTGCATATGGATTGGGCCCATCACGAGCCGGCCCCAGCACCTGCCGCGTCCGCCGAAGCGGATGCCGATTCGGGCCCCCGCCGCTCGAGGCGCCGCCGTCGTAAGCGCCGCGGCCCTGGCGGCGAGCAGGAGTTCGAGCGACCAGAGGCCGCGCCCGCATTTGCCGCAGGGACAACCGAGCCAGACGAGAAAGAGCCGGAGCAGGAGGAGGCCGAGGAGGAGCAGCTCGAGGGCGCCGATGCGCTCACGCCAAACCCCAAGCCCCGCCGCCGAGGGCGGCGTGGCGGCCGTCGTAGCAGGTCGGGTCAGCGGCCCGAGCGCGCCGCAGGGGATGCGGAGCCGAGCGAAGCACTGCCTGAACCTGAAAGTCCCGGCCGCGGCGCAACTCCGCAGCGCGAGAGCGAAGCGAGGCCACAGCAGAATGGCGATGGCCGCCAGGCCAGAGCGCCGAAAGAAGATTTCGCGCGCACCGGCCCGGCCGAACGCACCGTTCACGACGGCGAGTCCGTGCAGGCCGCGCCGCCCACCGAGCGGCCTGCCGTCCAACCCGAAGTCAGGGTAGAAAGCGAAGCTAAGGAGGAGTCAGGTCCACCTCGCCGCGGCTGGTGGCAACGCTAAGCCTTGAGCCAGCCCTTGATGTGGGCAGAGGCCTCGCGCCTCGCCGCGCGGGGCCCGGCATAAGAGAGCCGCACAAAGCGATGGCCGCGCATTCGCCTGCCGCAGTCACGTCCCTGACGACAACGGATCGATGTTGCTGCGGGCGCGCCATCGCCCGGGGCAAACGGCCGGTTTCTTGCCGGTCGGAGCCAAGCTCATGCGTCACCATCGGTCGCACTTTCTTGATGGGACGCACGCGGCGATTGACACTTTGTCGCCGCATTCAAACGTCAATCAAACGATCCCTTACCATCAGCGGAATGATGCCTGCTCCGGCCCCCCTTTATCGCTCTTTAGCCCTGTGCCGCCTGCGCGGCGCTGCCGTCGGCGCCTTGGCCTTGTCTCTCGTCACCGCCACGACCGCAGACGCGGAGGGCCTGATTCGCGACGCCGAGACGGAATCGCTGATCCGGACCTATGCCAAGCCAATCTTCGACGCTGCCGGCCTCGGCGCCCAGGCCATCGATATTCACATCGTCAACGACCGCGCCTTCAATGCCTTCGTCATCGATGGGCACAATATGTTCATCCATGCGGGCGCGCTAATGGACGCAAAGACGCCCAATCAGATCATCGGCGTGATCGCCCATGAGAGCGGCCATATCACCGGCGGACACCTCGCGCGGTTGCGAAATCAGATCTCGAAGGCGAAATCGGCCGCGCTGATGCTGCAAATCCTTGGGCTTGCCGCGATGGCGGCGGGGGCCGTGGCGGGCGTCGGCGGGCTCGGGCAAGTCGGCATGGGAGCCGCCTATGGGGGCACCGACGCCGCCATGCGCATGGTGCTCGCCTACCGGCAGGATGAAGAATCATCGGCCGACCAGGCGGCAGTGACCTTCCTCAACGCGACCAAGCAATCCGGGCGCGGCCTGGTCGAGACCTTGGAGTTCATGAACAGCAAGCTGTTCGGGGTGCAGGGCATCAACCCCTATCTGCAGTCCCACCCCCTGCCCCCGCAGCGCCTCGCCCAATTGCGCGATCTGGTGCAGGCGAGCCCCTATTACAACAATGTCGATCCGCCTGAGCTGCAGTTCCGGCACGATCTGGTGAGGGCCAAACTGTCCGGCTTCCTCGACCGGCCGGAGATCGTGTTCAACAAATATGTGCAAACCGATCAGTCGCTGCCGGCCAAGTATGCGAGGGCCATCGCCACCTACCGCAAGTCGGGGGTCCGGGTTGCCCTGCCTCAGCTCGACGTACTGATCGCGGCCAAGCCCGATTGGGCTTATTTCTATGAGATCAAAGGTCAATTCCTGTTCGAGAGCGGCGATGTCGCCGCCGCCATTCCACCCTTGCAACAGGCCATAAAGCTCGCGCCGGACGAGCCGCTCATCCGCATCATGCTGGCGCAGGCGCTGCTCGCCGCGCCGGGCAACCAGAATGTGGAAGAGGCGATCGCCAATCTCCGTACCGCGCTCGCGCGCGAGACGACGTCCGCCATGGGCTACCGCCAATTGGCCGCGGCTTACGCCCGCAAGGGCGACAGCTTGCCACCGCAGGCCCGGCAGCAATATTTGGCGCAAGCCGAGCTTGCATCGGCGGAGGCCTATTTCTATGAAGGACAGCTGAAGCTTGCCAAACAGCAAGCCAAGCGTGCCAAAGCGGGCTTTGTCGACGGCACGCCAAACTGGCTCCGAGCCGACGACATACTCGCCTTCGAGCTACCCGCGACCAATTGAGCCAAGCCCCCCGGAGATCGAAAGCATGAACTTCAAGAAAATCCTGGCCAACGTGGTCGTGGCTGCCGCCGTGTCCGCCGTGATCGCGGCCGGCACCAGTTATGTGCTGTACCGCCATGGCGCTCCGCTGGAGAAGGCGGCGACTAGCGCCCGCGTCGAGCAGATCGTGCGCGACTATCTCACCAAGAACCCCGAGGTCCTCGTCGAAATGACGAACGAGCTCGACAAGCGCCAGCAGGCCGAAGAGACGGCAAAGCAGAAAAAGACTATCGGCGAGAATGCCGACAAGATCTTCAGGTCGCCTGACGCTTTCGTCGCCGGCAACCCCAACGGCGATGTCAGCGTGGTCGAGTTCTTCGATTACAATTGCGGCTATTGCCGCCGGGCGCTCCCCGAGGTGGTCAAGCTCGTCAATAGCGACGGCAAGGTCCGGCTCGTCCTCAAGGAGCTACCGATCTTCGGCGACGAGTCCGAGGCGGCGGCGAAGCTCGCCCTGGCCTCGATCAAGCAGGGCAAATATTTCGAGATGCACCAGAAGCTGTTTGCCGACCCCGGCAAGGCCGACAAGGAGAAGGCCTTGCGCGTCGCCAAGGAGCTTGGGCTCGACGTCGAGAAACTCGAGAAGGACATGGATGACCCCTCGATCAAGCAAGTCCTCGAGGATAACAAGGATCTCGCCCAGAAGCTTGGCTTGCAAGGCACGCCGCTCTATCTGATCGGCGACCGGGTCCTGGCTGGCGCGCCTGACGACCTCTACGATCAGCTCAAGAAAGACGTGGCCGAGATCCGCGAGAAAGGCTGCAGCACCACCTGCTGATTCAAGTGGGAAGCGGCGGCCGGTGGCGGTCCGGGATCGGCTTTTTGCGCGCCGCAGCAAAAGCTGCTAAAGGGGCGCGGCTCATCCGCCCCAGAGCGTCTGGATACGCCCCTGGGGCACCACTCTGCCCTCAGTCGCGCCATGACCAAACCGATCTATGTGTTGAACGGTCCCAATCTCAACCTGCTCGGGTCGCGCGAGCCTGAGGTCTATGGCACCGAGAGCCTTGAAGACGTCCGCGCGCGCTGCGAGCAAAGGGCGGCAAAATTGGGCTTTGCCATAGAGTTCCGGCAGAGCAATCATGAGGGCGAGTTGGTGGCGTGGGTCCAAGAGGCTAGGATCAAAGCTGCCGGACTGATCCTCAATGCTGGCGCCTTCACCCACACTTCGATCGCCATGCTCGACGCACTACTGGCCACGGAGATCCCTTGTGTCGAGGTGCATCTGTCGAACATCTTCCGGCGCGAGAGCTTCCGCCACAGGTCATTTATCTCGAAGGGCGTCAAGGGCGTGATCTGCGGCTTTGGGGCCTTGAGCTACGAGCTTGGGATCGAGGCGGTCGCCGCGTCGATCGCAGCACAGAGGGCTGGCTGATGGCGGAGGAGGGAACGCCGGAGATGACAGAAAAGGCAGGAACCTTCGACAAGGACCTCATCCGCGAGCTCGCCGAGCTCCTGAACGAGACGGGTCTTTCCGAGATCGAGATCGAGCATGAAGGGCGGCGGGTGCGCGTGGCGCGCAACGTTACCGTCGGTGTCGCCGCGCATGCCGCCGAACTCAGCCGCCCGGCCCTCGAATTGGGCGGCGGAGGGGTGACCGAGGAAACCCACCATCCCGGCACCGTCAACTCACCCATGGTCGGCACCGCCTACCGCTCACCCGAGCCGGGGGCCCCATCCTTCATCGAAATTGGCAGCCGCGTCACGGCCGGACAGACGATCCTCATCATCGAAGCCATGAAGACCATGAATCATATCCCAGCCCCCCATGCTGGCACGGTCCTTGCTGTCCTCGTGGACGACGGCCAGCCCGTCGAATACGGCGAGCCGCTTGCCGTGATTGAAAAGGCCTAGGCGCTCCTTGGCATGTTCGACAAGATCCTGATCGCCAACCGGGGAGAGATCGCGCTTCGCATCGAGCGTGCCTGCAAGGAGCTCGGCATCGCCACGGTCGCGGTGCACTCGACCGCCGACGCCGACGCCATGCATGTGCGGCTCGCCGACGAGAGCGTGTGCATCGGCGCGCCCCCAGCGAAGAGTAGCTATCTCAACATCCCGCAGATCGTCGCCGCCTGCGAAATCACCGGCGCCGACGCGGTTCACCCCGGCTATGGTTTTCTTGCCGAGAATGCTCGCTTTGCCGAAATCCTCGAAGAGCATGGAATTACCTTCATCGGACCGACCGCCGAGCATGTGAAGCTCATGGGCGACAAGATCGAGGCGAAGGTGACCGCTAAGATGCTTGGCCTGCCGTTGGTGCCAGGCTCCGACGGCTCGATCACCGATCTTGCCGAGGCGCAACGGCTTGCCCGCGACATCGGCTATCCGGTGCTGGTCAAGGCCGCTGCCGGCGGCGGCGGCCGCGGCATGAAAGTCGCTCACGTCGAGGACGAGCTCGAGCCGGCGCTGGCCACGGCGCGCATCGAGGCAAAGACGAGCTTCGGCGACGATACCGTCTATCTCGAGAAATATCTTGCGCATCCGCGGCACATCGAGGTGCAGGTGCTGGGTGATGGCGAGGGCAACGCCATCCATCTCGGCGAGCGCGATTGCTCGTTGCAGCGGCGGCATCAGAAGCTTTGGGAGGAGGCCCCCTCGCCTGCCCTCAATCAGAGCGAGCGCACGCGCATCGGCGAGACCGTGGCGAAAGCGATGCGGCAGCTGCGCTATCGGGGCGTGGGCACAGTGGAGTTCCTCTACGAGGGCGGCGAGTTCTACTTCATCGAGATGAACACGCGGCTCCAAGTGGAGCACACCGTCACCGAGATGGTCACCGGCATCGACCTCGTCATCGAGCAGATCCGCATCGCGGCGGGCGCGCCCCTGACCCTCAAGCAGGAAGACATCCGCTTCGACGGCCATGCCATCGAATGCCGGATCAACGCCGAGGACCCCCGCACCTTCCGGCCCTCACCGGGGACCATTACGCATTTCCATCCGCCGGGCGGCCTCGGGGTGCGCGTCAATTCAGGCGCTTACGCCGGCTACACCATTCCGCCCTATTATGACAGCCTGATCGGCAAGCTCATCGTGCACGCCCGGACCCGCAACGAATGCTTGATGCGGTTGAAGCGGGCGCTCGGAGAGTTCGTAGTCGACGGCATCGACACGACTATCCCGTTGTTCAAGTCTCTGATCGCGGAGCCTGACATCGCCGACGGCCAGTATGATATTCATTGGCTGGAAACTCATTTGGCGGGAGGCTGACCCGCCCCCCTTTCTTGAGCAAGCCATGACCTCCATCGACGACGTCATGATCGAGATCACGCCGCAGGTCCTGCTCAAGGCCTATGCCTGCGGCATCTTCCCCATGGCGGAAAGCGCCGAGGACAACGCGCTCTACTGGATCGAGCCCGAACGGCGGGGCATCCTGCCGCTCGACCGCGCCCATGTTCCGCACCGCCTCGCCCGGACCATCCGCCAAGGCGGCTTCGAGGTCAGGATCGACTACGATTTCGACGCCGTCATCGACGGCTGCGCCGCGCCGCGGGCGGGGCGGCGGAGCACCTGGATCAATGGCCGCATCCGCAGCCTCTATGCCGACCTGTTCGCCCTTGGCCACTGCCATACGGTCGAGGTCTGGGAAGATGGGGAGCTGACCGGCGGGCTGTACGGCGTGCATCTCGGCCGCGCCTTTTTCGGCGAGAGCATGTTCTCCAGAGCCCGGGACGCGAGCAAGATCGCGCTCGTCTATCTGATCGCGCGCCTCAGATATGGGGGCTTCGTGCTGCTCGATACCCAGTTCTTGACCGGGCACCTCGCGAGCTTCGGCGCGATCGAGGTGGGACGCGCAGAGTTTCAGCGACTGCTCGAAGATGCGCTTTACTGCGGAAATGGCACCGGCACACCTGGCGCTGGTACCGGCCGCGGCCGCGGCCGCTTGGGCGGTGCGGCTGCGGCTGCCGCCGGCGCGGGGGGCGGCGCCGCGGTTGGTGCTGGTGGCGCCGGCGCTGCGGCCGGTGGCACCGCTGCCGCGGAATTCTCATTGCTCCCCGCAGGCGCGACCGGCTCGTTGGTCTTGCAGCTCGTCAGCCAAACGTCGAATACCGGGTGCTCCACGGCGTGAAGGCCGGGGCTTTCGGCGAACATCCAGCCGGTGAAGATGCGCTCAACGTCACCGTTGAGCTTAATCTCGTCGACCTCCACGAATGACGAGGTGTGCGGCGGCTCAGTCGGCGGGCGGGTGTCGCAGACCCGCGGCGTCACCTTCAAAGCGCCGAACTGCACCGTCTGATTGAGCGGTATCTCCAGATGCGAGATACGGCCCGTCACCTTGTCGAGAGCGGCGAACACGGCGATCGGATTTTGGATTTTGTCGGCAAGGGCCGCCTGGGCGCCGAGCAGGCCGGACACGGCGACAAGGATAAAAAGCCGAGCGAGGCCGGCGCGGCGCAGTCGCGCGTTAAACTCTTGCATTATGCTGCACACCTTCTGAACTGGCTCTCAAGCGTGTCACTCCGGTGCGCTCCTTGCAACTCAAGGGCTCGGCCAAGAATCGGGCGTGGATGTGGCGAGGACAATCCGCCCCATACCTCATTAGACCCGCTCGGCGGCAAAGCGAAGCCGGATATGGTCGGCGGTCCACCGTCCCTGGGAATCGCACAGCGAGGGACGCAACAGCTCGATGACCTCGGTCAGCACCTTAGTCCGGTCCGGCCCATCGAACTGCTCGAAGAAGGAACGGCCGAAGGTTTGCAGCCACCCCTCCATTCCGGTCTCAAGCTCCGTCGGGCGCGGCACGAGTGCGATCGCCTGGACGTTAAACCCGCCATCATTGAGCAGGCGACGATATTGGTCGACGCTCGGAAAGAACCAGGGCGCGACCTTGGCCGGATCGCCACCTCGCGCCGCACCCACCGCCCGCATCGCCGTGGCGATGGCCGCAACATTGCCATGACCGCCGAGTTCGCCGACGAAGCGGCCTTTGGGGCGGAGCGCGCGGGCAACACCCGCAATCACGAGATCCGGCCGGCGCATCCAATGCAGCGCCGCATTGGAGAAGACCGCGTCGAATTCCGACTGGAACGGGAGGGCGTGCCCGTTGACCTTTTGCACCTTGAGGCCCCGGGCCGAGGCCGAGGCAAGGAGCTCATCGCTTAAGTCCGCACCGAGCACATCGGCGCCGGAGGCGGCGATCTCCTCGGTGAGCACGCCGTCGCCACAGCCAAGGTCGAGGATGCGCTCGCCCTTTTTCGGCGCGAGCAGGTCGAGGACTGGGCGGGCCAGCGCGGAGACGAAGCGCCCGTTCTTGGCATAATCGTCTGCCGACCAGCGCTGCACCGGCTTCGGCGGAGTGGTCTCGACTGCGCTCATGCCGTCAGCTCGGCCGCCAAGGTTCGTAATCGAGCGGCGGCGATTTGCCGGCGTCCGGATTGAGGATGCTGCCGGGCGGCCGGTAGGCTTGCGGCGTCCCCGTCAGGTTCGGCACATAGCGCGTTTGCCAGGGCCGCGGCTGGTAGGTTTCCTCGCTCGGCGGCACATCCACCGTGTAATGCAGCCAGCCATGCCAGTCAGGCGGAACGAGCGAGGCTTCGGCTTGATCGCGGTAGATCACCCAGCGCCGCTTTCCGTGCTCGGTCTGGTAATAGACATTGCCGAAGGCGTCGGAGCCGACGCGGCTCCCGTAGCGCCATGTATAAAGACGCGTGCCGATGGTGTTGCCGGTCCACCAGGCGAAGAGTTCGGTCAAAAGTTTCATGCGGGCCCGATTTGAGTGCGGGTTCGAGGGGTGGTGGCGGACTATGGCGGGAGCCCAGGGGTCTGTCCAGACAGCCAATTGGCCGGCGGTGTAGTGGGCTAACCGGGGTCGAAATAAGCGGGATGACCGCGCGCCGAGCACTGCCTGTTTTTCACAGGTCATCCCAAGGGTAGCACACAGGATTTAGTGTAAATTAGCAGATGGCGTCCTATATATTGATGTCCAGTTGATGACGGCACCGCATCGCTCCAGTTTCCCAGGTTGGACTCGAAACGGAAAAAGCCACCGGGGTTGGAGCCCGACGGCTTCATTCAATCGATCCCGCACCCGTAGAGCCGATGGCGGGAATAGGCAAAAAAGCTGACGCTCTGACACTAGTCAGGATTCGCCCTAGGTCAAGTCGGCTCGCTTCATTTGGAGAGAGCAGAATGTCAGAAAGACCGACTTGCGATTGGCCTGGAGCCTCAGGCCGGATGTACCGTTACTGGGTTTTCGAGCAGCATCCCAAAATCGATCCGGACCAGCCAGGAAACTACATTTACGCGACAATCGAAAACAACCAGTGGGTCCCGGTTTACATTGGGCAGGGCGATATCTCTGTCCGCTGCAGCCAAGCCCACCACCAGGTTCAGTGCATTAACTCAAAGAGGGCGACGCACGTGCACATGCACAAGAACGTCGGCAAAGATGCACGAGAAATGGAAGAGGCAGACCTATTGGCCAACTTCCCGATGGCCTACGCACCTTCAGGTTGCAACATCAAGGCTGGCGGGTAGACACTAATTGGAAGAGCCCCGCTTCGGCGGGGCTCTTCTCTTTCCGCCTGATAACACTTCCCCAGTTCCAATCTTTCAATCCCATCGGCAACCCGTGAGGGTTCTCGCCGACCGTTCTGACGACTCGTACTTTACGATATATCCACAGTTCTTGTGGAAATTTCGGCTAGAGCTACTATATCTTGCTAGTGGGTGCGAATCGAAACAGGGTTGGAATCTCGCGCTGTAGCCAACTCCGTAGCTTCCAGATAGTGCCGATGTGGCTTCCGCGCGTTGAGGGGGAAATCAACCGGGGAATGAATGAAGATGCGGATCGAGAGACGATTTACTGAGGCAGGAAAATCGCCCTACGACGTGATCCCGTTCCGGGAGAGCGCGAGCGAGATCCGCAATCCCGACGGATCGGTGGTTTTCGAACTCGATCGCTTCGCGGTCCCGGCCCATTGGAGCCAGGTCGCGGCCGATATTCTCGCTCAGAAATATTTCCGCAAAGCGGGCGTCCCGGCCAAAGCCAAGAAGATCGAGGAGAGTACCGTCCCCTCCTGGCTCTGGCGCTCGGTGCCGGACCAGGACGCACTTAATATTATGTCCGAGGCGGATCGCTTCGGCGGGGAGACCGATGCCCGCCAAGTGTTCGACCGTCTGGCCGGGACCTGGACCTATTGGGGCTGGAAGGCCGGCTATTTCACCACCGAAGAGGATGCATCCGCCTTTTTCGACGAGCTTCGCTACATGCTCGCCATGCAGATGGGCGCGCCGAACAGCCCGCAATGGTTCAACACCGGGCTGCATTGGGCCTATGGCATCGACGGCCCGAGCCAGGGCCATTACTACGCGGACTTCGCCACCGGCGAAATCAAGGCGTCGGAATCCGCTTACGAGCACCCGCAGCCCCATGCCTGCTTCATCCAGTCGATCGAGGACGACCTCGTCAACGAGGGCGGCATCATGGATCTCTGGGTGCGCGAGGCGCGCCTGTTCAAATACGGCTCAGGCACGGGCTCGAATTTCTCGAAGCTCCGCGGCGAGAACGAGCCGCTGTCGGGCGGCGGCAAATCGTCGGGGCTGATGAGCTTCCTCAAGATCGGCGACCGCGCGGCGGGCGCCATCAAGTCTGGAGGCACCACCCGGCGCGCGGCCAAGATGGTCGTGGTCGACATCGACCATCCCGATATCGAGAGCTACATCAACTGGAAGGTCATCGAGGAGCAGAAGGTGGCGGCGCTCGTCATCGGCTCCAAGATCACGGCCGAGCGGCTCAATGCCATCCTCAAGGCGTGCGTCAATTGCGAGTCCGACGGCGACGGCTGCTTCGATCCGAAGTGCAATCCGGCGCTGAAGCGCGAGGTCAAGGCCGCCCGCAAGGTCAAGGTGCCCGACAACGTCATCCGCCGGGTGATCCAGTTCGCCCGCCAGGGCTATACCTCCATTCACTTCCCCCTCTACGACACCGATTGGGATTCGGAGGCCTACCGCACGGTCTCGGGCCAGAACTCCAACAATTCGGTGCGTGTCACCGATGAGTTCCTGCAAGCGGTCGAGACGGACGGCGATTGGCGGCTTACCTTCCGCAAGGACGGCAGGGTGGCGAAGACGCTGAAGGCGCGCGAGCTGTGGGAGCAGATCGGCTACGCCGCCTGGGCCTGCGCCGATCCCGGCATCCAGTTCCACACCACCATCAACGACTGGCACACCTGCCCCGCCTCGGGCCCGATCAAGGCGTCGAACCCCTGCTCGGAATACATGTTCCTCGACGACACGGCCTGCAATCTCGCCTCGCTCAATCTGATGACGTTCCGGGGCAAGGACGGCAGCTTCGGCGTCGAAGGCTATGAGCACGCCATCCGGCTGTGGACCATCGTGCTCGAGATCGCGGTCACCATGGCGCAATTCCCCTCGCGCCGGATCGCCCAGCTCTCTTACGAGTACCGCACGCTCGGTCTCGGCTACGCCAATATCGGCGGCCTGTTGATGGCCTCCGGCATTCCCTACAACTCAGCGGCCGGCCGCTCCCTCGGCGGAGCCCTCAGCGCCATCATGACGGGCGTGGCCTATGCGACGAGCGCCGAGATGGCGCGGGAGCTCGGGGCATTCTCGGGCTTCGAGCCCAATCGCGAGTCGATGCTCCGGGTCATGCGCAATCATGCGAAGGCCGCGAGGGGCGAGGCGGACGGCTATGAGGGCCTCGATATTGCGCCTGTGCCGCTCGACCATGCCTCCTGCCCCGAGCCCAAGCTGCTCGCCCATGCCACGCATGCCTGGGAGCGCGCCATCGAGCTCGGCCGCCAGCATGGCTATCGCAATGCTCAAGCCACGGTGATCGCGCCGACCGGCACCATCGGCCTCGTCATGGACTGCGATACCACTGGTATCGAGCCTGATTTTGCCCTGGTCAAATTCAAGAAGCTCGCCGGCGGCGGCTATTTCAAGATCATCAACCGCATGGTGCCCGAGGGCTTGCGCGCGCTTGGCTATGACGAGGCCGCGACCAAGCGGATTATCGACTATGCCGTGGGGCGCGGCACGCTTGCCGGCGCGCCCGGGGTCAACCACGAGACGCTCGCCGCGCGCGGCTTCACCCCGGAGAAGATCGCTGCGGCGGACAAGGCGGTGGCAACGGCCTTCGACATCAAATTCGCCTTCAACAAATGGACGCTCGGCGAGGTGTTTTGCGTCGGAGTATTGAAGCTCCCGGCGGAGCGGCTGGACCAGCCGGATTTCGACCTCCTGGCCGAGATCGGCTTCGCCAAGCGGGACATCGAGGCCGCCAATGAATATGCCTGCGGGGCGATGACGCTCGAAGGGGCGCCGGGCCTCGATCCCAAGCATCTCCCCGTGTTCGACTGCGCCTCGCCTTGCGGCCGCAAGGGCAAGCGCTTCCTGTCGGTCGAGAGCCATATCCGCATGATGGCGGCGGCGCAGCCCTTTATCTCGGGCGCCATTTCCAAGACCATCAACATGGCTAACGAGGCCAGCGTCGAGGACTGCAAGGAAGCCTACCTCCTCTCCTGGCGGCTCGCGCTCAAGGCCAACGCGCTCTATCGCGACGGCTCCAAGCTGTCGCAGCCGCTCAACGCCCAGCTCCTCGCCGACGATGAGGACGAGCAGGAAGAGGTGCTCGCGGCAATCGCCGCCGACCAGCCGCAAGCGCAGCGCGCCTCTGTGGTCGCCGAACGCATCATCGAGCGGGTGATCGAACGCGAGGTCGAGCGCAAGCGCGCGGTGCGCGAAAAGCTGCCGGACCGCCGCACGGGCTATATCCAGAAGGCCGTGGTCGGTGGGCACAAGGTCTACCTCCACACCGGCGAATACAAAGACGGGCGGCTCGGCGAGATCTTCCTCGACATGCATAAGGAAGGCGCGGCCTTCCGCTCGCTCATGAACAATTTCGCCATCGCCGTGTCGGTGGGCCTGCAATATGGCGTGCCGCTCGAGGAGTTCGTCGAGGCCTTCACCTTCACGCGCTTCGAACCCGCGGGCCCGGTGGTTGGCAACGCGGCCATCAAGAATGCCACCTCGATCCTCGACTATATCTTTCGGGAGCTTGCCATCTCCTATCTGGACCGGAAAGAGCTCGCGCACGTCAATCCAAACGAGAATGGCAGTACCGGCGTTGGTTCAGGCGAAGACCAAAAGTTGCGCGAGGTCGCCGAGCTTGAGAACGAGAACCGGATCTCCCGCGGCTTTGTCCGAAAGCGGGCCGGTGAACAGGACAAGTTGCAGTTGGCGAACCTGAACCGCATGCCGACCGCCCGCGTAGCGGGAGCAGGGCATCATTATGAGGCTGAGCCGGGAGCCGCGGACGCCATCGCTTCCTCGGCGGTCACGCAAAACGTGAGCCGCACCGTCGAGGCGTCGGCAGGGCGGAGCGAGTCCGACCTGATCAGCGAAGCACGCGTCAAAGGTTATGAGGGCGAGGCGTGTCAGGAGTGCGGAAACTTCACGCTCGTTCGCAACGGCACGTGTCTCAAATGCGATACATGCGGCTCGACGAGTGGTTGTAGCTGAGGAACTAGAAGATGGCGATGCGAAGGTCTTTTGAGGAATTTGAAGCGATTGCTCGTCGCCTTCGGCAGGCATTGGGTATCGACGGGCTGGATAGCCCCGATTTGATCGATGTCTTTGAAACCAAGCTAAGCCAAATTTTTGCGGGGTTCACGCTGAAGCGCGTGGCCGATCCTCAGCTACCCTATGCTCCGGCGAGTGCAGATTGCTCCACAAACACCGTGATTGTTCGCGAGAGCATGTACCAGGGAGCGCTTCGGGGCGATGGGAGAGCCAGAATAGTCTGCCCATGAACTCGGCCACATTGCTCTAGGTCATTCTCAAGTTCGCTATCGCAAGGAAGATCCCTACCGCCATAGACCCAGACGAGATGTGCAGCGTGACGAGTGGCAGGCTAAGCGATTTGCTGCTGTTTTCCTTGTGCCATCCGAGAGAGCCGTTGACTGCAAATCGGCTGACGAAATTTGTGATCGCTTTCAGGTCAGCCAGGAAGCCGCCGATATTCGCAAGAGCGAGCTGGATGCTCAGGCACGCAGAGACTCTGGTATCAAGAGGGAGCTTCCCGCATCGGTGATCGACTACTTGGAGGTTGCGAAGAGTCGCGGACATAAGGTGACCAGTTGGGTGATTGAAATAGTTGTGCAGGGGCGCGCGATGTCGTATGCGAAATATCACGATAAGAGAAATTCGATCGCGAATCGCTCATCGAACGTGACCCGACAATCTTATCGCGAGCCCTGCGTTAAGACCTATGAAGGGAAGTGCGTGAACAATGCAGAGCTTTTTCCTTCGTCCGTAAATTCGCATGTCTCGAATGCGAAACGTGCGGAGCGACGAGTGGATGTAGCTAGAGTGAACTTTCAGCCAGCCCGATAGGAGGGATGCAACATGGCAGTAGCGAAGAAGAAACCAGCAGCGAAAAAGCCCGCGGCGCGCAAGAGCGCTGCGGCGAAGAAGCCGACCGCCAGGAAGACCGGCGCGGCAAAGCGCAAACCAGCTGCGAAGAAGAAGAAGTAGCTGGTGAAGGCGCGGGGGCCACAGTCCCCCGCGCCTGCCCTTCTCGCCAGCCGAGCGCCGCGCGCAAGCGCGCCTATCCCCAAGCCTTCCAAATCTTTTCCGCACTCACCGCCCACCCATTGAGCGTGGGCTGTCGCCTAGGTAGCGCGCGCCCCGGCTTCTTCTTGCGGTCAAGTCCCCGCCTGCTTATCCCCGCTTGCGGCACTGAAACCCTCGCTGGCGATCAGGGCCCAAAGCGCGCCAACGGCCGCGGCGAGCAAGCCCTCATCTACACTCCGTAGCACCACATAGGTGCCGATCCGGCCCTTCTCGAAGAACGGATAGCTGCCGACCTGCACGTCCGGATGGGCGGCCTGGACCGCCGCCAGCCCGGTGGCCACGTCCCCCTCCGGCGCATCGACGCGGACTGATCGGGCGAGCATCGGCCGGCCTTTCTTCAGGCGCGGGGTCACGGCATCGAGCATCACCTGCATAATACGCGGGATGCCCGCCATCACGATCACATTGCCGAGCATGAAGCCCGGCGCCCGGGACACGGGATTGTCGATCAGTTCGGCGCCTTGCGGGATACGGGCCATACGGAGCCGCGCCGGACTGAGCTCGGCGCCGCGATAGCCCTTGCGCATCGCCTCCACCGCACGCTGGTCGATGGCGGCCTCGACCCCGAAGGCCATGGCTATGGCCTCCGTGGTCACGTCGTCATGCGTGGGGCCGATGCCGCCGGTGGTGAAGACGTAGCTGTAGCGCGCGCGGAGCTCGTTCACGGCGGCGACGATCTCGCCCTCCACGTCGCGCACCACCCGGACCTCGCGCAAACTGATGCCAATTTCGGTGAGATAGACCGCGATATGGGAGATGTTCTCGTCTCGGGTGCGCCCCGACAGGATCTCCTCGCCGATGATGATCAGCGCGGCGGTGACGGTATCGGTATCGGTCATGGTCAGGGCGGTTCCGGCAATGGCAAAAACAAGTCTAGCGCCTTGCCGCGGTTACGCCAGGTCTCTTGCGGTCGCCCTGCACGCTCTTAGCGCTTCCTCGGCGGTACCTCGATTGGGGGGGTCCTGCGTCGGCGCAGCCGTTGCACATTGGCCCATTTCACCTTAAGTGAAGATCGGTCCCTCAACTCAGACTGCACATGATGTCGAACCTCGAATTCGCCCGCGCGCAGGCGCGTGATAGCAAGATCAAGCTGCATGGCCCGGACGCCTTTGCCGGCATGCAGAAGGCCGGCCAGCTCGTGGCCGAGGCGCTCGATCTCCTGGTGGACGAGGTGCGGCCCGGCGTGACCACGGAGGCCCTCGACGCATTCGTGTTCGACTTCGCCATGGCGCATGGCGTGATCCCGGCGCCGCTCAATTACCGTGGCTTCCCGAAGTCGATCTGCACCTCGCTGAACCACGTGGTCTGCCACGGCATCCCGGGCCCACGGGCACTGAAGGAAGGCGATATCCTCAATATCGACGTGACCTTTATCGTCGACGGCTGGCATGGCGATTCGAGCCGCATGTACGGCGTCGGCAAGATCTCACGCGCCGCGGAGCGGCTGCTCGAGGTCACCTACAACGCGCTGATGCGGGGCGTCGCCGCGGTGAAGCCCGGCGCCACCACCGGTGACATCGGCGCCGCGATCCAGATCTATGCGGAGGCCGAGCGCTGCAGCGTCGTGCGCGATTTCTGCGGTCATGGGCTCGGTCGCGTGTTCCACGACCGCCCCAACATCCTGCATTACGGGGAGCCCGGCGAAGGGCTGCAGCTCAAGCCCGGCATGCTGTTCACCATTGAGCCGATGATCAATCTCGGCAAGCCGCCGGTGAAAATCCTGTCGGACGGCTGGACGGCGGTCACCCGCGACCGCTCGCTGTCAGCGCAATTCGAACATACCGTCGGCGTCACGGAGACCGGATGCCAAGTGTTCACGCTCTCGCCCAGAGGCTTGGACCGGCCGCCTCTTCCACGGCAATAGAGCGGCGTCCGCATGAGGGCTTCACGGATGCGCGCAAGCCACATTATCTTGGCCATCGCGAGCGACTGAGACGACGGTACTGCGATGGGGGCGCCGACGCCATTCCCGACTATGAGCTGCTCGAGCTGGTGCTGTTGCGCGCGGTACCCTGCCGGGATACCAAGCCGTTGGCCAAGTCCATCGTCGCCCAGTTCGGGACCTTCGCCGAGGCGATGAATGCGCCGGAGGAACGCTTAAGAGAAGTGCCGGGGCTTGGCGAGGCGGCCATCACCGAGATCAAGCTCGTGCGGGCAGCGGCGCTCCGGCTGATGCGGGGCGAGGTGCTGGAGCGGCCGGTGCTCGCGTCGTGGAGCCAAGTGCTCGACTATTGCCGCGCCCTCATGGGCTTAGTGCTCGTGCACAATCACCCCCCTCCGGCGATCCGACACCGTCCCGCGCCGATATCGAGATGACGAAGCAGATCGTTGGGGGCCAAGAATCTCGGGATCGTGTTCCACGACCACATCATCGTCGGCAAGCAGGGCCATGCGAGGTTCCGCGGCCGGGGGTGATCTAGCTAGGCTCATCCTCGCCGCCACGCGGAAGCTCATTTGCCCGGCGCGACGGTCTTTGGAACCGTGGTCGCCGTAGCCGCCTTCGGAGCTTTAGTCGCTGCGGCGGACGGTGGAGCTGTGGTCGCCGCGGCCGGCGGTGGAGCTGTGCCCGACGGTGGAGCTGTGGTCGCCGTGGCAGGCTTTGGAGCTGTGCCGGGCACGGCCGGCTTTTGCGCTCCAAGCACGAGCTTCCATGAATCTGGACGATCGCAGGTTGCTATGACCGGCGGTTGATCGGGTGCGGAAAAACCGAGACACCCGCCCGCACCGACATATTGCAATTTGTAGACGGCACCTGCCCCAAGCGTCTCCTCGAGTGCGTGCCGCAGATCAACGACCTCGCCGCTCAGACTAAGCAGCCTTTCCTCCAAATGAGAAATATGGGCCTGCAAGCAGGTCAGCTTGCCCGGCTCATCCTTGATGTCATCGCAATTCTTGAGCTCCTCGATCGCGACCGCCGGCGTTGCCGCTCCAATGGCGCACACTGAGGCAATCAGGACCGCTCCAAACATACGCATGCGACGGACCTCCTCGACAGCTGTCGATCATCACAACAGTCTAGCACCGCGAGCGCCTCGCAACCTTACAAGCCGGACGCCAGAACCGCTCAACAGGCGGTGCGGCAGCCATTGCGCCGGATGCCGGCCACGCGGGCGGTGAGCTCGCCGTAGAGGTCGTAACCGCCCTCCCCCAGCACGCGGTCGCCGACCAGGTAGAAGGGCACCCCCCTCACGCCCAGCGCGTTCGCTAGCTGCTTAGTGTCGGCAAGCGTCTTGTCGATGGCGACGTCCTGCATGTCCTTTTCGAGCCGCGCCGTGTCGAGGCCGAGCTCGCTTGCGATCCGCATCGCCTTCTCCTTGGTGGCGCGGCCAGGCTCGGCGAACAGGTGCTCATAAAGCTCGAAATATTTGCCTTGGTGCATGGCAGCGAGCGCCACTCTCGCCACGCTCTCCGAGTCCGGCCCGAGCACCGGCAGCTCCTTGAGCACGAGCTGGACTTGGGCGTCATCGGCAACGAGCTTGGCCAAAGCCGGAGCGCCCTGGCGGCAATAAGGGCAATTGTAATCGTAGAAGGCGACCACGCTGACATCGCCTTTGGGGTTGCCGGCGACGAAGCTTTCCGGCGAGCGGAAAATCTGCTCGGCGTTCTCACCGACGGCGCGCGCCGCGCGCGCCTGCTGCCATCTATGGCCGATGGCGAAAACGGCGACGCCGATCACGAGAGCGGCGATCGCCAACGCAAAGGAACCGCGAGATCGGTTCACGGAAGTCGAACGAGGTGGATTGAACTAGGCCGGTGGTGGGCCAAAGACGAGAACGGCGTTGAGACCACCGAAGGCGAAAGAGTTCGACATCGCGTAATTGATCTCGCGCTCCCGCCCCACATTCGGGGTGTAGTCGAGGTCGCATTCGGGATCGACCTCGTCGAGCCCCACCGTCGCCGGTACGAAATTCTCCCCGATGGCCTTGACCGCAGCGACGGCCTCGATGCCGCCGCCGGCGCCAAGACAATGGCCGTGCATGGATTTGGTGGAGGAAATCGAGAGCTTGTTCGCCGCATTGCCGAACACGCGCTTGATGGCGCGGGTCTCATTCAAGTCGTTGACCGTGGTCGCGGTGCCGTGGGCGTTCACATAGTCGATATCGCTCGCGGACAGAGCCGAATCGTCGAGCGCTATCTGCATGGCCATGGACGCGCCATCGATCGATGGATTAACCATGTCGGCGGCGTCGGCGGTCATGCCGTAGCCCATCAGCTCGGCCAGGATGGGAGCCCCGCGGGCCTTGGCCCGCTCATATTCCTCGAGCAGCAGAATCCCAGCGCCCTCGGCGAGCACGGTGCCGTTCCGCCGCTTTGAGAAAGGGAACAGTCCGTCGGGGCTCAGCACCCGCATAGCCTGCCAGGCCCGGGTCGCGCCCCAGTTCAGCGAGGCCTCGGCGGCGCCCGCAATACCAAAGTCGACGAGCCCTTCGCGGATCATGCGGTAGGTGAGGCCGATCGAGTGCGTCGCGGTCGCGCAGGCGCTCACCACGCCGAAGGTCGGCCCCTTGATGCCGTATTCGATGCTGACATGCGCCGAGGCCGAGCTGCCGATCGCCTTCAGCAGCGTGAGCGGATGCGTCGCGCGTTTGTTCTCCTTAAACAGCATCTTGTAGGAGAATTCGAGCGTGGTGAGGCCACCGACGCCGGAGCCGATGATGCAGGCCGAGCGATAGCTTTCGCTGTCCTTCAGCGGCAGCTCGAGCTTCGACTGGGCAACGGCTTCCGCCGCCGCGCAGCCCGCATATTGGGAGAATTTATCGGCCAAGAGCAGCGCCTTGCTTTTCAGCCGCTCCTTGGGATCGAAGTCGGGCACCTCACCGGCGATGGTGATGTACAGATCCTCGGTGGAGTAGCTCTGGGCCTGGCGAATTCCGCATTCGCCGTTTTTGAGCGCAGCCCAAAAACGCTCTACGCCAGTGCCCAAAGGAGTCACCACGCCCTGGCCAGTGACCACGACGCGTCGGCGCCCATTAGAGTGTGTCATGCTTCGCTAAGTAACTCCGGAGATCGTGGACACTCAGGAAAGCCCAAGCGAAAAAGCCAGCTCAAGCTGCCGCGCCCGAAGCCTTCGTCTCCGCGATGATGCTTTTTACGCGATCAACGACAGAGCCCACGGTCGCGAACGCCTCTACTTCCTCATTCGCATTATACGGGATTTCGATCCCGAAAGTATCCTCAATATCGAACACGATCACCGCGAGATCAAGGGATTCGATCTCAAGGTCGCTCAAGGGCATTTCGAGCGTGACGGCCTTCGATGGGTCCTTCATGTTCTTACGCAAAATCTCGATGATCTTGGTAGCCACATCATCCATATCGCTCTCCCTGCCCCGTTTGGGGTCCGTGTCCAAGGTGCCCTGGGCTAATTCATGGTGTTACCCAGGGCAAGTTAGGTATTGGAATAGACTTAAAAACTTTTCGAGTCTACGCCGTCCTCGTTCGATTCAGCGGCCTCGTTAAGGCTCTCTTCGCCAACAAAATTGGCCTTTTTTGGCCTGCCGCGCCACGGTTTCAGCATAATCCGGGAATTGCCGCCGGGGCTTCTCCCCCGCATGTTGGCTCCCGTCGTGCTATAGTAAGGATCTATCGAAAGCGAACAACAGCTCCTGCGGCCAATTGCCTCCGATCGCCGGAGGGGCAATTAACCGCAAAGACGCTAAAAAGACGCTAAAGCGGCATCCACGTCATGGCTAAAGCGAAGTCAAACCCCGCAAGCACCCGGGCGGCCGCCACGCCTCCGGGCGATGCGCGGCCTTGGCTGAAGGCCTATCCCAAAGACGTCGACTGGGGCATGACGTTCGAGCCGGCCCTGATCAGCAGCATGCTCGATGCCTCCGTCGAGGCCTTTGGCTCCCGCCCTTGCACCTATTTCATGGGCCGGCGGTTGAGCTTTGCCGAGATCGGGCACCTCTCCGACCGTACCGCGAAAGGGCTGCAGAAGCTCGGCGTCGGCGAAGGGGTGAAGGTGGGACTGCTCCTCCCCAACACCCCCGCCTTCGTCATCTTCTATCACGCCATCCTCAAGGCAGGCGGCACGGTGGTCAATTTCAACCCGCTCTACAGCATCGAGGAGATCGAATTTCAGGCGCAGGACAGCGGCGCCAAGA
Source organism: uncultured Alphaproteobacteria bacterium (assembly GCA_963804705.1). Taxonomy (GTDB): domain Bacteria; phylum Pseudomonadota; class Alphaproteobacteria; order Rhizobiales; family Methyloligellaceae; genus Methyloceanibacter. The sequence goes on from CAWDRM010000018.1 coordinate 99,579, forward strand.
TCATGGTCACGCTCGACCTCGCGGCCACCTTCGATAAGGTCGAGACGCTGCTGGCCAAGGGCGCGCTCGAAAAGGCGGTGGTCGCGCGTTTCGCTTCGCTCTTGTCGCCCTTGATGTCACTGGGGCTCAAGCTGCGCGGTGGACCGAAGCTCGGGCAAGTCGACCTCTCGCCGCAGCGGAGCAAGATCGTGCGCGAGCGCGACCTGCGGGCCAATGACGGCCGCTACCGGCGACCCTCGATCACACCCAACGCGGTGGCCGTGCTGCAATATACCGGAGGCACCACGGGAACGCCCAAGGGCGCGATGCTCACCCATGCCAATTTGTCGGCCAATCTCCAACAGGTGTCGGCTTGGTGGAACCGTCCGGCCGTAGAAGGCGATCGCGTGCTTGGCGTGCTTCCCCTCTTCCACGTCTTCGCCATGACCACGGTGATGAATTTCGGCATCAGCCAGGGCATGGAGCTCATTCTCGTGCCGAGATTCGAGCTCATCGAGACGTTGAAGCTGATCACCAAGCTCAAGCCGAAGATGATGCCGGGCGTGCCCACCCTGTACAACGCCATCATGCGCCATCCGCATATCCGCAATTTCGACCTCAGCTCGCTTGAATTCTGCATCTCGGGAGGGGCCGGGCTACCCCTTGAGGTGAAGCGTGGCTTCGAGGCGATCTCCGGCTGCAAGCTTACCGAGGGCTACGGCTTGAGCGAGACCTCGCCGGTCGCCACCTGCAATCCGCACGACCGACCCCCCAAGGCGGGGTCGATCGGCCTGCCGCTGCCCGGCACCGAGATCAGCATCCGCTCGCTCGAGGACCCGACGATCGAAATGCCGGGAGGCGAGTTGGGCGAGATCTGCATTGCCGGGCCGCAGGTAATGCCGGGCTATTGGAACAAGCCGGAGGAGACGGAGAGCGCTTTTGTCGGCCGTTTCTTTCGCACCGGCGACGTGGGCTATATGGACGAGGAGGGCTTCATCTTCATCGTCGACCGCATCAAGGACATGATCAACGCCTCTGGCTTCAAGGTCTATCCGCGGCGCATCGAGGAAGCTCTCTACGAGCATCCGGCGGTTGTAGAGGCGACGGTGATCGGCATTCCCGACGCCTATCGCGGCGAAGCGCCGAAGGCCTTCGTCAAGCTGAAAGAGGGCGAGAGGGCGACCGCCCACGACCTGCTCGAATTCCTGAAGGAGAAGCTCGCCAAGATCGAGCTGCCGGCCGAGATCGAGTTCCGCGACGAGCTACCCAAGACCCTGGTAGGCAAGCACTCGAAGAAGGAGCTGCGCACCCAGCGAAGCGGCGAAAAGCCGATCGGCGTCTAGTGCCGGTCGCCTAGGGGTGCTGTAGCCAGGGAAGCTGCTCTTGCGGCTCCGCGGGGGCCTTCGGTTTCGGCTTCGGCTTCACGACATGAGGCACCGCGGGGGCAGGCACGTCGGCCGCCGCTTGCATCTTGTTCGGCCTCGGAACGCGCGCGGGCTCCGGCGGGTCTCGATCCCGGCCGGCGGGATCGGCCGCGGCCTCGGTCACTGGAAACTCCTTGGTGGCAGCCACGGGCGCGGGCCTCGTCATCACTATCATGCTCGAGACGTTCTCGCCGGAGAGCGGCAGCGCCTCGGGGCTTGCCGTGGTCGTGACCAGCCCGGGACCGATATAGGTTTGGTGGGAAGCAGGCGCTTGTGCAGGTTGGAGCATTTTGGGAGCGACTGAGGTCGCCGTCGCATCGGCCTCGATGGCCGGGGCGGGGATCCCGGCGGCGGAGGATGGTGTCCTGGCGGCTGGCTTCGGCTCGCGCGCTGCTGCAGGCTCACGCGCTTCCGGCTCGCGCGCCGCTTCCACGATCGGCGCCTTCGGCTTCGGCATGGCCTCTGGGGCGGCTTCGCCAGGCTCGGCTGGGGCATTGACTTCAATAGGCTCGGCTGGAGCCGCCGACGGCGGGAGCTGCGACCGCGTCCAGCTCTTCTCGCCGCAGAGCAGCCAAGCCTTGCAGCCTCTGAGCACGATCTGCTGCCGCGAGACGAGCGTCACCTTGACGTCCGTATAGACGTGCCCCTCTTCGGGATTGTAGACGTTGCCCACCCAAACGTTGGTTTCCGTCGGCATCATGTTGCCGAACAGCGGCAGGCCGATGATCGGCCGGTCGCGCATCGACGGGTCCTCGTTGCGGGCGTCATGCAGGGGCTTACCGCGCGAATCGTTCGGCTCGCTCAGCCAGACGATCTTGCTGCAAATGCCGTGGCCGCATTTCTTGATTTCCATCTTGGCGGTGCCGTCATCCTTCGCCCAGATGCCCGAAGGATCTACCGCGAAGGCTTGAGACGGAGCACCGGCCGCAAAGAGGGCGGCGGCCAAAAAGCCCAGTGCCGGAGCGAATGTGCGATGCTTCATAAGAGCACCTCCTCGGTAGCGAATCCCGCAGACGGCACTATTTGCACCGCCAATATTTAATCCTACGCCCCCGGTTCCTAATTGGGCCTTTATAAGGCCTTTATATGACCCCCGCTCGTGCCACTTACCCGCCCTCATGGCGCAATTGCCTCTTCGCTTCGGCCTGCCACCTGAACGGATCGGCGTGGACCCGCCGCTTCCAGGATGGCCACGACGCCCATGCCGCCGGCCGTACACACCGAAATCAGGCCCCGCTGGCCACCTTCGCTGTGCAAAAGCTTGGCCAGCACCGCCAAAATGCGCGCCCCAGTGGCGGCAAAAGGATGGCCAAAAGCGATACTGGAGCCCTTGACGTTGAGCTTGGCCCGGTCGATCGACCCGAGCGGCTCGCTCCGCCCTAGCCGGCGGCGGCAATAGTCCTCGGACTCCCATGCCTTCAGCGTGGCCAGCACCTGCGCGGCAAAAGCTTCATGAATCTCATAATAATCAAAGTCCTGAAGCGCAAGGCCACTCTGCTTTAGAAGCTCGTTGACGGCGACGGTCGGGGCCATCAACAGCCCCTCCCCCGCCACGAAGTCGACAGCTGCGGTGCGGCCGAGGGTCAGATAGGCCTGAACCGAAATATTGTGCTTCGCCGCCCATTCCTCGGAGGCGAGCAGCACCGTGGAGGCGCCGTCGGTCAGCGGGGTGGAGTTGGCGGCTGTGATGGTGCCGCCGCTTCCCCGATCGAAGGCGGGCTTGAGCTCGGCCATTTTGGCAAGCGAGATGCCTTCGCGGATATTGTTGTCGCGGAACACCCCGGCGCAAGGGATGACGAGGTCGTCCATGAAGCCCTCGTCATAGGCGGCGGCCGCCTTTCTGTGGCTCTCATAGGCGAGCAGGTCCTCGGCCTCGCGCGTAATGCCCCACTCCTTGGCCATCAGCTCGCAATGCTCACCCATGCTGAGCCCCGTGCGTGGCTCGGCGGTGGAGGGCGGCTGTGGCGCGAGCTCTGCCGGGCTGAAGCCCTTGAAGACGGCAAATTTCTCGCCAAGGCTTTTCGCTCGCGACAGCTGCACCAGACGCTGGGCGAAGCTGCGTTTGAACACGATCGGCGCATCGCTCGTGGTGTCGGTGCCGAGCGCGATGCCGCATTCGATCTGGCCGGTGGCGATTTTGGCGCCAAGCTGGAGCGCGCCCTGCAGGCTCGTGCCGCAGGCCTGCATCATGGTGATGGCGGGCGTGGTCGGGCTAAGTGCGCTGCCGATCACCGCCTCGCGCGCGAGGTTCCAGTCCTTGGCGTGGGTGACCACGGCGCCGCCGACGACCTCGTCGATATGGGCCCCATGCAACGAGAAGCGCTCGATGAGGCCGGCAAGCGCTGCCGTCAGCATGTCGAGATTGGAAAGCTCGGCATAGGCCGTATAGGAGCGGCAAAAGGGAATCCTGACCCCGCCTAGCACCGCAACTCGCCGCATCCCCTGCTCCGTCATGATGGCTTGAGTCTCCCCGCCGGTTCAGGCCGCAGCCGCGGGCGCGGACATGCCAGCCTCTTGCGTGCGGCGGTAATGCAGCGGACCGCCGCGGAATGGCGCGAAGCCCGTGCCGAAGATCACGCCGGCATCGACGTGATCGGCACTTGCCACGATTTTGTCGGCAAGCGCCCGCTCGCATTCGTCGAGCATGGGCTTGACCAGATCGCGGCCCAAAGCTTCGAGCTCGGGCCCGTCATAGACAGCCTCCTCGCGCTTGGGCTGGCCATTCTCCCAAACATAGAAGCCCTCGCCTGTCTTCTTGCCGAGCTTGCCCGCCTTGACCAGTCGCGAAAGCACATTGTCGGCACCGGGCGCCAAATTAAGCTGTTCGCCGACATGGTTGGCGATGTCGAGGCCGACCAGGTCCATGAGCTCGAGCGGCCCCATGGGCATGCCGAATTTGAGCGCAGCCTGATCGATCTTGTCCCTGGGCTCGCCGCCCTCACGGCGGCGCACGGCCTCCATCATGTAGGGCGCGAGCACGCGGTTGACGAGGAAGCCGGGGCAGCTCTTGACGATCAGCGGCAGCTTCTTGATGGCGGCGACGAAGGCGCAAGCCTTAAGCACCTCCGCCTCCTGCGTCTGCTCGCCGCGAACGACCTCGACGAGCGGAAGCTGGGCCACGGGGTTGAAGAAATGCAGCCCCACGAGGCGCCCGGGATCTTTGAGCGGCCGGGCGATGTCCTCAAGGCGGAGCGAGGAGGTGTTGGTGGCGAGCACGGCGCCCGGCTTCATTTGGCCCTCGAGCGCCTGGAACAGCGTCTGCTTGGCCTCGAGCTTCTCGACGATCGCCTCGATCACCACATCGGCATGTTTAATGTGCTTGCCTTGCGGATCGGCGACAAGGCGCGCGACAGCGGCGTCGATCGCCTGCTTCTTGCGAAGCTGCCGGCGGAACAGGCTCTTGGCGCGGGCGAGCGCCCTCTTGATCTGGCCTTCGTCGAGGTCTTGCAGGCTCGCCTGCATGCCGCAGACCACGCACCAAGCGGCGATGTCCCCGCCCATGGTGCCCGCGCCGATGACATGTACCCTCCGGGGCTCAAAGCCGTCCTTCGGCGCCTCGTCCTTCAGCATCTCGGAGAGCATGAACACGCGGCGGAGATTGCGCGAGGCCTCGCTCGCCATCAGCGGCGCGAAGACCTCCGTCTCGGCCGCACGCATGGCGGCAGGATCATCGCCATAGTCCTCGAAGAGATCGATGAGGCGGAAGGGCGCGGGGTAATGCTCCTCGCGGACCTTGGCCGCGGTCTTAGCGCGCATCTGCTTGGCGAGCAGCCCGCGCACCGGCTGCTTCAGCATCAGCTGCTTCCACCAGGGCGCGCCCTTGTTGCGGCGCTTTTGCAGCACGGCCTTGCGCGCGGCCCAACGGAGATTGTGGTGCGTCGGCACGATTTGGTCGATCAGGCCCATGGCCTTCGCCTCGGCCGGACGCAGCATGCGCCCCGTCAGCATGGCGCTCATGGCGTCCATGGGACCAGCGAGCTGGATAGACCTCACCGTGCCGTTGAGGCCGGGAAAGATGCCGAGCTTGACCTCAGGAAAGCCGAGCCGCGTGCCCTCCTCCCGATCGGCGATGCGCCAATGGCAGGCGAGCGCCAGCTCGAGCCCGCCGCCGAGGCAATAGCCATGGATGGCGACGACCACGGGGACGGGCAGCGCCGCGATGCGGTCGAACAGCGACAGCGTCTCCTTCACCACCTCCTTGACCCGGGGCTCGGTGTTGAAGCGCTCGAACTCCCGGATGTCGGCGCCGACCAGGAAGCCTGATGGCTTGCCGCTCATGATCACGAGGCCCTTGACCTCGCTCCGCATGGCGGCCTGCTCGACCCATGCGACGATCTCGCCGAGCTCCTCGGTCAGACGGCGCCCGAGCGAGTTCATGCTCTCGCCTTCGCGGTCCATCAAAGCCCAGGCAATAGCCTCGAAATCGACCGAGAAGCGCCAGTCATGCAAATTGGGAAGCGGTGTCGGCATGATCACCCTTATTCAGCAGCGATGGAGTCTCTGGGGTTGGGTTGAAGCGCCTGGGGCGGCTTGCGGCGCGGGCTTCCGGCCCGAGACTTCGGCTGCGTCGAAATGGTCGACTGCGATCACGCGGGCCACGAGATCCCGGAGCTCGGCCAGGATGCGGGCTTCGTCTTGGCTCACCACGCCCCTCTGCTCCGCTTCGGCGATCCAATCCTTGTTGTAATAGCGTTGCACCTCGCCCTCGCGAATCGCGCGCTCGAGCTTCTTGTCGGCCTCCTCGGCCGCGATCGCCTTGAGCAAGGTGTGCTCGAGCAGCCCGAGCCGGTCATTCGGATCGTTGGTGATGAAAATGTCCCGGGTGAGACGATCGCGGAACTCACCGGGCTCGAGCGCCGCGCGCACGATCGCTTTGCCATCTCGGTCGGACGCCGGGCGGCGTGCGGCGCCAAAGGGGAAGACTAGCGGGCGCATCAGCACGCCCGCGAGAGGCATCGGGAAATTGTCGAGCGTGCCGGCGAGCGCCTGGTCGAAGCGGTAGAGGCAATTCTCGGCGCAATAGTCCACGAGCTTCAAATCGGCGCGCGGGGCGCCGTCGTCCTCATAGCGCTTGAGGATGCAGGAGAGGAGATAGAGCTCGGCGAGCGCGTCGGCCATGCGCCCGGTGATCTTCTGCTTCACCTTCAAGCCGCCGCCGAGCAGCGCCACCGTCATGTCGGCAACGAGGGCGAAGGAGCGCGACGCCCGGGCAAGCTGGCGCCACCAGCGGCGCGTCTCGCCGGCATCGGGGGGGCGCTAGCGAACACGCCGAGCGTCACATTGTGGAAGAACGCGCCGAAGACATTCGACACGGTGAAGGCCACGTGGCCATCGAAGGCGCGCTCGAAGGCTGCTACCCCCTGCTGCTGGTCGGGGTTCTGTAGGGCTTCGATCTCGGTGAAGAGGTAAGGGTGGCTGCGCAGCGCGCCTTGCGCGAAGGTGATGAGCGTGCGGGTGAGGATGTTGGCGCCTTCCACGGTGATTCCGACCGGTACCATTTGATAGGCGCCCTGGATGTAGTTCGACGGTCCGTCGCAAATGCCCCTGCCGCCATGGATGTCGAGGGCGTCGTTGACGCTTTGCCGCATGCGCTCGGTCGACACATATTTGAGCAGCGCCGAGATCACCGCGGGCTTCTCGCCGTCCGAGACCATGGAGGCGGTCACCGCGCGCGCGGCCTCGATCTCATAGGCTGCCTCGACCAGGCGCGCCAAAGGCTCTTCAACGCCGTCCATGAAGCCGATTGGCAGGTTGAACTGCTTGCGGATGCGGGCATAGGCGGTGCTCGACCTGAGCAGCGACTTAGCCGCTGCGGCGCTGGTTGCAGGCAACGAGATGGAGCGGCCGGCGGCGAGGCAGTTCATCAGCATGCGCCAGCCCTGCCCTGCCCGGTCCTTGCCGCCGATGATCCAGTCGAGCGGAATAAACACATCCCTGCCGGAGGTCGGACCGTTGGGGAAAGCGTTGCCGCAAGGAAGATGCCGGCGGCCGATCTCGACGCCCGGATGGTTGGTGGGCACGAGCCCGAGGGTGATGCCGATATCCTCGCCGCGACCGAGATGGTTCTCTGGGTCGAACAAGTGGAAAGCGAGACCAAGCAGCGTGGCGTTGGGGGCGAGCGTGATATAGCGCTTATCCCAGGTGAGCCTCAGCCCGAGCGTCTCCTTGCCCTCATGCCAGCCTTGGGCGACGATTCCGACATCGCGCATGGAGGCGGCATCGGAGCCCGAGAACGGCCCGGTCAGGGCAAAGCAGGGGATTTCCTGCCCACGCGCAAGACGCGGCAAATAATGCGCCTTTTGCAGCTCGGTGCCGTATTTCTCGATCAACTCGCCGGGGCCGAGCGAGTTTGGCACCATGACGATGGTGACGCCGTCGGGGCTACGCGAGCCGATCTTGCCGAGCACGAGCGACTGCGCCTGCGCCGAGAAGCCCAAGCCGCCATGCTCCTTGGAGATGTGCATGCCGAGAAAGCCTTGCTCGCAAACGTAGCGCCAGACCTCGTCGGGAATGTCGTGCAGCTCATGGCGGATGCGCCAATCGTTGAGCCTGCGACAAAGCTCTTCGGTCGGGCCATCGAGGAAGGCACGCTCCTCCGCGGTGAGCGTGATCGGGTTGACGCGGCGCAGCCGCGACCAATCGGGCGTGCCGGAAAACAGCTCGGCGTCCCAGCCGACGGTGCCGGCTTGAAGCGCCTCCCGCTCCGTCTCCGAAATCGTGGGCATCGCGCCTTTCAGCGCGCGATAGGCGGGCAGCACGACATAATCGCGTTTGATGCGGGGAAAGGTCAGCGCGAACAGCCCTGCCGCCAGGAGCCAGCCCAACAGCGAAAGGAAATTGAACACCGGCCAATGCACATGGCCCGAACCAAGCCCCATCTGCAGGCTCAAGGTGAAGAGGGCGACCGCCAGGGCCCAGGCCCAAAGTGGCGCACGGTTCATCGCGAGGGCAAATAGAGCAGCCAGCGACAGGAGGATGACAACAAGCTCAGCCATGGGGACTCTCCGAGCGGCCCTTTGCCCCTGTCCGCCCACCTCCCGAGGACGCCAAAGCCTTGGCTCTTATGTCGGAGACCGCCCGCCTCCGTCCGGCTTTTCGCTTTCTATGGTCCCGATGGGTCATCGGTACAAGCTCTTTTCTAGCTTTGTCATTGTTGTGACCAGACCGGTTGAAAGCGTCACCCGAATCGCCCCGTGCCCCCACCCTTTGCGGGCAATCGATACCAGCAGATTAACGATCTAACCGATCGGCATGGCAGGCGCGAGACTAGCCCGGGACACCGGCGCCCCTTCGCGCCTCGACGAGGCTGAGCCCGCGGCCAATGGCGATAAGCACGAGGCCGAGCCCGGCGAAGACGACGACCAGTTCAGCCATGTTGATCAGAACATGCGCGTAGCCAAGCTTGCTCACGTCGAGGAAGGGATAGGGATAGAACTTTGTCAGTGCGCCGTGGATCAGCGAGTGCGCCCCGTAGGCCATGGGAAAGGCGATCGAAACAAACGCGGATTTGAATTTCAGGTCTCCCTTCGGCACAAACAGGAGCCAATCGAGGACATAGAGGGCTGGGGCCACCTCATGCTCGATGGTGTCGGCCACAAGCTGCCAGCCTTGCGGGCTCCACAGCTGCCGCAGGATGAAGTGGTAGATCATGGCGACGATGATGATGTAGACGGCGATCGCGGTCCTCACCGAGGGCTCCGAAAAGAAGCGCCCCAGGCGCGACTCCGGCGCGAGCCAGGGCAACGTCATGGCGAGCGCAACCAGAATGTTGGAGAGGAGCGTGAAATAGCTGGAGAAGCGGATGGCGGCGGCGATCAGATCGCCGTCGGTCCGGTAACGGACGATCAGAACATATTGAAGCACGAGCGCGAACCAGCCGAGCGCGGCAGCGACCATGCGATAGAGCTGCTGCAAGAGTTCCCCCCGAATTCTCGATTCATAACCGCCGCTTCCGGCGGCACGTTAAACCAACCTCTCGGCTAGAGATACGGGCTTTTTGCCGTCGCGCTAGGAGGGAAAAGCGGAGCCCGAGATCGCCGCAGATGGTCTTGGGGGCGTTCCGCCCCGGGTCATGGTGACGCCCGATCCGGGATGGTTGCCGGCGCCGCAAAAAGATAGAGATTCGGTATCGGCGAGCGGTAGGAGCCGAGCTCCGGGATCGGCCATGGCGCGGATCTGATAGGGCAGATAAGCCCATGCTGATGGGTGCCATGCACGGCGCTCGTGATGCGGCGCTAGAAGTCCAGCGGCGACTGCACCGAGCGGCCGATGACGATGGCTTGGTATCCGCCTGGCATCCCGATCTCTATCTCACGACGCCAATGGCGGACGGTACGGTGTGGTTATCGGAAGATCGTTTGCGGCTACGACCCGCTCGGCCGTGACTTGGCGGTAAAGACCGCGCCGTCGGTGTCGGTGATGGCGACATCAAGCTCGTTGTCGCCTCCGCGGCCGAAGGTGAAGCGGAAATTGGGGTTGGCGGAAATCGAGAAACTCGAACTCCATGCGAAAGACGAGGTCGCCGCCGCGCTTCACGGTCATCTCCTTGACGAACCGCGCCGGGATGTAGCCGCCGGTGCCGATGTCGAGCTGCATGCCGTTGCTGTTGGGGTGCTTGAGCATCACCTGCCCCTCGAACAGCGGCGCGGTTGAGAGTGCGGGCGGGAAGGTCTTGACCAGCATCTTGCCGAGGCCCTCATTTTCCGTGTCGGGGTCCTTGGCCTGCATCGCCGCGCAGCCGCCCGCGGCCTGAACGAATTTGCTCGCCATATGCAGCGTGCCGTCCTCGGTTTCGAGAATGGCGCGCACATGCGAAAAATTATCGATGCGGACGCGGGTCGACATGGAGCGCTCGCCACCCGTGCCGGCCGCGGGACCGAAGGTGAAGGTCGCGGCCACCGGGCTCGGGTTCTTATCGATGATCAGGGTCATCAATTTCAGGGCTTGCTTGACCTCAGGCGGCACGCGCACGGTGATGGGAACGAGCGCCGCATCGTCGGCGGTCACCGGAGCGTCGAGGGCGACCATGCCGTCCTCGGCTGCGATGACGCGGTCGCCGAATGTCGCCTGCTTGAGGCTCGGCCAGACATCCTCCTCGGCCTTGGCCGAGGGAATTGCGAGAGCAAGAAGCGCTGCGGCAAGCGCCGCCCGTCCAAGAGTCCTGCCGACGCTATGGGCTCTCCTCACGCCATCCTCCCTCGCGTGTCGCTCACGACTATATCATTCCCATTCGAGTTCCGCGAACGCGGCCGTGACGTTGCGGACGTGGTATTGGTCGAACAGCTTCCACGCATCACGCTCCTCGAACCCTGCCGTCTTCACGGCATCCTCGAGGGTCTTGCCGTCCTTGATCAGTTTCCGGACGTCCGCGGCAATCGTCGCCAGATAGCGCTGCTCGGGCAGAAGCGCGCCGGGGAGCTCCATGGCGGCCGGGCCGTGACCGGGGACGACGCGGGCCACCTTCCGCTTCTCCAGATCGTCGATCAGAGCGAGCCAGCCCCTGATCGATCCGTCCAACGTCGGCACGTGGACAGAGAATAGGAGATCGCCGAGGAACAGTGTGTCGGTCGCCGTGTCGGTGACCGTGAGGTCGTTATCGGTATGCGCGGTCTGCTGCGTTTCGAGGACGAGGTTCCGTCGAGGGTGAGCGTGTTCTCGACGGCGACCGTAGGCAAGACGATCTCGATGCCTGCGAAGGCGTCCGGCCCCAGCATTTGCTTGTTGATGGCGAGATAGCGGTCGGCGCGCCCGTTTCAGGTCCTTGCGGGCGCTGGCGAGCAATCGCACGTCGCGGCCATCGGACCATCTGCCGTGCTCCATCAAGTCGGCAAGCACGGCGAGCTTATCGTCGATCTCGCCGAGGTGGGTTGTGGGCATCTTGATCAAGGTCTCGACGGCATCGGCCTCGTCGTCCTGAGCGCGGTCAAGGGCCGCGCCGGATAGGACTTGGCACCGTTGGTGCGCGTTGCGGTAGGCGACGGCGGCTTGATCGAAAATCATCTTCGGCATCACGAGCTCCTCTGGGGACTGCATCGTAGCAAGAAAAGAAGAGGCCGGCCCGTGGCAATCGTCGGGGCCGGCCGTCTCCCCCTGTTGGTGCTCGGCGGGTGGTAACCCGCGATAGGATCGGGTGTTCCTATTGTTGCTTTGGCCGGCGCCCCGATAGCTTCGGCACTAGCCATGGCCAGCGTTTCTCGACAAGGTCCCGAAGATCGTCGGTCACCACATCGATGTCCGTCTGCTCGATGAAGAGGCGAATACGATCAAGCTCCTCCTCTGAGAGATTGTGGTACCTGCCGTCCGCCATGCCGTACAAAATAACAGCAAGGCCGCAACTCGAGCCTGCGGCCTTTATCCACGCTCCTGTCGGCTTCGGCCGGCCCCCTTTTTGCTGTATTGTGTCTGCTGACATGCCCTTCAACTACACGGGCTGTTGGGTGGGCAAGAAGAGCGCTAAGCGGGTAAACCGGGCCTGGGCAGCATCACGGGGCGGCATAAATGAACAGCCGTCGCCCGTGACGGCATCGGACGGCACCTGCCCCCCACTGCCATCGCCATCTCATTGAGATCGACTACTACGGCGAGCGGCTCATCGGCTGTATTGACGGCGGAGGCATGGTGCTCCCGCAGAAGGAGAAGACAATGGAGAGCAAAGGGGAACTGTTGATGCTGGCCTACAAGCGGCTTGACCAGGCGGCGAAGCTGCTAGAGGCAGCAGGGGAAGAGCTGTTGGCGGAGGAGGTCGAAGACTTGGCCGAGAGAGTGGACCTCGCCGAGGTTGGCGCCCGCAACTAGTCCCTCGCGCCGGATAAGAGAAGGGCCCCGAAAGGGGCCGCTACTCATATACTGTGCCACCCATGCCGCGCCCCACGCTCAACTAAACTCAACTGGGCCGCAACATGCCTTACACAAATAGGGATGGGGCCGCACCCTTACAAGCCCAGCTCCCCTGTGCCCGGCGGACTAGCAGCGCCGGGCCCCTCGCTTGGGCAAAGCTAATCATCGTCCTTGCGGGTGATGGCCGCGCCACCCGTCGAGCCTAGAGTTACCATCTTCTGCATCTCCTGCATCTCCGTCCGTGCCGCGTCGGGGTCTGAAATTGGGCCCTCCTGCGCGAACTTGAGAGGGGCCTAGAGGCTTGGGGGTTATCTCTTTTTGGGCTTGCTTGCTTTCACGGTTGATTTGACGTGGCCTTTGGACCCAACCTTCGTCTTACCCTTTTCGGCTTTGGCTGCCGCTGCCCTCCGCGTTTCTGCTCTGAGCGTTAGCGCAGCCCGTCGCGCCTCATGTGTTGCTCTGCTCTGGCTCGCGCGGCGCCTCATCTCCTTAGCCTTGTTCGTACTCAGCATAGGGTTCTCCATAGATTGGCCAAGGTTGGGTTGCTCGGTCGCTACGCGAGGTAGCGATCCACTCACTATAACAGGGAAAATCCGCGGCTGGCCCGAGATCGACCACTACGGCGAGCGGTTCATCGGCTGCATTGAGCGCAATCGTGGGGCAGGCGGGGAGCGACAAACCCTTCATGGTGCTGCCCGAGCTGCTCTGTTTCGCGTGGCCCACTGTCGCTTGATCAACTGAAAGGTGCTAAGAGCACGCCATGACCACGACCGAGCACGCGCCGTTCGACTTCAGGGTGAAGCAATTTCCGAGCGGAGCCCCCTGGATAGTCGCCGAACAGCTCTCCGGAGACATGCCGAGCTTACGCGGCCTACTCGGCTTTGACCTGGAGCCGGGCACCACCCTTCAGGAGGCCGGCGAGCTTGCGAGCCACATGCGGAAGCACATTCGCGGCCTCAGCCTCTCGCCCTAAAATTCATTCAACCGACGCGGCGCCCGTCGCTCGCGTCTGTTCACGGCTTCGCCTCTGCCAGCTTAGTCGCCCGTTTCAGGTCCTTGCGGGCGCTGGCGAGCAATCGCACGTCGCGCTGGTCCGACCACCTGCCCAGGCTGCATCAGGTCCGCGAGCGCGGCCAGCTTATCGCCGATCTCGCCGAGGTGCACCGTGGGCGTGTTGATCAAATCTTCAACGGCCACCACCTCAAGGTCCTGTGCGGTGTCGAGCGCATCGCCGGTCGCGACTTGGCATTGTGAGCGCGCTTCGCGGTAAGCAACGGCGGCTTGATCAAATTCGTTTGGCATTAGGTTGTCCCTCCCAAGCTAGTGAACTCGCACCCCTTCGTGCTTCGGCCGGCGTCCTTTTTTGTTGCATCGTAAGCCGGCAAAGTCGCAAATCCGAGCCAACTTCACCTTTGCCCTCCGATGAGGTCCGACAATGCGCGAGGAGATCGAGTTGCTCTGCCCAAAGTGCAGCAGCCATCGTATTGTGGCGCGGACAAAGGATCGCAATGTCCTTTATCTCGCATGTGACGCTTGCGATCGTACGCTTACCCAAGAAGAAGTCTGGGAGCAGGTGGCTCAGCAAATCGCAAGCCACACTGACGATCGCCAATCCGATTTGGATTTTCCGGAAGGTGGCGGGTAATGCGGTCTAGCGCGCTCGCGGGGCGCGCCTCCGCGCCGTAATGAGATGGTGAGGCTATCTATCTCTCTTGTCCTTGCCGCATCGCTAACTCTGGCAGGCGTGGCTCTTGCATACCAGGCATTCACACGTACCGTCCCCTTTGAATTTGTAGTTAGTGGGTTTGCTATCGCCGCGGGCTTAACCTGGCTTTGGTCGGTCATCAAAGAATGGCGGGCAAAGGAGTGAGCGAGCGCGGTTCGCGAGAGAATAACCCGTTGGGGGCGTCGGCTTCGGCCGGCGCCCTTTTTGATGTATCGTCCTAATTGCCCGTGCAATGGAACCCGCAAAAGCGACGACCGCCCGAACGGCCGACCATCGTCCCCGTGCTTCGCGTCGAGGTTCAAGGGTCCGAGATTATCGTCATCGCGTCGGACACCGACTACCACGTTACCTATCACAAGCCTGATAACTCCCCTCAGCTCATCGCTAAGAGCTACCCGAGGAAGGAGGATAGGCGCGTCTCGATGACCCTGGCGCAGTTCCTAACCACCGCTTGGGGGCTCGCCAACGACAAGGCGCGGGAGTTGGGGTGGATCGTTTAGCACGTCGGCTTCGGTCGGCGCCCCACTGTCAGCGCCGGACTGACAGCAGCGGGGTCGGACATTTGAAACGGCGCGGTCACCGCTGCAGTGACAGCCGTGGTGATGGGAACAGCCAGCAGTGTGGTCGCACTGGCCGGCACCGATGCGCAGAGCAACGCGACGCCGGCGAAGGGGGAAATCTGCTCGGGGAGCGGCAGCGAGAGGTCAAACACCAAGGCGACCTCGTTCTCGTCGAGATGATCGACCGTCGGTCCTCTCAAATACCTGACGGCAGCGGGTTTGAAAAAGGCAAAGTGGCGGGCGATGCCGTCAATGCCGACTGGGTGAACAAGGCCGAACCGTTCGAGCCCATTCAAATTAAACGGCGCACCCTTGACCTGGTCTCGCCACCATTGTTGATAGTCTCGGTTTCGCCGCAAGAACTCCGCCGCCAATGGTCCTGGCGACAGTCCCTCGATTTCGGAATAGCCCGAGACATCACGCCAATTAGGGATGACGCTGCGCAGATCAGACGGCGCCGGCGCCATATCGAGCTTAGGCACCGACGCGCTCACCGAATTGCACGACGTTAGGCGGCGGCGGGGTCACGATGTCCCGTAGCTTGTTGGCCCACAGCTCCAACCCCTCGCGCATCTCAGGCTCGTAACGGTGTTGGTCGTAAACTCGGCCGAGACCTTTCTTGCCGTGGCCGATGATGATCTCGGCCACGTTGTGTGGCACCTTGAGGGCCGACAATTTGTTTCTCACCGTGCGGCGCAAATCATGCAGCACGAAAGGCGCGGGCTCATAGCCGGGCTCCTCAGCCATGAGCCGGTCGAGGCGCCGCTTGGCGGAGGCGAAGCTCTCGACCGGGCGCTCGCCGGTCACGGTGAAGATGTAATCACCGCCGGCGAAGGTGGGCAGTTCCTTGAGTAGCGCCAAGGCCATGCTCGACAACGGCACGAGGTGCTCGGCGTTCGACTTGAACCTCTCGCTCGGCACGGTGAGCTTGATCGTTGAGACTTTGGCAAATGCTTGCGCCTCGCTAAGCTTGCTAAGCTTGGGCTGCGCCCTGCGGAGTTCCGCGACTAACTTCTTGTGATCAATCTCGCGCCAGTTGTCGGGATTGATCTCGCGCCAGGAAGCGCCGCCGATCTCGCGCAGCCTAGCGCCGGTCAGGAGCAAAAGGCGAAACAGGGGGCCGTGCGGATAGCCCATGCGCCCGGTCGCCGCCCAGAAAGATTTAACCTCGTCGTCGCTCAAGACGTGCGTGCGCACGACGCGCTTGCCGAACATCGCTTTTGGTTTGATCTTGTCGGTCGGCGCACTTTCTAGTCCGTAGTCTTCCTGATCTTCAGCCCATGAGTAGATACCACGGAGGTATTCAAACACGAGGTGCGCCGTGCGCGTGCGGCCGCTGTCGATGATCGCCCGCAAGAGCTCCTTCACCTCGCCCTTGACTATCTCGGCGATAGGCCGGTGACCCAAGCGCGGGTCTTTTGTCGTGCCGATCAGCTCGACTTGCACCATGCGCTCGATGCTCTTGAAGGTCCGAAGCTTGGCGGCATGCTTCTTGAGCCATAGCTCGGCGACAGAAGCGAACGTTACCGCCTGCTTCCTGAGTTCGGCCTGCTTCTGGCGTTCCACCTCGTGCTTCGGATCGACACTCCGCTTGATCAGGGCAATCCACTGGCGCGCGGTCTCGCGTGCCTCTGCCAGGGATACCTCCCCGACCTTGGCGATCTCGCGCCTAGCTGGTTGCTTATGGCCGGGGAAGCGGGTGACGAGGATGTAGGTGCCTGGGCCTCGGTCATTGACCCTCACGCCGAACTTGGCGAGGCCAGGGTCATTGATCTCGTATCGGGTGCCGGTGGGCGCGGGCAGCAGCGCCCCCACCTCGCTGGGGGTCAGCTCGTTGCGTCGGCCCCTGAGCTTGGCCTTGAGCGCTTTCAACTTCTCTGGCTTGATCGCGGCTTTGGGCATGTGGTCATTCCGTCAAATGCGTTTCTGGGCAACACGTGGGCACCAACTCGAAGGCGCTGCCAGTTGTGGAGACTTTCAGTGAGTGTAGGGTTTTTGCTAGGAAACACAAGGAACCCAGGGGAATGCGTTTCGCTCAGCGTGTGAGAGCTTCACCAGCTTTCACCCCTGTTATACGGGTGTTGATCACATAGCGGATCGGCTTATCGGTCACGCCGCGGATGGCGGTGCGCAGCTCGCAGCCGACCACGGCGCTGCCCAGGGTGTCGATCACGGCAACAGCATCGGCACCGACGACAAAGCTCGCATTGGCCATATCGCCCCGGTTCTCCGGGCATTGGAGCTCGTAGCGTCCCTGATGCACGAATATGCCCGGCGCGATCTCGCTCACTTCCAGCGAGGCGCCCGAGGGCATCGCGGCGGAGACAGGGATGGGCCTGAACAGCGGCGCTGCCGCCAACGCGATCGCACCGCGAAGGAAGTCCTGGCGCGAGATCTCTCGCTGTTCTGCGCCGCGATCCGGCTCGTCCGCGCCCACTGGCTCAACTGGCCTCTCGATCCTATGGCACACGGCGTGTCCAGCCTCGTAAGAACCCCAGCGGCCGGCGCGGCGGGGGTGACTTATCCACAGAATTGCATAAAGAGGCGCCGGCGGCTTTTTCGCAAGCGGACACGATGTTGGCGAGGCGGCGAAATTGGCGGACTCACGCCATTTTTCATTGCCGGGCTCACGAAAGGTTCAACCTGCCGTTTTGCGGCTGCAGATCGTAGTGGCGGTTCCAGCCCTCTCGGATTAACCTCTCTAAGTTCGGGGGAATGCAAGATGCACGGACGATCCTTCGTCGCCGTCATTATTGCTGGTGGTCTTGCCCTGGTGTTTGCGGTCTCGAGTGCGGTCGGCGCTGAGTCCGTAGCGGCAGCAGAGCAACCGGCTGCCTCCGCCGGCCCGCCCGCGGCACTCCCAAGCGCAGTCATTCCTTCGCCGCCAGCCGCAACCAATCCCGCGACTCCTGCCGGCGCCGCCAATCCCTCGCCACCTAGTGCAGCCAGTCCGGCAGCCCCCGGTGCCGCCGATCCTTCGGCACAAAATACCGGCGCGACGCCCGCGCCGGTCGACCCGGTGGTCGCGAGCATCCGCCTTAAACTCTCCGACGCCGCATACCGGCAGGCGGCGCCCGACGATGTCGCCGCGCTCCAATCCTTCTATGCGACGCGCGAGGGACCGGCGGTCTGGATGACTCCCATGGGGTTCTCGGCCAAGGCGCAAGCCGCCATCGACGAGATGGGCAAAGCCGATGATTGGGGCTTGGCCGCCGCGGCGTTCGAGCTGCCGCCTGCGGGGGATCTGCCGGCGACGCCCGAGGCAAAGGCTTTTGCCGAGATCAAGCTCGACCTCGCCATTCTCAAATATGCGCGCTTTGCCCGCGGGGGACGCGCCGATCCTACACAGCTCAGCCCGCTGCTCGACCAGAAGCCCACCCTCAAGGATCCGAAGATCGTCATGGCCGAGATCGCAGCGTCAGCGGCGCCCGACGTTTATTTCCGGTCGCTGCACCCCAAGCACGAGCAGTTCGAGCGGCTGCGCCAGGCCCTGCTCAAGGCGCGCGGCGACGGCGAGGACGGCGCCAAGAAGCTGCGCAACGAGCGCGACATTCAGCGGCTACTCATCAATATGGAGCGCTGGCGCTGGATGCCGGAGGATCTCGGCAGCGTCTATGTGCAAGACAATGTTCCCGAGTTCATGCTGTACGTGGTCAAGAACGGCAAGACGATCCACTCCGACAAGATCGTCGTGGGCCAGCTTGCTTACGCCACGCCGATCTTCTCCGCCGACATGCAGACAATCGTCTTCAATCCCGAATGGACGGTGCCGCCGACCATCGTCAGGGAGAACCTCCTGCCCAATCTGCGTTCGGGCGGCTGGTTTGGTGGCGGCGGCTCGATCCTGAGCGAGCACGGATTGCAGGTGAGATATAACGGCCGCATCGTCGATCCCGGCAGCATCAGCTGGAGCAGCGTGAACATGGCCAATATCGCCTTCACCCAGCCGCCGGGGCCGACCAACGTGCTCGGCAAGCTCAAGTTCCTCTACCCCAACAAGCACACCGTCTACATGCACGACACGATCAAGCCGGATCTTTTCAAGCCGGCCATGCGAGCTAACGGCCACAACTGCATCCGCATGGAGAGGCCGACCAAGCTAGCCGAGGTGTTGCTTGCCGAGGACAAGGGCTGGGAGGCGAAGCAGGTCGACGACCTCGTCTCCAAGGGCAATAACAGCCCGGTCAATCTGGACCATCCGATCCCGGTGCATACGACCTATTTCACGGCGGTGGTCGGCGACGACGGCAAGGTTTCGAGTTTCGGCGACATCTATGGGCTCGACAGCAAGGTTGCCGCGGCGGTGCTCGGCAAATCCGAGGCCTTTGCCGCGACGTCCGACGATGCGACCGCGGACAGTCCTCAAGCGGAGACCGAGACCGCGCCAGCGCCGAAGCGCAAGGCCCCGAAAGACGAGGTGGCGGGCTCCATGCAAGGAATGTTCGGAGACTGACGGAGAGGCTTCGGCCGTCTCTTCCGGCGCCTCGCAAGCAGTCTCTGGGCCTACAGTAAACCGCTCCGCTACCCTCCATCAGGCCACATCGACCAACCCGGCAACGACTTCATGCGCAAAACCACGCTGCTCCTTTGTCTGGCCGTGATCGCCATCGGCTCATCCGGGTCGTTGCGCGCCTTCGCAGCCGGGCCCGCAAGCGGCGATTTTGCTGGGGCCGTCGAGATCGATGGCGGCCGGAGGCTCTATCTCGAATGTCGCGGCGCCAGGTCGCCGACGGTCATTCTCGAAGCGGGGCTGCGCAATCGCGCCGACATTTGGAGCGTCCAGCCCGATGCAGGCGAGGCTGTTTTGCCCGCGGTCGCGGCTTTCACCAGGGTTTGCGCCTATGACCGGCCCGGAACCACGCTCGGCACCGACCAGCTCAGCCGGAGCGATCCCGTGCCGATGCCGCGCACCGCCAAGGACGCCGTCGCCGATTTGCACGCCCTGCTCGAAGCCGCGGCCGTTCCTGGACCCTACGTCCTGGTCGGACATTCGACGGGCGGCCTGATCATCCGGCTCTATGCCAGTACCTATCCGAAGGACGTCGCCGGTCTCGTGCTGGTGGACGCCATCCCCGAGGGCGTCCAGACGGCGATGACGCAGGAGGAGTGGACGCTCTACGATCGCCTCCTGCTCACTGAGCCGCCGGCAGCGATCGCCTATTACAAGGACCTCGAGACGATCGACTTCGACATGAGCTTCGAGCAGATGAGGCGTGCGACCCCCCTCTCCCCACTGCCGCTGATCGTGATCTCGAAAGGCCGTCCCTTCGAGCTGCCGTCCGACCTGCCGGCAGGGCTGCCGGCCGCGGTGGAGAAGGCTTGGCTCGCGGGCCAGCAGGAACTCGCGGGGCTGCTGCCGGATACGCCGCATATCATCGCGGCCAAGAGCAGCCACTACGTGCCGATCGAGCAGCCGCAATTGGTGATCGACGCGATCAAGCAGGTGGAAAAATCCGCGCCCAAGCTTTGGCCCAATGAGCGGCGCGCTGAAGGCTCAGGGCGTGAACTGCCACGTCTCGAGCTTCTTCCGGGCCGTGCCGAAATTGCCGAGCTGGTAAAACGACATCGCCGCCGGCGCGAAATTGAACGCATCGAACGGTTCGGCGACCAACGTGTTCAGGTAATCCGGCGATGCCACGCCGACCGTGACGTGCGGCTCGAACTTCGTGCCGCTTGAGGCCGGCACTTAGTGCTGCACATAATTGCTCGTCGGCTGGTTGATATCGGGGTCTATCGGCGTGGTAAAAAATGCGGCCGTAGTTCCCGTCTCAACGGTAAACGGCGCGACGGCGTCGATCAACTTCTGCTGGAAGGCGATGAGGTCGGCGGTCGGCTCGATCAGAATCCCGGCGAGACCGGCGCCATCCCAGACGACGTAGGCATATTTGAACGCTCGCAGCGTCCATCCCGCGGGCTTCTCGCCGGCGAGGACATCGCCGACCGCCGTATAGACCTTGTCGATCTCCGCCGTGCGGACGTAACGCTGCAGCATCGTAATGTGCGGGCGGTGCGTTGCGTCCAGGCGTAGCCCGAGGAAAGACAAAGACCTTGCGCAGGCGCACATTGGCGGCCTCCGCATGCTGGATCATCGTGGCGTCCGGCTCCAACGCGATGTCGATGGCAGTGATCAAGTTTTGATCCGCGCTGGATGTTCCGGGAAGGCCGAGCAGCGACGCGGCCGGCAAACCTGGTCTGGTGCTTTCTTGTGCCGGCAGGGCGAATTGGGTAAGGAGGCGGCTTGCGGCGCCTTAGGCAAGCGGGAAGCAAACGCAATGGCAGAGCCGGAACGGCCACAACTTAGCCCCTATCAGGTCGAGCTCGAGGCGGGCAAGCGCTACGCTTGGTGCCGCTGCGGCCGCAGCAAGAAGCAGCCCTTTTGCGACGGCTCGCATAATGGGACTGGCATCGAGCCCTTCATGTTCACCGCCGAGCGGACCGAGCTTGCGCTGCTTTGCGGCTGCAAGGACACCGGCGACCAGCCTTTCTGCGACGGCTCGCATATGCTGCTCTAATTTTGAGCATGCCTCAAAACTGCGCTTCACGTTGTACGCCTTACGCCCTTCTTGCTATGAAGAGACGGCCCTTGCAGAGGCTTTAGCCAAGGGGCGGTACGCTAGCCCCGTTCGGGGGGAAAGAGGCAGCGGGGTCCATGGCTTATTTCCTGCAACAGCTGATCAACGGGATCGCGCTCGGCTCGATCTACGGCCTGATCGCCATCGGCTACACCATGGTCTATGGCATCATCGGCATGATCAATTTCGCCCATGGCGACATCTTCATGGTCGGCGCCTTCATCGCCCTCATCGCCTTTCTCTTGGTGTTGAGTTTAGGGGTGACGCTCGTTCCGCTGGCGCTCGTGCTGGTGCTCATCATCGCCATGGCGCTCACCGCGGTGTGGGGCTGGACGGTGGAACGGATCGCCTACCGGCCGCTGCGCGAATCGTTCCGGCTCGCGCCGCTGATCACCGCCATCGGCATGTCCATCGTGCTGCAGAATTTCATTCAGGTGGCGCAAGGCGCGCGGGTGAAGCCGCTGCAGCCCGTGGTCACCGGCGGATACCAACTGTTCGACGAGAAAGGTTTCGTCGTCAATCTCTCCAACATCCAGATTCTCATCGTGGTGACGACGGTCGTGCTCATGGGCGTGTTTTGGCTCCTCATCAGCCGGACCGCGTTGGGCCGCGCGCAGCGCTCCTGCGAGCAGGACAGGCTGATGGCGGCGCTGTCCGGGGTCAATGTCGACCGCACCATCTCGCTCACCTTCGTCATGGGGGCAGCACTGGCCGCGGTCGCGGGGCTCCTCTACCTGCTTTATTACGGCGTCATCGATTTCTACATCGGCTTCGTCGCCGGCATCAAAGCCTTCACTGCGGCGGTGTTCGGTGGCATCGGCTCGCTCCCCGGCGCCATGCTTGGCGGGCTCGTGATCGGCCTGATCGAGACCTTCTGGTCGGCCTATTTCACCATCGAATATAAGGACGTGGCGGCGTTCTCGATGCTGGCCATCGTGCTCATCTTCTTCCCGTCGGGCCTGCTCGGCCGGCCAGAAGTAGAAAAGGTCTAGGCCTTGAGCGAGCCGGTCAAATCGCCGAGCCGCCACATCCAGGCCGCGCTCGCCGACGCGATCATCGCGGCCTATGTCGCCTTCGCCCTCTTCTGCCTGACGCTCGGCGTGAAGACCGTCGACAGCCCGCGCGGGCTGATGCTGCTGCCGCGGCCCATGCTGCTCGCGGTGGCGGTCGGCAGTGTCTTTCTCGGCAGGCTACTGCTCAACTTCTTTTGGTGGAACCGCAGCTACCGGCTGCCGCGGCTTCCTTGGCGCCCGGCCTGGCCCATCCCCGCCGTCGGTCGCTACGGGACGCAATATGGCGCCATGTTGCTCCTCGCTGCCGCGGTGCTGTTTCCGATTCTCGCCTTCACCCTCGACAGGACGTTCCATCTCGGGCTCCCGCTCCGCTATTTGTTCGACCTATCGATCCTCGTCTTGACCTATGTGATGCTGGGCTTCGGGCTCAACATCGTGGTTGGGCTCGCTGGCCTCCTAGATCTTGGCTACGTCGCCTTCTATGCGGTCGGCGCCTATACCTTCGCGCTGCTCGCCGCGCATTTGGGCTTTGGCTTTTGGATGTGCCTGCCGCTCGCCGGCCTACTCGCCGCGCTTTGGGGCGTCGTGCTCGGGTTCCCGGTGCTCCGACTGAGAGGCGACTATCTCGCCATCGTGACACTCGCCTTCGGCGAGATCGTCCGCATCGTGCTCTTGAATTGGACGGCCGTGACCAACGGACCGAACGGCATCTCCGACATCCCCAAGCCCACCTTTTTCGGGCTGCCCTTCTCGGCGAACGGGAGCCACACCTTCGCGAGCTTCTTCGGGCTGCGCTACGACCCACTGCACGCCATCATCTTTCTCTATTACGTCATTCTGGGGCTCGCCCTCGTCACCAGTCTCGTGACCTTGCGCTTGCGGCGGTTGCCAATCGGACGCGCCTGGGAAGCGATGCGCGAGGATGAGATCGCCTGCCGCTCGCTCGGCATCAACACCACCGTGGCCAAGCTCACCGCTTTCGCTACCGGCGCGTTGTTCGGTGGCTTCGCCGGCAGCTTCTTCGCCACGCGGCAAGGCTTCATCAGCCCAGAATCCTTCACCTTCATGGAATCCGCCATCATCCTCGCCATCGTGGTGCTGGGCGGCATGGGCAGCCAGATTGGCGTCGTCCTGGCGGCCATGGTGATGATCGGCGGCTTCGAGTTGCTGCGGAACATGAAGTGGCTCCAGGTCGTGTTCGGCCAAGACTTCGATCCCTCGCAATACCGCGTGCTATTGTTCGGCATCGCCATGGTGGGGATCATGCTTTGGCGACCCCGAGGGATCATCTCATCGCGCGAGCCCTCCATTTTGCTCAACGACCGGCGCGCCGCGGGAGGCCGCCACGTCAAGGAAGCCAGCGCATGACGCCCTGGCAGAAGGACCCGCTGCTCAAGGTCGAGCACCTCACCATGCGCTTCGGCGGCCTTGTCGCCGTGGACGACGTGTCCTGCGAGGTGGGGCGACACGATATCACCGCCCTGATCGGACCGAACGGCGCCGGCAAGACTACCGTGTTCAACTGCATCACCGGCTTCTACAAGCCGACCGTAGGGACGCTCAAGCTCGACCATCCTGACGGCCAGAGCTTCCGCTTGGAGCGGCTCGACGACCACGACATCAATGCCGAGGCCCGCGTCGCCCGCACCTTCCAAAACATCAGGCTGTTCGGCGGCATGACGGTCCTCGAGAATCTGATGGTGGCGCAGCACAAGGCGCTCGTCAGCGCCTCGCGCTTCCCCCTTACCAGCATCTTGGGCTTCGGAGCCTTTAACCGCATGGAGCGGCAGGCAGTCGACTATGCGAGGGAGTGGCTCGACCGCGTGAATCTTACCGCGCGCGCCGATGTGGCGGCGTCCGAGCTTGCTTATGGCGAGCAGCGGAAGCTCGAGATTGCGCGCGCCATGTGCACACGGCCTTTGCTGTTGTGCCTCGACGAGCCCGCGGCGGGACTGAACGCGCGGGAGAGCGAGGGGTTGAACGAGCTGCTCTATTCGATCCGAGAGAAGGAAGGCATCGCGCTCCTCCTCATCGAGCACGACATGAGTGTGGTGATGCGCATCTCGGACCACATCGTGGTGCTCGACTATGGCAAGACCATCGCCGACGGCACGGCAGAGGAGGTGCGCAACGACCCGCAAGTCATCGCCGCCTATCTCGGCGTGCCCGACGAGGAGCTCGATCATGTCGCACGCGAGGTCCTCTCATGAGCGAGCCCATGCTCAAGCTCAAGAAGGTGACCGCGCGCTACGGCGTGCTTCCGGTGCTGCATGGGGTAAGCCTCGAGATCTATCCCAACGAGATCGTGGCGTTGATCGGCGCCAACGGCGCGGGCAAGACCACCCTGATGATGACGATCTTCGGCCGCCCCCGCGCCAGCGAGGGCCGCATCACCTTCCAGGGCCGGGATATCACCCGGCTCCCCACCCACGCCATTGCCTGGCTTGGCATCGCCCAGTCGCCGGAGGGGCGGCGCATCTTCCCGCGCATGACCGTGCTCGAGAATTTGCAGATGGGCGCCATCATCGCCAACGACCCTGACGTCTTCGACCAGGACCTCGACAAAGTTTGTACCCTGTTCCCAGTGCTGAAGGCCCGGCGCCTGCAGCGCGCCGGCACGCTATCGGGGGGAGAGCAGCAGATGCTCGCGGTCGCACGCGCGCTAATGGGACGGCCAAAGCTATTGCTCTTGGACGAGCCGTCGCTTGGTCTCGCCCCACTTATCGTCAAGCAGATCTTCGAGGTGATCAAAGAGCTAAATGACCAGCACGGCCTGCCGGTTTTCATCGTCGAGCAGAACGCCTATCACGCGCTCCGGCTCGCTCATCGTGGCTATGTCATGGTGAATGGTAGGATCACGCTTTCGGGCACCGGCAGCGAGCTATTGAGTAGCGAGGAGGTGCAGACCGCCTATCTTGACGGAGGCCGCCGCAAGGAGCCGCAAGGAGCCGCACCGTGATGTATTTGTCGGATGACGGGCCTTTGGTGTTTCTCGTGCTGACCTGCATTCTCGGCGGCGGCGCCGCCTTGCTCGCCGGCCGCGGACTGGCGCGGAGCTGGAAGCCATTCTGGCGGATCTTTTTCTACATGGCGCTGCTCGCGGGCGCGGTGCGTTTCTTCCACTACGCCCTGTTCAACGGCACGCTCTTATCGCCCTACTACTATCTCGTCACCTATGCCGTGCTGCTCACCGCCGCGTGCCTCGGTTTCCGCGCGTTCCGCACAACTCAGATGGTCACGCAATATAGCTGGCTCTATGAGCGCACGAGCCCGCTCACCTGGCGCGATCGGGCCTAAGGGCCACTTGCGGGCGCTTGCGCTTTTTGCCTATGCCGTAGACTGTGCACCAAATCCTGTAGGGAGGTGACAATGCAACGATTTGCTGGTCTGCTCATCGCATCGGCCGCGGCCGCCGTGCTGGCGAGCTGTGGCGGGGGTGACGGCAACAAGACCATCCCGGTTGCCGTGGTCGGGCCGGTCACCGGGCAATACGCCTCGTTCGGCGCGCAGATGAAGAATGGCGGCGAGATGGCCGTCGCCGACATCAACGCCGCGGGTGGCGTGCTCGGCAAGCCCCTCGACCTCTCGATCGGCGACGACGCTTGCGATCCGAAGCAGGCCGTTGCGGTCGCCAACCAGATGACCGGCGCTGGCGTCAAGCTCGTCGCAGGGCATTATTGCTCGGGCTCCTCGATCCCGGCGTCGAAGGTCTATGCCGAGAGCGACGTGGTGCAGATCTCTCCCGCCTCCACCAACCCCACCTTCACCGACGACCGCGCCGGTCCCAACATCTACCGGGTGTGCGGCCGCGACGACCAGCAGGGCAGCGTCGCCGGCAAATATCTCGCGAGTCATTTCGCCGACAAGAATATCGCCTTCGTCCAGGACAAGACGGCCTATGGCAAGGGCCTCGCCGACGAGACGAAGAAGGCAATGAACGACGCCGGCAAGCAGGAGGTCATGTACGAGGCCTACACCGCCGGCGAGAAAGACTATTCGGCGCTCGTCTCCAAGCTGAAGCAGGCCAATGTCGATGTACTATTCCTGGGCGGCTATCACACCGAGGCGGGGCTGATCATCCGCCAGATGCGCGACCAGGGCATGAACACTATCCTGATGGGCGGCGATGCGCTCATCACCCAGGAGTTCTGGTCGATCACCGGTCAGGCCGGCGAAGGCACGCTGATGACCTTCTCGCCCGATCCGCGCAAGAACCCGGCCGCCGCCGAGGTGGTGAAGCGCTTCCAGGCCAAGGGCATCGAGCCCGAGGGCTATGTGCTTTACACCTATGCCGCGGTCCAGGCGTGGAAGCAGGCCGCCGAGAAGGCGAAGTCCACCGAATCGGCAGACGTCGTCAAAGCACTCAACGACACCGAATTCGACACGGTGATCGGCAAGTTCAAATTCAACGAGAAGGGCGACCCCAACCTGCCGCCCTACGCAGTCTATCGCTGGTCGAACGGCACCTACGAGCAGATCGACCCGTTGCCCTCACAGCCCACTGGATAAGCGCGAACCTCGTCTTTTCGGAGTAAGCCGGAATCCAGTGCACGAAGTGCAAACAAAAAGCTGGTTACCGACTTTCGCCGGGACGCCAGCTTGGGTGCGGTGCGCTAATCCTTCTTGGACTCGCGCTTGGCTTGAGCGAACTGGGCCTCGAGCTCTTTTTCGAGCTCGACCAGGTCGCTCGGCAATGGCATGCCGAATGCGCGCATCTCGTTCAGTTTCTCGCGGACCTGCTGATAAAGCTCATGCGCATCCTCCGGTTGGTTCTCCATCTGGTTGATGAGCAGAGCAAGTTCCGCCTTCAAATCGTCGAATGCCATTGAGCGCGCCTCCTTGGGGCCAAGTCTTGCCGGATCGGACCATAAACCGGGCCATGCGGCAAGCCGCCCGCCGCAAGCTGCTTCAGGCAAGGCACCGCGCCTGGCGTCACCGCTGCCCTCATTGCGGACTGGACAATTCCCTTGCATAGTCGCACTCGCAGAGGGCCTTGAGGGAGGCGGCGATGGAGAAGTTAACTATCAACAACGTGGTGGGCTTCGTGCTTGCCCTGGCCTTCGCGGTCGTCATGGCGATTTGCATGAAAGCGGTGCTGGTCGGCGACTATATGCAGCCGAACAGCGTGATGAACGAGCAGACCCAACACACTTTGCAAATCGTGGGCTATGCGGGAGGCCTCGCCGCGCTCGTCGCCTGGTGGGTACAACAATTCGCCTCGGGCCGTGGCTTCGTCGTGCGCTTCCTGTTCGCGCTGTTCGTCTTCATTGTGGCCTTCTGCAGCTTCGGCGGCCTGCTCAGGATCCTCTATCTCACCTTCACCTATCCCAATCAGTTGGATTGGTCCCTCTCCGGCCTCTATTGGACGTCGCTCAGCGATTTCTATTCCTTTGTGTTGTTCATGCTGGTGCCGCCGCGCCCGGCCTATGCGGGGCTGATGCTGGCGGCCGCGCTTTACCTCGCGCTGTTCGGGCCGCGAGGACCGCGCACCATCGAGGCTTGAGGCTCGCCCACCATTTGAGCCTGCAAGCGGGCTCTGCTAGACCAGAGTTTGCCTGCGCATCGCAGGAAAGGACTCCGTTTTCAGCATGATCCCCCGCTATAGCCGCCCAGAAATGACTCGCCTTTGGGAGCCGGAGGCCAAGTTCCGCATCTGGCTCGAGATCGAGACGCTGGCCGCGGAGGCCATGGCTAAGCTCGGGCTTATCCCAAAGGCGGCGGCGGAGTCCCTACGCCGACACGCGGATTTCGAGGTCGCGCGGATCGATCAAATCGAAGTCCAGGTGAAACACGACGTCATCGCCTTCCTCACCGCCGTTGCCGAGAAGGCGGGGCCTGACGCGCGCTTCATGCACCAGGGGATGACCTCCTCCGACGTGCTCGACACCTGTTTGAACCTGCAGCTCGTGAAGGCCGCCGATCTGCTTATCGCCGATGCCGACAATCTGCTCGCGGCGTTGAAAACCCGCGCGCTCGAGCACAAATACACCCTCACGGTTGGCCGCAGTCACGGCGTGCATGCTGAGCCAACCACGTTCGGGTTGAAGCTCGCCACCGCCTATGCCGAGTTCACGCGCGCCCGAGCCCGGCTGACCGCCGCCAGGGAAGAGGTCGCGACCTGCGCCATCTCCGGGGCCGTAGGGACATTTGCCCATATCGATCCGCGCGTCGAAGCCTATGTCGCGGAGAAACTCGGGCTCAACCCGGAGCCGATCTCTACCCAAGTCATTCCGCGCGACCGCCACGCCGCCTATTTCACTACGCTCGCGGTGGTGGCGAGCTCCATCGAGCGGCTGGCGACCGAGATCCGGCATTTGCAGCGGACCGAGGTGCTCGAGGTGGAGGAGCACTTCACCGAGGGCCAGAAGGGCTCCTCCGCCATGCCGCATAAGCGGAACCCCGTGCTCTCGGAAAATCTCACCGGGCTCGCCCGCCTCGTGCGCGGCTATGCCCTCCCGGCGCTCGAGGACGTGGCGCTCTGGCATGAGCGCGACATCTCCCATTCCTCGGTCGAGCGGGTGATCGCCCCCGACGCAACCGTCACTCTCGATTTCGCGCTTGCCCGCCTCGCCGAGATCATCAAGGGGCTGGTCGTTTACCCCGAGCAGATGCAGGCCAATCTCAACCGACTTGGCGGTCTCATTCACTCCCAGCGCGTCTTGCTCGCGCTGATTCAAGCCGGCGTATCGCGCGAACAGGCCTACGGCCTCGTGCAGCGGAATGCCATGAAGGTCTGGGAGAAAGGCAGCGATTTCTTGACGGAGCTCCTCGCCGACGCAGAGGTCATGAAGTCGCTCTCCACCGAGACGCTGCTTGCCCAGTTCGACCTCGCCTATCACACCAAGCACGTCGACACGATCTTCCAGCGCGTGTTCGGCAAGGTCCCCGGCAAGAAGAAGGCCGGACGCTAGCTGACCGGCATCAGCCGCAAGGGCTTGGCCAATAGGCGATGTCGTTCTTGAAGGCCGGGTTGCCGACGCTGATCGAGAAGCTGCGCTGACCGCAATGCTTCTGGGCGTTGCCGCCCAAGCGGTACCAACCCTTCGGCACTTGCGTTGGGTCAGGCGCCGTCTTGGCGAGCGCCGGCTCCGCGACAGCAACGAGCGCCGACGCCGCGACCAAGCCTGCGCCAAACCCGATCATCGTCAATCGCTGTCGGATGGCCATCTCGATCGTCCCTCACGGCCTCGGGCCGGAATAACTCCGATAGGCATAGAAGTCGCATCCCCAGCCGCCGAGATAGGCATAGTAGCGCCCCCCCTGCAACGATTGGCCCACCTCCAATATGGTGCCGGGCGGACCTCCCCATGGGGGACGCTGCGCAGGCTCAGCTGCCTCGCCGCCACTGCAGGTGTGGCGGCGGAGCCTAACATGCAGGCGCCGGCGAGCGCGCTAGCCGCGACTATGATCTTAAACGAATGCCACATGACAGACCTCCTTAGCGCCGAGAGTTCATTGGCACCAAGGAGATAAAACGAATGTCTGTGACGCCGGTTTGGCCCTAACCTGCGGCTATTTCGCGTGGGCGTCCTCAGAACCGTGAAAGACGTGGGGCACGTAGCGGTAGCGATAGCGCTCCCTGAGCGTGAGGAAGTAGCGCCCGCGGTAGAAGGACGGGTTGATGTCGGCGTAAGGTGGCAAGTCGTAATAGTCGTCCACCGTCGGGTAATGGCCGGCACGATAGGGATAGGGCGGAAAGACCGGGATCGCCGGCGGGCCGGCTGACCTCGCCTCCTGGCGCAACACGAGGCCGCTCTCCCGCGCAAAGCCGCCATAGCTGTTCCAGGTCACCCCGCACCAGCCGCGCGAGCAGCGACCTACGCTCACTGAAGCGCCAGACGGGATGTTGAGGAGCACCTCACTTTGCGCGGCAGGCTCGGCTCTAAGCGCGACATCTGTCTTTGTTTCGCCCACGGCGGCAAACGCGGCGGCGGCGCTTATTGCGAGCGCCACGGCAGCGACGAGCATCCTGATCAAAGCGTGCATTGCAGTCCCCTGTCCCGTCATCTTGGCACAGGCGGAGGCGACCGTCACGCCTTGGCGGTCGCTTCGCGCCTCACATCGGCGGCGGCCTTGGAAAACCAGCCCTCGTCAGTGCCCACCGCCACGACGTTCCAGTCTCCCGCGATCAAAGGCTTGGCGTAGTCAATGTCATTGGCGAAAATCAAAGTCATGACAGACATTTCGCGGCATTTGCTGAGAACCAGAGTCATGGCCTCCTGGACCTCGGGCGCCCTGATGTCGAGGCGCCCGGTAAGCGCCACGGAGAGGTCGTTCGGGCCGAAGCAGACCATGTCCACGCCGGGAAGCGCCAAGATCTCTTCCAGCTGATCGAGCGCGCCTTTGGTCTCGATCTGGGGACAGGCGATGGTCCAATCGTTCGCCGTGGTAAAATAGTCGCCTTCATGGTCCAGGCGCGCGCGATATGGGCCCCAGCTCCGCTGCCCGCGGGGTGGGAACTTGACGGCGGTGACGAAGGCCTCCGCATCCTCGACGCTGTTGATCAGGGGACACATGATGCCTTGGGCGCCGGCGTCGAGCGCCCGGCCGATTAGCCCTGGGCCGTTTTCCGCCACGCGGACGATGGCAGGCAGGCAGGCAGCGCGCGCCGCGGTCAGGCACTGGAGCAGCGCCTCATTACCGCCGAGGCCATGCTGCTGGTCGATGGTGAGACAGTCCCAGCCCGCCTCCCCGATCAGCTCGATGAGGAAGGGTGAGTTGAGGGTGAGCCAAGCATTGAGGAGCGTGCGCCCCTCACGCGCGGCCTTGCGGAAGCGGTCCTCGCGCATGGGCCCTTCAGACTTTGCCTTCGGCTTCAATCTGAGCCACCGCCTGGCTCATCATCTCGTCCATCATGCGGCGGATCTGGTGGTCGGACTCGGCGACGCCTTTTGCGTCGAAATCAGTCCTCAGCTTGCGGAACACGTCCTTGTCGCCCGGCTCCGCGAGATCGGCCTTGATCAGCTCGCGGGCATAGGCTTGGGCGGCGTCGCCCCCGAGCCCCAACTTCTCCGCCGCCCAGAGGCCGAGCAGCTTGTTCCGCCGCGCCGTCGCCTTGAACTTAAGCTCCTCGTCATGGACGAACTTCCGCTCGAAACCCTTCTCCCGCTCTTCAAACGTGGTCATCTGCCACACATCTCCTGTTGAGCGCCGAGCGCCGCAAAAAACCCGCAAATCAAGGAAAATTCTGCATCTCCCTAGGCGAAGGGATACCGCTCCAGGGGCCGAAAATCAACAAATCCCGAAAAGCCCAGGTCGGGCGCCTGAGCGGCGTTGTCACTCCTCACCCCTTACGTTAAGGTCGCGATAGACCATTAGGTTGATTCCTGCGATTGCGAGTGGCGGTAAGCGCGGTCTAGGCGGTGCCTTCCGCGCATCGGTGGTGTTGTCAGCTCTGAACAGCTGCTAAAGCGAGAGGAACGTAGCATGAACCGGCGTCGCCGCGTCTATGAAGGCAAGGCCAAGATTCTCTATGAAGGTCCGGAGCCGGGCACGCTCGTCCAGCATTTCAAGGACGACGCCACCGCCTTCAACAACAAGAAGCACGACAAGATCGAGGGCAAGGGCGTCCTCAACAACCGGATCTGCGAGTTCCTGTACCAAAAGCTCGGCGAGATCGGCGTGCCCACGCATTTCATCAAGCGGCTCAACATGCGCGAGCAGCTGATCCGCGAGGTCGAGATCATCCCGCTCGAGGTGGTCATTCGCAACGTAGCCGCGGGCTCGCTCTCGACGCGGCTCGGCATCGATGAGGGCACCACGCTGCCCCGCTCAATCGTGGAATTCTATTACAAGTCGGACAAGCTCGAGGACCCCATGGTCACCGAGGAGCACATCACCGCCTTCGGCTGGGCGAGCCCTCAGGAGATGGACGACATCATGTCGCTCGCGCTCCGGATCAACGACTTCCTCTCCGGCCTGTTCCTCGGCGTCGGCATCAGGCTCGTCGATTTCAAATGCGAGTTCGGCAGGCTCTGGGAGAATGACCAGATGCGCATCGTGCTCGCCGACGAGATCTCGCCGGATTGCTGCCGGCTGTGGGACGTCGAGACGCAAAACAAGCTCGACAAGGACCGCTTCCGCCGCGATCTTGGCGGATTGGTGGAGGCCTATCAGGAGGTGGCACGCCGGCTCGGGCTGCATGTCGACAACCCGATGCGGGCGAAGACGGGCCCCGTGCTCGTGCGCTCGAAATAGGGCTTCCGCCATGAAGGCGCGCATCACCATCACCTTGAAGCCGGGCGTTCTCGATCCGCAAGGCAAGGCAATCGAAGGCGCGCTGCACGCGCTTGGCTTCGACTCCGCCGGCAATGTGCGCCAGGGCAAATATATCGAGGTCGAGGTGGCCGCGAGCGATCCGGCCCAAGCCCGCGCCGAGGTCGAACGCATGTGCAAGGAGCTGCTCGCCAACACCATCATCGAGAATTACTCCTATGAGCTGGAGGCGGCTTAGATTGGCATGAAGGCGAGCGTCATCGTCTTTCCGGGATCGAATTGCGACCGCGACGCCGCGGTGGCGCTTGAAGCAGCGACCGGAAAGCCTCCGGCCATGGTCTGGCATGGCGACGCGGAGCTCCCAAACAGCGACCTGATCGTGTTGCCGGGCGGCTTCTCCTATGGCGATTATCTCCGCTCCGGCGCCATGGCGGCGCATTCGCCCGTCATGCGCGAGGTGGTCAAGCGGGCGAAAGCCGGGACGCCGGTGCTCGGCATCTGCAACGGCTTCCAGGTGCTGACCGAGGCAGGGCTCCTCCCGGGCGTGCTGATGCGCAACGCCACACTCAAATTTATTTGCAAGGACGTGCGTTTGCGCGTGGAACGTGAGGACACGCTTTACACGCGGCGCTACGCCAAGGGCGAGGTGGTCACCTTCCCCATCGCCCATAAGGACGGGAGCTATTTCGCTGATGACGAGACGCTGCAGCGGCTCGAAGGCGAAGGCCGCATCGCCTTCCGCTATTGCGACGTGCAAGGCCGAATCACGCCCGAAGCCAATCCCAACGGCTCGCGCAACAACATCGCCGGGATTTACAACGTTTCCGGCACCGTGCTCGGCCTGATGCCCCATCCGGAGCGTCTGGCCAACCCGGCCCTTGGCGGCACGGACGGAACCAAGATGTTCAAGAGCCTGGTCGACAGCATCGCGGCCTGAGCGAAGGGGGACTCGGGGCTAGCGGCCCGCTATAAGCTCGTCATTGGTCCCGCCGCATGCAATCGATTCGACCTTCCCGCATGACCCAAACCAAGCCCGCAATAACGCCGGACCTTGTCGTCAAGCATGGCTTGAGCGCCGAGGAGTACCGCTTGCTTGAGGCGGCGCTCGGCCGCGAGCCCAGCCTCACCGAGCTCGGCATCTTCTCGGTGATGTGGTCGGAGCACTGCTCCTACAAATCCTCGCGCGTCTGGCTTCGCAAACTGCCGACCGAGGGTCCGCAAGTGATCCAGGGTCCGGGCGAGAATGCGGGTGTCGTCGATCTCGGCGACGGACAGGCCGCCGTGTTCAAGATAGAGAGCCACAACCACCCCTCCTATATCGAACCCTATCAGGGCGCGGCGACCGGGGTCGGCGGCATCATGCGCGACGTGTTCACAATGGGCGCGCGGCCCGTCGCCAATATGAATGCGCTCCGCTTCGGCGCGCCCGACCATGCCAAGACCCGCCATTTGGTCGCGGGCGTGGTCTCGGGCATCGGCGACTATGGCAACTGCATGGGGGTGCCGACGATCGGCGGCGAGACGAATTTCGATTCCCGCTACAACGACAACATCCTGGTCAACGCTATGTGTGTCGGGCTCGTGGATGCCTCCCGCATCTTCACATCCGCGGCCAGAGGCGTGGGCCTCCACGTGGTCTATGTCGGCTCCAAGACTGGCCGCGACGGCATCCACGGCGCCACCATGGCGTCCGCCGAGTTCGACGAGGCCTCAGCCGAGAAGCGGCCCACGGTGCAGGTGGGCGATCCCTTCACCGAGAAGCTCTTGCTCGAAGCGTGCCTGGAGTTGATGCAGGAGGACGCGATCGTCGCCATCCAAGACATGGGGGCCGCGGGTCTCACTTCCTCCTCCGTGGAGATGGCCGACAAGGGTGGCGTCGGCATCGTGCTCGACCTCGACCAGATCCCCACCCGCGAAACTGGCATGACGGCTTACGAGATGATGCTGTCGGAGAGCCAGGAGCGCATGCTCATGGTGCTGAAGCCCGGTGCCGAGGGCGCCGCCCGCCGGGTGTTCAAGAAATGGGAGCTCGATTTCGCGATTGTCGGCCGCACCACGGACACGGGCCGGCTCGTGGTCCGCCATGGGGACACTATCCAAGCCGATATTCCACTCTCCGCGCTGGCGCACGCGGCGCCGCAATATACCCGTCCGTGGACGCCGAAGCCCCCACCAGCGCCGATCATGCCAGAGGACGTCCCGGCCCCGAACAGCCTGACGGCCGCGCTCGAAGCCGTGATGGGATCGCCCCATCTCTGCTCGCGGGCGTGGATCTGGCAGCAATATGATCACATGGTTATGGCCGACACCGTGCAGCGGCCGGGCGGTGATGCAGGCGTCGTGCGCGTGCATGGCACGCAAAAAGGCCTCGCCATGTCTTGCGACGTGACGCCCCGCTATTGCGCGGCGGACGCCCGCGAAGGCGCCAAGCAAGCGGTCGCGGAATGCTGGCGCAATCTGACCGCGACCGGCGCCGACCCACTTGCCATCACCGACTGCATGAATTTCGGCAATCCAGAGCGGCCGGAGGTCATGGGCGAGTTCGTCGCGGCGATCGAAGGCATGGCGGAGGCGTGTCGAGCGCTTTCCTTCCCCGTCGTCTCCGGCAACGTCTCGCTCTATAACGAGACGAACGGCGTCGCCATCCCGCCGACGCCGGCCGTGGGCGGCATTGGACTCATCCCCGACATCGACTGGATGGCGAAGATCGCGTTGCAGCGCGAAGGCGATGTGCTGATCCTGCTCGGGCGAGAGAGCGGGCATCTCGGCCAGTCGCTCTATCAAGAGCTCGCCACCGGCCGCAACGAAGGTGCCCCGCCGCCCGTCGATCTCGCCGCCGAGCGGCGAACCGGGGATTTCGTCAGGAGCCTCATCCGGGAGGGCAGCGTCTCCGCGGTGCACGATGTCTCCGACGGCGGATTATTGGTGACGGTGGCGGAGATGGCGCTTGCCGGGGGGCTCGGCGTCGAGCTCGATCCGGCTCCCGAAGGGCTGACGGCGCACGCGAACTGGTTCGGCGAGGATCAAGGGCGTTATGTCGCGGCGGTGGCACCGCAAGACGTCGCACGCATCTTGCAAGAGGCCGCCGAGGCAGCAATTCCTGCCCGCCTTGTCGGAAAGGCGACAGGGGATGCCTTGAAACTTCCGGGCGAAGCGCCACTTTCGCTTGCCGCCCTGCGCAACACCCATGAGCGCTGGTTGCCGGAATTCATGGGCGGCAGCTAAGATCGCGCGACGGACGAGAGGAGACTATCCATGGCCATGGCGGCGCACGATATTGAGCAACTGATCAAGGCGGGCTTTCCCGACGCGCAGGTCAGCATCGACGATCTTGCCGGCGACGGCAATCATTATGCGGCGACCGTGGTGTCGGAGGCGTTTCGCGGCAAGACTCGGTTGCAGCAGCATCAGATGGTCTATGATGCCCTCAAGGGCCAAATGGGCGGCGCGCTGCACGCGCTCGCGCTCAAGACATCCGCGCCTTCATAAGGAGATTGACATGACGAGCCAGCAACAGGTCCAGGACTGGATTAGGAAGCAAGTCGCCGGCAACGACGTCGTGCTGTTCATGAAGGGCAACAAGCAGATGCCGCAATGCGGCTTCTCCATGCAGCTGGCGCAGATTCTGAACCATCTCGGCGTCGAGTTCAAAGACATCAACGTGCTCGAGGACATGAGCGTGCGCGACGGCATCAAGGCCTTCTCCAACTGGCCGACGATCCCGCAGCTTTACGTCAAGGGCGAGTTCATCGGCGGCTGCGATATCGTGCGGGAAATGTTCCAGGCGGGCGAGCTGCAGGAGCTGCTGACCCAGAAAGGGATCGCGCATAACGCGCAGACCCTGACGGCCTAGTCGCGTTGAGCACTCGTTATCGGAACGCGGGAGACCCGCTTGCTCTCCCCTCCCGGGGGTCCAACACAAAGGACTCATGTGAGGGCCTCGACGCTTCACCCCCCTCGGATCGGCTCCGCCGAGCCTGCTCCCCCTCAAGGGGGGAGCAGGGAACAAGTTTCAGCTTTCCGCCATCATCAACGCCCGCTGTTTCGCTTAGGGTCACTGCTCCGACATCCAAGGAGGTATCCCCGATGACCAACTGGGAGATCAAGGGCCGCGAGTTCGGCAACTGCAATTGCTCCTATGGCTGCCCCTGCCAGTTTAACGCGCTGCCGACCCATGGCCACTGCCGGGGCTTGGCCGTGTTCGATATCGAGGAAGGCTTCCACGGCACGACCCGGCTGGACGGACTCCGAGCCGCGGGGATTTTTCGCTGGCCCGGCCCCATTCACGAAGGAAAGGGCGAGGGCGTGCATATCGTCGATCGACGCGCGACGTCGGAGCAGCGCGCGGCGCTGCTCCGTATCCTGAGCGGTGAGGATACAGATCCAGGCGCCACGGTCTTCCAAATCTTCTCGGCCACCTGCGACACGACGCATGAGCCGATCGTCGCGGATATCGAGTTCGAGATCGACATCGACGCCCGCACCGCCAAGGCCCGCATCGACGGCGTCGTTGAGATGCGCGGCGCGCCGATCCTGAACCCTATCAGCGGGGCCGAGCACCGGGTGCGCATCGAGCAGCCGAACGGATTCGAATTCGCAATGGCCGAAATTGGCCGCGGCTGGTCGAAGACGAGCGGACCCGTCAGCTTTGAACTCGCCGACACTTACGGCCAGTTTGCCCGCATCCATCTCTGCCAGAACGGCATAGTGCGCTGAAGGTGATGCCTGAGGCCGAGCTCGAGGCGTTTCTCAGGCGCGACAGCGCCATCGTCTTTGCCGCCCTCGTCGCGCTGACGCTGCTTGCCTGGCTCGCGCTGCTCGCCGGCGCCGGCACGGGCATGGATCCCTTCGCCATGAGCGGATGGCTGCTGCCCGCTGGCGCGCCGGCGCAAAGCGGTCTCTGGAATTGGGCCTATTGGCTCATCGCCTTCTGCATGTGGGCCGTCATGATGGTCGCGATGATGCTCCCCGCAGCCTCGCCGATGGTGCTGCTCTACGGGCGCGTGGTGCGGCAGTCCGAGCGCAAAGGACAGCTTCGCAACGCCGCCGCATGCATCGCTGCCTTCGCCGGCGGCTATCTCTCTTTGTGGATTCTTTTCAGCGCCTTCGCCGTGACCGCTCAGTGGGCGCTGGAGCATTCCGGAGCGACCTCGTCCATGATGGCGCTGCGCAGCCGGGCGGTCGCAGGCGCCCTTCTCATCGCCGCTGGCCTCTATCAACTCACGCCTTTAAAGGAGAGCTGTCTCGCCCATTGCCGGTCGCCGGCCGAGTTCCTCGCCGCCCATTGGCGAGGAGGGGTCGCAGGCGCCTGGCGCATGGGGCTTAGCCATGGCGCCTACTGCGTGGGCTGCTGCTTCGCCCTGATGCTGCTCTTGTTCGTAGGCGGCGTGATGAACTTGATCTGGATCGCGGGGCTAAGCGTGCTTGTGCTCCTGGAGAAGCTCATGCCCCAGGGCGAGCATCTTCGCGTCCCGCTTGGCGTTCTAATGATGGTTGCGGGGGCCGCGCTGATCGTCGGCAGCTAAAGCTGCGCTTGAGGAGGCGCGGAACGCGCCGTCTCGAAGGGTCGACGCCTCATGCTTCGAGACGCGCTCGATGAGCGCTCCTCAGCATGAGGAGTGAAGGCTAGCGCGAGTAGAACTCGATGACGAGGTTCGGCTCCATCATCACCGGATAGGGCACATCCGACAATGTCGGCGAGCGCAAGAACTTCGCCGTCATCTTGGAGTGGTCGACCTCGAGATAGTCGGGCACGTCCCGCTCGGGGCTCTGGGCCGACTCGAGCACCATGCCGACATCCTTGGCCTTGTCGCGCACCTCGACCACGTCGCCTTCGCGGCAGCGGAAGCTCGGAATATTCACGCGGCGGCCGTTGACTCGAACGTGACCGTGGCTCACGAACTGGCGCGCGGCGAACACCGTCGGCACGAATTTCGCGCGGTAGACGATGGCATCGAGCCGCCGCTCGAGCAGGCCGATCAACGATTCGCTGGTGTCGCCCTTCAGCCGCGCCGCCTCGCGATAGATCGCCTTGAACTGCTTCTCGGTGATGTTGCCGTAATAGCCCTTGAGCTTCTGCTTGGCGCGAAGCTGCTGGCCGTAGTCGGAAAGCTTGCCGCGCCGGCGCTGGCCGTGCTCGCCAGGGCCGTATTCACGCTTGTTGTAAGGGCTCTTCGGCCGGCCCCAAATATTCTCGCCGAGCCGGCGATCGATCTTGTGCTTCGCGTGGATACGTTTCGTCATCTAGAGCTCCAAAGCCGAATACGAACTGCTCGCGGCATCGTCCGCGCCAGCTCCCTTTACCTTTTGCGATGAGGGCAATGGCCGCCTCGGGCCTCGCCTTCGCGCGCTTCAAGCCGTCGCCAGCCAAAGCGCCGCCCGCGCTGTGTTACACGCAATGCTTGGAAAGTGTCAATTGGCGCCGCCGGGCACGGGGGCGGGCGTCCCGGCCTGAGGCATGGTCGGAGCCTGGATCGGAGCCGCGGCCGGGGCTGCGGCCGCAGGCGCGGCGGGAGCCACGGGCGGAGCCGCGGCCGCAACGTAAGCGCCAATCGCCTGGGTCACCTTCTCCTTTTGCTCAGGCGAGCAAAGGAGCTTTTCGCTCGTAATCGTCTCCGTCGGGGCCGGCGGCCTTGGCTGCGGCGGCGTCGTCTTTGGCCGGGGCGCCGGCTTTGGCGGCCGCGTCGTCTGCGGGTTGCTCGGTGATCTTGACGTTGCCGGCAAAATAGGAGGTCGCAAAAGTATGCAAAGCCTCGATGAACAGCATCTGTTCCGTGCTCCAGACCAGACGTGCCTGCTCGTTCCGGACCAGCGAATCGAAATTGGCCTTCTCCAACTCGTGCAGATTGCACGCCTCAGCATAGGCCGAGCGGGTGGCGACCTTGATCACGTTGCGCGCGTCGTCGAGGGGAATGAGATATTTATTCGGGTCCGATTTATCGAGCTTTACCTTGCCGCCGGTGCCGTTGGGAATCTCGTCCGGAAGGATCGACAGGGCAAAGGTCGACATCACGCGCACGGCGCTGTCGCTGAGCCCCTTAGGGGCGCCTGCCGCTGCGTCAGGCGTCTTGGTGCGGCTGCCGAGCTCCTCGGCAACGGTCCTGACCCCGGTCTCGTCCGCAGCGCGCAGCGGCCCGCCGAGCAGGAGCGCCAGCGCTGCCGCAACCATGACGCTACAGCCCTGAATCCACGCAACTCGCATCAAATACCCCTCTCCCAGCGGAGCCCGGAAGCTATCCATCCTTGGGGGTCATCGCAATAGCAGAAACGGGGCAGAACTATGACTCCTCAAGACCTTGGGCGCTTGGGCCTCGCCAGCGAGTCGACGATGCCGCGCCAGGTACGTACGTCCTGATCGGTCGCGCTCATGCGATGGAACATGTTGCGGATGGCGCGCACCATGGTGGGACGTTTCTCGGGCGGACGCAGGAAGCCCGACCGGTCGAGCTCGGCTTCGAGATGCTCGAAAAGAGCAAGCAACTCGGCACGGGTTGCCGGCCACGTCTCGCCGCAAGGAAGCCCCTCTGCCGCAGGGCCGTCGCATTGCGTGGCGCGCCCGAGCGATGGCTTCGGTCCCTGCGCCTTGAGCCACTCATAGCCGACGAGCAGCACGGCCTGAGGCAGGCTCAACGAGGCGAAGGACGGATCGACCGGGGCGGTGATGATGGCGTCGGCAAGGGCGAGCACGTCGTTGTCGAGGCCGCTCCGCTCCGGACCGAACAGCACGCCTGTGCGCTCCCCCTTTGCTCCCCGCGCGGCGAGCTCCCGGGCCGCGCTTTCGGGCGTCAGCACGGGCTTCACCATGCCCCGCGGCCGAGCGGTGGTGGCAAGCAGGAAATTGAGGTCGCCGATGGCCGGATCGAGGCTCGCAAAGAGCGACGCGCGATTGACGACGCTGGCCGCCCCGGCCGCAGCCGCCGCCGCCTTCTCATTCGGCCAGCCGTCGCGGGGCGCGACGAGGCGGAGCTCGGCGAGGCCGAAATTGGCCATGGCGCGAGCGGCGAAGCCGATATTCTCCCCAAGCTGCGGCTCAACAAGAATGATTGCGGGCGCCAATATCTTAGCACTTTTGCGCGTGCTCCTGCCGGCGCTTCCAGAGGTCCCTTCGGTTTCAGCCCTTGCTTTTGTCATGACAAACACGATGCTATAGGCTGCGCTTGGCCGCAATGGCGAGCGCCAGCAAGGGCACGGCGCCGATCGAGATCCCCTCCCGGAGACCTCCATTGAACAAGATCAAGGTGAACAACCCCGTCATCGACCTCGACGGGGACGAGATGACGCGGGTGATCTGGCAGCTGATCAAGGAGAAGCTGATCCGGCCCTATCTTGACCTCGAGCTTCGCACATTCGACCTCTCCATCGAGAACCGCGACTTGACCAACGATCAGATCACGATCGACGCCGCTTATGCCATCAAGGAGTTCAACGTCGGCGTCAAATGCGCGACCATCACCCCCGACGAGGCGCGGGTGACGGAGTTCGGCCTGAAACAGATGTGGAAATCGCCGAACGGGACCATCCGCAACATTTTGGGCGGGGTCATCTTCCGCGAGCCGATCATCTGCCGGAACGTGCCGCGTCTCGTCCCCGGCTGGACTAAGCCCATCGTCATCGGCCGCCACGCTTATGGCGACGTCTACCGCGCCACCGATTTCCGCGTACCCGGCAAAGGCAAGCTCACCATCAGCTTCCTGGGCGAAGACGGCACGCGCATCGAGCACGAGGTGCATGACTTCAAGGGTAGCGGCGTGGCGCTCGCCATGTTCAATCTCGACGATTCGATTCGCGACTTCGCGCGGGCGACCTTCAACTACGCGCTGACCCGCAACATGCCGGTCTATCTCTCGACCAAGAACACCATTCTCAAGGCCTATGACGGACGCTTCAAGGACATCTTCGCCGACGTGTTCGCGGCGGAGTTCCACGAGGCGTTCGCCGCCCGCGGGCTCACTTACGAGCACCGCCTGATCGACGACATGGTGGCGGCGGCGTTGAAATGGTCCGGCGGCTATGTCTGGGCCTGCAAGAACTATGACGGCGACGTCCAGTCCGACACTGTGGCGCAAGGCTTCGGCTCGCTCGGGCTGATGACCAGCGTGTTGATGACGCCGGACGGCAAGACGGTCCTGGCCGAAGCCGCCCACGGCACCGTGACCCGCCACTATCGGCAGCACCAGCAAGGCCGGGCGACCTCGACCAATGCCACCGCCTCGATCTTCGCCTGGACCGGCGCGCTCAAGCATCGCGCCAAGCTCGACGGCAATGCCGAACTCGGCCGTTTCGCCGAGACGCTGGAAAAGGTGGTGGTCGGCGCCATCGAGGCCGGTTTCATGACCAAGGACCTGGCGCTCCTGGTTGGGGCCGAGCAGGCCTGGCTTTCGACCACGGGCTTTCTCGACAAGATCGACGAGCGGCTGCGCCAAGCCATGGCGGACCGCGCCGCCGCCTAAGTCGACGGATAGTTGGCGCGTCGATTACGCTTCCGCCTCGTCCACCTTTTTCCGGGGGCGAGCTATCCGCGGCGCCCGGGCCCGCGCGCTCTTCTCGTTCTCTCGCGCACGCTCCCGCGCCACCGCCTTGATGTGGTGGACAATCTCGGGATGCCGCCGGCTGAGGCGCGCCAGGCCCTCGCTATCCAGCACATAGACGCCGGCAGGGGGTGTCGGCGATGACGTCATGCTTGTGACGGCGCCGCTCGAGCAGCGCCATCTCGCCGAAGAAGTCGCCTTCGCGCAACTTGACGTGGCGCCCAGGAATCGCGCGGACCGTGGCCTCGCCGCTGCCAATCAGATACATCGCCCCGCCCGGCTCACCGGCAGGCACGATCAGCGCGCCCGGCGGGACTAGGCGCGTATAGAGAAGCTTGGTGACCTCGACCACCTCGGCGGCATCCAAGGTGCTGAACAGCGGCACGCGCGCGACCATGCTCCAGGTCACGACGAATTCATGCCTCGCCGCCTCCTGACTGAAACCGGTGGCGATGATGGCGACGGGGAGAGCGAACATGCAGAGGCCGAGCAGCATGACGATGCCGCCGAACACTTTGCCGAGCGCGGTGGCGGGGATCACGTCGCCATAGCCAACCGTGGTGAGGGTCTCAAGCGCCCACCAAGCCGAGGCCGGGATGCTACCAAAGTTCTGAGGCTGCGCGTCCCGCTCGAGGAAGTAGATCATGGTGGCCGCGAACAGGAGCAGCATCATCATCAGGAGCAGCGCGCGCCATTCATGCGCGACGACCCGTTTCAGCGTCTGCAGCGCCGGCGAGTAGCGCACGAGCTTGAGCAGCCGGAACAGGCGGAGAATCCGCAGGACGCTGAGATCGATGGGCAGGATCTGATGGATGTACCAAGGCAAAAATGGCGAGCAGGTCGATGATCATCATCGGCCGCACCGCGAATTTGAGCCGCGCGCGCCAGCGTGGCAAACGCCTGAGCAGCGGGATCTCCACCGCGCTCCACAGCCGCAGCACATATTCGATGGGTGAAGATAATCACCGAGAAAATGTTGAAGGCGTCGAGTTGCGGTCCCCAGCGCGCATAGACGGAATTGACCGTCTCCGCCGTAAAGGCGATGCCGTTGGCGATGATCAGCGCGACGAGAAAGCGGTTGATGACGCGGCCGATGGGATGGGCATCGCCGCCCACTTCGAGGATGTCGTGAACCTTCAGCCGCCAGCTGCGCCAGACGGTCACGAAACTCATGGTCAGGCGTGTCCGGCGCGCTGCTTTGCGGCGGCTTGGCCCGAGGCGGCATTACCTCCGCCTGCCACGATCATCGCCGCAATGGCGTCAAGGGCAGCATCGGCGCGCGCGCCAT
The DNA here is from genome assembly GCA_963804705.1 of uncultured Alphaproteobacteria bacterium. Lineage (GTDB taxonomy): Bacteria > Pseudomonadota > Alphaproteobacteria > Rhizobiales > Methyloligellaceae > Methyloceanibacter. The sequence goes on from CAWDRM010000018.1 coordinate 142,719, forward strand.
CCGGCCCCCCCGCTTGGGCGAGATCGGGGCGCCCGCCGCCGCCCTTGCCGCCAAGCGCCTCGGCGCCGGCGCGGGCAAGCTCGACGGAATTGTAGGAGCCCGTGAGATCGTCGGTGACGCCGACGACGAGGCCGGCCTTGCCCTCTTCCGTCACGCCGATAATGGCGACGATCCCCGAGCCCAATTGCCGCTTGGCGTCGTCGACGAGGCCACGCAGATCCTTGGGCGCCACACCTTGCAGGGTGCGGGCGAACAGCTTGACGGGTCCGAGGTCGCGGATCGCGGAAGCGCTGTCGCTCTGCCATCCGGCCCCAAGGGCGAGATCGCGCTTAGCGTCGGCGAGCTGGCGTTCGAGCTTGCGGCGCTCGTCGATGATCGCGGCGAGGCGCTGAATCATCTCATCGGGCGCGACCTTCAACAGCTCCGCCGCCTCGCGCACGCGCTCTTCCTGGGCGGTGAGATAGCTCCTCGCGCCCTCCCCGGTCAGCGCCTCGATGCGGCGCACGCCGGACGCGACCGCGCTCTCGCCGACGATCTTGAAAAGGCCGATATCGCCGGTGCGCCGCACATGAGTGCCGCCGCACAGCTCGATGGAATAAGCATGGCGCGCTTTGCGGCTGGTGGGGCTGTGCCCCATGCTGACGACGCGGACCTCCTCGCCGTATTTCTCGCCGAACAGGGCAAGCGCGCCATGCTCGATCGCCTCGGCGGGGCGCATCAGATGCGTGCTGACGGGCTCGTTCTGCAAGATCATGGTGTTGGCGAGGTTCTCCACCGCCTCGATCTCGGCTTGGGTCATCGGCTTCTGGTGGGAGAAATCGAATCTGAGGCGGCCGGGCTCGACCAGCGAGCCTTTCTGCGCCACATGCCCGCCCAACACCTCGCGCAGCGCCTCATGCAGGAGGTGGGTGGCGGAATGATTGGCCCGCGTCGCGGTGCGGCGCGCATGATCGACGTCTAGTTCGACCACCTCGTTCAGCTTCAGCGTGCCCGTCTCGATCACTCCCATATGGATGAAAAGGCCGCCGAGCTTCTTCTGAGTGTCCTCGACCTTAAACCGCGCGCCTGTGGGGCTCGTGATAAATCCGCGGTCACCGACCTGCCCGCCCGACTCACCATAAAACGGCGTCTGATTGACGATGACCGCTCCCCGGTCGCCGACCTTCAGCTCGCTGATGCGCTTGCCGTCCTTGACGAGCGCGACGATCTCTCCGGACGAGGTCTCGGCATCGTAGCCCAGGAACTCCGTGACCCCGACCTCCTCTTTCAACTCGAACCACACGGTCTCGGTCGCGGCCTCGCCGGAGCCCGCCCAGGATTTCCGTGCCTCGGTACGTTGCCGCTCCATGGCGGCGGCGAAACCCTTGGTGTCGACGCCGACGCCGCGGGCCTTCAGCGCGTCCTCGGTGAGGTCGAAGGGGAAGCCATAGGTGTCGTAGAGCTTGAAGGCGATCTCGCCGGACAGCATGTCACCGCGCTTCAGCCCTTGCGTCGCCTCCTCGAGCAGGCCCAAGCCCCGCTCCAGCGTGTCGCGGAAGCGAGTCTCCTCGAGCTTCAGCGTCTCGACGATGAGGCTGCTGCCCCGCTCAAGTTCGGGGTAGGCGTGGCCCATCTCGGTGAGGAGTGCCGGTACGAGCCGATAGAGCAGCGGCTCCTCGGCGCCCAAGAGCTGGGCATGACGCATGGCGCGGCGCATGATGCGGCGAAGCACATAGCCCCGACCCTCATTCGACGGCAGCACGCCGTCGGCGACCAGGAAGGCGGAGGCGCGCAAATGATCGGCGATGACGCGGTGGCTAGGCTTTGCCTCGCCCTTAGCCGGGACCCCGGTCAGCGAGACCGAAGCGGCGATCAGCGCCTTGAACAGATCGATCTCGTAATTGTCGTGCGTGCCCTGTAGCACCGCGGCGATACGCTCGAGCCCCATGCCGGTGTCGATGGAGGGATGCGGCAGGGGCACCCGCTTGCCGCTGGCAAGCTGCTCATATTGCATGAAGACGAGATTCCAGATCTCGACGAAACGGTCGCCGTCGGCGTCGGCGCTGCCCGGAGGGCCGCCTCTTAGCTTGGCGCCGTGATCGTAGAAGATTTCCGAGCAGGGTCCGCACGGGCCCAAATCGCCCATCGACCAGAAATTATCCGAGCCTGCGATGCGGATGATATTGTCGTCGGAGAGCCCTGCAATCTTCTTCCACAGTACCGCGGCCTCGTCGTCATCGGCGAAGACGGTTATGAGCAGGCGCTTCTTGTCGAGCGCGAAGTCCTTGGTGAGGAGCTGCCAGGCGAGCTCGATGGCGCGCTCCTTGAAATAATCGCCGAAGGAAAAATTGCCGAGCATCTCGAAGAAGGTGTGGTGGCGCGCGGTGTAGCCGACATTGTCGAGATCGTTGTGCTTGCCGCCGGCGCGCACGCATTTCTGCGCCGTGGCAACGCGCGGATAGGCAGGCTTCTCGGCGCCGGTCAGCACGCTCTTGAATTGCACCATGCCGGCATTGGTGAACATCAACGTCGGGTCGTGGCGTGGCACGAGCGCGCTCGACGGCAGGACGTGGTGGTCGTTGCGTGCCAAGAAATCGAGGAAGCCCGCGCGGATCGCGTTGACGCTCGTGTCGACGCCCGTTTCGCTCACGCGCGATGGTTTGACACCTGCATCGTTGGCGTTTGTGCCGGCGATCTCCGGACTTTGCCTATCGCTGGCGGTGCCGTCGGAGGCCTTGGACTGTTTGATGGTGGTGCTCTTGCTGATGCTCATGGCGGTGAAGCGACGAGGCCCCTGGTCGCGCGACTGGCGCTAAAGGTTACGCGAGAAAAAGCGAACCCTAGCCGATTCGAGCGCCTGCAACGCGCCGAAGGCGCCTCTCCCGGAACGACACGAGAACTCAAGGGTCCGCGTCAGACATAATGTGGGGAATTGGCCCTGTCCAGGGACACTTCGGACACTTCGTGTCTTCACCCCAGACAAGACATGCCGTCATGGCCGGTCTGAGCCGGCCATGACGAAGCGCGCGAGTTGGGGGAGGGTTCTCGACGCCAGGGCTCGCGCCCTCTAGACCCCACGTCTGCCCCGCCTTGCGGCCGCCGCGCCGCCAAGCGGCGCCACCGTGCCGTCGCCGTCGGCGAAGCCCGGCATGTCGTCTTCCGCCTCACCACCGGACGTATCGGAGGCGCCCTCCAAAATCTGCCCGGCGATCAGGCCCGCATTCTGGCGGATGGCGCGCTCGATCTTCTCGGCCATTTGCGGGTGTTCCTTCAGATATAATTTGGCGTTCTCCCGGCCCTGGCCGATGCGCTCGCTATCGAAGGAGAACCAGGAACCCGATTTCTCCACGATACCGGCCTTGACCCCGAGATCCACGAGCTCGCCGGTCTTGGAGATGCCCTCGCCATACATGATGTCGAACTCGATCTGCTTGAACGGCGGCGCCACCTTGTTCTTCACCACCTTGACGCGGGTCTGGTTGCCGACCACCTCCTCGCGCTCCTTGATGGCGCCGATGCGGCGAATGTCGAGGCGCACCGAGGCGTAGAATTTCAACGCATTGCCGCCGCTCGTGGTCTCCGGCGAGCCGAACATCACCCCGATCTTCATGCGGATCTGGTTGATGAAGATGACCATGCAGCGCGACTTCGAAATCGAACCGGTGAGCTTGCGCAAAGCCTGGCTCATCAAACGGGCCTGGCTACCCATTTGCATTTCGCCCATCTCGCCCTCGAGCTCAGCCTTAGGCGTGAGCGCCGCAACCGAATCGACCACAAGCACGTCGATGGCGCCGGAGCGCACCAAGGTGTCGGTGATCTCGAGCGCCTGCTCGCCGGTGTCGGGCTGGGAGATCAGAAGGTTCTCGAGGTCGACCCCAAGCTTCCGCGCATAGATAGTGTCGAGCGCATGCTCGGCGTCGATGAAGCCGCAAATGCCGCCGCGCTTCTGGGCCTCGGCCACGACATGCAGTGCGAGCGTGGTTTTCCCCGAGGATTCAGGCCCATAGATCTCGACGACGCGGCCGCGCGGCAAGCCGCCGATGCCGAGCGCGATGTCGAGGCCGAGCGAGCCCGTGGAGATCGCCTCGACCTCCACCGCCTTCTCGTTCTGGCCGAGGCGCATAATGGAGCCTTTGCCGCAGTTCCGCTCGATCTGCGAGATCGCAGCCTCAAGCGCCTTCTCCCGGTCCATCCCACCTCCTTCCACGACACGAAGACTCGTCTGCGACATGGCCGTTCTCCCTTATTTCACACGCTCGCCAATGCTGGCAAATCCTGGCTTGGGCGTGCCCCACTCGGCCGCCCTAGACCCCCCAAGGCTGCTTCCGCCCCATCGGGCGACGTGAGAATAATGTACATGGTTTGTTCTCTGTTCGCAATCTGTTCCTGCATTTGTTGGCGAGTGTTACAGCACCTTAGAGGACAGCGTCCTAAGTTGTGTGGCCGCAGGTCCAAGCCAACGAACTGCAACGTCCCGCGGCAATAAATCCGGCATGAGGAATGAGAGGCCGAGTGCCTTAATTCCCGTTTTGTGCTATGGTGAATTCGTCCTATTTTTTCCAAGAGCCAAGGGGGGAATGGAATGCGCAAAATCACCTTCGCAGCAGGGGCACTCTTATTGGCTGGAGCGCTGGCTTGGGCCGCTCAAGCCGCTCCGACCGGGGCTGTGCTGCCCCCGGCCACGCATTACTCGCCTGTCGAAAAGGTCGCCTGCGGCGGTCCAGGTCCTCGTTGCCCATGGGGGCGGACCTGGGTCTGTGGTCCCTATCGGTGCGGCTGCGCCCCGTGCGGCGGGTATTGGCGCCCCTGGCGCTATTAGGCGATCACCTCAGCACTAGCGCGAGCCGCCCCGGTCGGAGGCCTCCTCCTTGCCAATCCGAGTGTCCTCATTAGGGACATCCCGTTTCGGAACACGATCGCGCGGGTTGTCGCTCACCGCGCAGCGCACGCTTAAGGGAAATCGCTGCTATCGTTCTTGCCGCGGCCGGTTCCCTTTGCTCCGACAAAGATCTGCAGCACCCCGAGCCATAGCGTTACCACGACGAGATAGCCCCACAGCATTGTGTCTTTTATCATGGGCTAAGCGGCAGGCGCTGCGGCACGGGCTAAACCTAGTGAATGGTTAAGACCGCCGCAAGCAACCGACAGGCGCCTCTGCAACCGAAGGACGAGTAGGCGCAACCGCGCGCGGCCGGCCCAGGGCTTCATCGAGCCATATTCTGAGCAAGAGCCGGACCAGCCGGCCTGCCGCGACGAGGGGTTACGGTGAGGGCTTACGGATCAGCGGCGATTCGCGGCGAGGCTGTGGGCCGGGTGGCGCGTATCGCCGCGGCGGTTCATCCGCCGCACATACATGATGGTCGCGTCGGGGTGCTCGGCCTTGACCTTGAGCGCGGCGATCAGCGCATCCTCCGCATCGACGACGACGCGGTCCGCTTTGCCCTTGGCCCGGAGGCCGACGGTGAAATGCGATGTCAATCTGCACCTTCCGGCTGCGAGCATAGCGAAGAATGAGCCCGGCGGAAATGTCTAGACGGCGCTCATCCCTTCGCGCGCTCCGCGACCGGCTGACTTACGCGGAGCGTCAGGGCGTTTGCGGCTCGTGGACCGGGTTCGCGGCTGCCGCTATAGGGCGTTCGCCATCGCCCATTACCGCCTGGCGATAGCCGAAGCGGTCGATATAGGGGCCGAGACGCTCGATGATTTTGCGCTTCAGCTCGGGCGGCAGATCGTAGTCGGAGACGCGGTGCTCGGCCTGAGCCTCCAAATAGGCCCGCATCGGCGCCTCGGCCTTGGTGAAATCGCCGATGTCGAGGCGGCGATAGATGTCGGCCATGGTGGCGAGCGGGCCCTTGACCAAATCCTCATAGCGGAGCTCGATCAGGCGCCCCGGGGGGATGAGATGGCGGTCGGCCTCGTAGCGCTCGGTCAGCCGCACGAACATGTCGAGCACATAATCGTCGAGCCAGCCGTCGAGATAGGGCGGGTTGTGGAGCCCTTGCGTCGAATAGAGCGCGCGCCACAGCTTCACCGTGGACGGGAACACGTCGAGCGGGTTCCGCGCCATGTAGATGAAGCGCGCATCGGGAAAGAGCTCGGTCAAGAGCTTGAGCCGCGCGGCATTGGCGGGCGACTTCAGCACCAGAGGCTTGCCATGCTTCAGCACGAGCCGCCGGTAGAACCACATATAGGCGCGGGCCCATCTGCTGCGCTCCGCCGCAGTCACGCCTTCAAAGTCGAGATAGTCGCTATCGGCGGGGCCGAAGCGCGGCCAGGCATGAGTGATGTAGGGCGTGCCTTCGCCCAACATCATCATGCCGAACTCCTCCTCTTGCGGACGATCGAAGCCGACCGGCACGTCGTCCTGCGGGCGCTTCTTCGGCAGGAGCACCTTCATCACTTTTGGCAGCGTTTCCTCGGTCAGGAGGAAGTGGTGTGGGAAGAAGCATTCATAGGTGGTGGGGTAAGCGAGGCTCGGATCGACCGAGAAGAGGTCGTGCATCAGCGTGGTGCCGGTGCGCCAATGGCCCATCACGAAGATCGGCGCTTGGTCGAGCGGGACGGCTTCGGCCTTGCGGCGGTATTTCGCTTCGGAGATGCGGTAGAGCAGCGAGTTGACCGGCGACCAGAGCACGAGCAGCAACGTGTCCGGGACGCAATTCAGCGTGAAGCTGTAATGCCCGCGCTTGAACAGCTTCATCAGCGAGGCGAAGCGCATGCCGAACCAGAAATAGATCAGCCGGCCGCCATAGCGGTGAATGGTGAGCGCAGGGAGACGCGGCTTTTTGCGCTGCCTCCGGCGGAAGCCCGAAGCATCGTCGGATGGATGTTTCTCGTAATCCGGCACGCTTCCGTCCAGCTCCCAAGCAGCGATGACACGATAGGCAGGGGTGTTAGCCGCGATCGGAGGCGAAAGGAAGACCCTAGCCTCCATACTCGCGATTCCCAGCGCGCGTGGCGCCGGCGCGTCCGTCAGCCCTGCAGCGCCGCCTTCACCGCAGCGGCGAGCTGTTTGAGATCGAAGGGCTTCTGCAGGAACATAAAATCCTCGTTCTCGGAGAGGTTTTTGCGGAAGGCGTCCTCGGCGTAGCCCGAGATGAAGATGATCTTGAGGTCCGGGCGCTCGCTGCGGAGATGCTTCATCAGCGTGGGTCCGTCCATCTCGGGCATCACCACGTCGCTCACCACGAGATCGACCTCGCCATCGTAGCTGGTGAACATTTCCAGCGCCTCGGCCCCGGTGGTGGCCTGCAGTACATGGTAGCCGCGCTGACCGAGCGCCCGGGCGGCAAAGCTGCGCACGGCGTCCTCGTCCTCGACGAGCAGCACGGTGCCGCGGCCGGTTAGATCCTTCGGCTGCTCGCGCCGCGGCGGCTGCGCCCGCGCCTGTTCAACCTCGCCCACGACCTGCACTGCGCGCGGCAGGAAGACGCGCATGATGGTGCCTTTGCCCGGCTCGCTCTCGGCGAAGATATAACCCCCGGTCTGCTTGACGATGCCGTAGACGGTGGAGAGCCCGAGGCCCGTGCCGCGTCCGACCTCCTTGGTGGAATAGAACGGCTCGAAGATTTTCTGCATCACCTCCGGCGTCATGCCGGTGCCGGTGTCGCTCACCTCGATCATCACATATTCGCCGGGCTGCACGCGATGCTGGCCAAAGGCGCGAGAGTCCCGCTCGGTGACGTTGGCGGTGCGGATCACGAGCTTGCCGCCGTCCGGCATGGCGTCGCGAGCGTTCACCGCGAGGTTGATGATCACTTGCTCGAACTGGTGCAGATCGGCCTTGACCGGCCAGACGTCGCCGCCGCTTACGAGCTTAAGCTCGATATTCTCGCCGAGCAGGCGCCCAAGCAGGATCGACAACTCGGAAAGCACGTCGCCGAGCTTGAGCCGTTCCAGCCGCAAGGTCTGCTGGCGCGAGAAGGCGAGCAGCTGGCGCACCAGCCCGGCGGCGCGGTTGGCGTTCTGTTTGATGTTCATGATGTCTTGGAAGGCGGGGTCGGTCGGGCGGTGGTTCATCAACAGGAAGTCGGAAAAGCCGATGATCGCCGTCAGCATGTTGTTGAAGTCATGGGCAATGCCGCCGGCGAGCTGGCCGACCGCTTGCATCTTCTGGCTCTGTGCAATTTGCATCTCGAGCGCGCGCTGCTCAGTCGTGTCGATGGCGTAGGCGATAGCCGCCTCGCTCTCCCCTTCGGCCTGCTCAACCGGGCTCAGATAGAAGCGCACGCTGCGCTCCTTGTCACCCTCGAGGGCGGTATCGATGGGCTCGATCAGGCCCTGCCTGGCGATGGCCGCATCAAGCGCCTTGCGCAGAGCCTTGCCGCCCTCCGCGTCGGCGAGGCTCGCGAGACTCACCTTGCGCGCCGGCACGCCATCCACCGCACGCCCGAACAACTGCACAAAGGCGGCATTGGTGGTGCTGACCGCGCCCTCGCGGTCGACGGTGGCGATGGCAATGGGCGCAGAGTTGAACAGCCGGGCGAATCTGAGCTCCGCGGCGCCGGCTTCCTCGACCTCGCCCGGCGCCCGATTGAGCACGAGCGCGTGCGCCAAGCCGCCATTGCCGCCATAAGGGGGCAAGCGATGCAGGATGCGCACCGGAAGGGTCGTGCCGTCGGCCTTGACGAGATCGATGTCGAAGCGGCGGGTCGCACCATGCGAGGTGCCGCGGCCGGCCAGCACCAAAAGCGCCGCGCCGTCCTGCGACATGATCTCGGCAAGCTTGAGCGGCCGTCCCGCGACCTCGGCAAGGTCCAATCCAAGCCATTGGGCGAGCGTGGCATTCAGATAGTCGATGGTGCCGTCGCCATCGGCGGTGAAGAAGCCCGCGGGGGCGTTGTCGAGATAGGCGATAGCCTGCTGCAGCTTCTCGAAGCCCACTTCCTGCGTCTGCCGGTCTGACGTGATCTCATCGACTTGCCAGACCACAAGCCCCCCTTTGCGGCCCGACCTCGGACTTGCCGGCATCGGCTGCACGGAAATGCGGAACCAGCGGGGGCGCGTACCCTCCTCGTCGTCGGCCTCCCCGTGCGGTGGCAGACGGAACTCCTCTTTCCGCGCACGGCCTTGTTGCGCCGCGCGGGACAGGCGGAAAATCTGCTCGGACAGATAGGCATTGCCGGCAAAGGCCCGGTCCGGCGCGACCAGGACCATGTCCGTGTCGAGACCGAGGAGGCTCCGATAGGCCTCGTTGGCGTAGAGCACGCGGCCGCCGGCATCGGCGATCAGCGCCCCTTGGGGCAGATTATCAACGAAGGCTTTGGTGACGTCGTTGCGGGCCTGCGTCTGGCCGAAATGCAGAATGCCGACGGCGCCCGCGAACAGGCAGAACACGCCGACCACGGCAAGGCCCGCAAGGATGGCGAGGACGAAGGGCTCGGCCATCTCGCGCGACACCACGGCAAGACCCACGGCGGCAACGGCAAGGCCAAGCGCCAGCAGCACCACGAGCCCAACGTTGCCCTCGCGGCCCGAGCGGTCGGCGACGGGCTCGGCGTAGCGCATGGGAGCGTCGATGTCGGTCATGGTGCCAAACTAGCCGATTCGATTCCTCTTGAGCCGGACATTGTGAGGCGAGTTTGTGCCTGGGCGCGCGAGTCGCTGGCAGAACCGCTCATTTCAGCCCCGCGTTCCGATACCAAGCCAGGGGGCTAAGGAGATGCCTCGCATGTCATATTGATACCTTGGTTAACGATTTATTAGGGGCTCACCGCCAAGTCTTGCCCGCTCGCCGGGGAACGCCTCACCGCGGTTGAAAGCGCGAATCCGTCATCATGCCCGACACCGACACCACAATACTTGCAGTCGCCGCCTTCCTGTTCGTGATCGCGCTCATCGCGCTTGTGGCGTGGGCGTTCAAGACCTTCGTCATGTCTGGAGGACGTGGCGGTGCCGGGTTCTTGCGGGGACGCGACCGCAGGCTCGCGGTCGTGGAGACCGCGTCGGTCGATGCGCGCCGCAAACTTATTCTGCTCCGGCGCGACGATGTCGAGCATCTCGTCATGACCGGCGGCCCGGTCGATGTGCTGATCGAGACGGGAATCGAAGGCCGGAGGCATTTGGAGCCACCGCTCGGGGACGTGATCATTGCGCGGAGCGATACGCGCCCTGCCCCCGATTACGGCAAGGCCTGACCCGGCGAAGGCCCGTTCCCGGGGCCGCATGAAAAATTGGGCGATTTTTCGGGTTGACAGTGACGCTGAGGCCACGGCGGTTTTGCTTGTGACGCCTCAGAAGATGCGCTAAATAGGACGTCCGAGCTTACGGCCGCCATGTGTATGTGTGGCAGGCGACTGAGGCTACGCCGGTATTTTCAGCCGCTCGAGCCGTAAGAGCGCCGGCAGTTCCCTGCTAATGGTCCGACACCGACTGGCTCCGGCCAGTCATGTCAGTCCCCCAAACTCCTCCACTCCCCGCCCCAAAGCGGGGAGTTTTTTTATCCCCCGCCAATTCGGACTCGCGCTAGGCTTGGCGCCGTTCCCCGGTCGGAGCAGGCGCATGCTTCGTCTCGTTGCCGTCTTGATCAGCGGGGTGCTCAGCGTGCCCGAGCTCGCGGAACAGCGCGTCGCGCTCGTCATCGGCAACAATTCGTACAGCAACGTGCCGGTGTTGCAGAAGGCCGCCGCCGATGCACGTACGATGACCGCCTCGCTGTCCAAGCTCGGCTTCGACGTGGAGACGGGCGTGAATGTCTCCCGCACCGAGACCAATCGAAAGCTGCAGGACTTCTTGAACCACTCGGCGGGCGCGGGCGAAGCAGCGCTCGACCGCCTGGCCGACGCCGACCCCGAGCCCAACTCGGTGTTCACGCGCACTTTCGTTCCGCTGCTCGCCCAAGGCGGCTTGAACCTGCCGGAGCTTGCCCGCGAGACACGCCGGCGCGTGCATGAGCTTGCCGCGAGCGCCAGTCAAAGCCAGACGCCCGCTTACTACGACGAGGTGCTTGGCGACTTCAGCTTCGGCGAAGGATCGGGCCCGCAGACCGCTGCCTCCCCACCCAAGCCAATGCCCACGCCCCTACCCCCGCAGCCGGTGGCGCCGCCTCCGGAACCGGAGCCGAAACTGGCGCGGCTGCCGGAGCCCGCTCCTGCGGAGTCGCCGCGGCCACGTTCGCCCAAGGAGAATTGCAGCCGCTACGGCAACGCGACGTTCTGCGTGAGTTCGGCGCTGCCGCCAGCCCAAGGCAACAATTACGGCGCGCGAAACCTCACCGACGGCAACGACGATACGGCCTGGGTCGAGGGCAGCAGCGGCCAAGGCGCCGGTGATTTCGTCGTGGTCGAATTCGACACACCTCGAACGGTGCGCGGCGTTACCGTCCGCAACGGCCATGCCAAGAACGCCGACATCTTCGGCAAGAACAGCCGGGTCAAGGACGTGGAGCTCATCTTCTCCAGCGGCGACAGCTTGCAGGCGACGCTGACGGACCAGGCTGGCGCGCAACACGTCAGCCTCAGCCGGGCGATCAAGGCCAAATGGGTGCAGCTCATCATTCGCTCAGTCTATCCCGGCTGGAAATATTCGGACACCGCCCTCAATGAGCTGCGCGTGGACGCGGAATAGTGCGGCTGATGGGACGCGCAGCCTTCCTCAGGCGCTTGAGCGGATATCTCTCCGCCCTGCTCATTTGCACCATCGGCATGGTGACACCGGCGAGCGCCCAAGACATGCCCAAGGACTTCGTCTATCTGCGCGACGCCGATCCCACCATCCAGCAGGACATGCGGTATGCGGGCGCCGACAACTTCACCGGTCACCGCGTGCCGGGGTACGGCGCGCCGGAATGTGTGGTGGTCAGGCAAGCCGCCGAAGCCCTAAAGGCGGTAGAGGCCGACCTCAGGGGACAAGGGCTCGGGCTCAAGGTCTATGATTGCTATCGTCCCGCGCAAGCGGTGGCGGATTTCGTCGATTGGGCGAAGGAGCCGGACGATCCCAGCTCCAAGGCCGTGCACTATCCCGCCCTCAGCAAGAAGGCGCTGTTTCCGGAGGGCTATATCGCCACGTCCTCAGGCCATTCGCGCGGCGCCACCATGGACCTCACTCTCGTTCCGCTCGACGCCCAATCAGCCCCGCCAGCGCCTGATGGACGCAGCCTTGGGGCCTGCACGGCGCCGGAAGCCGAGCGGGAAGCCGATACGAGCCTCGATATGGGCACTAGCTTTGATTGTTTCGACGTAAAAGCCAATACGAATGCCTCAGGCCTGACGCCGGAGCAGCGCGCCAACCGCCAGAAACTGGTCGATGCCATGAGCCGCCGTGGATTCAAGAACTACGACAAGGAGTGGTGGCACTACACGCTCAACGGCGAGCCCTACCCGACGATGATCTTCGATTTCCCGATTGAGCCACGGGCGCAAAGCTCATCGCAAGAGGGAACGAAGAAATTGGGGAATTGAGTTGCCGAGGCTTGGCGCCTTCGTGCGCTTACTCGTCGCGGTAGACGCGCTCGCGCTGCTCGTGGCGCTCCTGGGCTTCCACGCTCAAGGTGGCGATCGGCCGCGCATCGAGGCGCTTCAGCCCGATCGGCTCGCCGGTCTCTTCGCAATAGCCGTAGGTGCCCTCGTCGAGGCGGACGAGCGCGGCGTCGATCTTGGCGATCAGCTTGCGCTGGCGGTCGCGGGCTCGAAGCTCGAGCGCGCGCTCGGTCTCGGAGGTCGCCCGGTCGGCGATGTCGGCGTGCTGCGCCGATTCGTCCTGCAAATGCTGCAGCGTCTCTTTCGTGGAGCGCAGGATTTCCCCCCGCCAAGCGATCAGCTTGCGGCGGAAATAAGCGCGCTGGCGCTCATTCATGAAGGGCTCGTCGTCGGACGGCCGATAGTCTTCGGGGATCTTACGCTTCGGCCGCATGAAAGCCTCTGCCAACCGCATGGTTTGTATCCTTGGGCCTGCGGCCCCGTGTCCCCTGACCGGCGGAGCGGACTTACCTCCCGCCGGGCTGCCCCGTATTTACGGAAGCGGCGCGCCAAGTCAAGCGAGCAGAACTGCTTGACACGAATCGGTTGGGGAGCCAGCCGCTACATTGCAGAGAGACAGAGTCAAAGCTTCATTGCAGGCGCATGACAGGCGCCGGCAAGCCCTTGATGCGCGGCGTTTTTGGCCCAGCACCGCCTTTCCCAGAGCCGGCGCGGAGCCAGCGCCGAGAGGGCGGCGGAAGCGAACGCGTCCGGCTCTTCCGCCGCCTCTCGGCGCGCGCTAAGAGGCACCTCGCGCCGGACATTTCGTGCCAGACATGTCGTGCCGAGGCGCAAGAAGGACGGTCAAAGGCGTGCCGATCTCCACTTTCACCCAGGGCGCCGTCGACGCTTTTCGCAACGTCGGCGACTTCGCGTCCGATCTCGTCCAGCCCACCATCCGGCTCGGCGTGACAGGGCTCGCCCGCTCCGGCAAGACCGTCTTCATCACCGCGCTCGTGCACAACCTCATCGCGGGCGGGCGCATGCCGTTTTTCGATGCCGTGGCGCAAGGGCGCGTGCTGCGCGCCTATCTCGAGCCGCAGCCCGACGATCAGGTGCCGCGCTTCGATTACGAGCGGCACATGGCCGACCTCACCGCGACCCCGCCGCGCTGGCCGGAGAGCACGCGCCGCATCAGCCAGCTCCGGATCACGCTCGAATACGAGCCGCAGAAATTCTGGAAACGCCGACTAGGGCTGAACCGCCTCAACATCGACATCGTCGACTATCCGGGCGAATGGCTGCTCGACCTGCCGCTGCTTCAGCTCGATTACCGCGCGTGGTCGCGCCACGCGCTCGAGCAGAGCCGCGCGGCGAGCCGCAAGGCGGACGCCAAGGCTTGGCACGCTGCACTTGCCGAGACCAATCCAGCGGCGCCGGCGAACGAGGCTGTGGCGGCGCGGCTTGCCGATCTGTTCAAAGCGTATTTGCGCGACACGCGGGCAGATCCCCATGCGCTGTCAACGCTCCCGCCGGGACGCTTCCTGATGCCTAGCGATCTCGAAGGTTCGCCCGCGCTCACCTTTGCGCCGCTCGACGCGCGCGGGCTCGAGAGCTTCCCGCGCGGCTCGCTCTGGGCGATGATGGCGCGGCGCTACGAAGCCTATAAGACCCATGTGGTGAGGCCCTTCTTCCGTGACCATTTCGCGCGCCTCGACCGCCAGATCGTGCTCATCGACGTGCTCGCCGCGTTGAATGGGGGCCAGCCTGCCGTCGCCAACCTCGAGCGCGCCATGGCCGAGGTCCTTGAATGCTTTCGCACCGGCGCCAACTCTCTCTGGTCGAGCCTGTTTGCGCCCCGCATCGACCGCATCGTCTTCGCCGCCACCAAAGCGGATCATCTGCACCATAAGAGCCACGACCGGCTAGAGGCGATCCTCGTCGCGCTGACCGAGCAGGCGGTGGCACGAGCGAAATATGCGGGCGCGGAGGTGAAGGCCCTGGCGCTCGCCGCGATCCGCGCGACCCGCGAAGGCAATGCCAAGCGAAACGGAGAGGTGCTTCCCTGCATCATCGGCTATCCGCTGCCGGGCGAAACCATCGGGCGCCGACACTTCGACGGGAGCGAAGCCTTCGCCATCTTCCCCGGCGACGTTCCTGCCGATCCGGAGGCTGGGCTCCGAAACCCGCATGCGCAGCCGGACGACGTCCGCTTCGTGCGCTTCCGGCCGCCTGACCCGGTGGTGCTCCCTTCCGGCGGCTTCGGGCCGTTCCCAAATATCCGGCTGGACCGCACGATCCAGGCGCTAATCGGAGATCGATTGAAATGACCAAGCCACGCAAGCCCGCATCGTTCCGGCTGGAGGAGATCGAGGTCGTCGAGACCCCGTTGCCGCCCCCGTCGATCTCGACCGATGCCCCGCAGCTCCCGGCCACCGTGCGCGCGTTTCCTGGCCTGGAGCGGGGCTGGCGCTGGGGCAGCATTCTCCTGACGGCAGTCGGTGGCCTCGTCGCGCTCGCCTCGGCGGTCTGGCTGCACGATCTCGTGCGCGCGATGATGGCGCGTCAGGATTGGATCGGCTGGGCGACGATCGGCCTGCTTGGGCTCGCCATCCTCGCACTCGTGATGATTATCCTGCGCGAGGCGGCGGGACTCGCTCGGCTCGGTCGGCTCGGCCGACTGCGCCATGAGGCGGACAGCGCCGCAGCGGAAGGCGACAAAGTGCTGGCACTTGATGTGCTCGCCCGGCTGAAGCGGCTCTATCGCGGCCGCAAGGATCTCGCCTGGGGCATGGCGCGCCTCGCCGAGTATGAGGGCGACATCATGAATGCCGCCGAGCTGTTGCGGCTGTCCGAGCGGACCCTCGTCGCTCCGCTCGATCCGCTGGTGCGCAGCATCGTCGCGGCATCGGCCAAGCGCGTGTCGGTGGTCACCGCGGTGAGCCCCGGCGCCCTGATCGACATGCTGTTCGTCGCCGGGGAGAATCTCCGCATGCTGCGCCGTCTCGCCACGCTTTATGGCGCGAGGCCCGGCACGTTAGCGCTGCTCAAGCTCGCGCGCATGGTGGTGACCCATATCGTGCTGACCGGCAGCATTGCGCTTGGCGACGACGTGATCCAGCAACTCGTCGGTCACGGACTCACCGCCAAGCTCTCAGCCCGTCTCGGCGAGGGGCTGTTCAACGGCGCGCTGACCACGAGGATCGGTCTTGCCGCGATCGATGTGTGCCGCCCCCTCCCCTATATCGAGGTGACACGGCCGCGTTTTCGCGAGCTGGTGGCCGAGGTTGCGGGCCTGCGCTAAGGCCGTTTGGGTGCCCGCATTGGCGTCGCTCCGGGCCGGTGGATAACGGGGATAAGCCCCTTGCATGGGCTTCTGCTCGGCTACGCCTCCTGTAGGATTACCAGTGTGAGATGAACGGTCGCCGATGGCGCTGAGGGATATATCCGAAGGCGTCTGAGGAGCGATCTGAGGGCGCCGGAGGAGACATCCGGAGGCGCTTGAGGCAGCCGCGAAACTCGCCGGGCAGGGCAAGCCCAAGGTCGCCCATGCCATGGGTGGCTGAAGGCGGAGGGGTTAGCAGCGCAGAGTGCCACGGCCTGTCGGCTTCGCCGCATTGCCGTGAGGTGAGGTCGAGAGGGCTCACTGCGCCGCATGCTCAACCGCCGATCCTGGCTCCAACCTGGCCAAGGTTGGGACCACGTCGCAGCCACGCGACGTTAAATACCGGGCCTAGGCCGGGGTCACGCCGCCGCTTTGTGGGCAACCATGGGGTCGAGCGCGTGATCGAGAGACCGAAAGGTCTCGCGGCGCCGACCGATCGTCCCGAACGGGCGGGAGGCTCGACATCGCACAGGGAGGCGGGGCTTCGGCTCCGCCTTTCCTTGTTTTTGGGCCCCCTTTTTCCCTCCAGCTCAGGGCTTTGGGCAGCGCCCTCCGGTTGCTGAGATGCCCGTCATGGCAAGGTTGCTGCCGAGCTTCGCCCAGGTGACGCCGCCAAGCTCCTGGCCTATAGCATTCCGATGCGTAGAAGCGCCCGCGCCTCGGGCTTGACGGAAGCACGCATGGCACGCTGCGGCTTCCTGCCCAAGCTCGCCATCGTCATGGGATTGAGCCTGATGCTCGCCTCTTGCGGAACCGCGGCACGTGTCACGGGCAATCAAGGTGCCACGACCGACAAGGCGGCCAGATATGTGACGCCCGAGGATCCGCTCGCCAGACCCATTCAGGTGGCATGGACCTCGGCAAGGGCAAGCCATTGTGGTTTCATGTTCGATCCGGTGAAACTCAAAGCCGACTATCTGGCGGACGAGACCCGCAGGGGTGTTACGCCGGACCAGTTGCCGAGGCTCTCGCAAGCATACGACTACACGCACAATTCGGTGATGCAGACGATCAGCGCCGACCCCTCTTATTGCAACAAGGAGCGGACCGACGCGATCCGCGCCGACCTCAAGCGTTACCTTGCCGGCGACTATGCGCCGACGGCCCGTCTCGCGCGCTAACCGGCTTTCCGATTACTGCGCTGGCGACGGCGCGGGCGCGGGTTCGGCACGAGGCGCAGGCTCGGCTGCCGGCTGGGGTGAGGCTTGCTGCGTCACGGGATTCGATCCCGTGACCGTCGGGTCGGAGGCCGTCGCCGGTGAGACCGATGGTCCGGCGGATGAAGCGGGTTCAGAGGGAGCTTGCGACAGTTGCGGCTCGGACTCCGGCCGTGGCGGAGGCACCATTTCAGGAGTCGAAGGCTCGTTCCTGATTTTCTCGGCGAGCCGAACGAGCGCCGCCTCGTCGTCCTCTCCAGCGACGAGATAGGCAATGCCGTCGTCCCTCCAGGAAACCGAGCCGATAGCGCCCTCTTGTTTGAAGACGGGCCGGCTGTCGCCTCCCTCTCCGCGCATGGCGTAAAGCGCCAGCGGGTCCTTGTGAGCGCCGAGATACAGCATTTGCGCCAGAGGCTCGTCACCGAAGCGCAAGAGCTGCGCGCGCATGAATTTAAGACCTTGCGCCTCGAGGTTGGGAAGCTTCACCGCCGGTCCGATGGCTTGCGCGACCTGGAAAGCCACGAGATCCTGATTGCCCTGACCCTCCAGACCGACCTCGACGCTCTCGCGGCTCAGCAGGGCGTGAGCGCGCGTAGCGGCCTCTTGCCAGGTCGGCGGCGCAACTACCACCTGCCGTGGCTGTGGCTGCTGCGCAGGCGCGACGGCAATTTGCGGCTTTGGCTGCTGCTGCGGCGGTCGTTGGCCAAGCGTGATGAGGTCCGGAATGAAGAGCGGCCAGCCATAGCCGGCCACAAGGGCTGCCAGCATGAGCCCGACTCCAGCAGTGGCGAGCCCAACCTTGGCGAGCCCGTTGCCGCGCGGCTTGCTCTTTGGGAGCGGCGCAATTCGCATCGCGGCCATCGCCTCGCTGACTTCTCCAGCAAGGATGGCCTCGAAAGCGGATTCCAGCCTGTTATGCGCCTCTTTGAGCGTGTCGACGCGGCGTGGCGATCACCTCATCTTGCTCGAGCACCTTGTCGACGGCGCGGGTCTGATCGCGCGCGAGCTGGCCGTCGACATAGGCTACGAGCAGTTCATCACTGAGCTCGGTCATGGTCGTCCTGTGGTCTCTTGGGATAGAGAGTCTCGATGGTGGCGGTTGCCGGGGTCTGCGCCGCGGAGCCGAGACGGTCGGCGAGGCTCGCGCTGGTGCGGATCAGGCGCGCCGCGATCGTGTCAGGGCTCGAGTTCGAGCACGTGGCCAGCGGCTTCGTGGTCGAAGCCTTCGCCATAGACGAGCAGAAGGGTGCTGCGCTGCTGTGGCGGCAGATGCCCGAGGAAGCTGGCGGTGAGAGCATCGTGTTCGACTTTCCGGTCCTTGGGGAACAGCCTGTCAAAACCCGCCTCGCTCGTTTTCGCTTGGCCGAGCGGATCGGCGTGATCGCGCAGCTCATGCAGCCACAGTTGGTAGATCTCGGCGAACGCCCAGCGATCGAGCGGGGTGCCCCGCTGATAGCGGTGTTGCTCAGCAAGCATGCGGACGAGCGCCCGGCGAAGGAGAGCCTTGCCCTCCTTTTTCTCGCCGACAAGAACGTCGGCGAAACGCTTGAGCCGCGGCAGCATGGCGATTAGGCCATGCCGGACGGATTGCTTATGACTTTCTGCCTGCACGCCTGAATCCCCCGCCGCTCGGGTGAGTGCCGGCAAATTCTCTTGGAGGGCCTCTCTCCTTATGCGAATCAGTAGGATAGCACATTCGTTTCCCCGCGGGTCGGAGGCGTTGACGCGCGGGTCAAAACGCGCTTTCGTCGAGGCGTGACTGCCTATTGTTTGCGCAACGAAGGAGCAAATCTTGCGCATGTCGGTCGTGCCCCAGCAGCGGAGAAGACACGGAGCCGGTGCCCGAAGAACGCGCGACGCCAGAGCGGCGCATTCATGGTGTCGCCAATTCCGCGATGGCTCACATGAGAGCGGCGACGGCCGGCGCGCTGGCGGCGAGCCGCGAGAAGTCGACCAAGGCCGCCGAGCTGCAACGCGAGGGCGCGCGGAACAAAGTCGCTGAGCGCATCGCCGGCTTGGCCGACAAGACCGCAAACCGGACGAAATTTGCGACTGCTTCGGCGGTCGCTGTGAGCAAGACAGGAATTGCCAAGGCAGCGAAGATCGGTCGTGAATCCGTGCTGCCCGAGCTTGGCCGCACCGGCGCCATGGTGCGGGAGCGGACGCGTCCCGAACGGCTCGCGCAAGACTATCGCGAGTTCTTGCTGTGGCTGCACGAGAACGTGCTCGACTACGCCATGGAGTCTCTATTCTTCGTGCCCACTAAGAGCCGCGTGGCGCTCGAAGGTCTCACCGTGCGCGGCGGCAATCGGGCACGCGGCCATGACTATCGGCCCTCGCCCTATTTCATGTTCGAATGGGCGCTCTCCGCCGTCGACGACGATTTCAGCCGCTTGAGCTTCGTCGACTACGGCGCGGGCAAAGGACGGGTGCTGCTGCTTGCCTCGCAACATCCCTTCGCCGCGGTCGGCGGCATCGAGTTCGCCGAGGAACTGCATGACAATGCGGCGATGAACATCTCGCAGTTCCCGAGGAGCCGCATGAAATGCCGCAACGTCGAATGCGCGCTGGATGATGCCGTCAATATCGGAACGGTCGATGGCGACGCGGTCCATTATTTCTTCAACCCGTTCGCGCCGGAGGTCTTCGCCGAGGTGCTGAAAGGGATCGTCGCGTCCTATCATGCCCGGCCGCGGCGGCTTTACCTGATCCTGATCGACATGGATGCGGCCGACATCATGCATAGGACGGGCGTGTTCCAGGAGCTGAAGCTCCCGATCGCCAAGCGCATCCAGGCGAAGCTGCTCAGCCCTTACAAGATCAGCGTCTACCGCTCGCTCGCCTGACGTTTCGGGCCACATGGTTCGAGACGCGCGGCTTCGCCGCACCCTCACCATGAGGAGTTACCTCCTCGTCCTGAGGAGGAAAAAGCGCGTCTCGAAGGATGAGGCCGGAGGTCGCGCTACTTCACGCCGAGCTTCTTCTGCAGGCTCGATGACGACGTGGTGTATTGGAAGATCAGCTTCTTGTCCGGATAGACATATTTATGGGCCTGCTGCGCCATGAGCGCCGCTTCATGGAACCCTGACAGGATGAGCTTCAGCTTACCGGGATAGGTGTTGATGTCGCCGATGGCGAAGATGCCCCTCTCGCTCGTCTCGAACTTCGCGGCGTCGACCGGGATGAGATTGTCGTGGAGATTGAGGCCCCAATCGGCGACGGGCCCGAGCTTCATGGTAAGACCGAAGAAGGGCATCATGATCTCAGCCGGCTGCTCGAAACTCGCGCCGTCGGCGCCCTTCACCGTCACGGAGCGGAGCTGGCCCCCCTCCCCCTGTAACGCCGTCACCTGACCGAGCTTGAAGGCAATGTCGCCGCCCTCGACCAGCGCCAGCATCTTCTGCACCGAGGCCGGCGCCGCCCTGAACTCGGCGCGGCGATGCAGCAAGGTCAGCGATTTGGCGATGGGCTGCAGGTTCAAGGTCCAGTCGAGCGCCGAATCCCCGCCGCCCACGATCAGCACGTCGCGCCCGCGAAGCTGCTCCATCTTCCGCACCGAGTAGAAGACGGACTTGCCTTCATACTCCTCGATGCCGGGAAGCGGTGGACGCTTCGGCGTGAACGACCCGCCGCCGGCGGCGATCACCAACACCTTGCATTCGAACGTGGTGTCGAGATCGGTCGTCACCCGGAAGCCGGCCTCGAGACGCTCTAGTGTCTCTACCCTTTGACTGAAGTGGAACTCGGCGCCGAAGGGCTTGATCTGATCCATCAGTCGGTCGGTCAGCTCCTGCCCAGTCACCACGGTCAGGCCGGGGACGTCATAGATGGGCTTTTCGGGATAGAGCTCCGTGCATTGACCTCCGGGTCGATCGAGAATGTCGATGACATGGGCTTTGACGTCGACGAGGCCGAGTTCGAAAACGGCAAACAGGCCGACCGGGCCTGCGCCCACGATCACGGCATCGGTCTTGATCACTGCGTCAGACATGGGCCGCTCAAGTCTGCTTCTCGGGGATGCGCACCACGAGGCCATCAAGCGCCTCGGTGACTTTGATCTGACAGCTCAACCGGCTCTCGCTCCGCACGTCGAAGGCGAAATCGAGCATGTCTTCTTCCATCTGCTCCGGGCTCCCCGTCGCCTCGCGCCAAGCCTCGTCGACATAGACGTGGCAGGTGGCGCAGGCGCAGGCACCGCCGCATTCGGCCGCGATGCCGGGGATCGAGTTCTTCACCGCAGCCTCCATCACGGTCATGCCAGGCTCAGCCTCGACGACGTGCTCAGCTCCGTCGTGCTGAATAAACGAGATCCTTGCCATGGCGTTGGCGCGTGCGTTCCTTCAAATCCTGGGAGACGGCGGCGGGCATAGATCCCGCCCCGCAGGCTGCCGGTAAGGGGAACCTGCCCGCTCGCGGCGGGTCTCTATAGGGCAATTGAAAATGAGACTCCAGGCCCTTCCCCGCCCGCGTGCTAATGGGCCGCGAGACTAGGCACCTTAGAGCAGCGATCGGATATAGGCTTTGGCCTCGTGTACGGAGGATTCAAACTCGCGCAAACGTGCGCCCCGCGCCTCGCTTAAGGCCGCGCCGGAAAGGGATTCGGCGCGTTCGGCGGCTTCCGTGGTGCGCCAGGCCCCGATCGCTTGCGCCGAACCTTTGAGCGAATAAGCGGCGTCCTGCCACCGCCGGTCGGACGGCGCCTCGCGTAAGCGCTCGAGACAGATGGCCGATTGGGTGCAGAAGAGCTCAAGTATCTCCCGCTCGAGCGCGCGTTCGCCGAGCGTATAGCGTGAGAGGTGTCCGAGATCGACCGGACGGTCCGGCCCTTCGCGCTCGTCGTCGGTCCCTTCAGACCGGCCAATGGCTTCGGTTTCCATGTTACCGTCTTCCCCTTCGCCTAGACCGAAACCAACTCAAAGCTCCTGCCGATCGAATGGGACGCTTTTTGGTGCAAGTACAGAAACGCCTAAGGCATTTCTGTGAAATCCGCACGTTCCACCCTTCCGGATAGTATCTGCTGTCGCGTTTTTGCAACCCGGCACCACCAAACGAGCCCCTTCCCGGCGACTCCCCACCTTGAATTCGCCAGCAATAGTAATGACTTGCCACTTGCAAAGCATAATTGGCGATTAAGCTTTTTTTAGCCCTAAAAATTCGTTAACGATGAGCGAGCGGGGAAAAATGCGTCTCGGGGCCACATCCGGATATAGTGTCGACCGGGAAGGAAATTTTTCCGTTACGACGCCCGCGCCGCCCGCTGGCGGCGTCGAGTGCGCGGCGCAGATTTTCTTCATGAGCTATAGTTGGACGAGGAACGCGTGATGGCGCAGGAACAAGCGAAATCGCCGCCTATCGCAGCGGCACCAGGGACCAAAATCGAGGGTCAGACCTCGCTGGAGTTTGGTGGAGAGACC
Organism: uncultured Alphaproteobacteria bacterium; assembly: GCA_963804705.1. GTDB lineage: Bacteria > Pseudomonadota > Alphaproteobacteria > Rhizobiales > Methyloligellaceae > Methyloceanibacter. The sequence continues at coordinate 165,049 of CAWDRM010000018.1, forward strand.
GGCGACCTGGCGCAATTTCTTGCCATCGAGCCCGGCACAGAGGCTCAGGCGCAGAAAAAGCCCTCGCTCGCGGAGCGGCTGCGAGCCGAACAGCGCAAGACATCGGAGCTTAAGATGGACGACAGCAGGCCGATGGAGCTTCCCGACCCTGCTCCATCCAATGGGGCAAAACCGATCACGCGTGCCCGCCGCGCAGCCGGCCCCGCGCAGCGCCGGATTGCCGCAGCAGCCGCCAATGACGACGTGCCCTCAATCGGCGGACTGATTTTTGCCCTGCAGCAAAAACCGTCCAAGTCGCCATTCGTCGTCGCGCTGGCCGCCTCCATCGCATGGTTCGTCATCGGCGGCTTTTTCGCCTACGGCCTGATCTCGACGCAGCTCTCCGCGCCAAGCACTCTAACCGAACTTCTCGCCAATCCATCGGCGCTGATCGCTGCCCTGACCATTCTCATTCCGATCGCGATTTTCTGGTTTCTTGCGCTGCTCGTATGGCGCGCCCAGGAGCTACGGCTGATGGCCTCGGCCATGACCGAGGTCGCGGTCCGCCTCGCCGAGCCGGACAAACTCGCCGAGCAGTCGGTCGCCTCCCTTGGACAAACCATTCGCCGGCAGGTCGCAGCGATGAACGACGCTATCTCCCGGGCTATCGGACGCGCCGGCGAGCTCGAAAGCTTGGTGCATAACGAGGTAGCCGCGCTTGAGCGCTCCTACAGCGACAACGAGCTTCGCGTCCGCGGCCTGATCAGCGAGCTTGCTAGCGAGCGCCAGGCCCTCACCAATAACAGCGAGCGGGTGAGCGAGGCGTTGAAGGGCGTGGGGGCGCAGGTCGCCCGCGACCTGACCGCGGCGAGCGGCAGCATCGACAAGAAGCTCGCCGAGCGAGGGTTGCAGCTCACCGAGCTCCTGGTGACGCGAAGCGCTGAGGCGGCCGAGCAGGTGCACCTGGCGCAGAACAGGGTGCAACAGCACATGCCGGCGCTACTCGAGCGTCTGGGCCAGGAACAGGAGCGGCTCGGCCACGTCATCGAAGGGGCGACGACGAGCCTCTCGGCGCTGGAGAGCGCGGTAGGCGAGCGAACCACGGCGCTCGACAATACGCTTAAGGAGCGGACCGAGGCTCTGACGAACTCGCTGGCGATGCGGATCAAAACGCTCGAAACATCCGTAGGCCAGGGCGCACTCCTTCTCGACAATACGTTGAAGACCCGCACCGAGACCTTCGTCGCATCCGTCGCCCAAGGGGCTCTGGGTCTCGACGGTCTGCTCAAGGAGCGCACCAAACTGTTGACAACGTCCATCGGCGAGGGGACCGCAGCGCTCGACAAAACGCTGAAAGATCGCACCGAGGCCTTCACGGCGTCCGTTGGCGAGGAGACCGCAGCGCTCGACAAGTCGCTGAGGGAACGCACCGAGACCTTCGCGCTATCCGTCGGCCAGGGGGCGACCGGTCTCGACAATCTGCTCAAGACCCGTACCCAATTGTTGACGGCATCCATCAGCGAGGAAACCACGGCGCTCGACAAGACGCTGAAGGACCGCACCGAGCAGTTCTCGACGTTTATCGGCCAGGGGTCGGCAGTGCTCGACAAGACGCTGAAGGACCGCATCGAGACCTTCGCGCTATCCGTCGGCCAGGGGGCGACCGGTCTCGACAATCTGCTCAAGACCCGTACCCAATTGTTGACGGCATCCATCAGCGAGGAAACCACGGCGCTCGACAAGACGCTGAAGGACCGCACCGAGCAGTTCTCGACGTTTATCGGCCAGGGGTCGGCAGTGCTCGACAAGACGCTGAAGGACCGCATCGAGCTGTTGGCTTCGTCCATTGGCCACGGAGCTGCCGCACTCGACAAGACACTGAAGGACCACACCCACTTTTTGACGACGTCGATCGGCCAGGGAACCCAGTCGCTGGACAAGACGCTGCGCGATCACAGCGAGGCGTTCAACATGTCCGTCAGCCACCAGGCTGGGATGCTTGGCCAGTCGCTGAAGGAGCGTACCGATCATTTTGCCTCTGCGATCAATCAGGGGGCGATCGCGCTCGACAGGACGCTCGCAGACCGTGTGGAGGCCTTCACCAACTCGCTCGTCCAGCGCAGCAAGGCCGTCGAGCACACGATCGGCCAGCAGGCAGCCTTGATGGATAAGACGTTGACCGACCGTACCCACGCCGTCACCTCGTCGCTGACCGAGCGGCTCAAGTCCATCGACGTAACGTTCGGCCAACGCACGGGCGAGATCGATCAGGTACTCGCCGAGCATACGCGCGCCGTGGAGACGACCTTCGGCAAGCAGGCGACGCAGCTCAACGAGATGCTCGCCCACAACTCGACCATGATCCGGCAGACTGCCGACCAGGTCGGGGCGCAGTCCAAGGAAGCCATCGGCGTCCTCGCCGCGCAGACGCAGACCCTGCGTGAGGTCTCGCGCGGACTGCTCGAGCAGATCCATAGTCTGACCCAACGCTTCGAGAACCAAGGCCAGGCAATTCTCACCGCCTCCAAGGCGCTCGATTCCTCGAATACTAAGATAGAACTCGATACTGGAGAACCGGCATCAGGCGATCATCGGGCTCCTGCATGCGGTCAACACCAAGGGCCAGGACCTCGACACGGTGATGCGGTCCTACGCCGGCATGGTGGAGAACGCGCTGACCAACGCCGAGTCGCGCGCTAAGCAGGTGGGCGCGGCGCTCGCCCGCGACACCGCTGGCCAGGCGCAACAGGCTCTCGCCCAGATCGAGCGCTTACGCGAAGAGGCGCAGGCTCATACCGCGCGCGCCGTTGGCGACCTCAAGGGCAGCTTCGAGACGGTCATCACCCAGATCGGGCGACAGCTCGAGCAGATGCGCGGCCAATTCGATCACACCTCGCGCGGCATGCGCGACGCGGCCCAGAAAACCGCGACCGACCTCGATTCGCTGCGCCAAGAAATGCAGCGCCGGATGGAAAGCTTGCCGCAGCAGACGGCGCAAGCGACCGCGGCCATTCGCAAAGCGCTGGCCGACCAGATCAAGGAGATCGAGGCGATCACGCCGGTGCTGACGCGGACAACGCCGCAAAGCAATAGCACGGAACCCTACCGGCAGCCGCAATTGCCACCGCGCGGTCAGCCGCTCTCACTGCGAAGCGAAGAGATTCGCCCCGCTCGCGAACACGACGCGCCTGCCCTGCCCCAGTTCGATGCGAGGGGACGGCAGTTCGCGCCGCAACCGCAAATCGAAAGCGAGGTCGGTTCGGTCGCGGGCAGCCTCGCGCAACAACTGTCGGGCGCCTCTTACTCAGACCGGCGCGGGCCGGGCGGTAGCGAAGGATATCGCGGTCAGCCCCAGGCCCAGCCCGGTGACCGTCAGCCCGATCGCAGACGCGAGGGATGGTCGGTGGGCGATCTGCTCGCCCGGACGTCCGACGCGGATGTCTCAGGCTTCGGCGGCGCCCCGCAAAGCCAGGATGCTGGCTTCGGGGCCCGTGGCAATTTCACGCCCCAACCCCAGCCGGCGGGACCTGCTCAGAGCTTGCGCCTCGACGAGATCGCGCGGGCCATCGATCACCGCACCGCGGCGACGGTCTGGCAACGCTTCCGGGCCGGCGAGAAGGGCGTGCTCGGCCGTCACCTCTACAGCCTTGACGGCCAGGCGACCTTCGATGAGATCAACCGCCGCTACGATCGCGATAGCGACTTCCGTGCGACGGTCGACCGCTACATCGGCGATTTCGAGCGGCTATTGCACGAGGCGGAGCAGACCGACCGCGATGGGCGGATGCTGCAAAACTATATGACCTCGGAGACGGGCCGCGTCTATCTGCTGCTGGCGCATGCGAGCGGACGTTTGCGGTAGACGCGCTGTCCGAGTCAGGCTGTCGTCCTCACTCTGAGGAGGCGCTTTCGCGCCGTCTCGTAGGGTGAGGCCTACTTCTATCTCTCCAAGAGAATTGGCCTCGTGCTTCGAGACGCGAGGCGTGGCGCATCGCTCCTTAGCCTGAAGAACCGCAACTCATGAAGCTCATGGGAAAGCGCGGCTAGCGGTGCGCGGACACCCAGGTCGAGGTGTCTTGCAAAACCTCGGTCAGCGCTTGGTTCAGAGCGGCAACGCCAGCGGCAGGATCGTCACTCGCCGATGCCACGCGGGTGCTGAACCCCTTGGAAGCGACAACCTTGGAGGTGTCGTTGTTGATCAGCTTGGCAAAGACATCGACATCGGCGGCGGGACGCCCGCTGCTGGTATCGATCTGGAAGGATCGGACCTCGGTGGCGAGAGTGTAGTCACCATCGGCGCGCTCATTGCTGCTAAACACCGCCTTCACCGCGCCAGAGTTCTGCAAGGTCTCGATCATGCGCACCTGGAACAGATGCGGCAGCCGATCGCTCCAGGCCACGCCCTTGTAATAGGAAATCTGATCGGCGCGCGGACGCACCATGATGCGATCCGTGTCGAGGGCATGAACGGAAGTGGGCTCAGCGACAACGAGCTGCCACCCGGTCCCTTTGTGCGCCGGGGCGAAGGAGCGCGATGCGACTAGGTCATAGGTCGTGGGTGCAGCGTTGCCGCCGAGCGCCAATGCGCAACCGGCGAGCCCAAGGCAGATCAAGCCCGTAGCTAAAGCTGGTGCCGACCGAGACACGTCCGATGGCCCCCGTTGTGTTATTGCACACCCTCTTTAAGTCCCCTCGGGGTGTGTCAATTTCCTCTGGGATTGTATTCCGGGACTTGGCTTCCACCAAGCAAAAAACTCTTGGGATTGGCCTCGAACTTTTCCAAAACACGATTGACTGTGACTGCCGTGCGACGGCCCTCGCGCATGAAATTCCCGAATTCCTGGAGACTGTCCTTGGCGGTGCGTGTCAGCGTATCAAGGTTATCCCCTAGAGATACTTCAAGCTTTCCGGACAAATCCTTGAAGGACTGAGCAGCGGCATGGACATCAGTGATGGTCTGGGAAATCTCGTCTTTGCGCTGCTCCAACATGGTGGTGACGCTCTCGATATTCGCCAGCGTCTTGTGGATCGAATTTCGATTCTCGGCGACGAGATCGTTCAACCGGAGCAATAGGGCATTGGCATTGTTCATGACGGCGGGAGCCGCATCGAATAGACCTTGACCGCCGCCCCTATCGGCCTGGATCACCGGAATGGGGTTTTCGGCGGTAGCGACCAGGAAGGGCGAATCAGGCGTGCCGGCGCTGATTTGGATCCCGGTGCCACCGGTCAGACCGAGCGACTGCATGTTGGCGCGCGAGTTGTCACGCACCGGCGTGTCCGGGTGGACGCTGATCAGGACCTGCACCTTCCGCGCGTCGGTGGGATCAAGCTGAAGCGACTGCACCTCGCCGACTTTGATGCCGTTGAAGCCGACGCTCGAGCCGGAGGTGAGCCCCGCCACCGAGCCGTCGAACAGGATGTAGTAGCGTTTGCCGCCGCCGGCGAGATTGGTCATCCAGAACACGAACATGAAGGCGAGCGCAACGACACCCAGCACGAACCCGCCGATCATCAGATAATTGGCTTTGGTTTCCATCAGGCCGGTTCCTCAGACTATGAGCCGCCTTGGCTGGTCGGTTGGATGCGCCGCGCGCGCCCGCTCACCGCAAAAATACTCCTCGATCCACCGGTGATTGGGATGGAGCTGCAATTCGGTCGGCGAACCTGTCCGCACGATCTTCTTGTCCGCGAGCACGGCAACCCTCTCGCACACGGTAAAGATGGTATCAAGGTCGTGGGTCACCATATAGACCGTTAGGCCAAGTGTCTGCTGTAGCTTGCGAATCAGGTGGTCGAAATCCGAGGCACCGATCGGATCGAGGCCGGCCGTGGGCTCATCGAGGAACACGATCTCGGGGTCGAGAGCGAGCGCCCTGGCGAGCCCGGCCCGTTTGCGCATACCCCCCGAGAGCTCGGATGGATATTTATGCGCGGCCTCGGGCGGAAGCCCGACCATGGTGAGCTTGAGAAAAGCGAGGTCGTCCATCATGGCTTGCGGCAGCTCGAGATGCTCGCGCATCGGCACCTGGATGTTTTGCAGCACGGTGAGCGAGGAGAACAGCGCGCCGTCCTGGAACAGGATGCCCCAGCGGCTTTCGATGTCGAGACGATCCTCGCGCGACAAGGTCTTGGCGTTGTGGCCGAACAGCTCGACCTCGCCAGCTTCGGGCTTGACCAGACCGGTAATGACGCGGAGCAGCACCGATTTGCCCTGGCCAGAACCGCCGACAATGGCGAGGATCTCGCCGCGAAAGACGTCGAGATTGAGGCCGTCCCAGATCTGATAGCCGCCGAAGCTCTTGGCGAGGCCGCGAACCCGGATCAATACCTCTCGGCCGTTCTCCACGGTCATCCTCCCACCGCCGAGATAAACATGGCAAAGATGGCGTCGAGGATAATCACGAGGAAAATTGCCTTGACCACGGCGCTGGTCACGTGGCTGCCGAGCGACTCGGCGCTGCCCTCGACCTTCAAGCCTTCAAGGCATCCGACTAGGCCGATGATGAGTGCGGCGAACGGCGCCTTGATCATGCCGGCCATGAAATCCCGGAATTTAACCGTCTCGTGCAGCTTGTCGATATAGGCGGACGCGTCGAGGCCGAGATAGCCGTAAGCCATGATGCCACCGCCGATCAGACCCATGAGGTCGCCAAGGACGGTCAGAAGCGGCAACGCCACCACCAGCGCCAGTATGCGGGGAAGCACCAGCGTGTCCATCGGATCGATGCCGAGCGTGCGCATGGCATCGATCTCCTCGCGCATCTTCATTGATCCGATCTCGGCGGTGATGGCCGAGCCCGAGCGGCCTGCCACCAGGATCGCCGTAAGCAATATGCCGACCTCGCGCAAGGCGAGAATAGCCACCATGTTGACGGCGAAAAACTCGGCGCCAAACAATTGGAGCTGAACCACGCCCTGTTGCATCACCACGGCGCCGATCAGCATGCAGATGAGCGCGACGATCGGCACGGCCCGCAGGCCCGCATGATCGAGATGATGCACGAAGGATGTTGGCCGGAAGCGCCAGGGCTGCAGGATCATGCGCCCGATCCCCGCCGTGATCTCGCCCAAGAAACTCGTGAGCTGCACCGCGTCGCTCCCTACGCCCATGAGGGTCTTGGTCACGTCCTCGGCCAGCTGCTGCAGGGCCCCTCGTTTCTCGATCTTCGGGCGTTCGGCGCTGCCGCGACGTTGCACCTCCTCGATCAGGATCTTGAAGCTGTCGGTGGCGCCGGCATAGCGGGTGCGGAGGCCCCCGGCCTCCCACGCCGCCGCCGTCCGCTGCAACAGCCAAGCCCCCGCCGTGTCGATCTCGGCGATTGCCGCGATATCCATCTCGCCGGTGAATTCTGGCGTAGGGGGAATCGGCACCCGCAAGCGCTTGAGCGCAATATCGAGCTTGGTGGCCTCGGCGACCGTCCAGGCGCCGCTGGCAATGAGGCGGAAGGTCGTGCCTTTCAGCTCGACGCGGAAGCCCGGGGCGCGCGCTTGCGTGGAGAGGCTGAGGGTATGGTCGCGTTTCAGCATGAGCCGAGGCTACAGTCTGTTGACGATGTCTGTTGACGCTTCGCCGGAAGCTGCTTGTTTTTGAATGAAAAAGCCGGAGAAAGAAAGGCGTTATGCTGCCTTCCGGAGGATCGGCGATGCCAGCACGGGCCGACGCGCACAAGAGCCTCGGCGTCAGCGTCGAGCGCTGGCCGATCGAGGACGGATTCACCATCTCGCGCGGCTCGAAGCATGAGGCCGTCGTGGTGGTGGCGACGATCAGCAAGGACCGCCATTCCGGCAGAGGCGAGTGCGTCCCCTATGCGCGCTATGGCGAGAGCGTCGAGAGCGTGGTGCGCGCGATCGAGGATTGCGCTGCCCCCCTCGCCCAAGGCATTGACCGCGAGGGCTTAAGCGCACTGCTTCCTCCCGGCGCCGCCCGCAACGCCTTGGACTGCGCGCTATGGGACCTGGAAGCGAAGAACCTGGGGAGAAGCGTCGCCGAGCTTGCCGGTCTTCCTCCGCTTCACGCCGTGCAAACGGCGCTCACCATCTCGCTCGGCTCGCCCCAGGACATGGCAGCGCGCGCGAGGCGCGCGGCAGAGCATCCCTTGCTCAAGCTCAAGCTTGGCGGCGATGGCGACGAGGAGCGGCTTGCCGCCATTCGCGAGGCCGTGCCCCATGCGCGCCTCATCGCCGACGCCAACGAGGCATGGCGCCCTCGCGACGTGAAATTTCTGCTCGCTGCCGCTCACGCGGCAGGCGTCGAGCTCGTCGAGCAGCCTTTGCCGGCGGGCGAGGACGAGATGTTGCAGCGGATTGTCAGGGCCGTTCCGGTCTGCGCCGATGAGTCCGTCCATGATCGCGCGTCGCTTGGGACAATCGCCTCTCGCTACGACGCCGTGAACATCAAGCTTGACAAGACGGGCGGCCTGACCGAGGCGCTCGCCACCGCCGCGGCGGCGCGGGAGTTAGGGCTCAAGATCGTGGTGGGGTGCATGGTGGCGACGTCACTGGCCATGGCCCCTGCCCTGCTCGTCGCGCAAGGCGCGGATTGGGTCGACCTCGACGGCCCGCTCCTGCTCGCCCGCGACCGCACCCCAGGCCTGACCTATAGATCGGGCGAAGTGTTGCCGCCGCCGCGTGAGCTTTGGGGTTGAACCACGATCGCTCCGACCACGAGCTCGCCCCGCCAACGCCGCTCTAGGAGACGGGCACTGACGGCCCCGACCAGGGCGAGCAGCGCCATCACTGCATAGGCCTGTCCCGCCAGGAGGTGGTAGAGCGGGCCGGAGGCGATGGTGGCGAGTCCCAAGGCGAGCCCCGCGACCGTTGCGGCATAGATGCCTTGCGCGGTGGCGCCGCGATCCTCCGGTACGGCATGGGTGAGGAAGTAGATTGCGGCGAGATGCGCGGCGCCAAAACTAAAAGCGTGCAGGCATTGCAGCACCGCCGTGGCCAAGAGCGACGGATCTCCAGCCATCAGCGCCCAACGGACAACCGCTGCAGCGCCCGCGGCCAGCAGCAATCTGGACGCGCCCAAAGACGCAAGGATGCGCCCCGAGACCGCGAACAGGCCGATCTCCGCCACGACGCCGAGCGCCCACAGCGCGCCGATGGTTCCGTCATGGAAGCCTTACTCGCGCCAATGGATGGTGCCGAAGGTATAGTAGAGCGCGTGGCTCGCCTGGATGGTGCTCGCCGCGAGCAGGAACAGCAAGAAGCGCGGCGAGCGGGCAAGCTCGATTGCGTCGGCGAGGCGGATACGGGCACGCGCGGGTGTCGTCGCCGTGTTGCGGCCGGCCATCTCTCGCGGCAGGAAGTGGACGCCCAGCACCATCAATGCCGCCGCCAGCACGAGCAGCGGCAGCACCGCGCCAGCGCCAAGGCCGCCGATCACCAGGCCACAGCCGAAGCTGGCGAAGATGAAGCTGCTGGAGCCCCAGAGCCTTACCCTGCCATAGTCCAGGCGTGCGCTTCTGACGCCGCTGACCGCCACGGTCTCAATCAGCGGCATGATGGTGGTCCAATTGAAGGCGAGCAGCAGCATCGCGAGGAACATCTGCCAAAAGCCGTCGGAGACCCACAACAGCAGGAAGGACAGGAGCGATCCCCAAGCGAGAACGATGAGGACGGCGCGACGAGCCCCCGTCCAATCGGCGGCAAAGCTGATGGCTGGTGTGAACAGGACGCGCGCGAAGAGCGGCGCGGCGAGCAGCAATGCGATCGCGTCCTCATCGAGGCCTCGCCAATGCAGCCACACCGGCATGTAGGGCAGGTAGCAGCCGACGACGAGGAACAAGGCGGCATAAAGAAATGCCAAGCGCCAGGCGAGCGGCGTGATCGTGAAGCGCGCCAGGACCGGCACCATGGTCTAGTTATCGAATCCCTATGAGTTCGCCTCTAGGTTCAGCCCTTACCCCGAATCACGCTGGTTTCGCCACCATGCTGGAAAAAGCCGAAGAGGCGCCGCCGCAATCAAGGACCTCGCAAGAGGCGAAGCTCGACGCCGATTACGCCGCGGTCGAGGCGGTATTGCTCGACTCGGTGCGCGGCCGCTGGTTCCTCGCCGAATATGCACGCCGCAATCGAGCTGCCGACACCGAGATGCTGCTCGATGCGATCGCCAAGCTCGAGCTGACGGTGCTTCGGCCACAACGCCGGTACCGGGACCAGATGTTGAGTGAGTTCATCGAGATGAGCGAGGCCATCGCGCGCGCACGGCGCGAAATAGCCGCGATCAAACCGCCGAACCAGCTGCTCACCGCCACCGAAGAGCTCGACGACATCGTCGAAACGACCGAGAAGGCGATCTCGGAAATTTTGCAGGCGGCCGAAGAGATTCAGGAGGTGGACTGGATCTTGCGCGAGAAGGGCGCGGAGCCCGGCCTTTGCGACACGTTCGATCAGCGCGCCCACCGACATCTATGCGGCGTGCTCCTTTCAGGACCTCACCGGGCAGCGGACCGAGTAAGGTGGTCAAGGTGCTGCGCTTCATCGAGCAGCGCATCAACGCCATGATCGAGATTTGGCGCGTCGAGGATACCGATTTCAGGATCGACTACTTGAACGACTGGCGCAAGCGGGGGGTCTGCTCGACGGTCCGCAATGCGACGGCGCCGGCCTGATGCAAGGTGATATCGATGCGATGCTCACGGTCGGTGGGACCGGCGCCGAGATCGAACAGGAGGCACAGACGGCGGAGGCCGCCGCACCGGCGTCACGACAGGACCGGCCTTCGGACCCCGGGCAGTCCTCCAGCGAACAGCCCTCGCTCGCTATGGCGGTCGAAGTGCAGAGATTCGAGCCGCCGGAGCCGTTGCTGCTCGCCGAGCTCCACGCGCCCAAGCGCGAGGCGCTGTTCGGCTAAATTTTTTCCTCAATTCTGTCCGAGACTTAGCTCATTTCAAAGAAATTTGGCCTGCGCGTCCTTGAAAGTTACTGTGCCCCTAACCATCTTCGGGCGGACGCAAGATTCCCCCAAGCGTCCCCCAAACTGACGCATGAAAATGAAACGACCCGGTTTCCCCCAACCGGGCCGTTTTCTTTTTGCGGCGCTGGCGCCCGATCCTTCGATCCGGCAGACCGATATGGTGAGCGGCTAGCATATTATCGATGAATTGCCGGGCGGAATTCTCCCAGCTGTAGCGTAGTGCGTGCGACCTGGCAGCCTCTCGATCGAGCGTCAGCGCTTCAAGCAACGCAGCCTTGAGATCGAAGCTCAGCACGCCGATGTCCGGCTCGGTGACCACGTCCTTCGGCCCGCTCACCGGAAAGCCCGCCACCGGCAGCCCACTAGCCAAGGCTTCGAGCAGCACGAGGCCGAAGGTATCGGTGAGGCTCGGAAACACGAAGACGTCGGCCGAAGCGTAAGCGAGGGCCAAGTCTTGGCCGTGCTTCGGCCCGGTGAACAGCGCGTCGGGATAGAGCCGTTCCAGCTCCGCGGCTTGCGGCCCACTCCCCACCAGCACCTTGCGGCCGGTGAGATCAAGGTCGAGAAAGGCTTTGATGTTCTTCTCGATGGCGATGCGGCCGACATACAGAAACACGGGCCCTTTTCCGAACTGGCGCACCTTGCGCGGCCGGAACAGCTCGGTGTCCACCCCCCGCGACCACAGCATCAGCCGTTCGAAGCCACGAGCCTCAAGCTCGCCCGCGACCGATCGCGTGGCCACGAAGGTTGCGGCAGCGCCGTTATGAAAGCGCCGCTGCAGCGCGTAGCACCAGGCCTCCGGCACCGGCAGCCGCGCCGAGACATATTCCGGAAACCGCGTGTGATAGCTCGTGGTGAATGGCCATCTGGTCTTGCGGCAATAGCGCCTTGTCATCAGCCCGATCGGCCCTTCGGTGGCGATATGGATGAAATCGGGGCGCGCTCGCTCGATATGCGCGGCGATCGCACGCGGACCGGCGAGCGCGAACCGGATCTCGGGATAGGTAGGACAGGGCAGCGTGCGGAAATCGGACGGGGCGAGGAAGCTGACCTCAAAGCCGAGCTTGCCCGCTTCCAGAGCCAGCCGCTCATAGGTGCGGACCACCCCATTCACCTGGGGGTGCCAGGCGTCGGTCGCTACGAGCACTCGCATCAGGCGGCGGCCTCGAGCGCCTCAGGGGATTCAACTTTCGTCAGGTCGGAGCGGTGGGCCGTCCAGCGGATGATCTCGAAAGCTCCCTCCTCGGTCTCGGCCACGGCCGTGCAGCTTTCGACCCAATCGCCCGTATTGATATAGAGCACATCGCCGACTTGGCGGATGGCGGCATGATGGATGTGGCCGCAGATCACGCCCTGCGCCCTGTGCCGGCGCGCTTCGGTGGCAAGCGCGGTCTCGAACTCGCCGATATAGTTCACCGCGCGCTTCACCTTTTGCTTGAGGTAAGCCGAGAGCGACCAATAGGGCATGCCGAACCAGCGGCGCACGGCGTTGAAATGGGCATTCGCCCAGAGCGCGAGCGTGTAGCTCCAATCGCCGAACAGCGCGAGCCATTTAGCGTATCGCACCACAACGTCGAACTCATCGCCATGCATGACGAGATAGCGCCTCCCGTCGGCCCCGGTGTGGATGATATGCCGCTCGATGGCGATGCCGCCGAACCGCGCGCCGCAATAGTCGCGCATAGCCTCGTCGTGATTGCCGGGGATGAAGACGAGGTCGTTTCCCTTGCGGACACGGCGCAGGAGCTTTTGCAGCACGTCGTTGTGGGCTTGCGGCCAGTAAGCACCCCGTTTGATGCGCCAGAAGTCGACGATGTCGCCGACGAGATAGATGCGATCGGCCTCGCTGTGGCGCAGAAAATCGAGGAAGGCCTCGGCCTGGCAAGCTTTCGTGCCTAAATGCAAGTCTGAGACGAACAGCGCACGGTAGCGCTTGGTCTCGGGATGCTGCACGTCGTGGGCGTCCGTTTTCATAACGATGCGCCGGGACTTAAGGTGATTTTGTTTCAGGCTTGTGACATCGGTGCGCCGGGGTCGTTAATGGCGGCGGCATCACGCCAGCGGTCGCGTGCACTCCGGTGAGGCTCGGACCTCTCGACGGCCAAAAAAGAACCGGCCCGGGGTACCCGGGCCGGTCTTCCCTGCGAAACGAGCCGAACTCCAAAGGCATTGCCTTTAAGATGGGCTCTGGCTCGCCCCCCCCAATTCGTTCGTCAGCCCCCCGATCTCGGAGTTGCTCTAGGTTCCCTCTAAAGCGATGCGCGCTACAATTCTCTCTACGCTTCTGGCGATTGACCCCCAGCCCCGCGCCGTCGTCGTGGTGAAAAGCTAGCCCAGCCCTGCCGGCTCATTCAACATTGGTCACGGGAGCTGGCGCTATCCGCTAAGGACTGTTGCCGAAATGTCGAAGAACAGAATTGCGGGATCGTGGATCTCAGACCAACGTCTCAATTTGTTTCATATAATCAGATGCTTACAGAAAGCGACTCCTCTCCCTGCGAGCCTTCGCCATGCTCGAAGGCAGCCTCATGTGGCTGTCACAATTGACTCATTATGGCGAAAACATTTCGAAGCCCTGTTGCGGATCCGCAACGGCATAGCTTGAGCGGTCATGGACCCTCAAAATTGATTCTGGGATGCAGGATCTGAGAGGTGAAGCAGGCTACCAGTGGGGTCGAGCGCCCACCAGCTTCGCTGAACGTCTCGCTGGCAGAGGCGCCGTTAGCGGCGCAGCGCCAAATTGGCGACCGAGCGATAGGCGCCGGAGCCCTTGTCCAATTGGATGATATTGATGTAATGGCCGTCGCCGGTGATGTTGATGCTCATCCGGCCAGAGAATTTATCGCCGCTGATCCGGGCATGAACGAGGTTGCCTTTTGCAGTCCCGCTCACGCCGCCATTGGTGTCGTAGATGCTCTCATTCCAGGAGCCCGAGATCTTTCCGTCCTTATATTTGAACTTGGTAACGGACTTGATCTTGTAGTCGGTGCCGGCGCAGCGCATCCTCTGCGACGTGGTGCTGCCCGCCATGTTATACGTCACACGGCAGCTCACCTTCACGGGCGCGCCGTCACTGCGCGTCACGGTTCCGCCGCCCTTCCAATCACCCTTCAACTGGTCGAACGGGTTGCCGGACGCCTTCGGCGCAGCCGCCTCGGCCGGCAATGCCAAGGCCGCCGCGAGGAGAAGTGCTGCAAGCGGTGGAGCCTTATGCACGAGATGCGGTAGCAAGCGGTGTCTCATGCGTCGCTAGCGGCGCAGCGACACATTGGCGACCGGGCGATAGGCACCGGAGCCTTTGTCCAACTGGACGATGTTGATCGAGTGGCCGTTGCCGGAAAGGTTGATGCTCATGCGGCCGGAGAATTTGTCGCCGGTGATGCGCGCATGAACGGTGTTGCCACTCGCCGTGCCGCTCACGCCGCCATTGGCATCATAGGTGCTCTCGTTCCAAGAGCCTGAAATCTTGCCGTCTTTATAGGTCAGCTTGGTGCTGGTGTTGATCTTGTAGTCGGTGCCAGCGCAGCGCATGGTCTGCGATATCGCGGCGCCAGCCACGTTGTAGGTGACCCGGCAACTGACCTTCTCGGCCGTACCGTTCGTGGGCGTCACCGTGCCACCGCCCGACCAATAGCCCTTCAGCTGGTTGAAAGGATTGCCCGTCGCCTTGGGCGCGGCCGTCACGGCGGGCGAGGCCAAGCTTGCCGTGGCGATGAGAACTGCAAGCGGCAGAGCCTTGTGAGTCAGTGACGAAAGCAAACGATATGCCATGGGTTACCCCCTGGTTGGATCGGTCGGAATTCAGCCTGTAAGACAGGCTTTGCCGAGGACGGACTGTTGCCGCCCCTCGTGCCCGCGTGCATCATGCAAAAAAAACATGGCGGGGGAAAGATCAATGAAGTTGGTACGTTTTGGCGCGCAGGCGGCGGAAAAGCCAGGAATTTTGGATCCTGAGGGACACATCCGCGACCTGTCTGGGGTCATCGACGACATTGGCGGCGAAACCTTGGGACCTGAGGGCCTGGCGCGCCTGAAGAGCCTCGAGCTTGCCAGCCTTCCGGCCGTGGCAGGCAAGCCCCGCATCGGCGTGCCAGTGGCGGTCGTGCCGAAATTTCTCGGCATCGGCCTGAACTACCGGGACCATGCCGCGGAAACGGGCATGCCCATTCCAGAGGTACCCATCGTCTTTGCCAAGGCGAGCTCCTGCGTCTCGGGGCCCTACGATCCCGTGCTTGCGCCCAAAGGGTTCGAGCGCATGGACTTCGAGGTCGAGCTTGCCGTGGTCATCGGCAGCCGGACCAAGAAGGTCACGGAGGCCGACGCGCTCTCCCATGTCGCGGGCTACTCGATCTGCAACGACATCTCGGAGCGCAGCCTTCAGGTCGGCGGGCCGGGCGAGTGGATCAAGGCAAAGAGCCATGACAGCTTCGGGCCGCTCGGGCCCTATCTCGTGACGGCCGACGAGGTGGGCGATCCGCAAAAGCTCGATCTGACGCTTGATCTCAACGGCGCGCGCATGCAGACCGGCTCGACCTCGACCATGATCTTCACCGTGGCCCAATTGGTGAGCTACATCAGCCGCTACATGACGCTCGTGCCGGGCGACGTGATCACCACCGGCACGCCACCCGGGGTCGGCATGGCACGCAAGCCCCGGGTGTTCCTCAAAGTGGGCGACGAGATGCACCTCACGATCTCTGGCCTTGGCGAGCAGCGGCTGACGGTCGTGGCGGAGAGTTAGGGTTTGAACTCATTGGCCTCGCCCTTCGAGACGGGCGCAGACGCGCCCTCCTCAGGGTGAGGCGCGACCCCTCATGCTGAGGAGCGGCGAAGCCGCGTCTCGAAGCATGAGGCCCTCACCCCTCCCTGTCCCACCAGGCATGAAAGTGGTGCACGGGGCCCCTGCCCTGGCCGATATCTAGCTCGTCGGCGGCGAAGATGGCCGCCGTGACATACGCCTTGGCCGTCTCGACCGCCGCAGCGAGCGGGGCGCCCTTGGCGAGCTCGGCGGCGATGGCTGCGGAGAGCGTGCAGCCCGTGCCATGGGTGTTGTTCGTCTCGGCGCGCGGGGCTTCGAAGCTCACAGGCTCCACCCCCTCGAACAGGATATCGATGGCGGCCGCACCTTCCGCATGACCGCCCTTGATGAGGACGGCATTGGCTCCAGCCTCGCGCAGTTTCAAGGCTTGCACCGCCATCTCATATTCGTTGCGGGCGAGAGGGAGCCCGAGGAGGGCGGCGGCTTCGGCGAGATTAGGGGTGATCAGCGTCGCCACCGGCATCAGCACGGAGCGGAGGGTCGCCACGGCATCGTCGTCGAGCAAGGGGTCGCCGCTCGCCGCGACCATCACGGGATCGAGCACCACGGGCACGCCGGGAAAGTCCTGCGAGCCTTCGGCGACGGCCGCGATGACGGCGCTGGTGGCGAGCATGCCGACCTTGATGGCGCCGACCTTAAGATCTGACGCCACCGCCCGCATCTGCTTGAGCACGAAGTCCGGCGGCACGACGTGCACCGCCTCGACGCCCAAGGTGTTCTGCGCCGTGAGCGCGGTGATGATGCTCGCGCCGTAGACTTGCAGGGCCGAAAAGGTCTTCAGGTCAGCCTGGATGCCGCCACCGCCGGAGGAGTCGGAGCCTGCGATGGTGAGCGCGATCGCTGTCATGGCTGGCACTATCGGCTCATTGGGCTTGGCGGGAAAGGTCGGGGCGCCTCAGCCGACTTTCGCGAGCCCCGGGAAGAGCTCCAGCATCCAGCCGGAGATGAGTGTCATGGAGTTGGTCAGGAACAGGATGCCGGTGAGCACGAGAAAGCCGCCAAGTACCTTCTCCATGGCTGCGAGATGCGGCCGGAAGCGCTGCACGGCGCTCAAAAACGGCCGGATGGCAACTGCCGCGGCAACGAAGGGGATGCCCAGACCTAGCGAATAGACCAAGAGCAGGCCGATGCCCTGGCGCACCGAATCCTCGCCTGCGGCAATGGCGAGAATGGCGCCGAGCACGGGGCCGATGCAGGGCGTCCAGCCGAAGGCGAAGGCAAGACCGATCAAATAGGCGCCGAGCAGACCAGCAGGACGCGTCTCGGCGTGGTACCGCGCTTCCCGATGCAAGATTGGGATGTGGATCACGCCCAGAAAATGCAAACCGGCGACGATGATGATCACGCCGGCGATCTTGCTCAGCAGCGCGAAATTGGCGATGAGCAGCTGGCCCATGGCCGTGGCCGTGGCGCCGAGGATCACGAACACGGTGGTGAAGCCGAGCACGAAGGCCACTGACGACAGCACGATGGTCACATAGACGTGCCGCGGCGTCTCGTCCTCGCCCGAGAGCTGGTCGAAGGTCGCGCCGCCGAGGAAGCAGAGATAGGGCGGCACGAGCGGCAACACGCAAGGCGAGAGGAAGCTCAACAGCCCCGCGACCAGCGCGCCGAAATAAGTGACGTTCAAGCAAGCTCTCCTGCCGTCATACCCGCGAAAGCGCGTAACCCAGTAAACACAAAACCAGGCGGAGGCTACTGGATTGGCCAGGGTTAGGCCGAGCAATGACGGACATTTGATATCTTTGGAGCATTCAGCTTTTTGTGGTGGCGAGGCGCGCAAGTGCGCCCGGCAGCTCGTCGAGACGATCGATCACGGCGTCAGCGCCGAGCGCGCGGGCCGGAATGGCCGTGTAGCCATAAGACACGAGAATGACACCGGCGAGTCCAGCGGCACAGGCGGTCTCCACATCGGTGACGCTGTCGCCGACCATGAAAGATGCCGACGGCGCGGCCGCACCCAATTCTTGAAGAACACGGCGCATACCAGCCGGGTCGGGCTTTTTCGCCATGCCCTCCTCCCAGCCCTGAACAAAGCCAAAGGCGTGGGTCGAACCCAAGGGCCTGCAACAGTTCACGCGCGATGGCGTCGGGCTTGTTGGTGCAGATGCCGAGAGCGACACCCGCTTCGCGCAAGGCACCGAGTGCAGTCGCCGTACCAGGATAGAGGCGAGTGCTTAGCGGGCCTCGCGGCATAGGGTCGAACAGCCTCTGCGCTGCCCGGCTCATGGCTTCGCGATCGAGCGTCGCACCCTGGGCGGCGAGGCCCCGATCCAGCAGCTGGCCAATCCGCCGCCGACCATCGTTCGCGCTCCTGCGGATGCGGCGGGAGATCGAGCTCCGCGAGGGTTCGGTTCAGCGCCGCGGCAAGGTCGAGCACGGTATCGGCCAGCGTGCCGTCGAGATCGAAGATGACCGCTTCAGGCCAGAGTGCTTCCGAACCCATCAGGCGGCGCGGGCACGCTCGGCGTTGTGCCGGATCGCGGCGATGTTGTCGGCATAGGCGCCGCCCTTGAAGATGCCGGCGCCGGCGACGAACACATTGGCGCCGGCCTCCGCCACCAGCGACACGGTGCCGGCATTGATGCCGCCATCGACCTCGAGCTCGATGGGCCGCGACCCGATCATGCGGCGGAAGCTGCGGATCTTCTCGAGCTGCGCCGGGATGAAGGCCTGCCCGCCGAAGCCCGGGTTTACCGTCATCACCAGGATCAGATCGAGCCTGTCGAGCACGTGCTCGATCGCCGATTCATGGGTCGATGGGGTGACGCTGACCCCTGCCCGCTTGCCAAAGCTGCGGATGAGCTGAAGCGAGCGGTCGAGATGTGGGCCGGCCTCGGCATGCACGGTGATGATGTCGGAGCCGGCGGAGGCGAAGGCCTCGATATATGGATCGCAAGGCGCGATCATCAGATGCACGTCGAACGTCTTCTTGGAATGCGGACGGAGCGCCCGGACCACATCGGGGCCAATGGTGATGTTCGGCACGAAATGGCCGTCCATCACATCGACATGGATCCAGTCGCAGCCGGCGGCGTCGATGGCGCGCACCTCCTCGCCGAGCCGCGCAAAGTCGGCCGAGAGGATCGACGGGGCGATGATGATGTCGCCTGGCATGACAGCCTTCGAAGACGCTTCGTTCATAATGCGGCCACCTTGGCCTGCCGGTCACCGCTTGGCAGCACTCTTGTAGTGCTTGCCTTCCGGCAGCATAGGCGCGGGAGGTGTAGCGAAGGTTACGGCTCCAGGCCCGCTACGGCGCGCCGCAAACTTGCAATGCTCAAGCCTCGCTCATCGCCAGGGCATCGTCCCTCGCAAGCGCGGCTACGGCCGGTAACGTACCGCCTTCCAACCATTCGAGAAACGCGCCACCCGCAGTGGACACATAGGTGAAGTCCTGGGCAGCTCCGGCAGCATTGAGAGCCGACACCGTGTCGCCACCGCCCGCGATGGTCACTAATTTTCCGCTCTTGGTGAGCCTCGCGGCCTCGCGCGCAAGCTCAAACGTCCCCTCGCCAAAGGGCGCGATCTCGAAGGCGCCAAGCGGGCCATTCCAAAGCACCGTCCTCGTTTCGGCCAAGCGCCGCTTCAAGGCCTCGACGCTTTTTGGTCCCGTATCGAGGATCATGGCGTCGGGCGGGATGTCATTGACGTCGCAGACATAGAACTCGGCGCCGGCTTTGAACTCCTTGGCTACGACCACATCGGTCGGCAGGATGATCTCGCAACCGGACTTTTGGGCCGCGGCCATGATCTCCTTGACGACGGGAACCGCGTCCTTCTCGCAGAGCGATTTGCCGATTTCCACGCCCTTGGCGTAGAGCATCGTGCCGGCGAGGCCGCCGGCGAGCACGATGCTGTCCATCCTTGCCGCAAGATTGATCAGCACCTTGATCTTGGTCGAGGTCTTGGCGCCGCCGACGATCGCCATGACCGGCCGCGCCGGATGCTCGAGCGCCTGCTCGAGCGCGCTGATCTCGGCCATCATCAGCAAGCCTGCGTAAGACGGCAGATAATTGGTGATGGCATCGATCGAGGCGTGGGTCCGGTGGGCCGACGAGAACGCATCGTCGACGTAGATGTCGCCGAGGTCAGCGAGGCGCCTGGCAAAATCCGGGTCGTTGCTCTCCTCGCCGCGATGGTGGCGAAGGTTCTCAAGCACGGCCACCTCGCCCGGCTTAAGTGCCTTCACGCCGCGCTTGGCTTCCATGCCGACGCAGTCCTTGACGAAATGCACCTTCGTGCCGCCCAACATCTCCCGCAGCTTGGAGGCCACAGGCTCGAGCGAAGTGTCGGGGCTCGGCTGACCCTTGGGGCGTCCCCAATGGGACAGCACGATCACGGTAGCGCCCGCGTCCAAGAGCTTGCGGATAGTCGGCACCACGCGCTGTATGCGCGTTGTGTCGCCAACCACCCCATCTTGCATCGGCACGTTGAAATCGACGCGGAGCAGCACACGCTTCCCCCTGACATCGGCCCGATCGAGGGTCTTGATTCTGGAGAAGTCGAGCGCTTTGTCGGCGTGCGCCGCCTTGTTTTTCTTGTTGTTCATACCGTTCATATCAGTCTTCCCATGGCGGCTGCGGTGTCGTTCATGCGGTTCGAGAAGCCCCATTCATTGTCGTACCAGGCCAGCACGCGGCAGAAGGTGCCATCGACAACCTCGGTGCCCTCGAGATCGAAAATCGAACTCAATGGATCGTGATTAAAGTCGGTCGAGACGAGCGGCTTTGCGTTTACGCCGAGCACGCCCTTCAGCCGACCTGCGGCGGCTTCGATCATCGCCGCGTTGATCTCCTCGACGCTGGTCGGGCGTGCGGAGGTGAAGGAGAGATCGATCAGGCTCACATTCGGCACCGGCACCCGGATCGCCGCACCGTCGAGCTTGCCCTTCAACTCGGGAAGCACGAGGCCCACGGCCTTGGCCGCGCCGGTCGAGGTCGGGATCAGATTCACGGCCGCCGCCCGCGCCCTGTAGGGATCCTTGTGCAGCGTGTCCACTGTCCTCTGGTCGCCAGTATAGGCGTGGATCGTCGTCATATAGCCATGGCGAATGCCGACCACTTTATTGAGCACGCTCGCAACCGGCGCGAGGGAGTTCGTGGTGCAGGACGCGTTCGAGACGACGTGATGGCCTTGCGTGAGCTTCTCGTCATTCACGCCATAGACCACGGTCAGGTCGGCGCCATTGCAGGGCGCCGAAACGAGCACGCGCTTAGCGCCAGCGGTCAGGTGCTTGGCTGCACCCTCGCGCTCGGTGAAGCGGCCGGTGCATTCCATGACGATGTCGACGCCCAGATCGCGCCAGGGAAGCTTTTCGGGAGTGGCTTCCGAGAGCACGGCCAGGTCTTGACCGTCAGCCTTCAAATGGCCGTTGGCGACGCTGACCTTGCCCGGGAAACGCCCATGCACGCTGTCGAATTCGAGCAGATGGGCGTTCATTTCGGCTGAGCCAAGGTCATTGATCGCGACAAAGTCGAGGTCCTTGCGGCCGGCTTCGAGGAAGGCCCGGAGCGTGAGCCTACCGATCCTGCCAAAACCATTGATGGCGACACGCTTATTCGACATTTCTCCTCACTTTTTATGACCAACGAGATCACGCGCGGCGGCCTGGACGGCTTCCACGGTGATTCCGAACTGCTTATAAAGGTCCTGGGCCGGGGCAGAAGCCCCGAATCCATGCATGCCTACGAAAACGCCCCGAGCTCCAAGCCATTTCTGCCAGCCGAACTCGACTGCGGCCTCGACGGCCACGCGCGCGGCGCTGCCCAGCACCTCGTCCTGATAGTCCTTTGTTTGGTCCGCGAACAGCTCCCAACAGGGCATGGACACCACGGCGGCCTCGATCCCCTCACCTTGGAGTTTTTTGGCGGCGGCCGTGGCAAGGGCCAGTTCGGAGCCGGTGCCGATCAGGGTGACGTCGCGCGCCCCTTCCGGCTCGACGAGCACATAGGCGCCCTTGGCCGAAAGGTTCTCGGCGGTGTGGGCGGTCCTGAGCAGCGGCAGCCCCTGGCGGGTAAGCGCGAGGATCGAGGGCGTCGTTTCGGTGGTGAGCGCGATCTCCCAGCATTCGGCGCATTCGACTAAATCGGCGGGGCGGAACACGTTGAGATTGGGCATGGCGCGCAAGGCCGCCAGTTGCTCCACCGGCTGGTGGGTGGGGCCGTCCTCGCCAAGACCGATGGAATCATGGGTCATGACGTAGATCACGCGCTTGCCCATGAGCGCGGAGAGCCTGATCGACGGGCGGCAATAGTCGGAGAAGACGAGGAACGTGCCGCCGTAAGGAACGATGCCGCCATGCAGCGCGAGGCCGTTCATCGCCGCGGCCATGCCGTGCTCGCGGACGCCGTAATGGATATAGGTGCCCGAATAGTCGCCAGGCTTGACGATGGTGTGCAGCCTAGTGAGCGTGCCGTTGGAGCCTGTCAGGTCGGCGGAGCCGCCGATCAGACCGGGGATGACGGGCAAGAGCTTCTCGATCACCTTTTGCGAGGATTGGCGCGTGGCGAGCGTGGCAGCGTCGCGGCTGAAATCGGCCTTGATGGCATTCACCGCGGCGGCAAGCTTATCGCGAACCGCCGCATCGATCGGATCGGTGAGATGGCTGCGGGCTTCCGCATCGAGCCGCTTCACCGCCGCCTGCCAGCGGTTATAGGTGGCGGCATGGCGCGCCCCGGCGGCCCTCCAGCTTGCCAAGATCGGCTTCGGCACCTCGAATGGCGCATGATGCCAGCCAAGGTGCAGGCGCGCGCCGCCGATCTCGTCCTCACCAAGCGGAGAGCCATGGGTCGAGGCGGTGCCCTGCTTGCTCGGTGCGCCGTAGCCGATGATGGTACGGCAGGCGATCAGCGACGGTCGGTCGGTGACAGCACGCGCATTCTCGATAGCGAGCGCCACGGCCTCGGGGTCATGGCCATCGACCCTTGCCACATGCCAATGCGACGCGGCGAAACGCTCGAGCTGATCGTCGGAGACCGACAGGCTGGTCGGGCCGTCGATGGAGATCTGATTGTCGTCGAACAGCACGATCAGGCGGCCGAGCTTGAGATGACCGGCGAGCGAGATCGCCTCCTGGCTGATGCCTTCCATGAGGCAGCCGTCGCCGGCAATCACGTAAGTATGGTGGTCGACGATCTCATCGCCATAGCGGCGATTGAGGAGGCGCTCGGCCAGCGCCATGCCGACGGCATTGCCCAGCCCCTGCCCCAACGGGCCAGTGGTGGTCTCGATGCCGGGAGCATGCCCATATTCGGGATGGCCCGGCGTGCGCGAGCCGAGCTGACGAAAGCGCTTCAGCTCACCCAAATCCATCGCCGGCACGCCGATCAGATAGAGCAGAGCGTAGAGCAGCATGGAGCCGTGACCGGCGGAGAGAACGAAGCGGTCGCGGTCCGGCCACTCCGGATGGGCGGCGTCGAATTTCAGGAAGCGCGTGAACAACACGGTGGCCACGTCGGCCATGCCCATGGGCATGCCGGGATGGCCGGAATCGGCCTTCTGCACCGCATCCATGGCCAGCGCACGAATGGCGTTGGCCATGTCGTCATGGGTGCTCTCGGGTAATGCCTGACCCTGCTGCAAAATCTCAGCCATTAAATCTCCAAGCTCCAAATCGCTAATAGGCCCGGACACCCATCGCCGCCTTGACGGCGTGGTAGCCGACAAGGAGCTGCGTGAGCGCCAGCGGATGGCTTCTGCGGGCGCCATTGCCGGCGTCGATTCGTCCCACCTGATCGCGCAAGTGCCCGGCTTCCGGGATCAGGTTCCATAACAGATCTTCGATGCGCTCGGCACGCTGATCGGAGATGTTGCCGTTGATCTCAAGCACGTCTACGGGCTTGCCGTCGCGGTCGCGGGACAACTCGAGATGCAGGCCGGCATTGCTCGTGCCGTCGAACAGCGGCGCGAAGTCGGGGTGCGGTAAGGTCGGTCGCAAGATGTGACGCGCATCGAGCTGCGTGTCGGAGCCGTTCGCTCCGACCGGCACCTGGAAGCGAATGACGATATCGGCGAAGGTGCGTTGCGGGTGCATGTATTTCGGGCTGTCCTCTCTCCGCCGATCGAGCGACGCCAGCACCTCTTCCCGGCGATAGCCGCGCTTGGTCGTGTCCCGGTGAAGCTTCCATCTGACGCGGAGGTCCTCGTCGGGATCGAGATAGATCTTAACGTCATAGCAGTCGCGCATGGCCCGCGTCGTATAGCCGAGCAATCCTTCGGCGATGACGAATTCCTTCGGCTTCACATAGGCGGGGCGCCCGAACGAGCCGTCACGGTGATCGTAGACCGGCTTCAGGATCGGATCGCCTTCACGCAAATGACGCAAGGTTTGCTCTAGAATGTCGAGATAGTTGGCGCGCGGGTCGATCGCCGACATGCCTTTGGCCGCGCGCTCGCGCCGGTCGAAGCGGTGGTAGTCGTCGGTGCAGATCACGGTGCAGCGCTCTTCGCCCAGAATCTGGGCGACGCCGGCCGTCAGCGTCGTCTTGCCCGACGCTGAATCGCCGACGATCCCAAGGATGATCGGATGATCAACCCGCTTAGACATTTCCTACTCCCGGCAAATCCGTTTTTTTTAGTAACACTTTACGCTACGTCGCGCGCCACGCCTCGTGCCCCCGCCAATCGCTCAATCGGCAGATGACTGGTCATGATCTGCCGCTCACCTGTCGCGCCCGTCACCATCATGGTTTGCACCTTGTAATGGGTCCGGGTGCGTTCCACGCCTTCCAGCATCAGCCCCGTGGTGATGCCGGTGGCGCAGAAAAACACGTCGTCGGAGGCAATGATCTCGTCGCGGGTGTACCAGCGCGTGGTGCTGAGCCCGGCGTCTCTGACTGCCTTGGCCTCGGTGTGAAGCTGGGGATCGATGCGGGCGAGGAACTCTCCCCCGAGCGCCCGGATGGCGCATGCCGACATAACGCCCTCAGGCGTGCCGCCGGTTCCCATCAACGCATCGATACCCGAGCCCGGGATGGCCGCGACCAGGGCACCGGCCACGTCGCCCGCCGGATAGAGGGCTACGCGCGCGCCCGCTCTCAGAATGTCCTCGATCAGCTCGCGATGACGGGGTTTCTCGAGGACGTAGATGGTGAGCTGGGAGACGTGCTTGTGCAATGCCTCGGCAAGAACCTTGAGCTTCCGGCCTGTGGTCCAATGCGGATCGATCTTGCCCCGGACGGCCGCAGGCGCCACGAACTTCTCCATGTAGAACGCGGGAGCCGGATTCATCATGGCGCCGCGCGGGGCGACGGCGAGCACGGCCAGCGCATTGGTCTGGCCCCTGGCAAGGTAGCTCGTGCCTTCGACCGGATCGACGGCGATGTCGGCCTTGAAGGTGGATCCCGGCCGTCCCAGGCGCTGACCGCGGGTGGGCTGCGGCGCCTCGCCCTTGCCGGCCTCGCCGATCACCACCACGGCGTCGAAATCCACGTCAGCGAGGGCGCTCAGCATGGCATCGAGCGCGGCCTGGCCGCCGTCCATGCCATCGCCCCGCCCGATCCAATCGAACGCAGCAAGAGCCGCGCTCTCGCTGACACGGCGGAGCGAATAGATGAGCTCAGGGCTCGCGCTGCCCGAGGTCTCCATGACACCTCCTCGTGGGACGTCCCCCAGCACAAGCTGCGCGCTAAGCGATGGGGAGACCGAGTGAAGCCTTCGCAAGGACCGGGCCACTATATCGCATGGGTGGGAACAGCCCCAATCTAAAGGGCCGGGCACACCCACCTCGATCGACTAAGGCCAGGGTCCCGTGCCATTCTCATGGGGCGGATGGATGCTTTTGTCCACAGGCTTTGGGCCTAGCCGCCGTGGAGCCTTAATGCACACACGCGAGCTCGCGGGCCAAACGCGGGTCGAGCGCGTCGCGCAGGGCATCGCCGAGCACGTTGACGGCCACCAGGATGCCGACCAGCGTCAGGCCCGGAATCACCGTCACCCACCAGACGCCGGCGAAGGTCAGGTCGTAGCCTGAACGGATCAGGGTGCCGAGCGAAGGCTGCGTGACGGGAAGCCCGAGGCCGAGGAAGGATAGGGCTGCTTCGGCCATGATGGCGCTCGCGATCTGGGTGGTCGCCACGACGATGAGCGGCGAGAGGATGTTGGGCAGGATATGGCGCCGGACGATTGCCGCGCCGCTCAGGCCGAGCGCCCGCCCGGCGCGGACATGGTCCTTGGCCGCTTCGACTTGGGTCGCGGCCCGGGCGGTGCGGGCGAAAGTGGGCCATTCGGCGATCCCAATCACGAGGACGAGCAACGGCACGGCAAGCCGGCCGAGCGTGTCGCCGCCAAGGCCCGCGCGGACCAGCGCCAGCGCAATGATGGCGAGCATGAGGGTGGAGAGGGAAAGCTGAACGTCCGCCGCCCTTGCAATGAGGCTATCCACTCTCCCCCCGACATAGCCAGCGATGAGACCTAGTGGGATGCCGATGGCGGCTTGGATGGCCACGGCGAGCACGCCGACAGTGAGCGAAATGCGCGTGCCGTAGAGAATGGCGCTGAAGAGATCGCGTCCTTGAGAATCGGTGCCGAGCAGAAAGCGATCGCTACCGCCTTTCAGCCATGCCGGCGGCATCTCGGCGTCGAGCACGTCGAAGCTTGCGAGGTCGAAGGGGTTGTGCGGCGCGATGAGGGGCGCGAACAGCACGGCGAGCGAAATGACCGCAAGTAGCATCGCGGCGAGCGCGCTTCCCGGTCGGTCCAAGGCCAAGGCGCGGACCACAGCGAGCGCAGAGCGCGAGTGTGGCGCGCTCATCTTCGCCCTTCGAGGCTGATGCGCGGATCGAGCCAGAGGCTCGCCACATCGACCAGCGTGTTGGTGATGACGAACAGCAGCCCGACAGCCACGAGATAGGTGGTGATCAGCGGTACGTCGGCGCGGGTCACGGCTTCGAGGAATAGAAACCCCATGCCCGGCCATTGAAATACGGTCTCGGTCAGCAGAGTGAAGGCCAGCATATTGCCGATCTGCAAGCCGCCGAGAGCGATGAGCGGGAGCAGCGCGTTGCGCAATGCGTGGTGCAGCCAGACCCGCAAGGAGGAAGCTCCTTTGGCCCGCGCGGTGCGGACATAGTCGCTCCCAAGCTGATCGAGCATGGCGCCGCGCACGAGCCGGATGAATAGCGGCAGCATGATAGAAGAGAGCGTGAGCGCCGGCAGCAGCAGGTGCTTGAGCCCGTCTAGCGTGAGCAGCCCCGTGTCCCAGACGCCGAGCTTGGTTGTCTCGCCGCGCCCGAAGGCCGGGAGCCAGCCGAGCCAGACGGAGAAGACGGAGATGAGCAGAATGCCGGTGAGAAAAACGGGGACCGAGATGCCGAGCACGCTCAGACCCAAGATCAATCGGGCGCCCCAGGACCGCGGCTTCACGGCACAATAGATGCCGGCAGGGACCGACACCAAGAGGACGATGAGGCTGGCGGCGAGCACAAGCTCGAAGCTCGCCGGAAACTTGGCGAGCACCACCTCGAGCGTCGGCCGCTTATAGATGTAGGACTGGCCGAGATCGCCCTTTGCCGCGCGCCCGAGATAGCGCGCGAGCTGCGTAGGCCACGGTGCATCAAGCCCGAGCTCATGGCGGAGCGCCGCCCGCTCAGCCTCGGGCACCGCCTCTCCCATGATCTCGCGCAAAGGATCGCCAAGCGCCGCCCGCACGGCGAAGGCGATCACTGCGATCATGAGCATGACGAGCAGGGCCTGGAGAGCGCGCCTGCCGATGAAGGCCATAGGTGCGGCAAGCGCTTGCATCGAGCTCTACTCAAAAGCCTCAACTGGCGAAAGTGTATAGGGATGATTGTGAATTGGGCCACCCCTGACGGTCATTGATCCCGGCACTCTCTCCCTGGCACAAATAATGCTTGTTCTACCGGCAGATGCAGCGTCGCCGGGGAGGATGACGATGAAGATCCATGCGGGGTACGAAATCGCCTACGAGTGCCCGCAACCGACGCCAATGATCATCACCTTAAGCGTCCATCCGACCCGGCGGCACAGCCTGCTCTCCCCGGACCGGATGCTGCTCGATCCGCCCGTGCTGGCAAAGGAATATTGCGACGGCTTCGGCAATATTTGCCATGTGATCCAGGCGCCGGCCGGAAAACTGACGATTTCCGCCGATTTCCTGGTGGAGGACAGCGGCGCACCGGATGAGGTTGTGCCTGACGCCGTACAGCACACGCTTGAAACGTTGCCGGTTGAGACGCTTGTCTATCTTTTAGGCAGCCGCTACTGCGAAACCGACCGCCTGTCGGAATTCGCCTGGTCGACTTTCGGGACGATTCCGCAAGGCTGGACGCTGGTGCAGACCATCGTCGACTTCGTGCACAATCACGTCACCTTCGGCTACCCGCATGCCGACGCGACCAGGACCGCGTTCGATACATTTACGGAAGGCAAGGGCGTGTGCCGCGACTTCGCCCATCTCGCGGTGACGCTCTGTCGCTGCATGAACATCCCGGCGCGCTATTGCACCGGCTATCTCGGCGATATCGGCGTGCCTCCCGACCCCGCGCCAATGGATTTCAGCGCGTGGTTCGAGGCCTACCTCGGCGACCGCTGGTACACGTTCGACGCCCGCCACAATGAGCCGCGCATCGGCCGCATCCTGATCGCGCGCGGGCGGGACGCTACCGACGTCGCGATCACCACCTCCTACGGGCCCCACCAGCTCGTGGGCTTCGAGGTGGTCACGGACGAGGTGCTGGGGCCGACGCTCCGGGATAGACTGCCGCCGCCGGTCTTACGCTCACCGTCTTGGCAATGTCAGACCATAGGCGATCGCCGCCCCGACCGCTGCCTGCCAAAGCACGAACAGAAGGACGATCGTGTCGAGCAAAGCCGCCGGGTAAAGCACCAATCCGGCCAGCGCGCCGACGAAGGCGATTAGCGTCCAGGCCTCGGTCCGTCTGAGCGGACTTGCCGCGATGCCGGCGCCGAAGGCGGTGAGCCCCGCCCCGACCGCGCCGGCGAGCAATCCCCCTACCAGCCAAGCGAGCATCTCCCGATGGGCCTTGGCGCCTTCGGCGGTGCCGAACAAGGTCGAGCTTTGCACCGTGTTGATCACGTCGTTCGCCGTGTTGACGGCGGCGAGCCACCCCACCAGCGTCAGCGCCAAAACGAGCAGGCATTTGGTGGGGTCGCGGTTGACCCACAGCCACAGCGTGCCAGCGACCATGCCGCCGAAGGCGAGGCCGGCATGAAGGGGCACGCTATGCGCGTTGATGAGAATGTCGGGATCGCTCAGGCGGATATCGGGCAAGGGCGAAGGCAGGCTGGAGATCAGTCCCGACACCACGCCGAACGCCGCCATGACGAGGACGGCCGTGCCGCGGGAAGGCATCCGTGGCCGCGCATCAAGCCGTAAATAGGCAGGAGTCATGGCAATCCCCCCTCGCCGTTGAGAATAGCGCGAGTGGAAGCTCAACTCCACCGTGTCGAAAGCAGGCCGGCAGACAAGGAAAGTCCTGCGTTAACGCTATTCCATCACCAAATCGCCGAGATAGGGCATGTCGATGACGTTCAGCACCGGCTCGATACGCACGTTTTTGCGCGCCGCCGCCGAGAGATGCTGCCAATGCATCGGCACGAGCGCCGCCTCGTCATATAGAATACGCTCGATCTTCTTCAGCACCTCGGCGCGGGCCTCTGGATCCGTCATGGTCTGGGTCTCTAGCGTCAGCCGGTCGACCTCGGGATTGGAATAGTTGCCCGCGTTGTATTGGCCGTAGCCGGTCTTGGGGTCCGGCGTCATCGCCAGGAACTCGTAGAAATTCGCCGAGTCCTGGGTATCGGATTGCCAGCCGATCATCATGATGTCGGCCGCGCGCTCGTCGAAGCGCTGCCAATATTGCGCCTTTGGCATGGTCTGGAGATCCACCTTGATGTTGATCTTGGCGAGCATGGCGGCGACCGCCTCGGCGATGCGTTGGTCCTCGATATAGCGGTTGTTCGGCGCCATCATCGTCACCGAGAAGCCGTCGGCGTAGCCCGCTTCGGCCATCAGCGCCTTGGCCTTGTCGAGGTCGAGGCGGGGCGTAAGTGCGGGATCATAACCCGCATAGCCGGGCGGGCTGAGCTGCCCGGCCGGAGTGGCGAAGCCACGCATGATCTTGGCCGTGATGCCTTCGCGGTTGACCGCATAATTGATGGCAAGGCGCACGCGTGGGTCCTTAAAGGCCGGAACGCGCTGCTCATTCAGCTCAAAGGTCAGGATGCGCGTGCTTGGCATGGTGAAGAGGGTGCAGCAGGGATCGCCCTTGACCCTGTCGAAATCGGTCGGGGGCACCGGCGCGATGAAGTCCACGTCGCCGGCCAGCAGCGCGGCCACGCGCGTGGCGGACTCCTTGATGGGCGTGAAGACGATCGTATCGACATTGCCGGGCGAGGCCTTGTCCCAATAATCGGGAGAGCGCTTGAACTTGAGCTTCACTCCCTGCTCCCGCTCCGCGACGATGAACGGTCCCGTGCCCGAGACATGGGTCGAGGCGAAGGAGGCGCCCTGCTTGACAATCTCGTCCTTCGCATGGCCCCGCTCGTCAGTGCCGGAATAGAATTCGCGGTCCATGGGGAAGATGTAGGTGGCGAGGTTCAGGACCAGCGGATAAGGGCCCTTGGTGATGAGATCGACGGTGAGATCGTCAACCGCCTTGGCCTCGCTGAACGGTTCGAACAGCGCCTTGAAATCCGGGCTCTGCTTTAAGCGATTGAAGGTCCAGACGACATCCTGGGCGGAGAGCGTGCGGCCGGAATGAAAGCGCACCCCTTCCCGCAAATGGAAGCGCGTGGTCAGCTCGTCAATCTTCTCCCAGCGTGTCGCGAGCCGCGGCTCCAAGGTGAGGTCCTTGCGGAAGCGCAGCAGGGGATCAAAGACGAGGTGGGAGAGCTGGAGCGTGGCGCTGGCCAGTTGCTCATGGGGATCGAGCGAGGTGGGGTCTGCGTCATAGGCCATGCGAAGCGTCTTGGCCGACGCCGGCGCGAGGCAGGAAAATGCCGCGACAACAATGACCGCCAGACGCAGACGTGCAAGCATGGGAGAACCTTGCCTTGTGGTAATAGGCCTCTAGAGTTCCAGCGCTTACGCCAACTCCTTCTTGGGATCGACCGTTTTGCAAGGCTTTTTCGTCACAGGCACCGATACCGATGTCGGCAAGACGGTCGTCTCCGCCTGGCTGCTCGCCCATCTCGATGCCTGCTATTGGAAGCCGGTGCAGGCGGGAGTGGAACGCGAGACCGACGCCGCCACCATACGCCGCGTGGCCGAGGTTTCGGACGATCGTATTTTGCCCGAGGCTTATGTGTTGCCGGAGGCCATCGCGCCGCATGAAGCGGCAAGTCGCGCCGGCATCGACATCGACATGGCGAAGCTTAAGCCGCCGGCTTGCGACCGGCTGTTGGTAGTCGAGGGTGCGGGCGGGTTGCTCGTGCCCCTCACCGACACTGCCTTCGTCATCGACCTCGCGGCCGAGCTGCATCTGCCGGTAATCCTCGTCGCCCGCTCGACGCTCGGCACCATCAATCATACGCTCCTGTCGCTCGAAGCCTTGCGCCGCCGAGGGCTACCGCCGGCCGGCGTCGTCATCAACGGGCCGGACATGCCGCACAACCGCGCGGCGATCGAGCGCTACGGCCAGGTTGAAGTGATCGCCGAGATCCCCTGGCTAGAGTTGGTGACGCGGGCGAGCCTGCTCGAGATCGAGCCCGAGCTCGATCTGTTGAAGCTAGCAGGAACCGCGCAGTGAACGACTCGCCCGAAAGAGACGAGCTCACCAAGGAAGCGCTGGCTCGTGCTGCCCTTGCCCGAGACATCGTCGCGCGAGACCGGCGTCATGTCTGGCATCCCTTCACCCAGCACGGGACCGAAGCTGAGCCGCTGTTGATCGCGGGCGCTCGCGGTGCCTCGCTGTTCGATGCGGAAGGCCGCGAGATCCTCGACCTTGTTTCGTCGTGGTGGACCTGCACCCACGGCCACGCGCATCCGAAGCTCAACGCGGCGCTGGCGCGCCAGGCCGACCGGTTCGAGCACGTGATGTTCGCGGGGTTCACCCATCAGCCGGCCGTCGATCTCGCCACGGCGCTGACCCGGCTGCTGCCTGGCGATTTGACGCGCGTGTTCTTTTCCGACGACGGCTCGACCTCGGTCGAGGTCGCACTCAAAATCGCGTTCCAATATTGGGCCAATCGTGGCGAGTCGCGGCGGCGCACCTTCATTTCCTTCGATGGCGGCTACCACGGCGACACTTTGGGCGCCATGTCGCTCGGCCGGGGCTCGGGCTTCTTCAACCTGTTCCGCGGCATGATGTGCCAAGTGGCCGTGCTTCCCTATCCTTACACCTTCGAAGGCGACGGAGCGGCCGAAGACCGGGAGAACGGAGCGGTTTCCGCGCTCGAAGACCGGCTGTGGAACGGCAACCAAGACGTCGCTGCCCTCATCATCGAGCCGCTCCTGCAAGGCGCCGCCGGCATGCGCGTCTGCCGTCCTGATTTTGTTCGGCGTCTGGTGAAGACGGCGCGGGATGCCGGCATCCTCGTCATTTTCGATGAGGTGGCGACCGGCTTCGGGCGCACGGGCACGCTATTCGCCATGGAGCAGGCGGGCGTGGTGCCTGACCTTGTCTGCCTGTCCAAGGGCCTGACCGCGGGCTATTTGCCGATGGCGGTGACGGTGGCGCGGGAGAAGGTGTTCGAGGCGTTTCTCGGCCAGAGCTTCAACCGGGCGCTGCCCCATGGTCATTCGTTCACCGCCAATCCGCTGGCCTGCGCGGTGGCGCTTTGCTCACTCGACCTCTACGAGGAGGAGGGCACCCTTGGCGGGATTGCGCGGATCGAGACACGCCATCGCGAGATGCTCGCCGAGTTGCAAGGCCGCGAGGACGTGGTGCGCCCCCGGGTGCTCGGCTCGATCCTTGCTTTCGATCTGAAGGGCGAAGCCGCCTATCAGTCAGGGCGGAGCCAGGCGATGAGGAGCTGGTTTCTTGCCCATGGCCTCAACATCCGGCCGCTCGGCGCCACGGTCTATCTGATGCCGCCTTATTGCATCACCGACGCCGAGCTCGGCCGCGCCTATGCCGGCCTGATCGAGGGACTCGACTGGCTCGCCTCTGAGGATCCAACGCGTCCATAGACGATGTGCCAGGTGATCCGCCCACCATGCCGGGCGTCGGCCGCGCGGATAACGCGGCGAAGCGCACCCGCCGAGAGCGGGGCGTAACCCTCTTTCGGCGTCAGGCCGCCGATCGCCTTGATGCGGCGCAGGAAGGAAAGCGCGTCGGCCTCGGTTATCAGCCGCTGCTCGTCGACGATGCCTGGCAGCGCCGGGAGATCGATGAGGCCGCTCGGCAGCTTTTGCGCCGCGAGCACCTCCCGCCATTCGGCGAAGCTCTCTCCGCTGATCGTCGCATAGATGAGGACGCCGCCCGGGGCGAGCAGCCGGCTGAGACCGTCGATCGCCGCCACCGGATCGGCGAGCCAGTGCAACGTCATGCTCATGGCGATGAGATCGAAGGGCCCCTCGACGCTTGGGCGCCCGGCATCCATGACCTGGAAGCTGACGCGTTCACTGCCGTCATCCCCAAGATTGCGCCGGCATTGCTCGATCATGGCGGGCGCAAGATCGCTCAGGATGAAGCTGCCGTCGGGATAGCGTGCAACAAGGTGTCGACTGAACAAGCCCGTGCCGCAGCCGAGCTCAAGCACCCGGGGCGGAGCAAGCGGCGGCAGCCAACGCGCCAGCCGCTCGGCGACGGCGCGCTGCAAATCGGCATGCGCTTCGTAGGACGCCGCCCGCGCGCCGAAGGTGCGGGCAATCTTGGCGTTACGGGTGGATAGCATGCGCAAAATCGAGGACATGACGGGCACACCATTCAGGGTGCTTCAGGGGTAGCACATGACCGCCGTCTTGCGACCAACGGATGTTGGCGCGCCCCCAAATGTCCTCGCTCATCGCTGGCGGCACGATGGCGTCGTCGCGGGCGGCGAGTGCAAGCATGGGGCAATCGAGGCGCCCCTTCACCTCACCGGCGTCCCAGTCCATCAGCCAGCCAAGACCTTGATCAAGCCGATCGACATTGAGTGCGCTCGGCGGCGCAAACGTTTCGGTGCCGCACGCGCGCCAGAAGGCCCCCAACGTGGCGCCCACATCTCGCTTGAGCTCGCGGCGCATGCCGGCGACCCGCGAAAGTGGGATAGGTGGACAAAAGCGGTCGAAGCCTTGGATGCTGACAAGCGCCCGGAAGCTCGCGGTCGCTGGGCTGCTCGCCCGCTCCCCTGCCCGATGAAGCAGCCACAAAAAGCCAAGCGAATGGCCGATAGCGACGGCGTCGCTCGGCCAATCGCTCGAGCCCTCGGGGCCGCCGGCTACGAAGCCGAGATCGACAAGGCTGACCTCCGCCTCCCCCGGGAGATGTGCGATCAGGTCGCGCCAAATGCCGGCATGGAAACCCCAGCCATGGACGAAGACAAAGCGCATCAGCCGCGCTCAGCCGAGCGCGCTGCGTGGTAGCGCCTGGTCATCAAGCGCGTTGAGCAAGGCATCGATATCGGCCTCGGTATGGGCCGCGGTGAAGGCAAGCCTGAGCCGCGCCGTTCCGGCCGGCACGGTCGGGGGCCTGATCGCGGTGGCGAAGAAACCCGCCTCGCGCAGCCTCTTGCTCAAGGCAAGGGCTGCATGATTGGTCCCTGCCATCAGTGGCACGATCTGCGTGGTGGACGCCCTCGTATCAAACGACAGCGCCCGCGCACCTACGCAAAACCGCTCGGCGAGGCACGCCACGTGGGCGCGCTGGGCATCGAGCGATGGCAGGAGATCGAGCGCCGCGTCGATCGCGCCGAGCACGGGCGGCGGCAACGCGGTCGAATAGATCAATCCGCCACACCGATTGATGAGGTAATCGCGCAACGTCGCCGAGCAGGCGACATAGGCGCCGAAGCCGCCAAGTGCCTTGGAGAAGGTGCCGATGACGAGGTCGGCCTCGTCGGAGAGGCCACGGCCGCCCTCGCCCAAAATGCCGGTCGCATGGGCATCGTCGACAATAAGCATGGCGTTATTCTCGCGCGCGAGCCGGGCGACTGCCGCGAGCGGCGCGACATCGCCATCCATTGAAAATACGCTCTCGGTCAGGATGAATTTCGGCTGACTATCGTCTTGATATTGACTCAGAAGCTCGCCGAGATGGACGGCGTCGCCGTGGCGATAGCGGATCTCGTGCGCGCCTGCCGCGGCACAGCCGAAATGCATGCTCGCATGATTGAACCGGTCGGAGAAGACAAGGGGCTCGGCGCCGAGCACGCTCCTATCGAGCAGCGCCTGCAAGACTGCGGCATTGGCCTGGAAACCGGAGGCCATGATCAGGGCGGCAGGCTTCCGCTTCAGCGTCGCAACTTTCGCCTCAAGCGTCGCGAAACTTGTGAGATTGCCGGTGACGAGGCGCGAGGCTCCGGAACCCACGCCATAGGCTTCCGTCCACTGTTTCGCCCGCTCGACAAGGCCCTCGTGGAAGCGCAAGGCCAGATAGTCGTTGCTCGCCAGATTGAGGTAGGGCTTCCCCTCGATGCGGATGGTCCTCGCGTCGCGGGCTTCCACCGTGACTAGGTCGCGCCGCAAGCCCTCGCGGTCGCGCCTGTCGAGACAGACTCCGTATCGGCTTTCGCTCCTGGCCATGATCCTGTATTACCTCAGAATGGAAGAATTGCAAGTATTTCCAATGACTTGGTGTTTACAATGACACTGGTACAGAGCCGGAACGAGGCTAGAACGATCTAGCATTCTGTAAACCCGATCCGGCCAGACGAAGAAGCGCCCGGAAGGAGTATCGCTGCACGAGCGAGATCACCACCGGCGGCGTAGATGCACGAAGATGCTCATTGCTCGCGAAGGTGCTCACGTCGTTCGGTGAGCATCTTCGGCAGAAGTCTGCTTAGTGTCGGGGAGGCCTATACGACGGCGGGACGAGCAGCACGCCGCTATCACGAGAGTCTTGTCAGTCATCGTAGGAACACTCTCTAACGGCGGCTTCCACATCCTGCGTGCTCGCGGCACTCTTGAGCCCCTTTTCTAGGATGGCCATTGACTTCCAGTTGCGCCGTACCAACGCGATCATCAATAACAACATCGCCACGGCAACCATGAACGCAGGCTCTTTGTATTGAGGCCAGAACTCAGCAGCCTTGTCAGCCAGGTAGAGAATACTGATCAGTACGCCCAACTCGTACATCGCTGCTTTCACTGACTTGGCATGCTTGGCCCGGTAAAATTCATTCCGTTGTTCTGCGTCAGCGTCATGGTTGCTCGTCCTCTCAATGCAGGGAGCGGTAAGGGGAAGCGAAATTATCTTCGAGCCGATTTGTCGATCTTTTGTACTTCCTGAGGTCACACTTTGTCTGTCTTACCCTGCGGATCGGGCAGCGCCCTACTGTCGGTGCGCGAAGATGCTCATCCGTCTCGAAGGTGCTCATGCTTTTTGTGTGAGCATCTTCGGTGGAGTTGAGCACTTCGTGCTGAGGTCAGTCGGAAGCGGGCATTAGACCGCGCTCCTCTGGCAGCAAGGAAACCCTTAAGTCATTGCTGGCAACGTTTCGGTGGCACACCACGCAACGAGGAGACATGACCGAACTCATGAGAGAGCAGCTCGGAGACGTTCGGAAGGATCAGGACGCTTGGCGAGCGCAGGCAGAAGCTAACCAGCGTCTGGTGGCGGATGCTCGAACCCGTCGCGGCCTGTTCGGGTGGCGCGCAAACGTTAGCCCAACCCTTAAAGTCAATAGAGTGTTCTGGCCTTTCGCCGGTGTATCAGCGCTTACTGACGCTAAAGGCTTTTGGCGCACTTAGCAAAAGCGACGCTCCCGAGGCGAGACTGCTTGAGGGGACACCTCCTCGGTCACAAGACACCACAACTTCGCAGTTGCTTCTCTGCCTTCGGTGTCGGCGACTTGGAGTATTGCGCAAGTAGAGGGACGTAGACCTACAGCCGCGTCCAGGAACTGAACTCTTAGTGGTGGCGCGAGTAGCGTTTGAGGTACGGCGCGGGCCGGAGCTGTCGGGGCTGGGGTTTGATCCTGAGGCCTACTCTTGGGGCGAGTGCTGGAACTCTCTGGAACCGTGAGTGCCATCATGTTAAGGGCCGTCAAAAATGCAGCGCCGGAGCCAACAGCCCCGATGATCGCACCCACGCGCAATAGGTCCCGCACAACCGGATGGCTTGACGCCTCAACTGTTACAGTTCGACTGAGGTATGCAAGTAACGAACTCAGCAGCCCCGCTAATGCACCGGACCCGAACACCAGCATGGCCCAGGCAAGCCTGTGAGGATCGGTTGCCGATTGAGGAGCAAAAGCCAGTGCCGTCATGAGGATGAGGGCGGCGACCCCATTTAGTAGGATCACATAGGCAAGAGCGCGACTACTATATCGATCTCGCTGTCGTTCTGGAAAAGCGTCTGGCAGATACTCATTCGATCTTTGAGGCGGCGGTTGCCCAACTGGGGTTCTAGGTTCTGGTCGTCGAGGTTGCGTCACTGCTTGCAGAGCCGTTTAACGTCGGCTTCGGCCTCCTCGCGCGTTGGGTAAACCTCCTTACCAATCTTGGTGATACTCTTGTCCTTTCCCGTTGGCTCTATATCGACGACGAGACACTTCTTATCGGACGCGCGAACGATCCACCAATTCGCGAGAGCCGGGTTGGGGGCGGTGAGAAACACAGCCACTACAAACACAAACTCGTACACATGAACGGTTCGGTTCAACTGCCAACGAGCCTCCATATCGTCGAATTTGTCGGGCCGTATAACATCACAGAACCGCTAGCGGATACCATCAGTCAACAAGTGTTGGGTGCCGACCGGAAATTCCAAGCCAGACATTGGAGAGGTTATGATCAGCCAAAAAGAAGCAGTTCCGTGGCGGGTTGTCGGATTGACCTTCAGCGTCGCGCCGGTAGAACCGCCCGCCTTGGCCTTCGGGCCAGGAGTTCATGTGGCGTTAAGGGCCCCTCGCGGGGTGCTGCCGCTGCTTCTTACACGCAGTGACGCACACGCACGCCGTTCACTACGTCATAGCGGCAATGACGATGCGCGACTGCCGCACCATTCGGCGGCCGAAGCTGGAGCGTCCTTTGATCCTCCGCTCATGTAACGCGACGCAAGAAGCCCAAGCAAAGCTATCATCAGCGGCTTCGTGACATTGCCGCCTGGGACGGCAGTGCGGTGCTGGGGCCAGAGATGTTGTCGAATAATCCCATCGTAATCTCCTACTGAACGATTTCGTTACTTCCCCACCCCGTCGCCGAACTCTATCACCGAGGTTTGTTGGCGGCTAGGCAGCGAGCCAATTGGACACCTCCAAAAACGCGGTTTCGACGGCTGATTGAAGGGTTGTTGGCGATCGGCCAGTGCGGCGGCGATGGCACGGTCGATTGGGATGGGTTTTTCGAGGTGGCGGCTTCTTCGGTTTGCCCACTTCAGCGCTCAGGCGGCTGCAGCGGGCGCATTTCGCCGTCTAGCCAGACGAACCGCCGCATGTTGTAGGCGAGATTGGCGAGGCTGATCTTCACCCGCGCCCTGGCGATTCCGATCGTGCGCACAACCAAGACGATCGGCCCTTTCTGATAAGCGAAGACGTGTTCGACAGCGGAGCGGACTTTGGATTTGCGGGCATTGGCAATGCGGGTGCGCTCCGCCATCGGCCGGCCCTTGGGCTTCTTGCGATGAATGCACGAGACGAAGCCGTGCCTGGTCAGATGTTCCTCGTTCTTCGCTGAGCGGTAGGCGGTATCCGCCCACACCTCGCTTGC
This sequence comes from uncultured Alphaproteobacteria bacterium, assembly GCA_963804705.1. GTDB lineage: Bacteria > Pseudomonadota > Alphaproteobacteria > Rhizobiales > Methyloligellaceae > Methyloceanibacter. The sequence goes on from CAWDRM010000018.1 coordinate 203,542, forward strand.
CGTTATCCAGAAAGCTGCCCGGCCCTGACTTCTGATAACCCGCACTCTTAGAAGCCTCCATTCCCTCAGACGTCATGTGTGGCAGTGCTGGTGGTGATGGTGCCACCAGCAATGCTTATGTGGTGCAGCAGCTTGTAAGGGCGCAAATGCGCTGAGCAGCATCACGACGGCGACCATGAAGTAGATCAAAATTCGCATAATTGAGTTCTCCGTTTCTATGCCTCGTTCGGAAGCTAACAGCCACCTACTGCTCCATCTCTTGAACACTGAGACAGCGTAACCATATAGGGCGGTCTTGGCTCAGCTATGAGGTAGTGGCTGAGCATTAGCGTGAGCAGCTCCCCTTCATTGGGTTGAGCCGTCTTGCGTGGGCCGCTCCCTCTAGAGGTTGAGCGGCCTCTTCCCTTCCTGAAAATAAAGAAAGCCGGAAATTACGGAAAGCGCCTCAGGTGTTGTTTATATCCTTACCTAGCGCTCTCACTGCTGCCGCGCGATGGACAGGCTTGATGTGTGAGGCAAGTCCGAATAAGGCCGTGACCACAGCTGCGTCATCGGTAAACGCAAGACCGCGCCAAAGCCATGTCAAGGGTCGATAGCGCCATCGAACGATGAAGTAGGCAAGCGCTGCAAGCAGGATACCGCGCACTCGCATTGGTGTCGCCGGATCGAGGGCGCAATAGTAAGACGCCACCAAGTCCTCGACGAATGGCAATCGTCCGGCGAACTGCTTAAGCGCGGTCCAAAAATCTCGGCGTACCGTTCGCTCGTGCTCCTGAAAGCTCAGAGCGGAGGCTCTATTTAACGTAGCCATAACGTCAACCTCTGGCGATAACATCTCGAGACCCAGATATGCGGCCAGCCCGCCATCTACAAGCGGTAAAAGGCCCTCACTGCCTGGCTCGCGGCGCGTGGTAGGTACTGGGGTCAGTTGCAAGTGGCTTGCTAACAGAGAGGTGGCTGACGATCTCACGAGCGTCGGCCAGCGGGTCGCGCCCAACGATGGCCGCGAGCGCGCGGTAGGTTGAGGAGATGCTGCCTGCCTCCTCCGCATTAAATTCGTGAATGGCCAATTTAATGAGACCGGCGAGTGGAGTTGTCGCGGGTGTGCCAGCAATCTCCCGCTCTATTCGCTCGCGCCGGTTTTTAGCCCGTACAGCAGTCTGCTCAAACCAAGCCGAGCGTTGCTGCATGAGCGCCAACTTCCATTCGGTCCAAAGCGCGGCAATTTCGACGAGTTTCTTGTCCATAGACACATTCATCTCCAGCAGCCCGCATCGTGTCAAGGCTGGGTAAGAACACTCGTACCCAGGGGGTCAGGACGCCGCCGAGCGTCCACCACCGAGGGCATCAACGACGCGAGCACCAAATATCTGGTTTCTACTACGTTCCCGAACCCAACACTCTAAGCCTGCTAGGCGTCGGCCTCGGCGTGCGGGGTCTGCTCGCGTGGCACCGGAGGAGGAGCAAGGCAGATGTGCGCAAGTTTTCACCCCACTCACGCGCGGGCATGAAGTGGCTCAACTAAGAGACGCGCGAAAACCGGGGGATTTGGCGCAACGCCGCCGCTCCGAGGCTCTACAAAGAAAGGGGCATAGGCGGTCCTCAATCAGTTGCGAGCCGAGCTGCGCATCTCGACTTCGCCAGCATGAACGAATGAAATGCTGCTAGGGTCTGGCTGTGCACGGGCGGCCCAACTCAATTGGGCTATGCCCTACTTTCCTTCGACACTAGCGGGTGTCGGTGAGAGGCCGTGCACGCCTCTTACACGATCCACCCCAATTCGCGCGCCTTGTCGTTGGCCAAGCGCCACGCTTTGGCGAAGAACTCGGCGCTTGTCATCGGTGCCCGTGCATCACTCTTGTGAACGAACCCCTTGGCGAGGAGCTGAGCCGAGACTGCCGGTTTGTAGTACGTCACGGTGTAAGCTCGTGAGGGGCAAGGTGACGACTATCTCACCGCCACGGAAAAAGGGTGGTCGTGGGGCTGGGGTATGGACCCCTTCGGTGCTCGCCTCGCTCGGATTTGGGGCCGTCCACACTTCGTTTCCGCACATAGCCCCGATACGTCGCGAAAATTTTTTATGTAATTTTGTGAGGCCATCTGTGGCCTTAAAGGCAAGGCTATTCGCCAGTAAGAAGCCAAACTGCTGAGAAAGCGAGAGCCGTTCGAGGAGCCTATCGCGGTCGTGACGGACCTCTCCGTTATCGTGCTGGCGAAGGAAAAAGAAAAAGCCCCCGGCGTCTTCGGGGCTTTTCTCTGACGCAATTTACTATGGCACTCCCAACGCGCATTGCTTGGGTGGGGGCGGGATGTGGGGCGCGCGCCACATAAGACGCAACACTGCGGGTCAAAGTTGCCCCGGAACTTCGGGATTGACGGCCCCTTCAGACAATCCAACCGAGATCGCGCGCTTTCTCCAGCGCTGCCTGAAATGCCTGGGCTCGAAATTCGCTTATGGCGGGAGAGGCTGCGTCGGCGGCGACCCAGCTGCGCTTCACAAATAGAAGCGCGTTACGACGAGGCTTAGCGTAAGCGAGCATGCAGGTGGTGCCTGGTTTCGCAACGACAATTTCGTCGTCCTCAATTTCCACTCTCATCTCGAAGACCTCCATGGGCAATCAGAATGAAAAAGCCCCGTGGGGGGTTGACGGGGCTTCTTCGGTTCCTGCATGGGAACTTGTGATGGGAAAGATCAATCGTCACGCGAGGTGCCTAGCACTTGAGGTGTTTAGAACTCCCCCTCCCGACATCGCCATTTTTTCGCAAATTGGAATTGCTCTCTGCGCAAGATCACTCACGCCGCCGAGTGAAAGAAGGGACACCGACCGAAACTCCAAGAACCATCGGAGTGGCGCGCGATTGATTTCGTTACTAAGTACCGAACTGCTTCCCGTTCAGTGCCGAATGGCAAGAGCCGCGCTTGGCTTGGGCGTCAGAAAACTCGCGGCAGCCGCGAAGGTTTCCCCCGATACAGTCGTTAGGTTTGAGCGTGAGGAGAAACTGCGCGAGAGGACCGTGGCGAGCCTTCGCCAGGTGTTAGAGGCCGCTGGAATTGAGTTCACCGATGGCAATCGCCCAGGTGTGAGGGTAAGGAAGCGATGACAGTGCCTACGGACAATCTTCGGAGGTGCCTAAAGGTCACACGACCAGAAGGTGGGGATAAGCTTCGTCGATTGAGCAATCAGCCGAGCTTAGTTTGGGCATGTCGCGTCTGAGGCATATCAGCACCGCTCAGGTTTCGGCTTTTCAGCGCCTTCTCCAACTGTCTCTCAGAGACCGGCTTCTGCCGAAGGATGCGGTCCAGGAGCTTTTCCACGGCTTCTACCCTGGCTGTTAGCTTCTTCAGCTGCGCAGTGACGACCTTCAAGTCTGGGTCACTCATACTCCCTTTTAGCAGACCCCCCAGCCAAACTCAGGTGGCCGGGCTTCCCAAGGTAAACAGCCAGCTAGCCTCAGAGCCTCTAGGAAGCGCTAGGACCGGCGAAAGCCATATTGGGGAGGAGAACATAAAGGGAACATCCTGGGGCCGTCAGCGCGCAAATCTGGGGCTTAGGGAACCGAAAAAGAGCAGTGCTTAGTGTTCTATTCCTAGTAGCCCCATCGGCAACCAACGCCCCACCACCAGCAACCTCCACAGCCGCCGCAACCCCCCCACCAGCCTCCGCAGCCTCCGCAGCCTCTATGGCAACCTCTGCAGCCTCGGCAGCCGTGGCATCTTCCGCAGCCTCTATGGGCTAGTTGCACGCCCGGCTCGGATGTTCCGACGTTCTCCTTGTCGAAGACATAGAACGTCGCCAGGCTGACATCGGCGATTTCCTCTTCACTGAAAGTTATTTCGTGGCTCGCTGCGGTGTTACGCGTCGGGACATCCGGCGCGGGCGACTCGGTTGCAGCGGACGCGCCGCTCGCCAGCGATAAGGATAACCCAGCGGCTCCCAACAACGGCACGGCGCATGCTCAACTCTTCGGCTTTGAAGCTTGCTTTGCGCGTGACATGGCGGAGTACCTCCAAATTGGGGATTTTAACCAAAACTCAGAACTGTAACTGGTGTTCCGGCTTGCCCGTGATCGAGGCCTTGCGAGGAACTTTCGTCCAGCCAAGCCCAGACGCCCGACAGCACATGGCTCGTGTTGCAACGAGGGCAGCGGAACTCCGTGGTATGTCGTGGCAGGCTCTTAAAGCTTGAGCGATCTATTTCGATGCCGGTCGAGACTTGCTGCCTGCTCGCCGGGCAGACAAAGACCAAAGTTCCCATGGTAGCCTCCTGCACTTTGATACGCCGCTACATCACGCTAGGCGATCAGCTAACAGCCAGCGCGATCTGACATCAAGATGGCAGTCGTGCATTGCAATAATTTGACATTGCAATGCGGCAATGAAAGAGCGGGGTTCTCCTGACGCGCAAACGTCGAAGCTGCGGATTTTGCTCGCACAGATTAGTTTTGTCGGGACCCTTCTGCTTGGGGTTGTGTCGGTGAGGCAATCACATTTAGAGTTGTCTCCCAGCGTTTAAGGGGGGCACCGCACTCGACGCGTCGCTATCATTAGCTGTCGCCCTCGCCCTCGCCTTCGTGCTCTGAGTTGCTGGGCTGCATTTTTAAGGCACAACGGCTTCTGACAACATCTCACAATCGAGCGTCTTCTTGAAAGCGGCGATCAGGTCCTCCTCCGTCTTGGCCGAGATGTAGAGACCGTTATTCTGCTCGGCGAGGCACTTGGCCTCGGCGATGCTTTGCTCTCCCATCCACGAGACAGACTCAACGCGAAAACCGATGATATGAATGGTGAGGTTCTCTGCCTCCGCGTGGAGTTGCTTCCCAAGCTCACAAGGCGACCTATTGCACGTCTCGTCCCCATCGGTAACGACAACTATAATGCCGGGCTTGTGACGAAAATCGAGGACATTGGCCGCCTGTTCTACGGCCGATGTCAGGGGCGTTCTGCCGGACGGGTTCAAGCCGTTCACGGTACGCATGATAGCGCTCGCCGCGTCGGCGGTCGGCTCTAGGTTCAGTTGAACGTTGCACTGGTTGTAAGGCCCTGGACCAAACGTGATTAGACCCACACGCCGCCACCGGGTGGCACTCGGCAACACGCTTGCCAGTGCCGATCTGACTTCGTCAATGCGAGTAACGGGGGAGCCAATATCGAAATTCTCGTTGCCCGCCATCGAGCCCGACGCATCGAAGACGATCATGGCATCTTCGGTGCAAGGACCACGTTGCGGTTCCTCTGCGCGCAAAACAGGACCCATAAAGGCGACAAGTACTGCTAGGCTGGCAGCGGGCAGCCGACCTTTGCCGACACCGATACGCATGTTCAAAGCCTACCATGAAAGCCCTGGCCCGGACGTTCTTAGAGGCGCATCCCAGCAGTCTCGCATCGAGCGGAACCTCAACCTGCGCGAATTCCCCGCGGACCAAAGTATACTGCCACATAAGGGGGTACATTTCTGCTTAGGGTCCTTCTGCGACATCAGTGCGGGCTCGCGGATGTCTGCTCTTGGGGCATTTCCAGAAGTTCGATTGTTCCCTCGAAAGAACCCTCTAATGCCGAACCTGACCCGCGCGACCTCCTCATCACCTATCCGTCTGAGCCGATGACGATGTGGTCCATCTCCACGCGCGTGAACAAGCCGGAGAACGATGATCCGCACTGTTAGATCGCACTGGCGACCCATTCGACGTATGGGCTCCACTGAAGTCTGAGGGCAGAGCGTAGCAAGCGCTCGGCGGGGTGTGGTCTGTTGACCATCGAGACTTTTCGAATGCCTGTCGCGTCGGTAAGAACGACACGGACGACCGGCAAGCCGAGGCCCGTCCAAGGATCTCCAAAAAAGGGGTGGTCAGGGGGTGGGGGGTATGGACCCCTTCGGTGCTCGTCTCGCTCTGATTTGGAGCCGTCCACACTTCGTTTCCGCACACAGCCCCCCCGCGGTTCTGTCGGTAACGTAACGCTGGCTTCTTCGCTGACCAGAAGCAGCTTGCCAGGGCAGCAGCTCGCCGACTAGAAGGGCGAACGCTCCGCGAACCCGGGCAGTGAACATCCGAGCAAAAAATGTGAACATTGTCAGTTTCTGTAAACACTAAGTGCTTGAAGCAGAAAAAGAAATCAGGCATTCTTCGCTAATCCTGTATTAGCGAAGGGCCACACCCACAGCAATCGCATCGCTCCTGATCGTGACCGAGCTTCCGAATTTCCCGAATCCTATCAACGGCAAAGGGCGCCTCGCGGAGACATTCCGCGAGCCAGCGGCCAAGTCTTGCGCGTTGCGGCACGACTGGGAAAAAGCGGAGGTCGCGGCGCTTTTGAGCCAGCCGCTGCTCGACCTGATCGATCAGGCGCGTATGGTGCACCGGCGCCATCACGCCGACGGCACTGTCCAGCTCGCAAGCCTGCTCTCGATCAAGACCGGTTCGTGCCCCGAGGACTGCAAATATTGTCCGCAATCGGCCCATTATGCGAAGACGACGGGGATCGAGCGCGAGCAGCTTCTCGATGTCGACGACGTGCTCGCCAGGGCCACGCTCGCCAAGCAGGCCGGCGCCACGCGCTTCTGCATGGGCGCGGCGTGGCGGGAGGTGAATGACGGCGAGCCGTTCGACCGCGTGCTCGCCATGGTGCGGGGCGTCCGGGCGCTGGACATGGAGGCCTGCGTCACCCTGGGCATGCTGACGCAAGCCCAGGCCGACCGGCTGGCCGAGGCTGGGCTCACCGCTTACAACCACAATCTCGATACCTCGCCGGAATTCTATGGCGAGGTCATCACCACGCGCTGCTACCAGGACCGGCTCGACACGCTGGCTCGCGTCCGCCGCTCAGGTGTCCAGGTCTGTTGCGGCGGCATCATCGGCATGGGTGAGAGCCTGGAGGACCGGGCCGGGCTGTTACAGACGCTGGCCAATCTCGATCCGCACCCCGAAAGCGTTCCAATCAACGCCCTCGTCGCCGTGCCTGGCACGCCCATGCAAGACCTGCCGCCCATCGACCCGCTCGACCTCGTGCGCATGGTGGCTGCAGCACGCATCCTAATGCCCGCTTCGCGAGTGCGATTATCGGCGGGACGGCGCAGCCTCACCAAGGAGGCGCAGTTTCTTTGCTTCATAGCCGGCGCCAATTCGATCTTCTATGGCGACAAGCTGCTCACCACCGCCAATAACGACACCGCCGACGATCTCGCGCTGATCGAGGAGGCGGGTTTGCGCGTCGAACCCGCCACGACCTCACCATAGGGCAGGCGCGCCCCACTCAATGTCCCGCATCATCTATGTGAATGGCAGCTTCGTGCCGGAGGCCGACGCCAAGGTCTCCGTCTTCGACCGCGCCTTCTTGTTTGCCGATGGCGTCTATGAGGTGACGGCTGTGCTTGGCGGCCGCCCGCTCGATCTCGACGCCCATCTTGCGCGCCTCGACCGCTCCCTCGCCGAGATGCAGATCGCCCCTCCCCTCACCCATGCGGAGCTCCGCGCCTTGCATAGGGAGCTGATCGCACGGAATGGGGTCGAGGAAGGCGTCGTCTATCTGGAAATTACCAGAGGGGTCGCGGATCGCGATTTTCTTTATCCAGCGGATGCAGCGCCGACCGTCGTCGCCTTCACCCAAAGCCGGTCGCTGCTCGACAATCCTTGTGCCGTGACCGGGGTCAAGGTGATCACCCTCCCCGATCTTCGCTGGAAGCGGCGCGACATCAAATCCACCTCCCTGCTCGCTCAAACCATGGGCAAGCAGCAGGCGAAGCTGCGTGGCGCTTATGAAGCCTGGATGGTGGAGGACGGCGTCGTCACCGAGGGCACCTCGTCGACCTCCTTCATCCTCGACGCAGAAGGCCGCCTCCGCACCCAACCGCTCGGACACCACATCCTGCCGGGGGTGATGCGTCGCGCCGTGCTGCGGCTCGCCGAGACCGAAGGCCTCACCATCGAGGAGCGGCCGTTCACGGTTGCCGAGGCACTGCAAGCTCGCGAAGCGTTCCTCACCGCCGCATCTGCCTTCGTGCTGCCGGTGGTGGAGATCGACGGCGTCGCCATTGGCAATGGGCGGCCCGGACCGATCGCGCAAGCCTTCCGGCGCCTCTATATCGAGGAAGCAAGCAAAGCCTGACGCGTCTTGGGAACCGTGCCGGCGCTTCGGCGTTGGTCGTCCATGGCAGATTGCTTTACTGGCTCGTCTACAATTTCGATCTCGGTCCGCTGGGTCCGTCACTCATGGACTTGGCCGTCTGGACTTGGCTTTACAGGCAGGCAGCGTGCCGCGGTTGGCAGCGCCTCCCCGGCCTTCCGCTTTTTCGCACCGGACCATAGTCTCAGCTTCAAGCGCTGAGCTTGCTTGGACGGTGCTTTGGCCTATAGGCTTTGGTGCCGATTAGCGCTGTTTCCGGCCGGTTCACCATCAAGCGGCCTCCCCGCTTCCATCCTGCAGGCGTGAGCATGCCCGAGCCCGGCGAGCTGACCATTGCGCTAAGACCGCTCCCGAAACGGGGGTTGCGACTGGCCGCCCTGCTCAACGCAGGCGCAGGAACTACCGATCACAAGGGCGAGGAGCGCGTGCACGACGTGTTGGCGCCGGTCTTCAAACGGCTCAACGTCGCAGTCGAGCTCCGCTTCTGCACGGGACCTGAGCTGAGGAAGCTCACCGACATGGCTTTGGCGCGGGCCAAGGCCGGCGAGATCGACGCGGTGGTGGTGGGCGGTGGCGACGGCAGCATCCGCACGGTCGCCGGCGTGCTTGCCAATACCGGCGTTCCTCTCGGCGTCCTGCCGCTCGGGACCTTGAACCATTTCGCCAAGGACCTCGGCATCCCCCTGGAACTCGACAAAGCCGCGGAGGCGATCGCCAATGGCGTGGAACGCGTCGTCGATCTCGCCGAGGTCAATGGCGAGGTCTTTATCAACAATTCCTCGATCGGCATCTATCCCTACATCGTCATCGACCGGGAACGGCGACGAGCCAACCACAAGTTCGCCAAATGGATGGCCTTGGTGCCCGCGTTCTTCCGCATGCTGCGGCACTTTCCGCGCCGGCGGCTCGCGATATCGGCCGAAGGGTGGACGCGCCCCTACCGCACGCCTTGCCTCTTCATCGGCAACAACGAATACCGCATGGAGCTGTTCACCTTGGGGAAGCGCCAGCATCTGGACCGGGGCGAGCTCTGGTTCTACGTGGTGAAGCCGCGAAATCCGCTCGGCTTCTTCTGGATGGTCTGCCGCATGTGCTTCGGCAAGGCCGAGCGGGCGCGTGACATCGAGACCTTCAGACTCAGGGACGCTAAGGTCCGGTCAAAGACGAGTTGGCTGCCGGTGGCGCTCGACGGCGAGGTGGAGATCATGCACCCTCCTCTTCACTACCGCTCGCGGCCAGGAGCGCTGCGCGTCATCGTTCCCGTCCCAGGGGGTTAGCTAATCGGCGGCACCATTGCACGAACCCGCGCTGAGCAACCACCGGCCAAGGAGCTGTTTGGCGCCGTCCTCGCGCCGGCCGCACTTGCAGCGCGCGCCATCGGCACGTACGCCAGGGGCTGTCTTGCCGGCGGCGTCGCACTTCCCATCAACGGGCCGGACTGGCAGGTGATGCGCCTGTCGCGTAACCGCAATTTGGGGCCATCCTCGCCTCTTGGCCTATCTTGAGCGACTCGCCAACGACGCACGCGCTCTCGATGGTTGGCCCGGCCTGCTGGTCGGCGATATGGCGCAGCCCCGATGTAGGCCGATATCACCGGCCATGAAAGCCATCAGATCGGGCTCGACGCCGACATTTGGCTTACACCCATGCCAAACTGGGTGCTCACGCGACAAGAGCGGGAGAGCTTGACGGCGACCTCTATGCTGAAAGACCCCTTCACCGTCGACATGAAGCTTTAGACTCCCTTTCAAACAAGGCTGATCAAGCGAGTCCTAGTCCAGAGGTCGAGCGGATCTTCGTTCACCCGGCTATCAAGCAGCTCCTGTGCGAGCAAGCCGGCGCCGACCGGGCATGGCTGGGCAAAGTGCGCCCATGGTGGGGTCACTATTACCATGTCCATGTGCGCATCGGCTGTCCGCCGGGAAGCGTGGGCTGCGTTGGCCAAACTCCGGTCTCCGGCGATGACGGCTGCGGGACTGAGCTCGACGACGGGTTCAAGAAGCTACGTCAAGCTGAAAATCAGCCCGCCTTCCCTGGCAAGCCAGCGCCGTCGAAGCTGCCGCTCACTCTGGATGACTTGCCCCGGGAGTGCCGCTCAGCTCTCACTTTCGGCGATACGCTACCAAACACAAATGCGGCCAGAGCACGAGCGCCGATATGGGCGGTGGATAACCCAGCCGGCCCGCCACCACCGCACTAAATCATATGTGACTGAGCGGTCCGCGCCTGCTGCTGTCTGATGTTAGCTGCGCCCTAAGAATAGGGATCGCTTTACGATCATTAGGGGGCAATCGCTTAGGGCGGCGGACCTGAATCGTAGTCTCGCTGGGAGTAGTCGCCCGGGGCCGTTGGTGTGGGGAGACGATCCGGTCCATAGCCACCTTGCAGGGGATAACCGCCGTAGCGAGCCGTGCGATCGGGCCCATAACCATTTGGGTTGGAGTTCTCACCGGCGCCCGCCGGTGGAGGTGTAGAACCTGCTCGATAACGCGGCTGAGCGGAGTAGTCTTCGTAGCGATTGTTAGGAGGTATCGCTGAGGGTTGGCGATCGGACGGATAGCCGCGCTGATCAGAATAATCGCCGTAGCGATCATTGGGCCCTATTGTCGAGGGCGGAGGCCCTGCCCCGTAGCTACCCTGGTAGGGATAGGGTCCGTACCGGCCATTGGGCAACACGGCGCCCCGGTATGGGTGACCTTGCACACACTCTCCCTGCCATCCATTCCCGTCATCGGCGGGCGGCTCGCCGTTCGGGTCACAGTAATTGGGCTCGGCTGCATAGGGGCCAGAGCCGGGATCGGGAACGTAAGCGCCAGCGGGGCCCCTGTCGTACTGCTCGGGGATGTAGCCGTTGTCGTAGGGAACAAGATCGGCTGCCGCTGCCGGAATGGCGATAAGCAGAGGCGCGAGCACGAGCAATGCAATTTTGCAGAGGGGATTGATCATGGGAACACTCGAAGGGGGCCATACCCTCCAGCCGATGTTTACGATATCACCAATGAAGGGCGGCAAGTGTGGCCAGGTTAAGATGTGGTTAACGCCTCATTAGAGGCTCAAATGTCAGCGACATCCGCGTTGCCGACGAGCTGCTCGAGGTAGGCGTCGACATCGCCTGCACGCTAATATTGGCGTCATGATCCCCCTGCGTCTTCAGCCAAGCGGAGTGGAAGCCTAACCTCGTAGCCGTACTCGGCGGCGGAGGCCGTGAGCCAGGACCAGAAGCTTCGCGCGTAGCTCAATGGCACCGCAAGCTCGTAGGTGGGGCCTTCATCGAGTTGCCAGAGCTGGCATGGGATCAACGCAATTTGCGTCGTGGCGGCGTCTTGCGGGTTGAAGGCGCGTTCGCCGAGGTCGAGCGCACAGCCCTTAGCGAGGACGTCGCGGGCCCGCGGGCCGGCGACGCGGAGGATTGCCTTGGCGTCAGACTGATCGACGATCGCCGCATGGGCTGACACTGCTTCGTTGAGGCGGGAAAGAAGGGCCCTACCCTTGTCTCCTTCGGCGACCGCCAGCCATTGACCCCGCGCCATGCCGATCAGGGCCACACCGTTGGCCACCACGCGCCCTGGCCTTTGGGGAAGCTCAAAGCCGGATGTGGCGAGGACGGCTTTCGCAACGTCACCCATTCTGTCCCGGTAGGCGCTGATCTGCGTGACCGTCAGATTCGGGCGCTCGGTTAGCACGACTGGTCGCTCGCCGCCGACGACGCGGCCATAGCGGCCGGGAATGGCAAGACCGGCGAAGCCAGTGCGCGCGATGAGCGCAAGATCAGCCACGGGTGCGGTCTCCTTGCGGATCGATGAACACCGGCGAGACGATCTCGCACTCAACATCGTGACCGCGCAGCAAATCCACCCCGCGAATGCGCTGCCCGATGCGCTCGCGCCCGGAGGCAAGAAAGCCGATGCCGACATCGTGACGAAGGCTCGGGGACCAGGCAATAGAGGTCAGATGGCCTTCGTCATGCTCGACCCGCGCTGGAGCCCCAACGGGAATGAAATGCGCGCCTGCCGAGAGCCGGTCCGACGGGTCGACCGGCTTGACGCCCACCAGGATCGGACGATCGGGGCTTATTAGCGCTGGGCGCCCGGCCAGCACGCGGCCGATATAGTCCTTGTCGGATGACATCATGGTTCCGAGGCCAAGATCCCTCGCGGTGGTCTGCCCGTTGACCTCCGGTCCGCCGGCGTGACCCTTCTCGATGCGCATCACGTTGAGTGCTTCGGTACCGTAGGGCGTGATGCCGAACTCAGCGCCTGCCTGCATCAGCGCCCTTATGGCGGCATCGCCGTAACGGGCCGCGACGGCGAGCTCGTAAGCCCGCTCGCCGGAGAAAGACACGCGGAACAAGCGCGCCCGCACGCCACCACAGATGGTGAGCTCCGCTGCACACATGCGCGGCAGCGCCGCGTCCCCGATGTCGAAAGCCGCGTCGACCAGCTTGCGCAGCACGTCGCGGGAGCGAGGGCCGGCAATAGAATATTGCGCCCATTGCTCGGTGACGGAGAAGAGCTCCACATCGAGCTCGGGCCACAGCACCTGCCGGCAGAACTCCAGATGCTGCATGACCTTGGCCGCGTTCGCCGTAGTGGTGGTGGTGACAAAATGCTGCGGGCCAAGCCGCGCCACGGTTCCGTCGTCCAGAACGAAGCCATCCTCGCGCAGCATGAGCCCGTAGCGCGCCTTGCCGACAGCAAGCGAGGAAAGCTTGTTGACATAGACGCGGTCGAGGAAGGCCGCGGCGTCAGCGCCTTGGATGTCGATCTTGCCGAGGGTCGACACGTCGCATACGCCGACTGCGCGCCGCACCGTCTCGGCCTCGCGCGCAACACTTGCGTCAATGTCCTGGTCGCCGGCTTTGGGAAAATATTGCGCCCTGACCCAGAGCCCTGCCTCAACGAACACCGCACCTTGCTCGGCCGCCCAAACATGGGAGGGCGGTAGCCGCGCCGGCCGGAAGTGCTCCCCGCGATGATGGCCGGCGAAAGCGCCGAAGGTGACCGCCGTATAAGGCGGCCGGAAGATGGTGGTGCCGATCTCAGGGATGGTGCGGCCGGCGATCTCGGCGAGGATGGCAAGGCCGGTGACGTTTGCGGTCTTGCCCTGGTCCGTCGCCATGCCGAGCGTGGTGTAGCGCTTCAGATGCTCGACGGCGCCATAACCCTCGCGCACGGCTAGCTCGATGTCCTTCACGGTCACGTCGTTCTGCAGATCGACGAAAGCCTTGCCTTTGCCGCTCGTGACGCGCCAAACAGGCTCGGCCGGCGCATTTTCGGCGGCAACAGCAATTGGCGTCCGCGGCGTCAAAAGATGAAATCCAGCCTCGCGGGCGGCCTCGGAACCAAGGCGCGCTCCGTCGGCAAGAGCCTCGGCCAATGTCAGACGCCCCGCGGCAGCGCCGGCGACGCTCATTCCGGGCGGCACCGTGCCGGGAACGAAGGCCTTGATTCCGGGGTCCCAGATGGGCCTGCCGCCCAAATGGCAGGTGAGATGCAGAGTGGGGTTCCAGCCATTGGCAATGGCGAGCAGGTCGCAGGCGACTTCGGAGGTCGCGCCGATCTTGTGACGAATAGTCACCGAGCGGAGGCGGTGACCGCCTGAGGCGTGGTCCACCACGGCTGCAGGAAAGACCCGCCAAGGGTGCTTTCCGTCGAGCGGCGCCGCGGCGTCGCGCGCGTCGACCACCGCCTCGACAGCGACGCCCGCATCGGCAAGGTCTTGCGCCGTGCTCCAACCGTCATCGCCGGTGGTGAACACCACTGCGCGCTTCCCCGGAGCGACACCGAAGCGGTTGACATAGCTGCGGACGCCGGAGGCGAGCATGATTCCTGGGCGGTCGTTGTCGCCCAAGGCGAGCCCCCGCTCGATGGCGCCGGCGGCGAGCACCGCCCGGCGCGCCACGATGCGCCAGCCGCGCTGTCGTGGCTGATGTTCCGGCGGCACGTCGAGATGGTCGTTGACGCGCTCCACCGCGCCGAAGGTTCCCTGGTCATAGACGCCATAGACCGCGGTCCGCGGCATCAGCCTTATAGTGTCGAGACTCTTGAGCTCGGCCATGGCCGCATCGAGCCACTCAAGTGCCGGGCGGCCGTCAAGGGTGAAGCGCTCGGAGAGGAGCCGCCCACCAAAGCGGAAATCCTGCTCGGCGAGGATCACACGGGCGCCGGCGCGCGCCGCACTGATCGCCGCCATGAGCCCCGCGGGGCCGGAGCCGATCACCAGCACGTCGCAATGGGCCGTGACCTTCTCGTAACGGTCCGGGTCCGGCTGGAGCGAGGCGCGGCCAAGCCCCGCGCTGCCCCGGATCAAAGGTTCGTAGAGCTTGGTCCAAAAGCTCCGCGGCCACATGAAGGTCTTGTAGTAGAAGCCAGCGGCGAAGAACGGGCTAAGCAGCGAGTTGAGCGAGAGCAGGTCGAGCGCAAGGGACGGCCAGCGGTTCTGGCTGCGCGCCTCGAGCCGATCATAGAGCTCGACCGTGGTCGCGAGCATGTTCGGCTCGCGCCTGGCGCCTTTGCGCAGCTCGACAAGCGCGTTGGGCTCCTCGGGGCCAGCAGTGAAGATGCCGCGCGGGCGATGATATTTGAACGAGCGCCCGACGAGATGCACGCCATTGGCAAGCAGCGCCGAGGCCAGCGTGTCGCCAGGTCGCCCTTGATAGGTCTTGCCATCGAAGCTGAAGCGCACTGCGCCGGCGCGGTCGATCAGCCCCCCTTGGGGAAGCCTGAACGGCTCGCTGTCTTGACCAAAGGCCGCCATCAGTCCGCGGCCTCGGTCGGAGCCGAAACATAAGCGACCGAATGGATGACATGGGTGCGCGTATCGCGCTCCACCCGCAGCCAGGCATGGCAGCCGGAGGTGTGATACCAAAGCTCCGCCAAGATCCCCGCCGGATTTTCACGCAGATAGACATAGTCGTAGAAGGCCTCTGCGACCCGCTCCCCCACGGGGTCCGGACGCCTCGGGTCCGCGGCGCCGAGATAGGCGAACTCTGACGCTTCGCGCTCGCCGCAATAGGGACATTTGATGCGCATCGTGTTAGCTCAATGCAGATTGGGTTGGGCGCCCATGCCCTTCTCGTCGATGACGGCACCCTCCCGAAAGCGATCGAGACGGAAGGGCCTGATCAGATCGGGAGGCTCGTCGCGGGCGATGAGGTGAGCGAAATTGGCACCCGAGGCGGGCGTGGCCTTGAAGCCGCCATAACACCAGCCGCCATTGAAATAGAGGCCGCCGATCCCGGTCTTATCGATGATGGGCGAGCCGTCCATGGTCATGTCGACGATGCCGCCCCAATTGCGCAGGATGCGGAGTCGCGCGAGATTGGGGAACAGCGCGAGTGCGCCTTCCATCACATCCTCTGCCACCGGCAGATTGCCTCGCTGGGCGTAGGAATTGTAGCCGTCGAGGTCGCCGCCGAAGACAAGGCCGCCTTTGTCGGATTGGCTCACATAGAAATGCCCGGCGCCGAAGGTCACAACCTGGTCGATCAGGGGCTTCAGCCCCTCGCTGACAAAGGCCTGAATGACATGGCTTTCCATGGGAAGTCGCAGCCCAGCCAAGGCGGCGACACGCGAGCTGTTGCCAGCGACGGCGAGCCCCACTTTCGGCGCGGCGATGAAGCCGCGGCTAGTCTCGACGCCGCACACAGCGCCACGCTCGACGCGGATGCCGGTCACCTCGCAATTCTCGATGATGTCCACGCCGCGCGAATGGGCGCTCCGCGCGTAACCCCAGGCCACGGCGTCGTGACGGACGGTGCCGCCGCGCCGCTGCAACAGCCCGCCGCGAATGGGAAACCGCGCATTGGTGAAATCGGCGAAAGGGATCAGCTCGCGCACTTGCTCGCGGGTGAGCAGCTCGGCATCGGCACCGGAGAGCCGCATCGCGTTACCGCGGCGCACATAAGCGTTCCGCTGGGCGTCGGAGTGATAGACGTTCAGGACGCCGCGCTGGCTGACCATGCAGTTGAAGTTCAGCTCCTGGGACAGCCCCTCCCAGAGCTTGAGCGAATGCTCGTAGAAGGCGGTGTTGGCCGGCAGCAAATAGTTGGAGCGGACGATAGTGGTGTTGCGCCCTACATTGCCCGAGCCGAGATAGCCCTTCTCGACCACCGCCACATTGGTGATCCCATGGGTCTTGGCCAAATAATGGGCAGTGGCGAGCCCATGGCCGCCGCCACCGACAATCACCGCGTCGTAGCCGGGGTTCGGCTCCGCCTTCCGCCAAGCGGGCTTCCAGCCGCGATTGCCGCAAAGGCCCTGCCAAAGAATTTTGAAGGCTGAATAATGCATGCGTGCATCTTGCGCCGGGCGTCCTCAACTTATTGACAATTAGCGACGCCTGATTGACATTTTACGACATGGAGAGGAAGCGAGCGCCGCTAGCGACTAGACCCAGGGCCACCAAAACACAGGCTCGAGGAGGGTCGCGGTCGGTGGGCTTTCTGCTTGTGCCGGGCTTCGCGCTGATGTCCTACGCCGCAGCCGTCGAACCCCTGCGCGCCGCCAATCTTATCTCCGGGCGAACGCTCTATAGTTGGTGGCACGCAGCTCCCGGGGGCAAGCCAGTCACAGCATCAAACGGCGTTGCCATTCTCCCCGATATCAGCGTGGGCACTGACCGCGATGTCGATGTCCTGTTCGTCTGTGCGGGCGGCAACCCCGCGAACTTCAACGACAAGCGCGTGTTCGCGTGGCTCCGCCGATTAACCCGTCGCGGCGTCACGATCGGCGGCATTTCCGGAGGGCCCTACATTCTCGCTAGGGCGGGTCTTCTCGACGGGCGCCGGGTGACGCTTCATTGGGAGCACCAGCCCGCGTTTCGCGAAGCGTTTCCGGACATTGCTGTCGCACCGTCTCTGTTTGAGATTGATTGTGACCGGATCACATGCTCGGGCGGAATTGC
Source organism: uncultured Alphaproteobacteria bacterium (assembly GCA_963804705.1). Lineage (GTDB taxonomy): Bacteria > Pseudomonadota > Alphaproteobacteria > Rhizobiales > Methyloligellaceae > Methyloceanibacter. The sequence goes on from CAWDRM010000018.1 coordinate 220,565, forward strand.
CGCGCTCGACATGATGGTTGCTCTCATCGAGCGCGATCATGGCCGTCAACTTGCTGCCGCGGTCGGGGATTGGTTCTTGCACACCCAAATTCGTGAGGGCATGGGTCCGCAGCGCATGGACCTGCGGATTCGGCTTGGCGTGGCGGATGAGAAGCTGCTTCGCGTGCTTCGCCGCATGGAAAACAGCATCGAGGCTCCACAACCCCGTGCGGAATTGGCGCGCCTCGCCGGTGTCTCGGTTAGACAGCTCGAACGCCTCTTCCAACGACACCTCGGGCGCGGCATCCATCGGCAATATCGGTCCATGCGGCTGGAACGCGCGAGGCAGCTCTTAAGGGAAACCGCCTTTCCGGTCCTCGATGTCGCCGTGGCTACGGGCTTCACCTCTTCCAGTCAGTTCAGTCGTGCTTACAAGCGCGCCTTCGGCGAGCCCCCAAGCCGCACACGATTCAGTAGCTAGCCGTGGCGCTAATCAGCCGTCGGACCGGCTAGCTTTACTGCTGCTCTTCCTGAGCAAGCATCCGCCGGCTCGCGCTAGCAATCGAGCGTGGTTCGCCGCTCCCACTCGGTTAGCTGCCCCGCATAGTCGTTCCAATCGGCGTGCCTCAGCTTCAGATAGGCCGAAACGAAAGCATCGCCGAAACCGGCGCGGAGCACGTCGGACCGCTCGAGAGCACGCAGCGCATCGAGCAGATTGAGCGGGAGCCGCTTCGCGTCCTTCGCCAAATGAGGCGCGGCATACATGTCGATGTCGAGACGGGTACCGGGATCGCGCTTGTGCTCGATACCGTCGAGACCGGCGACGAGAAGCGCCGCCTGCAGCATATAGGGATTTGCCGCCCCGTCGGCGAGCCGGAACTCGAAGCGGCCCGGCTCGGGGATGCGGATCATATGGGTGCGGTTGTTGCCGGTATAGGTAATGGAACTCGGCGACCAGGTCGCGCCCGACAGCGTGCGTGGAGCGTTGATGCGCTTATAGGAGTTCACCGTCGGGTTGGTGATAGCGGCCAGCGCTTCGGCCGAATGCAGGACTCCCGCGAGGAACTGATAGGCGGTGGGTGACAGCCCAAGCTGCCCGTCCCCTTCGAACAGATTCTTGCCAGTCGTCGTCGACCACAGCGACACATGGGCGTGGCAGCCATTGCCGGTGAGCGTCGGAAACGGCTTCGGCATGAAGGTGGCGCGGAGCCCGTGCTTCTCGGCAATCGACTTGACCATGTATTTGAAGAAGGCGTGCCGGTCGGCGGTTTTGAGCGCGTCGTCATATTGCCAGTTCATCTCGAACTGGCCATTGGCGTCCTCATGGTCGTTCTGATAGGGGCACCAGCCGAGATCGAGCATCGCATCGCAGATCTCGGTGATGACGTCGTAGCGGCGCATCAGCGCCTGCTGGTCGTAGCAGGGCTTGGCCTGGCGGTCGGCGGCGTCCGAGATGCCCTGGCCGTCGGGGCCGATCAAGAAGAACTCGCATTCGACACCGGACTTGAGCTCATAGCCCTTGTCCGCGGCCTTGGTGATGACGCGCTTCAACACGTTGCGCGGCGCTTGCTCGACGAGCTTGCCGTCCATGTATAGCGTCGGCGGCGAGCCAGCCCACCTCCTTCCGCCAGGGGAGCTGCATCAGGCTGTCGGGATCGGGGACCGCGAGCAGGTCGGGGTCGGCCGGGGTCATGTCGAGCCAGCTGGCAAAGCCAGCAAAACCCGCTCCATTCTTGGCCATGCCCTCGATCGCGACGGCGGGCACGAGCTTTGCGCGCATGGTGCCAAACAGATCGACATAACTGATAAGAAAATATTTGATTCCGCGCTGTTTTGCGATTGCTGCCAGATCCTTCGCCATCCCTACTCTCCTGACTTTAAAACGAATCGCCGTCTTTGCCTGGTATCCAATTGGTGCCCGCCAGCGGCACTTGCGCCATGGCCGCGGCCTCGATGGTCAGCGCCACGAGGTCCTCGGGCTCGAGATTATGCACGTGGCTCTTGCCGCAGGCCCGCGCGATGGTCTGCGTCTCAAGCGTCAGCACCGACAGATAGTTGGCGAGCCGCCTGCCGCCCGCGATCGGATCGAACCGCTTGATGAGCTCAGGGTCTTGCGTGGTGATGCCGGCGGGGTCGCGCCCCTCATGCCAATCGTCGTAGCAGCCGGGCTTGGTGCCGAGCTTGCGATATTCTTCCTCAAGATGCGGAGCATTGTCGCCGAGCGCAATCAAGGCCGCCGTGCCGATGGACACGGCATCGGCGCCGAGCGCGAGCGCCTTGGCTACGTCGGCGCCGTTGCGGATGCCGCCGGACACGATCAGCTGCACCGTCCGATGCATGTCGAGCTCCTGCAAGGCCTGCACCGCCGGTCGAATCGCGGCGAGGATCGGGATACCGACATGCTCAATGAAGACCTCTTGCGTCGCGGCGGTGCCGCCTTGCATGCCGTCGAGAACGACCACGTCGGCGCCCGCCTTGATCGCGAGCGCGGTGTCGAAATAGGGCCGGGCTGCGCCGATTTTGACATAGATCGGCTTCCGCCAGTCGGTGAGCTCGCGGAGCTCGTGGATCTTGATCTCCAGATCGTCCGGCCCGGTCCAATCGGGATGGCGGCAGGCGGAGCGCTGGTCGATGCCTTCTGGCAAGGTACGCATCTCGGCAACACGCTTGGAGATCTTCTGCCCGAGCAGCATGCCGCCGCCGCCGGGCTTGGCGCCCTGCCCGACCACGATCTCGATGGCGTCGGCCTTGCGCAGATGCACTGGGTCCATGCCGTAGCGCGAAGGCAGAATCTGATAGACGAGCGTCTTAGAATGCTCGCGCTCCTCATCGGTCATGCCGCCGTCACCGGTCGTCGTCGAGGTGCCAAGCTGAGTGGCGCCGCGTCCCAGCGCCTCCTTAGCCGGGCCCGACAGCGAGCCAAAGCTCATGCCGGCGATGGTGATCGGTATCTTGAGGTGAAGCGGCTTCTTGGCGAAGCGGGCGCCAAGCGTCACGTCGGTGGCGCATTTCTCCCGATAGCCCTCCAGTGGATAGCGGCTCACGGAGGCGCCGAGAAACAACAGATCGTCGAAATGGGGGACCCTGCGCTTGGCGCCGAAACCGCGGATGTCGTAGATGCCGGTCGCGGCGGCGCGCTGGATTTCGGCGATGGCGTATTCGTCAAACGTAGCCGAAACCCGCGGCGGCGTGTGTACCCAGCGCCCTTCCACGCTCATCAATACGCCTCCAGATTATCCATGTGGAAGTGATAGAGCTTGCGGGCGGAGCCGTAGCGTCTGAACTCCGCCGGATCGACCTCGCCGCCGATGCCAGCCTCCTCGAGCAGCTTGCCGAGGCCGCATTTATGCTGATCGGAAACAGGCTTCTCGATGCAGTCGGCGCCGAGGCTCTTAACGCCTCCACGCACGAACAGGCGCGCCTCGTAGATCGAATCACCGAGCGCATCGCCCGCATCGCCAAGCACGACGAGAGTGCCTGCCTGCGCCATGAAGGCGGACATGTGTCCAACGGAGCCCTTAACCACGATCTCGATGCCACGGGCGGAGATGCCGCAACGGCCAGACGCGTTGCCGTCGATCACGAGGAGCCCGCCGCAGCCCGAGGCACCGGCCGAAGCACCGGCATCGCCTTTGACGTGCACGCGGCCCGACATCATGTTCTCGGCGACGCCGACGCCCGCGCTGCCATTGACGATCACCGTGGCGCGGGCGTTCATGCCGGCGCAGTAATAACCCACATTGCCGTCGATCTCGACGGTCACCGGGGCATCGAGGCCAACGGCGACTGCATGACGGCCGCGCGGATTGGCGATGCGGAAGTAGGTCTCGTTGGTCCCCTCCCCCAGCCCGTGCAGCAACTGATTGAGCGAGCGCAAGCTCGTGGTCTCGAGGTCGACCATCGGCATCACTGCCGCTCCCAGAAATACACGGTGGCCGGCTCCGCCTCCCAGACGCGCGCCTTCTCGATGCCCGGTAATCCGGCGAGAGCGCGATATTCGGTGCCGAATGCCACATAGTCGTCGGTCTCGGCGAGCATTGCGTGCTTGCAGGCGATGGGATCGCGCAACACGCCGAAGCCTGACTCCGTGCCAACCACGAAGGTGTAGAAGCCGTCGAGATCGTCGAGGGAGTCCTCGAGCGCCTCGCCGAGGCTCGCGCCTTCGCTCATGCGCCAAGTGAGATAGGCCGCCGCCACTTCCGTGTCGTTGTCGGTCTGGAATTTCAGGCCTTTGCGGACGAGCTTGCGGCGGAGGCCATTGTGATTGGAAAGCGAGCCATTATGCACCAGGCACTGGTCGCGCCCCGTGGAGAAGGGGTGAGCGCCCTCGGTGGTGACGGCCGATTCCGTCGCCATGCGGGTGTGGCCGATGCCGTGGGAGCCCGCCATGGTGTGCAGCTCGAAGCGCTTGGCCACCCGGTCCGGCCGGCCGACTTCCTTGTAGATCTCCATGCGGGTGCCGGAGCTTACGACCTTCGCCCCGTCCCCCAGGGCCTCGATGCTCTCCCGCGCCGTCTGCTCGGCCGCGGCTGGGACGATGAACACAGCATGGGTGTCGTGCGTGGCCACGCCGACATTGGTGCCGATGGCGTCGGAGACCTCACCGGCGAGGCTGGCGAAATTGTATTTGGGGGAATTTGCCCGGACGGTGAGCTTCACATGGTCAACGTCGCCGCTCCCATAAATGGCAATGCCCGCGCTGTCGGGTCCACGCTCGCACATGGTGCCGAGCATGCCCGCCATCAGGCTGCCGAGCTTAGGCTCGAGCGACTTATTCTTCAGAAAGAGACCAACGATCCCGCACATCTGAATCCGCCGCCCCGCTTCAGTTTCCTAGCTTTTTCCCTACCGGACCCTAGCGGGGTTGCCTTACTTGTGTCAACTGTGAGGAATATTCTTTTCCTCGTGGGAAATTAGCGGGCGCCTCAACTTCGCGGATAGATGATGATCGAGAGATAGGTCATGGGGAGCTTGGTCAGCTCTTCGGGGCCATGCGGGGCAGCGGCGTCGAAGAAGAGCGCATCCCCGGACGACATGGGATAGGCCTTGTCGGCATGGCGATAAAGCACTTTGCCGGTGAGCATGTAAATGAACTCCACACCAGCATGCTGAAAAAACGTGTAAGGCTGCGCCTCTTCGGTGAGGGTGATGAGATAGGGCTCGACGACGACCTCACCGGAGATGGAATGGCCGAGCAGCTGATATTGATGGCCGGCCTTGGTCCCGCGCCGCTCGATGGTCACGCCATGGCCGGACGGCACGAAGGAGCAGTCGCGCTGCTCCTCGTAGCTGGCGAAGAACGTGGTGAGAGGCACGTTCAGTGCGCGGGAGAGCGCCTCGAGGCTTTCGATCGACGCCGACACCGCGCCGTTCTCGATCTTGGAGAGCATGCCGGCGGAGAGGTTCGCCTGCTCGGCGAGCTCGGCACCGGTGAGGTCGAGCTTGCGGCGAAGGCTGCGGACCTGGGAGCCGATGGCGGCGGCGATCGATACGCTCGCGGCGGGTTGCGGCGCGAGCGAGCCGGTCCTTAGCAATCCTTCCTCACGCTGCGGCTGCGCCTCACCATGCTTGCGCAGTGCGATCGCCTTATTCGCCTTTTTCGTGGCTGCCATGGAAACCTCTGCGCGGGAAGGGCCAAGGTCTATATCATCGGCGCTAACAACCTCATCCTCGTTTGAGGGCACCGAGTCAATCCATGAGTGTATCAGTCGAAAACGCCACGTTTATCCTCCGCGATCCACGGGCCGAGGACGAGGTGGCATGGCGGCGTTTGTGGTCTGGCTATGTCGCCTTCTACGAGGCTGAAGTGAGCGAGGCGGTGACCTCGGCAACCTGGCAACGACTGCTGGCGCCGGAGGACCAACATGTTCGGACGCATTGCCGAATGGCAGGGCGCCGTCGCTGGCTTCACCGTCTGTGTGCTTCACCTTGGCTCCTGGACCCTCGCACCCATCTGCTATCTCGAGGACCTATTCGTCGACGCGGGCGCCCGAGGTCACGGCATCGGCCACGCCCTGATCGAGGACCTCGTCACAATCGCCCGTGACCGCGGCTGGTCGCAACTTTATTGGCACACGCGGGAGGGCAATGAAGCAGCTAGACGGCTTTACGACAGGTTCGCGGTCGCTGACGATTTCGTGCGCTACCGCCTGTTTCTCACTGACCCCCCAGGGAACCTCATCGGCGGCTAGCGCCATTTGGGTATCCCGCAGAGCCCGATTAATTTGCCTAGAAAATAGGCGTATATACGCAGTAAGCGCATATTAGGTTGGACTGGCGAGAAACTTTCTTTCCTGTTAGTGTGATTTTGGGGTTAGTCGGTCCCGACGCGCGAGCACGCGCTCGAGGGGAGGGGCAAATTATGGGTGCAGATCCCAAGCAGACCACGGCTTCCGAAGAGCTGAAATACGCTTCAGGAGGGCTCAAACGCGAGACTGGTTGGTGGGGCGCCTTCGTCATCGGCCTCGCCGGCACGATTTTGGTGACCGGTATCGCTCCGGTCATGGTGACGGCACTCGGCGCCTCGTCGATTCCGATCACCATTTTCATCACCCTTACCGGATGGGTGCTCTGTCTCATTCTGGCTGAATTGGCGGCCATGATGCCCGAGCGCACCGGCGGATCGCCTTCCTACGCCTATCCGGCCTTCAAGGACCGCATGCCGAGGTTCGCCAAGCACATCAATGGCTTCACCGCCTGGGCCTATTGGCTGGGATGGTTTCCCGTGGCGCCGCTTAACATGATTCTAGCTTCAGCCTACTTGGCGGATCGCTTCCACCTCGACACGACCGCCGGTTTCACGCCGATCCATACCTTCATTGCCTGGTCGACGCTGATCATCTCGATCCTGGGCTTGCTTCTTTTCTTCATACCGGCCTATCGCGGCATTCGCTTCGGCGCGACCTTTGCGACGGTGCTGGCGTTGCTGTCGATGATCCCGCTGACCTTCATCGCGGTTTGCTGGATCTTCAATCCAAGCGTCGTGAACCTAGGCGAGCTATCGGGCTTCCCCCATGTCGATGGGTCGAGTTTCTTCTCTCCCATTGGCGACTTCAACTGGCTGCAGGTCTATATAGCCTATGGCTTCCTGCTCACGTGGAACGTGATCGCCATGGAGGCGGCTGCTTGCTACATCGGCGAATGCGCCAATCCGGATCACGACGCCAAGATCGCGATGAATTTGGAAGGCGGCTATGGGGTGTTCATCTACACTCTGATCCCTATCGCCTTCATCGTCGTCCTCGGGGCCAAGGCGCTCGCCGATCCGGCGCTGGCCGACCCGAAGACCATTTTCGTGACCTTCGCCGGCAAGGTATTCCCCGGCATTGGAGGCGAGTTCCTCAACTGGATCATCGCCTTCATGCTTATCGTGGCGTTGGCGCTTTCCGCCCTCAACGCTATCCTGGGCTCGGGCCGAGCCCTGTATCAGATGGCGCTCGACGGCGAATTCCCGACCTTCTTCGCCAAGATCAATGAGCATGGCGTGCCGGCGCGAGCCATGGCCTTCAACGTCTTCGCCTCTCTTATTATCGTCTTGCTGGGCGGCGCGGTGGAGATCTATAGCTTCTCCAACGTCGGCTACACCGTGTCCTTCCTGCCCGTTCTGATCGGGTATTTCCTGTTGCGCCAGGACAAGCCCCACCTCCGGCGACCCTTCAAGCTCCCAGAGTTCATGAAATACGTCGCTCTGGCTTTAGCCGTGATCTACTTCATCTTCTGGCTGTTCGGCGGCCTCTGGTACTCGAAGCTGGGCAATGTCCAAATCTATTACTGGCTTGGCTGGGCGACGCTGCTCGCCTATCTGCCTCTGTATTGGTACCGCGTTTACGTCGAAGATAAGCGCAGCCCTGCTGTCAAACCTGCTTGAACTGGGAATGGGGCGCCAAGACCGGCGCCCCATTCAACTCTGCTGACGTCGTTAGGCGTGCGTCATACTTTACGGCGCTCAGCCTGTCTCGCGAACACTTATGGAACCCTTACATCGCAGCGGCGCCTTCCCTCTCGCTTTTTTATAGCGTTTGGCCCATCTGTCGTGGTCATAGCTTTCTCCTGAGCCTCCAGTGGTCGATTCAGGGATGTCCCCGACGATAGGCACTGCGGATGAGATTGCCGGCTTCCTCGCCCCGTTCCCACCATTCGATCAGCTTGGCAGGGACGATCTGCTCCGCGTTGCTGCGGCGGTAACGCTCCGGTCCTACGTCGCGGGCACCGACATTCTGGTCGAGGATGGCCCCCCGGCGGAGCAGCTTTTCGTCATCCGGAGCGGCTCAATCGAGTTGCGCCACCAAGATGCGGTGGTAGACATCCTCGAGCCCGGAGAGAGCTTTGGCCACCCATCGCTGCTGACCGGCCTGGCGCCGGCGTTCACGGTTCGGGCGCACGAAGACACCACCTGCTACCTGATCGAGCGGGAACCAGCGCTGGACGTCCTCGGCCGGCCTGCTGGGGCTGTGTTCGTTGCCCGGACCATTCGCGAGCGGCTCACCCGTGCCGGGCACACCGTTCACGGCCTGCCGGAGGTCCGCACCGTCCACATCAGCAAGCTGATGACGGAGCCCCCGGTGTTCTGTCCTCCGGAACGATCGGTGCGCGAAGCCGCGAGCTTGATGAGCGAGCACCACGTCTCGGCGGTGCTGGTTGCGGCGGACGGCGCGTTCGGCATCGTGACCGACACCGACTTCCGGCAAAAGGTGGTGGAGGGCGGTGTCGCCTCTGATGCACCAGTCACCGCGATCATGAGCCGCCCGCTCCAGACCGTCCGGTCGGATCGATATGCCGTGGATGCGGCACTCGACATGCTCTACGCCGGCGTGCAGCACCTGGCCGTTACCGATTCGCGTGGCGCGATCGTGGGGCTCGTGTCCGCGGGCGACCTCATGGGACTGGCCTATTGGAGCCCCTTTGCCCTTCGCGCCGCCATCTTCAATGCGACCGGCGAAGCAGCCCTCGACGCCGCGACCAAAGAGCTGCCCGGACTTTTCGCGTCTCTGGTCCAGGCCGGACTCAAAGCCCCCGATGTCGGACGCGTCTTGGCTCTGAGCTGTGACGCCGTCACCACCCGCCTGCTCGAATTCGCCATAGCCCGCCACGGGCCGGCTCCCTGTGCCTGGGCGTGGCTCGCGCTGGGGAGCGTGGCGCGTCGGGAACTTACGCTCGCCTCCGACCAGGACAATGCCCTCGCCTACGCCGATCCCGCTGACCCGGCGGTGGACGCCTATTTCGAGCGAATTGCCCAGGACGTGAATGCGGGGCTCGCCCGCGCCGGGTTCGGGGCGGATATCTCAGGTGTGGTGGCCGGGAACGCGCTTTGGCGCATGTCTCAATCCCAATGGGTTCAGACCTTCCGGGCCTGTCTCGAATCGCCCGACCTTTCGCACCTCGTCCGGGCTGTCGTTTCGTTCGATTTCCGGCATGTCGCGGGTGGATTGGAGGTCACGCCGCCATTGGTGGCCGTTCTCAGGGAGGCTCGCGAGCATCCGGGCTTCCTCGGCCAGCTGGCCCGAACGGCCACCGACATCCCTCCGGCAATACCACATCGGTTCTTTGTGAGACGATGGGAGCGGCAAGAGGTGGACCTCAAGAAAGGGGGGGTAGTTCCGATCGCCAACCTGGCACGGTTCCATGCCCTGGCGAACGGCATTACCATCTCCTCCACCCTCGACCGGCTCGTTGCGGCAGAGGGGCTGGGAGCCATCAACAAAGAAACCTCGCAATCGCTGCAAGAGGCCTTTGAGGTTATCGGCCAGGTTCGGCTTGATCACCATGCTGAGCAGATTCGGGCCGGCCTCCCGCCTGACAATTTGATCCGTCCCGACCAGCTGCTGCCGCTCGCGCGCGCCGAACTGCGCGAGGCGTTCCAGGCCATCGGCCGGGCCCAGCAGCAGCTCAACCGATTTGTTCCCTCCGGAGTATGAAACCTAGGCGATGAGGATTTCCAGCTCCCCCAATACGCGCACGCAGCCAATCTCCCGCGGCCTGTGCATATGGCCGCAGATCACGGGGGGTCGCCCTAGGATCTGCCATGCCCGCCCCACCGCCACGGCCGAGGGATCCGGAGGAATGTGCAAGAAGTGGTAAACAAAGGCCGGCGGCGTGTGGCACACCAGAAAATCCACCCGGCGCACCCCCTCGAACCGGGCGACATCGGCCATCGTTACCTGCTCTTCCGGCCACCAGTCCACGCCGTCCCGCCGCACCGACCGATCGATGATAGAGCTGCCACCCCCGAGAAAAGCGATCCGCCGCCCGTCCAGTTCCAGCACCGTCCCCCGGGGAACATACACCAGATTGGGCGCCATCTCGGTCGGCCGGGCAATTCCACGGTAGGACGGCTCGTGGTCGTGATTTCCAGTGATGTAGTAGACCAAGCGGGCCAAGGGCGGAACTCCGGGCCCGGTCGGTCCCAAATCGTCCGAATGGAGGCCGAGATCGCCGACCTGAACGGCGACATCCACACCGGCCGGAAGCTCCGCGACGGCCCCGGCGAGGCGACCGAACTCCCGATGCACATCGCCGATGAACGCGATCATGTCGACCTCCGGCTACAGCCGAGCATCACGAGACCCCCCAGCCATTCCCGCAATGGCCGCACGATCAACGGCGAGAGATCGTCTCTTTATAGACCGTAACGGCGCCGCTCCGACAGGGCTACCGCCCGACGGTCTGCTCAGTCTCGACCACCAAATAGACGGGGACAGGTGCCAGCCGGCGCACGCGTTGGGGCTCTTGCGACCAAGCCATATTGGAGACCAGCCAGTGTTGCGGCGGGTCGGCAGCCATTATGATCGCATCGGCGCGGCGCTGGCGAGCCTCGGCCACGATCCGCTTGGCGGCGTTGCGCGTGCTAGCGACCTGGCCGCTCGCCGCGATGTCGCGGCGCTTCAACCAGGCGACGGCGCCTGCAACAGAATCGCGATGTTCCTGCAATTCTCGTTTATTGGGCCGCAGCCCGGGATGGGGCAGGCCGAAGCGCGTGCCCCAGATGCGGGCGATCGAAAGCACATGGACCTCGGCGCCGGCCCTCTCGGCCATGCGCCTCGCGAGTTCCGTTGCGGCCCGGGGGATGGGACGCCCCTCCGAAGCAAGGATGATCAATTTGCCCGCGAAGGCATTGGGCGCGGGCGGCTCCGGCGGCGCGCGCCAAGGCCAGCGGATGGGAAGGACGAAGTGCGGCATGTCAGCGGACCAAGGGTGTACTTTGCTTGCCCATATTGCCGAAGGCCGCGGCTAGCACCCAGAGAAAACTAACGAGCAGGATGGAGAAGGTGAATTGGGCGCCAAGCTCCATGGCGCGCGACGCGGCGCTGCTCGTGCTCGGCTGCGTCTCCTACAAAACGGAACCCTGCTGCCGCTCTTCGCTTTGCTGATGATCCTACCCAGCTCGCGAGCCGCGCCCGCGCCAGGCTTAGTCACGCCTTGAGGCGTGACAGGATCGCCTCGAGCGTGCGGATCGCTTGCAGTTTGTCGTGCTTCTGCAGGTGTGACAACCTATCGGAGCGGCTAGACTAGGCTCGCTGGGGTATACCACGGGCGTGGCGAACATCCAAAATTGGATCATGGATGGGATCACGTAGCGGAAATCGCGATAGGTCGGTTCGCGAGGACCGATCAAGTTGAAGGCATGGCTGCTCGCCATGGCCCGCATCATGCGCAGGCGGCTCGCCGCAAACGCCTTATCACAATTCCAAACTCGCCGGGGCTCTTAGTCGCGAGTTTGACCCGCGTCAGGCAGAAAGGGGCCAAAGCGGGGGCTTGAAGCCGACACTGCAACGGCATTCTTCATTGGGCGCAAAAAGCGCCTGATCGATGCGATGTTCCTTTCAATCTCATGCCTGGGATAACCTGGATACGTCGGCAAATAAATTAGTGAGCGCGCCACGGTCCTCGCGACCGGACAATCGCGGTAATATTCGGCAAAACAAGGAAGATCAGCACAATTTCGATGATAGCTTTCAGCAATATCACGGCCTTGACGCATTGCGGACTTGACGAGCTCATGCCGGTCTAAATATTGTATTGGATAGTACCAGTATATGTGAGATTTATCCAATCGTAACGGCGGAAGTAATATTTCAGATAGATCATGTAATCCTTCGTTATACTGCTTTGCAACACTAATCCTCCAATCAATATGTGCATCGACCTCGCCCAATTTTTCAGCAATAAGCCTCGCTTGGAGCGGAGACATCCTGCATAGATAGCTCCTGGGGAGCTCAGTCTGCTTTTTCGGATTGACATCTCTTCTTAATCGGTTGTTGATCGCGTCGATGTCTCGTAAGAAGCCTACGCGAAAAATTCGCGATGTTAGTGGAGCGAAAACCGGAGGCCAAGTGATAAAATCTGTGATAGCTCCGGATAAGACCTTCTTTAACAAGAAACCAGCTTCCATTAGTGGCGCGGGCCGCAACATGTCCGATACCTTACTGTAAATTTCCTTGCGTTTTGTCACAAGTAAACCTCCATAAAAGGAGGTAAGGTGCTTGTACAGGCCAAAACTGAAGATGCCTACGTCACCAATAGTGCCAACAGCTTTGCCGCCGACAGCGGCTCCAAAAGCTTGTGCAGCGTCTTCTATTACTGGTATATTTCTGTGGCTACATATTTTTATAATTGACTCTACATCGCATGCGCAACCATAAAAATGCGTAACGAGGACAGCACCAGTATCGTTATCAATAAGTCGCTGCACCTCTGCAGAGCTTATATTGCAAGTCTTGGCCTCGATATCCGCGAATACCGGAACTCCACCTGCGCAAAGCACCATATTTACAACATCGGCAATCGTATAGGGAGACATGATTACCTTCTGGCCAGGCCTAATCAATGCGCGGATCGCAAAGTAGATGCCGACCCTCGCCATCGGCATTGCAAGCGCGTACTGTGCCCCCAGATGCTCCGACAGACGATGCTCCAGCTCGGCCACGCTTTCCCCTCGCCGCCATTGTCCATCCGCCATCTGGAATAGAACCCTGACGTAGTCCGAACCTCGCGTATAGAGTCGCAGCCGCGCATGTGGGCTTAGTTCCAGCATCGTCCTGAACTCCTTTGAACTGATCCGTTGCTACCCGGTAGGCAAAGTACAAGGTGAGGGCCTTGAGTCTTTAGCTTAGAACGCTCTCTCCGCTACGCGCACCGCATTTGCCATGAGAGTGAAAGTCAAGTTCTTGGCCGGCAGAAAGGGCATCGCGGCACCGTCGACGACGAACAGATTCGGGATGTCGTAAGACTGGCAGTTTTCTGATAGGCACCAAGATTTCTTTTCGCGCGACATGGGCAGCGTTCCGGAATAATGCACGCCGCTGCCGACCGGAGATATCCGCGTCAAGCCAGGGAGTATCGGTGCGCGAAGATCATAAAAAAAGCGCCGCAACTTGGCCAGCGCGCTCTCTATTCTCGCAGGGTCGTCCTCGGGCGGCCTGTAGTGGATAGCGAGCCTAGGCCACGTATCTCTTGCGCCATCAATAGATGGCTGCTGCTGCTCGAGCGTCAGATAATTTTCCTCCCGTCGCCGATCGCTAAAAAATAGACTGATAATGCCTAAGCCGGATCTAAAGTCAGAGAATAAACTAATTGCTGTTTTAAAATCGACAGGTAAGCTTTTGATAAGCGGGTGCACGGTGGCTGCTTTTAATGTCGTAATCTGCCCGTGTATATATTGGTTAGAGTCTGCAGATAGCATGCCGACGGCAAGTTGGTGGTATTGATAAGAGTCTGCATTATAGCTGCGGCCAAGCATTGTTAAATTCATAAATGGTGCCAATACTTGTCGATTGTCGGTCAAACCGGTGAGGCGAATAATCTCCCCAGTTGATTTATAGACGGACCGGAGAATGAGATTGGACGTAGAAATGGTCCCGCAGGCGAGGATATAAGCATCGGCGGAGAATATCTCACGCCCGCGCCCTTTAACCGCATAGGCCACCAAATGGGCGATGGAGGAGTCGGGTGCCAGGCGAAAGTGACTGGCAAAAAATCCGTCGCGATAGGTGAAATTCGCGTGCGCAACGCATTCCCGTAGCGTCAGGGAAGGAGTGTAGAAAGCTTGGTTTGGGCAGCCCCAAAGGCAGCGCCCGCAATACCGGCATCCGCCTCGCCCATCCCTGCTTTCTGTAAGAACAGCATGGCGCGACCGCCCCATGATGATCTTGTGCTTCGAGATCAGCGTGGCGCGCCGGTCTTCGTAACGTGCCAACAGGCGTGCGCTGTTCTCATCCAGCGATGGCGGCGGCGAAAGATCATCATGGTGCGGGTAGAACCGAGCGAGATCATCTTCTGCACTTGCGATCCCGATGCGACGGGCCACTTCGCCGTAATAAGGCTCGATGTCGTCGTAGCTGAAGGGGAAGGCGCTTAATTCCGTGTCGTTGAGAGGATAACATCCTCCCGTCCACGCTTCGGCGAGGCCACCGGCGGCGAAAGAGACCAGGGGAGATAACCCGTAAGTTGCGAAATCGAAGAATTGGGGGGCCTCGAACACGTAATCCTTAGAGGGCGGAAGAGCGTAATACTTAGAATCTGTACCCGGCTCGGGAAGTATCGCGGCATCAAAGTTCTCTCCTAGGAAATATCTAACCGGATCATCCAGGCTCTGCTTCAATCCAGTAAAATTTTCTTCAGGCAACGCCATGGCTGGCCTTTGTGTGCCGACGTCAATCATCGTTACTTGATGATTTTTCTTTAGCACGGACAGGGCAAAGTGGACGCCCGTCGGACCCGAGCCGATGATGAGGATTTTCACTGCCCCCTTCCTCCGCCCTTGGCGGCTTGCTTCAGCGATAGAAGCTGAGCGGGCAAAAGCAAAAGCGTGCCGGCGATAAGCGACAAGCTGAAAGTTGCGCCCTGCACCAACAGGTTTGCGACTGCGCTAACCGGCCCCCGAACCTTCGGCCGGTCGAACTGAGTGGCGATGGGCGCCGTATGCTCCAATATGGCCAAGAGCAAAGTTAACTTACGCCGCATCACGCCGTGGCGATGAAAAATTGTGCAGTAGGCGTCGGTGAAGCGGGTGAATGAGACGTGGCGTCGAGCGAGGTTGAGCGTTGCGCGATCGAAGGTAGAGAGTTCATCATCATCGGCAAGACGGCGCGCAACCACGGCCATGCTATACTGTTTGCGAATGTAATCGGTGGGCGCTTCGTTTACTAAATATCGGCTGAAGACATGGATTTCCCGATCAATATGCAACAGGTGGCCTGCGACGGCCGGGTTAGCGCTGTCAGCCGCTGGTCCGGCACGCGAGGAATCTTTTTGAGCGATGTTGAGTCGGGAACCATCGGGCTCGATCATAGCATTCCTTTGGCTATAGGTGGCCGGGACGGCCCCCAACTCGGCGAAAGGTCTATTGCCGGTTGTCCCGACCGAAAACTGCGTTGGAACCGAACAGACTTAGCGTGGTTCATTGCAGCAACCTACATGCGCACCAGCCTTGCCGGGGCGCCGATAACCCCGGACCGTGTCCCGACCTCGCTAGAGCGCGCAAGCATGCATCGATCAGGATGCCCTATTCTGATGCCTCGCAGGCGCTTCCAATAAACGGCCGGGGGCGCCAGGATTGTCTAGCCCGTGCAACTCACGCACCAGATATACCGGGCGCTGCTTCACCTCAAGGAACATTCGGCTTATATACTCGCCCAGAATGCCCAGGGTTAAAAGCTGCAGCCCCCCTAGGAACAGCACGGCCACCATAAGCGAGGCATAGCCAGGCACATCAACTCCCGCGATCAGTGTCTGCAAGGCCAGAAATGCCATGTAGAGAAATCCAATAGCGGCGATTGCGATGCCGCAATAGGACCAGACCCGCAGTGGAAGGGTACTAAATGAAATGATCCCCTCCAGCGCGAAATTCCATAGTTTCCAGTATTTCCATTTGCTTTCGCCAGCGACGCGCCGGGCCCGTCGGTATTCCACCACGTCTTGGCGAAAACCGAGCCAGGCGAACAGTCCCTTCATGAACCGAGTGCGTTCAGGAAGCCGTTTCAGGGCGTTGACTACCTTCCGATCCATCAGGCGAAAATCGCCCGTGTTGTCTGGGATCCGAATATCGGCCATCGTATTCATCAGGCGATAAAATCTGTGCGCCGTTAGGCGCTTCATAAAGCTATCGTCTTCGCGGCTCGTCCGCCGCGCGGACACTACCTCAGCACCGTCCTGCCATTTACGGATCATGTCTGAAATAAGTTCGGGGGGATCCTGCAGATCCGCGTCAATGGGAATTACCGCATCGCCGGTGCACAGTTCCAGCCCTGCCGTCAGCGCCGCTTCTTTGCCAAAATTTCGGGAGAGATCCACCACCTTGATCCGACCGTCGTGCTTGTGCAGGTCGATAAGAATGGACAGGGTCCTGTCCTGGCTGCCGTCATTGATGCAGATGATCTCCCACGACAGTCCCGAGCGATCCAACACCGGGATCATCCTGGCGAAGAAGGCGTCCAAAACCGCTTCTTCATTGTACATGGGCACGACGATCGAAATCGCCACGTTCTCGCTCATAGACATCTTATCCATCGGCATAATATCCATCGCCGGTGCCGAGCCTGGAAGCACATCCTGCGCGCTTGCCGTGTTTCGAAGCAACCTTACCTTCCGAGTATACGGCCAATTTGGGGGAATCGTGGACCGGCTCGACGCGCGGTTTGCCGCCGCGGGAGACGCGCTCCGGATCTTTTCGGCTGCGGCGATCGTGACTGCTTGAATTAGATACCATCCGTGGAGGGCCCCAACGTGCGCATTGGACGCCGTGCAACTCCACTTAGCCCTGCTTCTCCGCCCCCTTTACCGCCATGGGCGGAGCGGTGAGCCTTTATGGCAAGTTGCGTCGATTGGTGCGGTGACCTCAATCCAGCCGATGTCGACAAGGGCTTGTAGAATGTGTTGCCAGATGCGTCGCCGGGGCCCAAGCCTCATCGCTCAGCCAAAAAGATGCCCATTACTATCCCCTCCAAGTCCGCCATTCGAAGGCAGGAATCTGATCGTCTTGAGCGGAGCGGAAATTACCTTAAGGTGGAAACGTCACCGCGGCTGCAAGAGACGATGCGCAAAAACCTTGATTCGAATATGAGTCGCATTTTGGATTCCTGGCAATGGTGGATGTATACGCGTCAGTAGGATCCTTCTGGAGCCGCCAAAATGAAAACGCTCGCTGCCTTCGCCGTTAGCGTCCTGATACTGGCATTTCTTTATGCCTTCATAGACACCGGTGCCTTAGTCGCTGCGCTGTCTTCTACCAATCCGCTGCGACTTATGGGGTCGTTGGTGCTGCTGCTAGCATTGGTCGGGCTTTCAGCTGTCCGGCTAAAGTTACTTGCTGAGGCGGCCGATCTACATCTCCGTCTGAGCGCTGCTACCAAGGCTACATTCGCCGGCGACGCGCTCAACTTATTTCTTCCCGGCAGCATGGGTGATATTGCCAAGGCTACAATGCTACGCGCGCCAGACGGCTCAGTCATCCCAGCTGTGAACCTGTCGATCTACGAGAAAGTCGCCGATTTCTTCGCGATCTTCGCTTGGGGTGCGATGGCGGCTGTAGTGTTGGACCATGGCCTAGAGTTTTCTACAATCGCAGTCGCCAGTGTTGCAGGGTTTCTACTTCTGTTTATTCTCTCGTCCACACCCGCTCGAATCTTACTTCGTCTCAAGCGCAAGTTAGCGCCCAAATCACTCGGCCTTTTCGACCGATTATTGGATAGATGGATCGTGATGGTCGCGCGAGTTTGGTTGCACCCAAAAGTTATCGTCGTGGTCCTGTGCCTTTCCTTGGTGATATGGGCCGGCCACTTCGCCCAGATTGGGCTCATGACCTGGGCGCTCGGCGTGGAGGGTCCATGGATTCGATTAGCCGCCATTCTTCCCGTAGTAATTCTCGCAGGCCTCGCACCTCTCACGGTCGCGGGCATCGGTACGCGCGATGCAGCAATCGTCCTTTTGGTCGGCCCAATAATTGGTTTTGATAAGGCAGCTGCTCTGGGTGTTTTGTTCTGGCTGCGATACATAGTTCCGGGTCTGGCCGGTCTACCGTTGATGTCGGCTTATTTCGCATCCATCGGCAACGGGAAACCCATGATTGCCGGTGGGGAATCCGCATTGTTGGTCAAAGATCTTCAGAAAGGAACGCTACCCTGAGATAAGGGCCGGAGCTGCTACTGCGAAGTGGTCCAGGTGAAGGTTATGGCTTTTTTTGAGCGAAGCTTCGCCAGGTTGAGGTGATGACTGGCCAAGGCACGTCGATGGCGGATGCGCCGAAGCAGCATGACAGGAAGAACAGTTCACGTCATTGTGCGCCCTTTGGACTTTGCCAACAAGGCCGAAGCGAAGCGAACCTCCGCGCGGGCCCGTCGAGGCTGACGCATTTGCCCTCCATGCGCACCCAGCAGGCTCTTTTTTTGTCACCGAGGCGCACCTCCTCTGTCTGTAACTTCGTACGTCATCCCTGAACCTTTCACGCCGGTCACGGCAGCGCACGTAGTCGTGCAATGAGCCCTAGGATATCAGCGAACAGCTGCCGCGGCACCCCGACCTTGGCCATCTAGAAGACGACGTAGCGACCGAGCTTGGCGCCGATCTTGATGAGTTTCTCGCGCAAGCTGGTCAACAACCACGGCTCCGCCGTCTCGGGCAGCGCCTCCCGCAGGAAGTTGCCGAGATTCTAGGCGAGTGCATGAAGCTGAAGCGACACCTTGCGAGTATAGATTCCGTCTCTATGTATTGTCGGCTCGCCGCCATCCGAACGCGGGCACGCCCCCCATACGGGGTCGCGTTGATCATTAGCAACTCAAACACAGTCGGCTCATGACAATTCGTTCCACGCACGGTGCCGAAGGATTGAGCAACCGCATGACGGCTCTTGGCATCTTTCTGCTATCGTTTGCCGCTTTCAGCTGGCTGGCACCACAGGGGCCGGGCGATGCGCAAGTCGTCACCCGTCTGGGCCTGACCCTTTCCATCGTGGAGTCGGGCCGGCTCGACATCGACCGCTTTGCCGATCGCACTATCGACAAGAGCCCTGGTCAAAGGCCACTACTATGCCGACAAGGTTCCCGGCCTCTCGTTTCTGGCAATTCCCGCGGTGGCCGCGACGGCGCTGGTCATCAATGCGACGGGCGGCACCGTCAACTTTAACAAACCCGCGGACTTCGCGCGCTTTGCCAAAGTGGCAAGCATCGCCATCAACGGGCTCATCTCGGCCCTTGCCACCGCCGTGCTGTTTCTCACTGCCATTCGCCTGGGGGCGACGCGCACCGGAGCGCTCTTCGCCGCGGGCGCGCTCGCCTTTGCCACACCTTTCTTCGGCTGGTCGACGGCCTTCCTCGCCCATTCGGTTTCCGGCAGCCTGCTAATGTTCGTCGCAGCGGCCATCGCCTTCGCGTTCGCAGGCGACAGGACCGGTCAGTCCCGGCCTCCATCCATGCTGTTCGGTCTGGGGCTGGGAATGCTGTTGGGCTATACGATTGTCGTCGACCTGACCGCCGCGCCTGCTTGCCTTCTCGGCGGGGTGCTCACGCTGGCTCTTGCCGCGCGTCTGGGTGCCGCCGCCTTGTTCAGGATGGCATCCGGGCTGGTGCTTGGCGGCGTCCTCGGGCTTCTGCCGCTGCTCGTCTACAACCAGCTGGCCTTCGGTTCGCCGTTCACGCTCGGATACTCGGCGGTCGTTGGCTTCGAGGGCATGCAGCAAGGGTTATTCGGCATCACCTGGCCCAAACCTAGCGTAGCCGTGGAACTTTTGTTCGGCCTCTATCGCGGCCTGCTGCCGCTCTCTCCAGTTCTGGTGCTGGTCCCGGTCGGTCTCTATGTGATGTGGCGCGAGCCGAGCACGCGCGTCGCGGCGGGTGCGATTCTCTTCGTGCTCTGCTCATTCCTCTGGATCAATGCGAGCTATTACTACTGGCATGGTGGCTGGTCGACCGGGCCACGCCATCTCGTGCCGATGCTGCCTCTCTGCTGCCTCGCGCTTGCCTTTGCCTGGCCGCGCGCCTTCTGGGCCCGGACAGTGACACTGGTCCTGCTGGCTGCGAGCCTTGTCCTGTCCTTGATCTGCGCAGTAGCGGGCATGTTCGCGCCCTCCGAATTTAGCAACCCGCTCGTCGACTTCCTTCTGCCGATATTCCTGACCCCGGAGAAGCTGCGGAAGTCACTGCCGATCGTCCTGGTCTGGGTCGTCTTCGGCCTGCTGTTTTTCCATGAGGGGCGGCCGCGAGAGTCAGCGCCAATTACGACTTAGCGCGACCAGCTAGCCGCTCGACTACTCCATTCGGCCCTTTCGAGATCAAGGTCCAGCCAGCAGTGTCTGCATGCGTAGAGGCACAGGACAACCTATCTTGCAGCCCCCGGATTGTTTGGCTGAGCCACCTGCTTTTTCTAGCGACGAGGCCTGGATTCCCTCTTGTTCCGTGTTGTAGATATAGGGAAACGGAGGGATTGCGAATGACTCCAGTGCCTAACAGTAGACTGCGGGTTTATTTCGGCCACCATAAGTGCATGACAACTTGGGTCCGTCACGTGTTGCAGCGCGTTTGCAATGAATTAAGCTGGAATTATGTTGAGATGAACATATCTGGATCTGAATATGTCCGCAGAAATAAAGTCGACATGTTATCATACCAAGATCCTGATATGGAAATTGTCCGGACGTTGGAAGACTTTGTCGGATTTCACATCATCAGGGATCCGCGAGATATTGTGGTTTCAGCATACTTTTCTCACCTCCATTCGCACGCTACCGACAACTGGCCGGAGTTGAGCGCTTATAGAGCTGAATTGCAAAAGCTATCGAAGGATGATGGCCTGCTGTTGGAAATGGAATTTCTCAGGAGAGAATTCAAACAATTATATGAATGGGATTACGCACAGGAGAATGTCCTGGAATTGAAGATGGAAGATGTTGTTGCAAATCCCTATGACCAAATAGTGAGGGCTCTCCTCTTTATCGAGGCGGCTGCCGAGAACACACCCCTCAGGACCAGGTTGCTGGCCGCGGTTGCGAGTGGCATTCGAGATTTGGGCTATCTGTACCGGATTCCGTCCATAGTTGTGCCGAAGTATGTGCTGCCGAAAATTCCAGTCGAATTTTTGCTAGGCTATATTTACGAGATCCGCTTTTCAGAAATGACGAAGGGGCGTGGTCGAGGAATGGAAGACGCTTGTAGTCACTATCGAAAGGGTGTGGCAGGCGATTGGGTGAACCACTTCAAGCCGCAACACAAAGAATACTTTAATAAAAATTATAATGATGTATTGCTCAAACTCGGTTATGAATCGACGTCAGATTGGTGATACATAGCCTCGCAGATGATAAAATTGATTACTCCGATCGTGATGCTCGGATGTCGGGGGAATAATCGACAAAAATCTTGTGTATCGCTTATCCGACGGAGCGGCTCGGGTACGGACCGGCCGCGCGGCTCCTCATTGTGTGCACCTCCCTTCTCCTCCGGGAACTTGCTCCGTCGCATCTCGCCCATCTCCTCCCTTGAAGGAACGGACTCTACCTCACGATGACGGCATTCCAGGCGGCAAGGTCACTTCGAATGTGGCAACTGGGCCGGCTCAAGATAAATTCAGATTGAAAGTCCACATGTGGCTAGTATGACTTGTGTCGGCTTAGGGGGGCACATGACTAAGAATGGCCGGACTTCTCGATGTCCATTGTCGCGCTGCTCGAAAAGAAACATCTTAAGCTGTGGCAAGAGCAGCGAGTATGTCATTAAGTGAGTCCGCTCGGCTATTGAAATCACTCGGTTGGCATCGTCGGCTTGGCGTTGGATAAAAACTAACCAAAACCTGCCAATATTCAAATCAGTTGGAGATACATCAGCAGCCTCCCTGTAGCCCCACGAGTCGGCCAGGGATCTGCGGAAATAGTATCGGAAAGGTACACGTGCATAGGAGGGGATGAAAAATACTCGGTCAGAAGGCAGATAATGGTTCGCGAATGCTCGAGCTGCCCCCCTGTTGTCATCCCGGTCTCTTACGAACATGTTATACTGAATACTGGGAACGACCGTAAAAACGACAATGGTGAGGATGACTGCGGTGGTGGGGATGCTAAAATTGAAGCACCTGAGGCCCCGCGCTGCCAGAAGTAGAAAGGCTGGAAGGGTGCAGATAAGGTACTTCTCGACTATAATTGGCTTTCCGATAACCGAGATTAAGTAGGCAGCGGAGATCGGGGCAACAAGCCATCCCATGAGGACGGCGTTCTGCCAATCAGCTCTTAGCCAGGATTTCGCCTTTGTTGGCGAAGATGCGCTCTCTTTTCGCCAAAAGCGTGGAAAGAGTGCCGCTAGATTGAGTAGTGAAAGGCCGGCAAGTGTGCTTAGAACCATTAGCGCTCGTTGGCCTCCGGCGAGTTCCGAAGCCTGCGCAAGCAAAAATCCCGCTGTGGGTTCAGGTATCCAAGAGCCCTCCCTATCACCAGCACGCCCCCACAGAATTAGTGCCCATGGAAGGAAAAGGAAGACTGGAACGGCCTGTGAGGCGACCCAACTCTTCCAATCCACAGCGGGCCAGTGACTGCGCAGTAGAAGAGCCGTCAGTACAACGATGTTGACGCCAGCGAATACGAAGCTGCCATAGACGTGACTATAAAGAAGCGCTGTGCCCGCTGCCGCACATCCAGTGAGAGTCAGCCAGTTAGGACGCCGCGTGGCGTAGACCACTGTGAGCACAAAGAGCGTGGCCGTGAACGCTAGAAGCGCATACATCCGCGCTTCGGTAGAATACCAGACATGGAAGCCCGATAGCGTCAGAAGCAACGCCGCTATCAACCCTGTGGTGCGATCCCACAGCGCGGAGCCTAGCAGGTAGAGCACATAAACATTGGCGACGCCGAGCAGGGCAGACGGAGCCCTCAGCGCCGTCTCCCCGTCGCCGAAAAGTGCGATCGTCACATGAAGGATGATGTTGTGGAGCGGCGGATAATTGTCCCGCGCCGTCGCGGCAATCATCTCTAGGAATGGCTTGCTGGCTTGCTGCCAAGATACAGCTTCATCAAACCATAAACTCGTGCGGTTCAAATCATGGAAGCGCAGCCCAGCGGCCAATAGGACGACAAGTACCAGACCAACAGAATGAACGGAGCCAGTCCACGGTGCAGCAGGCGGTAAGGTCGATCTGCCTCTTTCCGCATTGTTTGTCTGAGCCATTTAGACACGCCCAAAACGCCTCGGAGCACCGGAACAGCAGAGCACTTGACGCGCAGCGACGCAACAAAGCGTAGCACAAGGGCGCTGTTCGTCTGGCCAATTCTGATCAGCTGCCCGACCCAATTCATACCTGGGCCAATTGTGACTTTAGAAGCAGCCGTGCAACAAGGGCTTACCCGTGGGTTTTGAAAATTAGGCTACTCTCTGACTTCAGATCCGAGTTAGGCATTCTCAGTCTATCTGACATTGCCCGTTATCCAGCGGCGACTGGAGTTGGGCCGTCTCCAGACCGGACACTTAATGGAGGTCTGGGGAGTAGCACTCGGCAAGAGACTTTAGTCTTGGGCTCGCAATCCCGATCCATAGAGTGACGAGGCCGCCACAGATCAAAAATACATATAAGGCAAGCGCCAAGCGGCATAGGTGCCGCTTCATTCCTAATTCGGCCAAGACAAAATTGTGAAGATCCCCTCTTGCCAATGCCGGCAATAGGGTGACCACAACTACATTCACATTTCTATTAGGAGGTTCAAGAACCTGGATCCCCGCCATAGCGAAGCAAATGATGCTGCTGAGGATCGCGACTCCCAACAGCGTACTCCGCATGAAGACTCTGCTCTTCTCCCATAGCCAGGCGAATGGCAATGCGAGGAATGGCAGCGAAGGCGTGATGTAACGTGGTCCCGTTGACGCTCCGCCCCAATCACTCACTCCAGAATTGATGATCAAAAATGAAAGGAAAATGGCTAGGCAGAGGATCATGAGTGCTCGCTGTCCAGCAGTCTCCATTGACCACCATGCGATCGGTGTAAGCACCAGGATGGGAGACAGCCAAAGTAAGCCGTGCTCGCCGCTAAATAGACTTTTGATGGCCATAACAGGATTTGGCCAACGAATACTCCAAAGGCCTTCGTGCATGTCATGCCAGTCTGAATAGCTGTAGCTCAACGAGAACGGAGAGCCAAACACCGCATTATTGTACACCATCAGGACGATCCCAGCGATTAACGCGCCAACAACTGCCCCCCCAACGGCGAGGGCCGTTCCATCTGGCGTGAGACGACGTGATCTCCAAATGGCATAAACTGCAATTAAGAGAGCCGCTAAAGCGGCGGGGTATTCAATGACGCTGGCGGATCCAAGCAACAGACCCGCCCCTAGCCCCAAGGCAACGGTTCTGGCCTTCGACCACTGACGCCCCGGCGTGCTCGCTAGGATCACACACCAAAGGCCGAAGACCAAAAATGCGCCGCACGTTGCATGGCTATAAAACGTGGTCGCCCATCCCCACGTCGGTGTCGCAAACCCGTAAACTATCGCACCGAAGAGCGCACCTTGGGCGCTCACATTGAGCAGTAACGCAATGCGGAATAGCGCGACTACGGCGAGCGCCGTATAAAGTGAGGAGGTTGTCAATGTGGCAAGCCACATGACCCATCTCAAGGAAGGGGCGGTCGTCACGTAACCAGGCCCCGCCTGATCGGCTGGACGCAGCCACCGTGTGTCTGGATCGAGGTGGCGCACAATTCTCACGGCAACTGCCACCGCCGGCAAGGCTAGAAAGCTCATGCCGGGAGCCTTATCGGAGGCGAAGTGGTCGCCAAGCGTTGCTCTGTCACGGGTCAAGGGGGCGAAATCGTCGATATAAAGGCTCCCGCGCTCCGCAAGTGAAATGGATAAGCCGATGCGAACTCGTGGCGTTCTTGTTATAAATCCCGGCGGTGAACATCAGCCCATAGGCGAAAAAGGCTATGCAAAAGAGCACGAGGGAGCGGCGGGCGCTTTTGCTGGTATGCATCGCATTATCCATCGCATCTGGCCCTGGCCCCGACCTCAACGATTCTCGATCCGCTGGGTTTGTGCTCCCTCAGAATCGAAATGCGTTGAGAGCGGCTAAGCCACAATCGGATCTTCCGGTAGTGATTCCAAGCAAGACGAGCTAGCTGGAGCGTGCGCATTTGCGCTTTGTAGCCCAGTACTCCTGTCTCATTTGTGGGAGATCGCTGGCTCACGCCTATCACATCCGCCATGCCCAGCCTAGGGGACTGCGGCTCAAGGTGAGCGATGAGTTCACTGTTCCCTTGGTGCGATCCACCATTCGGTAAATCACGCTGCAGGAGATGAAAGACGCTGGTGGCAGGAGCTCAACATAGATTCCCTCGCGGTGGCGCATCGCTTGTAGCAGGACGGTTGCTCGGCAGTCCTTGCCGCAAATATGCCCGAGTCAACGAGCGGTTTGAACGCTTGAATTGAAGAACGGCCGAGAATTGATCAGTATCGCAGGCTGCCACTGGAGGACTGAATGGGACCGATCACCCCTACGAAAGAGGAATAAGATCACATCGAGACAGGGTCGCTCCTCCCACCGGGGATGTAGCTTTATCCGCAGCACCTCGCGCTTGCCCAGATCCAGGCGAGTGAAGATCAGGAACAGCGCCGCCGGGTAGAAATTGAGCGCCAGGCGCGGCAGAGCGGTGTCCGTGTGCCAATCCGCATCGCACGGAGGAGAGACAAAAGTGCTGAAAAATGCTGAAGTCAGACCGTCGCCCCCGAGGGCCTTAACTTGGCGAAGTTGACGTTGCCCTGACGTTTGCCCTAGCAATGGCAGCTTACGCGCCTCGTCGCCTAACCGGCAGCGGAGCTCGTCGAGCCCGTCGCTTCGCCCTGGAGAATTCGCGAGATATGTGGTTGACCTCGTCGGAAGCTTCTGTTGAGCCGAACGCGAAGTCGGCGAACGATCCGATCTCCGAGGGCGGTCCGCTGGCCGATTGCCGACACGAACTCCCGATAACTGTCTATACGCGGGAGTTGCCGTTGCGGCGTCCCGTTAAATTGTTCGGCGACATGACGCGGGATCTGGTCGCCTCTCGCGAGCTCGCCTGGCGGCTGTTCGTACGGGACACCCGAGCGCAATATCGCACCAGCCTGCTCGGCTATGTCTGGGTGTTCATTCCCCCCCTGATGGCAAGCCTGCCCTTCATCTTTCTCAACGCTCAAGGCGTCATCAAAATCGGTGAAACACCACTGCCTTATGGCGCCTATGCCATGCTCGGAACTACGATCTGGCAGGTGTTTACGGATGCTCTCAACAGTCCGCTACGGGCGGTCTCCAGCGCGCTGTCCATGCTGACGCGCATCAACTTCCCGCGGGAGGCGCTTCTATTATCGGGGCTGATGCAGGTGGGCTTCAGCTTCGCGGTGCGGCTTCTGCTCCTTGTTGGGGTCTTCGCTTGGTACAGCATCGTACCGCCGGTGACCATTCTCTTGTTTCCTCTCGGCATCCTAGCACTGGTGCTAACAGGCTTCGTCATTGGTCTGCTGCTGACACCGTTGGGAGTGCTCTATGGTGACGTGCAGCGGGCGCTGCCCATCGCCACCAGCTTCCTGATGCTTTTGACGCCCGTGCTCTATCCGACGCCGCAATCCGGTCTTGTCGCGAAAATCGTGGCGCTCAACCCGCTCACGCCGCTTGTAGTCACCACGCGGGATTGGTTGACGCTGGGTGCGACGCCACAGCTCGCAGGCTTCATCGCTGTCACGGCTCTGATGGCGGTGCTTCTGGCCGTGGGGTGGATCGCCTACCACGTGGCGCTGCCGCATCTCGTCGCGCGGCTCGGGAGCTAAAACGAGCCCACATGAGCGATGATGTACGAAGGCGATGTGCTACCGTCGCCATGGGAAACGCGTGGACGAGATTATTATCAGGCTCACGGTCAGGGCCTATACTGGGACCGATAATAATCCCTCGTAGCTGGGTCACAACACAGGCATCACCATAAGTACAAGCATGACGAATACAAACATCGACGAACTATGCGACGCAACGCATCCTGATGCGTTAGTGCGCGTTGAGGGTGTATCCAAACGCTTCTGCCGATCGCTCAAGAAGTCTCTGTGGTATGGAGTACACGATATTGCTAGCGATCTGGGATGCAGCAACTCCAGCCACGAATTACGCGCCGATGAATTTTGGGCGGTGAAACATATCAGCTTTGAGCTGCGGCGAGGAGAGTGCCTAGGATTGATCGGACATAACGGCGCCGGAAAGACCACGCTGCTCAGAATGCTGAACGGCCTCATCAAGCCAGACAAAGGCCGCATTGAAATTCGCGGCAGGGTCGGCGGCCTAATAGCATTGGGGGCCGGATTCAATCCGATGCTCACAGGGCGGGAGAACATCTATGTAAACGCCAGCGTAATTGGCGTCAGCAAGCAAAAAGTGGATAGAAAGTTTGATGAGATCGTGGACTTCGCTGAAATTCACGAATTCATTGATGCTCCTGTGCAAAGCTATAGTTCCGGCATGAGTGTGCGCTTGGGGTTTGCGGTTGCCGCTATCCTGATCGAGCCTGACGTACTCTTGCTCGACGAAGTCCTCGCCGTGGGCGATATCGGTTTCATTATCAAGTGCTTGAACGTGGTTCGGCGGCTTTCACAGAATTCGGCCGTCATCTTCGTCTCGCACAGTATGCCGGCTATTTCGGCGTTTTGCACTCGCGTGATCGTTCTGGAGCACGGCCAATGTTTGATTGACACGAGGGAACCTGCAAATGGGATCAATCAGTACTATTCCATGATTAAATTGGATCGCCAAGAGTGGGGTACCGGCGAAGCTAAAATTAAAAATCTATTATTGAAAATTGGTGATGAATTCTGTCTTAACCCAGAGAAACAGCTTTCTCGAGGCACAGAAGCCTCTGTTGTGCTTCATCTACAAATACAAAGTGAGTATAGAGGAGCATATGTTGACATTTATATTCACGATGAAGCAAGAAACGCGGTGATAAGCTTTCCATTACATGATAACAAAAGCGAACCGCTTCTCTTTAAGCCCGGAGATTATCAGCTCGAGATTCCGCTTGGGCCACTCGATTTGAATTCTGGAAAATACTCACTTGGGCTCGGGGTTCGAGATGCAGATTCAGCCATAGTGATGGTACACGCTGAAGGGTTCTCCCCATTTAGGATTTCGGGCAAGGAGTCTCACGGGGGCAAAATTGTCCGACCAACCGCGCCAGCCGTCATGTCAGGGTCGCATGAGCTTTCCCTAGTGAAGCGTTTCTAACGCTTGCCTCCTCCGCTTGACTGCCGCGGGCACGTGATTGGGAGGGGTTTTTGATGGGAATTGTTGCGCAGCAACCCGTCGACACGGGCCGCGATTTGCCCGTCCAGCGCATCATCTCGGCGGTACCGCAACCTCGGCGGCGGTAAGAATGATGTTCGCGCGCCAGACGCGCCTCTGGAGTCCACTACGCTCCGAGACGACCGCCTCCAGGCGACGGCGATCTTCTCGCACGACGCTCACGACAATTTTACTCTCATTCCAGCCAAAGGAGCTACTTCGGGCGATTTGAGAATCCTCTGCGGAGCACGAACCCGCTTTCCGAAGTACAGTCTGTTCCTTGTTCTTTCGAGCCGTCAATAGCCGCTGGCAATACGCACACGTGATGTGTACACCAATTGCGGCGGCAAATCGTGAGCCTGTCGGTTTCCCAAACGGTCCCATCCCTGGGCCTTATGCTGTGCAACGACCGAGACTGAGCAAGCTACTTCCTGAGGCACTTGTCGAAGCGGCAAGGAAAGCCATCCGTCGAGTTTATCGGTGGCGCCTTTACCGGACGCTCGCCTTTGATTGGCGGTTCAGGCCGAGAAAGGTGTGCCGGGATCCCGCCGGTCACGGTCTGGTGGCTTGGAACGTAAGCTTCGACAATTGCAAGCACGCCTACCAAGTGTTCCGAGTTCCGAACGCGCGGCTGCAGACCGACTGTAACAAATACCTCGCTGTGACCGCCCAGAACGAACTCTTGCCGGGGCCGTCCTTTCAGCGGCTCAAAATCGCCGAACCCGAATTGCCGCCCGAGCAAAGTCCAGCCTTTGGCTGGGGCCGCATCTGGGGCGCGCCACGAAGAGTTAGGGGGACCGTATTGTCTCTGCTAACCGGCTGGCCCAGCAATAAGAACTATTATCACTGGCTGACGGCTGTTCTCCCGCGTATCTACCTCGTGGAGAAAGCAGGTCTGATAGAGAACGTCGATTTTTATCTCGTTCCTGATGACGTCCTTCGTTTTCAGGTCGAGACTCTGGACCTCCTCGGGATTCCGCGCGAAGCGCGCATATCGAGCAGGAAGACGCCTCACGTCGCAGCGGACGCGGTTATCAGCACTACGCATCCTCGCCCCAATGTACAGGACGTTCCCACGTGGATCGTCGAATGGCTTCGCGATGCGTTCCTGGAGAAGTCATCCGATCAAGAATACAACCGCCTTGTGTATATCGGGCGTACTGATGCGTCCAATAGGCGATTGCTCAACGAGGAGGAGTGTTTCTCCACGGTGCTTCAGCCCTTGGGATTTGAAGCCTACCAACTGTCGAAAATGCCGTTTATCAGCCAGATCCGGCTCTTCGCAGGGGCGGATGTAATTGTCGGCATACACGGGGCCGCCCTTACAAATCTCTCATTCTGCAGGAATGGAACCAGTGTGATCGAGCTGTTCTCGGCCCCATGGCGACTGAAGATGTTCGAGAAAATATCCAATTTTCGCGGTCTTAACTATCACTCCATTGTCTGCCGGAATCGTCAAACCGATGTGTTGTCACAGGAGCCTGACCTCTCAGAGGATCCTGACTTGGCCGTGCCACTAGAGGAATTGGCGACCAAACTGCGGTTTGTTGTAGGCTGATCCACACGTGTCAGAATGTTGCTTGGGGCTATTGTTACTCTCAAGCGCAGCGCGCTAGACGGCTACGATCTACCTACCGCGCGATTTCTTTATATCCGACAACATCGCGGCCAGGTACCACGGCATCGCGGTGGCCAGAATGACGCGGAGACAGTCGTGACCGTCTTTGATTGGCAGAGGTGCTCGCGTGCACGGGCGCAGCTGAAGCCGAAGCCTTGCAGCTCGCCATGTTTGTCAAGGGCGACGCCGTTCTCCCTGTCGAGGCTCCCGCTCGCCGTGTCGTTGGCCTCGTGCGCCGCGATGATGCGGCGATCACGGCCGCGATCTCTTCGGGTGTCGGATCATGTCTGTCGGGAGTTCAAATCTCCCCACTCCGACCACTCCTTCCCGCAATAAACTCAATCAATTAGACAGCCCAACCGCCCCAGATATCGCCCCAGAAACGAGCCTCAATACGCCGCTCGACACGCGAACCACCGCCCCACTTGCAAACAGGAGCGGCGGGCTCCCCCGCGCGGAGTCCGGCCAAAGCCCCAGGACAGATCACGATGACTGATAGGGCTCAGCGGGCGCGCTCTCTCCCCAACGGGCACGCAGAACCGCCTGCATAACAGGCCCGCGTTAGGCCTCACGAAATTTGCAAAAAATTTTTTGAGCCGTGGTCTGTTGAGGTGCGCGAACAAGGCGGGAACAGTAACGGCCACCGCAGGGTTAAGTAGCTGGAGTGCCATACCCCCTACCCCTACCCCCTTTTTGGGCCCTCCCGGGAGGGCAGCCACCGTGACGTTCAACCACAAAGGGCTGGAAACTCCTCACTCGCACCATCTTAAGAAGCGCCAGGCGACTGTAGCCGAGCTGATAGCCGGAGCGATATGCAGAGCAATGTCGCGAGCACGGCACAGAGCCACGTTTCATCAAACACCCGACTACTTGGCTGAACGCCGCATGCTGGCTGGATGAGCCCGAGCCAAATGAGGGGCGTACTACGATCTTCGACAGGGGTCGTAGCCTCGTCGCTGGCGTACTTCACGTTGGCTCTCTTGAGCCATGGGAGCAGCCATGACCCAGATTGTGAAAGTTGGTTTCAAGGAAGCTAAATCGCTCGCTCCGCTGCTCGAACTCGACACGCTCTCGAACGGCGCGCCATCCCTCCCTGACAAGGCTGCTATGGCTGCTGAAATCGCGGCTGACTGGCGGTTGGGAGGCGACAAATTAGTCGCCCTCGTACTCCTATTCCGGTTCCATAATACTAAGACCGGGCAGTGCTATCCGTCCTACGAGAGGCTGGCCGCGGCCTGCTGCTTGACGCGCCGTGCCGTCATAAAAATCATCCTTCGGCTTGAAGCGGCGGGCTGGTTAATAGTTGATCGAACGGCTGGTGGTCGAAATAAACGCAATCAGTTTCGATTCAAGCTCTGCTCAAATACGGTGCAGCATTTCTTGAAAAAAGCACCTCATGGCTTTTCGGTAGAGGACCTAACGGCTCAACGAGGGTAGAAAAGCCTCTTAGCCCACTACACTGGAGCGTTGTGTCGTCTCGGCTCCAACAGGAAGAGCGCGCCATCATGGCCAAAAGTCGCGACCTGCGTGTAATGTTGCGCGACCCACGCGCGGAATCCGGGGAGCAGGTCGAAACGGCTATTGAAACGGCCACTGGCAAAGAGGATTACGCGAATGCGGTTGCGGATGATGAAATCTTCCAGTTGCGCCGCCGTCAAGAAGCCGCTGATAATACGCAGGCCGGATATGTCGACCAGTTGCGGCGGCAAATCGCGATTGGCGAGCGCCGCCACATACTGGTCATCGGAGAGGACGACCTCATCTGGCGCGCTGACGCTCTGAAGCGCAATCGCCATCTCAAGCTCGCGCGCGGTCGGCGCGTTTGCCCTCGCGTTACGCGGCCAGTTGATCGCCAGACCAGCGCCACCGGCCAGCACCAGCAATATAAGCGTGATCGCCAGTCCGGTGCGCTGCCTGCCTGCCGTGAAAACCCGCCACGCGGCAAAGGCACCACATCCACCTATCAACGCTAGCGCGGGACTCAGCAGCACAATATGCTGTTCCCACATGGGCTGCTGCTGCGCCAGGGTCACAAATGCGGCAATCGCCCACAAAATTAGGGGCACGCTCACCCACATGCGTCGCCACGCGATCACGAGAACTGCCAGCATTGCGAGATAGATCAGTGGTGCGGCGAGCAACATCACGCCTATGAGCTGGAAATTTTCGCGCAGTGGATGGCTCATGGTCTGACGGGCGACGAGATGGAAACGCACCACCTGATCATAGACTGTGCCTAGTTGGCCAACGAATGGCAAAAGTATAAAAACGATGACGCCAAGAAGGCCGGCGGCCAGCAGTCCCAGCGTCGGCGCTATCTGGCGCAGATCATCCTCCTGAATCAACCTCCACGGCGGCTGTTTGAGACTGCCGTCGTCATCAAGCCAGCGCCTAGCGAATGGCGCGCTAAGATACAGCACAATCGGGACAAATGCCGCGATGGCAAAGAGCTTCGTGAGCAACGCGCAACCCAGCAGAACGCCGGCGCAGGCGGCCAGCCAGCCCCGCCGTCGTCCGGTGGCGCGCATGGCCAGTACCGCACAGGCCACCGCCCATACTTGCAGCGCGATAGAGGGCAGTTCCGCCTGCAATGTGTGTGCGCCGTGCTCGTAGAGGGGGTCGAGCGAGAGCAACAGGCACGCCACTGCACCAATGGTGCGATGCCCCAGTGCGCGCCCAGCGACGTACGTTCCTGTCACCCCGGCAAGCGAGAAGAAGACCAGCGCCAGCCGGGCAGCGCTCAGGCTTTGTCCGAAGACCATGTAGAAGGGATATACGCTGAGGAGAAACAGCGGGGGCTGTGAACTGAACACGGAGCCAAAGAGGGGATGACCGTTGGCCATGGCGCGCAAGGACTGCCAGTAGACGCCTTCATCGTAGTCAACGCTTCGCCCTTGCAATGTTTGCAACGCAAGCATCAGCGCCACGACACAGGCTGCTAGCGCAATCCATCCTGACGCGGAGACGTTCGCGATCCGTGGTACTATAGAGGTCGTGCCGCCAGTAAAGGCCGCCGCCTCGTGCTCGAACCCTATTATCTGAGGGAGTCCCCACGGGGGCGCGTTCAACGCCGCAGTCTTGTCAACATTAATAACGGCGTTGCGCGGAATCGCGCGCGTACGCATGCATCCCCCCTGTACGCTGAACTATGACCAAGGGTCAATTCGGGTTACTAAAGCATTAACTCCATGCGAAAGTCAAAGTTCCGGGCGGAGCATGGCCCACGGGCGCATAGGCAAAGAGCCGGCATCTGAGAAGTCCGCGCGGGCATTGAAGACTGGAAAGGCCAACAACTGGTTCGGCGGTCAGTGCAATGTCGTATTCGGCCTT
Source organism: uncultured Alphaproteobacteria bacterium (assembly GCA_963804705.1). GTDB lineage: Bacteria > Pseudomonadota > Alphaproteobacteria > Rhizobiales > Methyloligellaceae > Methyloceanibacter. The sequence continues at coordinate 253,749 of CAWDRM010000018.1, forward strand.
TACGAGCCGCCCTTCCAAGTCCTCGTCACTCAGCCAAGCCCATACGTTCGACAGTACATTCACTCGTGTTGCAACGAGGGCAGTGAAGCTCGGTGCTGTGTCTTGGCAGGCTCTCAGAGCGCCTTCATCGCTATCTCGCCGAGGTTCGACTGCCAAGATGTTGGCGCTCAGCCGCCTATCGCTGCAGAACCGAATGCCTGAGGTTTATAGGGAGCAGATCACAACCAAGCACGCCCTTAACATGGACCAAGCCTTCCTGCAGTTCCTCGACAAGATGGATGAACAAGCGAAGCTGGATCGGCTCGAGCCTCGGCTTATTGAGGATCAGTCAGCACCCGTGGTTGAAGACGAGAGGGCCAGCGGCAATGATCCATTTTCTTCATGATCGGTGCCATCATTGCACATGTGCAAGGCTGAAACCACGAATCCGGGCACGCCGTGGTCTCGATGAAGCTTGGCTACAAGTGCCTCTACGTCACCATCATCCCCGACGGCAGCAGACTGGGACACGTTTGAGCGAGGACCCCCTGATTAGAGGGCACGACGACAAGATCAAACATGCACTGAAGGTGCTCCTTGAGCGCCTCGGCAACAAGGATTTTGTGACGCCCAGAGAACTCAAGAAGTGGAGAGCACGATGCCGAGGCAAGGGAAAGGGCCGAGACTTCTGATTTGCGAGGAGCGAGACGAGACGCAAACGGCTTAGCCACAAGCCCCATTGGGTGATCCGACACGGAGCGTGTTAGGTTAGCACGGGCTGCGGCTATGGCGACCGCGAAGCAGCTGAGCGGCTTCTCGCCGACTACATCACCAAAAAGTATCAACCCTCACGAAAGCGCGGACGCGATCCCGCCGCTGACCCGGTCGCCGACATTGTGAACATCTACCTTGCAGAGAAGGACCCTGCTCACGCGCGCCCCAAAGAGACAGCACAGCGGGCTGTGGCTCTGCTCGGCTTCTGGGGCGATAAGATGCTCGACGAAGTGAACGAAAAGTCCTGCCGCCGGTATTCCGCCACGCGCCCAAGGACGGAGCGCGGCGCGAGCTAGAGGACCTGCAGGCTTCAATCACCTACCACTTCGGGCAACGGCTCTGCTCGGAGCGCGTACCCGTGTGGCTGCCCCACGCCCCACCTAGGCGCACGCGCTGGCTCATCTTCTTTCGCAAGCCGCCCGGCGCGCTGCAGAACAAGAAGCCGCAACCGCCCGCGCCTTTTGCCTCATCTTCGCCGATGGGTTCGGCTCGGTATCTGTCGCCGGTTCCTGGTCGAGTGGAGCGGCAAGCCTGTCAAGTCAGTGCGCACGGGATGGGAGAGCGCACGCGACGAGGCGGGGCTCGACGACGAGGTCATCCGTCACACGCTTCGCCATACGGCGGCAACGTGGCTGATGCAGGCAGGGACCAACCCCTGGGAAGCCGCTGGCTATCTCGGCATGAGCGTCGAGACGCTGCTCAAGAACTGCGGGCATCACCACCCGGACTATCACCGGGAGGCAGCCGAGAGCATTTCCGCACCGCCCCAGAAAGGCCCCAGATACATCCGAACTGATCAGGAACATGCGGGGGCGAAAGGCAAAGCAAATGGCTGAGAATGAAAGGAGCAAGCGATGACGCACCTCGTTCGGGACGAGGGGATCGTTCCTTCATTGCCACGCACCGTGACCGCCTTTATAACTACGCCGCTTGGCGGAGGCGGACGTTAGGTTCACTATTCGCGAGGATGTATTATGGAAACGGCCATCGTGATCGCGACAGATCAGAAATACTTGCCTGCCGCCTGCTGCGCCGTGATCTCATGCCGGCGCGCGGGTCGTGTGACCGGGCCCATATTTCTGGTCGTCAGCGATGCATTCGACGACAGTGTTGAAGCGGCTCGGCGATTTCTGAGCGAGCGGAGAGCTGATGCCGAGATCATCCGCTTTAATCATGATCTTTCGGGCTACTTCGTAGATGGCTGGGTCAGTCCGGCAACGTATATACGTCTCCATCTCGACCTCATATTGGACAGGACCTGGCATCGCGTCCTTTATCTGGATGCCGATACCCGAGTTTTGGTCCCGCTGTGGCCTCTACTCCGAGCTGATCTGCACGGACACGTTCTAGGCGCCGTCGATAACATCCGTGACCACAACCACGTCGCCCGGTTATCGATGGCAGCCGGCTCTCGGTATTTCAATTGCGGCGTTTTGCTTTTTGAATGGCCCGCAATTTTGTCCTCGGGCTTGCTGGCGAAATCCCGACGCTTCGCAATCGAGAACGCGCATTTGTGCGAATGGCATGATCAGGACGTACTCAATAAAGTATTCGATGGGCTGTGGACACCGCTGCACCAGCGGTGGAATTACACGGAAAAATTGGCTAAGTGCCTCCCCTTCGAGAGGGCCTTCATCAAGCACTATAGCTACAAGTATAAACCTTGGGGTCCAGCCAAGCCGTCGTACTGGATTGCTGATGCAATTTGGTATCGGCGAACTCTGCGGAAGTCACCATGGCCTGATTTTGCTTACCCCGTCGCATTTGGGAATGTTCGCGAGGGCCTTCGGTGGCTCTACCAAATCCGCTTTTCTGAGGGCCCGTCCCACCGCCTTTCAGGTGACGGGCTCCAACTCGAACCAATCAGTGAGACATAGCGCGCGGAGTAGAGTAGCTGTCTGACTTGGGCGGCCCTTTCTTGGCGCCAAGCGCGTCCGAGTGATTGGTTTTCGTTGAGCTTCGCGGAGCAGCTAGCGCATCCGCTTGAGCTCCTCAAATCACAGTTTCCGATCAATCGGTGAACCGATCGAAGTATTCCCGTTCGAAGACGAAGCTAGCCGGAGCGTCGCGTTATCGGCCACGGTCTCGACAGTGGCCCCAGTGCCTTCCCGGTTACTTTTATGCACGCTGCAAAGTCCCCCGCGCCGGGCGGCCCTTTAATATTAATCCGTGAAACATTGTACGTAAGGCCCAGGGACGCATCGCTTGGCAACCGACAGGCTAGAATCTTGTACCGCGTCTCGGACTACGCATCAGCACTTGCCCTGGAGGGGACATCGAGAGCGTCAAGACGGGCCCGCACGCGGCCCATGATGGCCACCACAGAATCCCCTCTCAGGATGCTTAAGTGATAGCCAGGAACATCGATGAGCTCGATCTCAGGGCTTATGCGCCGCCACCCGCCTCCGCTGTAACTCACGGCGATGTAGAGGATGGGCACTGCCAAGCGCGACGGGTAGTAAACCGACATTGCGCGGTTATAGGCTTCAATGAGTTCGGGGTCCGCCGAGATATCTACCGAGGGCTTGGCTGGGCCGGTCGTCAGTGACGCTGTTTCTTTGAAACCGGCGGACCGCGGAATGCCCAGGCGCCGTCCGATTGCATCCCACCGTTCGGGCCATGACTTGTTCCACAGACGAAGACCGGCGGACGGCGCCAGGCGCAGTCCCCGTCTGATTGCATCCCACCGTTCGGTCCATGACTTCTTCCACAGACGTGTCGTCTTATCGATTTCTGCGAGTCTTACCCAAGCGAATTCGAGAGAGTGCCGACGCATATCCGGCGTGCCTCCGGTGGTGCGCTTGATCAAATCCACGGCGAGTAGCAGAAGCCGCGCTGATCGCCGCACAGAGACAACCACTGGGTCGATCATGACCACCAGATCGACGCGATGTCCGGCATCAAGCAGCAGGCGCGCCGTTTCGAACGCCACCAGTGCTCCATTGCAGTGGCCGCCAAGCACGTAAGGACCGTGAGGCTGCGCCTGTAGGATCACGGGCAGCCGATCGGCCGCCATCTCTTCGATCGAGGCGGGCACCCGTTCTCCGTGTATGCCGTGAGGGGCGATCGCCAATATAGGGCGGTCGGGGCCGAGCATCACAGCAAGCCTTCTGGCAGAAACACCACCATGTGTGAAGTCGCCATGAAAGAAATGGAACAAACGGCCTTTCTTACCGCCGATCCTGACAGCCGGCTGAGGAATGAGCCTTTCCTGCCGACTAAGCCGCTCAGCCAGCCGCCGAACCGTCCCGGTTTCGAACAGAATCGACGGCGGAATCGTTCGCCTGCATCAGCCGCTCGATTTCCACAAGCAACTCCACTGCCAGTAGCGAGTCGCCGCCGCTCTCGAAGAAGTCGTCGTCGATGGTGAGATCCGACCTGTTGAGGAACTCATTCCATAGCCGTAACAATTTCAATTCTAAACTCGGCTCCAGAGCGGTATCAGCTCTCATCGGTAGCTCTCACTCAACCTGCGGCGCTGCACTTTGCCAGTGCTGCCTCTCGGCAGATCCTGCATGATTGTAATCCGGCGCGGAACCTTAAACCAAGTCAGTTGCGTTCCCAGGAAGTGACGGAGCTCGTCGGGCGTCGCCGCGGCGCCCGGGCGCAGAACCACTGCCGCGGCAACATCTTCGCCGAGACGGGGATGCGGCACGGCGAAGCCCGCGGCTTCGGCGACGTCAGGGTGACGCAGGAGAGCAACATCGATCTCCATCGGCGAAATCTTCTCGCCGCCGCGATTGATGACCTCCTTCAGGCGGCCGTGGAGCGTAAGGAACCCCTCCTCGTCTACGCTGCCGATGTCACCGGTGCGAAACCAACCGTCTACAAAGGCGACCTTATTGAGCTCGGGAGCATTGAGATACCCGGCTATAACGGTCGGACCGCCGACCAGAATCTCGCCCCAGTCGCCGGGGGGCGGCAGTGCGCCGTCTTCCCCCACAATCGTGACCCTGTCGGGATCCGGCATGCCGCAAGTGCCCACCTTGGCTGGGCCGGGAGGCGGAAGATTGGCCGAGATTTGCCCAGCTTCGGTAGCGCCATAGTGCTCCAGAACGGGCACGCCGAGGGCCGATTGAAGCCCAACTTGGATCTCCAGGGGCAACGCTGCACCTCCGGATACGGCGAACCGAAGGTTATGTCTCAACGGCTTGTCTGCGTCCAACTGAGCTTTCTCAAGGATGGCGCGATACATTGTGGGCCCCGCCGACAACCAAGATGGCTGCAGGGAGGCAAACCATTCTCTGAGATCGAGTCGAGACGGGCTTTCGGGAAAAGCGACGCTTCCCCCCGACAGCAGCGGCGCGAAAACCGTGACAGTGAGGCCGTGGCAGTAGTACACCGGGCTCACGCTCAGACAACGATCATCATCATTCAGATTAAACCATCTCTTCACCCTCGCCGCAGTGGCCAGCATATTGCGATGGCTATACGGTATCAGGTTCGGCTCCGCGGCGGTCGTGCCCGAGGTCTGTAGGATGAACGCTGGCGCTTCCGCCTCCGGGTCGTTAGGCGGCGCTGGGGGGCCCCCTCCCCAGGCACAACAAGACTGAGCCCGAGCCCGCCCTCAGCCGCCGGGACGGCTACGATGACAGGGACTCCATACCGTTCGGCAGCATGGCCCGCCGGAGAATCATCTCCGGCGAGCACGATTACCGCATCTAGGTCGAGAAGCTTAAGGCGCGCCTCGATTTCGACGGCTGTCAGGTTCGGATCGAACGGGACAGCGACTGTCGTGCAGGAGACCGCGACGATCGCCAGCGCCGCCTGCGGAGCATTCTTCAGAGCTATGGCGACGCGTGACTCGCAGCCCAATCCCGCGCTGCGGAGAGAGGCGGCAAAGTGATCGAGCTGCCCCACCAGCTGGCCATAGGAGAACGACTTAAAAACGGACGAGATGATCACCGGAGCTCCTTCCGGCGCAGCGGCGGCGTTGCGCCGGATCGCTTCGCCGAGCGTCTTCGGCTCGAGGTTTGCTGCTACGTCCGAGGACTGTTTAGTTCGGGTGCCAACCGCGGAATCGATCACGGACTACCTCCTTATCAGATCGAAGCGGCGAAGCTCAGCAGCGGAACTTGGCTCCCGGGTTGTCTACAGCCTCCGGCGGCCGGCCGCGCGGAATCCCTTCGACCCCCCCAAGGCGGGCACAACGATGAGGCCGCGAATCGCGGAGTCGCACACCTCCGCCGGACTCGCGTAGCGAGGCGATCTTTCCTATTTCAATGCCGCGTTGTGCTTGCACTCGCGGGCGAGTTGACGCATGGAGCAAGCTTCCGCTATCGCTCATTCGACATGGACCCTCTCAGCGAATGGCGCACACGCGCCGCCTTCTTCCCCGAGCCACAACCCCTCGCTGTGGCGATCGAGCATATTCCTGACTCAAGCGCACCTGAGCCATACAAGGCCCTCCTCGTCCACAACGACCACATGACCGTAATGATGGAGCGATTTCATGGCAGTCCGGTCGACGTCCGGGTTCTTGCGCGCAGGATCGACGGTACGGCCTACAGCCGCAAGATTATACTCGTTAGACAAGACACAGGGGCTGTCGTCCAGTTTGCGCTCGCGCAATTCGATCTCGATGCCGTTTCGGACGTTGTCCGGCAGGAGATCCTGTGCGAGCAGGTTCCTCTCGGCCGTGTGCTCATAAACCATCGAATGAACTGTCAGATCGAGGTGAATGCGATTTTGAAGGTTACCGTCGGCACCGGGCTCTCCGAGCTTCTGCATAGTCCCGTCAATGTCGTGACATATGGTCGCGTCGCGCGGATACTTTGCAACGGTACGCCCACGTTCGACGTGATCGAAGTCTCGGCGCCGATCAATACATAAACGCGCCTTACTTGATCCAAGGCTACACGCAACAGCGAACTTCGGGGGAGAATGCACGCACTGCGACGCAATACCAGTCACCCGCGGCTCTCCATTTCCGGCAGTGTGAACTCGTCGCCAGCCGGTGAGACTCATGCGGCTCAGCATTCCTCGGGGCGCCGTGGTATGACACACGTCAGATGACGCGGCATCTATCGCGTCTGGGCTGGTGCATCGGCCGCAAGCGCGTGCGGCGTCTGATGAGCAAGATTAGCCTGGCACCGATCTATCAGGCGCCGAAGACGAGCGAGCGGCACCCGCCGCGCAAGATCTACACTCCTGCTGCGGCACATGACGATCGAGCGGCGGCCGGGCCAGGTCTGGTGCCATCATGGAGGCGCTCGATGGACCACGTCTTCATCGAGCAGCTGGGACGCTGAGCCAAATACGAGTGCGCGTTCTTCAACGCGTTCGAGGCGGGGAGCTGGGCCGGTTCGGGATCGATCGGTGTAATGCCGCCTGGCTACGCGCCTCGTTCGGCGGGACGACGCCCGACGAGGTCTATGCTATCGAGTCCACGACGGAGAAGACTGAGAAACTGGCGGCGTAAACCAACCCAAAGGGGAGAGCCGAAAACGTGACTAAAGTTGCCTTCGTAGTACTATCTCATAGCAACCCTGCTCAACTCCTGCGACTAACTACGACCTTAATGCGGCTCTACGAAGACCCACAAATAGTGTGTCACCACAATTTCACGCTTTGCCCCTTGAAATCAGAACGAGTTTCCGAGCGTTTGTCAGTTTGTACGACCGCACATTGACGCTCGGTGGGGAGAATTTTCTCTGGTGAGCGCAGGTCTACTAGCAATCGAGATGCTCCATCAGCTCGATGGGTGGGAGTGGTTCTTTTTGCTGAGCGGTAACGACTACCCCATCGCAGCCGCCGAGAAGGTCAGGCGCGAACTCCTTTTAGCTGACTTCGACGTTCTGATCGACAGCCGCTTAGCGCGAGTCGTCCAGGAAGCTGTTAATGTACCCGACGAGAAAGGAGAATTCAGCCATTCTCGTCCTTACTGGTGTTCTCTCGCTTATGATAGGTATCTCACTTATCATATGTCGCTTCCTGGTCTAAAAAGCTCTGACAAACGACGGCTCAGGGTTAGAAGCCCCATGTTGTTAAAGATCTTTGGGAAATGGCCCATTACGTTCCGAGTGTATGCAGGCGATCAATGGTTCGGCGGCAATCGCCGGACCGCCGAGGTTCTTTTGCATCATCCCGAACGACGTGCAATCTTGAAATTCTTCGAGACCACCCGGGGTAGTCCTTGGCTCCGTGTCGCTGACGAGGCAACCTATCAAACACTCATATGCAACTCTGATCTGATACTAAGCCGACTCGGTAGTAGACGATTTTCAAAATGGCCTCAATTAAACCGCCACCCAAAGTGGCTTGGTCAAGAAGACTTCTTAGAAATGGTAAATTCGAATGCGTGGTTTGCGAGGAAGTTCTTGCCTGATGATCCTGCTCTAGATCTTCTAGACAAATACTTGGGCTTGAAGTGATTGTTGCCCCCTCCATCCAAGTGATCCGTCTCCATGATGCGCTCACGAGCGGGGATGTCCCGTCCATTGTTGAACTCGGCGGGACGAGCGTTGCCGGTTGATGATGTTACGCGGCTTGCCGGTCCTTCGCAAATTTCGGTTTAGTCGCGTGCTTGGCCTGATGGCCTGCCAGCGCGGCTTTGAGTATCGGCAGCTGCTTGTGCGCCTGGAGGCGTCGGAAGCCCCCTATGAGACAGATTTAGGGGTTTTAGGAAGGGAGGATTTCTGGCTCATCGTAGCCTTTAGAGGGAGCGAAGATGACACAGAAATCCATTGCGGTTAGAGATGCGGCGGAATGGGTCTTGAAGGATATCCGCCGGGCGACGCGGCGGCATTTTTCGGCTGAGGACAAGATCCGCTTTGTGCTTGAGGGGCTTCGCGGCGAGGACAGTATTGCCGAGCTTTGCCGCCGCGAGGGGATCGTCCAGAACCTCTATTACCGGTGGTCGAAGGAGTTTCTCGAGGCTGGCAAGAAGCGGCTGGCCGGCGATACGGCGCGGGCGGCGACCACCGATGAGGTCAAGGAGCTTCGCCGCGAGGCATCCGCACTGAAGGAGGCCGTGGCTGAGCTGACCCTGGAGAACCGTCTGCTCAAAAAAAGCGTGACGGCGGATGGGGAGGAAAGCGCAGGAGATACGCTGCCTCCGAGAAGCTCGAGATTATCCGGCTGGTTGAGCAATCGCATCTGCCGGTCAAGCGCGCTGGAGAAGATCGGCATCCCGCGGGCGACCTTCTACCGCTGGTACGACCTTTATCAGGCCGGTGGGCCAGAGGCCCTGAACGATCGCTCGCCCCGGCCCGATCACGAGTTTGCCGACAAGACCACGGCATCTAATGAGCTCTGGTAGACCGACTTCACCTATCTCAAGGTCATCGGCTGGGGCTGGTTCTATCTGTCGAGCGTGCTCGACGACTTCTCCCGCTACATCATCGCCTGGAAGCTGTGCACGACAATGACGGCGAGGATGTCACCGCCACGCTAGTCTAGCTGGTCGCGCTAATACCAAATCTCTGAGTGTGTGAACTCACTGGCGATTCACGAATCGGCTCCAACTGATTCAACATGGCAAACGGAGGGAGGTTTGCCATGGCGGCTCCAATTGCGTTGCGGGAAGACTTTGATGGGTTGGCGTTGCGGAGGTTGGCAAAGAGGACGCGGGAAGCGAACCAAAGCCGGCACCTTTTGGCGCTTGCCGAGATCTACGACGCCGGCTCGCGTGGGCAAGCGGCGAGCCTTGGCGGTGTTGGTCTGCAGACGATCCGCGACTGGGTGCTGCGGTTCAATGCCGGGGGACCGGAGGGTCTCATCGATGGCAAGGCGCCGGGACGGTCACCCAAGCTCAACGGCGTCCAGCGCCAGGAACTCGCCCGCATCATCGATAGCGGCCCGATCCCGACGATCCATGGGGTCGTGCGCTGGCGGCTGATCGACTTGGCGCAGTGGGTGTGGGAGGAGTACCGCATCAGGGTTGCCAAGCAGACTTTGGGCCGGCGGTTGCGGGCGATGGGCTTCCGCAAGCTCTCGGCCCGGCCGCGGCATCACGCCCACAATGAGCACGCCGCCGAGGCCTTTAAAAAAACTTCCCCGACCTGCTGGCGCAGATCGCGCGCAGCAAGTCTGCCGGCGCCGAGATAGAGGTCTGGTTCCAGGACGAGACTCGCATCGGCCAGAAGAACACGATCACGCGCCGCTGGGCCAAGCGCGGCACTCGGCCCCTCAACCCCCGCGACCAGCGCACCTGCTCAGCCTACATCTTCGGCGCCATCTGTCCCAAAAAGGGCAAGGACGCCGGCCTTGTCATGCCGTTCTGCAACAGCACCACCATGGAGATGCATCTGGCCGAGATATCGCAGGCCGTTGCACAAGGCGCCCACGCCGTCCTGCTCATGGATCAAGCCGGCTGGAACGGCTCGGCCAAGCTTGACGTCCCCGACAACATCACCATCGTCTTATTCCCCTCCCGCTAGCCGGAGCTCAACCCGGTCGAGAATGTATAGCATGCGTGACTGGGCCTATCGGTCATGATCATCGGGACTTGGTATAACTGGCGGTCGAACCGCGTCTTCACATCTTATGACGACATCGTCGAGCATTGCTGCAAGGCCTGGAACAAGCTCGTCGAGCGGCCCTGGACCATCATGTCAATCGGCATGCGCGATTGGGTTCATCGGTCATGATTATCAAGCCCTGGTATAACATCTCGTCTATGAGCCGGAGGTTGTCGCGCGTGGTCCGCGCGGCGGCGAGATGGAAACGCACCACATGATCATAGACTGGGCCTAGTTGGCCAACGAATGGCAAAAGCATAAGAACGACTACGCCGAGAGGCCAGCGGCCAGCCTTCGATCAATGATCGAAGCTCTTCACGTGGACGCTGCGAAGCAGGTAATCTGTCGCCATGGGGCGGAGAAACCATTGACTGAATAGGGCTTAGTGCAAAATCCAGCCATTCACCTAAGACACTGAGCCAGCAATTCACCTAAGGCGCTGAGGACGTCAATTGAGGGTAAGCTGGGGTGCATTCCAGGCTAGGCTTGGCAGGAGATTCTTCCATGGGCGTTCTGGTCACGGGTGGGGCCGGCTATATCGGCAGCCACATGGTTCTCGAACTGCTCGATGCCGGCGAGGACGTCCTCGTTCTCGACAATCTGTCGAGCGGCTTCCGCTGGGCCGTGCCCGACGATGCAAAATTCGTCGAAGGCGATGTCGGCGACCATAGTCTCGTCAGACGCTTACTGCTCCGCAATCCGATTGACGCCATAATCCACTTCGCGGGTTCGATCGTGGTACCAGAGTCGATGAGCGATCCGCTCGGCTATTACCTCAATAACACTTGCAAATCCCGCGCGCTAATCGCCTGCGCAGTCGAGACCAATGTAAAACATTTCATCTTCTCGTCGACGGCTGCGGTCTACGGCGCGCCGGAGAGCAACCCTGTCAGCGAGGATGCGCGGCTTGAGCCCATCTCACCCTACGGCACCTCGAAGCTGATGACGGAGATCATGCTGCGTGACGTGAGTCGGGCGCATGACTTGCGCTATGTAGCCTTGCGCTATTTCAACGTCGCCGGCGCTGACCCCCGCGGCCGGAGCGGTCAGTCGACGGCGCACGCGATGCATTTGATCAAGGTCGCGGCGCAGGCGGCACTCGGTCAGCGGCCCTATTTGGAGGTGTTCGGGACCGATTATCCCACCCCCGACGGCACATGCCTGCGTGACTATATCCATGTGACGGATCTCACCAACGCTCATCTCGCCGCCCTCGCATATCTGCGCGAAGGCGGAAAGAGCGAAGTTTTGAACTGCGGCTACGGCCGCGGGTTCTCGGTGCTCGACGTGATCGCGTCGGTGAAGACTGCAGCAAACAAGGATTTCGCCGTCCATATGGGTCCGCGGCGGCCGGGCGATCCCGCTGCGCTCGTGGCAAGGGCAGATCGTGTCGGGCAGGTTCTCGCCTGGAGCCCGCGTCACGATGACCTTGACATGATTGTTGGCCACGCGCTTTCTTGGGAGCGTTGGCTGATCGAAAACCCACTGCAGGTAACTCCTGACCCGAAGGAGGAAAGCACATATGATTGGAGGTGAAGATTTTTTCGCAATCCAGGCAATCGGGGGGTGGACGGGCTGCTGCATGACGAGCCTCGATTGCCTCCATCGCTCGAAGCGCGTTATGGCACCTGATTGATTATTGGGCCACGGCAACCAAGAGATGATCGCTGGCCGACTGGGTCTGGGTCATCCAATCACACACCGGCCGACTAATGTGCACGCATGTTATGCGGTTGAATTGGGCGATCTTGCATGCGTCGCATTGTTGCCTGAAGGATCTTGCTTAATACGCTGTGGCGAAATCATAACGCAAGACTTCTGCCCTCTACAGAAATGAAGGCTCTCATTCTCCTATACCATCGAGTGGCTTTGCCCGGCGCGGATCCGTGGGCGCTCTGCGTATCGCCTGAACACTTCTCTGAGCACATGGAAGTGCTTCGCAGGATCGCGTACCCCTGCACCCTGAGCGAATTGGTTCGCGCTCACGCAGCGAACAGTATTCCGGAAAATGCGGTCGCGGTGACTTTCGACGACGGTTATCTCGACAATCTGACGAACGCTAGGCCCATTCTCGAAGAGCATGACGTGCCGGCGACGATCTTCGTCTGCAGCGGCGCCGTCGGACGGCGACAGGAGTTCTGGTGGGATCAGCTCGAGCGGGCTCTGCTCCGGTCTCCAAAGAAACTTCCGGAAAGGCTCGAGCTCGACATCGACGGAAAACGCATGACCTGGAGTCTCGAGGAAGACGACAGGCTCGGCGACAGCTACGACTGGCGTGCGAGGCACCCGTTCCCGCACGCCGTGTCCCGCTCCCTGTTCTACTCGGTCTGGGAGCACCTAAGGGCCTTGCCTCCGGCGGCACAGGCCGACGCCATGCGCCAGATCCGCCTCTGGTCCGGCACCCCGAACGAAGCGCGTTGGGACTATCGCACGCTCGATGCCGACGCCCTCGTGAAAATGGCGGACAGCCACTTGATCGCAATCGGCGCGCATACCGTCAATCATCCGCTGCTGCCCGCGCACCCGCGCGAATTTCAGCGGCTGGAGATTTTGAACGGCCGGAGCGAACTTCAGGACGTCATCGGACGCCCCGTTCAGCATTTCGCGTACCCATACGGCGGCTACGATCAGACGACAGTCGATATTCTGCGCGAGGAGGGCTTTGCTTCCGCCTGCACCACGGTCGATCGCGCCGTGACACCGCGAAGCTTCGCGCATGAGCTGCCACGGGTCACGGTCCGTGATTGGACCAGCGAGCAATTCCGGAAGGTGATCCAAGAAAAGCTCTCCGACGCGGGTGCGACTTTCGGGGCTTATCGTGCCGGACTCGCGATGGAGGAAGCACTAAATCCCTATATCTCTGACAAAATCAAAAACAAGACAGTTCTCATAATCCACCCAGCTTGGCATTCTTGTGGCAGTCACGCCGTCTTTTGTTGCCAAAGCAAGGCATATAAGGTCCTCGGCGCAAGAGTAATTTCCTTGGCTGTAGGGACCACGGCAAGTTATCATTCCTCGAATCGTGTTTTTTGGAACCGTTATTATGGCCGAACAGCGGATTTAGCCGCCGACGCGAGATTTCACACCGGTCCGCGCAGGTCAGCCTTTATGCGACCGTCATCCATTCGCGCGATTTTAAAAAATCTGTTTGCAGATTACGCGCAACAAAGGGCCGGTTTAGCCGAACTCAGTCCGATCCAACCTGAGCTTTTCGCGAGCGATATAGCACTTGTGCATTGCAACCACTATTTTAACATGCCCATCGCGCTTCAGTTCAGAGCGACAAGAGAAATACCAATCTTCTTAGAAACGCACGATGTTCAAGCAAGACAATACGAACTCCGTGGCGTCAAAGCTCTGTTCCGTAACCGCCGAGACTCCTTTGAAAAACTTCTGAAAAGCGAACTCTCTCACTGCGCGATGGCGGACTATCTTATCCATATCAACGCAGAAGAGATGAGTTTTTTTTCCGATCGCATTCCTGGAAAGCCTCATACTCTATTATATCCGTGCATATCCGCGTTATATCCGTGCATGCCCGTTGTGGCTGATATGACGGGCGCCCAGCAGTTCTTCCTAATAGTTGCGAGTGCTAATTATCCAAATTTCCTGAGTGTTAAGTGGCTCTTAACTGATGTTCTGCCCCTCGTCCCAAGCATTAATGTGAAGATAGTTGGGAATATAGATTTAGAGTTCAAGCGTAAAACGCCAGAATTGTACCGTAAGTATAAGCACTTTTTCGTCGGATCAGTCGAAAACCTTACTAGATACTATCATGAGACGTTGGGCGTGTTGATACCAACTATTGAGGGTCACGGGTTATCTATTAAAACCGTCGAGGCTATGGCGACGAATAGGACCATAATAGCCACGCCACGGGCCTTCCGTGGAATTGATATAGACTTGTCTCGCATTTCAAACGTGCATGTTGTTGAAACTGCTGCTGATTTTGCTGCTGCTATTATGGCACAACTAAACTCGGTGGCTCCGCAGATCGGTAATTCATTTTTGTCGCGCGGCTTAGAAAAAGACAACGGAAAATTCGATGTAGCAGTAGCAGCCGAAAGTCTTAGGACATCACAACAAATCGTGAAGGAATTATTCTCTTTTGACCACTATGTGAAGGAACTCAGCGCGATAATCGAGCGCGTTGTAATATGAACTTGACAGACGATAATGATATAAAACTTACAGTGGCAATCTGTACGTATAATCGTGCAGATATGACTATAGCGCTCGTGCACGAGCTTAGTGTCCAGAGCGTTTATCCAACTATGCTTAGGTTTCTTGTGATCGACAATAGTGACGATCCTAATCATACTAACCTTCTTACCAAGCGTCTTGGCGAGGTTGACAACTTAACCTTTGTGCACATTGACCCCCCATCTCTTTCACGCGCTCGCAACGAGGCTATTCGCCTCTGTGAAACACGTTATGTGGCGTTTATCGATGATGACGCGACGCCCTGCGAGGGTTGGGTCAAATCAATGCTTGACGTGTTGGAGGCGAATTCGCCAGCAGTAGTGGGTGGTCCCATCTCATTGAAATGGCCACGCCAAGGGCCTCCTGAATGGCTGTCTTCAGAGGAAATGGGGTACCTAGGTCAACTGGATCTTGGCGCGACCGAACGGTGGCTCTCTGACTCTGAGTTTGTTTTCGGTGGTAACATGGCCTTTGATATATTAGCACTTCGCAAAATTGGAGGCTTTAGCCCTAATCTGGGTCGAATGGGTACCCACCCTCTCCTCAGTATGGAGGAAATAGCAGTACAGAAAGAACTAAGAAAAAACGGATTCCGCGTTCGTTATAGCCCTAGCGCACGCGTGTTTCACTTGGTTCACGAAGATAGGTTGAGCCGAAATTGGTTCCGAGCGCGTGCGGCATGGCAAATGGTGTCAGAATCCCTCACGCTGGGAAGCCCCATGCCCGTGGATGAACGTTGTGCGAAATTAATCGATCTCAGTCAACAGCAAGGTATCTCCTGGTTATTACCAGCACTTTTCAAAGCCAACAATGCAGTTAACTTTTCGGCACAACTCGGCTTCTTGGCTAACCTAATTGCACTCCTTTTGCAGGCAAGAGCGTATGATGATGAGGAAATCGAACGATACTTTACTCGGTTAGATGCTGGTGGCGATGAGATTGAAAGCTTAATAGAGCAGTGTAAAAGTCTGGCCCTACAGAGGGACAAGCTCCTACAGATCGCGGCAAATCGAGATGAGCTCCTGAAATCCACAAGTTGGAGAGTAACTGCGCCACTACGGATTGTCATAAATCAAGTGCAGCGCCTCTTAGCTGCCAAGCGTGAAAGTATTCCCTCGCCGCCGCGAGTCAATTCCCCTCGGGTCGCGCCCCCAGAGAGCGGCGACGCCCTTCCTCCGGGGGAGAGCGCTTGAGGAGGGTTGACAAGGTTGGTCTGGCGATGACCGATTTGCTCGACCACCTCGACGGGGCTGGCAGAGAAATTGAGCTGCCAATGGGCTCTCATGCTTAGACGAGCCCAAAGAGCTGCTGGCATGGCTCCTGGCGAGGAGGGCAATAAAACAGACTAAGGAATTTAGACAGAGGCGGGCGTTTGCCCGCCTTTTGACTGCCGGCCATATTCGTATATAGACCCTCTAGCCGAACAAAGACAGCGGATGCACTGTTCATCCGTGAGAGTCGCTCGACTAGCTTGATAGGAGGAGTTACCAATCCTGCATCAATTCATATCCGAGTTTGAGCAATACATCATTATAATTTTGCTTAAAGTATTCTTTGTGTTGCGGCTTGAAGTGGTTCACCCAATCGGCTGACACACCCTTTCGATAATGACTAGATGCGTCTTCAATTCCTTGCGCGCGCCCCCTTGCCATTTCTGAAAAGCGCTGCTCGTAAATATACATTAGCAAAACTTCGACCGGAATTTTCGGCAGCACATACTTCGGCACAATCGAGGACAAAGTCCGGTGCAGATATCCTAGACGCCCGTTTATCGTACGCGTAACCGCGTCCAGCAACTTTGTCCTAAGACGTGTGTTCTCGGCAGTCGCGTCGATGAAGAGGAAAGCCCTAACCATCTGATCATAGGGATTTGCAATCACGTCTTCCATCTTCAATTCCAGGACATTCTCCTGTGCGTAATCCCATTCATATAACCGTTCGAATTCCCTGCTCAGATATTCCATCTCCCAAAGCAGGCCGTCATCCTTCGATAGATTTTGCAATTCAGATCTATAAGCGGTCA
Source organism: uncultured Alphaproteobacteria bacterium (assembly GCA_963804705.1). Lineage (GTDB taxonomy): Bacteria > Pseudomonadota > Alphaproteobacteria > Rhizobiales > Methyloligellaceae > Methyloceanibacter. Next base: position 270,189 of record CAWDRM010000018.1, read on the forward strand.
ACTCTGGCCATTTGTCTGTAGGATGCGAATAGAGGTGAGAAAAGTACGCTGAGACCACCATATCTCGCGGATCCCTGATAATATGGAATCCGACGAAGTCTCCCAAAGTCTGGACAATTGGTAGATCAGGATTTGCATATGATAACATATCAGCTTTGGTTTTTTGGACGTATTCAGATAAGCTCATATCCAAAGGTCTAGATATTTCTCGTACAAAATTCCAGTTCAATTGATTGCAAACGCGACCCAACAAGCGACCGACCCAAGTTGTCATGCACTTGTGGTGGCCGAAATAAACCCGTAATCTGCTGTATTGCTCAATCGAACGAGCGCCTCAACTCATCCGGCTTCCTCCGTTTCCCTACCTCTACAATACGGAACAAGAGAGAATTCAGTGCTGGCTGTTGGAAAAAGCAGATCGGCCGTTACCCACTGTCTCCTGTCACTAATAAATCTAGCGGCCTTCTTCCCACGCTTTTGGCAGACGGAGAGTGCATCTGCCCCAACGAAGGCGAAGTTCTGGCTAAGAGCTGAGTGGCAGAATGCCATCCCCATGGGATGGCTTGTTACCCCCCATGTCCTCCGCCTATCCAATCTCCGTCTTCGGTCATCCAATTTTAGTCGCGAAGGGTCTGAACCCAATCAAGATCGTTGTGCAGATTTAGCACGCTTGGGTAGGTGGCCCTAGCGAAGTCGCGGCAGGCCAAACATCGCTGCCTCCGGACTCATTAATGCCTTAGCAACCCAAATCACCGTGATGATAGTTCGGCGTACGCGGAGGATCGCGCTCGCTGCCGATACCGTACCGGATCGGCTCTAGACACACCGACAGATAGCGCTGTGCGCGCCCTGTTATGTATTTCCCTTCAAAATGAGGCCGGACACGGCTGCGCAAGCGGCGGCTCGATGATCCACTCACGCCACTCCCTATCACCGAGTCTCCTCCGTTGTGAATACCACATTCGTCCAGCCAGCCTTATCGATGCTGCCTCTCTGCTGCCTCGCGCGCTCCCTTCGCCTGGCCGGGTGACTTTTGGGCCTGGAGCGTGATGCTCGTCCTGCTGGCTGCGAGCTTCGTCCTGTCCCTGATCTGTGCAGTGGGTGGTACCAGTTCAAGGAGATTGGCACTCCCTGTCGGTCAGTGAACATCGTGCTCGAGCCCGCCGTCCCGCATGCTGCTTGGGGTGAGGACATCAGGTGGCCGCTAGGTGGTTCTACACGTCTCCAAACAGTGTAAGGTCAGTGTTCCTTCTGAGCTATCTCGCTTAACTCGTAAAAAAACCGGTCCATTGAGCGCTCTTTTTTTGTCTCCATAATTCCTTGCCGGATGCGTCGAAGGAAATTTCGATCTTCGGCGAAACGCCTGACGGCTGCAGCTACGGCTTCAGCTGACACATCCGCTGCAATAAGCCCCGTAACCTCCGGAATTATCTGTGCGGTCAGTCCTGCGACCGGCGTTGCAACCACCGGCAGGCCGGCACCGTGGGCCGCCGCAATGACGCCCGATTGGCTGGCCTCTGTATGGGTGACTGCGACAATATCATGCCGGCCCAATATGCCAGCGATGTCTGCAGATGCGATCCATTTATTGACAACCTCGGCTCCCAACGCATCGAGCCGCGCGCGTTCCTGACCAATTTCACCTGCCCCGAAAACACCGACGTCAACTGAAACACCAGCTCTCTTAAGAATTTCCATGGCGCCTACAAACACGCTGAGACCTTTGTATGGCAATATTCTTCCAAAAAAAAGCACCCGGAGAGGTCCAGGATTGCTATTAGCGTTGCCCAAATTCCGAGAATAGGTCAGGTCAGGATGGAATAGCACAGAAATCTTTTTCTCTGGCACGACGTTTGACTGGATCAGGCGCTCCGCAACAGAATCAGTGAGAGTCACCACCCGATCTGCCATCTTGACTTCTCGCAGAAGGCAGCGATTGACCCAGGCCGTACGATCACCGACATGCGGGTCCGCATCGTGAACAATGACTGTGTGGCGAACGCCAACTTGCCGTAGCACTGGGATGACAAGTGGCGACCAAACATGGGACATGAGGCTCACGAAAGCGCGGGTGCCATCGAAGCTTAATCTCTCCGCGAGATTTCGGCGCAGCCTAAAAGCAGCTGCCACGTTCAAAGTTGCTAAAGCCGACTTGTAGGTCTTTACTGGGAAAATCATCTCTCCCAGGTGCTTGTACGCCCGAAACAATTCGTTGTGCGTTGAGATCGAAATTGTCGTACGCGAGGCATGCCCTAGGCGAACACAAGCATCGCCCACCTCAAGCGTCAATTGTGGCAGGGCGCCGTAGCGACCCCAGTAAGCGAACATCAGCGGCCTTTTGAGACGTCCGTATACAGGAGGGTCTGGGGTCGGCATAGGGCGCGCCTTAGTGCGACTCCTTTGGCGTATACTATCGACAGTAAAGATCCCGCACAAAAATAACTTTTTAAATCAGGGTCGCGCGCGACACAACTACCTGCGGCGTCGGATCAGGGTCCCGGCATCCGCGGGGCATGTCGCCTCTGCCTTGCGTAGCACGCGCTTGAAGAACTTTGAGAGGCGTCCGCTCCAAATGACCCCCCTTCGCATTGCGCGAGGCGCCTCGGTGGAGCGGCGTTCTAGCCCACGACGAATTTACCTGGCCATTATGACCATGGAGCCGCTCCACCCTCATCCTACTATTAATAGGTGAAACCCACGACTTAGAACTCTCGCGGACGTCGTCTATTTCGGTTGTGAACGCGACTTGCGCCAATGAGCGGAGTGATCGTCGCAACTCCAGCCTAACTTACAATTTCTCGAGACGGTTTCACCTCGTCAGGTTGAACACAGCGCTCGGTCGGACTAGTGCAGACTAGGTTCTCAAGCTAGATTGATCACCAATCGCCAGTACCGTCTTCTAAACGAAGGACAGGGCGTGGGGGACACTGTAGGGCTCTCCTCGGTCGTACAAAAATTTGAAAAAAGGTAGGGATGCAAGGTTGTTCCCCGCGAGAGATGTTGCGCTCGTTCGCAACGAGAGTTTTTGCTAAAGCCCACCCCAAACCCGCGATGCGGCGCGTGTTCAGGCACGGCGTTATTGTGATCCGCAACGCGGTCGGTCCCGCGCTCGTAGTGCTGTGGCTGGCGATCGTGCTCGCGATCAAGGTCGCGTTCTATCGCCGTGGGATAGTCATCGGCGATTTGTTCCTCTACGCCAATGCGCTGGTGAACACACATCTCCCCGACCAGCTGCTCTATATCGCGGATTATCAGCTCGGCCGCGGCGCCACTAGCCTAGTACTCGATCATTTCGAACCAAGTTCGGTGTTGCTGATTCCGTTCTTTCGCCTGTTCGAAACGCCGGTCTGCCTCGTCGTGCTGCAAGCTTTGGTGCCGGCCGTCCTGGCGGTGGCGATCGCTGTGCTGTCGCAGCGTCTTACCGGCGCGGCCCTGCTTGGCTGGGCGGTCGCCGTGTTCACTCTCTACAACCCGTTGTTCATCGACGCGGCGATCAACTCCGTCTACGGCTTCCATCACGACGCGCAGTACCTCATTTATGCTCCGCTATTCCTAGTCTGTTTTCTGTTGAAGCGTTTCACCTTGGCGATGGTTTTCCTTATTCTTTTCCTCGGCGTCAAAGAAGATGCGGCGTTCTTCGGTATGGCCTTCGGTGCCACGCTGGCGCTGTTCGATCTGCCCTTGGGGGGAACGCTGCGTGGCTTCCGCCTTCCAGGCCTTATTGTTGCTGTCGTGTCGGCGCTCTATTTTGTTAGCGCGGTCCTGATTCTCCCACATCTCATCGCCTCGCCCAATATTTACGCGGATGCTGGATTTACCGAGCTGCATCAAGGACCCACCCACATCCTCAAGACCATCTGGCATAACTTCTTTGCCCTAAAATGGCACAATCTCTGGCTCTATTTCTTTTATGCTTTCGGGAGCCCTGCCTTCGTTCTTGCTGGTTTGCCCGACATCGTCATGTTCAGCATCATGACTCGTAAGGTGAACCTGTATTTCAATTTCACGATCGTGACCTTTCTTGCCTTCGGCGTGTTGCTCACTCTGATACGACTACGCAACGCGCGCGCTGGCACGCCAGCGTACCAATGGCGCCGACCGGTCGCGGTGGCCTTTGCCATCCAGTTGATCCTGTCCGTGCCGTTCGGTCTGTGGGATCTGCATCAAATTTGGGTCAAAGGCAATACGGGGCGCTGGGGCGCGCCGTCACAACCTGTTTCAGCCGCCGACGCGGAAGCAGCGTGGCGGATGGTCGATCTTTCGTGCTCGTTGACGGTCTCGAACAGCCTGCTTCATCGTTTTTACCGCGCGCCATATTGGTTTCAGCCGAAACACATCGGCGCCGCACGATTCATCGTGGCGACGGATCGCATTTTGCTGAATCAGCCCCGGGTGAGCCAGGATCGCATTTCTGCCTTCGTGGCAGCGCGGGCTGGGCAACTCGACCTCGTCGGCCGGAGCGGCGCGGTGACTGTGTGGCGCGATCGCAACGCGCCCTGCTTGCCGTGGTGAGCGCTGCTGTTGGCCCGCGGAGGTCCGCTTCAATCGGGACGGATATAAGCGGCGGAACTGTTGTGACCCGATGAAAAGCCTCGCAGGTCGTTCTACCGCAGCCGATCGGACACGCAGCCCCGCGGGCCCCTTTCACTGTAAATGAGTCTGCCAGCCTCAAAGGGCACGAAGATCTTGCCACCGCCCGTCTGTTGGTTGCGGCTCACGTTCCAATCCCGCGATACGAAACAGTTGATTGCTTTCGGCAGAACGTGTGCTGACGCAGCCAAAAAAACCCGTCTAGATATCTCTTGTCTGTTCGATATGCAGAAGGAAATGATTGAGGAGGGTGACAAAACGCAATCGGTTTCGCCTCCTCTCTATTAGCCGCGGTTTTCGAAGGAGTTTTGTTGCTAGCTGGTGCCGCAAAGGGCGTCGCTTGCATAATAACGGTGGACCTACCTCCTCAGGAGGGGCAACGGTTTGATGTGGGTCTGCATGCCAGGAAGCGCGCGAGCAGTTAGCCGGTTCTGAGGTCGCCGATGAGCTGGCTGCTAGGAGACATCTTACGCTTCGCCCGGAATGTGGTCCGTCTGGTCGCCTGGTCAGTCAATCAAGCCGTGGCGTCGAAGAATAGGTTCGTGCTCTGCGAGGAGGTTCTAAAGTCGTGCCACCGCAACAATCCATGGGCACTCGACGTGAGCCTGCGCCGAGATCAATCCTTTATCTGCTGCTGGGCGCAGCAATCTCCAAATTTAGCCTCCTACTAATCAATGGTCCATCGATTGACAATGATTCTCACCAGTACATCGCTTATGCTGACGCCATTCTCGATCACGGTCGAGCGTTCGCGCCCCTTGTCTGGGGGACTGAGGCCGTCCCATCTTTCGTCTTTCGTCTTCCCGGTTACCCTCTCATTCTTGCGGGAGCCAAGCTCGTCTCTCCCACGCACTACGCGTTTCTCGGCGTAATCTTTCAGTGCGTTCTCAACCTTGCTGCTACCTATTTGGTTTTCAGGGTGAGCGAGCAGCTGTTCCAATCCAGCCGTGCCGCGCTTTTGGTGGCAGTCCTTTACATTTTCTCGGAGTCGCTGCTGTGGGACAATTCAATCATGCCGGATAGCATTTACGCCTCTCTATTCAACATCGTCATTTTTGGATTGATTGGTCATCTGATCGGCTCTTGGCGGCTGACCTTAGCTGGTGGAGCCGGCTTGGCGGCATTGTGGGGATATTCGACTTTGACCCGCGATAGCGGACTCTACTTTACGGTTTTTCCAATTATGCTAACGATCGCCATCGCCCTCCGTAGTGAAGACCATTTTGTCTTCCGTATCGACCACTTCCTCGTCTTTGTCTTGGTCACGGGCGGAATGATGGGTTCATACGTCATGTTGAATCGCTACCGCACAGGCGAGGCATTCTTTAGCATCACCGGTTTGGAGAACTGGTTGCGTCCCGTCTTTGATATGGCCCGGTACGGTTACGCCCAGCCCTTTACCGGAGACGACTTGGTGTCCCGTACTGTGCGCGATACCATGACCGAGTACGGCTTTGAAGCGCAGCAGCAATTCATTCTCACGTTGCACGATCGATGCCAATGTACGCCCACGCAAGAGCAATCATTAGTCTTTGCCAACTATCTTTTGGCTATCTGCCATTATCCGATTGCCTATCTGCGCGTAATCTTGCGTAATTTAAATTATCTTGGCTCGCTCATCGCCGATCCTGTGGAGACAATCAATCAATTCGTCCAACTCGGAACCCCGTTCGGTCGGATTGTCCCGGGCCTGTCTCCCAGAAGCGTTATGATGCTGGCACGTAATTTTTCCATGACCACATTTATCCTGATGCTTGCGGAGACGATCTCAGCCATCATATCGACGATTGCCCTGTTGCTCTCGATCTTTGGAATTCCGATAATCCTCCTAAGCAAGTGGCGTGACGGAGAGCCAATTGACGATGATTTGGCGGTCACGAGCTTTCTCTGGCTGGTGTTTCTGACCGTGTCGCTCGCATTCGCCATGGTGCATATCGAACCGCGCCATGCTCTGCCAGTTCTTCCGGCTGCGCTGGTCTGTTTTGTGTACACACTACAATGGCTTCGTGCGAGCTGGCGTTCGAATTGACCCGAGCGCAGGGCATCTCTCAACATCGGCTCGCAGATATTCCTTTTTGAGGCCAAGGGTTCCGCGATCTCACGTGCCCTCCTGATCCGCTCTCGGCTCAAATCAAGACCGAGGGCCCCGCGTTTTGCCATCCGACCGCGGGTATGCCAAACCGATGAGCGAGGCCGGCTGGAGACAACATGATCGCTAGCGAACAGATTTGGGCCGGTTCTTATCCGCCGCATTGAGGCGAGAAGACAATTGATCGAGTAACTTCCTGCCGATGCTGTCTGATCCAGTCGTGTTAGAGACGTCACGCGAGTGCGTGCCAATATGGTCGGGCCCGCTTCCCAATAAAATAGGCTAGAACGCATCTCTAAATACCGATGAACCGGGTACTGATACAAAATTCCAAGCGAGGCCACTCTAGCGGCAGAAATAGGCCTGGCCATCCGGACCCATGTAGTAACCGGTGTGCGGGTTGAAGCCGGGATAGCGCCGCGCGCAATAGTCATACCAGCCAGGCGACCATGCCGGAGGTCCGTAGGCCGCAGGTCCATAGTAGTAGGCAGGCGGCGGAGGCGGGGCTGGAACGACATAAACCTCGCGCGGCGTAAGTGCGCTGCCGAGGATCGCCCCGACACCAAACCCGGCGAGACCGGCACCGACCGCCGAGCCGTTCCCAGCTTGTGCCGGAGCGGTTAACGACAGCGCCACCAATCCGATTGCCACACTCGCCGCGTTAACTCTGAACACTTTGACCATAGCAGACCCTTCACATTCCCTGCCCCGACCTTCGTCGAGGGGTGTCCCCTTCGAACCAAATAAATTAAAGATAGGCCTAAAGCGTTACCAGAAGGTCACGAGCCGGTCGGTTGCGACGAAAGGTTTTTTGCTAAGGGGCTCACCCGTCGACCTATGTCTCGGACTAAAGAGCTAGCCCCAAAAGCCAATCGACTCGCGTGCCGGCGAACATGAGCCTTTTCGTCGACGGGACCGTACGCTAGCGCTGACCGAGGCCGCCCCTGAGGCTGTCGAACAGTGGTTCGCTGCTCCGGGTGCTCGAGCATCGCGCCGCAAGTTGTCGCGCTTTTTGCGGCAAAGGGGTCCGTTACCCACGCCGATGGTGGGCAACTCCTAGCTCGTAATCCTGCTTCGGGCTGAGTATTGCGAGACTCTGGGGATTGAATCTTAGTCTTGTTTTGGCGCTGTGCGCCGCGGCGCCGTTGATCGGCGCCGGGCGCGACGGGCGCGTTCGAATTCGAGGGTGGTGGCGACCCATTGAACGCCAGATTTTCTGTTCGCCACCCCAAGGGTCATTCCCTCGAATGCAGGTCATGGCCCGCAGCCGCCGCTACTCGGGAAGGCGGTTTAATCTACGGCCTACGACGCCAATAGATAGGGCAAAGCGAGGTTTAGGAGGATGAACGCTCATAGAAGAAGAAGGCACCTTGCGTCTCTAGTCAAATGTCACAGGTTGGTTTTCCTTCGGACAGTGAGCATGCTCGTCCATGGTGGTCGAGCGGACCGCAGTCGCTCTGAGCCACGGCCTCGCCCGCTCGTGCAGCCGTTGAGGCCTATCTCCGAATTTTTTTGTCATGTCTGCCATACCGAAGGGTTGTCCGACGCCTCAACGATTGTGTAGCGAACGTGATCGCGCGCGAACAGCAAGATGGAGTGCGATGGCAACCACCACAGCAATCGCATGCGAGCGCTTGTCGAATACAAGTCCTTGGCCCATAGGATAATCACTTCCCGTTCCCTGCCGCGAAGATAGCAGCATCCCTTCAAGGTCTGCCGCGTGCTTTGCGCAAAGGACGGTGTTCCGTTTGCGGAAGGGACCCATTACAAAATCAAGGATGGTTTTGTTCGTCTCCGGGAGCGCCGACCAATAAGCACAAAGCCTTACCCAAGGGGCAGCTGGCCTTCAAAGGCGCTCGCAAAAGGCATCACCGGCAAGCTCACCCTCTTGGCGGCGGGCGGTCTGGCCTGCTGGACACAGCATATGGCTGGCTGGCCGAATTCGTCGAGCATCCTCGCGGCGGACGTACATTGTAGAGGGCGAAGAAACTTCCCTCGCGGCGCAGTTTCAACATGGCGGGCACACTTTCCGTTTTGCCGTTCCCATGGATCAACACAACTTCGTCGTAGTGACAGGGGAAGTAAAAAAGATAGTTCCATAAGCGGCGGACTTTGGGATTGCTGGTTTGACCTGAGGCCAGCGCCTCCAAAGCGCCCATCCGGGGCGGCATGCCCTCGACGGCGGTATGGGCGGCGAAAGGGGCGACAGCTCGTTTTAGATAGATGATGTGTTGACCTTTGGTCGTGAACATCAGGGAAGTGAAGGCGCTTCGGTCGATGATCGCGAATTCCGCGATGTGCCAATAGAGCGCGTCGTTGGGGACGTCGGGGTCGACCACTGTCATAAGGCGAGATCCACGCGGCAGGTCGCGAAGGGCAGCACGGAATTCGGCGATCTGTCGATCATAGTTTTTCCAATCGGTAGCCAGCGTCGTCGCAAGCCAAACTAGGGCAGCCAGAGTGGCTACGCCGAGCACGCCTGTGAGCCGAGAGGCAAGTCTGATGTCGCAAGACGCGAACAGCAGGGTGGCGGCAACAGCGGGAAAGCGTAAATGCAATGCCCAGCCTCCCATCGCCGCTTCCGGCAGCAGCAGCGCCCCAAGCGCCAGCGCAATCAGCGCGAGGTGCATTCGCGGATGAAGGACGATTGTCCGTCGCCATACGCCGATGGCGAACAGAAGTGCGATGGCAGTGATGAGACCATAGGCGGGCGAGTCGAAACTTTGCTGCACCAGGGATTCGGTGCGCTCAAGCAGCGTTGCGAGGATATTGAAATGGATTTCGCTGTCGGTTGCGTCGCCAGGTTTCAACAGGAACAGCATGGCGACGGGCAGGGAAATGACGGCAACATCCACAAGATGCGAGCGCATCGTGCGCCATGAGATTGGAGGGCGGGCAGCTTCGAAGGTGGCGATCAGAAGCAGAAACAGTGCGGCCGCGATGATGTGGCAGAAGTAAAGGATCGTCGCGGCCGCGGCGAAGATCGTTAGCCTCAGCCAGCGCGGCCAGTCTTCGCTCACAATCCAGCCGGCGAAAACAAGGAAGCACAAGCCCGCCGCGAAATAATAGTTGAAGAAGCCATACATGAAATTGATGTTGTAGGCGAAAAAGGTAGCGACGAGCGGCGCCACGCCGATGCGGCCGTAAAGCGCGCGGTGGATCAGCGCTGGAGCCACCACCCACATCGCCACGGCGAGACTAAGAAAAAGCTTGGCGGCGGTTTCGAGCGGCACGATCCTGGCAAGCGCAGGGATCGCGATTTCGCCAGCGAGATTGGGGATCGGCGCCCAGGCGATGCCGTAGAAACCGGAGAGCGGACTCGCGTTCGCGCCGCCGGCAATAAGATAGAACCCGGCCAATCGCGCGGGGTAATCCTGCATGGCGGGGGTGCCCGCTGCCCAGAGCGGCCAGATCAGAACAACGGCGGCCGCAAGGAGTGCGGCAACCGGCCAGCTGTGGCGCAAAGCGGATATTTGGACGCGTTTTCCCGGCGCCCAGACTATGTGCAGCCCCAGGCGATCGTCTTGTCGGTCACGAGATGTGGAGCTTGAAGTGCCCCGGTGTGCGCGCCAGCCTATTATCTGAAGGATTCGCCACGAGGGCGAGCTCAACGCCGCAGTATTGTTAATACCAATAGCGGCGTTGCGCGGAATCGTGCGCGCACGCATGCACTCCCCCCTGTACGCTGAACTATCATCACGGGCGATTCGGGTTACTAAGGCATTAACTACATGGGAAAGTTAAAGTTCCGAGCGGAGCATGGCCCGTAGATGCGCGGTGAAACTGCTGCGGACAGGGTTGGGTTGAGGCGAGTCGTTGCCGCAGATGGCGAGATTGCGCTAGCCCCCGCCCCTCTTCTAACTTTTGACGTAGCCTTTGCTGCGCATGCAGTTGTCGAAGGCCATCCTCGCCGCCGACGTGTTGAAAAAAAACCCGGCTTCGGCTCGAACATGAACCTCCAGGACTTTACAGTCGGCTACGTCTCTTTCGAGGGTCTCGCGATTTGCGGAGACATCCTTGTTTCCCGAGGCATCGAGTTTGACGAAGCTCGGGCTCGCACTCGCACAGCCGATCAGTATTGCGGCACAAAAAGCAGGAACCGCCACCTAGCGCATTGCCAGTTGTCCGTCGCGATTGCGCAGTCACGTGGCGCAAAGTTCCCGCGAGTGGATGTTGTAATCGCGGGGGCGCCATTACGCCGTTAACAACGTTAAACACGTCCTAACTCAGGTCGATATTCCGGAAGGTGTCTGGCGGGTACAGTTCAATAAACCCTCCGACGCACGAGCGCCAAAATTCTTTCAAACTCTGCGTTTCGTGAGACCGTCGGGCGCGGTCGCGGGCCGCTCTGCGCTCCGGGCAGTCCCATTAGTGTCAGCCACTCACGCCGAAGTGTCAGTCACGTGTGTCAGCCACGTGTGTCAGCCACTCTTGGCAGCCAAGAGGCGCGGGTGTCCTTATTTCGTTCTATTTAGCGGTTTAAGCTCAACCACACGTCTTCAAGACCAAGACAAGGGGGCTAACATGAGCAAATTGGCTTTTGCCATTGCAGCGGCCTTCACACTTCTTCTCGTCAAGTATGCTGAGGCGACACCGTTGACGGAAGCGACGGCGGTTAAGCCGGAGACGAACTATTCCTTGATAGAAAAGACTGGCTGTTGGTGGCCTTTACAGTGTGCGATCGGACGACACCGAGTTTGTTACTGGCATGGCCATTGCCAGTGCGTTCCTTGCTCTGGCCGGAGCTGGTTCCTTTGGCATCAGCATGACGAATGACTGAGCTGAATAGGATCTAACCTAACCGATCACCTCGAGTTGGCTCCGAAGAGGGTGGCGGTTCCGCCGTTTTCCTTCACGACCTCATCGACCACGTTGAACGGCACGGCCAACACACATCTCGCCGAGCTCGACCGACACTTCAGGGCATCATCTTTTCCATCGCGTTCAATGGCTGGTCGCCGCCGCAGCGCTCGGGCTATTCGCACTTCTGGTTAAGCGATAACCCACCCACTAGTCCGGCGTCGTGGCCGGTCTCGGGGCTCCTGCCGGAAATTTTGAGCTGCCGAGCCGCGCGGTGCATCGGGAGCAATGTCAAAGCTCAAGGCTTCGGCCTAAGCTCCGCCCTGTCGCGCTCCCGCGATGATTAATGCCGATGGCGCTCATGCTCACGTCCCCATGCCATTTGATCCGCCACTCGACATAACCGAGCGCAAGTTTTCTTAGCTCCGAAGAAGTAGGTCAACGACGCCACATCCACCATCAGGTGGGCTACAAAATACCTTATGCGTTCTCTTAAGGCGTTCATTGCTATCTCCGCGGCCCCGTGCCCTCCTTCCAGCGTGGCCACCTTGGCCCCGGCATTCTTTTACTCCAGAAGAAGGGTTCGACCCCTGGAGAGCCGCGCAGGACGCTTCGCACCTTCTCCGGGGCTCTTTTTTTAGGCCCGCTGACGGCCAGAACTTTTAACTACGTAACGTGTCGTCACGTCCGACCTGAATTGGAGATTTTCTCAATGAATTGTTTAGAAGCCTTACTCAAAGCTGTGGGCAAGAGAAAAACCGCCCCAGGCGATGTAACGGCTTCCACCGGTCTTGAGCAGAATAGTGCGCTTAGCGGGACGGTGAGCACGTCAACCGCGCATTGAGCGCAAGGCCAGTGACCTGGGCTCGCGGCATCACGAAATCGCTCACCCGTGCTTACTATGCGCTTACTAGCAGAAGTGACCTCGCCCCTTGTCCAGCTAAGCCATTGAAATATTGGTGGGCGCGCCTCTGGGCCGGTGGGAGAATTCGCCCCCATGACGCGGGCCCATCCAGCGCTTCCCGGAGCTTCATGTATTGCAGATAGAACGATCGCGCTTGCCCGTGCCTACTAAATTGATCAGCCGCTGTCGAAAATTGCGCTTGAGTTTCGAAACCGATCGTTACCGACACAGCCAAAATGGTGAATTCCGCAGGTGCTCCAGGTATATCTCCCAATACTTTACCTTATAGGAATCGTCGTATTTCGAGTCGAAAGCGGCGGGAGATGGAGCCTTGTCCAGCATCATCAGGCGCTCGATCAGCTTGGCATCGCCGGCCCTTTGTTTTCCTACCTCGCATACATAGGCCTTAGCAGCAGAATCGGCGGCATTTACTAATCGGAGATGCGTATGAACGTTAACGTTCGCTAGGAATGTCATTGCGCCAATTAGGCCGACGACGGCAGCGAAGCCCGTTCGAAAAACATTCCTCGGCAACAACCCCCAGGCGGCATAAAAGATCATCAATCCTAGGCCGATCAGGGAGAAGCGCGCATCAATATAGCTGCACTCTTCCTTCCTAAAACACCATTCAACGTACTTGTGATTGGCCGCAATAGGAACTGTCGTAAGTATTGCAATGATCACGCCAAGCACAGCCAAACTTCGCCAATGCGTCGTTTCGGGGCGCGATGTCGCTATGACAGTCGAGAGACCAACTAGAACGACCACGGTTTCAGCTGCACGGATTCCATTGGTGATCAATTTTCCCAAGTTGGCTATTCGAATGCTGTCAATTGACATTGCATTGTACAGGTGGAACAGCGTTACCAGGGCCTGATCAGAGAGGGTGTCTGCCGGAAGTTGATTGCCCCAGTAGAATGATGGATTTAAAAACCGGTAAAGCAAATAGCTTGCAGAAGCTGCAGCAACGATGCCTCCTTGCCAAAGGACGTACCCTGCGGCGATTTGTTTCTGAGCGCCCTTTGCGACGAATAAGTACCAATATACTTCAGTTGCTGCCATGGCCATCAGCAAAACGAACGATAGTTCGTACGAAACTGCCCCAGCAAAAATCGCCGACGGCCAGAACTCCTTTCCGCCATAGCCCGAAATTTGGCGCGCCATACAGACGCTGAAAGGTCAGCCGGCAGAGGAGTCCGACTGCCAACGGGAGAAACTGCAGGGGATAAGCGTTAGGCAACCAGTGATGTAACCCAGCCGGCAATAAAGCCAGATACATCGCTGAGAGCCCGAGGGCGACTTTCGATCCGGTGAGAAATTGAATCCAGACAAAGAATGATAGAAAAACTGTGATGAAAATTCCAATGCAGAGGAAGGGGTAGAACCACATATCGCCAATCAAACCACTGAAGATCTGCAAAGGTGTGACGAAGATATTACCAATGCGGCCCTCAGTAAGGGCATCATCGACTCCAATCTTGACCCACTCGTACGGGGACAAAGTTAGCGCCCAATAGGTGAAATCGCGCTGGTCACCAGTAGCGCGAAGCCGTAATCGAAGTTGTATAGAATCAGTATCGCAGAAACGTATAAATAACGCTACCGACAACAACCGAATTGGATCTTGTCGTTTTATCCGCAGAATAAACTCGCTCGACAACTTTAGCGTCGATCTATTGCGACGACAATCGGTCGCGCAACTTGGATTTTGATCAGATGTAAAGACCATATACCGCATCTAACCATGTTTTTTTGAGCGAAATGTTTTTGCTAATGCCGTTTTGGATTCCGGCGTAATTATCTGTCTCTACTTGCAGCAGCAATGATCGAAATATATACTTTTGAGGCAGCAACGGATATGCGAATCGTTCAATGGCAAGCTGCGAGACGAGCTGCTCAATGGCGAGATCCTTCTACAGCCTTAAGGAAGCCCACGCGGAAGCGGGCAGGCACATTGCTGGTGATGCGGTGACAAGCCACGACAGCGAAATGCAAGGTCCATCTGCCTTGGGCCACGTCGGCAAGCAATCCTCGCGTTGCGCTACCAATGGCTCACGGCCCATATCGAACTCCGCGTCGAATATCAGGCCGATGGTGAAGCAGGAGCTCTCCTTCTCTCCCAAAAAGCGCTTTTTAATCGAAATCACGATGTCCGTGAAGACAACCTCAAGCGGGGGGCCCTTCCAGTCAGCAGTACCATAATCTGCGACCTCCTCCTCATCATCGAAATCCAATGCGACAAACTCCCAGCCCTCGGCAGTGCACCGCATAAGTCACGCAAATCCGCGACGTCGCTGGGCTGCCTCCTGACATAACATTCACAAGTTTCCGCCATGGCGGCCACACGGATGCCGCCGATGCCGGATTGACGGACGCCCAGACACGCGCGCTGAGCGGCCACAAAACAGCGGCGATGATCTCCGTCTATGCAAAAAAGACGAAGGATCGAAAACTCGCCGCCGCGCGAAAGAGACTAGAGGCTAGGAGAACGAAAGTAGGGAATTTGTCGGAATGAGCCGCTGACATTTTGTCGGAATGGCTCAGCGATCTTGCGCTAAGTCGTTGATTTATTGGTGGGCGCAGTAGGACTCGAACCTACGACCCGCTGATTAAGAGTCAGCTGCTCTACCACCTGAGCTATGCGCCCGCCGGGCCGGCCGCGAGGCAACCGGACCGCTAGGACCGCCCCCTTATCAGAAGCCCGCGCGTTCTGTCTATGGACTGTCTCTCGCGGGGACCGCCTCGCGCGCCGGCGAACATCGTGGCAGAAATGGCCCCACCGCCAGTGTTTGGCCGCAAACTGCACATAGGAGCTGTATTAAGGAGTCGCACGACGGAAGCCGAGCCGAGGGACTTGGAGGGTAACAATGAACAACAAAGTTTGGCTGCGACCGCTTCTGGCTGGGATCGTCTGGCTTGCGCTCTTCGCGGCACCTGCCTGACCTTGGCCAGGGCAAGCCCAAAGGCTTCGGCGGCCGGGGGGACCAAATGGTCAGGGTGGGCAAGGCGGCCGTCCGGGCGGCGGGCAGGCCCAAGGCGGCCAAGGTCAACGCGGCGGTGGTGGTGGTGGTGGTGACAACAAGAAGGACAAGTGCCAGAAGCATCCCGAAAAGCCGGAGTGTCAGAACCCCAACTAGCGCTTACACTTAGCGCTCCCTCGGGGAGCGCCTGCGAGGCAAGACAAAGGCGGTTGGCGCGAAGCCAACCGCCTTCATCGTTTTACGCCCGCGCCAAACCGGCGGGGATAGAGCCTCTAGGATGCGAGCATCGTTTCGGGCTTCCGCCGCGCCTCGCGCGCAAGCAGCTTGTTGAGCGCGCTGACATAGGCGCGCGCCGACGCGACCATGGTGTCGGTATCGGAGCCGCGCCCAGTCACGGTCTTACCGTCCGCCTCGAGCCGCACGCTCACTTCCGCTTGCGCGTCGGTCCCTTCGGTCACCGCGCTCACCTGGTAGAGCGGCAACCGCGCCTCATGGGGAACGATCGCCTTGATCGCCCTGAAGGTCGCATCGACCGGACCATCGCCAGTCAATTCATGGGTGTGATGCTTGCCGTTGATATCGAGCGTGATGGTCGCCTTTTGCGGCCCGCCCGTGCCGGCGATCACTGTCAGCGCCACCACCTTGATGCGATCATGGGCGGAGGCGATCTCCTGATCGACCAGGGCCTCGATGTCCTCGTCATAGACGTGTTTCTTGCGGTCGGCCAGCGCCTTGAAGCGCACAAAGGCATCTTCGAAGGCATTGTCGCCAAGCTCATAGCCGAGATCCTTCAGTTTCTCCCTGAAGGCATGGCGCCCCGAATGCTTGCCCATCACCAGCGAGGATTCCTTCAGCCCCACGCTTTCCGGCGTCATGATCTCAAAGGTCTCGGCGTGCTTCAACACGCCGTCCTGATGGATGCCGCTCTCATGGGCGAAGGCGTTCCGGCCGACGATCGCCTTGTTGTACTGCACGGGAAAGGCCGTCACGCGCGCAACCAATCTCGAGGCGCGGGTGAGCATGGTGGTGTCGATGCCGGTCCAGAACGGCATGACGTCGCCGCGCGTCCTGATGGCCATGACGATCTCCTCGAGCGCGGCATTGCCGGCGCGCTCGCCAAGACCATTCACGGCGCATTCGACTTGGCGCGCCCCCGCCCCTACCCCCGCCAAGGAATTGGCAACGGCCAACCCTAGATCATTGTGGCAATGGGTGGAGAACACGGCCTTGTCGGAGTTCGGCACGCGCTCGACCATCATGCGGATGAGCGCGGCGAACTCGTCCGGCGTCGCATAGCCCACGGTGTCTGGAATGTTGATGGTGGTAGCGCCCGCCTTGATCGCCGCCTCGACGCAGGCACAAAGGAAATCATGCTCGGTGCGGGTCGCGTCCATCGCCGACCATTCCACATTGTCGGTATGGCCACGGGCGCGGGTCACCGACGCCGTCACGCGCGTCAGCACCTCCTCCTCTTCGATGCCCATCTGATATTTGCGATGGAGCGGCGAGGTGCCGATGAAGGTGTGGATGCGGCCTTGCCGCGCCGGCTTGATGGCATCGGCGCAGACGTCGATGTCCTTGATCTGCGCGCGCGCCAGCCCGCAGACTACCGAGTTCTTGGCCCTCCGCGCAATCTCTTGGACGCTGTCGAAATCGCCCTGAGACGCGATCGGGAAGCCGGCCTCGATGATATCGACGCCCATCTCGTCGAGCAGCTCGGCGACCTCGAGCTTCTCCTCGAAGGTCATGGTGGCGCCGGGACATTGCTCGCCGTCGCGCAAGGTGGTGTCGAAGATAACCACGCGGTCCCTATCGGCGCGTGGCCCCTTCGAGGGATTATGTTGATCGGAGTCCATCGTCTTTTCCTCAGCTCCTTGGTTTATCAGTCTAGCATGACTGGCAAGCCGCTTGAATTATCGCGGGTTTTCTCTTGCGATCCCCTGAACGCCCGCCTCGTTTCAAACGGCGAGAGCGAAGGTGCTCAGGGGCATCTAAGGAGGAGTTTGCTGAGAAAGGCGGGCGCGCGCAGAGAGGCGGCTGGCAAAGCCGAGCCAGCTCCATCGTTCCTCTGCCCATGCGGCGCTTGCATCGATCACCTGGTCGCGCGCGAAAGCGGCGCGGCGCGAACATAATGCGGAGCGCGGCCGGGAGCAAGGGCACGTCGATCCGCCTGGAAGACGGCACCCCCCTCACCCAGCTTAGACCTAACGGTCTAAGCCACCCTCTCCCACGAGGGAGAAGGTTGGGGTTCGCAGTAGTGCCACAGCAAACCCTCTCCCTGCGGAAGTGGGACGATTTTCCAAATCGCTGAGAAAGGCGTTACAATACAACGCGCTCGCTCACGCGATCTCGCTAACGCTCCGCTCTAGACAGCATCTGGGTAGCAGTTGGCGGGGGGAACTACTCGCGACTGCGCCCAACCCCAAGCCCCGAGGGCCTTTGCAGGGGGAATGGCCCGACGGGGGCTATCAATTTGCCATTGGCCTGGCCACCAGCGACCCATGTGCCGTCGTCGCCCGTTGCAACGAAGCGTGCAGGCGCAGTAGCGCATAATTGGCGGGACGCTGGATTGCGCCCGACCGACGGTCAACCTCGATCCGGCAGAGAACAGCGCCGCAGGCATGAAGCAGATCGACCAAAAGCGTGTGCTGGCTAAGGTCTCGCAACGGGCCCACCTTGACCGATCGGAGTCCGTACCAATTCAATCTGCATTGCAGCAGGCCCTTCAATGTGAAGAGATCGCACCGGCTGATCTCTTCGTTCGTTTCCAAGGAGATGTCTGGCCCCTTGTCGAGCCGCTCAAATACTCGGCTCGTCGCAGCCTTGGCGAGTGCTTCGCGGTCGGTTTCAGAGGACCCAAGAGGCCTCAAGAGGCCTTATCGTGCTAACCATGTCCAGGTCCGACTGTGACGGTCGATCTCCGGGCGATGTTGCAAAGCATTTGCGACGACCTGAGCGACAGGGGGTCGAAGTTCTTTCGATGCGAACGGGCGCCTCCCATATTTATGCCGCCTCTCTCAATCCGCCGCTGCTTCACCAATCTTCTGAACAACGCCCTCAAATACGGCAAGCGTACCGATGTGAGCCTTGAGGTCACAGGTAACATCATCGTTCGCATCGATGATCGTGGCCCAGGCATTCGGGAAGAACTTAGGGAGGACGCGTTCCACCCATTCCACAGGCTCGAGCAGTCGCGCAATCGAGAGACTGGCGGCTCCGGTCTCGGGTTGACTGTTGCGCGGACGATCGCGCGGGCCCATGAGATAAGGCAGTCGATGAGTAGCGACGGTAGTCAACCAACCAAGCCGTCGTCGGCAAATACGGGCGCCTAACCGATACTAGGATCACCCGTGATCGCCGCGACGGCGGATCATGAGGTGAGCCATGGACCCCGGCTCTGCAGAACGACGCGCCTCGCCGCTGGGCCTAGGGCCGCACGGCCTGTTGCCGAACCTCTATGATCTGATCGTTTTCATCCTTATCGCAGCGACGTTTGTTGCGCTCGCGCATGGCGCTCGGCAAATGGGCGCATCGCTGTCTACGCTCGATATTGCTCCCGTCACACTCGATCCGTGGAATTTGCCGGAGTATGCGCTGCGCACCACGCTACGCATGTTCGCGGCTGTCTTGGCATCGTTGCTCTTCACCTTCACCGTGGCACCCCTTGCCGCAAAGAGCCGGAAAGCGGAACTCGTGATCATTCCGGCCCTCGACATTCTTCAGTCGGTGCCGGTGCTGGGCTTTCTAACCTTCACCGTCGTCTTCTTCATGCGGCTGTTTCCGGGCAGTCAACTTGGTGCTGAATGTGCCGCCATATTCGCGATTTTCACCAGCCAAGCCTGGAACATGGCCTTCAGCTTTTATCAATCGCTTCGGACCGTCCCACATGATCTCGATGAAGTCAGCCGGCATTTTCAGTTTTCGGCATGGCTGCGATTTTGGCGCCTCGAAGTTCCCTTCGCCGCGCCAGGGCTCATCTGGAACACGATGATCGATGTCGGGCGGCTGGTTCTTTGTCGTTGCGTCGGAAGCCATCACCGTCGGCGATACCACGATAAAGCTGCCGGGCATCGGCTCCTGGCTTGCGCTTGCGATCGAGCGTCAGGACATCGCGGCGGTGGGGCAGGCGGTTTTTGCCATGGCAGTTGTTATCCTGGCCTACGACCAGCTGCTTTTCCGGCCCGTCGTCGCCTGGGCCGACAAGTTCAGGTTCGAGCAGACCGCAGCTCAGCAACGGCCGCAGTCGTGGGTCTATACCTTGGTGCGGCGAACCCGGTTGATCAGGCGGCTTGCCAGTCCCGTCACGTGGTTGACAGCACGGTTAGCGCTGCTTCGGCTGCCCGGCGTTCCCCCGAAGCTGTTATTGACAAGCCCCGGATCGGGCAAAGCGGGAGATATTGCGTGGCTGGCGCTCGTCCTCGCCGGGGCGGGCTATGCGCTGTGGCTGGTGATAGCCTACCTGCGCGCCACGCTTGGGATCGATGATGTCTACAGTGCGATTGGGCTCGGCTTCCTGACGCTCGGCAGGGTCGTAGTCCTCATCGCGATCGCAAGTGCAATCTGGGTGCCGATCGGGGTATGGATAGGACTTAGGCCGTGGGTGGCTGAACGGGTACAGCCAGTCGCCCAGTTCCTTGCCGCCTTTCCCGCCAACGTGCTCTTTCCAATCGCCGTCGTTGGCATCGTGTCGTTCAAGCTCAATCCCAACATTTGGCTTAGCCCACTGATGGTGCTCGGGACGCAGTGGTACATCCTCTTCAATGTGATTGCTGGCGCGAGCGCGTTCCCTACCGATCTGCGCGAGGTTGGAACCCTCTATCGCATGCACTCTT
Source organism: uncultured Alphaproteobacteria bacterium (assembly GCA_963804705.1). Taxonomy (GTDB): domain Bacteria; phylum Pseudomonadota; class Alphaproteobacteria; order Rhizobiales; family Methyloligellaceae; genus Methyloceanibacter. The sequence goes on from CAWDRM010000018.1 coordinate 290,385, forward strand.
GGCAATGGTGGCGCGAAGTGATTCTGCCGGGCATCTTGCCCTATTACGTGACAGGGGCGCTAACAGCGTCTGGCGGGTCCTGGAACGCCAGTATTGTCGCGGAAGTCGCAAGCTGGGGCGACGTCAAACTGAAAGCGGCCGGCCTTGGGTCCTTTATTGCTGAGGCAACGGAAGCCGGCGATTATCCGCGCGTCGTTCTCGGCATCACCGTGATGTCAATCTTCGTGGTTGCGTTCAACCGGCTGCTCTGGCGTCCGCTCTACCGGATCGCCGAGAGCCGTTTTCATCTCGATTGAGAAGGAGATCGAGCCATGGAAGAAGCGGCCGTATCTGTGGTAACTCCGGCACCCAGTACCGGCGCGCTCGTCGAAGTCAAGAACCTGAGCCATCTCTATCACAAGGGTGGCGCCGGCGACCTCCTGGTTCTCGATGACACCAATCTCTGCTTGAAGGAGAACGAGATCGTCGGTCTTCTCGGTCGATCCGGCTGCGGGAAATCGACCCTCTTGCGGATCATCGCTGGCCTCATGCCGCCGAGCTCGGGTACGGTCGCAATCGACGGCGAGCCGGTAACAGCGCCAGCAAGGCAAGTCGCCATGGTATTTCAGAGCTTCGCTCTGTTCCCATGGCTTACCGTTCTGGAAAACGTCGAGGTCGGCCTTGAGGCCCAGGGATTTCTACTCGAGGCACGCAAGAAGCGGGCACTGGCCGCCATCGACCTAATTGGTCTCGATGGATATGAAAGCGCGTTCCCAAAAGAATTATCGGGAGGCATGCGGCAGCGCGTGGGCCTTGCCCGTGCCCTGGTCGTGCACCCGAGGGTGCTGCTCATGGATGAGCCATTCTCGGCGCTCGATGTGCTCACCGCCGAAACGTTGCGCACCGATTTGCTCGATCTCTGGTGCGAAGGGCGCATGCCGATCTCCTCGATCCTTCTGGTTACGCATAACATCGAAGAGGCCGTACTCATGTGCGACCGCATCCTCGTCTTTTCGTCAAACCCAGGTCGGATCGTGGCCGAGGTCAACGTCGCTTTGCCACAACCACGCAACCGCCTGGACCCAGAGTTTCGCCAACTCGTCGACGACATCTATGCGCAGATGACGGCGAGGCCGACCGGAAAGCCCGCGCGGGACGGTCTATTTCCCGGCACAGGAATTTCCATGGCGCTGCGGCGGGTTTCGCCAAATCTGTTATCAGGTCTAATGGAGGCGGTGGCCGCAGAGCCTTACAACGGCCGCGCCGATCTACCGATACTTGCAGCGAGCCTGCAGATGGAAATCGACGATCTTTTTCCCGTCGCGGAGACTCTTCAGCTCCTGCGCTTCGCGGAGATTGAAGAGGGCGACATCCGGCTGACGGAGGCTGGCAAGCGGTTCGCGAACGCGGATATTGACCAGCGCAAAAGACTCTTTGCTCAGCACCTTCTTGCCTACGTACCGCTCGCCGCCCACATCCGCCGCGTACTCGACGAAAGGGCCACGCACCGCGCTCCAGCGAGCAGGTTTCGCGATCAGTTGGAGGACCGGATGTCTGAGGAATTTGCCGAGACGACGCTGCGTGCGGTGATCTCGTGGGCTCGTTATGCCGAAATTTTCGCCTATGACGAGGAAAGCGGCGTCTTCAGTCTTGAGAATCCAAGCTAATTAGCGCTGCCTGTCACTCGGGAAGTTATTGCTGCTGCGCGCGGTTAATAGCGCTAACATTCGACGCTGATCTGACCGCCATGGAAAGGTCGCGTTGACGCACGACAGCATCGACATTGCGATCCGTTTGGCAGGCGCACTCGCCGCCGGAAGTCTGCTCGGCTTTGAACGAAGCTTCCATGGCCGACCCGCAGGCATCCGGACGCATGCCCTCGTTTGTCTCGCTTCCGCGCTTTTGATGCTGGTACCGGCCTACCAGGCGACGTGGCTGGGCATTCCGCCTGACGCGAGTTCAAGCACCAATCCCAGCCGTATGGCGCAGGGCATCATGACGGGTATCGGCTTCTTGGGCGCGGGAGTCATCTTCCAGCAGGGGTTCTTCACCGTCCGCGGCCTCACCACTGCCGCTTCAGTCTGGCTGACGGCGGCGCTTGGCATCCTTTTCGGCATCGGTTTCTTCTATGCCGCCGTCATCGGCACCCTGGCCGCGGTTGGAGTTCTCGTTGCGCTTCGCTGGTTCGAATGGCGGCTGCCGCGGCAGCTGTTCGCCCGGCTATTGCTGCGCTTTGCCAAGGACAAGGTGATGAGCGAAGAGGACGTGCGACAACTCCTTTCCACTTGCGCCTTTACGGTGCATCAGATCGACTACCGCCAAATCGAACAAGGGGCGCGGTTCGAGTACAAGATGATCGTACAAACGATTGAAGCTTTGAATATGCGCCGGCTAGCAGAGAAACTCAGGGGCACGCCCGACATCCTCGAATTCCACCTTTCGCCAACTGGCGACTAAGCCTTGTCCAAGTTACAGGCTCGCGATTTGGTCGGAGGATGGTGCGGAAACGTCCGCGAAAAAAACCCGAGATCTGTTTCTCGCCAAGGCCGCTGCGCCGAGGCGAAATTTTTTTGTTTGCATCACCGAACCTGTCGACAGGTGCAGTTCGGGGGCGTCCGGCCGATGCGCGCGTGAGCCCGGCGCCGCGGCTCTCTGGGTTCGGAATGTCCGCTCTGGGGCAAAAATCACGCCAGATCGCTTCGTGCCATAAGCGGACAGACTGACGCACCTCACCTAGACTGCGTGCTGGGCTCAACAATGGCGCGGTACAGCGCTTCACCGTTACTGGCCCGCCGGAGGCGCCGTAACGCGTCCGGATTTCTGAGCGCACGGGCAACGCTTGCGAGCGCATTTAGCTGCGCTCCGTCGCCGGTCTGAGGGAGCAGGAGCAGAAAGACGACATCAACAGGCTGGCCATCGATGGCTTCAAAATCGATGCCGTGGCGTAGACGGGCGAGAAGTCCGAACGGCGCTTTGAGGCCGGGGAGCCGCGCGTGAGGGAGCCCAACACCATTGCCAACGCCAGTCGATCCAAGTTCCTCGCGCTTGGTTATCTGCTCGGAAACTTCATCTGAGTCCAAGTTGAGGGCATTGGCTGCCCGAGCCGAGAGTTGTTGCAGCAGGCGCGTCTTATCGCTCGCGCGGACGTCAATCATGATCTCATCCGGCGAGAGAAAGTCCCTGATCTCCATTTGTACTCCAGTTCAAGGCGGGGGAATTTGCGTTCGCACACGAACTGACTAATTCGGCGCCCTTAGCCGATATCCGATGCCGGTCTCCGTCAAAATGTACTGAGGCCTTGCGGGGTTCGGTTCAATTTTGTTTCTGAGTTGTCGGACATAGACGCGCAGATATTGCGCGTCAGTGGCGGAGGACCAAAGCTCGTTGAGCAGGAATTTGTGGGTGAGCACCTTTCCCGCATGCTGAACCAGCACGCGCAAGAGCTCGTACTCTTTGGGCGAAAGTTTCACCTCCTTGTCGACCACCTTTACGATGCGGCGCACAAGGTCAACGGATAGCTCGCCAGTACGAAAGATCGGGCGCTCGCCGTGAATCTGGAGCTGGTGGCGAAGAGCCGTTCGCATTCGGGCGAGGAGTTCATCCATGCCGAACGGCTTGGTCACATAGTCATCGGCCCCGAGATCAAGCGCTTGAACCTTGCCGGCCTCATCACCGCGGCTGGACAACACCACGATAGGAACGCGCTCATTCCTAGCGCGAATCATCCTCAGCAATTCGAGCCCCTGCATGTCGGGAAGTCCCAGATCAAGAATGATCAAATCCGGCTTCTGCGCCAACAGTTCGAGTGATTTTTCTCCATTTGGGGCTTCCGATATCTCGTAGCCTTGTGTGCTCAGTCCCATTCTCAGCAGCTTGCGGATGGGCGGCTCGTCATCAATCACGAGGATCTTGAGCGGGGCCGCACTCATGCGGCAGTGTCCAACCGCTCGGTCGGCTTCGGTATAGGCAGCGTGATGGTGAACACCGCGCCTGGCCGATCCGAGCGGTTCGCTGCCATGATCGAGCCGCCCATGGCTTCGATGAAGCCACGCGAAATCGCAAGGCCAAGGCCCGTGCCTGCCCTGACCTGGTCGCCTTTCTGGGCGCGATGGAACTTGTCGAAGATTCGCCCGATGTCGTCCGGTGGAATACCACTACCCTCGTCGAGAATTTGTAACTTGACGGCATCCTCCTCCCGCCAGCTTTGAATGCTAACCGTTGTTTTGGGCGGCGCATATTTTGCGGCGTTGTCGAGGAGATTGAATAGCACCTGCTCGAACAGGACTGGATCCAGCTCTAGCATTGGCAGGTCGGCAGCGATTTCAACCTCTACATCGTGCCTGACCAGGAGCTTGCTCGCGCGTTCCAGGGCAGTGCCGACGATCTCGCCAAGGTCGTAAAGCGCTGCGTTTGGCTTGATGGCGCCAGCCTCGAGCTTGGTCATGTCGAGCAAATTGGCGATGAAGCGATTGAGCCGCTCAGACTCGTCGATAACGGTCTGAAGCAGGTCGGCCTTGGCAGTGTGGTCGTAGCTCGTGCGATAGGCTCTTGAGCGCTCCGGCGGCGCCAAGAATGGAGGCGAGCGGCGTCTTCAGATCATGGGAAATCGAGGTGAGCAGGGCGGAGCGTAGACGGTCCGCCTCGACGCTGCGTTTTGCCCGGTCAAGGTCCTCGACAAGATACACACGCTCCACTGCCAATGCAGCCTGGTCGATAAGCGCATCGAGCAAGCGGCGCTGATCGGGGGTAAGCAGCGGCCCAGGCTTGTCCCGGTCGATGCCCACCACGCCGATCGCGCCGCGCCCGGTGCGCATGGGCAGGAACAGGCGCTTGGCCCCGGGCAGCGTGTCAGACCCCCGTCCCGCGGCGCGATCGTGCTCCCATGCCCATGTTGCGGCGGCGAGGTCCGCCTCGTCGAGCGTGTCTTCCGGCGGATAGCCGGCCTTGACGATGATCGAGCCATTCTCCGGCAACAGCAGAACGACGCGCAATTTCAGCATCGATGCAGTTTGATACGCGGTGGCCCACAGCAAATCGTCGAGCGTGGCGACGCCCGCAAGCTTGCGGCTAAAGGCATAGAGTTGTTCGGTCGTGCGCGCCCGGGCCTGTGCCGTGAAGGCCTGAGCGCGGACCCGCGCGGCAAGATTGGAGATGAGCACGGCGACCATCATGAAGAACAGGAACGCCGCCACGTTCGTTGGCGCGGCAATGGTGAAGGTGTAGAGCGGCGGCAGGAAGAAGAAATTGTAGCAGAGCGAGGCGGCGACGCTGGCGACGATGGAGGGGGCGAGGCCGTAGCGCACGGCGACCGCGACCACGGCGATGAGGAACACGAGATCGATGCTTTCTATCCCAAGCAGCGGTTGGACCAAAATGCCCGCGCCGAGTGCGATCGCAACAGCCAGCGAGGCCGATCGCATAGGGACGCACATCGAAGGATGAAGCTGCCTCGGCCGCGCGCACCGTCTTCTTCGGGATCGCCTCTCCGGCGAGATCTCTCTCCGGCGATGACATGGACGCTGATATTGCCGCAGCTCGGCGCACCAGATCGTGCACGACCGAGCCATGCAGCAGCTCGAACCAGCGCGTGCGGCTCGATTTGCCGATGATGATATGCGTGACATTGTTCGCCTGCGCAAAGCCCAGCACGTCAGTCGGCGATCCGCGATCCCTGCCGGGGATGGTAACGCGGCTCGCCGCCCAGCCTTGCGCCAGCCGCAAGCGTATCGGCGATCCGGTCGCGCTCCTCCTCGGTGAGCTGCAGGCCGCGCTTGGTTTCGACTACAGCGCCGTCCAAGGGGCATGCAGCCGGTCGGCGAGGCGCTTGGTGTAGCGAACGAGCGTCGACTGCGCTTGGGTCTTCGCTGACGCAGACCAGAAGCCGCTCGCCGGCCGCCCAGGGACCGGAGATGGCACGCGCTTGCATCTCGTTAAGCAGTTGCTCGTCAACGCGCTCGGCGGTGCGGCGCAGCGCCAGCTCGCGAAGAGCCGTTGAGGTTGGCGGGAGAGAAAAATGCTCAAGTGCCCGGCGGCCTGTTGCGGAACATAGACCTTGCCTTCTTTTAGCCGCTGGATCAGGTCGTCGGGGGTAATGTCGACGAGCTCGATATCGCGTCCGCGCGGTCAAGGATCGAGTCGGGCACCGTCTCGCGCACGCGGATGCGCGTGATCTGCGCCACGACGTCGTTGAGGCTTTCGATGTGCTGGATATTGAGCGTCGTGTAGACGTCGATGCCGTTGGCAGGAGCTCCTCGACATCGAGATAGCGTTTGGGATGACGGCTGCCGGGCGACATTGGTGTGGGCGAGCTCATCGACAAGAGCAAGTTGCGGGCGACGCTCGAGCAGTGCGTCGAGGTCCATCTCCTCGAGCGTGCGGCCTTTATAGTCAAGGCGATGGCGAGGGATGACTTCGAGCCCCTCGATCAGCGCCTCGGTCTCTTTGCGGCCGTGGGTCTCGACCACGCCAGACGACCACATCGACGCCCTCTTGCGTCAGGCCCGTGCCTCCTGGAGCATCTCATAGGTCTTGCCGACCCCAGGGGCGGCGCCCACGAAGATCTTGAGCTTGCCGGTGCGGCCTTCCTCTCGCCTTGCAGCTTCGAGCAAGGCCTCTGGCGATGGTCGCTGGTCCTGATCACGACGCTGATCTGCCATGAAGCTCCGGTTCCTGACGCGGGCCGGACGGCCCGGCAGGCATCACTGCTTGCCGGCGCCGTCCAATGCCAGATTGAGCGCCAACACATTGACGCGCGGCTCTCCGAGCAGCCCGAGGGTGCGGCCCTCGATGTGCTCGCTGACGAGCTGGCGGAGCTATCTTCGGCCATGTTGCGCGCTTTCGCAACGCGCGGGACTTGGAACAGGGCGGCTGCTGGCGAGATCTCGCGGGTCAAGTCCGCTGCCCGACGTCGTCACCAGGTCGATAGGCACTTGGGCGGACGGGTTCTCCTGCTTAAGCTTGGCCACATCGGCACTGACCCGGTCGATCAGCGCCTTGTTGGTGGGACCGAGATTGGAGCCCATGGAGTTGACCGCGTTGTAGGGCTGGGCGACGGTCTTGCTCGGATCGTTGGGGTCGGTGCCGGTAGTGGCCGAGGGGCGGCCGTGGAAATAGCGGTCGCTCTCGAAGTCCTGGCCGATCAGCGCGGAGCCGATTACCTTGCCGTCCTTCTCGATCAGGCTGCCTTGCGCCTGATAGGGGAAGAGCACGCCGGCGATACCGGTCATGACCAGCGGATAGATGAGGCCGGTGATCAGCGTGAGTGCGATGATGAACACGATCGCGGGGCGAATTTCTCGCAACATAGACGCCTCCTTCAGACGAGGTGCAAGGCGTTGACCACAAGGTCCAGCGCCTTGATGCCGATGAACGGAATGATGATGCCACCCACGCCGTAGATCAGCAGGTTCCGGCGCAACAAGGCTCCGGCGCCGATCGCCCGATAAGCGACGCCCTTCAGCGAGAGCGGGATCAGCGCAATGATGATCAGCGCATTGAAGATGATCGCCGAGAGGATCGCGCTTTGCGGCGTCGCGAGATGCATGACGTTCAGCGCGCTCAGCTGCGGATAGAAGGCGAGGAACATGGCCGGGATGATGGCGAAATACTTGGCCACGTCGTTGGCGATGGAGAAGGTGGTCAGCGCGCCGCGGGTCATCAGCAGCTGCTTGCCGATCTCCACGACCTCGATCAGCTTGGTCGGGATTGGAGTCGAGATCGACCATGTTGCCGGCTTCGCGCGCCGCCTGGGTGCCGGTGTTCATGGCGACGCCGACATCGGCCTGGGCGAGTGCCGGCGCATCATTGGTGCCGTCACCGCACATGGCTACGAGCTTGCCCTTGGCCTGCTCATCGCGAATAAGCTTGAGCTTATGCTCGGGCGTGGCTTGGGCGAGGAAATCGTCGACGCCCGCTTCGGCCGCAATCGCCGCTGCGGTCATCGGGATTGTCGCCGGTGATCATGACGGTGCGGATGCCCATGCGGCGAAGCTCGGCAAAGCGCTCGCGAATGCCGCCTTTGACGATGTCCTTGAGCTGGACGACGCCGAGTAGAACTCCCATCCTTGGCGACGGCCAGCGGCGTGCCGCCAGATTTGGCGATGTCCTCGGCTATCGCATTGATTTCGCGCACGGATCTCTACGCTCAAGGCCAGCGCTCGGGCTGCGCCTGTGGCACGCCGCGGCCGGCGTGCTGAGATAGTCAATCACAGCATCCACCGCGCCTTTGCGCACGGACGAGCCGCCGATGTCAACGCCGCTCATGCGGCTCTGCGCCGTAAACGGAATGAAGGTGGCGCTGAGCTCCTGCCAAATCGCGCCCGCGGATGGCGTGTTTCTCCTTGGCGAGCACCACGATCGAGCGGCCCTCCGGGGTCTCGTCGGCAAGCGAGGCAAGCTGGGCGGCGTCGGCCAACTCGCGCTCGTTCACCCCGCGCAAAGGCTTGAACGCAGTCGCTTGGCGGTTACCCAGCGTGATGGTGCCGGTCTTGTCGAGAAGCAGCGTGTCGACGTCGCCCGCCGCTTCTACAGCGCGGCCCGACATGGCGAGCACATTGAAGCGCACGAGGCGATCCATGCCGGCGATACCGATGGCAGACAGAAGCGCGCCAATCGTGGTCGGGATGAGCGTCACGAACAGCGCCACCAGAATGACGACCGAGATCGTACCCTGGGCATAGGCGGCATAGCTCGGAATAGTGACCGTGGCGAAGACGAAGATGATGGTCAAGCCGACGAGCAGGATATTGAGCGCGATCTCATTCGGCGTCTTTTGGCGCTCTGCGCCTTCGACCAGTCTGATCATGCGATCGAGGAAGGTCGAGCCGGGTGCGGCAGTGATGCGCACGCGAATCCAATCCGAAAGCACTTGCGTGCCGCCGGTGACCGCCGAGCGGTCTCCACCCGACTCGCGAATGACCGGCGCGGACTCTCCGGTGATCGCTGCCTCGTTGACCGAGGCGATGCCCTCGATCACCTCGCCATCGGACGGGATGATGTCGCCAGCCTCGACAAGAACCACGTCGCCGACCTTGAGGCCAGTGCTAGGAACCAGATTCCAGCGTTTGGAGCGATCGCCAGTTAACAGCTTGGCTTGCGTCTCCGTGCGCTGACGCCTGAGCGAGTTCGGCCTGTGCTTTGCCCCGGCCTTCGGCGATGGCTTCGGCAAAGTTGGCAAACAGCACCGTGAACCACAGCCACAGGATGATCTGGAACTCGAAGCCGATATGTCCTCCTCCGGTGAAGAGATCGCGGATCAAGATGACGGTGGTCAAAGCCGTGACCACCTCGAGCACGAACATCACCGGATTCTTCATCAGAGTTCGCGGATCGAGCTTGACGAAGGCTGAGCCGATGGCCGGCAGGACGATCTTGGGATCAAGCAGGGCCGAGACGGGCATCCGCTTGCGAAGTGTGGACGTTGCCATGGATATGACTCCGAGAGGTGAACCGGTCAGAACAATTGCCCCGCAGTCATCGCGAGATGCTCGACAAGCGGCCCGAGCGCGAGCGCGGGGAAGAAGGTGAGACCGCCGACGATCACGATCACGCCAACGACCAGGCCGACGAACAGCCCGCCATCGGTCGGGAACGTGCCGGCAGAGGGCGGAACCAACTTTTTGGTCACGAGCGAGCCCGCAATCGCCATGGCCGGGATGATCATGAAGAAGCGGCCGACGAACATCGCGACAGCGCCGGTGATGTTGTAGAAATCCGTATTGCCGTTGATGCCGGCGAAGGCCGACCCGTTATTGCCGGTGCTCGAGGTGAATAGAGGTAAAGGATCTCGGAGAAGCCATGCGGCCCTGGATTGGCAATCGAGGCCACGGCCGACGGCAACACGGTGGCGACCGCGGTCCAGCCGAGATACATGAGCGGCAGGACGAGGATGGCAAGCATCGCCATCTTCACTTCTTTAGCCTCGATCTTCTTACCGACATATTCGGGCGTGCGGCCCACCATCAGCCCGGCGACGAAGACTCGAGATGATCACAAACAGCAGCATGCCGTACATGCCGGCGCCGACGCCGCCGACGATGATCTCGCCGAGCTGAATGTTGATCAGTGGCACCATGCCGCCCAGCGCGGTGAAGGAATCATGCATGGCGTTGACGGCACCGCAGGAGGCATCAGTGGTAATCACGGCGAAGAAGCTCGACAGCGGAATGCCGAAGCGAACCTCCTTGCCCTCCATGTTGCCGCCGGTCAGGCCAAGCGCGTTCAGGCCGGTGGTGCCGGCAGCCTCGGCCCAGTAACAGACGACGACACCCGTGATGAAGAGGACGCCCATGACGGCAAGGATCGCCCAGCCCTGGCGCTGGCTGCCGATCATGCGACCAAAGACGTTGGTCAGCGCGGCGCCGATGGCGAAGATCGAGACGATCTGGAGGAGGTTGGACAGCGCCGACGGATTCTCGAAGGGATGCGCGGCGTTGGCGTTGAAGAAGCCGCCCCCATTGGTGCCGAGCATCTTGATGGCGATCTGCGAGGCGACGGGACCGACGGCAATGGTCTGATTGCGCGCCTTCCAGCGTCGTCGCATCGATATAAGGCCCAAGCGTCTGCGGCATGCCCTGCCACACAAGGAACAGGGCGTAAGGAACGCAGATCGGAATGAGGATGTAGAGCGTGCAGCGGGTGATATCGACCCAGAAATTGCCGACCGTCTTCACGGACGCGCGGGCAAAGCCGCGGATCAACACCATCGCAAGCACGATGCCCGTGGCCGCCGACAGAAAGTTCTGGTGGGTGAGGCCGAGCATCTGCACGAGGTAGGACATCGTGCTCTCGCCACCATAATTCTGCCAGTTGGTATTGGTGATGAAGCTGATGGCAGTGTTAAGCGAGAGAGCCTCGGGCACGGCCGTCATGCCCGCCGGATTAAACGGCAGTAGTCCCTGCACGCGCATGAGGACGTAGAGAATCAAAAAGCCACCGACATGGAAGAGCAGCATGGCGACCGTGTAGGTCAGCCAATCCTGCTCCTTGGTGTCGTCGATCCCGCCGACCCAATAGAGCCCCTTTTCGACCGGGCGGAACACCGGCGACAGAAATGTTCGCTCGCCGTTAAAGACGGCCGTCATGTACCAGCCGAGCGGCTTCACCAGGGCGAGCACGAGCACGCAATAGATCGCAATCTGAATCCAGCCATTCAGTGTCATGGTCGTCGCGTCCCTTAGAACTTCTCAGGCTTGAGCAGGGCGTAGGTGAGGTAGACGAGGAGGCCTGCGGTCACAATGCCGGCGAGCCAATAGTCGAAGATCATGGGAGATATCCTCTTATTAGAGCCGATCGCAGAGAATCACATAACCGATCGATAGCGCAAAGAAGCCAAGACCGAGAGCGATCATGACGACGTCCAACATAGGAATGCCCCTTCTGAGTAGAGTGCTCGCTAAACTAAATGCCTTCTTGCGCGACATCCGTTGACGTGAATCAATAGCGAGAAACGCTTTCCGTCTCGCCTGTGCGCCGAATAGGTGCCACTTGTCGCGTATATTTTCGAGAGGGATTGGAGATCAACGTTATAGGAATCTCATATAGATGCGGCTGATGACTATTTTTTATGAAATTCATATTTCGTGACGCCTCGTTCCATCTCGATTTTTTATGGCCAACCGAACCATCTTACGAGTGCGGTCGTGTAAGGCCGTTGATCCCGTGAGACAGTGTTATGTCGTTCGATCCCAAACACGAGGAGCACCTTGATGCGCTGGAGGCACAGCTTCGTCGTGCCCCCGCGCTCACGCCCGAGCTCATCTCCAATGTCATCGTGGACGCCAGCGCACGACTTCCGGCTCGGATTGATCGGCTGATCGAGGCCGGCGCGTGGAATGACGCGGCGCTGGCTCTTGTCGAGCTTGAACTCCCAGCATGGAAGCTGCGCCGCCTCGTCTACGAAGATGGCGAGTGGCTCTGCTCTCTTTCCAAGCAGCCGAATCTGCCTGTGGACTTCGACGACACCGCAAGCGCGAGTCACGGAGTGCTGGCTCTGGCGATCCTAGGTGCGTTCGTTGAAGCCGAGCGCAGGATGTGTGCTACCGGCGAAATCAGCTTGCGGACAGTGCCGCAAGTCCGGCCGACGTCAGGCCATGCAATTTGTTGCGACAATTTCGGCTGAGCAGCGATTGCCTTTGGGGACAAACCGAGTCCGGTGATCATCAAGGACAATCTCATGAGACAAGCTAAACCTCCCTCGAGTTCGAAATCTTCGCTTTTTATGATTGGCCAGAACAGCCGGGGGAACTGGGTTGTTCAGGACCAGCCCGGCCTCCGCGGCGGGCTCTTCGTCAATCGGGCCGAGGCGCTCCGGTTTGCCATGTTTGAGAACGGCAATCGGCCGCAAGCCGTGATCATGGTTGCAGGCGTTGTCGAGCTCGATATGGATCGTAAACCGGGCACAGCGCAGCCACCGCCCAAACATTGATGCACTATGACCTACGTAGCCATTGTAGCGATCTTCGTGCTCATCGTCCTTCTCTTGGACGCGGCTCTTGAGAACCGTGAGGTCGACCGGTCGCGTCAGGACCGACCAGGCTCCGGATCGCCCTGCGAGGGCTTTTGGTTCTGGCAGTGATGATCGCCGCGCTGGCCGGCGTGCTTGCTTTCGTAGTCTTAGTCCGCATCGGGTAGGGGCGACTAGCGGGGGCCAACGCCACAACGACCCCAGGAGAAACGGCGTGACGCCGACGAAGACGAGGGTGCTGGCATATAGTTAGGTGACGATGAGGGGCCTGACTTGGTATTTTGCTAGCAACGACGAAAACGCAAATCCTGCGGCTAGAACCGCCAACATGATGATTGCTGCGATCTTGAGTTGATCCCGAAGTGCAGACCACATGCGGTCGGCCGGAATACGGACGAGCGCTGCTCCAATCACGCCCCCCGCTTCCGTCTGTATCGGCGCGATGACGCTAAGAGCATCTTTGAGCAACACGGAGCGGATGCGTTGGTCCACCGCCCAAGGGTGATCTCCGCGTTTAGTCCGCCATCCTCCCAGCTTCGCACATAGCGGATGACCGTCGGGACGTCTTGATTTGTCGTCGAGGCGTCGCTGCTGCGGCCAGTGGACAGATTAGCAATCTCGCTTGCTGCGGGGACTTAGCGACGGCAATCTGGTGGCTGACGGCAGCACGGCACAACCGCCGCCGACATAAAGGGGGAAACATCATGTCAGCCACCATTATCAATTTGATTATCCAGATCATTGCCGGCGCTATCGGAGGGAATGCTGCGGGTGCTGGCATGGAAAAGGCTAACTTGGGCACGGCCGGCAACACCATCGCTGGCGCCCTCGGGGGTCTTGGCGGCGGGCAGATACTTAGTGCGCTAATTCCGGCGCTTGCAGGGTCTGCGGGGGGCGGTGTCGACCTAGCATCTCTCGCTGGTCAGCTGATCGGCGGTGGTGTGAGTGGTGCCGTAGTTACCGCCATCGTCGGTATGATTATGAACGCGATGGCTAAGAGATAGGGCGCTTGTTGCCACCGAGAACAAACAGTAGCGCGAGACCCGCCAAGGAACCGTTCGGAGCCGTAACCAAGCCGGCGCCGCTCGCTTCGCGTGCGAGCGGCTTCGGCGCCGGTAGCCAATTCACATGGGAGGCAATTGGCACCTACAACTGGCTGCTCTGTGTGACCAACGGCATCCCGGTCGATGGCTACGTTGGATTTCGCGCCTTGTCGGCTGACCATTCTCAGGGTTCCGGTACATCCAAATTCGGATTCGACAACGTCATATACGGACCGGTGATAGGCGCGACCATGAGGTTCTAAGTCAAGTCTCCCGCGGCGGCGTTGGAGCGCGGCTGAACTTGCTCACTGTACCCTGCGGTGATCAACTCACGCGTCGAGTTTGACGTGTGTCAATGACGGCCGCGCTAGCCTTAGACAGGATCAGTGGCTTGGCATGCGTTCGGAGACAGCTCGCTGGAGAAACTGGCAGGTGAGCGATGGCAACTTCGGGTAGATTTTGGCCGACGCGAGCGCAGTTGCGGCGCCGGCATCGGCTGATGCGCCGCATGATGCGCACGAGCGGGATCCAGGCAGATGCGGCCGCCCGTATCGATGGTGGGCTGGCATTTCGTGAGGCGCGTGCCAAATGCCGCTATTGCCTCCATGAGGAGGCCTGCCGGGGCTGGCTGGCGTCAGCCGAAGAGCTGCAAGTGCCCCCGGATTTCTGCCCTAACGTCCGCTTCTTCCGGTCTTGCCGGATATTAAACCACTGAAGATCCTGTTCTCAATCCGCCGCGTCGCTCGAGGGTCAGCTATTAGTCGCTCCCCCAGCGCAGTTTTCCACTAAGGCGCGCGCCGGCCCAATCTGTGGGGCGCGGACCGGTTTGGCCATGCCGTAGAAGACCGTGACGCCCTGGCCGCCGCAACGCGTCGAAAGCGCCTCGGTGGGCGTGCCAAAGCAGCTGTCGATGTCCTGCCAGTTGTCCATCACCCAGACATTCCCTGCCGGATCGATGGCGAGGTCAGTCTGCATCTGGAGGCCGCCGCCCAAGTACCCGCCGGGAGGCGAAATCTGGTCGCCGGTCTTCATGCCCGGCGGGCAGTTCTCGGTCCGAACACCGCTCAAATGCACGATTGGGCTCTGCGCACCGGCGAAGTTGGAGATCCAGACGTTGTTCGTTGCCGTCGACGACCGCAGCCCAAGGGGCCAGGGAGACCGCCGCCCGTGAATGGCGAGCCGGGATATTGGGTGCCGTCCGGCCGCAGCAGCGTGACGCTGCCGCCGTCGGGGCCTCCCTTCTGCTCGAACATCGTGCGCGCCAGCTTCTCGTCGTAATCGCCCCCGGTCTTCATGACAAGGCCGACCTCAATCAACTTGGCGAGACCCCGCAACGAGCTGCCAAACGGGTTCGTCACCCAGACGTTGCCTTGGCTGTCGATGGCAAGTCCACTGCCGCTGTAGCCACCCTTGAAGGTCTCTACTTTGCTTGGATCGGCGGCTGGAAAGCGCGTGACGTGGTCGGAGGCGGCATTGGTCACCCAGATCCGGTCCTGCTGGTCGATGCCGAGGTGGAACGGCGATTTGAATGATTTGCAGGGTTCCGCATCGACGCCCTCGCAAAGAAGCTTGCCCTTGGTCAAATCCCCGTTGGGGAAATAAACGAGCTGGTTCTTCTCGACGCCCAAGACCCAGACATCGCCGCTGGGCGTGACGATCACGCCTTGCATCAGCCCGAGCTTGCCATCGAATGTGATGCCGTCGGCTGGTGTCAGCGGTTTACCGTTCTTGTCGAACACCGCGATGGACTTGCCGCCGTAACTGGTGAGCCATGCATTGTCGTTGCATCGACGGCGGCACCGAAGGTGCCCCCTTGCATCCCGCCGCCGGAGAAGCCCGTGGTCATCGGCGATAGCGGACGGCCGTTCGGGGCGAACTTGGTGGCATTGCCCTGCCACAGGCTGTCCTGCCCCTGCCAACCGATGGTGAAATTGTCGCCAACCCAGAGGTTGCCCTCGCTGTCGAACATGGCCTTGCCGCCGCGCGATACCCGCCGCCGTCGAATTTGAGCGGCAGGACCCACGCGCTGGGCGCGAAGCTCGAGTATGGCATGAACGGAACGGCGCGCATGGTCTTGCCCGGCGGAACTGGGTAAAGCTGGCCGAGCAGAGCGAAGAGCCTCTCGGGCAGGTACCAGGGATAGCGCGCGATCGATTGTGCTGCCGTCAGCGTGTCGGTCGGGGCACTACCCTTCGGCGGCGTGGCCGCTCGCGAGTGAATGTCCGCTTTGGGTTATTCTGAGACGTCAGCGCTCAAGTCAGAAATGTCCGGCTGATCAAAGTGTTCCCGTCGCCTCCCTTACGGCTCTCATTTAGTCGCTTCACCGATCTCGGCGATGTTCTCTCGCGTACTCAAGCAGCTCCGACACGCCGAATATCAGCAGCATGATGCCGCAGAAGACCTCAAGGGACGACAGCATGCGGGCGAGATTGCTGTACGGAATAATATCCCCGTAGCCGACCGTGCTGATGGTGCCGATCGAGAAATAGACCGACTCCGAAAAGCTCAAGCCGCGGAGAGCGCCCCCCACGTTGAAATTCCCTTCGGGTGTATATACCGAGATAAGCCGATAAGCCGAGGCGAAGAGGATTACGATAAGCGAATAGAATGTGAAAAAGGCGAAGGCTGGAATGACCAGCTGCGACACACGCGAGAAAAACTCCTCGAAGAGGAGGCCAGCCTCAACCAAGAAGATAGCCACATCTCGGCTGACGGTCAGTACGATCAAACTAATAATGGCCATGGCTCCAACGAACACCATGTCCATATTTGCAAGTGTCCCGACGGAGCGAGACAGCAGAATGACGGTCGTGCCGACGAAGAAAACGGGCACAAGCCAAGCGGCCGCCCTCATGACCCGCAGCTCACTGCGTATGGCCGGATGGGCAACCACTGCTCTGACCTGATCTCGCCGAAGCCAACAACCAGCCACAAAGAAAAATATCGGCAAGCAGAAGCCCACAACCACAAACGCAGTATCAACTCCGCGGAATATCTCTTCAACAAACAGAGAGAAAATGGCGGCGTAGACCGCAATCAAACTCGCGAAGGCGATTGGGAACAGCCGACCAGCGGGGAACAGTGCCCGAATGACGACGATGACGAGACTGGCCGATAACACCATCGCGAAAAAAAGGGGAGACGTGACCCCTGCCACTGCCGCCGCCACAAAGGCGACAAATGCTAAAGGCAGCGTGACCCTCGCCAGCTCTGATACCCAATGCGGCAATTTCACCCTGCCTCAGTTGACTAACGTATTGTTGCGCGTCACTAGGTGATGTTAGGCGCGGGAGCCGGGCATGCCCTGAATTCTAGCGGCGCAATTTCGTGTCTCGCAGGTCTCCGACCTGATCGCATTAGTGCTTGAGACTAAGGATATAGGCCGCAACGTTGCGGAGGTCCTGGCCTCTGATCATGATGTTTGGCATTGTGGGATGGTTCGCGCTCTGCAGCCAAACAATTAGGGCTGTTGGCGTCATGCCAGGCATATTTGCAGCGTCTTTGAAACTTGGTGCCTTGGGATTGGGCGACCTCTCTTCGGAAATGGCGTGGCACGCGGCGCAAGTCGTATTAGCATATTCAAAGCCCGCCTGCGGATCGCCAATCTCTCCATCGGCACGTCGCCGACGTCCTGAGCTTTGGCAAAAGCCGCAGCGCCGAGCATCATTGCTAGGCTGAGGGCGAGTCGTGTGCGCATGGCTTTATCTCCCTAGTTACCTTCCGCGCTTCTTAAATAGCGCGTTAGATGGCCCGCATCACCGTGGCCAGTGGGATGCACTGGGATCAAGGTGCGCCGCAATTCACTTCCCCTCAAGAAACTATTGAGGATTCCCTCCGGTGCCGACCGTGCGCAAGTGCCTCACCCGGCTGTGCAAAGGTTTGTCCCCGATGTCCGCCTAGGGTCAAAAGCTGACGTTGCGATGCTGGTGAAGTTCGTGATTCGGGCCACAAGCGGACATCGAAGCCGCCGACGATAGCTCGGGATTCTCCCTACGGATCCGGGTTCCGCATCTAGGCGGCTTCACTGGAATCCGACCTGATCAATTGTGCCGCTCGACAGGTCAGTCGCGGTCGATGCCTTGATGAGATCGGCGAGCGTATTGCTAAAGCCTTGCTGAGTGACCAGACCAATGGTGATCTCGGTGATAACCCGTCGGGAACCATCTCTTTTGCAATCCCTCCAAAAATTCTTCCCAGTAGCGCCTCACGAAAAATTCGAGACGGTGTGGGTATTCTCGACACTCAGACGGTCGTATTTGCCATCTCTGAGGGAGCGGTTACGTTCTGGGAATTTGCGCACCTGTTTCGCGATGGCCTCGCCTCAGCCAACGCTCTGTTTCTAGACGGCAGCATATCGAGCCTCTACGCGCCTGCGCTCGGTCGATTGGACACTCTTCCCAATGGGGTCAATCATCGCGGCGTTCGAGCAAAAATGATGGCGCTCGCTCGTGGACGGCGCCGCGGCCCAATGCTTGGTGCGAGGAGCTGACGGCCACGCGCGCACCCAAGAGAAGGTGCAGAGAAAAGCGATTGAACTGGGGCTGAGTTTCCGGCTATCCGCCAACCAACGCGTTTTCTGCCGGAGCGTGACGATGCGGCCAGGCCTTAGCTTCACCGCTTCATCGAACGCGGCTCGCGCCACGCGATACTCAGCCACTAGGGCTATCAGCTCCTCAACTCGACTATCGCCTTTCGGCCCGGAGCCTTCCTTTTTAGGCCAAACTACCTAACCAAATCGCGAGCAAACTGGGAAGTTTCGCGCGCGTGGCAACGCCGCAACAGTAGCGGAGGAAGTGAACGAAAAGGACTTATCCACAGCACCGCACAACGAAGGAACGCCTACACTGTTCGCCAACGGCAGGGCCGCCGCAATACGCGCTATGGGAGGCGGAAGGCACTGAATGGGTCAAGAAGCCAAAGCGCCGGAAGACTCGAATCCAGTGGACCAATTGGCTTTGCTGGTCCTGCGGGTTGTCGCGGAGCTTTCACCCACCACGAAGACCTCGCTCATCGACTACGTCTCGCGCGGTATCTCCACGCCAGAACGAGGGCAGATTGCATCCGATTCGCTTACAGGGGAGCTTATTTCCAATGCTCTCCTCAAGCTGCAAGCCATCGCGTTGATCCAAGTCGACCACGAGCAAATCGCCATAACTGACGAACCAAGCCGCTCTCTGGAAAAGTTGCCAGCTGTGGCTTCACGGCCTCGCTGGCCCTACACGCTTTTCACATCTGCGCGCGGGTCAACTTCGATCATCTTTGGCAGTGTTCTCTTGGTGGTCGTCCTGTCGGCTGTTGGCGGCGCCGCTTTCCTTTCGGCGAAACACGCCGAGAGGTCACAAGCGGTCTCGCTGCTTGAAGGTCCAGACCGATCGGGCGCGCCCGCCGATGCCGGCGGACCTGCAAAACCTGCGCTTAACACTCCCATGAAAGCTGCCGCGACGCAGGCGCTCGGCGACGATGACGGAAAACCCGCCAAAGCCGTCGCCAGGGAGACTGGAGAAGTCGAGCAGAACATAATCCAGCCCGTTGCGGAGCAGGTCACAACCGACCCCATCGTCGCGACAATTCGCGCGAAGCTCTCCGACCCCGCATTGCGTCAGGACGCCCAATCCGAAGATCTCGCCGCGCTTCAATCTTTCTACGCTGCGCGCAGCGGTCCTTCGGTTTGGATGATGGGCATAGGCTTCACTACGAGAGCCCAGGCAGTTATCAGCGAGATCCGAGACGCGGATGCGTGGGGTCTTTCTGCCGACGCCATCAAGGTGCCTTCTGCAGGCGACCTACCGGCCACCGAAGACGCTCAAGCGACTGACGAGATCAGGCTTCAACTTGCCATTTTAAAATATGCGCGCTACGCCCGCGGCGGACGCCTCACGCCATCTCGCATCAGCGACCTGCTCGACCAAACGCCAAACCTTCTCGATCCCAAAACAGTCCTGACCGAGATTTCAACGTCGACGCTACCCGACGCCTACCTGCGGTCGCTACACCCGCGGGAGGAACAGTTCGAGCGGTTGCGCCAAGCCCTTCTCAAGGCCCGGGCCAGGAACGCCGCGGGCGGGACAAATCCGGGAAATGAGCGCGAGATTCAGTGGCTCATCATCAATATGGAGCGTTGGCGATGGCTATCGCCTGGGCTTGGCTCTTACTACGTTTGGGACAACATTCCAGAGTTCCTCGCTCGTGTCGTCAAGAACGGTAAAACCATTTACGTGGAGAAGACCATTGTTGGACAACTTAACCACCCGACGCCGATCTTCTCCTCCGAGATGCGCTCAATCGTGTTCCACCCTGAATGGGTGGTGCCTGAGACCATCATCAGGGAAGATCTGGAGCCTTCTTTGCGTCAGAGCGGATTTTTAGGTGGTCCAAACACGGCGATCCTTGAGGAGCATAACCTCAAGGTGAGTTCTGAAGGACGCCCTGTGGATCCCAGCCGGATCGATTGGATGAAGGCCAATATTTGGCATTATACCTTCACCCAAGCGCCTGGCCCCGACAACGTGCTCGGCGTGCTGAAGTTCAACTTCCCGAACAAGCACGCCATTTACATGCACGACACGACCCAGCCGGAGCTATTCGCTGAAACCGTGCGCACCTTAAGTCATGGCTGTATCAGAGTTCGCAATCCGGCACGCCTCGCGGCGCTCTTGCTTGCCGAGGATAAAGGATGGTCGGCGCCACAGGTCAATCGCCTCCTTGCCAAAAACACGAGTAGTTTAGTGCCGCTTACCCGGCCTTTGCCGGTGCATCTCGCCTACTTCACTGCGGTGGTCGACGAGCATGGCAAAGTGCAGACCTTCGCCGATGTCTATGGCCTAGACGGCAAGATAGGCGCGGCTCTGTTCGGCAAGGGCGTCAAGCTGAAGGCAACCACAGTCGAGGCGGACGCTCCAGACGGCCCGCGGAAGTCAAGCTGGAGAGCAGCTGAACGAACGGGCAGCCTTGCCGATTCGATGGCTGGCCTTTTCGGCAACTAGCATGTGCGGCCGCTACGACAATCTGATCCCGCGCGACACCTATTCGGGCTTGTTCGCCAGCAGCCGGCTACAAATTCTCGCCCCGCTACAATGTGGCGCCGACCGATCCGATCCCCATCGTTCGAATTGATCCTCGTGATGGTGAACGCGAACTCGTTATGGCGCGTTGGGGTCTCATTCCATTCTGGATGAAGGAGAAGCCCAAAGTTCTGCGTCTTCTGGCCAAGGGACCCGAGGTCGCCCGCGAAGCCGGCGATAAGCTGCTGCCAAAGTTGTCGCATAAACGACAATCGTCCCGACGGCTGCTCCGAGCGCTGAGACGTAAACGATCAGGGGATGCGGTCGTTTGCTACGGCGTTGGATCAAGAAACAACAACTTCGCCGAACCAGGTGTGACGACGTAGCGGTGCCTCAAATCCGAGGGATCAGCCGATGGGTTAATCGTCGTGTCCGCTGCTACCAAGTAGAGACGCCCGCTCTCCGGATCCACTGCCATCGTGCGCGCGCCTGGCATGGTCGCGACGCCCGCAACGGTCACAAAGGTGTTGGCATTCTTCTCTTCGATCACAGAAAGGGTTCCATCGCCGTTGGAGCTGAAGATGAGCTTACGTTTGGGATCGAAGGCGGCTGCATCTGATCTGGTTCCGATTGGTGACGTAGCGACTGTCCCACCCGTGTCTGCATTGACCACAACGAGCACGTTGTTCTCGCAACTCGAAAAAAGACGATGGGCCTCCGGATCAATGGCCAACCCATGTGGGCTGGTGCAATTCGGGATCGACCAATGGGCATCTCTTTGATTGGTCGCCGTGTCGACGCGGATGATCTCCCCCTTTTCCTCCCCATTCACATACAGCTTACCATTGCCGCCAGCGACCGCGGTTTCGAGCTTGCCGCCAGCGTCGATGGTCGCAACAGCGGAATCTGCTGTGGGATCGATGACTGTCAATTTTCCCGGATCGCCATCAACGACGAAAACGTGATCGCTTGTTGGATCGAACACGATGGCATCAGCGTCAGCCTCGGCCTTGATCGTGTTGATCAGTTTCAGCGAATCGAGATCAAACGATACAGCCGTTCCGGCGAGCCCATCATCCGTGTAGCCGCGCTTGGTTCCCGGTGCGATTGCGATACCGTGCGTGCCGCCGGGTAAACCCTTAACATTCCCGATAATCTTTCCGGTGCGGCCATCGACGACCGTAACGCGATCCCCATGGGCAACGAACACTTTGTGTGAGGCTGGGTCAAACACAACAAAGTCCCAGCGGTCGGGCGCCCCCAACGCAACTGTTTTGGTCACGCTGTAAGGGGGGGTCGATTGTGCAAACGCTTGCGGCGCAAACGCGATCACGCAAGCCAAGCAAGTGGCAGCGGAGGAATACGAGAAGCGGTTAGACATTGCTTGTTCCAATTGCGAGGATTCATTTACATTCGATGCGTCCAAACCATTCCAACGTGCTCGCGCTCCGCTTGGTGCGACGTTAGGCGATATTCTGACATGCCTATCCCGGAAGGAGGGCTAATCTCGAAAGAATGAAGTCTTCTCTGGCAATCGCAACGTTCCTCATCGCGTGCATAGTGTTCACGTCCCAGCGCTCGGAACAGCCATCAGGGAATGCATGAGGGCGGATTTGCTGGGCAGGCGTGCTTCTGGCGCGGCAAAGACTGAAAAACGGTCCGGCGAGGCGCGGCACATATATCCTCCTCCCGTGCACAAGGAGTCTTGACAGATGCTCTGGACGACCGCGGCACCCGCAGTCACAACAGCGTTCCTGAGCTCGCTCGTCTAAGCTGTCGAGGCACTGACAATCGTTCTCGCGGTCGCCTTTGTCCGGAGTTGGCGGCCAGCGGGGATCGGCGCCTTTGTCGGCCTTGCGCTTCTTGTACTCATGGTGCTTGCGCTGGGACCACTCCTGGAGCGGAGTCCGCTGCACCTACTGCAGCTCGTCATTGGCGTCCTGTTACTGCTGCTGTTCGGCATGCGCTGGTTGCGCAAGGCAATTCGGCGCGCCGCAGGCGCCATTCCGCTGCACGATGAGGCAATAGCCTTCGTAACCGAGACGGAAGAGCTGCGCGAACAAGCGCGTCATCGCGAAACGCGGCTCGATTGGCTGGCCGGGCTTGCGGGCTTCAAGGCCGAGTGCTCGAAGGGCTGGAGATCGTGTTCATCGTCATCGCTGTTGGCGCCGGACGGGGTCTCCTTGTTGCTGCGAGCGTCGGCGCGCTCGTGGCCTGCTTGGTCGTGGTCGCGGCTGGCTTTTTCGTACATCGTCCGCTCGCCCAGGTGCCCGAGAACCCGCTTAAGTTTGCTGTCGGAGTCATGCTTTCAGCATTCGGGATATTTTGGACCGGAGAAGGGCTCGGCGTTCCATGGCCGGGCGAGGACTTTGCCATACCAGCGTTTGCGGCCCTATTCTTGATGGTCGCGCTCGCCGTCGTCGCCCTCACGCGTCGCGCTAGGGCAGAGGATTTGACATGACCATTCTGGCAACTGCCTTCCGTATGTTGGTCGGATTGTTCGTCGATGACGGCTCGCTGGCCGTGGCAGTCATTTTGATCGTCCTGCTCTCGTGGAGCTTTGTGACCGTGATGCCCGATGTTCCGCTCGCCCCTGGCGCCGTGCTTTTGGTCGGTTGCCTTGGCGGACGTCTCGCCAATGTCATGAAAGCGGCGAAGCGATAGTCACACAGAGGGAGATCTAGCGGGTGCCGATGGACCAGCTTCCGTCTTCATCGACATCATCGGTCGACCCCTAACGCCGTTCTCGTATGCTGGCGTTGCACGCCGGACCGCCCGTCGGGGCGCCTGGGATGGAGCTGCGGCTGGGGCGGCTGTTGTCGGCGAGGCCGCGGTGGCAGCTCCCTACTACGCAGCTCCCTATGGTCGTCCTGCTTGCGGCTACTACGCCTATCCTCCGTGCTATTAAAGAAGACGACGCCCCGGTATAAAAATCAAACCGCGCTGTTCGATTAGCAGCGCGGTTTATTGTTAGAACTACCGGTCAAGGCGCTTCGCCTACCGCTATTTGATCGG
This sequence comes from uncultured Alphaproteobacteria bacterium, assembly GCA_963804705.1. GTDB lineage: Bacteria > Pseudomonadota > Alphaproteobacteria > Rhizobiales > Methyloligellaceae > Methyloceanibacter. The sequence continues at coordinate 313,886 of CAWDRM010000018.1, forward strand.
ATCAGGCCGGTAACGATAATGTCCGCTTAGGGTCATTCGCCGACATCGCAGAGATCAATCGCGATGTCGGTTCGGTGCCATTAGGCGACATTGGTCAGAGCATTTGGGGGCCGGAGCGGTCAGGCGTTAGAGAGTCATCTCCACCCCCTCCGCTGTTACCGAGTGGCAAACGTTTCAGTCAGAAAATCCTTCACACCGCACACCTTTGATATTGCCCGTAAACTAACGGCAACCTACGAGCCATGATCTAGTCGCAGCGACACGAAACAGTGTCAGACATCGGTCCTCCTTTTGGATCCCCGCGAGGATCACGCAACCCGCGGGGCTTTTTCATACCCACCTTTTGGCAATGAGCTGCATCGAGAAGCCCCGCATCGGAGTGTCATTCGACATGACGCGCAAAGTTATTGCTGTTCTCTGCCTCGTATTTCTGTTTCAGGCAGGCGCAATAACAGATGCCTTAGCCGGGGGAGACCAGACGGTAGCCGATTTTCTGGCGGCCTGTGCTGAGAACAGCAGTGAATGGTCAGAATGCTCTTTAACAATTTCGACTCTTGACCTTTATGATGAGTTCAATCCGAATGGCACTCGGCAATCCTGTCCGCCAAGAAACCCCCCGGGGATGGAAACTGCATCGGTGGTCAGCTGGCTTAAAGCACACTCTGCGACGCATGAAATGATGGAGCGCGATGCGATATTAGCGGCCTTAAGGGCGCTATATCCCTGTCATGGGTGATGGATTTGTAGTTCGCTTTCCCGCCTTCGAGGCAAGGCCTGTACTCGACCAGCTCAGGATCACCTCACGCCGGAGCAATCGGGATATCTCGCGGGCAGAGCGTATCTTTGACACATGCTCCGTGATGAAGAGCTCGACCAGATCCTCAACGCTGTCGACTACGAGGTGGCGGCGCTCCAGTTGTTTCTCCGCTGCCGGATCCCGCCCCTCTGTTCGTGCCGCGAAAATCCTCAGGGCTGCTGCATGAGCCTGGTGCAGCGTGACGCGACCATACGGCCCGATGGTGTATTTGCGCAGCCGTGATCCTGCTCCTCCGGCCCGATAGAGCACGATGAACACCTTGCGCCTTTTTGGCGTGATCTTGACGCCGAAGCCAGGGCAACCACTATAGACAATATCCTTTGCAGGGGTCGGGAGCGCATCGATCGCGCTCTTGGTCAGTTTCACTCTCGGCATCGCCTAAATTCCTGGGTGAGTGATTGCTACCTCGATCCTAAATAGGTAGCTCTGAATGGGAATCAGGATGCACGAGCGTGACCTCCAATGTTTGACAACACGAGGAGGATCAACCGCTTATCCACTTCCGTCAACGAACTTCCATCATGGGAAACGCGACACCCGAGAACCCTGCGGGAGAGGGCTTTCCGCCGCGATCTTGCGCAGCATCGCTTGCGCAAGTCGCATGGCGGAAAGGGTGCATCGACCTGGCGAAAATGACCTCCGCAAGACCTGGCGCCCGGCTTTATGCTTTGATGCAATCAAGGAATGAGGCGAGGGGATGCCCGCAGATCATTTGCCGCTGCTGATTTCGACCTACGGCTATTGGGTGGTCGGAGGCATCGTCGCGCTCGAGAGCATGGGGCTGCCCTTGCCCGGAGAGGCGAGTTTGATCGGGGCCGCGATCTATGCCGGTACGACCCATCGCCTCGATATCGGGCTAATAATTGCCGCGGCAGCCTCTGGGGCAATCGTTGGCGACAATATCGGCTATTGGATCGGGCGGGAAATCGGCTATCCCCTGCTGTTCCGCTACGGACGTTACGTGCAACTGACCGAAGCCCGGATCAAGCTCGGCCAATATCTTTTCCGCGAGCATGGCGGCAAGATCGTCTTCTTCGGCAAATTCGTCGCCCTGCTGCGCGCCCTCGCCGCCGTGCTGGCCGGCGCCAATCACATGGACTGGCCGCGGTTTCTCATCTGCAATGCCGCCGGCGGCATTGCCTGGGCGGCGCTTTATGGCGGCGGCGCCTGTTATTTCGGTCAGGCCCTGGAGCGGGTCACGAAGCCGGCCGTCTTCGGGCTTACCGTCGCCGCGGTCATCGGCATCGGCATCGCGCTGATCGTCGTCCGCCGGCACGAAGCCAAGCTCGAGCAGACCATCGAGCGCGCGCTGGCCGGCCCGCTCGAGGCCCCGCGGCGGAGGCGGCGAGCGCATTCGCCATGATCGCCCCGCCAAGAGCGAGCCTCATGACTTCCCATAGACGGGCACGATGGCCCCGCGCGTCACTCTGTTCTCAGGCGAGGCGAGGAACAAAATCGTCGCGGCGACTTCTTCGACCTTGGGCCAGCGATCGAAATCCGCCTTCGGCATGCCGGCGCGGTTGGCGGGCGTGTCCATGATCGAGGGCGCCACGGCATTGACCAGGATGCCCTCCTTGGCCACCTCCTCGGCGAGCGCCACGGTCAGCGCCGCCACGGCGGCCTTGCTCGCCGTATAGGCAACGAGACCGGCGCCGCCGCGCCATTCGAGCGCATGCCGCGCGGCGACATTGACGATGCGGCCGCCTTGGCCGGTCCGGCCGATGGCGTTGACCGCGGCGGCGCAGCAGAGAAAACAACTCACCAGATTGGTGTCGAGCAGCTGCATCAAATCGGCTTTGCGCGCCTTGGCCACGGCGCCCATGGCGAAACCGCCGGCAATATGGATCGACGCCCACAACGCCGGAATTCCTTCGAACAAGCGGCTGACGGCCCCCTCGCCCGCAAGCTCGAGGGGGCCTGTCAGCCTGACCTGCTTATGCTCGCGATAGGTGAAGCGCGCCGCCTCGGCCTCGTGCAGCCAAGGCACGTGGCAAATCGCGCCGGCCTCGATCAGGGCCACCACCACGGCGGTCCCGAGCGCGCCGGTGCCGCCCGTCACCACCACATGCCGATCACGATACGTCATGGTCTGCGTCCTAATTACGTAGGCGGTCTCAAGACTATCATGCCGGGCCGGGTTCGGTCTTCGATGGCGTCTCGGCGTCCCGCGTTGAGGCGCCTCATCTGGATGGCTTGCGATTCTGGCGGTTCACTCAAAGCGCATGTCCTGGCCATCCAGGCAGTCGTCCTGATGGACGACCATGTCGACGGGGTCGGCGTAGGCATAGGGACCGTCGGACGGTGCCGATTGAGTTGGGACCTGCCGATTGTCGCAGATCGCCGAGGCAAGGATCGACGGCGCATTGGGGCGATTGCCCCTAAAGATGTTGCGCGTCAGCTCAATCTTCGAAATGCGGCCCCGTTTGCCGGCGATCTCGATGCCGGGTCCCGCATTGTCGAGAAATTTCGAATTTTGGATTTGCACGTTGGTTATCTCTTGCACTGGCTTATCCGGTTCGAGATCGATGCCGGCGCTTGGGCGTGTGCCGTTCGTGTTCTTGAAGACGGACTCCGTCACGATCACGCCATCGGCTTCAATGACCGACAATCCCTGCCGGCGGTTGTTGTCGGCAGTGACGGCGCAGAATTTGATATCGGTTGCGCCTTCAACATAAAAACCGTCGCCCCCCACATCGCCTTGGCGGTGACGCCGCTGAGGGTGATGTGCTGGGCGCCGTCACTGATGCGTATGCCCAGTGCCCCCTTCCCCCGATGTCCCCACATGCTCGGCGCGCTCGCCTAGAAGCGTCCCCCCGGCAACCGTGATATTGGACGCCCCCGCGATCGAGAGAGCGGAATATTTCCGCGAGACGTTGGCGATCACCTTGAGAATCGTACCCTCGGACAGCCTGAGCGTCATATTGCTGCCGAGAGCAAGACGCTCCTTGCCCACGCCGTCGACCATGTAGGTGCCGTTGGGCACAAGGACAGTCCCGCCGGTCCCCGCGACCTCGTCGATCGCCACCTGGATCGCCGCCGTGTCGTCGGTTCCGCCGTCACCCTTCGCGCCCATGCCCTTGACATTGACGAGAGGAGACGAGGTGGGCGCCTCTGCGCATCCGGGAGCCGCGCTCGTTTGCGGTGCGTTCGTTGCCGCCTCAAGCGGAAAGCGAGACGAGGCAGGCCGCCGGCAGGAGTCCCGCGCGAAACACTGCGCTGCGCAATGTTGCCTTGGAGATCAAGATAGCCAGCTCACGAACTCCGCTCGCCCACCCGCGCGTTCGCCGAGCAGTCTCACATCATTTCGCGGCTATTTAGCGGCCATCAAGTGCGCCGCGAGCGCCGTATCACAGAACTCGGTGAAGGACTTGACCCGGCCATCGGCAAGCTCGATGAGATCCATGAGTTCGGTCTCTGCGACCCGGTTGGTCCCGGTGCGCCTGACCGTGCTCCGCCAATGCACCGCGACCTTATGACCATCGATCAGCATCGACAGAATCTCGAAGTCGCTATGCTCGAAGGTGTCGATCATACGTTGGAGCAGCGGCAGGACTTCCTCGTGACCCTGGGTGCTGACGGCGATCGGAGTGGCGGCGGCCGATCCAGCCATGCGGAACGTCGCGTCCTTGGCAAAGAGACACCTTATGGCCTCGATGTCGCCGCGCATGCGCGCCGCGTAGAGCTCCTCCAACAAATCTTCGATCTGCTGTCGTTCGTTCATGACGAGCGTCCTTCCTTGTCCGTCAGCCTGCGCTTGGGGCCCTGGTCGCGCGCGGCCAGACGCCCTCATAAATCGGGGTCAGGCTGATTGAGCAAGATCAGCACGGCCAGCACCGCCATATAGAACCGGAACGCCGCCTCCTGGCCGTTCCAGCTTTGCGATTCCCACATGGCGAACCACTCGCCGGCCACGACCATGAAGCCGAAGAACCAGACGAGGAAGGCGGCCAAGGCGCCGGCGATGGCATAGGCCTTGGCGCAATTGAAATCGGCGCCCGGAGCATGTCGCGCCTGCCACATGCGAAAAGTGCCCGCCAGGAACAGAAGCCCGGTTAAGGCTTCCGCGGCGATGATCAGCGAATAGGCGATCCGCCACACCAGCGGATTGCTGATCGAGCGGTACATCAGCTCGTTGCCGGAAAAGGTCGTGTCCATGCTGAGCACGTGCTGCACGAACACATAGTTGGTCTTGTAGTCGGTGATATTGTCGAAGGCGACCAGCAGGCAGAACAGGCCGAGCACGAGACACATCACGATCTTGCAGAGCCGGGTGATCAGCATGGGTGAGAAGTCCCGTCCGTACCGGCAAAGTCCGCCGTTTAAGGCCCTTCTGTTATTGCCCGGCTCGACCGGGCAATCCAGTAACCCCGGTGTTCGCCAATATTCTAAGGCCAGCGGTTACTTAATTCCCGCCTTCGCGGGAATGACACGGAGATCGTGGATGGGCGCGACGGCTCCTGACGGCGTTAGTTCCTAGCGAAGCTAGTTCTTGCTCTTGTCGACCATCTTCCGCTCGGCGATCCACGGCATCATGTCGCGCAGCCGCTTGCCCACCACTTCCATCTCGTGGTTGTCGCATTTGGCCCGCATCGCCTTGAAGCTCGTCTGGTTGACGCGGTTCTCCAGCATCCAGTCCTTGACGAATTTGCCCGACTGAATGTCGTCGAGAACCTGCTTCATGGCCTCGCGGCTCTCCTTGCCCACGACCCGGGGGCCCGAGACATATTCGCCATATTCGGCGGTGTTGGAGACCGAGTAATTCATATTGGCGATGCCGCCCTCATAGATGAGGTCGACGATCAGCTTCACCTCGTGCACGCATTCGAAATAGGCCATCTCCGGCGCATAGCCCGCGGCCACCAGCGTCTCGTAGCCGTTCCGCATCAGCTCGACGAGACCGCCGCACAAGACCGACTGCTCGCCGAACAAATCCGTCTCGCATTCCTCGCGGAAACTGGTCTCGATAATGCCGGCGCGGCCGCCGCCTATGGCGCTCGCATAAGAGAGCGCGAGGTCATGGGCATTGCCGGACGCGTCTTGGGCGATGGCCATCAGGCAGGGGACGCCGGCGCCGCGCGCATATTCGGCGCGCACCGTGTGGCCCGGGCCCTTCGGCGCCACCATGCAGATGTCCATATCGGCGCGCGGCTCGATCAGGTTGAAATGGATATTGAGGCCATGGGCGAAAAATAGCGCCGAACCTTTTGGCATATTGGGCTTCAGGTCGTTTTCCCAGATGGCGCCTTGCGTCTCGTCGGGTGCCAGCAGCATCAACACGTCCGCCCATTTGGCGGCCTCGGGCACGTCCATCAACTTGATGCCGGCCTGCTCGGCCTTGGCCGCGGATTTGGACCCCGGGCGGAGGCCGACGGCGACATTGGCAATCCCCGAATCGCGCAGATTCAGCGCGTGAGCGTGGCCTTGGGAGCCGTAGCCGATGATGGCAACCTTCTTCGACTTGACCAGATTGAGATCGGCATCCCGATCGTAATAGACGCGCATGCGAGGAGTTCCCTGCCCTATCGTGGCTGATGTTATTGCCGGTGCGCGTTTGTGACGCCCGGCAGCGGAGTTTGCAAGTGGTCTCGGCTTAGGTTTAATCCGTTCTGAAAACGTGTCTGAAGGGGGAGGATGCCATGAAGAACATCGACCGCTGGTTCATTCTGATCGGCTTGCTGTATGGGACTTTCGGCTTCAGCTTCGGCATTTGGCTCGGCATCAATCAGGCCTTCACGCAGGCTCATCTCCATGCCCATATCAATTTGATCGGCTTTGCCTCGATGGTGCTGTTCGGTCTCCTCTACCGCTCCTTCCCTTCGCTCGCCGAGAGCAAATTGGCGGCGCCACACTTCATCGTCTACAATCTCGGCGCCATCGTTTTCCTCGCCGGCATTCCGCTGGCGCAAGGCGGCCAGACCATTGCGCTGGCAGCCGGCGGATCGCTGACGGTGCTTGCCGGCATGCTCATCTTCCTCGCCAATTATCTCTTGAACGTCTTCAGCCAATCCACGGCCCCTGCCCGCAGCAAGGGTTGAGATTACATCCGCTCGGGCCCGCGGGAGATGGCGGCGAGCCCGGTGCGAGAGACCTCGACCAGGCCAAGCGGCTGCATCAGCACGACGAACTGCTCAATCTTCGAGAACTTGCCGGTGATCTCGAAGATGAAATGCTCAGTCGAGGCGTCGATAACCGAGGCGCGGAAGGCTTCCGCCAACCGCAAGGCCTCGACCCGCTTCTCGCCTTTGCCCGCGACCTTGACCAGCGCCAGCTCCCGCTCGACCGGGTTGCCCTTGACGGTCAAGTCAGTCACTGAGTGGATCGGGACCAAGCGCTCGAGCTGAGCCTTGATCTGCTCGATTACCATGGGCGCAGCCGTCGTGACGATGGTGATGCGCGACAGATGCGCCTCGTGCTCGGTCTCCGACACGGTGAGCGAGTCAATGTTGTAGCCGCGGCCGGAAAACAGCCCAATGACGCGGGCGAGCACGCCCGGCTCATTGTCCACGAGCACGCTCATGGTGTGCGTCTCGGGTTTCTCCTCGCGCTTCTCGAGCGAATATGCGGATCCGGGCTGCGCCATCAGTCTCTATCCATTCCGGTTTCGAGGCGTCGCCCTAATGGGCAACGTCCTCGTCTTTCACCTTCTTCTCGCCGCCAAGCTCGATCATGCGGAGCGCCACCGAGATCATCAGGATCGAGGCCGGCAGCACCAGCATCGACCATTGCAAATGGCCATTGGCCTCGACCACGATGCGAGCGAAAATCATGATCAACACCACGATGACGACCTCGGCAAGGGTGGCCTTCAGCTGGCCCACGCGCCGACTTTCATCCAGCTCGGCAGCCTTTTGCCGTAACCCTCAGGCAAGGTGAAGACGAAGCCGATGGCGATGCCATAGGCGAAGATCACGAGCACGATGCCGAAGAGGAAGGCGTCCACGGCCTCGAGCACCGGCACGGTGACCTGCCGCTCCGCCGCGCCACCGCCTGCCATGATCGTGTGCCACGCTTCGTGTAAATAGAAGCCGCCCTGGAGGAACATCAAGAGCGAGCCGACAATGGCGCCGGCCGAGCCGATCAGCATGATGGCTCGCAGGCTGAGGAAGAAAGTCAGCAATTTGTGCGTCGTCATTACACCATCACCTTGCCTTCTTCGGTGATGGCGTTTTCGAGGTCCTCCTCGGTCAGATCGTCGCCCATCAGCATGTGGTTATGCGCTTCCCCGCTCGGGATCATCGGGAAGCAATTGGCGTGCTTGTCGACGCGGCAGTCGAAGATCACGGGCTTCTTGATGGCGATCATCTCCCGGATGGCGTCGTCGAGCTCGGACGGCTTCTCCGCGCGGATGCCGACGGCCTGATAGGCCTCGGCGAGCTTGACGAAGTCCGGCAGCGCCGCCGTGTAGGAATGGGAGTAGCGGCCGCCATGCAAGAGCTCCTGCCACTGCCGCACCATGCCCATATATTCGTTGTTGAGAATGAAGATCTTGATCGGCAGGTCGTATTGGGCCGCCGTCGACATCTCCTGCATGGTCATCAGCACCGACGCCTCGCCGGCAATATCGATGACGAGCGAGTCCGGATGCGCGACCTGCACGCCGACTGCGGCAGGCAGTCCATAGCCCATGGTGCCGAGGCCCCCTGACGTCATCCAGCGGTTCGGCTCCTCGAACTTGAAGAACTGCGCCGCCCACATCTGGTGCTGGCCGACCTCGGTGGTGATGTAGGTGTCATGGCCGCGGGTCAGCGCATACAGCCGCTCGATCGCATATTGCGGCATGATCACGTCGTCGCGTTTCCTGTAGTGAAGGCATTTCCGGGCGCGCCAATGATCGATCTCGGCCCACCAGGTCTTGAGCGCCGGTTTGTCGATCTTGGACTTCTTGGCTTGCCACGCGGTTAGCAATTGCTCGAGCACCCGGGCGCAATCGCCGACGATCGGAAGATCGGCCGTGACGTTTTTGTTGATCGACGACCGGTCGATGTCGACATGGATCTTCTTCGAGCCTGGCGAGAAGGCGTCGACCCTGCCGGTGATGCGATCGTCGAATCGCGCGCCGATGCAAATCATCACGTCGCAATCATGCATTGCGTTGTTAGCCTCGTAGGTGCCATGCATGCCGAGCATGCCGAGCCACTGCTTGTCGGAGGCCGGGTAAGCGCCGAGCCCCATCAAGGTCGAGGTGATGGGATAGCCGGTGAGACGCGCCAGCTCGCGCAAGCGTTCGCTCGCGAGCGGCCCGGAATTGATGATGCCGCCGCCGGTGTAGAACAGCGGACGCTTGGCATTGGCCATCAAATCGATCGCAGCCGCGACCGCACGCTCGTCGCCTTCCGTCTGCGGGCGGTAGCTCTTGTGCTGCGAATTGGTGAGGCCAGTGTACATGCCCTTGGCGAATTGGATGTCCTTGGGAATGTCGACGACCACGGGGCCGGGACGTCCGGTGCGCGCCACATAGAAGGCTTCATGCAGGACGCGGCTCAACTGGTTCACGTCCTTCACCAGATAATTGTGCTTGGTGCAGGGCCGCGTGATGCCAACGGTGTCGCATTCCTGAAACGCATCATTGCCGATCAAATGGGTCGGCACCTGGCCGGTGATGCAGACGATCGGGATGGAATCCATGAGCGCGTCGGTCAAGCCCGTCACGGCATTGGTGGCGCCAGGGCCAGAGGTGACGAGGACGCAGCCGACCTTGCCTGTCGAGCGTGCATAACCTTCCGCGGCATGGACCGCGCCCTGCTCGTGGCGCACCAGGATGTGCTTCAGCCGGTCCTGCTTGAACAGCTCGTCATAGATCGGCAGCACGGCGCCGCCAGGGTAGCCGAAAATATGCTCGACCCCTTGATCGGCTAAAACTTGAAGCACCATCTCGGCGCCGGTCATCGCGCGTGACATTGTTACGTCTCACATTCTTGCTGGCGAAATCGGCCTTGCGGTCCGCCCAGGTCGCGTTAGGGCTCTGGCGCAAAGGCCCAAATACGGCGCGCACCCTAGGACTTCAAGGATAGAGGGTCAACGCCTAATGCAAATGAATGGAAAAAATGCTGCCATCTATCTTTCCAAAAGTTGCTCTAATTTCGGACGGACGCAATTTTATTACCTAACTCCTACCCGGCCAGGCCCAGCTCAAGCCCGCTCACGCGCCGTCGCCTAGACAATCGGCACCGTTACGCTTATGTGCTTTCCGCGCGTTGGATCGCGTCAGCCCTTGCGGCGTTAGACCTCAGCCTCCGCAGCTCATCCCACCTTTCTCGGCCGAATGACGCGCGTCCTCACCGAACCTCATGCCGCCAACGGCGTCGACGCCGAGGTCAAGCGGCGAACATTCTGGCCGCTCACGCTCGGCTGCATGGGCGTCGTCTATGGCGACATCGGCACGAGCCCCCTTTATGCCTTCCGTGTTGCCCTGGAGGCGGCCGGCGGCACCCAAGGCGATCTGTCGCGCAGGACGGTGATCGGGGTGCTGTCGCTGATCCTGTGGGCGCTGTTCCTCGTCGTCACCGCCAAATATGTGTTGATCTTGCTGCGCGCCGACAATAAGGGCGAGGGCGGCACGCTGTCGCTGATGGCACTCGCCCAGCGCGCGTTCGGGTCCGGCCGCGCGCAAGCCGTGGTGCTGGTTCTCGGCATGATCGCAGCGGCACTGTTCTATGGCGACGCCCTCATCACCCCGGCCATCTCGGTCTTGTCGGCCGTCGAAGGTTTGGAGGTCGCCGCGCCAGCGCTGCAAACCTATGTGGTGCCGCTCACCGCCGGCATCCTCATCGCTCTCTTCGCCATGCAGTCCCGCGGCACTGCAGGCGTGGCCGCCTTCTTCGGACCGGTGATGACGATGTGGTTCGTTGCGATTGGTGCGGCCGGTCTGGTTCACATTGCCGATGACCCGGGCGTGCTCGCGGCGTTCAATCCGGCCCATGCCCTTTCGTTCCTTGCGGGCCACGGCATGATCGGGCTCGTCGCGCTCGGCGCCGTGTTTCTGGTGGTTACCGGCGCCGAAGCGCTCTATACCGATCTCGGCCATTTCGGGCGCAAACCCATTCAAACAGTCTGGCTGTTCTTCGTGCTGCCGGCGCTCGCCTTGAATTATCTCGGACAGGGCGCGCTCGTGCTGTCAGACCCGAGCGCGGTCGTGAACCCGTTCTACCGGTTGCTGCCGGAATGGGTGCTCTACCCGATGATCGCGCTGGCCACTGCCGCTACGGTGATCGCGAGCCAGTCCGCGATCACCGGCGCCTTCTCGCTCACCAACCAGGCGGTGCAGCTCGGCCTCTTGCCCCGCCTGCAGATCAGGCGCACATCCGAAACGCAAGCCGGCCAGATCTACATCCCGCGCATCAGAGGCCTGCTGCTTGTCGGGACCCTCGTCCTTGTCACGCTGTTCCGATCGTCCAACAATCTAGCCTCGGCCTATGGCGTCGCGGTCGCGGGCACCATGGCCGTCGACGGGCTGATGGCGTTCATCGTGATCTGGAGGGCGTGGCACTGGTCTTGGCGGGGCGCCGTGGCGCTGATGGTCCCCTTCATTTTGATCGATTTCACCTTCCTCGGGGCTAACTTGCTGAAGATTCCACAAGGCGGCTGGGTGCCGCTCCTGATCGGCGGCTGCCTGTTCGTCGTCATGCTCACTTGGCGCAGGGGGGCGAAGATCCTCGCCAACAAGACGCGTCGGCTGGAAATGCCCGTGCAACAGCTGATCGACGCGCTGGCGAAGAGTCCGCCGCTCCACGTGCCGGGCACGGCGGTGTTTCTAACTGCCGCGCCGGAAAGCGCGCCGACCGCGCTCCTCCACAGTCTGAAGCATTACAACCTGCACGAAAACAATGTGATCCTTAACGTCGTCACGGAAAACATCCCACGGGTTGCTCCGCAGGATCGGGTAGAGATCGAGAGCCTCGGCGACAGCTTCAGGCGCGTGACCCTCCATTTCGGCTTCACCGAGACCCCCAACATCCCCCGTGCCTTGGCAATCGCGCGAAAGCTCGGCTGGACCTTCGACATCATGTCGACGCCGTTCTTTCTGTCGCGCCGCTCGGTACGGCCCAACGCCCGGTCGGGCATGCCGGCCTGGCAGGACAAGCTGTTCATCTTCCTCGCCCAGAACGCCGACGACGCGTCGAGCTATTTCCAGCTACCGACCGACCGCGTGGTCGAGATCGGCACGCAGGTTACCGTTTAGGTTTTCAGCATTGCCTTGCGCGCATCACCCGTATCGGATCACATGGACAACAGAGGTGGGTTAGGGACTATGTCTCCAGCTCGCTCAACACGGATCGTCCAACGCGCCCGGATCGGTGAACCTGGTCCAGCATCACCCCTCCGCACATGCCCCACGCCGCCACGATAAATACTGCCGCCAACGGCTCAAGCTCCGAGGCTGCGTCGCGCCGCAATTTCTGGGGGCTTACGCTCGGTTGCATTGGCGTCGTCTATGGCGACATCGGCACGAGCCCGCTCTACGCCTTGCGCGAATCCGTGCTGGCGGCGACGGGCGGCGGTCAGACCGCGAGCCAGCCCGCCATCCTCGGCATCCTGTCGCTGATCATCTGGGCGCTCATCCTCGTCGTCACCGTCAAATACGTGCTGATCCTGCTTCGCGCCGACAATGACGGCGAGGGTGGAACACTTGCCCTGATGGCGCTCGCCAATCGCGCGCTCGGGGGCAAGAGCTTCACCATCATCCTGCTCGGCATCGTCAGCGCCGCGCTGTTCTACGGCGATGCCATGATCACCCCGGCGATCTCGGTGCTGTCGGCGGTCGAAGGCCTCAAGATCGTTGCTCCCGCTTTCGAGTCTTACGTCGTCCCGCTGACGGTGGTGATCCTGTCCGGCTTGTTCGCGGTGCAGTCCCGCGGCACTGCCAAGGTCGCCGCATTCTTCGGCCCGATCACGCTCATCTGGTTCATCGCCATCGCCGTCGCGGGCATCGGACACATCGTGCAGAACCTTGGCGTGCTCAGAGCCTTCAATCCGGTCTACGGAGTGGCTTTCCTCGCCAATCATGGGCTGATCGGGCTCGCGACGCTCGGCGCAGTCTTCCTCGCGGTCACCGGCTGCGAGGCTCTCTATGCCGATCTCGGCCATTTCGGCCGACATCCGATCCAAACCGCGTGGTTCAGCGTCGCTCTACCCGCGCTCACCCTCAATTATCTCGGCCAGGGGGCGCTGCTGCTCGCCACCCCCGAAGCAATCGAGAACCCCTTCTTTCTGCTGTATCCGCAGTGGGCACTCCTGCCGATGGTGGTGCTCGCCGCCGCCGCCACCATCATCGCCAGCCAAGCGGTGATCACGGGCGCCTACTCGCTCACCAACCAGGCCGTGCAGCTCGGCCTGCTGCCGCGCCTGCAGATCAGGCGGACGTCGGAGATCCAAGCCGGACAGATCTACATTCCCCGCGTCAACGGCATCCTGCTGGTCGGCGTCCTGCTGCTGGTCGCGGCGTTCAAGTCCTCGAGCGCCCTTGCCTCCGCCTATGGCATCGCCGTCACGGGCACGATGGTGGTGACGGCAATCATGGCGTTTGTCGTAGTGTGGAAATCCTGGAAATGGCCGGTCTTCGCTGCGGCGGCGCTGATCCTTCCCTTCCTGCTTATCGATACCACGTTCCTTAGCGCCAATTTGCTCAAGGTGGTCCACGGCGGTTGGGTGCCGCTCCTGATCGGCGGCTTGGTGATCGTCATCATGCTGACCTGGCGCCGGGGGGCGAAGGTTCTTGCCGCCAAGACGCGCCGGCTGGAGACTCCAATCCTTGAGCTCATTCAGTCGCTGGCGAAGAGTCCCCGGCCGCGGGTATCCGGGACTGCCATCTTCTTCTCGGCGGCGCCGGACAGCGCGCCCACCGCGCTGCTGCACAGCCTGAAGCACTACAAAGTGCTGCACGAGCACAATGTGATCCTCACCATCGTCACCGAGAACGTTCCCAGGGTGGCGCCCCAGAACCGCGTCGAGATGGAGGAACTCGGCGACAGTTTCACGCGGGTGATCCTGCATTTCGGCTTCATGGAGACGCCGAACGTGCCCAAGGCGTTGGCAATCGCCCGGAAGCAGGGATTGAGCTTCGACATCATGTCGACGTCGTTCTTCCTGTCGCGGCGATCCGTGCGGCCGGACGCGCGCTCGGGCATGCCGACGTGGCAGGACAAACTGTTCATCTTCCTCGCGCAGAACGCCGACGACGCGTCGAGCTATTTCCAACTGCCGACCGACCGCGTGGTGGAGATCGGCACGCAAGTCACGGTGTAGCCAGCATCGTGCTTGCGGCTTGGACGGCGGCGGCCGGGTCGGGAAACCAGTCCCAATCGCTCATGTAGCGCCGCGCCCAGGTCATCTGGCGCTTGGCGTAGCGGCGCGTCTCGGTCTTGGACTTCACCACGGCGTCATCGAGGCTAGCCGCGCCTTCGAGATAGGCGCCCAATTCGCGCACGCCATGCGCTCGCATCGCCGGCAAGCCCCAATCGAGGTTGAGGCTTAGGAGAAGCGCGCACCTCCTCGATCGCACCCCGCTCAAGCATCGTATCGAACCGTGCGTCAATGGTGGCGTAGAGCGGCTCCCGCTCCGGCGCGATGACGAGCCTCAGCATTTCAGCGCCGGCAAACACGGGCGCCGTGTTGCCTCCCTGCCATTCCGCAAGCGAGACGCCGGTGGCGTCGATGACCTCGAGCGCGCGCACGACCCGCTGCGGGTCGGCGCGGTCGAGCCGCGCCGCCATGGCGGGATCCCTTGCGGCAAGGACCGCGCCGAGAGCGTCGCGTCCGAGCCGCTCGGCTTCAACCCGCCAATAAGCGCGGACCTCTTCGGGGATCTCAGGAACGGGCGCAAGACCTTCGGTCAATGCCTTGAAATAGAGGCCGGTGCCGCCGACCAAAATCGGTAGTCTTCCCGCGGCGCGCGCTTCGGCGATGGCGCGGGCGGCGGCGGCAAGCCAGCGGGCGACGGAATAGGCTTCCGCCGCCCCGACCATGCCGTAGAGGCGATGCGGCACGCTTGCTTCCTCGCTGCCACCCGGCCGCGCCGTCAGGACGTGAAGCTCGCGGAAGACTTGCATGGAATCGGCGTTGATGACGGTCCCGCCGAAACGCCGGGCGAGATCGAAGGCCACGCCGGATTTGCCGCTCGCCGTCGGTCCCGCAATGAGGACCACTCGGCTTGCGCCTTGGCTCGCCTGGTCACGCGCCAAGGATCGCTCGTCGTGATGCGTGGCGAATGGTGATGGCGATCAGCACCGTTCCCTCGTCAACAGGGTTGGTACAAGGGCTCTAGACGACCGGCACAGCGACGAAGCGGAGGCCGCCCTTGGCGTCGGAGATGAGCAGCAGCACCGATTTCCGCCCAGACTTCTTGATTGCCTCGACGCGGGCCAGAACCTCTTGCGGATCGGTCACCCGCTCCTGGGTGACTTCGACGATAACGTCGCCGGGCTTCACATTCTTCTGGGCGGCGGGGCTGTCCGGGTCGACCTCGGTGATCACCACCCCTTGCACGCTCTTGCCGATGTGGAACTGGCCCCGCAGCTCGTCGGAGAGAGGGGCGATAGAGAGGCCGAGCAGATCCTCATGATCGGGCTCCTCCGTCCCCTCCACATCGCGGCTTGGCTCGGGCTCGGCCGCCGCGGCGTCCTCCGGGAGCCGCCCGATCGTCGCATTGAGATGCAGCGTCTCACCATTCCGCCAGACCTCGACCTCGATCGGCTTGCCGATCGCCGTGCTCGCCACCGCACGCGGCAGGGCACGCATGGTGTCGATGGGCTGGCCGTCGAATTTGAGGATCACGTCGCTTGGCCGAAGGCCAGCCGCGGCGGCCGGGCTGCCGGGAGTGACGCTCGCCACCAGCGCGCCGGAGGGCTCCTTGAGCCCCAGGCTTTCGGCGAGCTCGCCGGTGACGTTCTGAACGTGCACGCCGAGCCAGCCGCGCCTCGTCTCGCCGAACTGCTTCAGCTGGTCGACGACCTGCACGGCGCTGTTGGAGGGCACGGCGAAGCCGATGCCGATCGAGCCGCCGGTCGGCGAGATGATGGCCGTGTTCACGCCGACGACCTCACCGTCCATGTTGAACAGCGGACCGCCGGAATTGCCGCGATTGATGGCGGCGTCGGTCTGCAGGAAGTCGTCATAGGGTCCCGAATTGATGTCGCGCTTCTTGGCCGAGATGATGCCGACCGTGACGGTGCCGCCGAGACCAAAGGGGTTGCCGATCGCCATCACCCAATCCCCCACCCGCAGCTTGGAAGAATCCCCGAAACGCGCGGCCGTGAGCGGCTCCTTGGGCTCGACCTTGAGCAGAGCAAGATCGGTCTTCGGATCGTGGCCCAGGATCTTTGTCACCTTCAGCTTGGTGCCGTTGGTGAAATTGATGATGATCTCGTCGGCGCCCTCGATGACGTGATTATTGGTGACGATCAGACCGGAAGGATCGATGACGAAGCCGGAGCCGAGCGAGCTCACCTTGCGCGGCAAGCCTTCCTTTTCCTTATCGTCGAAGAAGTCGTCGAAGAACTCCTCGAAGGGCGAGCCCTTCGGGCCGGGCCCCGCGGGCGGGCCCTCCTTGCCTTTCAGCGTTTGCGTCGTGGAGATGTTGACGACGGCATCCTGCAGCCCTTCGGCGATATCGGCCACGGACTCCGGTCCGCGCGCCAGACTGGCCGTGGTCAGGAGCGGCGGCACGGCAAGCATCAAGACAACCACGGCGGCCATGAGACGGCAAGGCCTGAGGATCCGCGCGATCCCTCCACTCCGCCTGCCGCCGTTCCGATCAATCATCTAACCACCACTCCCCGCAACACAGGCAAAGCTCATCGCGCGTCATGGTAGCGCAAATCCCAAGGGCTTGGCAGGGCGCGTCCGGCGAAACGCGAAGGCATCTGCGCGCCATGACTAGCCCCGCACCAGCCAGACGAGGGCGACGCCCGCCGCGACAGCCAAGGTGCCAGCCAAGCGCAACGACAATTCCGGAGCCGCCGCCGAGACTTCGAGAAGCTTCCGGCCAAGACCGGGAAAGAGCGACCACAATAGCCCTTCGATCACGAGAACGAGGCCGAAGGCAACGATGAGATCGCTCATTGCGCCGTCGGCAAGGGTCTATTGGGCCTGCGGGCCACGCTCGCCAGAGACTGCGGCTCCGGCCGCGGAGCGGTCTCCTTGCCCGAGCTCGGCGCGAGGATCGGCGGATTGCGGCGTCACCTCGGGCGAGGCTTTGGGCTCGGCGGGCGGGACGGCATGCACGCCCGAGGAGCCATCGCCCTGCGTGCCTGCCGCATCGTTGAAATATTGGAAGAATTGCGAGTCGGGGCTCAACAGAAGCCGCGTCGCTCCGGATTTCAGGGCCGTGTCATAGGCTTGCATGGAGCGATAGAAGGCAAAGAAGTTCGGGTCCCGATTATAGGCTTCGGCGTAAATGCGGTTCCGCTGGGCATCGCCGTCGCCGCGGATCCTTTCCAATTCGCCGGTAGCGTCGGCCTTGATCACGGTGACCTCGCGGTCGGCAGTGGCGCGGATCCGCCGCGCGGCCCCCTCGCCTTCGGCACGGAACTCGGCCGCCTGTCTCTGCCGCTCCGTCTGCATCCGCCTATAGATCGCCTGCATGTTGGCCTCCGGCAGATCAACCCGCTTGATGCGGACGTCAACGATCTGGACGCCGAGATCCTTCGCCTCCTGGTTGACTTGGCTCGCGATCGTGCGCATCAGCCCTTCGCGCTTGTCACGCACCACGTCGGCGAAGCTCGCGCTGCCCAGCACGCGCCGGAGCGAGGCTTCGAGAATAGCACCAAGGCGCGAATTGGCGATGCGCTCGTCGCGCACGCTCTGGAAAAACAGCAAGGGATCGGTGATCCGGTAGCGGGCAAAGGCGTCGACGACGAGCCGCTTCTGGTCGGAGGCGATGACCTCTTGCGAGGCGGTATCGATGTCGAGGATGCGCTTGTCGAAATATTCGACGTTCTGGATGAAGGGGATCTTGTAGTTTAGCCCCGGATCGCTGACGACGCGCTTCGGCTTGCCGAATTCAAGCACCAGCGCCTGCTGCGTCTGGTCCACCGTGAACACGGTCAGATAGGCGACGACAGCGGCGATGCCGATGATAATGAGCGCTAGGGTAAGGGAGGCTCGGTTCATGGCTGGCTATCCTCGGTAGAACCCGCCGGCGCCTTCTTGGTGAATTCAGACAAGGGCAGATAGGGCACCACGCCGGAGCCCGCCTTCTCGTCCACGATCACCTTGTCCGTATCCGCGAGCACCCGCTCCATGGTCTCGAGATACATACGCTTGCGGGTGACATCGGGGGCGAGCTTGTATTGATCATAGATCTTGAGGAAGCGGTCGGCCTCGCCTCGGGATTCCGCCGTCACCTTGTCGCGATAGCCTTGCGCGGCCTGCAAGATGCGCTCGGCCTCGCCCTTGGCTTCCGGGATGATGCGGTTGGCGTAGGCTTGCGCCTCGTTCTGCAGGCGCTCCTGGTCGGCGCGTGCGGCCTGCACGTCACGGAAGGCGTCGATGACTTGGGCGGGCGGATCAACCTTCTGCAGCTGCACCTGGGTCACCTGAACGCCGGCGCCATAATTGTCGAGCGTCTTCTGCATCAGCGCTTGCACGTCAGCCTCGGTCTTCGCCCGCGCCTCGGTGAGCAGCGGCTCGATGTCGCTTTGGCCGACGATCTCGCGCATGGCGCTTTCCGCAACGTCCTTGACCGTCATTTCCGGGTCCTGGATGTTGAACAAATATTTGGGCGCGTCGCTGATACGCCAAAACACGACGAAATCGACATCGACGATGTTCTCGTCGCCGGTAAGCATCAGGCTCTCTTCGGGAACGTCGCGGACCGCGGCCGCCGTCTCCCGATTCTCGGCCGAGCCCCGCATGCCGAGCTCGATGCGATTGACGCGGGTGACCTTCGGCAGCTCGACCTCTTCGATCGGATAGGGCCAGCGGAAGTTGATGCCGGGCGGGAGCAGGCGCACGAATTTGCCGAAGCGCAGCACGACGCCGAGCTCCTCGGGGTTGACCCGCACGGTGAAGCCGAAGAACCCGATCAGCGCGATCAGCGCGACGGCGAGAAGCGCCGCGAACGGGCCGCCCATGCGACCGCCGGGAATGGCCTGCCTGATCCGGTCCTGGCCCCGGCGCAAAATCTCTTCAAGGTCCGGCGTTTGGCCGGGACTGCCAGGGCGCGGGCCCCAAGGCCCCCCGCCCCCACCCTTCCAACCGCCGCCGCTCTGATTGCTCCAAGGCATGATGCGAACTGATCCTGATGTCTGCTGAGGATGGCGCTGAGCCGCCTCAGAGGCGGCAGCGCTGACGACGCAAGACTATCAGCAGGAAGATGGCAGCCATGCGTCAGGGTTGGGAGAGTTATAGGCTAGGTGGCGAGGCTGGTGCAATGCGCCTGAACCGCCCTTGTGGGAAGGGATAGGGAGCGGGGTCCCTGTGAACCTCTAACGTGCAACGCTAGGCGCGCTCGAGCAGGACGAAGCTGAAGGGGTACTCGTCCTTCGGTCCCGGTTCGTGCCGTTCCCTGGAGATTTCCCGCCAGCCGCTCAAATCGAAGTCGAGCAGCCAGGTGTCAGCTTCCGGCGAGGCATGGACCTCGGTGAGATAGATGCGCGCTGCCCGCGGCATGACCTCGCGGAACACGTCATCGCCGCCGATCACCATGATCTCATCGACGTTGGCCGCCTTGGCGGCGCTGCGCGCCTGATCGAGTCCCACCTCCAGGCTGCCCGCTGTGACCACGCCCTCCGCGACGAAGCCCGCGTCACGCGACAGGACGATATTGACCCGCTGATCGAGGGCGCGGGGCAGCGATAGAAAAGTACGGCGGCCCATGATTACCGGCTTGCCGAGCGTCACTTTGCGGAACTGCCGGAGATCGCTGCCGAGCCGCCAGGGGAGATTGCCGCCGATGCCGATGGCACCGTTCTCGCCCCTCGCCACCACCAGCGCGATGACGGGTGCGCCAGGCCCCCGCTCCATAGCCTTGATCACACGGCCACCTTGGCGGGAAGTGCCGGATGGGCGTCGTAGCCCAGCAGCTTGAAGTCGTCATAGACGAAGTCGAACAGCGATTTGACGTCGGGATTGAGTTCCAGCCGGGGCAGCGCACGCGGCTCGCGCTTCAACTGGGCGTCGGCCTGATCGAGATGCGTCTCGTAGAGATGCACATCGCCGAAGCTATGGATGAACTCCCCAGGCGCAAGGCCCGTCACCTGCGCCACCATCAGCGTCAGAAGCGCATAGGAAGCGATGTTGAAGGGCACTCCGAGGAACACATCGGCCGAGCGCTGATAGAGCTGGCATGAGAGCTTGCCGTCAGCCACGTAAAACTGGAACAGGCAGTGGCAGGGCGGCAGGGCCATGCGATCGAGCTCGCCGACATTCCAGGCGCTCACGATGTGGCGGCGCAAGTCGGGATTAGTCTTGATTGCCTCGACGACCTGGCTGATCTGGTCGATGTGGCGACCGTCAGGCCCGGGCCACGAGCGCCATTGGCGCCCATAGACCGGGCCAAGCTCGCCTTGCGCGTCGGCCCATTCGTCCCAGATGGTGACGCCGTGCTGGTTGAGATAGTGGACATTGGTCGAGCCTTGCAGGAACCACAGAAGCTCGTGGATCACCGATTTGACGTGCACCTTCTTGGTGGTGAGAAGCGGAAAACCTTGCGTGAGATCGAAGCGCATCTGATGGCCGAAGATGCTTCGCGTCCCCGTGCCCGTGCGGTCGCCTTTGGCGACACCGGTCCGGCGGATCAGCTCGAGAAGGTCGAGATATTGGCGCATTCGGCGGAAATGTAGTTCGATTCCGAAGCCGAAGCTAATCTCTCGAGATTAAATGGGAGGTGACCCTGGGTGGCAACAGACCCAGCCGCCCGGAACATGGAATGTCCACGTTCCGAGCAGGTCCTCGACAGTCGTTCCCCACAAGAATGTTGGAGAACCTGGAATACGCCTAGAGATAGGTTTTCGAGTGAAGAGACTTCAAGTGGGTTGACTGATGGCAACTCTAATCGCATGGGTTTCGATAGATCAACGTGCACCATCGGCCTTCTATTTGGCCAGTGACAGCCGTATTTCTTGGTGATCGTCTCGCTCCAAGTGGGGTGCAGGTCGGAAGCTCTTTTTGTGTCAACGATTCCCCGGCATCTTTGGTTACCTAGGCGCCGTTCTTTTTCCCACTCTCGTGCTCGGTCAGATTACTGAAGCTGCCAATTCTTTTCTGCTGTTCAAAGATGGTGACACGGCTGCAACTCGCCACGATAAATTCGTGAATGCTGTCCGAACCTCGTTCAGTCGCCGTCACAACACGCCCAACTCTGACTTTCGTTTGGTGCACGGTGCGAGAGAGAGGGCTCAGGATTTAAAGCTCAATTCAGGATTTGGCACCTAACCTTCAGCGCGAGCACCAAAAAGTGGGGCCACACCGAAACTGAAGTTTCGACGAACAAGTCTACATTGGTTGCAGCGTTTGGAAGCGGTGCTGTGGCCCTGAAAGCTCACAACCGCACCTGGGAATCATCGGAACAGGGAGGAACGAGCCGAGCGATTTTCAGCGCCTTCTGTGACTCAATCCGCAGCAAGATGACCCCTATAGTGGGGGGATTCCTCAGGTGGTGGGCATGTATCATTCTCGAATGCCTCAGGCCTTTGGAATAATGCGTGGGAGCCAGCGCTATTTCCATGGTTTCCCACTGCCCAAGGACATGATACTGATCGGATCGAATGGCGAGATGAGCTGTTTCAGCGCCTTGACGGGAAGACCTTGGCGATCCTCAAGGGAGCGCAGCGCCACGTGCGCCCCAAGTTCACTACGTAGTTCGACTCCCTCTTCTACTGAGGGCTTGTGAACTCATCTGCGTCAGCAGCGTGCTGCTTCTGCCAATATGCCTAGCAACAATGCCTTTGATGCGTCTCATTCCGGCTTGCATCGCCATCAGCTTCACTCTCGTCCTCCCCGCCGCCGCGGCAGGCCACCTGACGGTGGACGAGGTGCGCGACATGGCCTTCGCCAAGGGCGTCGTCATGATCAAGGAGATCGAGCTCGATCACGGCGTCTGGCAGGTCGAGGGCCGCGGCGCCGATGGCCATAAATCAAGATCGAGGTGGACGCTGCAAGCGGGGAGATCGTGAAGATCAAGCGGCACTGACCGGACGCCGCCGGGGTTGCCCCGCTTTGCCCTCGCGCGGCAGTGAAAGCGCAACGTTATCCCCACCCTTTCAAGCCCTGGCGACGAACCTTTTTTTTGCCGCCGTGGAGGCCTATATAGAAAGGGTCGGCGCAAGCCGACTATGGCGATAAACAGCCTTCGTAATAAGCCACTCGGACCCGGGGGCGGTACCCGGCGCCTCCACCAGGATGCAGAAATTTATGATCTGAAATCGGCCGACGCTTGGGGGCAGAGCCTCGCAAATCGCTGATAATCGATCGACGGCAGCTGCATCGTGGCGGGGGCGAAATAGGATCGACGAGGGTGTAAAGGTCGTGCTTTTGCTCGGCATGGTACCGCCGTTATCGGGCCAACCATATAGTTGCCAATGACAACTATGCGGAGGCTCGTCTCGCCGCGTAAGCAGCGCGATAGCCTAAAGTTAAAGTCCTACCCTGTTCGCAGGGGTTAGGCGCGGTTTCGGAGGGCACCGGGCAACAGAAGCCCTCCACTTTACAAAGGGGGCTCTGCCTCAGGTCGCGAGCGGGCGACAAAATCATGGCAGAAGACGAGATCAGATACGACCTCCTCACGCAGGAGGCCTTGCGCGGCGTGATCCGCAAGGTGCTGAGCCTAGTGCAGAGGAGCGGCCTTTCCGGCCAGCATCACCTCTATATCGCCTTCGATACCGAGGCCGAAGGGGTCATCATGTCGAAGCGCCTGAAAGAACAATATCCCGAAGAGATGACCATCGTGCTGCAGTACCAGTTCTGGGACCTGCAAGTGACCAATGACCGCTTCGAGGTGAAGCTGTCCTTCGGCAGCGTCCCGGAACGGCTCGTGGTGCCGTTCCGGGCGATCAAGGCGTTCTACGATCCATCCGCACAGTTCGGCCTACAATTCGGCAAGCAAGGCGCCGCCAACGACGTCGCGCGCGCGCATATGGCGTCGGCGCTGCCCGATCTCGTGGCCGACTCGGACGAAGGAAACCACCACCAGCAGGTCGCCGAGCCACGCTTGGAGCCCGCGCCGCTGCCGCCTCCGCCGGAGAGCGGTCAAACTGCTCCGCCAGACACGATGCGACCCGGGGCACAGGTCGTGCAGCTCGACCGGTTCCGCAAGAAATAGCCCCCCGGCCCCGCGGGCGCGGCTCCTCCCTAGCTCAATTGTTACTCATCGCTGCTCAAAACTTGGGCGTGCGCTCCGTCCGCATACTTTGTTAAGTTCCACGGCTCGGATGAAGCGCCAGCAAAGGCAATTTGGAGGCTCGGTGGACCAGGCGAGCATCGGCGTCTATTCGCCGCCGCTCGACGCGCAAGGCAACAGCGTGCGCGGCATCAAGGTCTGCCGGGACATTTCCAACGAGTTCGAGCTGCACGCTTTCAACAACCGCACCAATGTGCAGAGCGTGATCCGCCGCTTCTACCGCGGCGACCGGGTCCGCTCCAGCCGCTTACGCACCGCCGAGGAGCGCGACCTGCTCGAGGCCCAAGGCGACAAGATCGCCGTGATCGAGACGCAAGGCGCGCTGCTCTTTGGTTCCACCGAACAGCTGCTGCGGCGCATCGCCGAGATTGCCGCGAGCGCGCGCTATGTGGTCGTCGATTTCAAGCGCGTGCATTTGGCCGACACCTCGGCGCGCAAACTCATCTTGCGGCTTGCTCACGCCATGCGTGACGGTCCGACCGAGCTGCTCTTCGCGGAGCTTGCCAATGACGGGCCTCTCGGACCCCTTTCGCGCGAGCTTGCCGAGCGCGAGACGGAGCGGCTGTTGCGCGTCTTTTGCGACGTCGACGCGGCGCTCGAATGGTGCGAGGATCAGCTCGTCTTGGATACGCGCAAATATCCGCCCGATCCGAAATTCGCGCTGGTGGAGCTCGACGTGTTCGAGGGCTTGAGCACCGAAGAGTACCGGCTCTTGGAGACCATCGTCCGCCCCCTCATCTTCGACAAGGGCGAGCTCATCATCCGCGAGGGCGATCAGGCCAAGCTGTTCTACGTGCTGGCACGCGGCACCCTGAGCGTGCAGATCAGGGTTCCGACGCAGAAGGGAGAAAAGAAGCGGCGCGTGGCCTCCTTGGGTGGTTACCTTCGGCGAAATGGCGCTGTTCGACGGCGGCGCCCGCTCGGCCGATGTGATCGCCGACGAGCGGGTGATCTGTTACGGCTTTGCCGTCGAGCAGCTGCAAGAGCTTGCCGCCACGCATCCCAACATCATGGTGGCCATCCTCGCCAATCTGACGCGCGAATTCTCGGAGCGTCTGCGCCACGCCAACGAGGCAATCCGCACGCTAGAGTAACTAGGCGGGTTCGGCCGGCGCGGGCAGCGACCTCGGCCGCGCACCGTTACTGGGCTCAAGCGGCACGCTGAGCTCGACATAGAGGCCGGTCGCCCGGAAATCGACCTTGGTCTCGCCGCCGAGATTGTGGCGGATTCCCTTGTCGATCAGCTGCATGCCGAAGCCGCTGCTGCGCTTGAGCGGGATGCCGGCCCCGCGCTCCTCCCAGGTCAATAGTAGTCGGTTGCCGCGCGCGGTCTTCCAGGTCACGCCGAGCTGACCGGCGCTCCCCGACAGGGCCCCATATTTCACGGCATTGGTGGCGAGCTCGTGCAGGGTCATGGCGAGGATCGAGGTGCAGTGCGGCGGCAACAGAACGTCGGGGCCCTTGATCAAGATCTTCGGCCCGCCCTCGCGCTGATAGGGGTCGAGTTCGCGTTCGACCATGCTTTTGAGGCTCGCACCCGACCATTGGGCGTCAAGCAAAAGGTCGTGGGCGCGGTGCAAGGCCCGCAAGCGTTCGGACAAGGTCTGGGCCATGGCCTGAGCGGGCTTGCCAGTCGCCTGGCGCAAGCTCGCCTGCACCAGCGACTGCACGATGGCCAGCACGTTCTTGACGCGATGATTGAGCTCGCCGACCAGCATGTTCTGGCGCTGCGCGACGCGCCGCCGCTCGGTGACGTCGCGGAAGATCAGCACGGCGCCGGCGAGCGAGCCGTCGAAGCCGAGGAGCGGCGCGGCCGAATCCTCGATCGGCAACTCGTTGCCATCTCGTGTCACCAGCAGCGCGCCGGATTGCAGCCTCGTCGTCGTGCGTTCGCGGAGCGCCCGGAGCGCCGGATCGTCGATCGGCTTGCGCGTGGCCTCGTCGATGACGCGGAACACCTCCCAGATCGGCTTGCCGCGGCCTTCGGCCACCGGCCAGCCGGTGAGCTGCTCGGCGACCTTGTTGAGCAGCAGCACGCTGCCCGACGGGTCGGTGGCGATCACCCCCTCGCTGATGCTGGCCAGCGTGGTGGAGAGCCATTCCCGCTGGCCCCTGACCTCGATCAGCGCCTCGTTGCGGCCGCGATCGGCGCGGCGTACGGCGTCGATCGTGGTCCAGGTGAAGGCGGCGAGCACGACGATGCTCGACACGGCGAAGAGGGCAAGGGTCGCGGCGCTATCGTAATAGGCCGCGTTTTCAGCCTGGTGGGCGAACCAGCCGATGACGAGCGGCAAGACGATGATGCCGGGAAGCAGGCGGCGCAGCATCTCTCCCGCAGGCGATTTCTCGAGGATGGCGGCGGCGACGCCGAATTCGGGAGAGGCGGCGAGAAGTCCTACCGCAAGCAACAGCGAGCTCACCAGGCCGTAGGGCGACATGGCGGTGAAGGGGAAGGGGTAATAGAAGGTCGCCACGCCATAAGCGTAGCCCGTGAGCACGATAAGGACCTGCGCCAGCATGGCGATGGCCAGGAACTGGCTCAAGGCGGAGCCCAGCCTGTCGCCCTTGGCGCAGAGTAGTGCCAGCCCGAACAGGATCAGCGATCCGGCGGTGCCGGGCGCCATGGGAGCGGATGCCATCCGCTCGTAAGCTTCCGGGGACAGTGGCAAATGGCGAAGCAAGGCCCGGCCGAGGCCAAGGTCGAAGCCGAACAGGTCCTGGCTGACGCTGCCCGTCCCGAGTACCGCCAGTCCGAAACCGATCAGCCAGCCAATTGGCTGAAGCACCCTGACGGTCAGGCAGAAGAGGCCGAGCCCGGCGGCCAACACCGCCGTGGCGGCATTCGGTGGCATGGCGTGGAGATCGGGTAGCACTTCGTTCAGCGCCGAAGGATCGAACAGCCAGCCTGCCAGAACGAGCGCGCCGATGGCGCTCGCGGCAACGGCACAGACGCGCGCCAACAGCACCGTCAGGCGCACCGCGCGCGGCGCCGGCAAGGCTATCTTCACTGGAACTTCGATCACGAGCCTTCCTCACCCAATGTCACGGGACCGGCCCCGGTAGAGTTGGGCGCTCCTCGGCAGAAGGCCTAAGACAACCGCAATGAACGCATTCTCCCACCCTTAGGCGATGTTATAGCCTAGCCAAGATCGAGCCGATAGGTCATGCAGGCGCCCGGATGCGCAAAGCGACCCCCCGCGCGGTGCGGTGCGTGACCAAAATTCCAGCGAAAGGAGATTTAAGCATGGCCGCGAGCAAGATGCCTCTGGACACAACTTCCGCGGCTTCGACGCGCATGGAGACCAATTCCTTCGGACCGATCGAGGTCGGGAGCGACCACTATTGGGGCGCGCAGACCGAGCGCTCCCGCCGAAATTTTAGGATCGGCGAGGAGGTCATGCCGAAACCCCTGATCCGGGCGCTAGCCATGGTCAAAAAGGCCGCCGCCTTGGCCAATCTCGAGCTCGGCCTCATCGACCAGCGGCTCGCGCTCGCCATCGCCGCCGCGGCGGCGGAGGTGATCGAAGGTAAGCTCGACCCGCACTTCCCGCTGCTCGTCTGGCAGACCGGCTCGGGCACGCAATCCAATATGAATTTGAACGAGGTGATCGCCAACCGGGCGAGCGAAATGCTCGGCGGCAAATTGGGCGCCAAGCACCCGATCCACCCCAACGATCACGTCAATCTCGGCCAATCCTCAAACGACGCCTTTCCCACTGCCATGCACATTGCCGCGGCCGAGGAGATCGCCCGTAACCTGAACCCGGCGCTCGCCCGACTCTACCAAGCCCTCAAGGACAAGGCGGAAGCCTTTCAGGACATCCTCAAGATCGGCCGCACCCATTTGCAGGACGCCACTCCCCTCACCTTGGGGCAGGAATTCGGCGGCTACGCGGCGCAGGTCGATCACGGCATCGAGCGGATCAAGCAGGTGCTTTATGGCCTCTATCCGCTGGCCCAAGGGGGCACCGCGGTCGGCACAGGTCTCAACACTGATCCCCGGTTCCCCGAGCTGTTCGCCGCCAAGATCGCCGAGATGACCAAGCTGCCCTTCGTCAGCGCGCCGAACAAGTTCGAGGCGCTTGCCGGCAACGACGCCTATGTGTTCGCCCATGGCGCGCTCAATACCGTTGCCGTGTCGCTGTTCAAGATCGCCAACGACATCCGGCTGATGGGCTCGGGCCCACGCTCGGGCTTCGGCGAGCTGAGCCTGCCAGAGAACGAGCCCGGCTCATCGATCATGCCGGGCAAGGTGAACCCAACCCAATGCGAGGCCGTGACCATGGTCGCCGCGAAGGTCATGGGCAACAACGCCACCATCACCTTCGCCGGCAGCCAGGGCCATTTCGAGCTCAACGTGTTTAAGCCGCTGATGGCCTACTCCATGCTGCAATCGATCAGGCTGCTCACCGACGTGTCGACAAGCTTCACCGACCATTGCGTCGTCGGCATCGAGGCCAATCGGGACCGCATCAAGGAGCATCTCAACCGCTCGCTCATGCTGGTCACGGCGCTCGCGCCCCATATCGGCTATGACAAGGCGGCCGAGATCGCCAAGGCCGCGCATAAGAACGGCACCACCTTGCGCGAGGAGGCGGTGCGGCTCGGCGCCGTCAGCGAGGCGGATTTCGATCGTTGGGTGCGGGCGGAGGACATGGTCGGTCCGAAACGGTAGCTTCCCAGCCTGTTGCCATGGCCAAATCCCCACACAAGCGCTCGATCACCATCGCCCGCCACCGCACCAGCCTGTCGCTGGAGGATGCGTTTTGGGAGGCGCTGTGCGCGTTTGCCGAAGGCGACGGGAGGTCGGTGGCCGATCTCGTTAGCGAGATCGACAAGAAACGGGGCGGCACCGGTCCGGCGGGGACCACTCCCGCGGGACGGCGTGCGTCCGAGACCAGCCTCTCCGCGGCGATCCGCCTCTATGTGCTGGAGCGGATGCGGAAAGCAGGCTAGCCGCCACCGAAGATACTGACGCCTTTTTTCCACTCGTCCGGGGCGCGGACGGGGGCCGGACGACGCTTCGGCGGGTGCGGCACCTCTGGGGCGGCGACATCCTCGCTCGCGGCGGCATCGGGCGCCGGCTCAACCGGCGTGCTGGCCGCCGGTTCGGGCTGAACTTGCGGAAGGCTCGCCCGGTCTTGCGCCCATGGGAGCTGCTCCGGCGCCGGTTCAGCCAGCGGCGACGCGCTCGGCGCTCCACTGTTCGCTTGCAAATCCGCGGCCCGCGGGGCTGCCGCGGCCGATACCGGCGGGGGCGTAGGGGCTTCCTTCGCGCTGGCATCGGCTGCGCGCTTCTCTGCGGCGGCTTTGTCTGCCGCCAGCTTCTGTGCGGCGGCCTTGTCCGCTGCGGCCTTCTCGGCTGCAAGCTTCTGTGCGGTAGCCTTCTCGGCTGCCAGCTTCTCGGCGGCAGCCTTATCCGCCGCGGCTTTCTCTGCCGCAAGCTTCTCAGCGGCAGCCTTGTCGGCTGCGGCTTTCTCAGCAAGCTTCTCTGCAGCAGCCTTATCGGCTGCGGCTTTCTCTGCAAGCTTCTCCGCGGCAGCCTTATCGGCTGCGGCTTTCTCTGCAAGCTTCTCCGCGGCAGCCTTGTCGGCCGCGCGCTTCTCATCGGCGGCCTTCTCCGCAGCGGCCTTCTCTGCCGCAAGCTTTTGAGCCGCAGCCTTCTCGGCTGCAAGCTTCTCGGCAGCGGCCTTCTCTGCTGCGGTTTTCTCTGCGGCAAGCTTCTTGGCAGTGGCCTTGTCGGCCGCGGCTTTCTCTGCAAGCTTCTCGGCGGCAGCCCTGTCGGCCGCGGCTTTCTCTGCAAGCTTCTCGGCGGAAGCCTTGTCGGCTGCGCGCTTCTCATCGGCGGCCTTGTCCGCGGCGGCCTTCTCGGCCGCGGCATTGTCTGCTGCGGCTTTCTCGGCCACGGCCTTCTCGGCTGCGAGCTTCTCGGCCGCGACCTTGTCCGCTGCCGCCTTCTCGGCTGCTATCTTGTCTACGGCGGCCTTGTCCGCGGCAGCTTTCTCGGCAGCGCGCTCTTCATCGGCCGCTGGGGCTGCGTCGCCAGCGCGTTCGGCTTGCGTCCCGGTATCGGCAGACGGGTCAGCTTCGGACGGCGAGTCACTGCGCCCGCTTACATCGAGCGTCTCCAGGCGCTCCACGTCCTCCTGCATGCGGCGCATGGTGAGAAAACTCTCGACCGGCGACGTGTCGATCGCCGGCGTGATCGCGCCGGCATCGCTGAGCGGACCGGCGAAGACGAGGCTAACCGGCGGCACATCGGCGTCGGCGCTGCCGCTGAGGCGCATCGCCCATTCGCTGTCCACTCTGAGGCTCGCAAGCTCGATATAGCCGTTGATCGTGGTCTCGGCGCCTTTGCTGGCAAGGGTCGCCGGCTTGAGCTTGAGCGTGCCGTTCTTCACCTCGAAGGGAAGCTCGGCGGCGGCATAGGCGTAGGTGCCGTGGGTGAGCTTGTCGCGCATGGCGCGCGTTTGCGCGGCGATCTGGTCCTTATCCATTTTGGCTTTCTTGCTCCGAGCCGCGTCGATGGCCACGCGCCGCAGCGGATCGGGCGAAAGCGCCTGCAATACGCCGGGATCGAGGAACAGCGTGCCCTCGCCGTTCAGCCCAGCGACGAGACCGGGCGGGCTCAAGCCCTCACCCGTGACGTTGAAGGTGAGCGTGAACGGCCCTTTGGCGAGCACGCGCCCAGCCAGACTCTGCGACAGCTGATCGAGCTTGCCCGCGGTGAGTTGGGCGTGGGCCTTTAGCTGTGCGCCGGCGCCCCTCGGCGACAAGGTTCCCGAAGCGCCGAAGGATCCGCCAAACAGGCGCCCCTTCAAATCGGTGACCGAGAGCCCTTCTTGATCGACGCGGGCGACCAGCACGGCGTCCTCGATTTGGAACGGGGCGCCGAGCGCGAGCATCTTGGCGTTGAGCTCGATGGTGCCTTCGGCGGCCTCCAAAGGCTGAAGCGCAAAGCCCCGCGCGGGCCACACTTGCGAGACCTCGCTACCAACGGCGCCCAGTACTTCCTCGGTCGAGGGCGTGCGCTGCCAGGCGACAACCGAGCCGAGCAGCGACGGCAGCGAGACCGAGGTGACGTTGGCCTTGAGGGCGAAGCGGGTCTTGTCGCCACTGAGGTCGAGATGGGCGCTTCCCTTCACGGCTTGGCCCGCTACCTGGCCCGAGATGGCTTGGAGATCGATGCTTTGGCCGGTCTTGGCGATGTTGGCGCCGAGGTCGAGGGGAACGCCCGTGGCACCCGGCGAGGCCTCAAATCCCATCAGCACGAGAGCGAGCGCGGCGTTGTTGCTTTTCGCCTTGGATTGGCCCGTAAGCGCCACGCCCTCGGGTTTGAGCGAGCCCTGTCCGTCAAAACCGGCTTGCAAGGATGCGGTGACGAGCTCGGCGTGTCCGATGACGTTGGCCGCGGGCACGCCATGGGCTTTCAGCGTGAGCTTGCCCCGCTCGGCACCGGCGGCGGCGAGCCGTTCGGGTGCAAGTCCGGGGACGAGCAGGCTCAGCAGAATTTGCGGACGGTCGCCCTCAACCGTGCCATCGATGTCGATATCCGCTTCGGCGAGCTTCGCCGGCTCGCCAACCGCCTTGGCGGTCAGGGAGACATTGGCGCCGCCGGCGTTACCTTTCAATTCGGCCGACGCCTTGGTCCTGTTGCCGTCCTTGACCGCGGTCAGGCCGACATGCATGTCGAGCGGCGCAAAGGCGGCAAGCTGTTTCGATTTGGACACGCTTTCGGACATGCCCAACAGCTCGCTGCCGACGCGAAGGCCGTCGGCCGTCGCCGCCTGCAAGGCGAAGTCCACCTGGCCCGACGGTGCCTCGCTCATATGCTCGATATGGCCCTTGCCGTTGAGCGCGATGGCGCCTTCGGCGGAAAAGTCGAGGCGCTCGACGTCTAGATTGTCCTTGGCAAGAGTGAATTTCGCATCGAGCTTGCCTGGCAGGATGTCGGGCAGCAGCAGCTCGCCGACGCGCAGGGCGACATGGGCCTCGTCGCCGCGGAGCGATGCGATGAGGTTCGGCTCGGGCGCCGATGCCTTGTCACGCTTCGCCGTCGAGGCCGGCAGCCAGGAGCGCCAGGCCACGCTATCGCCTAGCACCTCACGCAGGTCGAGGCGGTCGCTGTCGAGATTGACATCGATCACCCGCCGATCGCCGCCTTGATAGTGCATAGCGCCGCTGAATTTCGTCCCGCTCAGCTCGCCGCTCGCATCGTCGAGCTTGAGATCGCCGCCGCCGATGAAGGCCTTGGCGGTGAGCGCGAAGGCGCCGACCGAGGCCTGCCCCGACATCTCGCGGTCGCCGGCGGCCCAACGGGTGAGCGTCCTGAGCTTGGAGCCTGCGAGCTTGATCGGGCCTTCGAACACCGGGCCACCTTCTCCCTTGATCAGGCGCCCCGAGGCATCGAGGCTGGTCTCGCCGGGAAGCTGGGCCTTGAGACGGTAGATGGTGACGGCGCCACCGCGCGCCGTCAGCGCGAGGTCAATGTCGCCGATCAAATCGCCGCCGATGCTCGCCTGCTCAAAGTTCACGGAAAGGGCGCCCTCTCGGACCGAGGCGGCTTCAGCCAGCAATTTCTCGGCAACGGCGTTCAGCGCGCCGGATGCGGAAAGCTCCGTTTCGCCCGCCTCGGCCAGTAGCGCATCGACATCGACCCAGCGGGCGGAAAGCTCGCCCTCAGCCTTAGGGTGCGCGCCGAAATCGACGGCGAGCTTGCCTTTCATCATCTGCGAGCGGCCCTTGGCATGGATGGTGAGCTCGAAGGCCGGCAGCTCGGCGTGGTCCGGCGTGGCATTGAGCTCGCCCTTCAGCTCGACGGCCGAAAGGTGGTCCTCGGGGGTGAGCGCCGCATCGCCGGAGGGCTCCGCCTTTGCCCCTGCATCTGCGGGGGCCTGTTGCCCGGCAGGCTGCTGCCCGGCCTGCTCTGTCGCTTGCCCGGGAACTTGCGGCTCGGAGGGGAGGCTTGGCGCGATGCGAGCCACGATGGTGCCGGCGTAAGCCGGCTTCTCCCGCAGCCCCGTCACGTCGCCCTCGAGCAGATAGGTCATGGCGCGATCCGGATCGCGCAGCACCGATTTGAGCCGGAACTTCCCGTCGGCATCGCTCGCGCTTGTGGAGAAGCGGAGGTCCTGGCGGCGGCCTTCATAGGTGTAAGCCGTGGAGACCTTGTAGGGGCCGGAGACCGAGCCGGCGCTCGCCTCGCCCTCGACATCGCCGATCACCAGCCGCGCCTGCCCCGGCCGGGTGACCTCGACCCGGCCGTTCGTGACACTGACCTCATCGAGCAGCACGTCTTTCGGCACGAATAGCAGGGCCTCGCCGGGTCTCCCCAAATCGCTCCAATTTCCGCTGCCGTCTTCGCGAAGCGCCAGGCGGAGCACGGGGCCGGAGATAGTGATCTTGCGCGCCTCCACGCCGCCGCCGAGCAAGGCGCCGATATTCAGATAGGCCTCGATGGAGCGTGCCTCGAGCAAGGGCCGGTTGAAGTGGCCATCTTGGTCAGCGACCTTGACGTCATCGAAGCGGAGCTCCGGCGCAGGCAAGAGCACCAGATGCACCTTGCCGCCGACCTTCACCTCACGGCCAAGCAGCTTGGCGGCTTGCGTCTCAAAGACCGGGCGGTAGTCGTTCCAGTCGATGAACAGCGGCGCTGCGAAGAGCGCGCCGAGCACGAGGATCAGTACTGCCGTTAAAGTGAGCAGAAACGAGTTCACGAAGGTCTATGCCTTAGGCTCGGATGCGAGCATTCGCGAGGGCATTTGCTAAAGCCAGGGGACCCTTGGTCCTGTCCGCCCGCAGGTTGAATCATGGTAATGTAAAGATCTTACCAGGATTGAGGATATTCAACGGGTCTAGCGCCTTTTTTATGGCAGCCATCACCTCCACGCCTGCCCCATGCTCTTGGGCAAGATAGCGTATCTTGCCCTGGCCGACGCCGTGCTCGCCGCTGCACGTGCCGTCCATCGCCAAGGCCCGCACGACCAGCCGATCGAGGAAGCCCTGTACCGCGCGCCGCTCCTCCGCGCTTGAACGGTCGAACAGCGGCATGACATGGAAATTGCCGTCGCCGACATGGCCCACGATCGGGGCGAGCAGGCCGGTCCTGTCGATGTCGGCGCGGGTCTCGCCGACACAGGCGGCAAGGGCCGAGATGGGCACGCAGACATCGGTGGTCACCACTTCGGCGCCGGGGCGCAAGCCGCGCGCCGCCCAGTAGGCGTCATGACGGGCTTGCCAAAGCTTGCTCCGCTCCTCCGGCCGCTCGGCCCAGTCGAGATCTCCGCCCCCTTCACCCCGTGCAATCTCGGCAAAGGTCTCGACTTGCTCGCGCGTGGCGGCAGCGGTGCCGTGAAATTCGAGAAACAGCGTCGGCTGCTCGGCAAGGCTGAGCCGCGAATAGGCATTGCAGGCTTTGATCTGCACCTCATCGGCGAGCTCGATGCGGGCTAGCGGCAAGCCCATCTGCATGGCGGCGATGGTGGCGTTGCAGGCGCCTTCGATGGTGGCGAAGGGGCAGACCGCGGAAAGGATCGTCTCGGGGATGCCGTGAAGCTTGAGAGTGAGCTCGGTGATGATGCCGAGCGTGCCCTCCGAGCCGACCAGCAAGCGGGTGAGGTCGTAGCCGCTCGCCGATTTCCGGGCGCGCTGCCCGGTCCTGAGCAGCGTGCCATCGGCCAACACCGCGGTCAGGCTCAAGACGTTTTCGCGCATGGTGCCGTAGCGCACGGCGTTGGTGCCGGAGGCGCGCGTCGCCGCCATGCCGCCAAGGCTTGCGTCGGCGCCGGGGTCGATGGGGAAGAACAGCCCGAGATCGCGTAAATGCTCGTTCAGCGCTTTGCGGGTGACGCCCGGCTCTACCATGCAATCGAGGTCGGCATCATGCACGGCGATAACGCGGTTCATGCGCGAGAGATCGAGCGAGAGCCCGCCGAAGGGGGCATTGACGTGGCCCTCAAGCGAGGTGCCGGTGCCGAACGGGATCACCGGCATGCGGGCCTCGGCGCAGAGCCTCACCACCTCGACCACCTCTTCAGTGGTCTCGGCGAACAGCACCGCGTCGGGCGGCTCGCATCTGATCCAGGTCAGAGTGTGGGCATGCTGCTCGCGGATGGAGGCACCGGTCGAGAAACGATCGCCGAACCGCGCGGCGAGGCTCGCGAACAAGCTTCGCTTGGCAGCGTCCGATATGGGTCTGGGTGCTTCCGCCGTGGCCATGGTCATGGCCGCACTCTAGCACCGCTCTAATTTGCGAAAAGCCAAGCCTTCGCTCGAGCTAGACCGAAGCTCAGAAGCCGAGAACGTCGAGCACCGCGACATAATGCACGCTCGCGGCGGTCAGCACGAAGCCGTGCCAGATGGCGTTCTGATAGGGCAGCCGCTGCCAGAGATGGAAGACCACACCCACGGTGTAGAGCACCCCGCCGATCATGAGCAGTAGCGCCACGCGTTCCGGAACGGCCGACACCAGCGGGTGCCAGGCCACAATCACGGCCCAGCCCTGCACGAGATAGAGGGCGGTGGAGACGCCTTCGAGATAACGTGCGGCGAACAGCTTCATGGCGATGCCGATCGCCGCCATGCCCCACACCACGGCCAACAGGCCCAACCCCCAAGCATTGTTCATCTTGATTAGGACGAAGGGCGTGTAGGTGCCGGCGATCATGAGGAAGATCGCCGCGTGGTCGAGCCGGCGGAACACCGCCTTCAGTTTGGGGCGGACAGTCAGGTGATAGCCGGCGGAGCAGCTGAAGGTAGCAACGAGGGCAAGCCCGTAAATGGCGAGGCCGACGATCCACAGCGTGGCTTGCGCCCTGACGCCTACGATCAGCAGCGCCGTGAGCGCGACCAGGCTCGCGGTAACGCTGATCACGTGAATGCAGGCATCCGCCAAGCGCTCGCGCGCCGTATATTCGGGAAACGCCACGCTATCCATGCCGCAATACGGCCTTTCTCCCCCCAATCTAAGCACATAGAGATTGAAGCAGAGCTTACCAAGGGGGCGTGGCAAAGGAGAGGCGCGGGCATTCAGCCGCCAATGGCCACACCCGACAGCCATTATCGGCGCAACAGTCCGCCATCGGGCTGGCCGAATGGCCGGGCCCGTTCGCGGGGATAACGCGCTCCTACTTCCGGGCTAGTTGCCGCAGACCTTCGAGCCCGAGGTGCAGACATAGGGAACGACCACGCCGGTGAAGCAGGTCGAATAGGTCTTCGCCGTGACGAAAGAGCCGTAGATGACGTCCTTCGGCACCACCGGCCGCACCGCCTTCCAGAACGGGTCGGGTTTCACCTTGTAGGCGCTCATGCTGACCGAGTGCCAGCCTTTCGAACGCCTGAGGTCGTTGGCGCTCTCCGCCGCAAGCGCCTGCGACAACTTCAGGGCGTCGCCCTTGTTGTCGGCGCTATGGGTCGCCGAGATCACCTGACAGCCCGCGGCCGCAGGCTGGCTAGCCACAACCGCAAATGCAAGCACGCCAAGCGCAGTCATCATCGTCGCTCGAAGCATAAAATTATCCCCCAGAAAGAATCGAACCCCGCAAGGGGCCTTTTTTGCCAGCCCAAAGCTCGAGGCGCAACCCCTGCTCGTCCGAAGCTCCCTGTGGCGAATTGCCCGCCGTGATCCGCGCGAGCCTCCTCATCGTGTCAGGACAACCTCTTGCCCTTTTCCGCTCACGCCCGATGTATAGTTTGACGACAATGACAAAGATTCGCGCGAATGCCCTGGAGGCCGTGGAGCCCTCCCCTGATTCCGATAAGGAGCCTGCGCTACCGACCTCCATGCGGGCCATGGGCCTCAGGCCAGGGCGCTATCTAGAGGCGCTGAACCCCGAGCAGCGCGAGGCGGTGGAGACGCTTGACGGGCCGCTGCTGGTGCTTGCCGGCGCCGGCACCGGCAAGACGCGCGTGCTCACCACTCGTATTGCCCATATTTTGAGCCTTGGCCGCGCACGCCCCTCGCAGATCCTCGCCGTGACCTTCACCAACAAGGCCGCGCGAGAGATGAAGGCCAGGGTCGGCCAACTGATCGGGGGCGTGGTGGAGGGCATGCCGTGGCTCGGCACCTTCCACGCTATCGGGGTCAAGATCATGCGGCGTCACGCCGAGCTGGTCGATCTCAAGCCTTCCTTCACCGTGCTCGACACCGACGACCAGATCCGGCTTCTGAAGCAGCTCCTGACGGCGGAGAACATCGACGAGAAGCGATGGCCCGCGCGGCTGTTGGCCTCGATGATCGACGGCTGGAAGAACCGGGGGCTTACGCCTAAGCGGGTGCCGGACGGCGAAAGCTTCGCCTTCGCCAATGGCCAGGCGCGCGATCTCTATGCCCTGTATCAGCGGCGGCTGAAGGAGCTCAATGCCGCCGATTTCGGCGATCTGCTCTTGGAGAATCTGAGGCTGTTCCAGGAGCACCCGGACGTGCTCGCGCAACACCAGCAGCGCTTCGCCTTCATGCTGGTCGACGAATACCAAGACACCAATGTCGCCCAATATTTGTGGCTCCGGCTGCTCGCGCAAGGCAGCCACAATATCTGCTGCGTCGGCGACGACGACCAATCGATCTATGGCTGGCGCGGCGCGGAGGTCGACAACATCCTCCGCTTCGAGACGGATTTTCCGGGCGCCAAGATCATCAGGCTCGAACGCAATTACCGCTCCACCGCCCACATCCTCGGCGCGGCATCGGGACTGATCGCCCACAACAAAGGACGCCTCGGCAAGACGCTTCGCACCGACGGCAGCTTGGGCGAAAAGGTCCAGGTGCAAGGCTGCTGGGACGATGAGGAGGAAGCCCGCAATATCGGCGAGGACATCGAGCAGCTCCAGCGGCAAGGGCAGCGCTTGAGCGAGGTCGCCATCCTGGTCAGGGCGAGCTTTCAGATGCGCGCCTTCGAGGACCGCTTCATTACGCTCGGGCTCCCCTATCGCGTGGTCGGGGGCCCGCGCTTCTATGAGCGCCAGGAGATCAGGGACGCGACGGCCTATTTCGAGGTGACGCTCAATCCCGCCAACGACCTCAAATTCGAGCGCATCATCAACACGCCGCGGCGGAACTTGGGCGAGTCGAGCCTGAAATCGCTACATCAGCTTGCCCGAGCGCGAGGCGTGCCGCTGATGCAGGTGGCGAGGCTGATCGTCGAGACCGAGGAGCTGAAGCCGAAGTCGCGCAAAGCTTTGGCGGATCTTATCGCCGCCTTCGACCGCTGGCGCTCGTTGATCGACACCACGCGCCATACCGACCTTGCCGAGCTGATCCTCGATGAATCGGGCTACACCGCCATGTGGCAGGCGGAGAAATCGCCGCAAGCGCAGTCGAAGCTCGAAAACTTAAAAGAGCTGATCCGCTTCATGGAGGAGTTCGACACGCTTCAGGGCTTCATGGAGCATGTCAGCCTGGTAATGGATGCCGAAAGCGAAGAGGGCGCCGAGCGAGTGAACCTCATGACGCTGCACAGCGCCAAGGGGTTGGAGTTCGACAATGTGTTCCTGCCCGGCTGGGACGAAGGGCTGTTGCCGCATCAGCGGAGCCTCGACGATGCCGGCCGCTCGGGCCTCGAGGAGGAACGCCGCCTCGCCCATGTGGGGCTGACGCGGGCGCGGCTCCGCGCCAAGATCAGCTTCGCCCAGAACCGCCGCACGCATGGCATGTGGCAGCAGGCGATCCCTTCGCGCTTCATCGACGAGCTTCCCGTCGACCATGTCGAGGTGGCCGAGGACCGCGGCTTCCATGGCGGCTATGGCGCGAGCCGCTTCGATACGGCGGGGAATCTGTTCGCGAGCGGCTTCTACGAGACGCCGGGATGGCAGCGCGCGAAAGCGAACCGGCCACGCAGCAGCACGCCGTCAGGCCCCCGTGCGCGGGAGCCCATCACCATCGACGGCAAGCTGGTGGCGGCAAGCACGGTGGCAGGCGCTGGGCTTACGGTCGGCATGCGCGTGTTCCACCAGAAATTCGGCTATGGCCGCGTCGCTCAGGTCGACGGCAACAAACTCACCGTCGATTTCGACAAGGCCGGGCGCAAGAAGGTGGTGGATAGCTTCGTCGAGCGGACATGACGAGATCGCCGATGCAGCATGCTCAGCTGTGTAAGTCAAAACTGTGTATGATGACGGCCGTTGCCGCGCTTCTTCTGCTCGTCTTCGCCACCACCGACGCGCTTGCCATTTCCGGCGCGACGGCGGACCGTGACGACCGCTTTCCATACGTCGTCGGCATCAAATACAAGAAGCGCCTCACTTGTTCCGGCACGGTGTTGTTTCCGCGCATCGTGGTCACCGCCGCCCATTGCGTCCAGAAGGAGCTCGACAGGCGCAGGAACCTTTTCGCCGACCAATATTTGCCCAGCGCGCAATTGACCGTGGCCGCGGTGCGCAACGGCAAGGCGGAAACCTTTGCCGTGTCCGACGTGATTGCCTCGCCGGTGTGGCGGAAATTCGTGGCCAAGCCGGACGCCGGCCAGCGCTACGCTTACGACCTCGCCCTCATCATCACCAAGACGCCAATCGGCGTCCCGACCCCTCCAAGCATGTTCAGCCTCACCGAGGATTGGCCGGTGCAAATCCAGGATGCGCCGGACACCGCGAGGGCGGATGTAAGGGATGACGGAACGGAGGCCTGGCGGGACACTCTGGCCGAGGCTCTCACCCAAAACGGGATCCTGGTCGGTTTTGGCGCTTCCGATTGCGTCGCGTTCACCCGCTGCGGCGGCATCGGGGCCCGCCGCTATCGCCCGGTCAAGATCAGGAACACGGTCGATTGCTTCAACGCCGCGATCGACGTTCATAGCAAAGCGCCAAACCCGAAAATCGAGCCGAGCGTCGCCGCCGTGCTGCCGCTCGCCGTATGGTGCACAGATTTCGGCGTGCTGCCGGGAGACAGCGGGGGCGCCCTGCTCGTCGAAGGGCCGGCCGGCAAGCTCTATTATCTCGGCGTGATCTCGTCACACTGGGGTAGCTACGCCGAGAAGGCGACCAAACGCGGGGTGGAGCGGCGGAGCTTCGCCACCGCGCTCTACCCAAGTCTGGACCTCATCGCCGAGGAGGCGCGTAAGCTCGGCTATTTGCCGTAGGACCACGGACGAAGGCCGTGCATGCTGACGTTTTTTATAGGTAAATCAGTCATTTATAGGTCAGTGCGTCCTCTCAAAATGGGGATCTGATGAGAACAAATCGTGTCATTACCGGCGAAGGTAAGCTGCCTTTGTCGGAAGAGAGAAGTCGCGCATGCCTGCTCTTATACCAGCAGTTCTCATCCTGTTCTCGTTCGCTCTACGGTGCTGTCCTCCCTAATTAGGGGAATTCTCACCTTGACATAGTAACCTACTTGGCATAGTGTTTCCTTAAGAACGGGGAGCACCGCCATGAAGGCCGATTTCTCAAATCCAATCTTCCACGATGAAACCAAAGCCCGTAAGTGGCTTGAAGCACGGATTTGGCCCGATGGCCCGATCTGCCCTCACTGTGGTGTCATTGACCAAGCCACGCTCATGCGTGGCAATTCTCATCGTCCTGGCCTCTATCAGTGCAACGCTTGTCACGAGCCGTTCACGGTCACCGTAGGTACTCTGTATGAGCGCAGCCACATTCCACTGCACAAGTGGCTTGCCGCTACGCATCTCATGATGGCGTCCAAGAAGGGCATGAGCGCCCTTCAAATCGGTCGTCTATTGGGCTTCAGCAAAAAGACAGCGTGGTTTGTTTGCCATCGCATCCGTGAGTCATTGCGCGAGATCAACCCCGACATGATCGGCGGCGAGGCATGACCGTCGAAATTGACGAAAGCTTTGTCGGCGGCCTTGATAAAAACAAGCATCGCAGCAAACACAAGCACCAAGGAACAGGCGGAACTGGCAAGGAAGCCGTATTTGCTTTAGTCGAGCGCGGCGGTCGTGTTCGCTCTCACCATGTCCCTGCTGTCAACGCGAAAACTCTCCGCCCGATCCTTTAGGCTCAACTCCACGGAGCAACTATCGTCATGACTGACGAGGGAGGAACGATGAGGTTCGTTGGCAGCGATTTCGAGCGACAGTCAGTCAACCACAGCATCCGCGAATATGTGAGAGGCGATGCCCACACAAATACAATCGAAGGCTATTTCTCAATCCTCAAGCGCTGCATCAATGGCGTGTATCACCATGTCAGCCAACAACATTTGAAGCGCTATCTCGCTGAGTTCGATTTCCGATACAACGAGCGCTCAGCACTAGGCGTGAGCGATGCCGAACGTATGGAAAAATCGGTTGGTGGCATCGTGGGCAAGAGATTGACCTATCGGCGGACTGACGAAGCCGAAGACGCTTAGGAAGAAGGCAAAGCACTTTCTGCGTTGGCGAAAAAAAACTAGATCTCTTTATCCGATGAAGAGGGATGATTCCATGAAGGATGATCCGGGTTTAGTTGTTTTTCCAGGACCAGGGCCGTTCTCATTGCCAGTTGTGCAAGACGCCAAAGCGCTTGGCGGATCAGACGGTGTAGAAATGATTCTATACTGCCTGATCCCTGGCGATCCGGAACCACGCCCGATACGGGCTCAGATGGTTCACTGGGTGGCCCAAAAGCTGGCAGAGCAGCTGGTGAGTGCAGCAATTGATGCTGAGTGGTCAAGTAAGCACTCCTATAGCCGCTAAGCCCGCGTCTTGCCTTTGTGAACTCGCCCCTTGCTGACTGGGCGTGTCTTAGATTTGGTGGCAGGTGGCCGATGCTTTGGCCCGCTCTTTATGGCAGCATCGATGGCGCTGCCAAAACGCTCCCATCCGTCTGACCGAAGTTCTACCTTGCCGTGATCCTTACGAAGGTTCGCCATGTGTCGCATCAATCCTGCTTTTCACAGACATCCAGACGAACCTGCAATGATAGGGCGCCTCGTCATTGCATTTGGAGAACTTGAATATATCACAGTCACGATTGCCGGTAGGGCAATGAGCCATCGAGAAGCAGTCTACAGAGCCCTTTATCGCCCAAGATCGACATCCAGTCGTATCGAAGCTGCCGACGCCCTAATGCGCCCTACCTTTATTGCCAACGATTTGGACGGCGAATATGAGCACATGATCGGCGCTGTCCGAGACGGCCTTCGGATTCGCAATCAATACTCTCATTGCAATTGGGCCGACAACGGAGGCCTCTTCTTCACTAACTTAGAAGACTCGTCGGCTCCCGCGACAGGCTTTGAACATCGCTGGCACCACGTGGACGTGCCAGTATTGGAAGCGCAAGAGGCCTATTTCGTTTACGCACAAAGTTGGCTGTATCACATGGAGTACCAAGCTTCAGTTATTGCCGGAAGGCCAATATACCCAGCTCCTCCAGCGCCCCCAGCACAGAACCGACCGCCTCTGCATAATCCTCCTCTCCAACATATCCCTCCGTGGCTAGGCGCAGCAGAGAAAGACCGTCACGTAGAACGTGCTCAGGCAGCCGAAGAACGCGCCCATTCACGTCAACGCAAACAATCTGGTCCGAAAGAGACGCCATCGGTTGAGGATAGCGAATGAGCGCATTTCTTTTGTGTGTCTTCGGTAGCAAGCGGCTGTTGCGGTGTATCTAGCATAAGTGTCCTACTATGTTAAAGTGATAATTCCCCCCTAATTAGGACAGCACCGCTCTACTGACACCGGCCTTTGCCGACGATGCCGGCCGCTGCAGCGGTTGCGGCTGCAAGGGTGGTCCGGGCTGGCGGGGCACCGACGGCGCGTGCGTTCATGCGGCAACGCTTACGCAAATCTGCGGCTCGCCCCCTGGCGCACCCTGCAAGTAGGAAGCCGCAGGGCGGGTGTGCTTCGGAAATCAATCGGCCTCGACGAACCGCAAGGCCAATACCCAACCGTAATAGCCGTAGGCGCTTCGCGGACTGTCGTCGCTTCTTCGTTTGCGTCGGCGCCGGATGGGAGCCTAAGCTCCAAGGCAATGCCGGCGTTCGTGGATAGCGTGCAAGCCCCCTCCTCCAACCAAAGCGGAGACGCAATGCCGAGCGGGCCGCAGCCGACGCCGCCCAAGCCGCCACCAATGCCTAACCCGCCGGCGGATACCGCCTCGCCCGAGACCGCCAGCATCCTTTATCTTGCGAGCATCGAGGTTCCGGCCAGGTCGGCGGACCGTATCGGGGCTGCGCTCGAAGCGGCAGAGGCTCCCGCCGCTGTCGCCGTGGCGCTGTTCGACCGGGGGCGCGGTCGGGTCGAGGTCTCGGCGCACTACACCGAGGAGCCTGCCCGCGACGAACTTATCGAGTTGCTCCGGAACGCGGGCGGGACGAACGACCTTGGCGCTCTACGCATCGAGCAGCTTGCCGATCGGGACTGGGTGTCGCAAGCGGAGGCCATGCGGGGTCCGGTCCGCGCCGGTCGCTTTCTCCTGCATGGCGCCCACGACCGTGGCAAAATCCCGCGCGGGCGTTGCACGCTCGAGATCGATGCAGGGCTCGCCTTCGGCACGGCGCATCATGCGAGCACGCGAGGCTGCCTCCTCGCGCTTGATGCGCTGTTCAAGCGCCGCCGCCCCAGAGCCGTTCTCGACATCGGCACCGGGACCGGCATCCTCGCCATCGCCGCGGCCAAGGTGCTTGCCTCACGCGTGGTCGCGACGGACGCGGATGCCAAAGCCGTGGCGGTCGCCATTGCCAATGCCAGGACGAATGCCGCTGCGTCTTTTGTCAGCGTGGTGCAGGCTACAGGTTTGGCCCATCCGCGCTTGAGGCGATTCCACGCCGATCTGCTATTGGCCAATCTGACGCCGCCCGTCCTTCTCGCGCTTGCGGCAAGTTTCGCCCGTCATATCGTCCCGGGAGGGATCGCCGCGCTGTCCGGCATCGAACAGGCCGGAACGGTCGAAGCCCGCTACCGGGCGGCCGGCTTCATCCTGAAAAGCCGAAATCCTTCTCGATGGATGGACGACGCTGATCTTAGTCCGTCGCAATATGAAGGCGGTCCGCGATTGATCCCTCGCGATTGATCGGGAGCGATTGGTCACTCGTGATTGATCGGAAGCAACTCCCGGCCTACAAGGCTGAACCATGTTCCAAAGCTTCGATGAGGTCACTTCGCCGGGCGCTGCGACGGAACGCGTCCAGGCGTTGCGGCGGGAGCTCAAAGCGCGAAAGCTCGACGGCTTTCTCGTCCCGCATAGCGACGAGCATCAGGACGAGTTCCTTCCCCCTTCTGCTGAGCGCTTGCGCTGGCTCACCGGCTTCACCGGGTCGGCGGGAACGGCGATCGTCGTAGAGGACAGTGCGGCGCTGTTCGTGGACGGCCGCTACAGCCTCCAGGCGCGCGCACAGGCCGACACGTCCCTGTTCGAGGTGCTTCAGGTCCCTGAGGCCAAGGCCTCCAAATGGCTGGTGAGCAAGCTCGCCAAGGACGCCATCGTCGGCTACGACCCGCGCCTACACACCATCAAGGAGATGGAGCGCCTTACCGAGACTTTGGGAAAGGCCGGCATTCGCCTCGAGCCGCAGGCGATCAACCCGATCGATGTGTTGTGGCAGGACCGGCCGGCGCCCCCTGCCGCGCCATTGGTGCCGCACGGGCTCGAATTCGCCGGGAGGAGCGCGAAGGACAAGATCGCCGAGCTGCAGGAGGTGCTGAAGCGGGACAAGGCCGATGCCGTCCTGCTGACCATGCTCAATTCCATCGCCTGGCTCTTCAATATCCGCGGCGGCGACATCAGCCACACCCCCGTGACGCTCGCCTTTGCCATCGTGCCGGCGTGCGGCAAGGCCTCGCTGTTCATCGATCCGGCCAAGGTCGGCGACAATGTGCGCTGCCATCTCAAGGAGGCCGTCGAGGTCCTTTCCCCCGAGGCGCTGGATGGGGCGCTCAAGACCCTTGGAACGACAGGCGCCCGCATACGCATGGATCCCGAGACGGCGCCGGTCCGCTTTGCGCAACTGCTTGAAGCGGAAGGCGCCACGCTCGTCCCTGGCGAGGACCCTTGCATCCTGCCCAAGGCGATCAAGAACGAGACCGAGATTGCCGGCGCGCGAGCAGCGCATCTCCGCGATGGCGCCGCACTCGCCCGGTTCCTCGCTTGGCTCGATGGCGACGCCGCCTTGGGACGCATCGACGAGGTGGGGGCGGCGGTGA
Source organism: uncultured Alphaproteobacteria bacterium (assembly GCA_963804705.1). GTDB lineage: Bacteria > Pseudomonadota > Alphaproteobacteria > Rhizobiales > Methyloligellaceae > Methyloceanibacter. Next base: position 358,113 of record CAWDRM010000018.1, read on the forward strand.
AGCTCGAGGGGTTCCGGCGCGAGACCGGCCAGCTCAAGGATCTCAGCTTCGACAGCATCTCGGCGGCGGGGCCGCATGGCGCGGTCGTCCATTACCGGCCGACCATGGCGAGCAACCGGACGCTCGAGCCGGGCTCGCTCTATCTGATCAATTCCGGCACGCAATATGCCGACGGGACCACCGACGTGACCCGCACCATCGCCATCGGCAAACCCAGCGCCGACATGCGGCGGCACTACACTTTGGTGCTGAAAGCGCATATCGGCATCGCCTCGGCGCGGTTTCCCAAAGGCACGCGCGGCCAGGACCTCGACCCGTTTGCCCGGCGGCCGCTGTGGGACGCTGGCCTCGACTTCGATCACGGCACCGGGCACGGCGTCGGCAGCTATCTCTCGGTGCATGAGCCGCCGCAGCGCCTCTCCCGGCACGGCACCGTCGAGCTGCGCCCAGGCATGATCCTGTCCAACGAGCCAGGCTATTACCGCGAAGGCGAATACGGCATCAGGCTCGAAAACCTCGTGTTGGTGACACCGCTTAGCGCCATCGAGGGCGGCACGCGCGCGATGATGGGCTTCGAGACGCTGACGCTCGTGCCCTTCGACCGCCGGCTCATCGATCCCGATATGCTGACCCGCGAGGAGCTCGCCTGGCTCAACGCCTATCATGCCGAAGTTCGGGACAAGATCGAGCTGTTGCTCAAAAGCGGCGACCGTACGTGGCTCGTCCACGCCACGGCGCCCATCCGCTAAGCCTGGGGCCACCGATGGTATTCTGGGTGTCTGCCATCGCCGCAACGCTGACCACGGCGGCCTTCGTGCCGCAGGCGGTGCATATCATCCGCTACAAGGAGACCAAGGCCATCTCGCTCGTGATGTATGTCGCCTTTGCGAGCGGCGTGGCCCTTTGGCTCTTGTTCGGCGCGCTTATCGGCAATTGGCCGATCATGATCTCCAACGCCATCACGCTGATGCTGACGCTCGCCATTGTGGGGATGAAGCTCCGCTACGGGTAGGGGTTCAACGTGTCAGCCGAATCAGTCTATGGTGGGTCATGGCTAGGACTCTGGCTCAGGCCCTCAATCAATTGACGACGCTCTCGCGCTGCCCTGGCTGCGGGCACGCGGTTCATTCCACCATCGCGCAGCTCAAGAAGAACCCGAAATTTGCCTGTCCGTCTTGCGGCGGCGATTGCGACGTGCGCGAAGCTGTCATTTGGGCCGAGGCCCATGCGCGAAAGAGCTGGCTGAAGCGCGTCGCGTAATTCCTGAGACAAAGACCGAAACGCCCTCGGCTTATTGTCCGATCAGCGCCAGCCACTCCTCCTCGCTCAGCACCTTAAGCCCAAGGCGCTCGGCGTCTTTCAGCTTTGAGCCGGCGCCCGGCCCCGCCACCACATAATCGGTATTCTTGGAGACCGAACCCGCCACTTTGGCGCCGAGACGCTCCGCCCGCGCCTTCGCCTCGGGACGGGTCATGCGCTCGAGCGTGCCGGTGAACACTACAATCTTGCCGGAGATCGGCGAGGCATGGTCGATGGCCTCGAGCGGCTCCGGGCGCACCTCACGCAAAAGCTCGTCGACCACAGCGACATTGTGCGGCTCGGCGAAGAAATCGGCGATGGCCTCGGCCACGGCCGGGCCAATGCCCTCGATATTGTCGAGCTCGGCATAGGCTTCGCCCTGTCGGTCGGCCGCGGCAGCAACCATCGCGTTGCGAAACTTCTCGATGCCGCCATAGCTTCGCGCGAGCAGCCTCGCCGTGATCTCCCCCACATGGCGAATGCCGAGCGCATAGATGAAGCGGTCGAGCCGCACGGCGCGGCGCGCCTCGATGGCCGCGAACAGCTTCTCGGCGGAGGTCTTGCCCCACCCTTCCCGCGCCTCGAGCTTCGTGGTTGAGCGCCGGTCGCGCGCGGCCAAGGTGAAGATGTCGGGCGGCGATTGGATCAGGCCGTCATCGTAGAAGGCCTGGATGTGCTTCTCGCCCAAGCCTTCGATATCGAAGGCATTGCGCGACACAAAATGCTTGAGGCGCTCGACACGCTGCGCAGGACAGATCAGGCCGCCGGTGCAGCGCCTGACCGCATCCTGTTTGCCAGTGACCGGATTGACCTCGCGCACCGCGTGGCTGCCGCAAGCCGGGCACACCTCCGGAAAGCCGAATCGTTTCGCGGATTTGGGCCGCTTCCCTTCAACCACGCCGAGAATTTGCGGGATCACGTCGCCGGCCCGCTGGATGATGACGGTGTCGCCGATCCGGACGTCTTTCCGCGCGATCTCATCCTCATTGTGCAGCGTCGCGTTCTGCACCACGACGCCGCCCACGGTGACCGGCTCGAGCTTGGCCACCGGCGTCAGCGCGCCGGTGCGGCCGACCTGAATCTCGATGTCGTTGAGGATCGTGGTCGCCTTCTCGGCCGGGAATTTGTGGGCAATGGCATAGCGCGGCGAGCGTGAGACGAAGCCCAAACGCTGCTGCAGATCGAGCCGGTCGAGCTTATAGACGACGCCGTCGATGTCGTAGTCGAGGCCGGCGCGCCCGCTCTCGATCTCGCGATAGGTTTCGAGCATTTCAGCGACGGAATTGGTCAGCTTGACCAGCGGATTGAGCGGGAAGCCCCAGCCTTGCATCGCCCGATACACGCCCCATTGCGTGTCCGCCGGCAGGGTCGGCGCCTCACCCCAGCCGTAGGCGAAGAAGCGCAAGGGCCGCGATGCCGTGATGGCGGGGTCGAGCTGGCGCAGCGACCCCGCCGCGGCGTTGCGGGGATTGGCGAAGGTGCGCTCGCCCTTGGCTGACTGCTCGGCATTGAGGCGCAGGAACGCGGCGCGGCCCATATAGATCTCGCCGCGTACCTCGAAGGGGTCTGGAAAGCCTTTAGCCCTGATCTTTTGCGGAATGTCGGCGATGGTGCGGACATTGGCGGTGACGTTCTCGCCTTGATAGCCGTCGCCGCGGGTGGCGCCTTGCGTGAGCCGGCCCTGCTCGTAGCGAAGGGTGATGGAGAGCCCGTCGATCTTGGGCTCGGCCGTGAAGGCCAGGCCCTCGATGGTGTCGAGGCCGAGAAAGCGCCGGATACGCTCGAGGAAATCGGGCACGTCCTCGTCGTTGAACACGTTGCCCAGGGACAGCATGGGCACGCGATGCACGACCTTGCCGAAGGCCTCGACCGGCGCGGCGCCAATGCGCATGGACGGGCTGTCCTCGCGGATGAGGTTCGGAAAGCGTGCCTCGATCGCCGCATTGCGCTCCCGCAGCGAATCATAGTCGGCGTCGCTAATCTCAGGCGCCGCATCGCGATAATAGAGGTCGTCGTGATGGGCAATCTCGCGGGCGAGGCGGTCCAGCTCGTCGGCCGCCTTGGTCTCATCGAGATCGGCGACCGGCTTCGGCACAACCTTGGCGTCCGCCGCCTTGCCCTGCCGCTTGGGCTCGCTCTTGGCCTTGCTCATGCCGATCGGCTCATCAGACGGTCGGCCGCGGCGCGAGCCTCGTCGGTGATGGTCTGGCCGGCGAGCATGCGGGCGATCTCCTCGCGCCGGCGGTCGCCGTCGAGCAGCAGCACCCGCGTCGCCATGGTCTCGCCTTCGGGCCCGCTTAACGCCTCCTTGGCGATCAACATATGCTCATGAGCGACCGCCGCCACCTGCGGGGCGTGGGTGACGGCGAGCACCTGCACGCGCGCCCCAAGCCTTGCCAGCCGCTCGCCGACCGCTGCGGCGGTGGCGCCGCCCACGCCGGCATCGGCCTCGTCGAAAACGAGCGTCGGCGCCGAGCCGCGGGCCGCGAGCACCACTTTTAGCGCGAGGATCACGCGGGCGAGCTCGCCGCCGGAGGCGACCTTCATCAATGGTCCGGGCTCCGTGCCGGGGTTGGTGCACACGTGGAACGATATGCGATCGATGCCATAGGGGCCGCCCTCGTCGATGCTCGCGGTCTCGACCTTGGTGAAGAGCGCGGCCTTGTCGAGCTTGAGCGGACCAAGCTCGGCGCCGACTTCGGCATCGAGCCGCAAGGCGGCTTCGTTCCGGGCCTTGCTCAAACGCAAGGCCGCGGCCTTATACGCTTCCCGCGCGGCTGTCGCGGTTCTGGCGAGCTGACCAAGCCGGGTCTCGCTTTGATCCAGCGCGGCTAGCTCGGCTTCGAGGCGGGCGACAAGGGCCGGCAAATCGTCGACGACAACCTTGTGCTTGCGGGCGAGCGAGCGGAGCGCGAACAGGCGCTCCTCGGCGCGCTCCAGCTCGCTCGGCTCGAAGGCGATCGCCGCAACCGCCTCGTCGATCTTGGCGCGGGCGGCGTTGGTCTCGGCCAGCACGCGTTCGAGCGCCTCGGCCACGGGTGCGAGCAGCGTCTGTCCAAGTCCCGTCTGGCGTTCTAGCCGCCGCAGCGCCGCGGCGACGCGAGTGCTGCCGGTTCCCTCGCCCCGCAGGGCATCCAGAGCCTCGCTGAGCTCGGCCGCGATCTTCTCGGCGTGCATCATCAACTGCCGCCGGGAGGCCAAGGCCTCCTCCTCTCCCGCGCGGGGATCGAGGGCGACAAGCTCATCCCGCGCATGGCTGACATAGTCGGCGTTGGCGCGAATGGCCGCGATCTCGCTCGCGTGGCGGGTGCGTTCGGCCTCCGCTCCTTGCCATGCCTCCCAGGCGCCCGCCACCGCGGCGGCAGCGCCGTTCAGCCCGGCGAAGGCATCGACCAGATCGCGGTGGCCGCTCGGATCGAGCAGCGCGCGGTCGTCATGCTGACCATGGATCTCGACCAGCGCCCGGCCCACCTCCCGCAACAGCTGCGCGCTCACCGCCACGTCGTTGATGAAGGCTCGGGTGCGGCCATCAGCGGATTGGAGGCGCCGCAGGATCAGAGTTGTTTCCGACTCCAAGCCATTGCCGGCAAGGAGCCGCAGGACCGGGTGATCGGCGGCGGGCTCGAAGGTGGCGGTGACCTGACCTTGGCTCGCGCCGCGGCGCACCAGCGAGGCATCGCCGCGGGCACCGAGAGCGAGCGCCAATGCGTCGAGCAGGATCGATTTTCCGGCGCCGGTCTCGCCGGTCAGCGCGCACAATCCTTGACCGAATTCGAGATCGAGCCTGTCGATTAGGACGATGTCGCGGATCGACAGGGCAACTAGCATGGCGCGCGCCTTAGGCGGGCTTGCCGTCGCCCTTCCAGGTTTTCGTGATCCACGATCCCTCGTGCGTCTGCGGCTTGATGCCTTGCTTTTGCAGAAGCGTGTAAGAGTTCTGGTACCACTTACTATCCGGGAAGTTGTAACCGAGGACGGCGGCAGCCGTTTGCGCCTCGGGGATGATGCCTAACGCCATATAGGCCTCGGTCAGGCAACTCAAGGCCTCTTCGATCTGGGCGGTGGTCTGGTAATCGGTCACCACCACGCGGAAGCGGTTGATCGCCGCGAGATAATTGTTGTGGCGCAAATAGAAGCGCCCAACCTGCATCTCGCTCGCCGCCAAGAGGTCGCGCAGGATGCGGGCGCGGTTTTGCGCATCCCCAGCATAGCGCGAGTCGGGGTAGCGCTGGAGCAAGGTTAGATAGGCCTGCAGGGCCTTGCGCGCGTTGGTCTGGTCGCGCTTCGGATCGAGCACCTGATCGTAATAGGACATGCCAATCACGTTCTGCGCGAGATCGGATTCCGGCGTGCCGGGGTGGAGCGTGAGATAGCGGTCGGCGGCAGAGACCGCGTCGTCGTATTTTCCAGCTTTGTAATAGGCGTAAGCCGCCATCACGATCGCCCGCCGTGCCTCTTGCGAATAGGGGTGATTGATGTCGACCTCTTCATACTCCTTGGCGGCTTCCGCGTAGCTCTGCCGGTCGAGAAGGCTATCGGCCTTGCCGTAGATCACGTCCGGCGGCGAGGTGTCCTCGACCTCCTTCTTCTTGCCCCACAGCGAGCCGCAGCCCGCAACGAGGCTCGCCGTAAGGAGCAAGACCCCCAGGGCGACGGGCAGACGCAACAGGCCATGGCCTGGCTGCGCAACCGAGCTCGATGTGGTGACCCTCAAGAAACCGTCCCCGCTACTTCCAGGCGCAAGGCTCAAGGAGGTGCCCGATCCCCCTGTCAGCCAGGTTCTAGGCTAGAGCGGTTTCCCCTGCGGGGGAACCCGAAACCCGCTCGTTAGCCGTCAGTTTCTCGCGGTTTTTCAACGAAAGCTCGGACGAGCCCCGCCTCACCCCGCGTCTTGCGTAGACGGGAAGGAGCCAACCCCCTGATTATGGTGTTTTTTTGCTCGTGGCGCCGGCGCGCAGCGTTTGCCGTGGGCAATGGATGTCATTTTGCGAGTGTGGAACGCGACAAAGATCGAGGTCTGTGCCCGCAAAGGGAACTCTCGAAGCGGCTAGTGCGCTTGGCGCTTAGCTCCGCTCAGCCGCGAAATTCGCCGCCGCAAGGCGATGGCTGAACTCGGCGTGGCGAACCTCGCGGGCCGGCCGCGGAGCTTCGACCAAGGTCCAAGCCTCGGCGTCGGCGAACATGGCCTTGAGCACGAGGCTGTTCAGACGGTGGCCGCCACGGCGGGACCGGAAGGCCCCGAGGATCGGCGCACCGGCCAACGCCAAGTCGCCGACGGCGTCGAGCGCCTTGTGGCGCACGAACTCGTCGGTATAGCGGAGACCTTCACGGTTGATGATGCGGTCGTCGCCGATGGCGACGGTATTCTCGAGCGAGGCGCCGAGCGCCAGACCCGCCGCCCAGAGCCGCTCCACGTCCTTCATGAAGCCGAAGGTCCGGGCCCGGGACAGCTCCCGGCGGAAAGAGCCGGGGTTGATGTCGATCTCGATCCGTTGATGTCCGATGAGGGAGGAGTCGAAGTCGATCTCGACGTCGAGACGGAAACCATTATGCGGAGAAAGCTCGCCATAGGCGCCGCCCTCCTCCACGCATACGCGTTTCAGAACTTTCAGGTAGCGGCGGGGAGCATCGAGCTCGACCAGCCCTACTTCGTCGATCGCCTCGACGAAACGGGCGGCGCTGCCATCCATGATCGGAACTTCGGGGCTGTCGATCTCGATCAGGGCGTTGTCGACGCCAAGGCCGCGGAGAGCCGCCATAAGGTGCTCGACGGTCGCCACCGAGGCGCCATTGCCATCACCAAGGATGGTACAAAGCGTTACACCCGTGACACACCGCTGGTCGGCGGTGATCTCGGTGCTTTCGGCGTCGCCGTTGGAGAGAAGGAAGCGTATGCCAGTATCGCCATCAGCCGGATAAAGGACGATAGAGACTGGCGCCCCGCTGTGAACCCCCGTGCCCGTCAGTGAGATTTCGCTGGCAAGCGTAGTTTGCCGTGCCCCAATAAATCCCTTCATGGCCCCCAAGCCGTTCTTTGAGTTCCCTCTGGCTCGAGGTTAACTGCCCCGAACCCCCCCGTTTGGTCCCCCGCGCCCGTGGCACTTTGTGCCTTAGTGGGTCCCGGAGGATCACTCTATGCAAACCTTAATCCTCGGGTGTGGGTGCCGACAAATAACGGTTTGTTTCAATGTGTTACTGTACCCGCCACACTCTAACATTCTGAAACTACAGTGCTTTTTACCTCCCGCCAGCAGTCTTATCCCTCGTTCGCCCGCGCCAAGACGGGCCTCTTAAGTGCCCCGCCGGCGCAGGAAGGCCGGAATTTCGAGGTCATCGTCCGCCGGTGATTCGTTTACAACTTCGCGGGGCTCCAAGGCGACCACGCGCGGCTGGGATTCGATCCGTTTAGGCGCAGCGGTAACCATGCTGTCGGCGTTCGGCCGCTCGATATCGAGGCCTTTTGGCGCCATGGCCACTGGCTTCGGCATCGCATGCACCGGCCTTGGCTGACCGAATTCCGGCTCCCGTTTGGCTGACATGGGATCATCCTCGTCCTTGCGGCCCCGGGAGACGCCGGTCAGGCGCTCGAGGAAACCGACCTTCTTCTTTTGCGCGGCAAGCCCAAGCGTCGCGACCTCACCCGAACGTGCCCGGAACTCGTTCTGAACGGGTATCGGAAACTCCTCGACATTGGGCATGCGCCGCACCGCCCGCGGCGCGGTCGAGGGTGGCGCCGGCACGAAGCCCTTGGCCGGCTGTGCCGGCTTTGGCGGCTGGACAATTTGCGGCATGGCCGCCAATTGCGGCTGACGCCGCTCGATCGTCACATTGCCCGAGGCACGCCACACTGGCGCCTCGTTCGCCTCCTCCGCCGCGGTGCGGACAACTCTTGCCATCTGGCGCTCGGGTGCTGACGCAGGCGCCGGCATCGGCATGGGCGTGAGACCGGCAAGCCGCTCGCTGAGCGTGATCGCGTCCTTGGGAACGGCTTTGAGGTGATCGCGCGACAAGAGGCCAAGCCCGGTCGCCACCACCGACACGCGGATCGAGCCGTCGAGCTCGTCGTCGAAGGTGGCGCCGACGATGATGTTGGCGTCGGGGTCGGCTTCCTCGCGGATGCGGCTCGCCGCCTCGTCGACTTCATAGAGGGTGAGATCGTTGCCGCCGGTGATGGAGACGAGCAAGCCGCTCGCGCCCTTCATCGACACATCGTCGAGCAGCGGATTGGAGATCGCCGCCTCGGCCGCCTCGATGGCGCGGCGGTCGCCGCTCAATTCGCCGGTGCCCATCATCGCCTTGCCCATGCCGGCCATGATGGTGCGGACGTCGGCGAAGTCGAGATTGATGAGGCCCTCCTTCACCATCAGGTCGGTGATGCAGGAGACGCCAGCGCGCAACACGTCGTCGGCCATGGCGAAGGCATCGGCGAAGGTGGTTTTCTCGTTGGCGACGCGGAATAGGTTCTGGTTCGGTATGACGAGCAGCGTATCGACATATTTCTGCAGCTCAAGGATGCCGCCTTCGGCGGCGCGCATGCGCCGCTGGCCCTCGAACTGGAACGGCTTGGTCACCACGCCGACGGTGAGGATGCCCTCCTCGCGCGAGGCGCGCGCGATCACCGGCGCCGCGCCCGTTCCGGTGCCGCCCCCCATGCCCGCGGTGATGAACGTCATGTGGCAACCGGCGAGATGGGCCTTGATGTCGGCCATGGCCTCTTCGGCCGCAGCGGCGCCGATGTCGGGCTTGGAACCCGCGCCCAAGCCTTCGGTGACGTGGGCGCCCATCTGAATGCGGCGCTCAGCGCTCGAGCTCAACAAGGCCTGTGCGTCGGTGTTGGCGACAACGAATTCGATGCCGCGCAAGCCGGAGGCAATCATGTTGTTCACGGCGTTACCGCCCGCACCGCCGACACCGAACACGGTGATCCGGGGCTTGAGCTCGGTGAGATCTGGAACCTTAAGATTGATCGTCATGGCGGCCTTCCGTTTCTCGATTCGTCCGTTTGTCCTGTTTAGCCCTGCTAAAAATTGTCCCGTATCCACTCACTGACGCGCGCCAGATAACCGGTACCCGTGCCGAGAAAGCGCTGCTCGGCACGGCCTGAAAGCCTGTCCTCGCCGCCTGCCCATTGCAGCAAGAGGCCGATGGCGCCGGCGAAATCAGGGGTCGCGCCGCCTTCCGGCAAGCCGGCAAGCGCGCGTGGGCGTCCGAGGCGCACCGGGCGCCCGAACATATTGCCGGCAAGCTCGGTGAGCCCGGTGAGCTGGCTGCCGCCGCCCGTCAGCACGACGTGTTGGGCGGCCTCCGAGGCATGACTGCAAGCCGCAAGCCGCCGCCGCATCAGGTCGAGAATCTCCTCGACGCGCGGGCGGATGATGATGGCGAGCTGGGCCTTGGTGATCTGGTTCATGCTGCCACGTTGCTCGCCGACGGTCGGGAAGGTGATGATCTGCCGCTCGTCGGAGGACGTGGCAAAGGCGCCGCCATGCAGCGATTTGAGGCGCTCGGCATGTTCGAGCGGCGCGGCAAGCGCGCGGGCGATGTCGGTGGTGATGCCGTTGCCGCCAAGGGCGATGGCGTCGTTATGGATGAAATGGCCGTCGGCGAACACCGAGAGCGTGGTAGTGCCGGCGCCGAAATCGATGCAGGCCACGCCGAGCTTGGCCTCGTCCGGAGTGATCACGGCCAGCGCGCTCGCATAGGGCGCGGCGACGAGACCGGTGACCTCCAAATGGCAGCGCTCCACGCACAGCATCAAATTGCGCATCGCCACTTCGTCGGCGGTGACAGTATGGATGTCGATGCCGAGCCGGTCGCCGCACATGCCGAGCGGATCGCGAATGCCGGCGTTGTCGTCGAGCCGATAGCCGGTGGGCAAAGCGTGCAGCACGGTGCGCTTGTCGCGTCCGGCGTATTGGCGCCCGCCGGCGAGAACGCGCAAGATGTCGTCCTCGCGCACCGCGCCCGAGGGCAGCGCCACGCTCGCCGAAAAGCTGTCGCTCTTCAGCCTGCCGCAGGTGACGGCGACATGGGCGCTCTCGACGATGACGCCGGCCATGCGCTCGGCGGCGTCGACGGCGGAGCGGATGCAATGCTCGGCGCGATCGAGATGGGTGACCATGCCGCCTTTGAGGCCTTCGGCGCGGTGATGGCCGAAGCCCAGCACCTCGAACTGGACCTGCTCGCCGGCGATCTCAAGCCATTCCGGAGCGGACGAGGCCTTGGCGATCAGGCAGCAGATCTTGCTCGTGCCGACGTCGAGCGCGGTCACGATGCGCTGGCGCTTGCTACGATTGAGACCTGTCCCCCGCATTCCCCTCATCCCCGCTCAAATATTGCCCTTGGTGCTCGCCGTCGGCACCTCCGCCGCGCCCGGCCCGCTTGGCGGTGACGTCGCCGCACCGCCATCACGTAAGCGCACGCTCACTCGGTCGGCGAGGCGCAGATCGACGGCGGCAATATTCCGGCCGAGCAGGCCGCGATCCCGGTCAAGCCCGATCAGGGTCTTGAGCGCGTCAGGCACGCCGTCGTCCGGCAGCATGATGTCCACACCTGAAGCAAGCTTCAGGGTCCAGCGCCGGTCGCCCACCCGCACGGCGGCGGTGAGCTGCTGGGTCACAGCGTCGAATGGCTGAAGCGTCTCGAACAGGCCGGCGGCGTTCTTGCCGGCGCCCTCACCCACGACCAGAGGAAGGTCGGCATAGGCCTCGCGCACGGCCGGCGCAATCACCGCGCCCTCGGCGTCGACCACATAGGTCTGGCCATGAGACTGCCACACGGCAAAGGCGACGCGCTCCTCGATGACCACCTGGAGCGTCGACGGCAGGAGCCGCATCACTTGGGCGTGCTTGACCCAGGGCACCTGCTCGAGCCGCGCCTTGGCGGCATCGGTATCGAAATCGAGCATCATGGTGCCGGGGCCCGCGGCAAGCGCCGTTGCGAGCTCGGCGTCGGTGATATGCTGCTGGCCTTCCACGGTAATCTGTTTCACGCCGAAGCCCGCGACGACGGCGAGCGCCACGACGGCGCCCTTGGCCTCGCCATAGAGTAGCTCGCTCTCGCCGCTGACCCAGAGGCCGTAGCCCGCGGCGCTAACGATGGAGGCAAAGACAATGACTCGCCATGCGCCGCTGCCGCGGTCGAGCGCCGCCCCGCCAGGCATCCGCTTCGGGCTATAATTGGCGCGGCCAAGCCCCGGCAGCGTGAGACCGCCAAAGGCATGGGACGGCACGGCGATGCCGCGCGCGAGCAGCCCGCTGCTCGATCCCCTTGCTTTGCCTCGCCCTTTGGGGCCTAGCGATTGCACGACGCATCCTCCACAATCCAGCGCACCAGCTCGCCAAACGAGCGGCCGCTGTAAGCCGCAAGCTCGGGCACGAGCGACGTCGACGTCATTCCGGGTTGGGTATTGACCTCAAGACAGATCATCTCCCCCGTACCGTTTGGTCGGTCGTCGAATCGGAAGTCGGCGCGACTGACCCCACGGCAGCCCAGTGCCTTATGAGCCGCTAAGGACAGCTTCTGTACCAATTGGTAAACATTTGGTAAAAGCGGCGCCGGCAGGACGTGTATCGAGCCCCCTGGGGCGTATTTCGACGTGTAGTCGTAGAAGGTCAGTCCCTCGGCCGGGCGGATCTCAATCACGCCCAGCGCCTCCTCCCCCATGACGGCGCAAGTGAGCTCGCGGCCGGGGATATAGCGCTCCACCATAACCTCCTCGCCGAGGCTCCAATCGGCGGCGTGGAGCTCCTGCGGAGGGTAGCGCTGGTCCTCGCGCACGATGAAAACCCCGACGCTCGACCCTTCGGCGACCGGCTTGATGACGTAAGGGGGCGGCATGGCATGCGCGCGGGCCGCTTGGGCCCGGGTGAGCACCACCGCCTCGGCCACGGGAATGCCGGCGGCGCGCATGACCGTCTTGGCCTGCTCCTTGTGCATGGCGAGCGCCGAAGCGAGCACGCCGGAATGGGTATAGGGAATGCCAAGCGTCTCCAGCACGCCCTGGATGCAGCCATCCTCGCCGAAGCGGCCATGCAGCGCGTTGAAGCAGATGTCGGGGCGGAGCTCGGTCAGCCTGGTCGCCACGTCGCGGGCGACGTCGAGGCGGGTCGCGCGATAGCCTTGGGCCTCGAGCGCCGCGGCACAGGCCTCGCCCGAGCGCAGCGACACTTCCCGTTCCGACGACCATCCGCCCATCAGCACGGCGACTTGGGTTTGTGTGTTGTTCATGCGTCTTCCCCTGCTTGGAGCCGTGGCGGCCTCATCCTTCGAAACGGGCATTCGGCCCTCCTCAGGGTGAGGTGTAGCCCCTCATGCTGAGGAGCGCACGCAGTGCGCGTCTCGAAGCACGAGACCCGAGGTCATCGAGGCACGCCGAGGCGCTTGATCTCCCATTCGAGCTCGACGCCGCTCGAAGCCTTCACCCGCGCGCGCACCGTCTCGCCGAGCTCTTCCAGATCAGCGGCCGTCGCCTTGCCCTCATTGATGAGGAAATTGCAGTGCATCTGCGAGACATGCGCGTCGCCGACGCTCAAGCCACGGCAGCCGGCGGCGTCGATCAGCTGCCACGCCTTGTTCCCGGGCGGGTTTTTGAAGGTCGAGCCGCCGGTGCGGCTCTTGATCGGCTGCGCCTGCTCACGATAGGCGGCGATGTCGTCCATCTCGGCCAGGATGCGGTCCGGCTCACCCGGCTCGCCCTGGAACAGGGCTTCAGTAAAGACGAGGTCCTCGGGCGCGCCGCAATGGCGATAGGCGTAGTGCAGTTCGGCCACGGGCAGCACATGCACGCGGCCTTGGCGGTCGACGGCGCGGGCCTCGACCACGACCTCCTTGGTCTCGCGGCCATGGGCGCCGCCATTCATCCTGAGCGCGCCGCCGACGCAGCCCGGTATGCCGCGATAAAAGGAGAGACCGGCGATGCCGGCATCCGCCGCGGCGCGGGCGACCTTCACGTCCGGCACGGCGGCGCCGGCGCGGAGCCGCGAGCCAGCTTCGACCTTGATGTCGCCGAAGCCCTTGCCCAAGCGAAGCACCACCCCGCCAATGCCGCCGTCGCGCACAAGCAGATTGGAGCCGAGGCCGATGATGGTGACGGGGATCGTGGGCGGTGTATTCGTCATGAAATAAGCGAGGTCCGCCTCATCCGCCGGGCTGTAGAGCACTTCGGCAGGACCGCCGACGCGAAACCAGGTGAGGTCGGCGAGGCTCACCTGCGGCATCAGCCGCCCGCGTAACGCCGGCAGGCCGCGGCCAAGCTCGCCGAGGCCGGTGAGAGGCGCAGCCTTTTCGCTGCTCGCGCGGACGTCGCTCATTGGCGTCCCTCATGCTCGGCAAGGCGCTTGGGCAGCGCGTTGATCCACTCGGTGATGGTGCCGGCGCCGAGGCCGACCACGAGATCGCCGGATTTCGCCACCGAGGCAATGGTCTCGACGAGCCCCTGCTCGTCGTCGACGGTCAGCACGTGCGGGTGACCGTGCCGGCGCAAACCAGCGGCGAGCTCATCGCGATCGATGCCGGGGATCGGGACTTCGCCAGCCGAATAGACCGGTGTCACGACGACGATATCGGCGTCGTCGAGACAGGCCCAGAACTCGTTGAACAGACTTTGCAGCCGCGTGTAGCGGTGCGGTTGAATCACCGCGAGAATACGGCCCTTGCCGGCGATGCGCGCCGCCCGCAACACGGCAGCGATCTCGACGGGATGGTGCGCATAATCGTCATAGACGGCGACGCCCCCCCAGTCGCCTGCGCGTGAGAAGCGACGCTTGACGCCGGAAAATGACGCTAAAGCGGAGCGGATCACCTCATCGTTAACTCCGGCCTCGACCGCTGCGGCAAGCGCGGCGAGTGCATTCAGCGCGTTGTAATGGCCGAGCACGGGAAGCGTGAGGTCTTCGAGCTTGCGCGACCCGCCCTTGACCGCGACGCCGAGACGGGCATCGAAGGTGATCTTGTTGTGATCGGGACGCAAATTTAACAGCCTGATATCGGCATCACGCGCCACACCGTAGGTGATGGTCCGGCGCCCGTTGGCGGCGCCGCCGAGCTTCGCGAGCAGCTCGCGCACCACGGGATGATCGATGCAGGCGACGGCAAGCCCGTAGAACGGGATCGCCTCGATGAATTGGCGGAAGGCAAGATGCAGCGCCTCGACCGACGGCCAATAGTCCATATGCTCGGGGTCGATATTGGTAACGACGCCGATCTGGGTCGGCAGCTTCAGGAAGGTACCGTCGGACTCGTCGGCCTCGACCACCATCCAGTCGCCCTTGCCGATCCGCGCATTGCTGCCCCAGTCATTAATGATGCCCCCGGTGATGACGGTCGGATCGAGATCGGCCGCCTTGAAGATGTCGGCGATGAGCGAAGTGGTGGTCGTCTTGCCGTGGGTGCCAGTGATGGAGACGGTGGCGCAAGGGCGCATCAGCTCGGCCAGCATCTCGGCGCGGCGGATGATCGGGATGCCGCGCTCCTTTGCCGCTTCGAACTCCGGATTGCCCTCCTTCACCGCGCTCGAGATGACGAGATAGGCGGCGCCGTCGATATTCGCCGGATCGTGGCCGATCACGCAGCGAATGTCTTGCGCGCGCAGGCGCTCGAGATTGGCGCTGTCCTTGAGGTCGCTGCCCTGCACATGATAGCCGCGGGTATGCATGACCTCGGCGATGGCACTCATGCCGATGCCGCCGATGCCGACGATGTGCACGAGGCCGCTCTTGCCCGGGTCTGGCATGTGCATGAGGCGCCTACTCCTTCGGCGCGGCGAGCTCGTCAACCAGATCGGCGAGCCTCGCCACCGCATCGATGACGCCCATGGCGTGTGCCTTTCGGGCGGCGTCCGTCAAACGCTCAGGCGACGACAACAGCGCCTCAAGCAACTCCGCCAGGCGCTCAGGCGTCAACTCCGACTGGCGCACGCACCAGCCGCCGCCCGCCTGTTCCAGCCGTGTTGCATTTTCGAGCTGATCATTGTCAAGGGCGTGCGGCAGCGGCACGAGGAGGCCAGGCCTTCCGATCGCGGTCAGCTCCGCCACGGTCGAGGCGCCGGCCCGGGCGATGACGAGCTGGGCCGTGGCGATCCGCTCCGGCAGATCGCGGAAGAAGGGCGCAAGATGCGCGGCGATGCCTGCGCGGGCACAGGCCAAACGCAGCCCTTCGAGATCCTCCTCGCGAGCCTGCTGCACCAAAGTGAGGCGCCAGCGGATTTCCGACGGCAAGAGCGACAAGGCCGGGGGCACGACTTCCGAGAAGAAGCGGGCACCCTGGCTGCCGCCGAAGACGAGCAGCAGCAGCCGGGAGTCAGCGTAGGGAGGCGCGTAAGGAACGTCGCGAAATTTGTGCACCGAATCGCGCACCGGAATGCCGGTCAGCCTCGCTTTGGCTTCGGCTGCTGGCTCGAGCAGCTTGGTCGGCATGAAGGAGAGCGCGATCTTGTCGACGTAGCGCGACAGAAGCCGGTTCGCCCGGCCCATCACGGCGTTCTGCTCGTGAATGGCAGTAGGAATGCGCAAGGTGCTAGCGGCGATGATAGGCGGCAGCGTGGGGTATCCGCCGAAGCCGATCACAGCCTTAGGCCGGACCCGCAAGAGCAAGGAAAACGCGTGGGCGAAGCCGAGGCCGAGCCGGCTGAACGTTCCGGCCACGGCGAGGGGGGAGCGGCTCGTCAGCGTAGCCGAGGGGATGCGGTGAATTTTGCGCGCGGGAAAGTCGCCGCCATATTTCTCGGCGCGCAGGTCCGTCGCCAAATCCACGATGTAGCCGCGGCGCTGAAGCTCCTGGGCGAGAGCCGCCGCCGGGAAGAGATGACCGGCGGTGCCGCCAGCGGCGAGCAGGATGGAGAGCGACCTCATGCTGTCTGCTCCGAGGCATTCTTGCCTGCCCTTGTGCCGGCGCCCTCCTCACCGGTCGCGCCCCCCTCGCTCACCTCGTTGGCCTCACCAGGCTTGCCGGCCTGGCTCGTTCGACTCCGCGGCAGGCGTCCGGCCTTCGGTCTTCGCCGCGTCAGCCCAAGCGCAAGGCCCATGGTCAGCGCCATGGCGAGCAGTGACGAGCCGCCATAGGAGATGAACGGCAGCGTCATGCCTTTGGCCGGGAGCAGCCCGACATTGACCGCCATGTTGATCAAGGCCTGCAAGCCGAACAGCATGATGAGACCGGCGACCGCGTGGCGGATGAAGCCATCGGATTCCTGAGACGCCTTGGACAGCCCGCGCAGCACGATGAAGGCGAACAGAGCGAGCAAAATAAGGCAGGCGATCAGACCATATTCCTCGGCCGCCACGGCGAAGATGAAGTCGGTATGGGAATCGGGGAGCACGTCCTTGACGGTGCCCTCGCCGGGCCCCCGGCCGAACCAGCCGCCATGCAGGAAGGATTCAAATGCGCGGTCCGCCTGATAGGTGTCGCCGGAGGTGGGATTGAGAAAGCGGTCGATGCGCGAGGCGACATGCGGCACGAGAAAATAGGCGGTCACGACTCCCCCAAGGCCGGCGACGCCGAGCGCTCCGATCCACAGGAGATTGATCCCGGCCATGAAGAAAAGCGCGACCCAGACGATGCTGACCAGCAGCGTCTGACCGAAATCGGGCTGGAGCACGAGGAGCAGCACGAAGACCCCGTACAGCACGATCGCAAGCTCGAGGCCGGGCACGTCGGAGCGCTTCTGGCTCTCGTTGAACAGCCAGGCGGTGAGCACGACGAAGGCCGGCTTGACGAATTCGGAGGGCTGGATCGAGAAGAAGCCGAATTGCAGCCAGCGCTTGGCGCCCTTGATCTCCGGACCGACCAGCATGGTCGCGGCCATCAGCGCGATGCCGACCACGAAGATGATGAGGCAGGCGCGGCGGATCTGCTTCGGGGTCAGCGTCGACGCCGCGAACATGATGGCCACCGCTGGCACCAGCATCGCCGCCTGCCGGCGCACGAAATAGAAAGGCTCGAGATTGAATTTGGCGGCGATGGGCGGACTCGCGGCGAGCGACAGCACGACGCCCAGGCCCATCAGCAAGAGCAGGCCGAAAAACATCAGCCGGTCGACGGTGAACCACCAGTCGGAGAGCACGCTACGGTCGGCGCGGGTGATCCTCATGCCGCCCTGCCCTCATCCGGCCGCACCGACTCAGCGCCGTCGAGGCGCATGACGATGTCGCGGAAGCTTTTCCCGCGCGCCTCGAAATTGGCGAACTGATCGTAGGACGCGCAAGCCGGCGACAGCAACACCACCGGCTCCTTGGCTCCCGACCGGCCGGCGTCGGCGGCGGCTTGCTCAATCGCCCGATCAAGCGTCCCACATTGCACATGGTCGACCTCGGTGCCGAGCTGCGCGGCGAATTCGTCCGCCGCCTCGCCGATCAGATAGGCGCGGGCGACCTTCGGGAAGTAGGGCTTGAGCCCGGCAAGACCGCCGGTCTTCGATCTGCCTCCCGCGATCCAATAGATGTTAGTGAAGCTCGCCAGCGCCTTGCCGGCGGCGTCGGCATTGGTCGCCTTCGAGTCGTTGACGAACAGCACGGGCCCGCGCCGCGCCACTTGCTCCATGCGATGGGCGAGACCGGCAAAGCTTGCGAGACCCTTGGCGATGCCCGCGGTGTCGAGGCCTTGCGAGCGGGCGAGCGCATAGGCGAAAGCGGCGTTCTGCCAATTATGCGCGCCGCGCAGCGAGCTGATACCGGCGAGGCTCACACGTCCGCGCTCTATCCCCTGCTCGACCTCGATCAAGACCCCCTCGTCCACCCATACGCCGGTCTCGACCGGGTGCCCGACGGCGATGTGCTTGATGGCGAAGGGCCCGCGAAGCGCATCGGCGATGGCGCGGGTCTCGGCGTCATCCACACCGATCACGCCGGTGCCGCTCGCGGGCAGGCCTTCGAACACGCGGCCCTTGATGGCGGCATAGTTCTCAAGCGTCCCGTGGCGGTCGAGGTGGTCCGGGGTGATATTGAGCAGCGCCGCGGCATCGGCGCGAAGCGTCGGCGTGAGATCAATCTGGAAGGTCGACAGCTCGAGCACATAAATGAGATCGTCGGCGAAGGGCGGCAGATCGAGCACCGCCCTGCCGATATTGCCGCCAAGCGCCACTTTACGCCCGGCAGCCTCCAGCAGATGGGCGGTCAAGGCCGTGGTCGTGGACTTGCCGTTAGTGCCCGTGATCGCGATCACCTTGGCGCGCGCGCCTTGGCTCGCATGCTCACGGCAGAAGAGCTCGGTGTCGCCGATCACCTCGACCCCCGCTTCGCGCGCTTTGGCGACCGTCCAATGCGGGGCCGGATGCGTCAAGGGAACGCCGGGCGCGAGCACGAGCACCCCGATCTTGCTCCAATCGGAGGAGGCGAGATCGTGCAGCGTCAGGCCTTGCGCCGCGGCCTCATCGCGCGCCGCCTCGGTGTCGTCCCAGGCGAGCACGTGCGCCCCGCCCAGGCCAAGCGCGCGCGAAGCGGCGATGCCGCTCATGCCAAGACCAAAAACCGCGACGTCGCGGCCGGCGAAGATCGTGACGGGAATCATGCTCGGTCGAATCTAGCGCAATTTGAGCGTAGCGAGGCCGACAAGCGCGAGAACCACGGCAATGATCCAGAAGCGCACCACCACCGTGGATTCGGCCCATCCCTTCTGTTCATAATGATGATGCAGCGGGGCCATGCGGAAGACGCGCTTGCCGGTGAGCCGGAACGAGGCGACCTGCACGATCACCGAAACCGCCTCCAGCACGAACAGTCCGCCGACGATGGCGAGCACAAGCTCATGCTTGGTGGCGACGGCGATGGTGCCGAGCGCGCCGCCAAGGGCAAGCGAACCCGTATCGCCCATGAAGATCTGGGCCGGCGGCGCATTGAACCAGAGGAAGCCGAGCCCTGCGCCGACCAGCGCCCCGCATACCACGGCGAGCTCGCCGGTCCCTTGCACAAAATGAATCTGCAGATATTCGGCGAACAGCGCGTTGCCGACAAAATAGGCGATGAAGCCGAAGGTGGAGGCGGCGATCATCACCGGCACGATGGCAAGCCCGTCCAGCCCATCGGTGAGGTTCACGGCGTTGCCGGCGCCGACAATGATGAAGGCGCCAAAGGGCACGAACAGCCAGCCGAGCGGGATCAGCACATTCTTGAAGAACGGGATGGCGAGCGCGGTCGAGAGCGGCGCCTCGCCGACGGAGGCGATGGCCCAGGTAGCCACCAGCGCGACCACGGCCTCGATGACGATCTTGATGCGTCCCCGGAATCCGGCCGCCGATTGCCTGGTCACCTTGAGGTAGTCGTCATAGAGGCCGACGGCGCCGTAGACGAGCGTGATGAGCAGGACTACCCAGACATAGGGATTGCGCAGATTGCCCCAGAGCAGCGTGGCGAAGGTGAAGCCCGAAAGGATCATCAGGCCGCCCATGGTCGGCGTGCCCTGCTTCTGGATGAGGTGACGCTCGGGCCCGTCGGTGCGGATCGGCTGGCCCCTGCCCTGGCGTACGCGCAGCGACCTGATGATCTGCGGGCCGAACAAGAATACGAATAAGAGCGCCGTGATCAGGGCGCCGCCCGTGCGGAAGGTGATGTAGCGGAAGATATTGAAGGCGCTGAGTTCGCCCGCGAGCTCGGTCAACCAGTAGAGCATGGTCGTCCCCCTTCCGGCTCGTTTAGTGCGAAAGCGCCTCGGAGGGAATCGCGATTTCGCCCCGACCCCTTGTTTTGGCGTAGGAATTTATCGGGAAAGCCTACGAATCCTGAGGAATCAGGCTTTAGGCCGGTGCTCCGGCCGTGTCGAAATGGCTTTGCAGGGCTTCGACCAAAGGGGCCATGCGGCTGCCGAGCGACCCTTTGATCATCACCACGTCGCCAGCGCCGACCCCGCTGGTCAGCATAGGTGCAAGCTGCTCGGAGGTCTTGGCGTAGGCGCCCCGGCGGGCCGGCGGCAGGGCCTCATACAGTCCACGCATCATCTCGCCGCAGGCAAAGACGATATCCACGCCGGCCTTGTCGATGTCCTCGGCCAGCTCCTGATGGAGCTTCGGGCCGAGGCCGCCAAGCTCCAGCATGTCGCCCAGCACGGCAACGCGGCGCTTAAACTCCGATCTCGGCGTCAGCCCCAGCGTGGCGAGCGCCGCGCGCATGGACGCCGGGTTGGCGTTATAGCTCTCGTCGATGATGGCGATGCGGCCTTGCTTACCGCCGATGACGATGCGCGCGCCGCGGCCGGTTTGGGCGCGCCAGCCGGCAAGCGCGCGGCCAGCGGCTTTGAGGTCGGCGCCGGCGACCTTGGCCGCGGCGAGCACGGCGAGCGAATTCTGCACGAGGTGAGCGCCGGGCGCGCCGATATGATAGCTGATGGTCTCGCCCATGATGTCGGCCTTCACGTCGGAGCCGTCGGGAGCAAGCTCGACGCTTAACGCCCGCGCCTCTGCGCCTGGCGTCTGGCCGAAGCCGACGATCTGCGCTTTGCGCTGGAGCGCATGGCGCCGGAGGCGCTCGTAATAGGCGTTGTCGCGGTTGAGGATGGCCGCGCCGCCGGGAACCAGCCCTTCCAAGATCTCGGCCTTGGCGTCGGCGATCGCCTCCACCGAGCGGAAGAAGCCGAGATGCACCGGCGCCACCGTGGTGATGATGGCGATGCGCGGCCGGATCAGCTTCGTGAGCTCGCTGAGCTCGCCCGTATGGTTCATGCCGGCCTCGAACACGCCGAACCGCGTGGTATCGCGCATATTGGCCAGCGACAGCGGCACGCCCCAATGGTTGTTGTAGGATTTGGACGAGACGTGCACCGTGCCGGAGGGCGCGAGCGCGAGCTTCAGCGCCTCCTTAGTGCCGGTCTTGCCGACGCTGCCGGTAACGGCGATGACCACCGCGTCGGCGGCCCTCGCTCGTGCCGCCGCGCCGAGATCGTTGAGCGCGGCAAGCGTATCGGCAACGCGCAGCAAGCGGACCTCGCCACGCGGACCTTGATAACCCTGCTCGACGATGGCGCAGGAGGCGCCTTGGACGAGCGCAGCGGCGACGAAGGCCTGTCCGTCGCGGTTGGCGCCGCGGAGCGAGAGGAAGGCCTCGTCCGGCGCCAAGCTCCGGCTGTCGATGGAGATGCCGCTGACGGGGGTGCTCGCCCTAGCGGCGCATTTGCCCCGCACGGCCTTGGCCATCTCACCTATGGTCCAGAGCGGCTTAGTCACGCTTCGCCTCGTCCTTCAGCGCGGCTAGAACCGCGTCATGGTCAGAATAGGGAATGATCGTGCCTTTGACGATCTGTCCCGTCTCATGGCCTTTGCCCGCGATCAAGAGGACATCGCCTTGTCGCAGCCCGGCGATCGCCTCGGCCACGGCGGTGGCGCGGCTGGCAATCTCGATTGCGCCGGGCGCAGCCGCCAAGATCGCGCGGCGGATGTCCGCCGGCTCTTCGCTCCGCGGGTTATCGTCAGTAACGATGGCCAAATCTGCTTTCTCCGCCGCCACGGCCCCCATTTGCGGCCGCTTGCCCTTGTCGCGGTCGCCGCCGCAGCCGAACACCAGCGCGAGCCTGCCCCGCACATAAGGCCGTAAAGCGTCGAGGGCCTTGGCGAGCGCATCGGGCGTATGGGCATAGTCGATGAAGATCGGAGCGCCGGGAGCGGCGGTGCCGGCAAGCTCGAGGCGCCCCCGCGCGCCGCGGAGATCGGCAAGGAGCGGTAGCGCCGTCGAGGCGCTTGTTCCAGTCGCCATGGCGAGGCCAGCCGCAACGAGCGCGTTGGAAGCCTGGAAGGCGCCGACCAGCGGCAGGCGGACGCTCTCTTTCCTGCCCGCATGCTCCACCACCAGGCGCTGGCCGAAACCGTCCTGCTCGGCGGAGAAGAGCCGCAAATCCTCTCCGGCTCGCCCCACCGAGATCAGTTTGAGCCCTCGCGCCTTGGCGGCCGCCGCTACGCGCAAGGCCCCTTCGCTGTCGACATCGATCACGGCACCGGCGCCGGGAGGCAAGAGTTCGCTAAACAGGCGAAGCTTCTCGACGAAATAGGCCTCGAAGCCCGGATGATAGTCGAGATGGTCGCGGGAGATATTGGTGAAGGCGCCCGCGGCAAGCCGCACGCCGTCGATGCGACGCTGCTCGAGGCCATGGCTCGAAGCTTCGAGCGCGAGATGGGTGACGCCCGATTTGGCGAGGCCCGCCAGGATGCGATGCAACTCGATGGGGTCCGGCGTGGTGTGGGCCAGCGTCTCGGTGCCCGACGGCCCCACGACGCCGACGGTGCCGAGGCTTGCGGCGACGAGGCCCTGTTGCTCCCAGAGCTGGCGTACGAAAGAGGCGACGGATGTCTTGCCGTTGGTGCCGGTGACGGCCACGGCAATGTCCGGCTGGGTGCCGAAGAAGCGCGCCGCAATCAGGGCAAGCCGACGGCGCGGATCGGCGTCCTCAACGAGCGGCATGCCATTGAAGGGCGTCCCGCTGAGAGCGTAGGCGCCGCCTTGCGGCATCAGGATCGCCGCGGCTCCCCGTGCTAGAGCGTCGGCGATGAAGCGGGAGCCATCGGTGCGCGATCCAGGGAGTGCCGCGAATAGATCGCCGGGCTTGACCGCGCGGCTATCGGCCGTAAGCCCCAAAATCGGAACTTTCAGCCATGACGCGGGCAGCGAAGCCTCCGGCCCAATCAACTCACCAAGGGTCATGACTGAACATCCGCCCCTCGCAGCCGCCGGACTCCCCCAAAGAGCGCCCAACAGGACCGGCAAAGGGCCCGGAACCGGCGCCTTTTAATAGGAGGCGAGCACCTTCTCGTCAAACTTGCGCTGGTCGCCGTCTAGCTTTGGCGCCACGCCGAGAATGGGACCGATGCGCTCGACGATCCTGCCGGTGGTGGGGGCGGCATTCACACCGGCGGTCTGCTGATTGTCGGTTTCGGGGACGCGTTCCGGCTCGTCGAGCATGACCAGCACGAGATATTCCGGAGCGTCGGTGGGAAAGGCGGCAAGAAACGAGGTCAGGACCTTTGAACCTTCATAATGGCGGCCGACCACTTTATCGGCGGTCCCCGTCTTGCCGCCGACGCGGTAGCCTTCGGCGTCGGCGCGCTTGCCGGTACCTTTCAGGACGTTGAGGCGCATCAGCGAAAGCATCTCCTGACTCGTCGACGATTTGAGCACGCTCGGGCTTTCGCGAAGAGCGGCCAGGCGAGGCCGGGGCAGGAAGGTGGGGCTCACCGCGAAGCCGCCATTGACCAGGGGCAGCGCCGCAGACGCAACCTGCAAGGGCGTGACCGACAAGCCATGGCCGAAGGCGATGGTGATGGTGTTCAGCTTCTCCCAGGGCGACGGCACGATGGGAGCGGCGCCTTCGCCAATCTCGGTGGACAGGCGGTTCAAGAGACCGAGTTTGCGCAGGAATTCCTTGTGGCGGTCGATGCCGAGATCGAGCGCCATCTTCGCCGCGCCGATATTGGAGGAATAGATGAAGATCTCCGGCACGGTCAGTCTTCGCTTCTTGGCGTGGAAATCCTCGATGGTGAAGGAGGCGACGTGGATCGGCTGGCTCGCGTCATAGCTCGAGCGCAAGGTCGAGCTGCCGGCATCGAGCGCCGCAGCCGCGGTGAACACCTTGAACACCGAGCCCATCTCATAGACCCCGGAGGTCATGCGGTTGAGCCGGTCCTTGTCGAGGGCCTGCTCCCGGTAATTCGGGTCGTAATCCGGCAGGGAGACGAGCGCCATGACCTCGCCGCTCTGCACGTCCAGCACAACACCGGCCGCGGCCTTGGCGTGATAGGAGGCCATTGCCTTGACCAGCTCCTCGCGGACGACGTGCTGCACGCCGAGATCGAGCGAGAGGGTGACGGCCTCGCCGCCCACCGCGTTGTCAGGGCTCGACATGGCAAGCTGGGGATTGTCGTCGATGAATTTCTCGATTCCGGCGAGGCCCTTATTGTCGACATTGACATAGCCGACCACGTGGCAGGCGGTGGCGCCTACGGGGTAGACGCGGCGATATTCCTCGATGAAGCCGAGACCGGGCTGGCCAAGCTCGTGGATCTCAGCCTGCTGCTTCGGCGTGAGCTCACGCCGGATCGTCACGAATCTCCGGCCCTGCTTAAGCCGCTCGCGGAGATCGGCGGCGCTGATATCCGGGAGCACGCTCGAGACCTGCTCGATGAGTTCGTCCCGATCGATGACGCGCGCGGGGTCGGCATAGAGCGTCGCGCCCTTGATGTCGGTGGCGAGCAGCCGGCCGTTGCGATCGAGGATGTCGGGCCGGTGGACCGTCGTCGAGATGTCGTGGATGCCGCCCTGTCCAGGCTCAACGGGGGTGAAGCCGAGGCTTACGAGGCGGAGGCCGACGAGCAGGAAGCTCACCGCGAGAGCAAGGCAGGTGAGGCGGTAGCGGCCGCGGCTTCTCGCCAAATAGGCACGCTCGGCGCGGGGGGCGGCAGTACGGGTCTTGGGATTGTGGGTGAAGAGTCGCAAAGCTTTACTCGCCGGGTGCCGAAACCGTCACGGGCGGTAGAGCCGCCGCTGGAATGGCCTTGGCAGGATCCGAATTAACTGGGACAGCCTCAGCCTGAACGGTCCTGACCGTGACGGTTTTGACCGGAACGGTCTTGACGGTCTTCGCGGGACCGGCCTTGACCGGGACAGTCTTCACCGGAACGGTCTTGACTGGAACGGTCTTGACCGTAGCGGTCTGGACCGGGGCTGTCTTGTCCGGAGCCGCGTCAGCGAGAGCAGCCGCCGCCGGAGAAGTCTTCTGGGCCGGAGCCGCCGCCCCGGCTGGAGCCGTCACTGCTGGGGCAGTCTCCGTAGCAGTCGCGGCTGGACCCATCTCGGCTTGACCAGCCTTGGCAGAGGACAGCATCTGCTGGAGCGGCGGAGGCCACCGTTTGGTCCGCGGCCTTCACCCGGGCCCGCGCGAAGTCTCTTTCCGACACCGTGTCGAGGGTGACGAGCTGGCTCGCTCGCGCAGGCGCGAGCTTGAGACATTTCTGGGCCAGACGCTCGATCCGCTCGGGCCGATTGAGCAGGCTCCATTCGGCGCGCAGCACCGCGACGCCGTCCCGCTCGGCCTCGATGTCCTTGCTGAGCCCGGCGATCTCCTCATCGAGGGCGCGAGCTTGGTATTTCACCTCGTAAATGACATAGGCGAGCGCCACGAGGCCGAGGACGAGGCAGATATTGACGAAACGCAACATACTGAAAACCCGTAACTAAACGCTGTCGTCAGACAGACAGAGCGATGCGAGGCACCCCCAAAGCGGCGAGATCGAGAGCATGGGGCGGAGCCTCCGTACGTTCGCCGGCCCTGAGGCGCGCCGAGCGGGAACGGGGGTTCACCCTGATCTCTTCCTTCGATGGTGATACCGGACGCCGGTTAAGAAGGTGGAAGCTTGGCGCAAAATGTGTCGGCCCTTGAAGCGGCAAATGGCGCGATCCGCGCGGCGCCGGCGTGCTTCGCGTGGCGAAAAAGCGCTTGGCGATGCGATCCTCGAGCGAATGGAAAGTGACGGCGACGAGACGGCCTTTCGGCCGGAGCACGTGCTCGGCCGCGCTCAGACCCCGCGCAAGCTCCTGAAGCTCGTCATTGAGATAGAGGCGGAGGGCCTGGAAGGTCCGGGTCGCGGGGTGCTTGGTGTCATCGTGCCGGCGGCCCAGCACTCCGGCGACGATATCGGCGAGCTCCCCCGTCCTTGCGAACGGCTGCTCATCCCTCCTCGCCACAATGGCGCGGGCGATGGCGCGGGCGCGCTTCTCCTCGCCAAGGGTGCCGATGATGAAGGAGAGCTCCCGCTCGGGAAACGTATTGACCAGATCGCTCGCGGTCTGGCCCTCGTTTCCCATGCGCATGTCGAGCGGACCGTCCTTGATGAAGGAGAAGCCCCGCTCGGCCGTGTCGAGCTGCATGGAGGAAACGCCGAGGTCGAGCGCCACGCCGTCGACGGCGGGGATGCCTTCCCGTTCGGCGATCTGTTGCATCTCGGCGTAGCGGCCGAGGACGAATTTCAGGCGTCCGGGAAAATTGGCTTCAAGGGCGCGGGCGAAATTCGCGGCGTCCGGATCGCGATCGATGGCCAGCACGCTGCACCGCGCCGCTTCGAGTAGCCCGCGGCTATAGCCGCCCGCACCGAAGGTCCCGTCGATGAAGATCTTGCCGTCGCTTGGGCTAAGGGCCTCAATGACTTCCGAGAGCATCACGGGAATGTGGCGGGCCGGTCCGCCGGCGGCCGTAAAGCCCGTGCCGCGACCCGCCATCATTCCCGTGCTCCCTCTGGCCCGCCGCTTCCGCGGCGCCCCGCGCCGAGTAACTTGCGGAGATCGCGGACCTTTTGGCGCGCTTCCGCCAAATGCGTTGCAAAACGTCCAGGCTCCCACATCTGGAATTTCTCGCCGAGGCCGACGAAGGTGATGTGGGTGGTGATGCCGGCGTGCTCCCTGAGCCGCTCCGGCAGAATGGTGCGCCCATCCTGATCGATAGAAAGGATTTCGCTAGTGCCGAATAAAGCGGTGGCGAGGTGGTCGCGCTCGTCGGAATAGGGCGCCAGATCCTCGACAAGGCCGTTGATCTTGTCGACCAGCCGCTGGCCGCCTGCATCGAGCGCAGGCGCATCGAGCGACGGATAGCAATAAATGCCGTCAAGGCCGTCCTTGGCGAGGACGGTGCGAAAGGAGGCAGGAACCGAAACGCGGCCTTTGGTGTCGATCTTATTGGTGAATGCCGAGACAAACTGGTCCATCTCCCCCTCATGGGCACCTGGGCCAACGCAAGACTTGGACACGCTCGGGTGCGAGACGCCTCGGCCGGAGAATTGGGTGGGAGAGGCGGCGCGGTCCCCCCGTGGCCTCAAAAGGAGCGCTGCCGAGCCTCCCCCACCCGTCACCGAACGGGCAAGCATGGGATAGCATGGGATATTATGGGTGGTCAAGGAATCTCATGGGAAAGTGCTTAACGAACGTAGTATTGCTGTGGGTAACCGGCGACGATCGGCGTGGCGCGGAGCGGCGCGGCTTTGAATTGCCCCTTGGTCGCGAAGCGCGTTACAAGGGCGGAAACGAGGGGACGGCTCGCGCTCAGCGGCGCCTCGCCTACGATAGAGGGATGCGGACCATCGGCTTGGCGTCGGCGTTTATGCGCAACAGTCGATTCGCAACGAGCCTCGGCGTGGCGGCGATTCTGCTTGGCCTTGGCGTCTCAGCCTCTGCCGGCGACGACGGGACCCAAGGCCCCTTCGCCCGGCTAGGGCCTCCGGAGGCGCCGGTGAAACTCTATGCGGTGGAGCGGGGCGAGGGTCCGCCAATTCTGTTGATCCACGGCTTCGGCACGAACGTTTTCACCTGGCGGCATATCGCGCCCGACCTTGCCCGCGATCATAAGGTCATCGCCGTCGACCTGAAGGGCTTCGGCCAATCCGACAAGCCGTTCGACGACCGCTATTCGGCCGCGGACCAGGCGGAGCTTCTCGTCCAGCTCATCCTCGATCGCGACCTTCGCAACCTCACCCTGATTGGCCATTCCTATGGTGGCGGGGTGGCGCTGCTCTTGGCGCTCGAGGCCGACACGCGACTCGAAGGGCGCATCACCAAGCTCGTGCTGCTCGACACCATCGCCTATCCGCAATCGATCCCGGTGTTCTTCAAGCTGCTCGACATGCCCGTCGTCTCGCAGCTCAGCCTGCGCATGGCCCCGGCCGCCTTACAGATTCAGATGGCGCTCAAGATCGCCTATTACGACCGCAGCAAGATCGGTCGCGACGAGATCGCGGCCTATGCCGAGCCGATGAAGACCGCGGCCGGAAAGCACGCCATCATCTATAGCGCGCGGCAGATCCTGCCGGCGGACGCGGAGCAAATCTCCGCGCGTTATTCATCGATCACGCTGCCCACGCTCATTCTGTGGTGCGACCACGACCGCATCGTGCCGCTCGGCGTCGGGCTGAAGCTGAGGCGCGCGATGCCCAACGCCACCTTCCGCTTGATCGATGAGTGCGGGCACATGCCGCAGGAGGAGCAGCCAGAGGCAACGCTGCTGCAAATCCGCGAATTTCTCGGCACCAAGGCCTCAGAATAAGCTATCCTTATCGCCGCGATAGGCAAATCCGATTTGCGCTGATGATGCGCCAGCCCTCAACTTCCGGCCCGGAACTTGCGGCGATATCTCGAAATACGCCAAGGTCAAGGCGCTGCAGCCGGGCGCCAAATAGTCCGTACGGAACAACTCGAAGAAAATTAGAAAACACGATCGGATAGAAACATGGACGCGAAGACTGACGAGAGCGCGGGCAAGTGCCCGGTCATGCACACGACCCTTGCCAGGGCCAATCGGGACTGGTGGCCCAACCAGTTGAACCTGAACATCCTTCACCAGAACTCTCCCCTATCCAATCCCATGGGCGAGGCGTTCAACTACGCGGAGGAGTTCAAGAAGCTCGACCTCGAGGCCCTGAAGAAGGACCTCCACGCGCTGATGACGGACTCGCAGGACTGGTGGCCGGCCGACTTTGGTCATTACGGGCCGCTGTTCATCCGGATGGCGTGGCACAGCGCGGGCACCTACCGCGTCGGCGACGGCCGCGGCGGCGCCGGAGCCGGCCAGCAGCGCTTCGCGCCGCTCAATAGCTGGCCGGACAACGTGAACCTCGACAAGGCGCGCCGGCTGCTGTGGCCGATCAAGCAGAAATACGGCAACAAGATCTCGTGGGCCGACCTGATGATCCTTACTGGTAACGTCGCGCTCGAGTTCGATGGGCTTCAAGACCTTCGGCTTTGGTGGCGGGCGCGAGGATGTCTGGGAGCCCGAAGAGGACATCTACTGGGGCCCCGAAGGCACCTGGCTGGCCGACGAGCGTTACTCCGGCGACCGTAATCTTGCGAATCCTCTCGCCGCCGTCCAGATGGGTCTGATCTACGTGAATCCGGAAGGGCCGAACGGCAAGCCGGATCCCCTCGCGGCGGCCAAGGATATTCGCGACACGTTCGGCCGTATGGCGATGAACAACGAGGAGACCGTCGCGCTGATTGCTGGCGGTCACACCTTCGGCAAGACCCACGGCGCCGGCGATGCAAGCAAATATGTCGGCCCCGTGCCCGAAGGCGCCTCCATCGAGGAGCAAGGCTTCGGCTGGAAGAACACCTATGGCAGCGGCAAGGGCGGTGACACGATCGGCAGCGGCCTGGAAGTCGTCTGGACCACGACGCCGACGAAGTGGAGCAGCAACTTCTTCTGGAACCTGTTCGGCTACGAATGGGAACTGACCAAGAGCCCGGCCGGTGCGTATCAGTGGAAACCGAAGAACGACGCAGGCGCCGGCACGGTGCCGGATGCGCACGACCCCTCAAAGCGTCACGCGCCATCCATGCTGACCACTGACCTCGCCTTGCGGTTGGACCCTGTTTACGAAAAGATTTCAAGGCGCTTCTACGAGAACCCGGATGAGTTCGCGGATGCCTTCGCCCGGGCGTGGTTCAAGCTAACGCACCGCGACATGGGGCCACGCTCGCGCTATCTCGGCCCGGACGTTCCCGCAGAGGAGCTGTTGTGGCAGGACCCCGTTCCCGAAGTCGATCACGAGCTGATCGACGCGGAGGACATCACTGCACTCAAGAAAAAGATCCTCGCGTCTGGGCTGTCCGTGTCCCAATTGGTCTCGACGGCTTGGGCTTCTGCCTCGACGTTCCGCGGCTCCGACAAGCGCGGTGGGTCGAACGGGGCGCGCATCCGCCTCGCGCCACAGAAGGATTGGGAAGTCAACCAGCCGGCTAAGCTGGCGACGGTCCTTCAGAAACTCGAAGCGATCCAAAAGGAGTTCAACGCTTCGCAGTCCGGCGGCAAGAAAGTTTCGCTTGCCGACCTGATCGTTCTCGGCGGCTGCGCGGCGGTCGGGCAAGCCGCGAAGAATGCCAGGCACGACGTGCAGGTTCCCTTCACGCCGGGGCGCACGGACGCGTCGCAGGAGCAAACTGACGTCGATTCCTTCGCGCCGCTCGAGCCGACAGCTGACGGTTTCCGCAACTATCTCCGCGACAAGCAGCACTTGTCCGCTGAGGAGCTGTTGGTGGACCGGGCGCAATTGCTGACGCTGACGGCTCCGGAAATGACGGTTCTCGTCGGCGGCCTGCGCGTGCTGAACACGAATTTCGGCAAATCCCAGCACGGCGTCTTCACCAAGCGTCCGGAGACGCTGAGCAACGACTTCTTCGTGAACCTGCTCGACATGGGCACGGAGTGGAAGGCGGTATCGGACGCCAAGGACGTGTTTGAAGGGCGCGACCGCAAGACGGGTGAAGTCAAGTGGACCGCCGCGCGCGCCGACCTGATCTTCGGTTCGCATTCGCAGTTGCGCGCCCTTGCCGAAGTCTATGCTCAGGAAGACGCGAAGCAGAAGTTCGTGCGTGACTTCGTGGAGGCCTGGAACAAGGTGATGAACGCTGATCGCTTCGGCCTTGCCTGATCTCGGCTTCCTTCGACGGCGCGGCTCTATCTCAATGCGGCTTAGGCGATGTGGGGCGTGCCGCAGGAGATCGTCGAGCGGCAGCTTGCCCACTTCAAAAAGGCCCATCCGGACTATGAAGCGGGCGTGCGCCGCGAGCTCGACAAGATGACGCGCGCCAAAGCGTCGAGATCGCTAAGCAGCGGAAAATGCCGCAAGACGTCGAAGGCGCCGAGTAGCGGCTCACTGTCTCACGTGGTCGCCGCGAACCATCCCTCCCCTCGCGGGAGGGGCGACGCGTGCGGCCGGGTGAGGCGCCCTCTCGCCCCACCCGGCCAACATTTTTTACGAGATTGGTGAAGGGCTTTCGCCACGTGTCCCGCTCGTCATGCCCGGCCTTGTGCCGGGCATCCACGTCTTTGGCCGCAGTAAACCAGAGGAAGACGTGGATGGCCGGGACAAGCCCGGCCATGACCAATCGTTTAAGTGGCTCAGAGAAGGTTGGAGGCTGGCGCGCGGGGAGCCCCACGCGCCAGCCATAGTCATGTCACCAAGCCTATAAGCCGGGTTCTGTACCGCGCGCCCGCATGGGACGCGCGGCGATGGCCATTCATCTGGGACGCCTGTTGCCAGGCGCCTCCTGCGACCAACCCGGGCGGCTCGCCTGGAAACGAGACTGGCGGTTTTGAGGCCGCCGCGCCGCCCCTATTCGGTCTTGCTCCCGGTGGGGTTTACCGTGCCGTCCTTGTTACCAAGAACGCGGTGCGCTCTTACCGCACCCTTTCACCCTTACCGCGCCTGCCGTCGCCGGCGGACGAGGCGGTTTGCTTTCTGTTGCACTGTCCCTGGGGTCGCCCCCGCCGGATGTTATCCGGCACCGTATCTCCATGGAGCCCGGACTTTCCTCCCCGCCCGCCGATACGCTGGCACTGGCGAAGCGGCCATCCGGCCTGCTGACATCTGTAATAAGGGGCTCGGGCGCCGTGACGTCAAGCGGGGGAGATCACTCGGGCCAGGCGCGGAGCGCGAGCCGCGCGATCTCCCGCAATCGCTTGTGGGTAGCACCGCCGGCAGCCTGCACCGCCATGCCCTGCATGATGGTCGCCACGTAGCTCGCAAGCGCCGCCGGATCGGCGTCTTCCGGCAAATCGTCCTCGCGTTTCGCACGCTTCAGGCGCTCGCGGATCATGAGCTCCCCCGCCTGCCGGCGCTACGCGAGATCCTGCTTGACGCTCTCGCACACCTCGCCGCCGCACAGCGCGCCCTGCACCATGAGACAGCCTTGCGGCGTGCGCTTGTCGCTCAACAACTCGGCGGTGCCCTCGAGCAGACGCGTCATGGCCTCTCGCGCCGTGGGCGCCGCGAAAGCTTCCGCGAAGAACGCGTCACGTTTTGCTTCGTAACGCGCGAGCGCCTTCTTGAACAACGCCTCCTTGTTGCCGAAGGCGGCGTAAAGGCTCTCGAAACCAATCGCCTCCAAAGACTACCAGGCCTTCAACGCCAAGCCGCTCGCCGGCAAAGTCGCGCTCGTCACCGGCGGCTCGCGCGGCATCGGCGCGGCCATCGCCCGGGCGCTTGCCGATCAGGGCGCCGACGTTGCCGTGAGCTATGCCGCTTCGGCGGACAAGGCCGAGGCCGTCGCGAAAGAGCTGCAGGAGAATGGCGTACGCGCCAAGGCGTTCAAGGCCAATCAGGCCGACACCAAGCAGGTCGAAAATCTCGTGATTACGGTTGCCAACGAGTTCGGCCGGCTCGACATCCTCGTCAACAATGCTGGCGTGTTCGCTGGCGGCGCAATCCATGACGCCGCCGTCGACCACAAGGCGCTCGAGCATCTGTTCGCCGTGAATGTCGCCGGTGTCACGGCCGCCGTCCGCGCCGCGGTTAACTTCATGCGTGAAGGCGGGCGGATCATCACCATCGGCTCGGTCGCTGGAGAGATGTCGCCAGTATCAGGTTTCGCCGATTATTCGGCGACGAAGGCTGCGGTCGCTGCCTATACGCGCGGCTGGCCGCGGGATCTCGGTCCCAAGGGGCATCACCGTGAACAATGTCCAGCCAGGGCCAATCGACACCGACATGGCGCCCAAGGGCGGTCCCGTGGCGGACTTGCTGAAGTCGGGAACGGCGCTGGGGCGTTACGGAAAGCCGGAAGAGGTGGCAGCAGCCGTCGCCTTCCTCGCCAGCCCGGCCGCCGCCTACATCACCGGCACCTCGCTCAATGTCGATGGCGGTTTCGCCGCCTAAGCGCGCGTCAGAAAACATTGAGGCGAAGCCGACCCGAAGCCGGGGCGCCTTCGCCTCAAATCGTTTTGATCAGTTAGTTTCCTCGAAATCCATGCCGTCGAAGGTGTAGCGGGGAACTTGCGTCCAGATGCCGTCTTCGAGGACCGGCACCTTGTGCATCTTCACGTCCTTGACCTCGAGCTTGCCCGACTTCTGATCGACCCAGAAATCGATGTCGTAATATTCGTCCTGGCTGCCCGGCTTGCGGAAGTCGGTGCAGACGAAATACTGCCCGTCCTTCTTCAGATGACGCACCGGCTGATGGATCTCGACGAATTCGAGGGGGACGGTGTCGCCGGTCTTGCCGTCCTTGACCTCAAGGTCGCCGCTCGCATCCTTATGGGTGGCGATGTAGCTGTGGATCGCGCCCATCACCTGCCAGGCGCGGGTTATCTCCATATCGCCAGGATGCTCCTGCACCGGCAGCCACCACCAAGCGATCGGCAGACGCGTGACCATGTACCAGCTGTCGCCGTCCTGCTTCGGCCCCTTCTGCACGCGGATGTCCATCAGCGTCAGATCTTGGCCTTCCGGCTTGAACCAGAAATCGATGGCGTATTGCTTCTTCGGCTCGTCCTTGTCGTGGAAGATGGTGTTGGCGAACCAGCCATAGCCGGTCATGCCCCGCACGCTCTTGATGCTCTCGAAGACGAGATTGAGGTCGGCGTTGAGCTTGGGATCACGGAAGACGAAGGTGCCGTCCTTGCTCCGCGCATCGACGACCTGCTTCACCGCGGCGTTCACGTCATCCTCGGTGAAGTCCTTGGCCTTGCCGCTCGCCGCGGCGTTCGACTGCGACAGTTTGAATTCGCGGGCCTTCTGGATGTTCTCGGCCGGGTTCTTGAGGAAGGCCTCCTTCGAGGCCTCGGATGAGAAGCAGTAGACCTTGCCGTCGGTGTCCGTCCAATTGACCGAGCAATCGGTCTTCACCGTCTGGCCTTCGGCCAAGCCCATGGTGCAAGAGTTGTCGAACTCGCCCTTGACCGGCGTCGCGGTCGCAGCTGGCGCCGGCGTCATCGGCGCGGGCGTCATCGCCGGTGCGGCTGGCGTGGCGGGGGTGGCGGGCGTGGCCGCGTCCTCCGCTGCCGCAGGGCCAGCAATGGCGAGGCCAAGCAGCAAAGCGACTGCCACGGCGGACAGGATGGGAGCCCTAGTCATGGCGTTTCTCCTCGTATGACGTCTTGAATTTTGCTCAAGAGCGGTGCCTGCAATGCCCGTTTCTTGGCGGATTATTACCCGCCGGTATGTGACCGAAGTCACCGTCTGTCCAATCGCGTCTCTGTGATCGCTGAGCTGGTGGAGGTGCCTTTCCCGGGCGTGTCATCGCGGCGGGCCGGATTGGCCCAATATCAAGGGAACAACCCCATAGGAGACGACAAATGAAAAGAACCATCTTCCTCTCCACGATCGCGGGCGCCCTGCTCCTCGCCACGTCCGCCATAGCGGCCGCCACCGGCGAGTTCGACAATATGTGCGCGGAGGGCCTTGCGCTCGGCAAGGACGTGAAGACGGATTGCACCGTCAGCGAGACGATCGACGGCAAGACCTATTGCTTCGGCAATGAGACCGCCAAGACGCTGTTCATGAAGGACCCGCAAGGCAATCTCGCCAAAGCGCAGAGTTCAAGCAAGCACTAGCGGCGCATGACTGGAACCCGCTTCCCGCGGGGAGCGGGCTCTTCTCACGCCACGGGCATCCCCTGCATCGCGCCGAGGAGGCGCCGCAACGTATCGCGCGTCGAGGCGTCGGCGCGGCCGTCGATGCGCTCGGGCCGGAAATGACGTTGAAAGGACTCGACGATGCTCTCCGTGCCGCGGCCATACGTGCCCGTCACCTCCACGCCATAGCCGAAGGCGGCAAGATCCTGCTGAAGCTTGGCAACAGCCTCGCCCTCATCGCCAAGCCCTAGCCCGGGCTCGTCGCTCGCCGGCATGGGGGGCACCCAGAGACCGATACCGGCTCTCGCCAAGCGCTCCCAATCGAACTTCTCGCCCGGGTCGCGCTTCCGTCCCGGTGCGATGTCCGAATGGGCCAGCACACGTTCTGGCCGGATGGGGTGGCGGCGCAAAACGTCGAGGCAGAGCGCCTCGACCGCCTGCATCTGCGCGTCCGGGAAATCGCGATAACCGAGATCGTGGCCGGGATTGTGGATCTCGATGCCGATCGAGCGGGAATTGAGGTCGGTCTCGCCAGCCCACAGGCTTTGACCCGCGTGCCAGGCGCGCATCTCCTCCGGCACCATCTGTGCTATGCGCCCGTCCTCGTCGATCAGATAGTGGCACGACACTTTCGACTCTTCCCGCGTCAGCCAATCGAGCGCAGCGTCGGAAAACTCCATGCCCGTGTAGTGCAGCAGCAGCATATCGGCGGCGCGTCCGTCGCGGCGTGGCTCGACGTTCGGCGACGGGCACCACAGCGTGGCGAGCGGGCTATCGGGGGCGATGGTCATGGGTTCTCTTATCCTCATGCTGAGGAGCGACCGCAAGGTCGCGTCTCGAAGCACGAGGCCACATCCTTCGAAACTGCCGCGTTCCGCGGCCTCCTCAGGATGAGGGTTATAGTCGCAATAGGCCAACTACCGCGAGCTAGATCCCACGCTCCTTGGCGATCTGGCCGTAGGATTCGTTGATGGCGGCGATCTTCTCGGTGGCGATGGCGACGAACTCCTTGGGTACGCCGCGGGCCATCAGCTTGTCGGGATGATTCTCGGTGACGAGCTTGCGATATTGCGCCTTCAGCTCTTCATTGCTGATGGTCGGCTTGACGCCCAGCACGTCGTACGGATTGCGCTTGGCCGCCGCGACGTGCCGCGCCTTGATATAGGCGAACTCGGTATCGGTGATGCCGAAGCGCTTGGCGACCTGCTTCAGGAATTGCTCCTCGTTCGGGTGCAGCACCTCGTCGGCTTTGGCGATGTGGAACAGGCCTTCGAGCACGTCCTCGAGCAGCTTGCGGTTGCCCTTGAACATGGCGGCGAGCTGCTCGGCATAGGCCTCGTAGCCGGCGACGTCCTGCTTGGCGAGATTGAAGACGCGGGCGACGTTCTTCATTTCGCCCTCTGGCACCTTGAACACTTCCTTGAAGGCGTTGACCTCGTCCATGGTGACGACGCCGTCGGCCTTGGCCATCTTGGCGCCGAGCGCAATCACGCCGACGGTGAAGGCGACCTGATTCTCCGCCGGGCCCTCCTCCTCCTTGTCACGATCGATGACATAATGCCCGGCAACGCCCCCGAGTAAAGCGCCGATCGGGCCGCCGACAGCAAGCCCGGCGGCAGCACCGGCCAATTTTCCCCAAATCGACATTGTCGAACCCCCAGACTGAAGCCTCGCTAGAGCATAAGGATTTTTGCCCG
Organism: uncultured Alphaproteobacteria bacterium; assembly: GCA_963804705.1. Taxonomy (GTDB): domain Bacteria; phylum Pseudomonadota; class Alphaproteobacteria; order Rhizobiales; family Methyloligellaceae; genus Methyloceanibacter. The sequence goes on from CAWDRM010000018.1 coordinate 394,406, forward strand.
AGGCCGCATGTGGATAATCGCCTCGGGTCGCGCGACGGGGACCTCCCGGCCGCTCAGGACTTTGCCGGAACCGGCCCCAAATTCCGGAAATTGGCAAGGATGGACAGCTGAGGCACGTCGATATCGAGCCCGGCACCGAGCCGCCGCTCGACATGGTAGGAGCGGGCAAAACACCAGACAAACAGCCACAAAGTGAGCAGCACGACAAAGGCGCTCGCCACCATGATGACGGTGCGGCCAAGCTGGAAGAGGTCCGCACTGGCCACGATGAAGGCCTCAATGATGATGCCGAAGCCACCAGCGACGACGATGGCGGCGCTGATGGACGTGATGAACATCACGACGGGGTTGCCGTCACTGCGGCGCGTGTGGGGGTTGGCTTCGGTGTCCATGGGCGACCCTAATAGCCGAGGCGACATGGGGAGGACAAGGGGCCTCATGGTTCGAGATGCGGCCGTTGGCCGCTCCTTACTGTGAGGAGCTGCCCCTCATCCTGAGGAGCGCTCGCAGAGCGCGTCTCGAAGGATCGGACCCGAAAATCCGCTCAAGACTTCGGCACGCCGCGGCGGATGCTGCGCGAGGCGCCGACGATCTCGATGCCCTTGCTGCCCACGAACTGGTCGAGCAGCATGGTAACGTAATAGGGCGTGGCGATGGCAGCACGAGGCCGTTCTTCACGCAGCCAATGACCGCCGTCCGCCAAAATGCGGGCCGGCCGCTATAGGCCTCGTGGCTGAGCGAGACATCCATATTGGCGTAGGGCTTCACCCCGCTCACGGTGAGCTGATAAGCGCCCTCGCCCGCATACCATTCGATATCGATATCGGTGAAATCGATGGGATAGCATTCGCCGAGGAGACCCCAGGCCGGCACCACCAGCGGCGGCAAAGTCGGCTTGCTTGCCAGCGGCGCCGCGGCCACCGGCAGCATGGCCGTCAAGATCAATCCGAGCCCGCCGATCAGGCTCCAAAGACGGCTTCGCATCGCGTCCCCCGTGTTCTTCTTTGGCTCACCCTAGGGCGCGACTGTGACAGTCTCAAGGTCTGGCCGATTCATCCTCGATGGTCTCAGACCATCTTGCCTTGAATGCGCTTCATGTCCGCGAAGGAGAAGGCCCGCAGCAGCTCGGAGCGGATGTTGCCGAGCGAGCCGGCGCTCAGGGCGAGCGCCGCCGCGCTGTCGTCGTCCGGAGCGTCGAACACCGCGATGACGTCATAACGGCCCATGATCCAGCAAAGCTCCTTGAGGGGCACGCCCGCTCTTCTTGGCCATCGCCTGGAAGGCCTCCGCGCGGCCGATCGTGTCATTGATGTCGCGGATGCCTTGATCGGTGAAGTGCACGAGCATGAAATAGGTCGCCACCGGAATGTCTCCTCTGTTCGTTTGGGTTCTGGATCAGGTGAAGATCAGCTCGAGCAAGAAGGACCCGGCGATGACCGCTGACGCCGCGTTGATCTCGCGGAAGCGATCCGGCCAGCGCCTTCAGCGCCACATAGGCGATGAAGCCGAGGCCGACGCCGGTGGCGATGGAATAGCTCAAGGGGATCATCAGCGCGATGATCAGCGCCGGGATATATTCGGTGGGCTCGTCCCAGGCGATCGCGCCGAGGCTCGTCGCCATCAGGCAGGCGACAAAGAGCAGCGCCGGCGCGGTGGCATAGGTCGGCAGGGTCTGGGCGAGCGGGGCAAGGAACAGGCTCGCCAGGAACAGCGCCGGCCACAGCAAGCGCGGTCAAGCCCGTGCGGCCGCCCTCCTCGACGCCCGCCGAGCTCGGGCACCATGGTGAAGGCGAAATAGGCGTTGAGCCCCATGCCAGGTGCGAGTGCGATCGGGTAGTTGGCGTAGAGCCCCATGATCGCGGTGCTCACAGCGGCGGCGAGGCAAGTCGCCACGAACACGGCGCCATGATCCATGCCGGCCTTCTCCAGGATCGCCGGGTTCACGAATATGATGTAGGCCATGGTGAGAAAGGTGGCGAGGCCGGCGCGGAGCTCGGTGGCGATGCTGGTGCCGGCGGCGGTGAAGCCGAAGAAGCGGTCGATGGGGCTGAGCGGTGCGATCGCCTCTGCGGGCGCCTGCGGGGCTGGAGCTTTGCGTTCCCCTGATGTTGCCTTTGCCATCTCCCCTCCCCCTCTGCCCCTCACTCTTCGAGACGGACCTTCGGTCCTCCTCGGGGTGAGGATCAAGGCCCTTGCTGAAGATTAAGCTCCTCATGGTGAGAAGCGCCGTGTAAACGGCGCGTCTCGAACCATGTGGCCAGTTTAGGCTAAGACAATAAGGAGAGGAGTCATGTATGGCCATTTACGCACTCGCCGGCGAGGCACCGGAGCTACCGGCCGACGGCCTCTATTGGGTCGCCGAGACCGCTGCCGTGATCGGGCGCGTGCGGCTCCATTCCGATGTCAGCATCTGGTGGGGCTCGGTGTTGCGCGGCGACAATGAGTGGATCGAGATTGGAACGCGCTCGCAGGTTCAAGACAATGCAACGCTGCACACCGATCCGGGCTTTCCGCTCACCATCGGCAGGGACTGCGTCATCGGCCACAACGTCGTGCTGCATGGCTGCACCATCGGCGATGGCTGCCTGATCGGCATGGGCGCGATCATCCTGAACGGCGCGAAGATCGGCGCCAACTCCCTGGTCGGCGCCGGCGCGCTGATCACCGAAGGGAAGGAGTTCCCCGACAATTCGGTGATCGTCGGCGCGCCCGCCAAGCTCGTACGCGAGGCCGACGACAAGACCCGGGCGATGACGGCGCGCGCGGCGGACGTCTATGTGCGCCGCTGGAAGCGCTACGCCCGAGGGCTCACGCGCATCGGATGACCCGCGACGGCACCTGGCAGTTCTGCATCGACCGGGGCGGCACCTTCACCGACATCGTGGCGCGGGCGCCGGACGGGCGGCTCCACACCCACAAGCTCCTCTCCGATAATCCAGAAGCTTATGCGGACGCGGCGACCGCCGGCATCGCCGATCTGCTCGGATGCCCGCGGGGGCGCCCGCTGCCGCCGGAGTTGATCGGAAGCGTTAAGATGGGCACCACGGTTGCGACCAACGCGCTGCTCGAGCGCAAGGGCGACCCCGTGCTGTTGCTGGTGAGCCATGGCTTCCGGGACGCGCTCGAGATCGGCTATCAGGCCAGGCCCAAGATCTTTGCGCGGAGAATAGAGAAGCCCTCGATGCTCTATGCCCGCGTCGCCGAGGTGCCCGAGCGGGTTCGCGCCAACGGGGCGATCGAGACGCCGCTCGATCTTGAAGCGACTCGTGTCGCGCTCGACGCCGCGCGCGGCGACGGCATCGATGCGGTCGCCATCGTCTTCATGCACGCGTATGCTTATCCGGACCATGAGCGCCAGGCTGCGCGCCTTGCTCGCGACGCGGGCTTCGCGCAAATCTCGGTGAGCCATGAGGTGAGCCCGCTGGTGAAGTTCGTCGGGCGCGGCGACACCACTGTGGTCGACGCCTATCTATCGCCGCTGCTGCGGAGATATGTCGACCGCGTCGCCGCCGCGCTTTCATCCCTCTCCAAACTCTTATTCATGCAGTCCTCGGGCGGGCTCATTTCGGCTCAACTGTTCAGGGGCAAGGACGCCATCCTGTCCGGTCCCGCTGGTGGCGTGGTCGGCGCGGTGGAGACCGCGCGCATTGCGGGCTTCCCCCGCGTGCTCGGCTTCGACATGGGCGGCACCTCGACCGATGTCTGCCATTTCGACGGCGCTTATGAGCGGAGCTTCGAGAGCGTGGTCGCGGGCGTGCGCGTACGCGCGGCGATGATGCTGATCCATACCGTCGCGGCGGGCGGCGGCTCGATCCTCCATTACGACAGCGCGCGCTTTCGTGTTGGTCCGGATTCCGCGGGCGCGGTGCCTGGACCCGCCTGCTATCGCCGCGACGGCCCGCTCACCGTGACCGACGCCAATGTGATGGTGGGGAAGCTCGTGCCTTCCTACTTCCCCAAGATCTTTGGACCCGGTCAGGACCAGCCGATCGATGCCGAGACCGTGCAATCCCATTTCGCCGCGCTGGCTGCCGAGATCGGTGACGGCCGGGAGCCGGCTGAGGTCGCCGACGGCTTCATCAGGATCGCGATCGAAAACATGGCGAACGCGATCAAGACCATCTCGGTGCAGCGGGGCTACGACGTCGCGGACTATGTGCTGAACACCTTCGGTGGCGCCGGCGGCCAGCATGCCTGCCTCGTCGCCGATGCGCTCTGGCTCAAGCGCGTGCTGATCCATCCTTTGTCGGGGGTGCTTTCGGCTTACGGCATGGGGCTCGCCGAGCTTAAGGCCACGCGCACCCAAGCAGTGCTGCGCCGGCTCGACGCGGACGGCCTTGCCGCGGCGGAGGCTTTGGCAGCGCCGTTAGCGGCAGAAGCAACCGAGGAGCTTGTGAGCCAGGGCGTGCCAACCGCCGGCATTCGCGTGTTGTGCCAGACGCATCTCCGCTATCTCGGCACCGATAGCTCTCTCCCGGTCTCGCTGAAAACCCTTGAAGATATGCGAGCGCAATTCGAGGCGATGCACCGGCAGCGTTTCGGCTTTGTCAGCCCTGACAAGCCGATCGAGATAGAGGCGATCGAGGTCGAGGCGCTTGGCGGCGGCGAGCATCCGCATGAGCCGGATCTGCCCATCTCGACAGACAGGCTGCCGGAGCCTGTGACAACCACGAGGCTCTACACTGGCAGCGCGTGGCACGAGGCTCCGGTGTTCATGCGCGAGCAGCTGAGACCCGGACTTTGCATCGGCGGCCCGGCGCTGATCATCGAGCCGCATCAGACCGTGGTGGTCGAGCCCCATTGGCAGGCGGAGGTGACGCGGAAAGATCATCTGCTGCTCGCCCGCTTAGGCCGGCGCGAGACCCGCGAGATCCTCGATACCAAGCCGGACCCGGTGCTGCTCGAAGTGTTCAACACCCTGTTCAGGGCAATCGCCGAGCAGATGGGTTACGCGCTGCAAAACACCGCGCGCTCGGTCAACATCAAGGAGCGGCTCGACTTCTCCTGCGCCATTTTCGATTCAGCCGGCCGCCTCGTCGCCAACGCCCCACATATCCCGGTGCATCTCGGTTCCATGGACCGCAGCGTCGAGACGGTGCGGCGCGAGGTGGGCGCGGAGCTCGCCCCCGGCGATGTGTGGATGCTGAACGCGCCCTATAATGGCGGCACGCATCTTCCCGACATCACCGTGGTGACGCCGGTCTTTGCCGATGATGGCGCGGAGATCCTCTTCTTCGTCGCGGCGCGTGGCCACCATGCCGATATTGGCGGCATCACGCCTGGCTCGATGAGCCCGAAGGCCAAGCGCATCGAAGAGGAAGGCATCTATATCGACCCGTTCAAGCTCGTGGAGGCAGGCCGCTTCCGCGAGGAGGCGGTGCTCGCGCTGCTCACTCAAGGCCCCTACCCGGCCCGCGACCCTGCGCAGAACATCGCCGATTTGAAGGCGCAAGCCGCAGCCAACGCGAAAGGCGTCGAGGAGCTGCGCAAGATGGTGGCCCGTTACGGGCTCGAGGTCGTGCAAGCCTATATGGCTCACGTCCAGGACAACGCCGCGGCAAGCGTGGCGCGGGTGATCGACCGGCTCGAGCCGGCAAGCTTCGCGGTGGAGACCGACACCGGCGCACGGATCAAAGTGGCGATCGGCATCGACCGCGTGGCCCGAAAGGCGATCGTCGATTTCACCGGCACCAGCGGACAACAGCCTGACACCTTCAACGCGCCGGAGCCGATCACCCGAGCCTGCGTGCTCTATGTGTTCCGCACCCTGGTCGACGACGACATTCCGCTGAACGCCGGCTGCTTGCGGCATATCGAGATCGTCATCCCGGAACCCTCGATGCTCGCGCCCCGTTACCCGGCCGCGGTCGCCGCCGGCAATGTGGAGACGAGCCAGACCATCGTGAATTGCCTCTACGGCGCGCTTCAAGTGCTTGGTTCGGCGCAAGGCACCATGAACAATCTCACCTTCGGCAATGCGCGCGCGCAATATTACGAGACGATCTGCTCGGGCGCGCCGGCGGGCCCGGGCTTCGACGGCGCCGCGGCGGTGCAGACCCATATGACCAATTCGCGGCTCACCGACCCCGAGGTGCTGGAGCTCCGCTATCCCGTACTCTTGGAGCGCTTCGAGATCCGGCGCGGCTCTGGCGGCAAGGGCCAATGGCACGCCGGCGACGGCACGCTTCGTGTCATTCGCTTCTTAGAGCGAATGGAATGCGCGATCCTGTCCGGCTTCCGGCGCGTGCGGCCCTTCGGGCTCAATGGCGGTGAGCCAGGAGAGGCTGGGGCAAATTGGGTCCGGCGGAACGATGGGCGTATCGAGAGCTTGGACGCTTGCGCCCAGATCGCGCTTGAGCCTGGCGAGGCTATCATCATCGAGCCCCCCACCGGCGGAGGCTTCGGCGACCCACGCGAGCGGATATGACAAGCAAAAATGGGCGCGGGATCGAAATCCCGCGCTCTTCGCGTCGTTGCCTCTCTTGGTGTTCGCGGGCGGCCTTAGGCGCCCGAGGACGTTGGCCTCGGACCCGCCTGTCCGCGCTCGGCCATGAACTGGTCGAACTCCGCCTTGTCCTTCGCCTTGCGCAGGCGCTGCAGGAAGGACTGGAACTCACCAGCCTCCTCTTCCAGCCGCCGCAAGGTCTCCTCGCGATACTCGTCGAAGGCCGCGTTGCCGGTCGAGCGGAGCGGACCAAAGCCGCCCCCGAAGCGCCGCGCCTCCTGCATAAAATGCTGCTTCCATTGCAGTTTATTTCCGCATCCCATGCGACCACTCCAGATCAGATAGGCCAAGACCCCAAGCCCAATGGGCCACCACAGCAGGAAGCCTACGATCATCGCAATGATCCAGGCGGGCTTCCCGTAATCGTCCAAGGTCGAAACCAGCTGCATTGAAGACCCTTCCTTCAGTGTGAATGTTATTCACATTCACATAGGTGGCCTCGCTCTGTCCAGAGTCAAGGGAGCACATAAAATGTGATCGGTGAGGCTCGGAAACTAGGGGGTGGCGACGGCCTTGTCGTCAGGGAGAATCCCCAGGCCGCGCAGATAGATCAGCATCGCCGATTCGAGGATCTCCTCGGGGCTGAGCGGCGGCTTGGCGGCGCCGGGCATCCTCTGCACGAACAAATCCGCAACACCGTGCGACAGCGCCCAGACATGCAGGCTCATCATCCGCACCGGCGGCCGCTGGTCCGGCGGAAGCGTCTGGCAGAGGGACGCGGCCGCGCGGCGGAGAACGTCGAAGGCGCGATCGGCCGCAGCCTTGAGCTCTGGATCCTCGCTCGGGCCGAGCCGCGCCTCGAACATCACCGCATAGCTCGCGGGCTCGTCGCGGGCGAAGGCAAGGTAAGCGTGGCCAAGATTTTCGAACGCCGAGAGCGGAGTGGGTATGCCGTTGTTCCAGGCGGTGTCGAGCTTGGCGGCGAAGCGGACGAAGCCGTTGCGGGCGACCTCGGCGAGCAGCGCGTCGCGGTCGCGGAAATGCCGGTAGGGCGCCGCGGGGCTGACGCCGGCAAGCCTCGCCGCCTCGGTGAGACTGAATCCGATCGGCCCGTGCTGCTCGATGAGCTTGCGCGCGGCCTCGAGCAGGACCTCTTTCAGATTGCCGTGGTGATAGGAGCGCGGCCGGCGCTGATCATCGGGGCCCATGTGAAGGGCTTTTACATGAAACCGCCCATCGCTGCCAGGAGCAGAGGAATAGATGGCTTTCAGACGCCGACTTCGCCGTTAATCATGCTCCGCAGCCATGACGCCTCGCGGCCAATTGACGCCGGGCCCTATTTCGCCTCAGCCGAGCCTTCGGCGAATGCTCAGAATGATTTTAGGGGGGGACCGCGGAGGAGGGTCCCATGAACAAGCACGAACCGTTCGCGCCCGTCGCGGCGCGCCAGCCGAGCCATTGGCGCAGCCTTTCCCCTCTAACCTCCACCCTTGCGGGGCTCGCGAGCTGCATCCTCGCTTTCGCCTTTCAGGGGCCGCTATTCGGCCACCTCGACAATTATCCACTCACCATCCTGGTATTCATCTGGCTGTTCGGGCTGATGCTGTGGTGCGCCTTCACCGTGGTGCGCCACGCCGACGCCGTCGCGGCGCATCTCGGCGAGCCTTACGGCACCCTCGTCCTCACCATCGCGGTGATCATCATCGAGGTCTCGCTCATCACCTCGATCATCTTGCATGGCGAGAACGACCCGACGCTCGCCCGCGACGCCATGTTTGCCACCTTAATGATCGTGCTGAACGGCATGATTGGCACGGCGCTGCTCATGGGGGCTGCGCTATTGGGAACAGGAATACAATCTCGAAGGCGCGCGCTCCCTTCTGGTGGTCATCGCCTCGCTCGCCGTGTTTGCGCTGATCCTTCCCGATTTCACCAAGACGCAGCCAGATCCCAGCATCTCGCCGTTCCAGGCCACTCTATTCGCCGGGATCACGATCCTATTCTACGCGGTCTTTCTCGCCATTCAGACCATGCGGCATCGGGCTTTCTTCGCTCAGCCGATCAACGGCAATAGTGAAGCCGCCGCCTACGCCGCGCATCGCCACAAGAAGAGAGGGCCGCTCGGCTACCACGTCGTCATGCTCCTGTTGACGCTCGCGCCCGCCGTTATGCTCTCGCAATTTCTCGCCATTATCGTCGATTTCGGCATCGAGCATCTTGGCGCCCCGGCGCCGCTTGGCGGCATTCTCGTCGCCATTCTCGTGCTCTCGCCGGAGGGCCTCACCGCTTTCAACGCGGCATTCGCGAACCAATTGCAGCGGGCCGTGAATGGCTGCCCGGGCTCGGCGCTCGCCACGATCGGGCTGACCATTCCGGCGGTGCTGGCCATCGGGCTATGCACCGGCTATGAGGTGCATCTTGGCCTGGACCGCGTCGACGCCTCGCTTCTCGTCCTTACCCTATTCGTGAGCGCACTCACCTTCGGCGGCACCCGAACCAATGTGCTCCAGGGCACCGTGCATCTTTTGCTGTTCGTGGTCTATATCGCACTCATCTTCAGCCCTTAGTACGGCGGGGGTCGTGGCCATAAAAGTTGCGCTCGCGCAAATGGCCGTCCTTGCCGTGGAGCAGAGCCTCGGATCGCTCTCTGCGGGCGATGGACTTGGCCTTCTCCCAGGCCTCGCCCTGGGTCTTAAAGATCAAGGTGGGGGCGCTGGCGCCCTCGGCCGTCACCGCCCAGCCATTGTCATGCACGACCACATGCTGGTTCCTGCCCATAATGGCTCCTCCCCCGCGATCCAGCCGACTATAGCCCCGACAAGGGCAGAAGACGAACCGACCATGGAAGCGCAAACCATTGGCAGCAGGGCCTTGCGCGCTCTAGAGTGGCCACGCGATGCAGCAGAGTTCCTAAATCGACATGACCGGCCGGCGCCTGAGCTCGAGCGAGATGTTGCTGGTCGGGTGGCGCGAATGGGTGCGGCTTGCCGATCTCGGCGTTGCCGCCATCAAGGCCAAGATCGATACCGGGGCGCGGACCAGCGCGCTGCACGCCTTCGCCGTCGAACCCTTCCGGCGCAGCGGCGCGCTGTGGGTGCGCTTCGAGGTGCATCCGATGCAGCGGAGCAACGCGGTGAAGATCAAATGCGAGGCCCCGGCCATCGACGAGCGCGCCGTGCGCAACTCCGGCGGACAGGTGGAGCTCCGCTACATCATCGAAACGCATCTGATGCTCGGCGACCGATCCTGGCCGATCGAGCTCGCGCTCGCCGATCGCGACCAGATGGGATTTCGCATGCTGCTCGGGCGCACGGCGCTGGAAGGCCGGGCGCTGATCGAGCCGGGCCGCTCATTTGTGGTGGGCCAGCGGCCACGCCGCGCGAGGCAGGCCCGGCCAGCGCTTGAGCCGAGCAAGGCGCTGCCCTAGACCCTTATCGCCCAAAGACGGGAAGGCCCATGAAGATCGCGTTGCTCGCGCGCAATCCCCATCTCTATAGCCATCAGCGCATCTGCGAGGCGGCGCGCACGCGCGGCCATGAGATCGAGGTGCTCAACACCTTGCGCGTGTCGATCAACATCACCTCGCGGCGGCCGATGCTCTATTACCGCAAACGGCGGCTCGAAGATTTCGACGCGGTGATCCCGCGCATCGGCGCCTCGATTACCTTTTACGGTCTCGCCGTGCTGCGTCAGTTCGAGGTGATGGGCGTCTATCCCTTGAACGAGTCCGTCGCCATCGGCCGCAGCCGCGACAAGCTGCGCTGCCTGCAGCTACTCGCGCGACGCGGCATCGGGCTGCCCGTCACCGCCTACACCAATGACCCGAAACAGGCCGAGGACGTCATCGACCTCGTCGGCGGCGCGCCGGTGGTGATCAAGCTGCTCGAAGGCACGCAAGGAATCGGCGTGGTGCTGGGCGAGACGGTGAAGTCGGCCAAGTCGGTGATCGAGGCGTTCCAGGGGGCGAACGTCAACATCCTGGTGCAACAATTCATCAAGGAGGCGAACTCCACCGACATTCGGGCGCTCGTTATCGGCGACCGCGTGGTCGCGGCGATGCAGCGGCGAGGACCGCCCGGCGAGTTCCGTTCCAATTTGCATTGCGGTGGCTTGGGCGAGATGGTGCGCATCACCCCACAGGAGCGGGCGATGGCGGTGAAGGCCGCGCACACGCTGGGCCTCAATGTCTGCGGCGTGGACATGCTCCGCTCCAAGAACGGGCCGCTGGTGATGGAGCTCAATTCCTCACCCGGCATCGAGGGGCTGGAAAAGGCGTCGGGCGTCGACGTGGCCGATTTGATGATCGAGTTCCTGGAGCGCAACGCCCCGCATGGCAACACCCGCACCAAGGGCAAAGGCTGACCGGCGCCCCAAGGCGGACACGCCGGAACGGCGGAGCGGCGGCTATTGTTATAGGATCGTCGCCTAGGGAGAAGCGGATGGCAGAAGGTCCGGCCGAGCTTAGCGGCCCCGATCTGGCCGAGGGCGTTGCCCTCGCTGACCTTGCCGACGGCGGCAAGCTCGTCGGTTATGCCGGCGGGGAACCTATTCTGCTCGTCCGTCGCGGGCGGGAGGTGTTCGCGGTCGGGGCGCAATGCACACATTACAACGGTCCGTTGGTGGAGGGACTCGTCGTCAGCGATACCGTCCGCTGCCCCTGGCATCACGCCTGCTTCGACTTGCGCACGGGTGAGGCCTTGCGCGCGCCGGCCTTAAGTCCCGTTGTGTGCTGGTCCGTCGAACAGCGCGACGGCAAGATTTTCGTGGGGAAGAAGCGGCCGCAGCCGAAACCCGAGCCACGTGGCAAGCCGACTGGCGCCGCGCCGGATCGGATCGTGATCGTTGGCGGAGGGGCCGCCGGATTCGCGGCAACAGAGATGCTTCGGCGTGAGGGCTTCCAGGGAAGCATTGTCATGCTGAGCGATGACAATTCGCCTCCCGTCGACCGGCCGAACCTCTCCAAGGACTACCTCGCCGGTACAGCGCCGGAGGAATGGATGCCGCTGCGCGCCGACCGTTTCTACGCCGAGAACAGCATCGACCTACGCCTCAACACAAGTGTCACCGGCATCGACGCGCAGGAGCGGAAGGTGCAGCTCGCCGATGGGCGCACGGTCCCCTATGACCGGCTGCTGCTCGCAACCGGCGCCGAGCCGGTCAGGCTGTCGATCCCCGGAGCCGACCAGCCGCATGTGCGCACGTTGCGCTCGCTCGGCGACTGCCGGGCGATCATCGCGAATGCCAAGATGGCGCGCCGGGCTGTGGTCATGGGCGCGAGCTTCATCGGGCTGGAGGTTGCGGCGGCTCTCCGCGCCCGTGGACTTGAGGTGCATGTGGTCGCGCCCGACAAGCGGCCAATGGAGCGTGTTATGGGGTCGCAAATGGGTGACTTCGTCCGGTCGCTCCACGAGGAGCGCGGTGTCGTTTTCCACCTCGACGACATGGCGACCGCCATCGATGGCAAGCAGGTAAAGCTCAAAAGCGGCGGTACGCTTGAAGCAGATTTCATGGTCGCCGGGATCGGCGTGCGGCCGCGCATCGCGCTCGCCGAAGCTGCCGGGCTCGCCATCGATCGCGGCGTTAGCGTCAACGCCTATCTCGAAACGAGCGAGCCGACGATTCTGGCCGCCGGCGACATAGCGCGGTGGCCCGATCCCTATAGCGGAGAGAAGATCCGGGTCGAGCATTGGGTGGTTGCCGAACGCCAAGGTCAAACCGCCGCGCTCAACATGCTCGGGCATCGGGAAAAATTCGACGCCGTTCCGTTCTTCTGGAGCCAGCACTACGACGTCTCGATCAACTATGTCGGCCACGCCGAGCAATGGGACGAGCTCGCGATCGAGGGCGATATCGCCGGAAAGGACTGCCTGCTGCGGTTCAAGCGCCAGGGGCGCGTGCTCGCGCTCGTTACGATTTTCCGCGACGTCGCAAGTCTGGAGGCCGAGCTGACGATGGAGCAGCAGGCCGCGCAATAAGTTGGTCGTACGGAATCGTTCGGCGTGGCGCCTGACTTATCGTCCCAGGAGAAGATCGCGCAGCACGACAGCGTCGTTGTGCAGCTCGTCATGGGCCGAATAGACGAGGGTGACCGGGCCTTGTCTCGCCAATGCGCGGAGCTGTGCAAGCTGCTCGGGATGCTGTCGCACCTCGGCGGCGTAGCGCTGGCGAAATTCCTCCCAGCGGGTCGGATCGTGCCCGAACCATTTCCGTAGAGCGGTGCTCGGTGCGATGTCCTTGGCCCATTGATCGATGGCTGCATCTACCTTCCTGACCCCGCGCGGCCATAGCCGATCGATCAAGATCCGCACGCCGTCATCAGCTGAGGGACGCGCATAGGCCCGCTTCAACTTGACGTTCGCCGCCTTGACTGCGCCAGCCACCGCGCTCAGGCCTCGGCTTCTTTGTCGAGCAGCGCGCGCTTCCGCCCGACGCCCCAGCGGTAGCCCGACAGCGAACCGTCCGTCCGCACCACGCGGTGGCAGGGAATCGCCACGGCGAGGTGGTTGGCGGCGCAGGCCCGCGCTACGGCCCGAACCGATTTGGGCGAGCCGATGCTTTTAGCGACCTCCGCATAGCTCGCCGTGGCGCCGGCCGGGATGCGGCGCAACGCGTCCCAGACGCGATGCTGAAATGCCGTGCCTCTAATATCCAGCGGAAGGTCGAGCCCGACGCCGGGAGATTCGACGAAGGCGATCACCTTGGCGGCGAGCTGCTCGTAAGCCGCATCGCCGCCGACCAGCTCGGCGCGCGGAAACCGGTTTTCGAGATCGTGCAAGAGTGCCTCGGGATCGTCGCCGAGCAGAATGGCGCAGACGCCCCTCGTGCTCGCGGCGACCAGAATGGAGCCGAGGAAACATTGGCCGATGGCAAACCGTAGCTCCTGATTGGCGCCGCCGGCGCGGAAGTCGGTCGGCGTCATGCCGAGAAGCTGCGAGGAGGCGGCATAGAAACGGCCGTTCGAGCCGAAGCCCGCGTCGTAGATAGCCGCCGTTACGGTCTCACTCGTCCCGAGTTGCGCTCGCACGCGCTTGTGGCGGTGCGCCGTCGCATAAGCCTTCGGCGTCACTCCTAGCGCCGACTTGAAGATCCGGTGGAAATGATAGGTGCTCAGGCCGACGGCCCCGGCGAGGTCGTCAAGCTTCGGCGTTTCGTCCGCGCTCTCGATCAGGCGACAGGCTTGCTTGACTTTGTCGGCATGCTGTTGGTCGAGCGACGGCTCACCCGGTTTGCAGCGCTTGCAGGGGCGGAAGCCCGCCCGCTCGGCCTCGGCCGGCGTGTCGTGGAAGCGGACATGGATGCGTTTGGCGAGACGCGCGGCGCAAGACGGGCGGCAATAAACGCCGGTGGTCTCGACCGAATAGTAGAATTGGCCGTCGAACGATGGGTCCCGCGCGACCACGGCCTCCCAGCGGGCGTCATCGCAGGAGGAGACCGGAAGCTTTCTTTGCAGGGCGCGGGTCATGCTCAGTTTCCTTCAGGATCTCAGTCATTAGATCCTGGAATACTCCCCCACTCCTTTCCTACGCACTCCGGTCCTTGCTTTCAAATTCCTGGCCGGCACCGCCTCCCGACTATCGCGGAGTGGGAGCCGTCGCAGGCGCCGTCGGGGGCAGCGGCACGCTGTCCACATGCTTGATGTGCCCCGTCGCGTAGCCCCACCAGATCAGCAACACGACGCCGCCGACAAAGGCGAGGAGGAGCAAAAATCTCAGCGGATTGAGTGGGTCGGGCTCGCCGTCCCAATTGCCTCGCTGGCTCATCTCCCGCTTCCTCCGGCTTTTGTATAAGCGCCTTTCTGCGCCTGTGACGACCATACAAGAAACGGGCCCTCACTCGAAGGCTCGGCGAAAGCACTCTCGGTCCGGATGGCGGCCGGCCATTATGGTTTCGACCTTGGACGGGGGGATCGTGGCGAGCCCGTGGCGGACGTCGCGCGTTCGAGAGTGGCGATCCGCTCGCGGAGATGGCTATTTTCGAGATCGGCGTAGACCGCGGCGGCGTCCTGGGCGATGCGCCCCAGCATGGCCCGCTCATCGGCGTCGAGATCCGTGCCAGAGGCGTGCGGACCATACAGCGCCAAGGCAAAACAGCGGAGCGGGTTTGCCGCGGGAACCGCGAGAATCGGCCGGCTAAGACCCGAAGGGAGCCGAAGCTCGGCGCTGTCCGCCTCAGCCTCAGCGACGCTGAAGGGCGCGCCGCTGGACAGGGGTGCCAGCATCGGCGCGTCAACCGGGAGCGTTCGTATCGCGGTTTCGTCCCAGCCATTGCCGTTTCCGTTCCGGCTGAATACGGCGCCGTTCTGGCGGGACGACGCGGCCGAGGTAAGCTTGAGCCGGCGGAACGGCTCGTCGGCCAGCAGCCGATCGACTTCCGCAGGCTGCCTCGCCTTGAGGATCGCCTGCCCGACGTCCCTTTCCGCCTCATCGAGCGCTCGGTTGAAATAGCGGTCGGTAAGATGGGTTGCGGCCTCATGCAGTTGGGAAATGAGGTAGAGGGCGCCGGCGCCGATCACGAGCCAAGCCCAGTTCGGGATGGCGAGATGCTCTTGCATATACTCGACCTCGTGATGCAGCAGCAGCGCAGGGACGCTGAGGGTGAGCCCGAGAATGGTGACGCGCCGCAGCGGGATCGCCACGCTCACCACGCGCTCCCTGCGGATTGCCTCGAACACGAATAGGCAGAGGATGCCGTTCACCAGATAGAGGAGACCAAGGATGTCCTCCGAGGGGGTGAAGTTGCCCCAACGCGTGTTGAAAATCATGGTGGTTGACCCGAGCTCGGCAATGATGAAACTTGGCAGCCCGATCAAGCAGCCCCAGATCACCCAGCGGAGCCGCTGATAGTCCTCGGGTTTCTGGCGCCGCCGGCGCTCGAGCAGAATGGCGAGCGCGCACAGCGCTACTACAAAGCCCGTGAAGATCGCAAGGCGCGTGCCGGTCTCGGTGCGATAGTCGAACAGCGAGCCGTAAGACGTCATGAGCCCGAGGGCGAGAAGGACGCCGATCGCCGGCAGGGCGCGTTCGAGCCAGCGCCATTTGGGGTCCGGCCTGTCGTTGGGCGCGCGCAACACGAACAGGAGGAGGCCCATATAGCCCGCGGCCTCGGCCGCGCAGCCAGCCGCGTTCTGCGCGAGCAGCAGCATGGGCGATTGCTGGAGGATGGCGTAGAAGGCATAGATCTGCCCCGGGTTGAACCAGTTCACATAGAGGAAGAAGCCCCAGCTCATGGGACCGGGGCGGGTCCAGACGAGCCAGGCAGCCGCCAGCACGACCAGAATCCCGGCGACTTGATCGAGCGCCACAACAAATCGCTCGAAAGGGTTCGCCGGTTGCGGTTTCGCCACCAGGGTGACCTGCCTTGCCGGGCGATCGGCGGTCAGAAGCAGGTCGAGCGTGGCAGGACGTCCCGGCAGCACGTATTGATGGCCGCCCAGCATCGCAAGCGCATTGCCGCAGGTCGTGGCGTCGTAAGGGAAGCATTGCAAACGCGAAAGATCGAGCCGGTCGCCCTCGCGGATCCCTGCATTCCAGGCCGGCAAATCGGTCTTCGCGTCGAATGGGCCGATCACGTTGTAGATCCGGCCGTCATTGTCGGCGATGAAGCCATAGGACGCCAGCGGCTGCACGACGCGCCACAGATCCGGCACGATCATGAGAAGCCCCCAGGACAAGAGCACAATCAGCAAGATCCGGAGACGCATGCGCTCGCTCGCCTTCTCTCACCCTGCAGGGATTTACCGAATCGAGGGGCGTCAATGTTAGTTCGAGAAAGACCCTCTCGCCAGCGTGCGGGCGCTCGGTCCTTTCGACGTCGCAGGCCGCATGATGCTTAGGTTGGCGGTTGCGGCCGCTATTCACGATTGCGTTATGGCAACGCTCGCGCCGAAAAGTGCTTTTGCTCGAGCCTCCCGCGCGGACTAGACTTGCAAGGCAGAGTGACCGCACGGAGGCCTCTATCATTCGCCTTCCGATCTTCGCAGGAGCTGTTGTGGCGAGCCTTGGACTGCTCTGCGGCAACCTGTTTGCCGCGAGCGATCCGATCCACAAGCCGCGGCTGCCGACCGTCGACAATCCCTATTGCGCGATCTCGACCTATCTCTTGCCGGACTTCCCCGAACAGGCGACGTCCATGCTCGACGCCAACGGGCAACCGATCGTCATGGTGAGCGCTTCGGCCCTCGCCCACTCACCCACTTATGCTCATTTTCTGATGGCGCATGAATGCTGCCACCACACCCTTGGCCATGTGCGGCACTATTATGATGGGCTCGGTCATCTAGGTCCCCAGCCTTTCTACTACATTCGCCCCGCGCTGAAGCACATGGAGCTCGACGCCGATTGCTGCGCCGTGAAGATGCTCAAGCTCACCGGCGAACCCGATGCCATCGAGGCCGCGCGGCAAACGATGTTGGGTTTTGGCACGTCGCCCACCGGCGCCTACTATCCGAGCGGGATCGAGCGGGCCGACAATATCGCGAAATGCGCCGCCGAGGACTGACGCTGCGGGTACAGCAGTCGGGGCCGCCATCGCGCCGGCTTATTTCTGCATCAGCTGGTCGTAGACCAATTGGAAGGCTTGGGGTAACACGCTGACTTAGCCACGGAAGGGGTGATCCATGAGGACGATCAAGGAGATCATGGTGGCGAGGAAGAACGAAAGGATGCCGCCAAGGAGCAGGTGAACGCCGAGGCGGAGGTCGAACAGCCAGATGAGGATGATATTCAGGAACGCCCCGATCCCGACCGTGTACCAGAGCACGGCGGGAATGCCAGAGTCGACGCTGTAAAGTCGCGCCCTGCGATACTCGAAGAAGCTAGAAGAGGCCAAAGCGCCGCAGACTGCGCCATTGACCGGCCACATAGCCATGGCCAAGCTGGCGAAGGTTTCATGGGCGCCATCAATGATTTTTGCTCGCGGATGCGGTCTCGCTCTGCTGTCGCTCGCCGGCAGCCTGCCCGCGTTCGGGCAAGAGCCCGCGCAGCCGCAACAATGCTGGACACCGCAGGTGCTGGCCGGCACCGCGGCAGAGTTGCAGCATGTACACTCCCCTCACCCGCTCGATCTGACGCCGCTCAAGCAAGTGACGCTGCCGGCCCCCACGCCCGTGCCGGCCGCAATGCGCGGCTCGATCCGCAGCGTCGCGCTGCCGGCCGGTGAGAAGCTGATCGCACTCACCTTCGATCTTTGCGAGGAGAATGGTTATGTCGCGGGCTATGACGGCCGCATCGTCGATCTGCTGCGCGCCCAAGGCGTCAAGGCGACCTTCTTTGCCGGCGGCAAATGGATGGAGACGCATCCGGAGCGCGCCGAGCAGCTGATCGCCGACCCGCTGTTCGAGGTCGGCAGCCACGGCCTGCGCCATTACGATCTCTCCCAGGTGAACGACGCCACGCTTGGCGAGGAGATTGCCCTTACCGAGGCGGCTTATACCCGCGCCAGGGACAAGCTCGCCTCGCGCCAATGCCTGATCGGCGACAAGGGAGCAGCGCCGCCAGAGCGGATCTCGCTGCTTCGCTTTCCTTACGGCCGCTGCAACGCGAAGTCGCTCGCCGCCACGGCCGATGAGGGACTACTCGCGGTGCAATGGGACCTCGTCACCGGGGATCCCGATCCGCTCGTTTCGGCCAAGGAAATCGCAAGGCGGATTCTTACCCAGGCGCATCCCGGCGCCATTATCGTGGCCCATGCGAACGGCCGCGGCCGCAACACTGCGGAGGCGCTTGCTACCGTGCTGCCTAAGCTTAGGGAGCAGGGGTACAATTTCGTCACCGTGAGCGAACTGATCACAGCCGGCAAGCCAGTGATCGCGCAAAGCTGCTATGAGAACCGGCCAGGCGACTCGACGCGTGTCGCCCATTCCATGCCGCGCAAGGGCAGCCATGACCTCATCTCCATTTTCAACGAGTTCAACGAGGCCAATTGAGCTTGGCGACCGGCGCCAAGGGCCGGCCCGTCTTGAGCCGCTCGAGCCACGCTCCTCCGTCGCCCTCGCCGCGGCGATCGCGGCCATGGAGCCCTGGTCGGTGATGAACTATCCGGCCGAGAGGCTCGCGGCGTTCCTGGCAAGCCCAGACCAAGGCGTAAGCCAATATCTAGTCAGCTTAGGCGGTAGCGAGGCCGGCGTGGTCTCGGTGCGCTACCCTTGGCTCAAAGGGCCTTACCTCGAGCTGCTCGCCTTGCTGCCGCAGGCGCAAGGCCAAGGGGTCGGGTCGAGCATCCTTGCCTGGCTCGAGAGCGAGGCGCTTCGGCATCAGGCGCGCAATCTCTGGGTCTGCGCCTCGTCGTTCAACACCCGCGCTTTGCGCTTCTACGAACGCCATGGCTTTCGGCCGGCGGCAACGCTGCCGGGCCTCGTCGCCGACGCCTATGACGAGATCTTGCTGCGCAAATATCCGCTTGGAACTCGCCCCTGAGACGCGCTATTGCGGCGGGGTCGCAGGCTTGGCCGACGCGGAATCGTCCGCCGCCGGGGCGCCTTCGCCAGCCCCAGGCGCGTCAGGATCAATGTCGGGCGCATCGCCGATGTCAGCGTCGGGCGAGGAGTTCGACAAAGATAACTCCATCCTCGATGGAGACCGCCTCACTGCCCTTCAAATCGTACTCTTCGCCATTGTCGAGCTTCACCTTGCAGCCGTCTCCGCAAGGCGCATCGACTTCCTTCTCGGGCGCGATGGTCAGCTGCTTGGAGTCGCTGCCAACGGTCACCGTAATAGTGTGAGGATCGGGGTCCACATTCGAGATGGTGAGAGCCTGCGCCGAACCAGCGTAGAGCAATCCGAGGGCGCCGAGCCCCGCGATGCTGACGAATTTCATCCCGATTTTTCTCCCAAGCGGAACCTCGATTGCCGTTCAGGCACCTTCAGGTCCTCATCCTCCGAACATCCTTTACCCCAGCAGAGCGCCCGGATTTTGTTGCCGCCGCGGCCAAAAAATGAGGCAGACGGCGCATGGCGCCTCGGTATCCGTCGGTGGGGGAGATACCCCCTCGAATCGACCCCTATTTACCACCCTGGCAGCGGCCCGCCACAAGCGTTTTGCCACGCGGACCCTAGGCTACCCGCTCGCGCGTCACCGGAACCACACGCCTCATAGCGCGTTGTCTGGCTTGAGGCACGGGAGTTGTACAGGGCGGTGAAAAATAGGGCTTGGCGGTCGCCATAGAGAGTCCTAAAAATCGCCTTGAAAGAGCCTAAGAGCCGCACCGATCGGAAAGGAGGCTTCCCATGGAGCTTACCGGTACCGTGACTGCCATCATCGCTTTGGCGTCATTTGGGCTCGTCGCAGCGATCATCCTCGGGATGATCTGAGCGCAGCCCGCTTCCAACATTATTCCGCCGCATCGGCGATCCGCTTTGGGTCATAATTGAGCACGGGGCCGAGCCAGCGCTCGGCCTCGTCGACCGTCCAGCCTTTGCGGGCCGCATAGTCGGCGACCTGATCGTGCGCGATCTTGCCAACGCCGAAATAGCGGCTCTCGGGATTGGCAAAATAGAGGCCTGAGACGGCGGCGGCAGGCCACATGGCGTAGCTCTCGGTGAGCTTGATGCCCGTCGCCTGTTCCGCATCGAGCAACGTGAACAGGGTGCGCTTCTCGGTGTGGTCGGGTTGGGCCGGATAGCCGGGCGCGGGACGGATGCCGGCATAGTCTTCCGCGATCAGCTCCGCGTTGGAGAGCCTCTCATCCGGCGTGTAAGCCCAAAGCTCGCGGCGCACCTTCTCATGCAACGCTTCGGCGAAGGCCTCCGCCAGCCGGTCGGCAAGCGCCTTGACCATGATCTTTGAGTAATCGTCATTGGCAAGCTCGAAGCGCCGCGCCGCGTCCTCCTCGCCGATGCCGGCAGTGACGGCAAAGCCGCCGAGGAAGTCTGCAACGCCCGACTCCTTGGGCGCCACGAAATCGGCGAGCGCCAAATTGGCGCGGGTACCGTCCCGCGCCATCTGCTGGCGGAGCGTATGCAGCGTGGCGAGCGTCTCGGTGCGCGCCTCGTCCGCATAGAGCTCGATATCGTCGCCGACACTGTTCGCAGGCCAGAAGCCGACGACGGCATTGGCCTTGAGCCATTTCTCGGCGATGAGCTGCTTCAGCATGGCTTGCACGTCCTCGAAGAGATGGCGCGCGGCCTCGCCATATTTGTCGTCTTGCAGGATGCGCGGGAAAGCGCCCTTCAGCTCCCAGGTCTGGAAGAACGGCGTCCAGTCGATATAGCGGGCAATTTCGGCGAGGTCGTAGTTGTGGAACTCGCGCGTGCCGAGGAAAGTCGGGCGCGTCGGCGCATATGCGGACCAATCGAGCTTGAGGCAATTGGCGCGCGCTTGCGCGAGAGTGGTGCGGCTTTTCTCCGCCTGGCCGCGGGCGTGCGAGGCGGCCATGCGCGCATATTCCTCGCGCACCCGCGCAATCGCCTTGGGCCGCTCCTCCGGCGACATCAGGCCCGACACGACGCCCACGGCGCGGCTTGCATCGGTGACGTAGATGGCCTGGCTGCGGTGATAGTTCGGGCTGATCTTCACCGCGGTGTGCACGCGGCTCGTGGTGGCGCCACCGATCAAGAGCGGCAGCTCGAAGCCCTCGCGCTCCATCTCGGCGGCGACATGGCACATCTCGTCAAGCGACGGCGTGATCAGGCCGGAGAGACCAATGATATCGACATTTCGCTCGCGCGCGGTATCGAGGATCTTCTGCGCCGGTACCATGACGCCGAGATCGATCACCTCGTAATTGTTGCATTGGAGCACGACGCCGACGATGTTCTTGCCGATGTCGTGGACGTCGCCCTTGACGGTCGCGAGCACGATCCGGCCGGCCGGTTCGCCTTGAGCCAACCCGAAGTCCTGCTTCTCCTTCTCCATGAAGGGCATGAGGTAGGCGACGGCCTGCTTCATCACGCGCGCGGACTTCACCACTTGCGGTAGGAACATCTTGCCAGCGCCGAACAGATCGCCGACCACGCTCATCCCGGCCATCAGCGGGCCTTCGATGACATGCAAGGGACGCGTGGCCTTGGCCCGCGCCTCCTCGGTGTCCTGCTCGACGAAGGTGCCGATGCCGTGCACCAGAGCATGGGTCAAGCGCTCCTCGACCGGCTTGTCGCGCCAGGCAAGATCGACCTCGCGCCTCTGCGCGCCGCCGCCGCGGTAACGCTCAGCCGCCTCGAGCAGGCGATCGGTCGCATCGGCGCGGCGATTGAGGATGACATCCTCGACGAGATCGCGGAGCTCGGGGTTGATGTCGTCATAAAGGGCGAGCTGACCGGCATTGACGATGCCCATATCCATGCCGGCTCGGATCGCGTGGTAGAGGAACACCGAATGCATCGCCTCGCGCACCCGCTCGTTGCCGCGGAAGGCGAAGGAAAGGTTCGACACGCCGCCGGAGAGATGCACGTGCGGCAAGTCGGCCTTGATGCGCCGGGTCGCCTCGATATAGGCGCGACCGTAATCGCTGTGCGCCTCGATGCCGGTGGCGACGGCAAAGATATTGGGATCGAAGATGATGTCTTCGGGAGGGAAGCCGACCTTCTCGGTGAGCAGCTTATAGGCGCGCTTGCAGATCTCGAATTTGCGCTCCGCCGTCTCGGCCTGGCCTTGTTCGTCGAAGGCCATCACCACCACGGCGGCGCCGTAGCGGCGGACCTTCCTGGCATGCTCCAGGAATGGCCCCTCGCCTTCCTTCATGCTGATCGAGTTGACTACGGATTTGCCTTGCACGCATTTCAGCCCGGCCTCGATCACCGACCATTTCGAGGAGTTGATCATGATTGGCACGCGGGAGATATCCGGCTCCGCGGCGAGCAGATTGAGGAAGGTCACCATGGCGGCTTCCGAGTCGAGCATGCCTTCGTCCATATTGACGTCGAGCATGTTGGCGCCGTTGGCCACTTGGTCGCGCGCGACCTCGAGCGCGGCGGCATAGTCATTCGCCTCGATCAGCTTGCGAAACTTGGCGGACCCGGTGACGTTAGTCCGCTCGCCCACCATGACGAAATCTTGCGCGCCGTTGGTCACGTCACTCACCCATGCACGAAGGGCTCGAGGCCGGAGAGGCGCATTTTGTGAGGAACCTCCGGCACCTGCCGCGGTGGATACTTGGCAACGGTCTCGGCAATGGCGCGGATGTGCTCGGGCGTGGTGCCGCAGCAGCCGCCGACGATGTTGATTAGGCCATCCTTGGCCCATTCCTCGAGCAGCCCTGCCATGTGCTCGGCCGTCTCGTCATATTCACCCATCTCGTTGGGCAGGCCGGCATTCGGATAGACGCTGACTAGCGTATCGGCCACCGCGCCAATCTCGGCGACGGAGGGACGGAGCTGCTCGGCGCCGAAGGAGCAATTTAAGCCCACCGAAAACGGCTCGAGGTGCTTGAGGGAGTACCAGAAGGCTTCCGGCGTTTGCCCCGAGAGATTGCGGCCCGAAAGATCGGTGATGGTGTCGGACAGCATGATCGGCAGGCGCACGCCCATCTCGTCGAAGATTTGCTCCACGGCAAAGCCTGCCGCCTTGGCGTTCAGCGTATCGAAGATGGTCTCGATCAGGATGATATCCACGCCACCCTCGATCAGCCCGCGGGCCTGCACCGCATAGGCCTGAACAAGCGCATCGAAGCTCACATTGCGGAAGCCCGGATTGTTCACGTCGGGAGAGATCGACGCGGTGCGGTTGGTCGGGCCGATGGCGCCGGCGACGAAGCGCGGCTTGTCCGGCGTCCGCGCCGTCCAAGCATCGGCCGCTTCGCGTGCAAGCCTCGCCGCGGCGACGTTCAGCTCCTGCGCGATATCTGCCAATCCATAGTCGGATTGCGAGATCGATTGGGAATTGAAGGTGTTGGTCTCGATGATGTCGGCACCAGCCTCCAGATAGGCATTGTGAATCGCGCTGATGATCGCCGGCTGGCTCAGCACGAGGAGATCGTTGTTGCCCTTGAGATCGTGGCCATGGTCCTTGAAGCGCGCGCCCCGATAGCCTGCCTCGTCGAGCTTGTAGCGCTGGATCATGGTGCCCATGGCGCCATCGAGGATCAGGATGCGCTGCTTGGCCTCACGCTTCAGCGCGGCGATGCGTTCCTCGCGGGTCATTGCGCGGCCTCTACCTTCGTCAGCGCCTCGGTCGCGACGTGCCGTAGCCCCAGCAGATGGCATGTGGCGTAGACGAGGTCGGCGCGGTTCAGCGTGTAGAAATGAAACTCGGTGATGCCACGGTCGACCAAGCCCAAGACCTGCTCGGCCGCGACCGCCGCGGCCACCAGGTACCGCGTGTCCTGATCGTCGTCGAGACCTTCGAATTGGTGGCCGAGCCAGCCGGGCACGCTGGTGCCTGAGCGCGTGGCGAAGCCCGACACTTGCTTGAAATTATGGATGGGAATGATGCCCGGCACGATCGGAATGGTGATGCCGCGGGCGCGGACCCGGTCGAGATAGCGGAGAAAGACCTCGTTATCGAAAAAGAACTGGGTGATGGCGCGGGTGGCGCCCGCATCGATCTTGGCCCAGAGCATGTCGATATCGGCATCGACGCTGGGCGATTCCGGGTGTTTCTCGGGGTATGCCGCGACGGAGACCTCGAAGGGCGCAATGGCCTTGATCCCCGCGGTGAGGTCGGCGGCATTGATATAGCCGCCAGGCGTCGGCGTGTAGCGGGTACCTACGCCGCCGGCCGGATCGCCGCGCAGCGCCACGATATGGCGCACGCCGATCGCCCAATAATCCCGAATGACGGCATCGACCTCATCACGCGTTGCGTCCACGCAGGTGAGATGGGCGGCGGGCGTGAGGCAGGTCTCTTTCAGGACGCGCGCCACGGTCGCGTGGGTGCGCTCGCGGGTGGAGCCGCCAGCGCCGTAGGTCACCGAGACGAAGTTCGGATGCAACGGCTCGAGCCGCCGGATGGCGCGCCACAGCGTTTCTTCCATGGCTTCCGTCTTGGGCGGGAAGAACTCGAACGACACGTCGATGTCGCCAGACCCTAGAAAGCGGCTCTTGCGGTCGGGGGAGGTGAGCATCACGCGGCAAACTCCACACGGGCCTTCTTCTTCTCGCCCACTGCCGCTGGCTTGGCGCCCAACCACAGCGAGACGGTGAGCTTGTCGGGCGCGACATCGGAAGCCGGCGTCAGGTCGCGCTGGCGCTCGACCGTCACGCCAGCGTCCGCCAGCCAGCGCTTAAGCTGATCCCCGGAAAAGCCAAGGCGGCGATGCGCCGATTGCTCGCGCAGGAATTCGAGCTCATGGGGAGCGAAGTCGACCACGAGCAACTTGCCGCCAGGCTTCAGCAACCGCGCGGCTTCCGCGATGGCCGCGGCAGGATCGTCGAGGAAGTGCAAGACCTGATGCAGCAGGACAGCATCGGCAGCGCCGTCGGGAAGCGGTACGTTGTAGAGATCACCGTGGCGGGCCTGGGCGTTGGCAAGCCCCGCGCGATCGAGCTTCATGCGGGCGTATGTGAGCATGTCGTGACTGAGGTCGAGACCGAGCGCGCGGGATGCGCGGGGAGCGAACAGCTCCAGCATGCGCCCGGTGCCGGTGCCGAGATCGACGAGGAGCG
Source organism: uncultured Alphaproteobacteria bacterium (assembly GCA_963804705.1). GTDB lineage: Bacteria > Pseudomonadota > Alphaproteobacteria > Rhizobiales > Methyloligellaceae > Methyloceanibacter. The sequence goes on from CAWDRM010000018.1 coordinate 419,387, forward strand.
AGAAGGAACCTGGCCCGAGCGCCTCGTCCATGGCCGCCTCGACTTGGGTCTCGGCGACATGCAGCGCGCGGATCTTGTCCCACTCGCCGGCATGCTCCCTGAAATAGGCTTGCGCCGCTTCTTCCCTCGCCTTCTGCACGGCGGAGGCCCGCGCGCGGTCGCGGGCACAGACGGGGTCTTGCGGATCGAGGCTCTCGACTATGGCGGCAGCGAGCGCAGCCTCGCCGCCCGTCTCGGCCAGACGGAAGAACACCCAGCTTCCCTCGCGGAAGCGTCCGATCAGGCCGGCTTCGGCCATCAGCTTGAGGTGCCGGCTGATGCGCGGCTGGCTTTGGCCAAGGATTTGGGTCAGATCCTTGACGTTCAGCTCGTCCTTGGCGAGGAGCGCGAGGATACGGAGCCGCGTGGCCTCGCCCGCGGCGCGCAGCACGCTCAGGGCCTGAGGGCCGGATAGGCTGGCTGGGGAGCGCTGGGTCTCATCTGACATAAAGATATGTTTATGCATTATTCACAAATTTGGCAAGGCCGCTCGCTCCCGCGTTAAGCAGCCCCGTCATATACACGTATTACGGGTAAATTACATCACATATTGGCTTGGTTGTAATCTTATACCAACTGTGGAGTGGCGGAGATCCCGGCTCTTTGGCGGGAAGTTCTCGGCCCCCCAAGTCCAGGGGCTCAACGCAATTCTGGATGTCTGGGAGAGAGACTACGCCGCGAAGGACGACCGCTGGCTCGCATACGCGCTCGCCACCACCTATCATGAGACTGCCTTCACCATGGGGCCGATCCATGAGAAGCGCGGTCCGAAATATTTCTTCTCCAGGTACGACAAAGACGGCGATCGGCCCGGCGAAGCTTGGCAATACCGAGAAGGGCGACGGCGTTCGCTTTCACGGGCGCGGCTACGTTCAGCTGACCGGCCATGGCAACTATGGCAAGGCCAAGACGCTCGTGGGCGCGGATTTGGTGGGCACGCCAGACTTGGCCTTGGATCCGGCCATCGCCGGCAAAATTCTCTTGCCGGGATGGAGACGGGGCTCTTCACCAGCAAGAAGTTTGGCGACTATTTCAGCAAGACGGCCGAGGACTGGCTCAACGCTCGCAAGATCATCAACGGACTCGACTGTGCGCCGCAGATCGCCGACCACGGCAAACGCTTCTACGGCGCCATCAGCTACACGACCGGAGCGTAGCGCCCCTACCCCCGCGCGAATTTTTTGTATTTGATGCGCTTCGGGATGATGGCGTCGTCGCCAAGGCGGCGCTTCTTGTCCTCCTCATAGGATTCGAAATTGCCCTCGAACCATTCGACGTGGCTGTCGCCCTCGAAGGAGAGGATATGGGTGGCGATGCGGTCGAGGAAGAAGCGATCGTGGCTGATGATCACGGCGCAGCCGGGGAAGTCCTCAAGCGCCGCTTCCAGCGAGGACAGCGTCTCGACGTCGAGATCATTGGTAGGCTCATCCAACAGGATCAGATTGGCCCCTGATTTCAGCATCTTGGCGAGGTGGACGCGATTGCGCTCGCCACCCGAGAGCTGGCCCACCTTCTTCTGCTGGTCGGGCCCCTTAAAGTTGAACCAGCCGACATAGGCGCGGGACGGCACCTCGCGGGCCCCGAGCTTGATCACGTCGTTGCCGCCGGAGATCTCCTCGAACACCGTCTTCTTGCCGTCGAGGGCATCGCGGGACTGATCGACATAGCCGAGCTTCACCGTGTCACCGACGCGGATGGCACCATTGTCAGGCTTATCTTGGCCAACGATCATGCGGAACAGCGTGGTCTTGCCGGCGCCGTTCGGTCCGATCACGCCGACGATGCCGCCAGGCGGCAGCTTGAAGGACAGATCGTCGATCAGGAGCGCGTCGCCGAAGCCCTTGGCGATGTGGTCCGCCTCGATGACGATGTCGCCAAGCCGCGGGCCCGCCGGGATGGTGATCTGGGCCTTGCCCGTCTGATCGCGGGCGGCGCCCGCCAACAGCTCGTCATAGGCGCGGATGCGGGCCTTGGACTTCGCCTGACGCGCCTTGGGGCTCGCCCTGATCCAGTCGAGCTCGCGGGCCAGCGTCCGCTCTTTCGCCGCGTCCTGCTTGCCCTCGACCGCGAGCCGTTTCTGCTTCTGCTCGAGCCAGGAGGAATAGCTGCCGTGATAGGGGACACCCGCCCCGCGATCGAGCTCGAGGGTCCATTCAGTGATGTTGTCGAGGAAATAGCGGTCATGGGTGACCATGACCACGGTGCCGGGATAGTCGCGTAGATGATGCTCGAGCCACGCCACGCTTTCGGCATCGAGATGGTTGGTGGGCTCGTCGAGCAAAAGGATATCTGGTTTGGATAGAAGCAGCTTACAGAGCGCGACGCGGCGCTTCTCGCCGCCGGAGAGCGTATCGACCTTGGCGTCGCCGGGCGGGCAGCGCAGCGCCTCCATGGCCTGCTCGACCTGGGCGTCGAGGTCCCATAGTCCCTGGCCATCGATCTCGTCCTGGAGCGCAGACATTTCTTCCGCGGTCTCGTCGGAATAATTCATGGCGAGTTCGTTGTAGCGGTCGAGCTTCGCCTTCTTTTCGGCGCAGCCCTCCATGACGTTGCCAATGACGTCCGTGGCAGGATCGAGCTTCGGCTCCTGCGCCAGATAGCCGACGCTGACGCCGGCCGCGGCCCAGGCCTCCCCCAGGAACTCGGTCTCCTCCCCCGCCATGATGCGCAACAGCGTGGACTTGCCCGCGCCGTTGACGCCGACCACGCCGATCTTGGCGCCGGAAAGGAAGGCGAGGGTCACGTCTTTCAGCACCTGCTTGCCGCCCGGATAGGCCTTGGACAGCTTGTTCATTACATAGACATATTGCGGGCTGGCCATGGGTCTCCCGAGCTCATTTGAGTTTGATGCAGGACGATGAGCCCGCTTTCTAGCCAATCGCCGCGCCGGACTCAACTGCCAGGCGCGGGAACCGCCCCCTGCCCCGTGTCGTTACGTAAGAAAGCCTGCCAAGGAACCCTGGGCGAGATTTGCGATCTCGCCCAGAAGAGGGTAATAGCGAAGGCGTGAAATCCTTTGGCCAGATGCTCAGTCAGGATCACTCGACGTCGAATGCAAAGGCGACGACACTCGCTAAATCCCTTGGCGTGACGCCGCCGACGGAGCCGAAGCCCGAGGCTAAGAAAGAGTATAACACGCTTTCGAAACTCTCCGGAGATGCCTTTGACAAGGAGTTCGTGCACCACATGGTCACCGACCATAAGAAGGACATTTCCGAGTTCAAGCGGCAGGCGAATGGCAATGACGAGGTGGCGAGTTTCGCCAAGGATACGCTGCCAACGCTGCAGAAGCCCCTCGACACGGCGCAATCGCTGGCGCACGGAAAGTCGGCGAGCCGGTAGTTGCGGGAGATGGGCGGCATCGAGCGGTTCATCATCTTGATCAAGCTTGCCCCATCGATCAGACCGGCGGTCTAGTCTTCCGCCGGAAGAGGTCGGGCAGCTTTTCTTTCAAGAGTGCGGCAAGCGCATCGAGCGGGTTCTCCTTGATCGGCGCGATCTCGGCAAGCGCCGCCGCGGAGGTCTCTGGTGTCAACGCGGCGATGGGCAACACGCGGCACCAGCCCTTGTCGATGAGGAAGTCCCGGTAGGCTGTCTCCTCATCGGTGAAGCGGTGCGCAGCGGGCGCGACGCCCACCACGGGCAACCGCGCCGACACGGCTTCGGAGATCATCGTGCTCGAATCTTCGGTGCAGACGATCACTTCGGCGGCAGCAAAGACCTCCGGCAGCGTGCCTGGACCGGCTGTGCGGTAATCGATAAAGCGCGCGACCACGCTCTCATCTTTTGCCAGCACGGCGATCCGATCGCCGACATGAGATGGCGTCCGCCGCGAAGTGGAGATGAGCCAGCGCGTGCCCCAGGCCTTCGACACTGCTCTCGCGAAATCAAGCAGCCGCTCCCATTCGTCGCGGCGATAACGGAAGGGCCCGGCATTGCCGCCGATAAGCAGGCCGGCGAGGCGAGGCCTATTCTCCGGTCCATAACACGGCACGCTCGCGGGACGGCCGAGCACATCGGGATCGATGGCCGAAGGCTTGAGCACGACCATGTGGCGGGGGCTCCCCACATCCCGGTCATAGGATGAGATGACGAGGCTGAAATTCTTGGACTCCAATCCCCGCAGCAGCGACCCGCAATAAATGTTGGGCGCGCCGAACAGCCGCGTCACGCAGATATTGGGCATTTGGGTCTCGCCGCCGGCGGACACCACGAGATCGGCGCGTGGCAGGGCGTCCGCGTCGATGCGAAAGGCCATGCGCAGCATGCGCGTCGGAAAGAAACTCTCGGCGTTGATGCGCCGGCGCAACCAACGGGTCGGCACGATCCAGCGGCGCTCGACGGCCACGCGCGTCATCTCCACGGCGCGCAGGCGCTTGATCGCCGCAATGACGCCTTCGGCGAGGTGGTAATGGCCTGGCCTCGTGTCAGCGAGGAGAATGACTTTGAGCGGCGTCACTGTTGCTGGGTTCTGGCTAGGTCGTGGCTGATCGGAGATGCGTCCCCCGCGTCATAGCGCAGGCCTTGTCCGCGTTCCAAGCGTCCTTTGCCGCTTGGCAAAGCCGGCTTGCCTCAGCACAATCGGCACCTAACAGGGCAAGGAGCAGGATGTGGCGGAACAAGCGGCAAATTTGCGGGCAGACCTCATCTTGAAGGCGATGATCGCCGTGGGCGCCGCCGATGGCGGCCTCGATGAAAAGGAGATCGGCCTCATCCAGCAGATCTATTACGACCAGGCGGGGAGATCGATCGCTGCCGAGGAGATCACGCGTGCCGCCGAGGCGAATGCGAGGGAAAGCATCCTGGCGGAGCTGGCGGCGGCAGCTCCCAGTATCGACCGGGAGACCAAGGAGGAGATCATCCGCGCGGCCTATCTGGTGCTCCTTGCCGACGACCGTATCGCCGGTGAGGAACGCAAGAAGCTCCAGGACATCGCCGCGGCGCTGCGCGTGCCGGAGATCCATTTCGGCGCGATTCTGGAAGACCTCGCCATCTGGCTCGCGGGGCAGAAGACGTGATGACTGTGGCTGACGCTGAAACGAGGTTGGCGCCAAGGTTAGCCTTTGGTTCAGGCAGGCGCCAATCATGATCGTCTCTCACGCTCACAAATTCATCTTCCTCAAGACCAAGAAGACGGCGGGGACGAGCATCGAGCTCGCCTTGAGCCAGCTTTGCGGGCCCGACGACATCATCACGCTGCTCACCGAAATCGACGAGGCGCAGCGCGCGGACGGACGCGGCGCGCAGAACTGGCGGCTGCATAGCTGGTGGGGTAGCCCGCGGCCCCTCCTAAAGCGCCGCTGGTTCAAATTCACCGCCGAGGATTACGGCTTCTACAACCACATGCCTGCGGCGCAGGTCCGCGCGCGCCTCGACGAAAAAATGTGGCGGAGCTATTTCAAATTCGCCTTCGACCGCAACCCATGGGACCGGCAAGTCTCGTTCTATCATCACCGCTACCGGCACGAGAAAGAGCCGCCGTCTTTCTCCAGTTTCATGCATCAGGACCGCCACGCGCGGATTAACAATTACGACATCTATGCGATCGACGGCGACGTCTCGGTGGATTTCGTCGGGCGCTTCGAGAGCCTCGCGGACGATTTGAAGGTCGCGCTCCAGCATGTGGGCCTCAGCCCGACCGCGGAGCTGCCGCGGGCCAAAACCACGTTCCGCCGCGGCACCGCCCCCTATCGAGAATATTACGACGACGACACCCGCGATCTTGTGGCGCGCTGGTACGCGCGCGAGATCGAGTTCCTCGATTATGCGTTCTAAGCGCCGGCCACATGATCATCTCCCACGAGCATAAATTCATTTTCCTGAAAACCAAGAAGACCGCCGGCACCGCCATCGAAGCGGCGCTGTCGGAGCTGTGCGGGCCTTCCGACGTGATCACGCCCTATCGGGCGGAAAGCGAAGAGGACCGCAAAGGTCGAGAGCCTCAGAATTACCGCATCGAGCATCCGCTGAAGCCGAAGCGGCCGCTATGGCGAAAGCTGCTCGGGCGGCCGGAGCGCTATTACCATCACAGCGTGGGCTTCTATGAGCACATGCCGGCAAGCCTCGTGCGCGCCTATGTTGGGGAGGAGATTTGGCGGAGCTATTTCAAATTTGCCTTCGACCGCAACCCTTGGGACCGGCAGGTCTCTTGGTATTTCTACAAGACGAAGTCGAAAGGGCGGCGCCCGAGCTTCGAGCGCTTCATGCGGAGCCGCCGCCGCGCCTTTGTGGATAATCACGAGATCTACATGCAGGGCGGCGCGGTCGCGGTCGATTTTGTCGGCCGCTACGAGGAACTCGATGCGGATCTGAACAAGGCGCTTAAGATGATTGGTATCGGCCGCCAATTGGCGGTGCCGCACTCGAACGTCACGCCCAACAAGGCGGAGCGGCAGGACTACCGGAGCTATTATACGCCCCAGACTGAAGCGCTGGTGCGTGAGTGGTACGTGCCCGAGATCGCGCTGCTCGGCTACGGGTTTTGACGCACGCAGACAACCCGTGTCACGGAGCTTCTTTGCGCCCCGCCATGTGCTGGAGATAGGCGATAACGAGGTCGATCTCGCGATCGCTCCTAGCGGTGTAGTCCTTGCCGGAGATCTTGGGCCAAGTGTGGTCGGCGGGCTCGATCGCGAGCCACGCGATCGCCTTGCCGGGATCGGTGTTGAGCAGGAGGTCGAGCGGCAGCTGCGCGGCGAAACCGTCCTCAGCGACCGCTTCGATCACGCTGCCGATCGGGAGGGTCAGGGCGGCGAGCAGCGACGCTACGGGCACGGCGCGGTAGGTCATTGGTACGCCATAGGTGATGTCCCTCGCCACGTCGATCATGGTGGCTCCGGGCATCGCCAACATAGCCTCCCGCGTGAAGGACCAAGTCTTCCCGCCGACAGTGATCTCCAGCGCCGGTTCGGCGGCGTGCGCAAAGCTCGACAGCAGCAACAGCAAACAACTGAGGATCACGGCCCGCATCGACGTTCCTCTTCCGTCACAGGACGCGCTTTGTCATTCAGCGGCGCCCCCACCACAAGAGGTGTGCCTTGCACAAGTCACGCGAAGCGTGTGGTGGGCCCGGCCTGGGGTCTGTTTCCTGGAGCGTCGGTGCCGCGGGGCTTCTTCGGCGCCGCAGCCTTGAGGCGCTCGTGCGCACCGGCAGGACTTGGCTTTTCCTCGAAGCACCGAATGTCCGCTTTGGGTCAGAAACTGACATAACGGCACGTTCGCGTCATGTCCGCTTTACCCCCGATAGCGGACATTCGGCGGTGCAGGTGGGATGTCCGAAAAGTGCCAACAAGGGACATTGTTGGCGGTGTCAACTAAATGAGGTTCGGCGTGCATCCTCGCCAGTTCGATCGGCTCGGTGCAATGGTCCTCGTGTGGTCCACTGGGCTCTTTGCCGAGCAGAATGCCGCCATCGCTGCCGCCCGGAAGCAGTACAAAACTTACGACGGTGGCGGTGGGCGAGAATGGGTGAAGGTGAACGCCGAAAAAGGTAATCGCTGATCTCACAAGGGCATGGGGCCGCGATCCTGATCGAAAAAGCGAGGTCTGATGCGAATCTGTGACAGGCGGGGAAGGCGTTCAAGGATCACGCCGGCCAGGCCTTCCTATGGGAGCGCCTCCACGTCAGGAGTCCCCACGTCATAAGGCCGGTCGCCCTTGCGGAGCACGAGGGCGGGACAATAGCGCTTTGCCGTCGCCAGCAAGTGCTCATAGTCGTCGGCGGTTGCCTCCTCGACGAAGCGGTACTCTTGGTCGGGATCCGTCGCTCTAAGGAATTCGCAAACCACGCCCATGATGTGATGGGCTTGGCCGGCGGGGCCGTCCAAGTCGATTTCAAAAAGCTCGGTCACGGCTCCGATGGTGCGCCGGCCTAGCGCCTAAAGCAAGTCGGCGGCAGAAAGCCCGTTAGGAAGCCGTACACGCCCGCGCGGTTCTCCATTTACGCGGGGTTCAGGGCGGCGGTGATCCAAAAGGGTGCCGCCGCCCCTCCATTTGAGGAGTTTGCAAACCCTCGAAGCCGACCAGATCGCGGGCGTAGAGGCGTCGCTCCTCCCTTCGGGAGAGCGCCGTGACGCGGCAAGGCAAGGCCATTTGAGGCTGGCGACGTGCGAGCGTGATCTGGGCACCGAGCCGCCTCCTAGCTTTTTAACCTAGGAGGTTCGATATGCCGACAAAGAAAGCAGTCGACGCTCGTGCTCGTCGCGCAGCGCGTCGTGCGGGTTTGATTGCCCGCAGGTCGCGTTGGCGGCGGGATAGCATCTACAACTTTGGCGAGTTCATGCTGATCGAGCCTTACAGCAACGGAGTTGTCGCTGGTCAGCGGTTCGATATGAGCGCCGAAGACGTGATCGCCTATTCCAAGGGCGATCAGTAGCACTGAGAACGCCGACCTTCGCCGCGATGGCAGGGTCGGCGTTTTGCTTGCTATAGTGGAGAGCGAGCGGGGGGCGGAACAAGCGGCTCAACGCCTAGCGCGAGCGGCTATGTCGTCTGCCGTGGCCTAAGCCGCCGCCTGCTTCTCCGGCGCGCGTGCTGGCCCGCGTAGCTCCTTCCCAGCCCGCGCGGGTGCCAGCTAGGAGGACGGCAGGCCAACGATCTGTCGCCCTTCGATCATCATCGGCGTCGCCGTATCACCTCCGTGCGGCGTCGCCGGTCACCAGCAAGGACCGCACCAGCAACGCCAACGGTTGCACCGACGAACAAATCCTGGCCCACAACCGTACCGGCCCCAGCCCCCTCGGCATCCGGCCTCGTGCCTCAGAGTGTAATTGGCGTCGGGGAGAGCTTTCGATGGTCCCGGGCCGGTCATGGCGTTGGCGCTCCAGCCTGTGGGAATTAGGAAGAGGATGGCGGCGGATGCGGCAATCGTAATCACAAGCCTGCGCATGTCGTCCTCCCAGCTTTTATTTTAGGGTTTGGTGAGTGTCTTTCAGAGAGCATAAATTTTCAAGTAGGTTGGTACGGTCGTCTGCTCCTGCGGTTAAGACGCAACAACTGACACCTTGATCGGACCCGAGGCCCGTGCCTCCTACGCGGGCAGCAGGGGCGACGGGCCAATGGTTCGTCGCCCTTCGATCATCACAGCGCGCCGTTCCTCCCTCTTCTTCCGGCGCGCATAGGCCCGCGTTCTCAGGTTAGCGGGCTGTGGCCCTGTAGCCCCTCTGTAGCCCCATAGGACAAGGGCTTAGCCGTAAACCGGCTAAGCCCTTGTTTCTATGGTGGGCCCGGGAGGGCTCGAACCTCCAACCAGACGGTTATGAGCCGCCGGCTCTAACCAGTTGAGCTACGGGCCCGCGCTTCGCTCTAAGCGCAATTCTGCCTCATTAGCAGAGTTCTATTGGCCCGCGAAACGGCTCGCTGGCCTGCGCGCGCGCCTTCCCCGCGTGATGCCTGCCGCCGACGGGCCAACTATCGGAAGGACCTCCATGACGTTCATCGGCAAGACTGTGTCCCTCGCACTTCTCGCGTTGGTCCAGATTACGGCCTGTCAGGCATGGGCTGACGACGCACCGAAGCGCACCATCTCGCTCACCGCCACCGGCGCCATCAAGACGTCGCCCGATCAGGTCGAGATCTCGACCGGCGTCACGAGCCAAGCGCCGACCGCGAAGGAAACGCTCGCCAAGAACAGCGCCGCCATGAGCCAAGTGATCGACGCGCTCAAAGGCGAAGGCCTCGACCCCAAGGACATTCAGACCACGAATTTCTCGGTGCAGCCGATTTACGAGGAGCGGAAGGAGGGACGGCCGCCCACCATCATTGGCTATCAGGTGACCAATTCGGTGGGCATCACTCTCCACGACATTGGCAAGCTTGGCCAAATCCTCGACAAAGTGGTGAGCCTCGGCGCCAACGACATCGGCTCGATCGAGTTCGGCGTGGCCGAGCCCAAGGCGCTGAAGGACGAGGCGCGGAAGCTCGCTGTGAGCAACGCCATAGCCAATGCCAAGCTCTATGCCGAAGCCGCTGGCGGCAAGCTCGGCAAGGTGCTGACCATCAGCGAAGACGAGGGCGGCTACGTGGCCCGCTACGCCGCGCCCTCAGCCAGGATGGAGGTGGCCAAGGCCGTTCCCATCGAGGCCGGCACGGCCACGGTCGAAATGCGGGTTCACGTCAGTTTCGAGCTGGATTAGGCGGAGATCGCTTGGAAATAACGCCTTAAGCGTCCTGCGGTAGCAGCGTTGCAGGGGAGACTTCGGAAGCCTATTTCTGATCCAAATCAACGCTGAGCAAACGGGCAGCTTATAGTTTTGAACTCATGACCATACAACGCGCCGACGTTCTGGATAACGCTTATGTCCGCGACCGGGCTGTCATGGTCGCGCGCCACCTTGGCGCCCGCGGCATCTCCGATCCGCTGCTCCTTGCTGCCATGGGCGCAGTGCCGCGCGAAACTTTCGTCCCCGAGCATTTGCAAGAATTCGCCTATGAAGATTCGCCGCTGCCGATCGAGGCGGGGCAGACCATCTCGCAGCCCTATATTGTCGCCCGCATGATCGAGCTGGCCGAGATCGAGCCCGGCGACACGGTGCTCGAGGTCGGCGCGGGCTCGGGCTATGCCGCGGCGGTGATGAGCCGGATGGCGCACCAAGTCTATTCCATCGAACGTCATGAGGAGCTTGCGGCTCTCGCCCGGGCGCGGCTGAAGCGGCTCGGCTACGCCAATGTCGAGATCATTTACGCCGATGGGACGAAGGGATTGCCGGAGGAAGCCCCGTTCGAAGCCATCATCGTCTCGGCCGGCGGTCCGCAAATCCCCGAGGCGCTGAAGCGCCAGCTCGCGCCGGGCGGAAGGCTGATCATCCCTGTCGGCGGGCGCGGCTCTCAGATGCTGATGCGCGTTCGCCGGACGGCTGCGGACAGCTTCGAAGAGGAAGATTTCGGTGCCGTGGCCTTCGTGCCCCTGATCGGGGAAGAGGGCTGGGCAGAGCCCGGGCAAGCCAAGGAGCCGCAAGTCGATGCGCAACCATCCGGCTTCGCTGCCGGGCTGCTGGTGCCGGAGAAGCGCGCGCGCGGTACGCGCCAGCGCCTGAGCGGGCTCATGGCGGAAGCCGCCCTGCCGTTCGGGGATTTGCACGAGCTGTGCGGCCTGGTCGAGCGCTTTGCCGACCGACGCGTGATCCTGCTCGGCGAGGCGACGCATGGGACGGCGGAGTTCTATCAGGCCCGGGCGCGGATCACCGAGATGCTGGTCGACCGGCATGGCTTCAACATCGTGGCGGTCGAGGCCGACTGGCCGGATGCTGCGGTCTATGATGCCTTCGTGCGGGACCTGCCCAGGCCCATTGTACCGAAGACCGCCTTCACGCGCTTTCCTACCTGGATGTGGCGCAATGGCCAGGTCGCCGAATTCTTGAACCGGCTGAAGGAGATCAACGCCACGATCGGCGATCCCGATCGCAAGGCTGGTTTCTACGGGCTCGACGTCTACAGCCTCGGCGCCTCGATGGAGGCGGTGCTCGCACTATCTCGACCAGATCGATCCGGAGGCGGCGAAGGTCGCGCGCGAGCGATATGGCTGCCTCGCTCCATGGCGGGCGGAGCCCGCGCGCTATGGCCGCATGGCATTGAGCCGGGGCTACCCGATTTGCGAGAAGCCGGTCGCCAATGCCCTGGTCGATCTCTTGCGCAAGCGGCTCGACTATCTCCACCAGGACGGCGAGGCGTTCTTTGCCGCCGAGCAGAACGCGCGCATCGTGACCAGTGCGGAGCAGTATTACCGGGCGATGTATTACGGCGACGCGGTGTCCTGGAACTTGCGCGACCAGCATATGTTCGACACGCTCGAGCGCCTGTTCGCCCATCGCGGGACTGACGCCAAGGCCGTGGTCTGGGCCCACAACTCTCATATCGGCAATGCCGCCTTCACCGAGATGGGCCAGGTCAGGGGTGAGCACAATATCGGACAACTCGTGCGTCAGCGTTTCGGCGAGGACGCCGCTCTGATCGGCTTCGGCACCGACCGCGGCACCGTTGCCGCCGCGTCCGACTGGGATGGGCTCATGGAGATCAAGCGCGTGCGCGCGGCGCGCGATGATTCCTATGAAGGCCGCTCGCGCGACACCGGCATTGCGGCCTTCCTGCTTGAGACCGGTTCGGGACAAAAAGCGATGATCCGGGACGCGCTGGCCGAGCCCCTGCTCGAGCGCGCCATCGGCGTCATCTACCGGCCCGAGAGCGAACTTTTGTCGCACTACTTCCAGGCCGAGCTGTCACACCAATTCGATGCCTGGATCTGGTTCGAGGAGACCGAAGCCGTGGCGGCGCGCCCGTTGCGCGCCCATGGCCCGGATGACACCTATCCTTTCGGTCTCTAGCGCGCGCCGTGCACCTCCTCATCATTGCCGTTTTGTAACGCCCTTCTGAGCCTCGTTCGTGCTATCGGCCTCGGCCAGGGGACCATGGCAAATCGTTGGCTGCTCATACTCGTTGTGACCGCCGCGGCGGGGGCCGGCGCCTATTACTATTGGCAGCAGCAGGGCACGGGCCCGCTCGACATCCAAACCGCGGAGATCAAGCGTGGCGACGTACGCCGCGTGGTCTCAACCTCCGGCACCGTGCGCGCCCTCGTCACCGTCGACATTGGATCGCAGCTCCGCGCTGGTCGGGGTGCTCTTCGGCTATTACCCGGCGCGGCGCGCCTCGATGATGAACCCGATCGACACGCTCCGCTATGAATAGCGGCCTAATGGCCTCGCCCTTTAAGACTGGCGTTCGGCCCTCCTCAGGGTGAGAGTCACCGCCTCATGGTGAGGAGCTGACGCAGTCAGCGCCTCGAACCATGAGGCCCACAACTCAGGCCAGGCGCTCGACCTCGTTGCCATCGCCCAGGATCACGACGGACGGGCGATAGTTGCGCGCCTCTTCCGCCGGCATCTGGCAATAGGCGACGATGATCACTTTGTCGCCCGTCTGCACGAGCCTGGCTGCTGCTCCGTTGACGGCGATCTCGCGGGAGCCGCGCGGCGCCTCGATAGTGTAGGTGGTGAAGCGGCCGCCGGTCGAGATGTTGAGCACGTCGACCTGCTCATGGGGCAGCATGCCGGAGGCGTCGAGGAGATCGCGATCGATGGCGATCGATCCCTCATAATCGATATCGGCGCCGGTCACCGTCGCCCGGTGCAGCTTCGCCCTCAACATGGTGAGAAGCATGCTCGTGGTCACCTCGATGTCCAACAAACAAAAATAGCCCAGTCACCGGGCATATAGAGCCAGCAAGCCCCTGTTGCAACGCGACAAGCCCGCACCGTCAGAATTTCCAGCCGTAGCGCGGCACATCGCGCAAATAGCGGCGGTAGGGCTCGCCGAATTTCCCCTCGAGATACCGCTCCTCGCGCAACACCACCGCCAAAGTGGAGGATGAGCAGCGCGGGGATCAGCAACAGCAACATCCAGTCGGAACCGAAAATGAGCGCGAGGCCGATGAGGCCGATGGTGCCCCCTCGTACATGGGATTCCGCGCGTGGGCGAAAATCCCTGAGGTCACCACGGCGAGCGCAGGCTGCATCGGATTGACGTTGGTGCCCGAGGCGACGAACGTGGCACGGGCTCGCGAGGCCAGCGAAATCCCAAATGCGAGCAGGCTCGCACCGATCACGACCCGCGGCAGGAAGGCGAGGCTTGAGACCCCACCAAGCGGCAGCAGATAGTCGAGCAGGAGCCCGACGACGAGGACGGCCAAGCCGATGAGCGGCGGGAAGATGATGACGCCGGGTCTATCCGGCGGCTGTTCTGAACTCATGCCCCGCCCTCTTGCTTGGGTTATGTTCGCGCCGAAGCATAACTTCTCTCCCTCTCAAGGAGCATAATTTTATGCCAGTTCAGATCGACCCGCTGATCGCCGTCGCCGTCATGGCAGCCACGGCCTGCACCGACGCCGTCTATGTCATGTTCACCAATGCGGTGGTGAAGCGGAAGCGCCTGCCGGCGGCGAGCTGGAGCAGCATCTGGTACCTGCTCTCCTCGTTCGCGGTCATCAACTACACCAACCACTGGGTCTATGTGCTGTTCGCGGCGGCGGGCTCATTCGTCGGCGCCTATACGACGATCAGCATCCTGCATCCTGGCCCCACCTACCCGACGCAGCCGCCCGGCTCCGCGCCGCTGTGATGCCGCGCGAGCGGTCATGACCGCGCGTGTTTGATGGAGTGATAGGTAGGCTGTATTGCAGGCCATCAGGAATAAAAGGAGAGCCATCGTCATGAAGCGTATTGCAATCATCCTTGGCGTGGTGCTGGCGCTTCTTGCCGCGGCCTTTTCGGTCATCTGGTTCGTGCCCTCGTTGCAGGACCGGATCGTCAAGCGCATCATGGTCGCGCAGATTGCCAAGGTCGATCGCGCCGCGGCCTTCAAGGACGATGCGCTGCACATCCTCTTTTGCGGTACGGGATCGCCCCTGCCCGACCCCACCCGCGCCAGCGCCTGCACCGCGATCATCGCCGGCGGCCATGTCGTCCTCATCGATACGGGGCCAGGCGCCTGGGCGAAGCTCGCCCAGGCCAATGTGCCGGCCGCCAGCATCGACACGGTGTTGCTCACGCATCTTCATTCCGATCACATCGGCGATCTCGGCGAGGTCGCCACGCAGAGCTGGATCGGCGGGCGGACGGTTCCGCTCGAGGTTTATGGCCCGCCAGCGCCGGACGCCTACACGCTGCCGAAGGATGCCGAAGGCGATGTTTTCGGCACGACCGGGACGGCCAAGGCCGTCGAGGGCTTCGCGCAAAGCTACAACGCCGACGCCGCCTTCCGCATCGTGCATCACGGGACGGACTACCTGCCGCCCGAGGCCGCGCGCATGATCCCCCACGAGATCGCCAAGCCAGGCCCGGAAGAGGCCGTGCCCGTCTACGACAAAGACGGGCTCAAAATACAGGCCTTCCTGGTCAGCCACGATCCGGCCGAGCCAGCCTATGGCTACCGCATCGAGTATGGCGGGCGTACCGTCGTCGTCAGCGGCGACACCAAGAAGGTGCCGAACATGGTGCGCTTCGCCAAAGGCGTCGACGTGCTCGTGCATGAGGCGCTGAACGCGGACCTCGTCCGCATGCTGGCCGCCGCGCTCGACCGGGACGGCAAGAAACGGCAGGCGAAGATGACGCGCGACACCATCGACTATCACACGACGCCGGTGGAAGCCGCCGGCATCGCCAAGGAAGCCGGCGTGCCGCTCCTCGTGCTCACCCATATCGTGCCGCCGCTGCCGAACGCGCTGCTCCGCCACATGTTCATGCGCGGCGTCAACGAGGCGCGCGGGACCGGCGACACGCTGCTCGCCAAGGACGGGCTGCTGGTCTCGCTGCCCAAGGGCACCAAAGACATCAAGACGCAGTGCCTCCGCTGACGCCTCTCCAGGGCGCTATTGCTTGCCGCCCGGCGCAAAGGACTGGTCCCTGAACGGCGACGCCGTCGGCACCTGAATGACGATGAAGCCACGGCCGATCGCCACGTGGCAGGCATTGCAGGCAGCGGTCAGCCCCTCATACGCCTTGGCGAACTTCGCGCTGTCCTTCGCCGCGATGGCCTCGGTGATTCTTTGTAATGGGTCCGCCGTGATCGTCACCGCCTCTACAGGGATGCTGCGATAAAGACCGGCGGCGTCTTCGAGGCTCGACTTGATCTGCCCGACCTCATAGTCCGCGAGCTCCCAATTCTGCAGCTTGCCCGCGAACCACAATTTAATATGCCGCAACTGGATCTGCCCCATCAGGTCGGCGAGCCTCGGCATATAGCCCTCTTGCGCCAGTGCAAACGGGGCCGAGACAAGGCACATGACGACAGTTCCGATCAGGGCGAGATGTTTCATGTCCCGAGTTCCTTTCTCGCCCCTTTGTAATCCTCTCGAAGGGCGGTTGGCGACCAGGGCACACTACCTCCCCCTTGCGGGAAGGTCCGGCGGCGCCGTGATGCGAGCATAGAAGGGATTTGGGCGGGCGGGGGATAAGAGATCAGCGGCGCGTGAGCCGGCGCTTGTTGGCCCTGACATGGGAGCGATAACGGCGCACTACCCGCTCCATCGAGCCGCCGGCGGCAAGATTGCTCGCGGCCTCGGCAAAGGCGAAGCTTTTCTCGGCGACCATGCGCTGCGCCTCGATCTGGCCGGCATGACCACCGCGCGCGAGCTTCAGCATGCGCAAGCCCACGACTTCCTGCGTCTCCTGACACAGCCGCGCGGCATCGACGGCAAACTTCATCCAGCTTAGGTACATGGCATCCTTTGCACAGTTAAACGAAACGCCCAGCCGCGTGGAGGCACGGCCGGGCATGGTGCGTAGGACGATAGAGGATCTAGCGGCGGCCGACCAGGATCGCGCCGAGCAGGAAGCCAAGACCGAGCGCGACGGCCAGCGAAATATGCGGGTTCGGCGCGGTCGCTTCGTGTGCTTCCTCATAGAGATCGGCGGCCCGATCTTTGGCGCGGTCGAACCGCTTGCCGGCCTTGCGCGAGAAAACGGAAGCGAAATCGCTCACCTCCTCGCCGATCGACTTGGCGGTCTCCGCGGCCTGACGCGCGGCGGGTGAGTTGGCGACTTGGCGATAAGCTTGGTTGGCGGTCGTCATCGGTGCTGTCCTCTCATGGGATAGGCCGGCAAGCGCGGGGCCGGCGTGGGGGGTGTGAGGCAGGACGTGCAGCTGTCGCGGAATGTTCCGTGGCGAGAGGGTTTGCGCAGCTTGGGCAGCGGCTCGCCATGCAGTTTCGGCGGGTCTGTCCGATCCGGATTGCCGGCGCCCGGCACGTGATAATAATCCTGATCGGCGCGGTCGCTGTTCTTCGCCCAATCGTCTTCTGCGCGATCAACAGCGGCCTTGGTGCTGCGAGGTTGGCCTTACGCGGAGCCGGGCGCGTTGCCCTGGTCGTCAGCGATAGGCTTGGCATTCGCGCGTCCCCGCCCCTTTAACCATTGCCAAAGACCAACCATCGCACCCTCCTCCCGTGATTGCGGCGAACGATGGTTAAACACGCAGGCGGTCGCGGGGTTGCACGGGCTTTGTCCCAACCGGCGGTCTGCCATTTCGACATGCGGGCTCCTCGCCGCGACGCGTGACGCGCCCGGGCTTTGTTTCAATGCGCTGTCGCTTCCCTATTCGTGGGTTCGCACTTCAAGCACAAGCGAGGGATGCGGGGCGCCGAGCGGCCGCAGTCCTGTTGCGGAGGGCAGCCTCTCGGCGCCCCGCTTGGCGGCATCGCTTCCGCCCTCTTCCCCGCTTATCGCTTCGTTCCGCGGAAGCCTCGAACGGCAACGGCAGAGATAGACCTCAAGCCTTCCAGCCGAGGCGGGGGAGATGAGGGGGATACGCTGAAGGGTTGAAAGCCCTAGGCGGATTTATTGAGTTTATCCATACGCGATCAGTGTATTTATGACAGATCTATAAAGGCGCCAGCAAAATATTCCTGGCCTAGCCTTGCTAAGACATAGATTTACGCCTATGTAATGATGGTAGTTTGAAAGACATTCATTCAGATAGTATTTAGCTCATATTAGGAGATGTCACCATGGAAAATTCACCAAATACCAATGCTTCGGCAAATACTTCTGCAAAACCGGGCGCGAATCAGATCAAGATGTCTGCACCAGCCGGCACGGATCAGAACAAGCAGGCCGTCCTCAAGGACATCTGCGCCAAGTGGAGCAAGTTCTCCGAGCAGGACGTCTCTGCGCTCAAGGGCAAGGCCGATCTCGTGTCTCAGGTCGTGGCCAAATATGGCCTGGACCAGGCGCAGGCTCAGCGCGAGGTCGATACCCTGTTGCATGGCCGCATGGTCGGCGCGGGCGCCTAGCCAGCGATTTCCCGGGGCTGCTTTCGCGGCCTCGGTCGTCGGACCACAACCAAAACGCCAGAGTATCTGTAAGAGTAAATGAGCCGCCTCCGGGCGGCTCTTTTTTTTGCGCCTCTCGGCGAGGCGCTAACGGCCCGCCGCTTGAGCGCTCGCGTCTTGCTCCTGGGCGATTTGAAGATCCAAGGGATCGATGGTGACCATCTCGACCGAGGATGCCGACGGTCCCGGAACGAAGATGACCGTCGACACCCGCTGGTAGACCAAACTGGACAGCCCCTCGATGAGCTCTTCATCCGTCACCACCCGATAGTCGGCGGGCGGCAGCACGCGATCGACGCCCTTCAGATGGAAGGGCCGATGAAACGTGACGGTCTGGGTCGTCGAGCGTGTCGGCATCGAAGGGCTCCTTGAAGCTCGAGTGGGAAACGCCTTCGCGCCAACAAACTCAGTGCGTCTTGCGCTGCTCGTCCATCACGCCCGCCACATGCGCCCTGATCGGCTCGGACGCGTTCGCCGTCACCTTGCTAGACAGCGCGCGGACTTCCTCGGCCTGGGACGTGAGCAGCCCGAACTGCTTCCGCCAATGGGCCGCCTGCACTTCCATCATCTCGGCCAGGGTCTTGGCGCCCGCCAAGCTTTTGGCCAAGTCGAAGCTGGAGCTGACGTTGCGCTGGACGATGTCGATGATCTTGCGGTTGAACGCGGCGGCGCCCTGGCCGGCGGCGTCGAAGGCCCGCTCGAAGGTAGCGACGGATGCATCGAGCGCCGTCTTGGAGCGGTCATAGACTTCGCGGGTTTGGGCCACGGATTTCTCGGCCATGGCACGCACGGCCTCCGGGACGGCGGTGTCGAGACCTAAAACACCGAGTTGGTCGGTCACCTCGCGGTAATTTTTTCGGGCCTGCTCGGCGGCGGTTTGGGGATTGTGGGTGGGGGTCATGCTCGTGCCTCTGGGGGTAGACGGGTTCATGTCGCAGTCAATGATGCGCAGGCCGGGAGCCGCAGGGAATCGAGACCGTAAAGGGGCGCTCGGCGGGCTGAGATTTTCGGAAAAGGGGGCGTGCACGGAGCTGGCACGGTAGTCTTCACCGTCAGCGCCTAGGGTCCGGCCTGCCAGTGATTAAACTGTAGGCCTTGCTTGCCGGAATAGCAAGCTCCGCGCGCATAAATTCCACTTTTACTAGCAGAGGTTGCGGCTTGCGGACTTTAGTTGTCGAGGAAGCTGCGGAGTTTTCGGCTGCGACTTGGGTGCTTGAGTTTGCGGAGCGCCTTGGCTTCGATCTGGCGGATGCGCTCGCGCGTCACTGAGAATTGCTGGCCGACCTCTTCCAGCGTGTGGTCGGTGTTCATGCCGATGCCGAAGCGCATGCGCAATACGCGCTCCTCGCGCGGCGTGAGCGAGGCCAGCACGCGCGTGGTGGTCTCGCGCAAATTGGATTGGATGGCGGCGTCGATCGGCAGCACCGCGTTCTTGTCCTCAATGAAATCGCCGAGATAGCTATCCTCCTCGTCGCCGATCGGCGTCTCGAGGCTGATCGGCTCCTTGGCGATCTTGAGGACTTTCCGCACCTTCTCGAGCGGCATCGCCAATTTCTCGGCCAACTCCTCGGGCGTCGGCTCTCTGCCGATCTCATGCAGCATCTGGCGCGAGGTGCGCACGATCTTGTTGATGGTCTCGATCATATGCACGGGGATGCGGATAGTGCGGGCCTGGTCGGCGATCGAGCGGGTGATCGCCTGGCGGATCCACCAGGTGGCGTAGGTGGAGAATTTATAGCCGCGGCGATATTCGAATTTGTCCACCGCCTTCATCAGCCCGATATTGCCTTCCTGAATCAAATCAAGGAATTGCAGGCCGCGGTTGGTGTATTTCTTGGCGATGGAGATGACCAGGCGCAAATTCGCCTCCACCATCTCCTTCTTGGCCTGGCGCGCCTCGCGCTCGCCCTTCTGCACGATGTGCACGATGCGGCGGAACTCGCTGATCTGAAGCCCCGTCTCGGCGGCGAGATTATGGATCTCGGAGCGGATCTCCTTCACCATGCCGCGCTCGTCATGGATGAAGTCCGCCCAGCCCCGCTTCTTCAGCCGGCCGACGCGGCGGAGCCAGTTGGGATCGAGCTCGTTCGATTGATATTCGGTGAGGAAGTCCTCGCGCTTGACGCCATAGCTCTCGGCGAGGCGCAAGAGGCGGCCTTCATAGCCGAGCAGCTTCTTGTTGATGTCGTAGAGGGTCTCGACCAGGCTCTCGATGCGGTTGGCGTTGAGCGAGAGCGATTTGATCTCGGCCACGATTTCGTCCTTCAGTACCTTGTAACGCTTCTCCTGACCGGTGGAGAGCACGTCGTTCTTCAGCGCGCGTTCGACGCAGCTGGTCCTGGAGCTTGCGCAGCTTCTTGTAGTTGGTGGCGACGAGGTCGAAGGTCTCGAGCACCTTGGGCTTGAGCTCCGCCTCCATGGCGGCGAGCGAAAGCGAGTTCTCGAGATCGTCCTCCTCATCGTCGAATTCTTCGCGCGCGACGCGCTCGCCCTCGTCCTCGTCGGTGGCGGCGGCTTGCGGAGCCGCGCCCGGCGGGGCGGTGTGGCCGTTGCTGCCATGGCCGGGTTGCGCCTCGCCATTGGCGCCTTCGGGGAGCGGCTGCGACGGGGCGGGCTTGGCGTCGGGGCCTTGATAGGTGGCTTCGAGATCGATGATGTCGCGGAGCAGAATCTTGCCTTCGTTCAGCTCGTCGCGCCAGATGATGATGGCCTGGAAGGTGAGCGGGCTCTCGCACAGCCCTGCAATCATGGCCTCGCGGCCGGCCTCGATGCGCTTGGCGATGGCGATCTCGCCTTCGCGGCTCAAGAGCTCGACGGAGCCCATCTCGCGCAGATACATGCGCACGGGGTCGTCAGTGCGCTCGATCGGCTCGGTGGTGCGCTCGGCCTTCGCAATGGGCGTGACCGTGGCCACGGGGCGGGGCGCCACCTCGGCGTTGGCGCCCTCCTCCACCTCCTCGGCCTCATCGGTATCGATGACGTTGATGCCCATGTCGGAGAGCATGGACATGGTGTCCTCGATCTGCTCGGAGGAGACCTCCTCTGAAGGCAACACCGCGTTCAGCTCGTCATAGGTGACGAAGCCGCGGGCCTTAGCCGTCTTGATCAGTTTCTTGACGGCAGCATCTGACATATCGAGTACGGGACCGTCCGGAGCCTCGGCCTGGGGCTGCTCCTGATCCTCTGCTTCAGCGGTCTTGGTCGCCATTCATCTACTCCGAAGGCTTGGGTCGGGCTCGCGCGCCCCAGGGGCTGTGGCAAAAGCGGGCTTGAAGCACGCACCCGCGCGACAGTCCCTGATGCGGGGGGCCTCGCGAACACCTCTAAACGATTAGCGGCGTCACCCGTTAATCGACGATTAAACATGACTTAGGCCCGAGGCCGGCGGCGAGTCTCCTTAAGGCTGACGCTAAGCTTTGGGTCGACTTCGCTCCCCCAACCAAACGCGCCCATGAGGGCAGAAAGAATGGAACGCAAACGTTCCGGACTAAGAGCCAGGCCGCGGGCCGATCCCGCTTTCCGAGCGCCAAGGGCATAAACCCGTCGCGCGAACGCCATGTCACCATTGGGGAGTTGACCCTCTTCGAAGGTCGCCTCGTGGCTTTCCCGAGCGCTTAAGATGCTGACATGGAATTGGCTAGAATAGCCCTCTGTGTCAAGGCCGCGAGGCCTCCTGAAGCACAATTCTTGACCATCTCAGGCGCCTAAACAGAGGCCCAATTTCCCTTGCGATAAGGGTGCCGGTTGGGTCGCCGGACTAGCGGCGGTCCGGACGGCGCTCAGACCGGGCTCCGCGGTGGCCCCCGATATTCTCGCTCTTCAGCCTAGCGATGGTCTCCTGAAACCTCCTCGCGCTGTCCCGCTCGCCGGCGTCGTCGGACGCATGCCGAAGTCCGGCATTGGCGACCTGCTGCTGCATCAGGACGAATTGCTCATATTCGGTCTCGGAGACGTTGGAGAGATCGAGCGCCGCCTCCTGCACCTCCTTGTCCAAGAGTTTGAGCGTGGTCCAGCGGAAGATAAGCTCCGCGAATTGCTCCTCGACCTCGGCGGCGGGTGTGTCCGTTTGCAGGAAGGCCACACGCTTGAAGGCGCTTGAGCGGTCGAGCAGGTCGAATAGTCTGGCGTGACTGCTCTCACGCATCCGCTCGGCCAAGATTTCGCGGCCGATGCCGGGATGGGCGAAGATGGTGCGGGTGAGCAGGCTAAGGATCTCGGCGAGCTGCTTCTGCCTGATCTCTAGCCCTGCTACTTCCTCGGCGAAATGGTCGAGCAGCCAGGGGTGATGGGCGAGCGCCAGAATGATGGTGATGGCGAAGCCATGGGCGGACGGAAGCGACCTCGCGCCGGCCGAAGGCGAGGACGGTTTCACCGGAGCCCCGCCGCGTTTCCCCGTCTCACGCCACAGCGCCCAAAGCCGGTTCTTGACCTCGCGGCGGTAGTGATCTTTCACCCGCGCATTGCCGATGGTCGCGAGCAGATGCTCCAGCCGCCCCTCGAGCGCGGCGCGGCGCTCCGGCGTGTCGAGGGTCCGCGCCCCACATTCCCGGCGCCATAGAACGTCGATCAGGGGCCGCGCTTCCGTGAGACATTGCGCAAACGCAGCCGGGCCCTCATTACGCACGAGGTCGTCGGGATCGGAGCCTTCGGGCAGGAAGGCGAAACGGAAGGAATGACCCTCGCGCAAATTGGGCACCATGCGGTCGATGGCGCGGGTGGCGGCCGCCTCGCCCGCCCGGTCGCCGTCGAAGCAGATGATAGGCTCGGGCGCGAGCAGCCAGAGCTGATCCATCTGGCGCTCTGTGAAGGCGGTGCCTAGCGTGGCAACCACATGGTGGAAACCGGCTTGGGTCAGCGCGATCACGTCCATATAGCCCTCGACCACGATCAGCTCGCTCTTGTCGAAGGCAGCGTTCCGGGCGCGTGCGAAGTTGAAGACCATGGAGCCCTTGTCGAACAGCCTGGTCTCCGGGGAGTTCAGATATTTCGGCTCGGTCGCCGCATCGAGCGCACGCGCGCCGAAGGCGATGACGCGGCCTTTGGCATCGGCAATGGGAATGGTGAGCCGGTGGCGGAAGCGGTCGTAAGCGGCACGGCCGTCATCGGGTTTCACCACGAGGCCCGCATCGAGCAGCTGGGCCTCGGTGAATCCTCGTTTGATCAGAGTCCCTTTCAGCGCGTCCTTCGAGTTGGGCGCGAAGCCGAACCTGAAATCCTTGAGCGTGTTAGGCGAGAGACCGCGGCGTTCGGCATAGGCAAGCGCCTCGCGCCCCACACCGCTTTTGAGCTGTTCCTCGAAAAAGACGGTGGCGGCCTCCAGAGCCTCGAACAGCCCAAGGCGCTCCTTGGCCACGCGCTCATATTGCGGGTCTGGCTTGGGCATTGGCAGGCCGGCGTCGCCCGCGAGCTTCTCCACCGCTTCCGGGAAGCTCAGGCCCTCGGTGTCCATGACGAAGCCGAAAATGTCGCCATGCTTGCCGGAGGAGAAGCAGTGATAGAACCCCTTCTGGTCGTTGACGGTGAAGGACGGGGTCTTTTCCGGATTGAAGGGCGAGAGCCCCTTCCATTCGCGGCCGGCGCGCTTCAGCGGCACGCGGCGGGAGACGACTGCCGAGACGGGCAGCCGGGCTCTGATCTCATCGAGGAACGAATTGGGGAACTTCATTGATCGGAGTGAGCGCCGGTACCGTCCATAAGGCCACCTGCCTGTTCATATCATTACCGCTATTCACTGGGAACATATAGAGAACTGTGAATAAACAGGGAAGCATGGCCGTAGGGCTGTGAGTCCGGCCTACCCCGGAAATGACGAAAAATGCAGCGTCAGCCGAGCTTCGCCTTCACCAGCTGGCCTGCTTTGCCGAAATCCATCTGGCCAGCGTAGCGGGCTTTCAATGCCGCCATCACCTTGCCCATGTCCTTGACGCTTGCAGCGCCTGCCTCCGCAATCGCCTCGGCAATGGCCTTCTCAATATCGGCCTCGGACAGCTGCTTCGGTAGATATTCGCGGATGATCGAGATTTCCTCTGCCTCCTGGCGCGCAAGCTCGGTGCGGCCGGCGTCGGCGTAGATCTTCTCCGACTCTTCCCGCTGCTTGATCATCTTGGGCAGCAGATCGAGCAGCTCCGCCTCGCTCGCCTCCCCCTTGCCGCTCCCTCGCGCGGCGATATCGCGATCCTTGATGGCGGCGCTGATCAGCCGGAGCGTCGAGATGCGGCGCTTGTCTTGCGCCTTCATGGCCTCTTTCAAGGCGGCGTTGATGGTCTCGCGCATGGATTGGTGGGGTTTAGGAATCGACGAAGAAGCTCTCAAGGTAATTGAGAGCGTCTTCCCAAGCAAGGGATTTCACAGCTGTAACCTATTGTTTTCACAAGAAAATATTTAGGGCTCCAGCTTGACCCCGGTCAGCCTATGACTTAAGAGTCCGGCTCGTTGGATGGCGTGCCCTAGCGTCGGCCTTGACGCCGCAAGACGTGCACCCGACTTGAGCCTTAGCCACCTCACCCTGGCGGCAACAACGAAAGCCGATGAACGATCATCCCGAACGTCCGGCCGCAGAGGCCCTAAGCCCATGCGCACGGGCCATTCCAGCCTGGGGCGAGGAGCGGCCCACGGCGCTGCTCGTGCTTGCCGATGGCACCGTCATCGAGGGCCACGGCGCGGGCGCGACCGGCGCCGCCGTCGGCGAGGTCTGCTTCAACACCGCCATGACCGGCTATCAGGAGATCCTCACCGATCCCTCTTATGCCGGGCAGATCATCACCTTCACCTTTCCCCATATCGGCAATGTGGGCGCCAACACCGAGGACATCGAGACCGCGAGCTTGGCGGCGGCGTCCGGCGTGCGTGGCTGCGTGCTCCGGGCCTCGATCACGCGGGCTTCGAATTATCGCGCCGCGCAAGAGTTTGGCGATTGGCTTGGCGCCCGCGGCATCATCGCCATCACTGGCGTCGATAGCCGCGCACTGACCAGCTTGATCCGCGAGAAGGGCATGCCGAACGCGGTGATCGCCCATGCGCCGGACGGCGCGTTCGACCTCGAGACGCTGAAGCGCCAGGCGCGCGCCTTCCCCGGCATGGTCGGCCTCGACCTCGCCAAGAACGTGACCTGCGGCCAGAGCTACGCATGGGACGAGAGCGAGTGGCACTGGGGCGAAGGCTACGGCCGGCAGACGGCGCCGCGCTTCCATGTGGTGGCCATCGACTATGGCCTGAAACGCAACATCCTGCGCGAGCTCGCGACCGCGGGATGCCGGCTTACCGTGCTGCCGGCTTCAGCAACCGCCGAGGAGGTTCTGGAGCGGAAGCCTGACGGGGTATTTCTGTCCAACGGCCCCGGCGATCCGGCGGCGACCGGCGCCTATGCCGTGCCTGAGATCAAGAAGCTCGTCGCTTCCGGTCTGCCGCTCTTCGGCATCTGCCTCGGCCATCAGATGCTCGGGATCGCGCTTGGCGGCACGACGACCAAGATGCATCAGGGCCATCATGGCGCGAACCACCCGGTGAAGGACTTCACCACGGGCAAGGTCGAGATCACCTCGATGAATCACGGTTTCGCCGTGGACCGCGACAGCCTGCCTCCGTCGGTCGAGGAGACCCATGTGTCGCTGTTCGACGGCTCCAATTGCGGGCTGAAGGTCAAGGACAAGCCCGTGTTCTCGGTGCAGTACCACCCAGAGGCCTCACCGGGCCCGCAAGACAGCCACTATCTCTTCGCCCGCTTCGTCGCGCTGATGGACGCGCAGAAGCGCGGCGCGAAGGGCGGCGCGTGAGAGCCTTGTGCCGACAACGCCAAAGTTCCAGTAAGCGAAATCAGTTTCACCCTTTCCCGGCGCTCGCCTTCAAGGGCCAAGATTAATAGCTGATGCCCAAACGCACGGACATAAAATCGATCCTGATCATCGGCGCCGGCCCGATCGTCATCGGCCAGGCTTGCGAGTTCGACTATTCCGGCACGCAAGCCTGCAAGGCCTTGAAAGAAGAAGGCTACCGGATCGTGCTGGTGAACTCGAATCCAGCCACGATCATGACCGATCCCGACGTGGCCGACGCCACCTATATCGAGCCGATCACGCCGGAATTCGTCACCAAGATCATCGAGCGCGAGCGCCCCGATGCGCTCCTGCCCACCATGGGCGGGCAGACCGCGCTCAACACGGCGTTGAGCCTGCATCGCTCGGGCGTGCTCAAGAAGTACGGCGTGGAGATGATCGGGGCGCGCGCCGAGGTGATCGACAAGGCCGAGGATCGCGAGCTGTTCCGCGAGGCCATGGGCACGATCGGGCTGGAGACGCCCCGCTCGCGGCTCGCCGATGCGGCCGTGCTGAAACGCGCCGACCGCGAGAAATACAAGACCGAGATCGCGCGGATCCAGGAGACCACGGCCGACCCCGACGCGCGGGCGAAGGCGCTCGCGGAATTCGAGCATTCTTGGGCGCAAGGCGAAGGCGCAAGGCGGCGGCGCTATGTCGAGAAGGGCCTGATCGAGGCACTTGAGGCCATGCCGGACATCGGACTACCGGCCATCATCCGCCCCTCCTTCACCCTTGGCGGCACCGGCGGCGGCATTGCCTATAATCGCGAGGAATTTCTTGAGATCGTCGAGCGCGGGCTCGACGCATCGCCGACCTGTGAAGTGCTGATCGAGGAGTCGGTGCTCGGCTGGAAAGAGTACGAGATGGAGGTCGTCCGCGATCACGACGACAATTGCATCATCGTCTGCTCCATCGAGAATATCGACCCCATGGGCGTGCATACGGGCGATTCCATCACCGTCGCTCCGGCGCTTACGCTCACCGACAAGGAATATCAGATCATGCGCAACGCCTCGATCGCGGTGTTGCGTGAGATCGGGGTGGAGACCGGCGGCTCCAACGTGCAGTTCGCGGTGAACCCGGCGGACGGCCGCCTCGTCATCATCGAGATGAACCCGCGCGTGTCGCGCTCCTCGGCGCTCGCCTCGAAAGCCACCGGCTTTCCCATCGCCAAGGTCGCGGCCAAGCTCGCCGTAGGCTACACGCTGGACGAGCTCGCTAACGACATCACCGGGGGCGCGACGCCGGCCTCCTTCGAGCCGACCATCGACTATGTGGTGACCAAGATCCCCCGCTTCGCCTTCGAGAAGTTTCCGGGCGCCAAGCCCGTGCTCACCACCTCGATGAAATCGGTCGGCGAGGTAATGGCCATCGGCCGCACCTTCCCGGAATCGCTGCAAAAGGCGCTGCGCTCGATGGAGACTGGGCTCACCGGCCTCGACGACATCTCTTTCGAGGGGCTCGGCCAGGGCGACGACAAGAACGTGATCCGCGCCGCGCTTGGCACCCCCTCCCCCGACCGCCTCCTTAAAGTGGCACAGGCGCTGCGACTTGGCTTCGACGAGAAGCAGATCTTCGAGGCTTGCGCCATCGATCCCTGGTTCATCCGCCAGCTGCAAGACATCGTCGACATGGAGTCCCGCGTCCGCCTGCACGGGCTGCCGCCAAACGCAAGCCAGGTCCGCGAACTGAAGGCAATGGGTTTTTCCGACCAGCGCCTGGCCAAGCTGGCGGGGCTTGAGGTGAGCGAGGTGGCGAGCCGCCGCCGCGCCCTCGACGTGCACCCGGTCTATAAGCGCATCGATACCTGCGCCGCCGAATTCGCCTCGCCCACGGCCTATATGTACTCGACCTATGAGGCTGGCTTTGCCGGGCCGCCGCAATGCGAGGCGCGGCCCACATCGGCTGAGAAGATCATCATCCTCGGCGGTGGGCCGAACCGTATCGGCCAGGGCATCGAGTTCGACTATTGCTGCTGCCACGCAGCCTTCGCGCTGTCGGCGGCCGGCTACGAGACCATCATGATTAATTGCAATCCGGAGACGGTCTCGACCGACTACGACACCTCCGACCGGCTGTATTTCGAGCCGCTCACCGAAGAGGACGTGCTCGAGATCGTGCGGAAAGAAGAGACGAACGGCACGCTCAAGGGCGTTATCGTCCAGTTTGGCGGCCAGACGCCGCTCAAGCTCGCTCAGGCGCTCGAGGGCGCAAAGGTGCCGATCCTCGGCACGTCGCCCGACGCCATCGATCTCGCCGAGGACCGCGACCGGTTCAAGGCCCTGATCGACCGGCTCGGGCTACGCCAGCCCAACAGCGGCATCGCCCGATCGCCGGACGAGGCGCGCACCATCGCCGGCACGATCGGCTTCCCGCTCGTCATCCGCCCGTCTTACGTGCTCGGCGGCAGGGCCATGGAGATCGTGCACGACGACGCCCAGCTCGCCCGCTACATCTCCGAAGCCGTGGTGGTCTCGGGGAAGAGCCCGGTACTGATCGATTCCTATTTGCGCGACGCGACCGAGGTCGATGTCGACGCCATCGCCGACGGCGAGGACGTGTTCATCTGCGGGGTGATGGAGCATATCGAGGAGGCGGGCGTGCATTCCGGCGACTCGGCCTGCTCGCTGCCGCCCCATTCGCTGAGGCCGCATCTGATCGCGGACATGGAACGGCAGACGAAAGAGCTCGCCCGGGCGCTGAAGGTGGTGGGCCTAATGAACGTGCAGTTCGCCATCCAGAACGACGATATCTACGTGCTCGAGGTCAACCCCAGAGCAAGCCGCACGGTGCCGTTCGTGGCCAAGGTGATCGGGCTGTCGATCGCGGGCATCGCCGCCGAAGTTTTGGCCGGCAAGCGCCTTGCCACCTTCGGCCTACAACGCCCACGCCTCGATCATATCGCGGTGAAGGAGGCGGTGTTCCCCTTCGCGCGCTTCCCGGGCGTCGACACCGTGCTCGGTCCGGAGATGCGTTCAACTGGCGAGGTGATGGGCATCGATCGGGACTACGCGATCGCCTTCGCCAAGAGCCAGCTCGGCGGCGGCTGCAAGCTGCCGCTCACCGGCACGGTGTTCGTCTCGGTCAAGGATTCCGACAAGGACAAGGCGGTGGCGCCGATCCGTCAGCTGGTCGAGATGGGCTTCCGTATCATCGCCACGCGCGGCACCAAGCGCCACCTCGACGCCAATGGCATCGCCTGCGAAAGGGTTAACAAGGTACTGGAGGGCCGGCCGCATATCGTCGATGCCATCACCAATGGCGAGGTCGATATCGTCTTCAACACCACCGAGGGCGCCAAGGCGCTCGCCGATTCGTTCTCCATCCGGCGCTCGGCCTTGCTCTACCACATTCCCTATTATACAACCCTGGCGGGCGCCCTCGCCGTCACCGAGGCCATCAGGGCGCTCAGAGCCGGAAACCTCAAGGTCGCGCCCTTGCAGAGCTATGCTGGGCGGCGCGGGGTAGCTTGATCGCACCCTTATTAGGTAATTCAACCAATTCTTGACTTAGACTGGGCAATTCCTGGACAGTAGTCCGGGGGGCCCCAAGGGAGCTTTGACGAAAGATGGACAAGGTGCCGATGACCGCGGAGGGCTTCGCTGCGCTTGAGGCTGAGATCAAACATCTCAAAACCGTCGAGCGCCCGCGCATCATCAAGGCAATTGCCGAAGCGCGCGCGCATGGCGACCTCTCGGAGAACGCCGAATACCACGCCGCCAAGGATCAGCAGGGCATCACCGAGGCCCGGATGGCCGACCTCGAGGACAAGCTCTCCCGCGCCGACGTCATCGACACGTCCAAGCTCAAAGGCGACCAGGTAATGTTCGGCGCGACCGTCACCCTGATCGACGAGGACACCGACGAGAGGGCGAAGTACCGGATCGTGGGCGAAATCGAGGCCGACGTGAAGAAGGGGAAGATCTCGATTACCTCGCCGATTGCCCGCGCGCTTCTCGGCAAGCGCAAGAACAATATCGTCGAGGTGTCGACGCCAGGCGGCGGCAAGTCCTACAAGGTGGTCAAGGTCGAGTTCAAATAAGCCTGTCGGCCGCTCGCGCGGACCGCGCGCGCCGCAACCCGCTCTCCTCGACTTTCGGCTTGGCGTCCTTAAGGGAGCGCTTCCCGTGATCGACCTGGACGCGCTGTCGCGGAACCAGTCGAGTATTACGAATATCCCTGGGCGATCGAGCGGCATCTCTTGAATGCGCAAGCGCGCTTTCGTGGCCTGTTCCAGGCCGACGATGTCGGCTTCATCTTCGCCAAGTACCGCCACGCCGCCCGGACCCTTACGCGATACCAACACACACGGCATGTTCAATCTCGAGCGGCTCGAGCGTCGTGTCGCCGAAGCTTGCGGCACCGACCGCATCCGCTACCATTTCGGCACGTTCGCGGTGCGCAACGCCCGCGCTGTCCCGCGTAACGCTTCGCCGACGCCGGACGCGGCACTTGGATGGCCGATGAAGACGACGCCCGCCTGCAAGCGTTCGGGCGCCACGATCTCGGATGGTTTGGCAAGTGGCGGCGTCAGGCTCGCGCCGTTCCAGCCGAACCGCACCAAGGCCGTCACCGCGCGGGCGCGCTGCTCAAGCCCAATGCGCGGTAGATCGGCCGCAACAGAGGCGCGGACAGACGCAGCAGCCGGTAGACCTGCCGCGCGGCGCGCTACGATGTCACGAAACGCTTCCACCATGCCCGGTCTTCGCGCCCTCTCCTGGACCTTTGCGCCATGAGCAAAGTCCCACAAATTGCAGCGCTTCGATGACGCCGGCCACCGGCTTTCGGCGAGGTTAGAGCGGCAAACGTGAAAGTTCTAGCCTTCAGGCTGTCGTGAGGCCCACCGCGCCGGTGGCGAGACAAGAGCGTAAGCCTGCTGCGGCGCCCTTCAGCGCGGCGAATGGGGCAAGGATGACGGAAACCGGAATCGGAGCGAGATAGCTCTGCATGCGCCCCTTCTCCTCGAAGGCGTAGCGGAACGCTTCCGTCGACAGGGCGTCCAAGATCTTCGGCGCGATGCCACCGCCGAGATAGACGCCACCGCGCGCGCCGAAGAAAAGTGCCGCATCGCCGGCGAAGGCTCCGAGCCAAACGACGAACAAATGAAGCGCCTCCACGGCGATCTGGTCGCTGCCCGCGAGCCCCCGGGTCAGCACATCATTCGGTGCGAGCGGTGCCGGGGTCTCGCCATGCGACGCCGCCACGGCGCGGTAGAGATCGGCAAGGCTGGGCCCCGACAACACGCGCTCCACGGAAAGATGCGGGCGCCCGGAACGCAGCCGCATCGCAAGCGCGAATTCCTCCGCGCTATTCGCGGCAAGCGAGATATGACCGCCCTCGCTCGGCACACCCACCCAGTCCGACCCGCCCCAGACGAGGCCGGCGACGCCGATGCCGGTGCCCGGGCCGAGCACGACCTTGGGAACGCGCGGAGCAGGCTCGCCGCCGCCGAGCCGATGCAGCTCCGCACTGCCGAGAAAGGGAAGCGACAATGCGAGCGCGTGGAAATCGTTGAGGACGAGGACGCCATCGAGGCCAAGAGCGCAGCAGAGCTCGCTCCTCGTAAAGGACCAGGGTGAATTGGTGAGCTTGATCGCCTCGCCGACTACCGGCGCCGCGACGGCAATCGCCCCATGACGGGGGGGATGCTTGAGGGCCTCGAGATAGGCGCGAGCGGCGCTGGCGAGGCTCGGATGCTGCGAGCAGAGAAAATGTCCGATCTCGGTAAGTTCGAGCGTTTCGAGGTCGGCCACGGCGAAGCGGGCATTCGTGCCACCGATATCGGCGACGACGGCGCGCGCCGGCAGTGTATCGGCTTGGTTCATCCGCGGCTCCGACGCAACGGCGGGGGCTATGACCGGTTGGTAACGCATTTTGTGATCGGGGGCGAGGCTTGCGGCTCTCGTCCAGGGGCACTAGGCCGAGCCGAGCAACAGCGCGGCGGCAGCGAAGCAAAGGGCAGCGAAGGCGGCAAGCAGGGAGGTCTTGCGCTGCGCGCCCCGCTCTGGCGCTTATCGGCTCTTCTTGCGAAGATAGGCTGAAGCAAAGGCACCCGGCATGATCGAGAAGCTTGAATTCATCATCGCGCTCGCCCGCGAGCGGCATTTCGGCCACGCCGCCGAGGCCTGCGGCGTGAGCCAGCCCACGCTCTCCGCCGGCATCAAGCAACTCGAGGATTCCTTCGGGGTCCTGCTGGTGCAGCGCGGATCGCGCTTCCAGGGTTTCACCCCGGAAGGCGAGCGGGTACTCGACTGGGCGCGCCGCATCGTCGGCGACACCCGCGCCATGCGCCAGGAGATCGATGCGCTGAAGCACGGCCTGACCGGCCATATCCGCATCGCCGCCATCCCGACGGCGCTCGCCATGATGGCGATCCTCACCACCCCCTACCGGGCAAAGCATCCCGATGTGAGCTTTACCATCCTCTCCCGGAACTCCATCGAGGTGCTCGGATTGCTCGAAAATCTGGAGGTGGATGCCGGGCTCACCTATCTCGACAACGAGCCGCTCGGGCGCGTACAGACCGTGCCGCTCTATAGCGAAGAATACCGGCTGTTGATCTCGTCGGACAGCCCGCTCGGGCAAAGGGACAGCGTGACCTGGGCCGAGGTCGGCAAGGTGCCGCTTTGCCTACTCAGCCGCGACATGCAGAACAGGCGCATCATCGAAGGCCTGTTGCGTGAGGCAGGCTCCGAGGTGGCGCCGACGCTTGAATCGGATTCGATCATCGTCCTATTCGCGCATGTGCGCACGGGGCGATGGGCGAGCGTGATGCCGGCGAAGCTCGCCGCGGTGCTGGGTCTAACCGACACGGTGCGGGCCATTCCCATCGTCGAGCCGGTGGTGACCCATTCAATCGGGCTCGTGGTCCCCCAGCGCAATCCGCTGACGCCGCTGATCCATGCGCTGGTCAGCGAGGCGAAGCAGCTCGCGCCGATCCTGGCCGGCGACGGCCCGCCTCCGATCGGCGGCCGCCAGACCAAACGCAAAACGCCGATTGCCGGATAAGAGTCGTCGTCCCCGGGCACTCCCGGGCGGCGCCATTGTCGCCACGGTTATCGTCCATATCTTTGGCGAGGCCTGCCGGACGGGCCGCGGCGCAACGATCCGAAATGCCGATCATACGATAGGATATTGTAATTAAAGGAAAAATCGAGCCGCGCCGCTTGCGATGCACCGGGCGGCATAATATCTTTCGGCTAGGGTCATGGCGGCGATGAGAGGGAATGGCCGAGCGGTGGAAACCGATCAGAAATCCCGATCGGGTCATGGTGCCGCGATGTTGATTCCTGAAGGTATTTTCTCCAGTTTGCAACCGTCTTAGCGAGGCCGCTTGCGCATGCCGAGATACGAGCCCTGGGATCCCGAGCGCGCCAGCGTGATTATCGCGGCGAATCAGCACCGCGAGGGTGCGGCACTCTCCATCTTGCACGCCTTGCAGCACGCCTTCGGCTATGTGCCGGAAGCGGCGATCCCCATGGTGGCCGATGCGCTCAACCTCTCTCGCGCTGAGATGCACGGGACGGTCACCTTCTATCATGACTTCCGCAAAGAGCCTGCGGGGCGGCGCGTGCTGAAGCTCTGCCGCGCCGAATCCTGTCAGGCCGCCGGCGGCGACGCGCTTGCGGCGCGGGCGGAAGAGAAGCTCGGCGTGGAGATGGGCGGCACCACGGCGGACGCCCGCGTGACGCTTGAGGCCGTCTATTGCCTCGGCCTGTGCCACAGCTCGCCAGCCGCCATGCTCGACCATGATCGCGTGTTCGGGCTGCTCGACGAGGCGAAGCTCGACGCCCTGCTCAAGGAGGCGCAAGCGTGACCGCCCGTGTCTACATTTCTCGCGATTCCGGCGCGCTATGCGTCGGCGCCGAAGAGGTTGCTAAGGCCTTATTCAAGGCCGCCGAGCGCCGGGGCCTCGCCGTCGAGATCGTGCGCACCGGCTCGCGCGGCATGTATTGGCTCGAACCGCTGGTGGAAGTGGCGACGCCGCAAGGCCGCATTGGCTACGGTCCAGTCAAGCCCGGCGACATCGAGAGATTGCTCGACAGTGGCATGCTTGAAGGAGGTGAGCACCTTCTGCGGCTCGGCCTCGTCGAGGACATTCCCTTCTTCAAACGCCAGACGCGGCTCACTTTCGCCCGCGTCGGCGTGATCGATCCCCGCTCGCTCGAGGATTACCGGGCGCATGGCGGTTACAAGGGGTTGGAGGAGGCGCTTCAGATCGGACCTGAAGCGATTGTCGAGGAGGTGGTGAATTCGGGGTTGCGCGGCCGCGGCGGCGCAGGCTTCCCGACCGGCATCAAATGGCGCACCGTCGCCCAGACGGTGAACCCCCAGAAATACATCGTCTGCAACGCCGATGAGGGCGATAGCGGCACCTTCGCCGACCGCATGATCATGGAAGGCGATCCCCTCGTGCTGATCGAGGGCATGACCATCGCCGGCATCGCTACCGGGGCCACCTACGGCTACGTCTATATCCGCTCCGAATATCCTCATGCCGTCGAGGCAATGGAGATCGCCATTCGCGAGGCGCGCCAGGGCGGCTTCCTGGGCGCGCATGTTGCGGGCTCGCCTTATGCCTTCGACATGGAGGTGCGGGTCGGCGCCGGGGCCTATGTTTGCGGAGAGGAGACCTCGCTGCTCGAAAGCCTCGAAGGCAAGCGTGGCGAGGTGCGGGCGAAGCCGCCGCTGCCCGCCCATATCGGGCTGTTCGGCAAGCCGACCGTCATCAACAACGTGCTGTCGCTCGCCTCAGTGCCGATCATCATGAGCGACGGCGCCGCCTATTACCGCGATTTCGGCATGGGCCGGTCGCGCGGCACCATGCCGATCCAGCTCGCCGGCAACATCAAATATGGCGGGCTGTTCGAGACCGCCTTCGGCATCAGCTTGGGCGAGCTCGTCGACGACATCGGCGGCGGCACGAGGAGCGGACGTCCCGTCCGCGCGGTGCAGGTCGGCGGCCCGCTCGGCGCCTATTTCCCGCCCGCTTTGTTCGACACGGCCTTCGACTATGAAGCCTTCACGGCCAAAGACGGGCTGATCGGCCATGGCGGCATCGTGGTGTTCGACGACACCGTCGACATGGCCAAACAGGCACGCTTCGCCATGGAGTTCTGCGCCATCGAAAGTTGCGGCAAGTGCACGCCCTGCCGAATCGGCTCGGCGCGCGGCGTCGAGCTCGTCGACAAGATCGTGGCGAATGAGAACCGGGCGGAGAACCTCCTCGTGCTCGAGGACCTCTGCAACACCATGAAGTTCGGATCGCTTTGCGCTCTGGGCGGGTTCACCCCTTATCCTGTGATGAGCGCGCTCACCCATTTCCCCGAGGATTTCGGCGCTGCTCCCAAGCGCCTCGCAGCTGCTGAATGAGGAAACTCCAATGTCGCTGATCCAAGAAATCGACTACGGCACGCCGGCCTCCAAATCGAAGAAGACGGTGACAGTCACCGTCGACGGGATGAAGATCGCGGTGCCGGAAGGCACCTCGATCATGCGCGCGGCCATGGAGATGGGCACGCAGATCCCCAAGCTCTGCGCCACCGACATGCTGGAAGCGTTCGGCTCCTGCCGGCTTTGTCTGGTCGAGATCGAGGGCCGCGCGGGCACGCCCGCCTCCTGCACCACCCCAGTGGCCGAGGGCATGGTCGTGCATACGCAGACGGACCGCCTGAAGCGGCTCCGCAAGGGCGTGATGGAGCTTTACATCTCCGAGCACCCGCTCGACTGCCTCACCTGCTCGGCCAATGGAGATTGCGAGCTGCAGGACATGGCGGGCGCGGTCGGCTTGCGCGAGGTGCGCTACGGCTATGACGGCGCGCGGCATCCCAATCCCGGCATCGACAATTCCAATCCTTATTTCACCTATGAGCCCGCCAAATGCATCGTCTGCTCGCGCTGCGTGCGGGCGTGCGAGGAGGTGCAAGGCACGTTTGCCCTGACCATCGCCGGCCGCGGCTTCGACTCGGTGGTGTCGCCGAGCATGGAGGAATCCTTCCTTCAGTCCGAATGCGTGTCGTGCGGCGCCTGCGTGCAGGCCTGCCCCACCGCCACCCTCAACGAGAAGTCGGTGATCGAGATCGGCACGCCTGAGCATTCCGTCGTCACCACTTGCGCCTATTGCGGCGTGGGCTGCGCCTTCAAGGCCGAGATGCGCGGCGAAGAGGTGGTGCGCATGATCCCCTACAAGGACGGCAAGGCCAATCGTGGCCATTCCTGCGTCAAGGGCCGCTTCGCGTGGGGCTACGCCACCCACAAGGATCGCATGCTGAAACCGATGATCCGCGCCAAGATCACCGATCCCTGGCGCGAGGTCTCCTGGGAGGAGGCGATCGGTTACGCGGCCTCGGAGTTCAAACGCATCCAGGAGAAATACGGGCGGAGTTCGGTGGGCGGCATCACCTCGTCGCGCTGCACCAACGAGGAAACGTTCCTGGTGCAGAAGCTCGTCCGCGCGGCCTTCGGCAACAACAATGTCGACACTTGCGCGCGCGTCTGCCATTCGCCGACCGGCTACGGCCTGAAGACGGCCTATGGCACCTCGGCCGGCACCCAGGATTTCGACTCCGTCGAATTTTCCGACGTGATCATGATCATCGGCGCCAATCCGACCGACGGCCATCCCGTGTTCGCCTCGCGCATGAAGAAGCGCTTACGCGAAGGCGCCAAGCTGATCATTCTTGATCCCCGCCGCATCGACCTCGTGCGCACGCCCCATATCGAGGCGGACTACCATTTGCCGCTGAAGCCAGGCACCAATGTCGCGGTGGTGACGTCGCTCGCCCATGTCATCGTCACCGAGGGGCTGGTCAACGAGGCCTTCGTGCGCGAGCGCTGCGACTGGGACGAGTTCCAGGATTGGGCGGCATTCGTCACCGACGAGCGGCACAGCCCCGAGGCGGTAGAGAAAGTCTCTGGCGTGCCCGCCGAGCTGATCCGCGGCGCGGCGCGGCTCTATGCCACCGGCGGCAACGGCGCGATTTTTTACGGCCTCGGCGTCACCGAGCACAGCCAGGGCTCGACCACGGTGATGGCGATCGCCAACCTCGCCATGGCCACCGGCAATATCGGCCGCGAGGGCGTCGGCGTGAACCCACTTCGTGGGCAAAACAACGTCCAGGGATCATGCGACATGGGATCGTTCCCGCATGAGGTCTCGGGCTACCGGCACGTTTCCGAGGACGCCACGCGCGCGATGTTCGAGGCGCTGTGGGGCCGGCCGCTCGATGCCGAGCCCGGCTTGCGCATCCCCAATATGATGGATGCCGCGGTCGACGGCTCGTTCAAGGGCCTCTACATCCAGGGCGAAGACATTCTCCAATCCGATCCGAACACGCAGCATATGGCGGCGGGGCTCGCCGCCATGGAATGCGTGGTGGTGCAGGATTTGTTCCTGATCGAGACCGCGAACTACGCCCATGTCTTCCTGCCCGGCTCCACCTTCCTCGAGAAGAACGGCACCTTCACCAATGCCGAGCGTCGCATCCAGATGGTACGCAAGGTGATGATGCCCAAGAACGGTTACGAAGACTGGGAGATCACCGAGCTGCTCTCCAACGCGCTCGGCTACCCGATGCATTACAACCACCCATCCGAGATCATGGATGAGATCGCCCGGCTCACGCCCACCTTTGCCGACGTGTCCTACAAGAAACTCGACGAACTCGGCTCGGTGCAGTGGCCTTGCAACGCCAAAGCACCGGACGGCACGCCGATCATGCACATCAACGGCTTCGTGCGCGGCAAGGGCAAATTCGTCATCACCGAATATGTGGCAACCGACGAGCGGACCGGCCCGCGCTACCCGCTGCTGCTCACCACCGGCCGCATCCTGAGCCAATACAATGTCGGCGCGCAGACGCGACGCACCGCCAACGTCGTCTGGCACGAGGAGGATGTGCTGGAGATCCATCCGCACGATGCCGAGCAGCGCGGCGTGCGCGACGGCGACTGGGTGAATCTCGCGAGCCGCGCGGGCGACACGACGCTCCGCGCTCATATCACCGAGCGGGTGGCTCCCGGCGTGGTCTACACGACCTTTCACCATCCCAACACCCAGGTGAACGTGGTCACCACCGAGTTCTCCGACTGGGCCACCAACTGCCCGGAATACAAAGTGACGGCCGTGCAGGTGATGCCGTCCAACGGGCCGTCCGAGTGGCAGGAGGAATATGAGGAGCTCGGCCGGCAGTCGCGCCGGATCGCGGAGCCGCTCGTCGCGGCGGAGTAGGCAGACCAGCATGGCGCTGCCGGTTGTCCGCGTCCCGCGTGTGCTTTGGCGCAGCCCGGGCGTTACGCATGGCGCCCGCGCC
This sequence comes from uncultured Alphaproteobacteria bacterium, assembly GCA_963804705.1. GTDB lineage: Bacteria > Pseudomonadota > Alphaproteobacteria > Rhizobiales > Methyloligellaceae > Methyloceanibacter. The sequence goes on from CAWDRM010000018.1 coordinate 457,369, forward strand.
ATACCGGAAGAGACCGCGATCGCCTTCACCTATAACGCCACCACTTACGCGGTAATGATGGCGACGCCGCAGGATCTGCAAGACTTTGCCGTCGGCTTCAGCCTGACGGAAGGCGTCGTCAGCCATGCCGATGCGATTCGTGAGCTGGAGATCGTGGAGACCGAGCTTGGGCTCGAACTCCGCATGTGGCTCGGCGAGGCTGAGGCGGCGACACTCACCTCACGCCGCAGGCAGCATGCCGGCCCAACGGGCTGCGGGCTGTGCGGTATCGAGAGCTTGGCCGAGGCCATGCGCCCTCCCAGCCCCGTCGGCACGGGCCACAGCTTCATGCCGGACCAGATCATGACGGCGGTCGGCTCGCTCGCGCCGGCGCAAGCGCTGAATCAGGAGACGCGCGCCGTGCATACCGCGGCCTTCTGGGAGCCTGCGCGCGGCCTTGTGGGCTTGCGGGAAGATGTCGGCCGCCACAATGCGCTGGACAAGCTCGCCGGCGCGCTTGCGCGGAGCCAGCATTCCGCGGCGCAAGGCGTGCTCCTGCTGACCAGCCGGGTTTCGGTCGAGATGGTGCAGAAAGCCGCCGCCATCGGGGTGCCCGTCATCGTCGCGGTGTCGGCGCCGACGGCGCTCGCCCTCCAAATGGCCGAGGCCGCGGGGATCACGCTCGTGGCGATCGCCCGATCCGACGGTTTCGAAGTCTTCACCCATCCTCATCGCGTGCAAGAAGAGCGTGCTACCCATGTCGCCTGACCGCCTCGTCTATATGGCGAACCAAATCGGTAAATTCTTTGAGGTGCAACGCGCCGATGAGGTCGTGCCGGGAATCGCCAACCACATCAGAAAGTTCTGGGACCCGCGGATGCGCGCGGCAATCTTCGCCTATATCGATGCGGGCGGCGAAGGCATCGACCCGCCCGTCCGCGAGGCGCTGCTGAAGCTTAAAGAAGAGGCACGACAGCCCGGCGGTGCCAAGAGTATCGTCGAAACAAGTTTCCAGGGGACGTAATAGGTTAAAGGTCATGACGACGGTGACGCGTAGGGATTTGCTTCATGTGCTGTTCGCGGGTTTGGCGATCGGCATTGCCATTGTTCCGCTTCAAGCCAGCGCGGCGGGCAAGGGCCCGGTCGTGTTCGCCGCGGCGAGCCTCAAAGACGCGCTCGATGCCGTCAATGCGGATTGGCAAAAGGCAAGCGGCAAACAGGCCACCATCTCCTACGCGGCGTCCTCGGCGCTCGCCAAGCAGATCGAGCAAGGCGCCCCGGCCGATCTGTTCATCTCGGCGGACGAGGATTGGATGGACTATCTCGCCACGCGCAAGCTGATCAAACCGGACACGCGGTTCGATCTTCTCGGCAATCGGCTCGTGCTGATCGTGCCAAAGGATTCGAAGCTCGCGGCCACGATCGCGTCGTCCTTCCCGCTTGCTTCGCTGCTTGGCGACGGGCGTCTCGCCATGGCCGACACTCAGGCCGTACCGGCAGGGAAATACGGCAAGGCGGCGCTTGAGAAGCTCGGCGTCTGGGATGGGGTGAAGGACAAGCTCGCCCAGGCCGAGAATGTTCGCGCGGCGCTGCAACTCGTGTCACGCGGGGAAACGCCGCTCGGCATCGTCTATGCCACCGACGCCAAGGCAGATCCCAACGTCAAGGTGCTCGATGTTTTTCCCGAGAGCACGCACCCGCCGATCCTCTATCCTGCGGCGGAGGTTGCGGCCTCGACCAACTCGGACGCACCGACCTTCCTCGCTTATCTCAAGTCGCCCGCGGCGCAGAGCGTGTTTGAGGCCCAGGGCTTCAAGGTGCTATTGAACTACTAGTCTGAACGCCCTCAGCCGAAGAGCGTCAAGGCTTTTCGGGGGTTTCGTCGTTGTGCTCACGCTGACACCCGAAGAGCTTACCGCCATCAAGCTTTCCTTGCGCGTCGCGGCTCTGGCCACGGCGGCGAGCCTGCCGTTCGGCGTGGCGGTCGCCTTTGTGCTCGCGCGCGGCCGTTTCCTCGGCCGTCCGCTGCTGAACGCGCTGGTGCTGCTGCCGCTGGTCTTGCCGCCCGTCGTCACCGGCTATGTGTTGCTGCTGCTGTTCGGCCGGCAGGGGCCGCTCGGGCGCATGCTCGCCGAGCATTTCGGCATCGTGCTCGCCTTTCGCTGGACCGGGGCGGCTCTCGCCTGCGCGGTGATGGGCTTTCCGCTCATGGTCCGCGCCATCCAGCTCTCGCTCGAGGCGGTAGACCGGCGGCTCGAACAGGCCGCAGGTACGCTCGGCGCCAACCGGGCTTTCGTGTTCCTCACGGTGACGCTGCCGCTCGCCGCGCCCGGCATCGTCGCCGGCGCCATCCTCTGCTTCGCCCGGGCCATGGGCGAGTTCGGCGCCACCATCACCTTCGTCTCCAACATTCCCGGGGAGACGCAGACGCTGCCGACCTTGATCTATAGCCTCACGCAAGTCCCGGGCGGGGAAGCCGGCGCGCTCCGGCTCACGCTCATCTCGGTCGCGATCTCGCTCGGCGCCATCCTCATGTCCGAGGCCTGCGTGTGGCGCGTCGCGAAGCGGAACGGCGCCGACGGCGCTTGATGCTGCGATTTTTGGAACGCGTCATTACCGGGCTCGACCCGGCAATCCAACCCAATGGCGCTTCAACTTGCCGAGCCGTAATGGCATGAATGCCCGGATCAAAGTCCGGGCATGACGATTCTTCTTCCGCCTGATCAGGGCATCACCGCCACGCCCCAGGGCAGACGCCCGACGGGCACGGACTTCTCCGCCTTGAGCGAACTGACGTCGATGATGGTCAAGTCGTTGGTGAGGCCGTTGGCGACATAGTACTTCTTGCCGTCTGGGCTGAGCTCGCCATGCCACGGCCGCTGCCCCACCAGGATGTAGTCCTTCACCTCCTTGGTCGCGGTGTCGATAACGGCCACGCGGTTGGCGGGACCGAGCGCCACAAACAGCAGCTTGCCGTCCTTGGTGAAATTCATGCCGACCGGTTGCAGCAGCTCGGGCCGCACGCCAGGCACCTCGAAGCGGATCTTCTTGGTGACCTTCCAGGTGGTGGGGTCGATCACCGAGATCGAGCCGCCAACTTCCGACGACACCCAAAGCTCCTTACCGTCTTCGGTAAATTTGGCCTCGCGCGGGCGGCTATCGACCAGCACATTGGCGATGAGCTTCATTTTCTCGTTGTCGATGATATGCGCCATGCTGGTGCTCTCGGAGGTGGCCGCGGTGTATCTGTCGCCGGGGCTCACCGTCATGCCTTCGGGCTCGACGCCAACCGGAACCTCGCCCAAAACGTCACCGCTCTTGATGTCCATGATGGTCACGAGGGAATCGTCCTCATTGGCGATGTAGATCTTCTTGCCCTTGGAATCGATGGCCATCAGTTCAGGGTCGGGTCCGGATTCGAGCTCGCGGCTCTTCTCGAGCGTCGTGGTATCGATCACATCCATGATGTCGCCGTCGCCGGCCGCTACGAACAGCTCCTTGAAGTCCGGGCTCAAAATGACACCTCGCGGGCGCCGGCCGACGGGGATGGTCTTGATCGTCTGTAGCGTATCGGTGTCGAGCACGGTGACGGTATTGTCCTTCTCGTTGGAGACGAAAATCTTCCCGGCGAAGGACGGCGCGGCAAAGACAAGCAGCGCCGTGATGAATGCGAACAGAGCGGTGAGGCGGGTCATCGGGTCATACCTTCGAGCTGACGCTAATGGAATTTGCACTTGGTTTCCGGCTCGTCGTAGCCGAGCGTGTCGACGACGTTCTTCTCGTGCAGGAAGCCTTCCTGCGGCGACTTGGAGGCGACAGTGCGTGTGCCACCGCCGAGGAGAATCGGCTGCCGCATCTGATGGTCCCAGCGGCGGAAATTGAGGGCCATCCCCTTATGAGCTTCCAGGTTGAAGTCATCCGACAGGATATAGGCCTTGATCTCCGGCACGGTGGTCTTGCCGGCCCGCATCGCCGCGTCGGTGAAGGCCCGGACGGCGATCCAGGCGCTGTAGTCGCGTTCGGTCGAATCGCGTTTGGCGAGCTTAAACATATCGTTCTGAAAGGTCATCGCGCCGTATTCGGTATAGGACTTGTCCCAGGCGAGCGCCTGCAGACCTTGCGTGCCGACCACGAGATCGGGGCGATAGGTGCGATACGGGAGATAGTCGCCGAAGAACTCGTCGGTATCGATCACCCAGATCACGTCATGGTCAGGGAGCTGCTCGGTGACAATCGGAATCTGGGACTGCACCTGCTGATAGCCCGAGTCGAGATTGCGAGCGCCGGGGGGAAAGGGATACACCGTCTCCTGCACGACCCGGCCGCCATAACGCTTGGCGGCGCGCTCAATCATGGCGAGATAATCCTTGTCCGCCGCCGAGTTGCCGTGGAGCACCACCCAGCGCGGCCATTTCTTCCAGATCAAATATTGCGCGAGCGCGTCGGCGCGCATGGCCCAATCCGGCGCGACGTGAAACACGTTCTGGCGGCATTCTTCCTGACGCAGGATCTCGGCGCTCGAGCGGATGTTCATCAGAATCGAGTTCTTGGCTTCGGGCAAATCGGCGACGGCAAGCAGATCCTTCGGCTCGAGATCGGCGACGATCATGGCATCGCCGTCCTTCAGGATCTCCTTGGCCTTGGCAACGACGTCGCCGTTCTCCGGAACGACGGCCTCGACGAGATCGAAGCCCATGCCGACGAAGCCGCCGGACTTATTGGCTTGCTTGATGTACAGGCGCGCGCCCTCGATGCCCTTATCGGTCACCGGTCGTTCGGCGTAGGAGAGCGGCAGCGGCTCGGGATATGCCTTGCCGAGATAATAGACCTTCAATTTGGTAAGGGCTGGCTGCTCCGGCGCGGCGGCAGGCGCTGGAGTGGCGGCCTGCGCCGCGGGGGCCGCGGGCGTCGCGGCCGGTGCTGCGGGGGCCGCGGCTCCCGTCGGTGCCGGCGCTTTCGCATCCTCGGCGACCGACGCCCCGCTCGACATCCAGACTGTAAGGAGGACTGCGACGGCGCCGCTGAGCACTCTGGCGCCACGCCGCAAAGTAAAGACCGACACACTAGACATAAGCGTAGGCGTTGCTCCCATGACGTCTTTTACATTCGGAAGCTCGGCCGCTAGTGACGCTGGAAAGCTAGCGGCAAAGCCTCCACCGATTGGGAACACTATCTTTCAGAGATGTGGACTTAAGGCAATGCGTACCGCACACCATGGCAATCTTTTTGCCAAGTTAAACTATCGCAACCTTGACGGTGCGTGACGCGGATCTGATTCCCAGGGACGCCGTACCGGAAGATGCCTCATCGAAATGCGAGGCCTGTCCGGCAAACCGTCCTCATGAACGCGACACAGCCGCCAAGCTGACAAGCAGCTTGGCGGCTGAAGCGTAAACAAACGCCGGTCAGGCGTCGCGTCGAGACTATTGGGGCGGCGCCGCCGGTGCCGAATTCGCCTTCAGCGAATTCGGATTGATGACCCGGATCCAGGAGATGATCTTCCATACGTCGTCGACCTTAGTCAGCGGTGCCGGATTGTTGGGCTGAGAAATGGACCGTTGACCTTGGGCCGGCATCGGGAAACTGACAGTTTCGCGCGCATGCCGCGGAAAGCCCTCTTTCTCCATGCAGTCGGCGTAGTCCTTGCAATTGCTACCGAGCGTTATCAAGCGGAACAGCGTATCGTCGGTGGGGTCGTAGTTCCACACCTCATTGGAAATCGGAGGGCACATCCCACCGCCGCCCGTGCCGCCGTGACAGCCATTGCAGCCAGTACCCATATATCTCTTGTGACCCTCGTCAGCGACCTCGGCAAGCTTGTCGTTGAAGGGATTCTTCAGCTGGCCGTTGGGCGTGGCCTTGACGAGATCGAACGGCGTCATGTCGGCGCCGCCGGCCGCAGGTGCGGCAGGTGCCGCTGCCTCGCCGCCCGCAGGCGCGGCGGGCGTTGCTGGCGCAGCCCCGGCGGCGGCCGGAGGAGTTGCACCCGATGCTGGCGGTGGCGCGGCTTCGTCAGCGGCCTGGCACTGCCAGAGCCCCACGCCGATCACGACTACTCCTAACGCTAAAAGACCGGTGATGATTTTGCGCACAGTTTGGTTTCCTTACCCTGGTTGCCTTTTCATTGAACTCTTTAGTCACACACGTCGAAACAGAGATCGGCCGAAACAGCGGGAACCTCGCGGCTCACCTTCTCCTGGAGCCGAGCCCGGCAAGGCTCCACCGCTCTTACCGAAACCGATATAGATACCTTGCGGAAGGCCGTGCAAACGAAATCGCGCGGGCTAAAGGCGGAGGAATATAACGAAGACATGACGCCCCGCGCCAGATCAGCTTGCCTGCGTCCCGTGACCGGCCAGCAGGCTGAGCACGTCAAGTTTTCAGCTTTAGGTTGAGAATGCCGTTCGCTTGCGCGCATAAAGCCAGGAGATGCGCCTATGCAGGAGTGCGGGGCGGAAGCGACCGAACGCGGATACGACATTGGCGATAGCGTGAGGATCAGTTGGCGGGCGATCAGTTGGTGACGTCGAAATCCATGCCGTCAAAGGTGTAGCGGGGAACTTGCGTCCAGATGCCGTCCTCTTGGACCGGCACCTTATGCATCTTGACGTCCTTGACCTCGAGCTTGCCGGACTTCTGATCGACCCAGAAATCGATGTCGTAATATTCGTCCTGGCTGCCGGGCTTGCGGAAGTCGGTGCAGACGAAATATTGCCCGTCCTTCTTCAAATGGCGCACCGGCTGGTGGATCTCGACGAATTCGAGCGGCACGGTGTCGCCGGTCTTGTCATCCTTGATGGGCAGATCGCCATTCTGGTCCTTATGGGTGGCGATGTAAGTGTGAATTGCGCCCATCACCTGCCAGGCGCGGGTTATCTCCATATCGCCGGGATGCTCCTGCACCGGGAGCCACCACCAGGCGACCGGCAGGCGCGTGATCATGGTCCAGCTGTCGCCGTCTTGCTTCGGCCCCTTCTGCACGCGGATGTCCATCAGCTTCAGCTCTTGACCCTCAGGCTTGAACCAGAAGTCGATGGCGTATTGCTTCTTATCGTTGTCCTTGTCGTGGAAGATGACGTTGGCGAATTGGCCATAGCCTGCCATGCCGCGCACGATCTTGATCTTCTCGAAGATGAGATTGAGGTCGGCGTTGAGCTTGGGATCACGGAAGACGAAGGCGCCGTCCTTGCTCCGCGCATCGATCACCTGCTTCACCGCGGCGTTGACGTCGTCCTCGGTGAACTCCTTGGCGGGTCCCGCGCTCGGAGCGGCGCTTTGGGCGGCAGGCGCAGCCGGGGGCGCATTGTCCTTGGCGATGAAGAACTCGCGCGCCTTCTGGATGTTCTCGGTGGGGTTCTTGAGGAAGGTCTCTTTCGATGCCTCGGAGGAGAAGCAATAGACCTTGCCGTCCTCGGCCGTCCAATTGATCGAGCAGTCGGTCTTCACCGACTGGCCTTCGGCCAGGCCCATGGCGCAATAATCGTCGAATTGACCGTTGACCGCCGCAGGCGTCGTTGCTGCAGCGGGCGCGGCCGGTGCCGGCGTCCTCAGCCCACGCGGGCGAAACCGCGAGACCGCACAAGGCGAAGGCTATGGCTGCGGCTTGCGCAAATCCAAGTCCCCCTCGCCCCGAACGACCAAGGGTCATTGGCTGGTTGTTCCCTGCCCAGTTCCGGGTGTCGGCGCATCGCTTGCCGACTTCGCGACGCCGAGCACTTGGATGGCTTGAGCCGACTCCGTATTGCCGTTCTGCTGGGCAATTTCGAGCGCGGTCTTGCCTTCATTGTCCTTGGCAGTCGTATCGGCACCGGCCTCGATTAGGAGCCCGATTATCGGAGGATTGTTGTGGGCGGCCGCGACCATCAGCGGCGTCACCCCTTGCGCCGACTTCGCGTTCACGTCGGCCTTGCCGTCAATCAGAACCTTGGCGATGTCGATGGGGCGCGTGCTGTCCGGGAGGAAGACGGCGCCTTCGGCCGGGGCGGTCTGGCTCGCCGCGATCATCAACGGGGTGAGCTTGCCGTCTCCCCCTGCCGTGTTGACGTTGGCGCCGGCTTCAATCAGCGCTTTCGCTGCTTCGTACCTGTTCTCGGAAATGGCGATCGACAACGGGCCAAATCCTTCCGGTCCCGGTTGCTCGATGTTAGCGCCGTGGGCGAGCAGCAGCTTGACGGACGGGACATCGTCGCGGAGCACGGCATGGAGCAGCGGCGTCAGGCCGTCGCCATCAGGCGCGTTAGGGTCGGCCTTGAGGGAGATGAGCAGCTCGACCATCTCCGGGTGCTTCTGGCGGGCGGCGATGTGGAGCGGCCCGGCGCCTTGCGCGTTAAGCTTGTTGACGTCGGCGCCCTTGCCGACCAGGAATTTGACCCGGGCGGCGTCATTGGCATTAACCGCGTTGCTGAGCTCCTCGGTCAGGTCGGCGCCCTCGGCGAGCCAGTTCTCGACCTTCTCTTGCGTGACAACCTGATCCGGCGAGGCGAGATCCGGGCGCGGCTTGAAGTCCTCCTGCGACACTTCGTTGTAGTAGCCGTGGGCAGGAATGTCGCCTGGGACCAGGCAGCGGCTGCATTGCACCAGTGGCACGCCAAAGTCCTTCAGGATCTTCTCGATCTCGTCCTTCTTATCTTCCATGGCGAATTCGAGCATGTATTTCAGGAAGGCGTCGGTCTGGCGCACGCCGATGGCGAGGTCGAACTCGAGCGGAATCTTGTCGTCCATCAGATTGGCCGGCGTGATGGTGATCGGCGCGTCCTTCATGGTCTTCAGCCAGCCCGCGAACGGTCCCCAGACCGCGGCGACATCGAGATCGCCGTCGATCACCTGCTGCACCTGGTACCAGGGCTGATGCTCGACCTTAAGATCGGCGTCGTGGGTCACCACGTGGAGCTGCACGTTGTTAACGACGCCGCGCTTGGCCAGCGCCTCGCGAATCCCTGATGTCTGGAATACGCCGATCTTCAGATCCTTGAGTTGCGGATCGTCCAAGCTCTTGATATCGAGACCTTTATCGGTGCGGGTGACCAGCACGTAAGTCGACCTGTAGAGCGGATTGGTGGTGACCAGGCGCCCGTAATTGGAGGGCACATTGATCATCACGTCGCACATGCCGGAGTCGAAGGTATCCCGCGTCAGGGCGCGCTCGAGGAAGGGACGCCAGTAAAAGGTCACGTTCGCGCCGATGGCGTCGCCCAGCACTTTGCCAATCTTGTTCTCGAAGCCCTCGAGCTTGTCGTTGGAGAACGGCATGTTGCCGGGGTCGGCGCAGATCTTGAGCGATTGCAGCTTCTTCGCCTTATAGGCGGCCTTGGCCCCAGCCCGGATGGCGATCTTCTCGCTCGGCGTGAGCTCATCGAATGTCTTGCTGAGATCCCGCCGCATCTCCTTGGCGGCGAAAGCCGGCTCCAAGGCCAAACCAGATACGGCAAGACAGAGCGCGAAAGTCAGGATGCGCACGAACATGGGATGGGGGGCTCCTGTTTCGCGGGGCATTTGCTTGGTTGTGGGGGGAAGCGCGGGAGCTTCTCGCCTGGCTCGCCCGCATCGACGGCGGTACGAGCATCCTTATATAGGAACAACCCCTATATAAGGAAAGGACGCCCGATGCCGCAAGGGCATCGGGCGCCTGTTTGTCTAGATTCCGCTATTCAAAAACGCGGAACACGTTCAGCTCGCCGCCCGCGGGGACCGTGGCCAGGCCAGCGGCCTTGGTCATAGCGGTCGCGCCGATGGCGCCGAACTTGTCGGTCAGGTCAAGATGGGCCGCGACCGGAACACCGATCCAGCCACCGATGCCGGAATAGACACCGACATACTGATGACCACCGGTTTTCCAAGTGGCCGGGTTGGCGATGATACCGGAACCAAGCTTACGGCTCCAAAGCACCTTGCCCGTTGCACGGTCGAGAGCGCGGAAATCACCGCCCAAGCTGCCGTAGAACATCAGGCCACCGTCGGTATTCATGGTGCCGCCCCAATTCGGATAAGGATCCGGGACTTCCCATGCGGTCTTGCCGGTCAAGACGTCGAACTTCTTGATCTTGCCGGTCGTGCCGGGCTTCTCAGGATACATGTACACGTTCGCGAACACGTAGACCGTGCCCTGGTTCGTGTGCGTGCGCTCCTGCGGCTCAAGCTCCATGCACCAGTTGTTGGTGGGCACATAGAACATGTTCGGCTCTTTGGGATCGACGGAAGCCGGCTGCTGGTCTTTGCCACCCATAGCTGACGGGCAGGCTTCGACGTTGCGGCCACGCTCCAGCGGAGAGTGCTCACGCACCTTCACCGGACGTCCAGTCTTCATGTCGATCTTCTCGGCCCAGTCCACGGTCACATATTTGTTAGCGCGGAGCAGAGTGCCGTCCGTGCGATCGAGCACATAGGCAAAGCCGTTACGATCGAAGTGGCTCAGCACCTTGCGCTTCTTGCCGTCAACATCCATGTCGGTGAGGATGTTTTCGTTGATGCCATCATAGTCCCACTGATCGAAGGGGGTCATCTGATAGGCAAACACGGCCTCGCCGGTATCGACCTTGCGGCCGAAAATGGTCATCGACCACTTGTTGTCGAAACCACCAGCGTTGCATTCCTCATGGGTCTTGTCCGGGCAACGATAGGCCGGGCTCCACAGGCCGGGGTTACCGGTCGAGTAGTAGACCATCTTGAGCTCGGGATCGTAGCTGTACCAGCCCCAAGCCGCGCCGCCGCCGATCTTGTAATCCTCACCCGGGAAGGTGCTGATACCGAGATCCTTGCCAGCCTGGCCGTATTGAGGATTGGCCTTGTTGGTGTCGGCCGTCAGGCACACGTCCGCATCGGAACCCGTGCTCTGACAAGTCCAAGCCACCGAGCCGTCCTTGAGGTTGTAGGCCACCATCCGACCGCGAGCGGCGAACTCGTCACCGCCGAAGCCTTCGAGCACCTTGTCGTCAGCAATCAGCGGAGCGGGGGTGATGGTCTCACCGTGCTCCGGCCAAGCATGCTTGACAACCCAGACTTCCTTGCCGGTCTGGCCGTCGAGGGCAATCAAAAAGCCGTCGAGGGTACCATACACGAACTTGCCGTCGGCATAGGAACCGCCGCGGTTGACGGTGTCGCAGCAAGCACGCGGAATGGCGGTCTCGTCACGATCGGTCAACTTGACGTAGTTCCAAACGACCTTCGGATTGTCAGGATCGGTAAGATCCAGGGCTTGCACCTCGTTGCAGGTGACCATCGCCGCGCAGCCGCTGACCATGAACAACATGGTCTTGCCGCCGACATCCTTGATCACGAGGGGCTGACCTTCATGACCGCGGAGGTTGTTCTGCGATTGTAGCCAAACTATCTGCAGTTTGCTGATGTTCTTGGTGTTGATGTCAGCCAGCGCACTATGGCGCGTAAGCTGGAAATCGCGACCGGGGGCCGGCCACTGGTCCGGATCGGCCATTCTCTTGAGCTGCTCCTCATCGGAGCCAGCAATAGCTTGACCGGAGATGCCCATCATCAACGCGATGAGGCCTCCGGTTACAAGACTACACTTTAGGTAGTTCATTTCCTTCTCCTCTCCCTAGTTTACTCAGTTCACCGAAATCAAAGCTGAGTTGTTTTAGTGGCGTGTTCGTTTGCCCTCAGCAACGGATTGCTCAGGGGACACCGAAGCCCTTGCGAGTTTGCCAAATGTCACTGTGATGGGAGGCTGCCCTAAAGCGCCGAAGCAATTTAACGCGCCTCGCGCCCGCCCCAGATGGCGGGTTCTCTGATGACCACATCACGCTAGTGACACCTCACGAGGAACCGCAGCCTATCGCAGAGCGTGCCGCAGGGGTTATCAAAAACCCGTTGCAAAGTGACGGCGCGCTCCTTGCCAAGCTGCCCGCACATAATTGCCAAATGTCTCCGCTTTGCAAGTGAAAATTTCTCGTGGCAACGAAATGTGCCAAGCCGCTGTGACGTATCGACTCTCTAGACTGCAAGCGTGCACAAAGAATGATCAGAATTGTGCACCGCACCTGTCGCGGACAGCGGCTCGACACAACGTTTCGTGTGTCCAGCGACCCTTCCACGCAAATATTCGTGGCTGTACCAGGCGCGGCTGGCGGGGACGGACCGAATCGTGCCGGTCTCGGCGATCACTCGCGTCTCGCCGTGCCCCGAGGGCTATCTCGGAGGCCTTGCGGTTGTGGCGGGAAGATGCTGGATGGCAATCCGCATCAGCTCGGGTAGCGTGCGGACGCCAAGCTTGGCCTTGAGCTGGGTGCAGGTGTTGGCCACGGTCTGGTAGCTCACGTGCAAATGCTCGGCGATCACCCCATAGGGTTTGCCCTCGGCCACGAGGGCCAGCGTCTGTAGCTCGCGCACCGTCATCCGCTTGAGCGGATTCGTCGTGCCCCTCGCCTCCATGAAGGCGACCTCGGAAGCGAGGTCGTGACTGAGATAGGGCCGGCCCTCGCGGACCTTCTGGAAGGCGTTCAAGACCTCGTCGGAGGACGTGTCCTTGAGGACGTAGCCGGTGGCGCCCACCTCAAGCGCGCGGCTGACGATGACCGGATCGCTATGCATGGTGAAGACGAGGACCGGCGTGCGCGTGTCGTGCAGGCGAAGCCGGCGGATGAAGGACAGCCCGCCGAGAGCGCCGGTGCGCATGGCCAGGTCGGAGCGAAATCGCGAAGATGAGCTCCTGGCCGAACGGCACGCCGCCGAGGCCGATGGCAAGCACCGCGACACCGAACAAAAGTCCCCCGCCAAGGATGCGCCAATCGATGGGCCTCGGCATGAAGCCGTCGAGGCGGACGAGCGACGCGCCGGTGACGGAGATGACCGGCACGATTAGCCCGAGCAGAAACACGGTCTGAAAGCTAAAGACATGGGCGAGCCACCCGGACAGTCCTGCCACGGACAGGATGCCGGACCAGAGCGCTAGCCGGCCCAGCACCTGCACGAGACCGAGCGCCCGCTCGATCTCGTGAAGCGGCCGCGGCGCACCGTCGGGGCGCGTCCGCTCGACCACCTCGGTGGTCATGGCGTCGGCGACAACATCCTGCAACACAATGCCGAGCACGATGAGAAGCTGGGCCGTGACGTAAAGCGCGTTGGGATTGGCGAAGGCGATCCAGCCGCCGGCGGCGCCGGCCAGCGTGATCAACCCCGTGGCGACGAGGGCCGCCCCGATGAAGACATAGCCCCTTCGCTGGGAGCCAAAGATCGGCACGGAATCCACGAGCTGGCCGAAGACCATCTTGATGGTCCAGGGCAGCGTGAGCCAGACGGCGATGGCCGCGAGGTCGGAAGGCGTCAGGGTAAGCGCTTGTTTGATCCAGAAGGTCTCGGCGATGGAGACGAGCCCGAGTGCGCCATAAGCGTAATAGATCATGAGCAGCGGCAAATAGCGCAGCCGCATGGCGCGGATCGGCGTGACGAGGCCCAAGCGAAGCTTGTCCAGGATCGCGCGCCAACGACCGGCGCCGGAGGATTGAGGGTGCGCCGCGGCCGTCATGCCCTGCTAAAGATAATTTTCGCCAATTGCATCGGGTTGATTTCCCTCAAGGCAGGCACCCGCCTATTCTGTTCGCCTGTGTCATCGGGTTGAGAGGATCAGACCTTAGCCTTGCGGAGGATGTTTATGAGCTTAAGCCATGTTCGCCTGGAGCTTGCGCGCGATCACAATTTTCCGGAAGGGAGCCGCGAGCGAGGCTATGAGTTCATCGCCCCGCTTGGCTCGGATGGCCGAATCGCGGTGCAGGAGTGGAAGTCTAACCGCGACCGCTGCCGCGTGCGGCGCTTCTGGAACGGCGATCCCGACGAGATCGGACACCTCATCCGAAAACCCGGCGGGAATTGGGCGTTTCATTACGACCTGCTCGGCGACCCCGAGGATGAAGAGACAGGCTACCGTTTCGGCGACCATAAGTTTCTCGCCGGAGACTATGTTTCGATCAAGGAGCATGATGACGTCTTGCGCACCTTCAAGGTGGTGGCGGTCCAGCCGGTGCCGTGAGGGCGCCGTCGCAGCGTTCGGACCTCGTGAGCTTGCATGACCATCCGGAATCTTGAGCACGCGCTCTGCCCACGTTCGGTCGCGGTGATCGGGGCAAGCGACGAAGTGGGCTCGGTCGGCCACAAGCTCACCGAGAACCTCCTCGCGAACGGGTTCGCCGGCCCCATCTATCTCGTCAATCCCAAGCATAGGGTGATCGGCGGCCGGGAGTGCTTCTCCAGCATCGACGATTTGCCGGAGACGCCCGAGCTTGCAGTGATCGCCACGCCGCCCAACACCATCCCCGCGCTCATTGGGGCGTTGGGGGCGAAGGGCACCCGCGCCGCGCTCGTCATCACCGCCGGTCTCGGGCCGGAACTGCGGCAGACCATGCTGAACGCGGCGCGGCCCACCTGCCTCCGCATCATCGGCCCGAACTCCTTGGGGGTCTGGGTGCCCGGAATTGGCCTCAACGCCAATTTCGGCATGGCGCGGCCGGCACCCGGCGAGCTCGCCTTTCTGTCGCAATCCGGCGCGCTGGTGGGTGGCGTGCTCGATTGGGCCGCGGCGCGCGGCATCGGCTTCTCGGCCGTGGTGTCGATGGGGGACATGGCCGATGTCGATGTCGGCGACCTGCTCGACTACCTCGCCGCCGACATCTCGACGGAAGCCATCCTGCTTTATCTCGAGACGATCCCGTCCGCCCGCAAGTTCATGTCGGCGAGCCGGCTGGCCGCACGCGTCAAGCCGGTCATCGTGATCAAGTCCGGGCGCAGCAAGGATTCGGCGCGCGCCGCGGCGACGCATACCGGGGCGCTGGCGGGAAGCGACGCGGCGGTCGCCTCCGCCTTCCGCCGCGCGGGTCTCGTGCGCGTCGACGATCTCGAGGAATTATTCATCGCGGCCGAGACCCTGACCAATCTGAAGCCGATCTCGGGCAACGAGCTCATGATCCTCACCAATGGCGGGGGCGTAGGCGTCCTTGCCGTCGACGATTTGATCCAATCGGGAGGGTCGCTCGCCAAGCTCTCTCCCGACCTTACCGCGCAGCTCGACGCCATCCTGCCCAAGACCTGGTCGCGCGCCAACCCGATCGACATTATCGGCGACGCAACTCCCGACCGCTACGCCGCGGCCATGGATGCCGCGCTTGGCGGCGCGCAGGCGAGCGCCATTCTCGTGATGAACTGCCCGACGGCGCTCGCCTCGTCGAGCGAGGCCGCGCAAGCGGTGATCGACACCATCGCGAAGCATCAGGGTCAAGGCCGCGTGCCGCCCATTCTCACCAATTGGCTTGGGGAGAAGGCCGCGGCCGAGGCTCGCGCCAAGTTCCAAGCGGCGGGCATCCCCACCTATGAGTCACCGAGGGACGCGGTCAAAGGCTTCGGCTTTCTCTGGCAATACACCAAGGCGCAAGAGGCCCTGATGCGGACGCCCCCGCGCGAGGCCGATCTTTCCGAGATCGACACCGAGGCGGCGCGGCAGGCGATGCGTGCGGCCGGCCGGAGCGGACGCGCCATGTTGACCGAGCCGGAGGCCAAGGCGGTGCTGACCGCTTACGGCATCCCCACAGTGCCGACGCGCGTGGCGGCTTCGCTGCAAGAGGTCGAGGAGATCGCGCGCGACTTGCTCAAGCAGGCGCCGTCGCTCGCGATCAAGGTGCTGTCCGAGGACATCTCCCACAAATCCGACGTGGGCGGCGTGCGTCTCGGACTACGCAACGTGGCCGACGCCAGGGCTGCGGCGGAGGCGATTAGTGAGCGGGTCGCGCAATACCGCCCCGATGCGCGGATCGAGGGCTTCACCGTGCAGCCCATGATCGTGCGGCCGAACGCGCATGAATTGCTGTTGGGCGTCTTCGACGACCGCTTGTTCGGTCCAGTGATCCTGTTCGGGGCCGGTGGCACGGCCACGGAAATCATTCAGGACACCGCTGTCGCCTTGCCGCCCTTGGATCTCGAGCTAGCCCGCGACCTCATGCAGCAGACGCGCATCTTCAAGCTGCTCAAGGGATATCGCGACCGGAGACCCGCGGATCTCGAGGCGATCGCCGGCACGCTGGTCAGGCTGTCGCAGCTCGTTGTCGATTGCCCCGCCATCAGGGAGCTCGACATCAACCCGTTGCTCGCCGACGAGACCGGCGTCATCGCGCTCGATGCCCGCGTTCATATCGAGCCCTCCGAGCTCGACATGCCAGGCCCCAATCCGCGGCTCGCGATACGCCCCTATCCGAACCATTGGGAGGCCATGACCGAAACGCCCGAAGGGACGGTGTTGATCAGGCCGATCCGCCCCACCGACGAGCCGCTCCTTGCCGCCTTTCAGGCCAGACTGTCGCCGGACGACATCCGCTTTCGCTTTCTCGCCCCGCGCAAGGAGTTCTCGCACAAGACCAATGCCCTCTTCACGCAGATCGATTATGCGCGCGCCATGGCCTTCGTGGCGTTGAGCCCGGACCAGAAGGAGCTGCTCGGCGTGGCGCGGCTTGCTGCCGACCCCGATTATACGCGCGCCGAATACGCCATCATCGTGCGCAGCGATCTCAAGGGGCACGGCCTCGGCTTTGCGCTGATGCAGCACCTGATCCGATATGCCGAAAGCGAAGGACTGCACGATTTGCATGGTGACGTGCTCGCCGCCAACGAGCGCATGCTGGCGATGTGCCGCGATCTTGGCTTCGAGGTCACCACCGACCCCGAAGATGCTGGCTTGCGCAAAGTCCGGCTGAAATTGCCGGTCACCGCCGCGAAGGCGACGGCACCTTCGGCTTAGTGCCCGCGTCTTACTTCGACGGCGAGAAGTGGCTCGCGAGCTCGTGGTCGGGGACCTTGGTAAGGTCCTTGTCCAACTCCTTGACGACGGCCTTGGCGGTCGGCTTGCTCAAGCAGTCCCGGAACTCGCCGAGCACGCGGGGCGGCGCCACGATGACCAACTCATCGAATTTCCCTTCGCCATGCAGGGCGGCGAGCTCGGCCGCGACGGTGCGGACGAAATCCTCCTTGGCGGCCTCGTGCAGATCGCGGCGGGGCTCCACTGCGGACCGCGACATCGACATGCTCTCCTTCACGCGCGCCGGATGATCGAGACCGAGCTCGTGGGAGGTCTTGTGCAGCTCCGTAGAGACGAAGCTCGACACCGTCCGGAAGATGCCCGCCTCGTCGCGCTCGACGAAACGCGCCCGCCCACCATCGGCGATGACGTACCACAGTTTTATTTTCTTCATGACTTTACTCCGCGCCGCGCTGGCGTGCTGCATTTCACCTATTGCCGACCATCAGCATCACGCAAACTGAGAATGTAAGCGCTGAGATCGGCAAGCTCGCTCTTGGTGAGCGAAATTTGCGGCATGGGATGCTTGGGCAGAATAATGTGCGCCGTGATGGCGCCGGCCGTCTGCCCTTCCTGGTTGCCAATCTCGTGAAAGCTCGGCACGTCGGCATTGGCGTGGCCTTGCTGAGCGTCACCGACGAGATGGCAGTTAGTGCAAAGCCGTTCGGCCAGAGCCTTGCCCTGCACGGGGTCCGGCTGGCCGGGCAGCGGCGCCGCAACGGCGAGGCCCGAGGACAGCACCCATGGGAGGATAAGTAGGGTGCGTCGGAGGACGGCGATTTTTTTCTGCGTCATGTGAGCCTTTGCCGATCGAGCTGCTTCCGGCCCCAGCCTAACCTGGGTGCCGAGCTATGGCGCATAGCATAGGCTCCGCGCAAGCCCCTCCCGGCGCTGTCCGCCGTCTCAAGCGCGCATGGACGCAAGCCGCTCGGGATCGAGCAAATGGACCCGCCGGGCGCCTTCCAGCTTGATTGCGCCCAACTCTTTGAGCTCGGCGAACATGCGCGAAACTGTCTCCAGCGTGAGGCCGAGATAGTCCGCGATATCGTGTCGCGCCATGGCCAGCTCCAGGACCGAGCCCGCATTGGTGCGCTCCGCCATCTCGATAAGGAACGCCGCGACGCGCTCAAGCGCGTTCTTGCGCCCCAGCAGGAGGAGATGCTCCTGGGTGCGACGGAGGCCGATCATCGTCAAATTGAGGAGATCGCGGACGAGACTCATCGAACACGTACCCGCAGCCAAAAGGCTCTGCCATTTGTAAGCGACGACTTTCACCGGCACGACGGCCTCCGCCGAGGCGTTGTGCAAATCGTCGGCTTCGAAGCCGAACATGTCGCCCGCGGTATGGAAGGCGCTGATTTGACGGCGTCCGTCGGGAAGCAGCTTGCTGATCCTGATCACGCCGGAGACGACCTTGTAGACGTGACGCGCGGGCTCGCCCTCGGCATAGATTTCCGTGTTGCGGGCGAAAGTTCATGGGAATGCCGACGGGGCCGAGGCCTGACGTCTCATCGGCGGGAGTGCCGCGCAAGCGAAGGGCAAAGTCCGGTTTGCTTTGTAGGCGGGGAGCGTGGGCGACTGGCGTCAGCATCATTAATCCTCCCAAGTGACTCGGGCTGTCTGACCTCCTGACTATGCCGATCGTCCGGCCGCGGAAATTCGGGCCACCTCCCTACGGGAAACTACGTAGGCGGCGGGAGCGTCCCCCACGATTGTTACGGGATTTCAGATGACGTCGGCGGCCCCTTCGGGCCACAATAGCCAGTCGCGCGCGGTTTCAACTTCGCCCGGCGGAAAATACGAGACCTCGCAGTCGATGAACGGCTCCGCGACGGCCGACCAGAGCGAAAGCCATTTTGCGTCAGAGACAATGGCGCAGCGGCTGAAGTCGTTCAGATGCCGGAGGCTGAACTTCAAATCGTGCCAGAACGCTTTCGCATCCATGCCTTCGAAATCATGGATGATCTCGAGCACGCGCACGCGGCCATGCCGCGCGATGAAGGCTTCAAGCTTTTGCGCCGTCTTGTCGAACTCCTCGGTAGAGACCCGGGCCGAAATTTCGATCTCGACCGCGGCGAGGTTGTCCATTTCCTTGTAAGACAGCATCCGCACTCCGCCCTTTGCCTGCCAGGAGAGGGCGCCTAGTCTTTGCTCAACGCGCCGTCCGCCTCAAGCACCTTTCTTATGGTCTCGAACAGGACGCCGCCAAGCAGCGGTTTTTCGACGATGGAGGTGATCCCCGCCGCCTTGGCATGTTCCAACAGACGTTGAGTCCGTTGGTTGACCATCAGTACGGTCGGCACACCGAGCCGGCCTAATGCCGCGCCGTCGCCTTTGCCAATCAATGTCGCAAATACGTCCTGATCGAGCAGGAAGCAGGCCCGTGGCTCGACGCTCTTCACCGGGTTGAACGGTAGATCGCAGAGCTTCGCGGCATAGCCCTCGAGCTCCAAGGAGAAACGCAAGGAGTCGGCCAAGACCGCGTCTCTGACCGCGATGAGGACCGTGCCAGCCTCTGCCACCTCTCTGTCCTCGCTCTCGTGCGGCCCCCCACAGGCCAACGCCTATCCCGCAACCGGAGGTAGGGTATGGGCGCGTGACACAGGCAGCTTTGAGCTACATCAAAGGGGCGGCGATTGGAGGATTGGCTGAAGCTCGCAGTTCCGGCTGGCCGATCAGTCAGGCGGCAGGACCGCCAGCGTCATGCGGATGAGCTCGGATAGGTTTTTTGCCTGCATTTTCGTCATCACATTGGCGCGGTAGACCTCGACGGTGCGGGGGCTGATGCCGAGATCATAGGCGATGGTCTTGTTCGCATTCCCTGCCACGAGCCCGTCAAGCACCTGCCGCTCGCGTTCCGATAAGGCGGCAATCCTGGCCGCCAGGGCAGTTCCGTCTTCGGAGCGCCGCCCGTGCTTCTTGGCGCTCACCTCGGCGGCGCGCACCGCCCGCAAAATCGCCTCCTCGGCGAAGGGCTTCTCGATGAAATCGATGGCGCCGGACTTCATCGCCTCCACGGCCAAGGGGATGTCGCCATGCCCGGTGATCACGATGACGGGAAGGTTGATCGATTTGGCCTTGAGGCGCTGCAGCAGCTCGATGCCGGTCAGGTCTGGCATACGCACATCGGTGATCAGGCAGCCGGCCTGCAGCGAGCCAAGCGAGTCGAGAAACGACGTTGCCGAGTCGTAGACGCGTACCGGTATGCCGGCGGTGCTCAACAGAAACGCAAGCGATTGGCGCACCGCCTCGTCATCGTCGACGATATGCACCACGAAGTTATCTTGCATCGCTGCCGCTCATTTCGCTCGAGGGCTCCAGGGTGAAGCGGAACAGGGTCCCGCCCGCGGGATTGGGTTCCGCCCACATCTCTCCGCCATGGGCTTCGATGATGCGCTTGGAGATGGACAGGCCAACGCCCATCCCGGCGGGTTTGGTGGTGACGAAGGGCTGAAACAGGCGCGGCACGATCTCCTCAGCAAGGCCGCAGCCTGTGTCGATCACGCTGACCTCGACCATGCCGTCTTCCGACAATGCGGTGTTGACCACTAGTTCCTTCCGCTCGCAACCATGCATGGCCTCGACGGCGTTGCGTATCAGATTCAACAGCACCTGCTGAATCTGAACCTTCTCCACAAGCACTGGCCCTACACGCGTATCGAAGCGGAAGATCGTCTTGACGCCCTGCTCCTTGGCCCCCACCAGTGCGAGCGCGCTCGCCTCCTCGACTACTTTGTTGATGTTCTCGGGCCGCTTCTCGGTCTCGCCGCGCGCCACGAATTCGCGGAGCTGGCGGATGATCTGTCCGGCGCGCAGCGTCTGCTTCGTAGTCTCGCCCAAGGCGTCTTGGATCTTGTGCACGTTCCGATGCTCGATTCCTTCGAGCAGGCGCCGGCAACCTTGCAGGTAGTTGGCGATGGCCGATAGCGGCTGGTTGATCTCATGAGCAAGCGTCGAGGCCATCTCGCCCATGGCGGTCAAGCGGGACAGCCTCGCCAATTCGGATTGCAGCTCTTCCAACTGACGCTCGGTCGCCTGGCGCTCGGTCAGGTCGTTGATGAAGCCGGTGAAAAACCGCCGCTCGCCGGACCGCACCTCGCCGACCTCGAGCTTCATGGGGAAGGTCGAGCCGTCCTTGCGCTGACCGGTGACGACGCGGTCGATGCCGATGATGCGCTTCTCGCCGGTGGCGAGGTAGTGGGCGATATAGCCGTCATGCTCCTCCCGGAACGGCGTGGGCATGAGCATGCTCACATTCTGTCCGACCACCGCGGCCTCCCGATGCCCGAACAGACGCTCGGCGGCGGCGTTGAACGACTGTATGATGCCCCGCTCGTCGATCACGATGGTGGCGTCCGGCACGGTGTCGAGCACCGACCGCAGATGCGCTTCACGTGCCCGGAGATCGAGCACGGTCTTCCTATCATGGCTAATAGTGCGGCGCAGCTGCTCGCCGAACCAGGAGATACCGGCGCCGACAGACGCAAAGATCGCAGCTTCGATGATCTCGGGGTTGGTCAATCCCTCGCCACCGGCGACGAAGAGAACCCCCAACGTCAAGCCTAGGGTCGTTGCGGTAAGCCCCGGCCCTAATCCGCCAACGCCGGCGGAGAGCAGAACGGCCGGGACAAAGAGGAGGAAGGCCGCGCGATCCTGAAGCCAAGGCTCCAGGCCAATCCGAAGCAGCAGCAAGACACCAAGCGCCCCCAGCGCGAGCCAATAAGGGCCGGTGGACGGTCGATTGAGGACCGCCTGTCTCAGTCTTTCGAAGGAGCCGGTTTCGGGTAGAAAACTCAATGAGAACACCATTTAACCGATACGACTCTCGCCTTGTGGGCGAGGGTTAGCGGGACTACCCGGATGATTGAGGCAAATCAAAGCGCAGGCCTGGGATGAGTGTCAATTGTCGAGGCTCGCGCGCGCTAAACCCAAAGCTCGACCTGGCGGAGGCTTTCCCATGGGCAACATGGATCCGAACCGAGCCGGTCTCGTGCTTGGCGCCCTGCTCGGGGGCTGGCACTTGCTGTGGGCGCTCATGGTCGCGCTCGGCGTGGCGCAGCCGCTGATAGACTTTCTATTTTGGATTCATTTCATCAAGCCGATCTATGTCATCGAACCGTTCGCCATCGGCAGGGCGGCGATCCTGGTCCTCGTCACGGCCGGAATCGGTTACATCACCGGCTTCGTGTTTGGCAAATTGTGGAACCGGGTGCATCGGTCGAGCGCGATCGTCTAGGATTGAAGCGCGATTTCGCTCTCCCTTTTTGTCGAGTACGCCTAGCCAAGGAGAATCATAGATGGCCCCGACCGACGCCGAAATGCCCACTGCGCAGGGGCTTAATGAGGACCTGCAGGAAATCTCAAAGCATGTCGCAAGCCTTCGCGAGGACCTGGAGGCCCTCGCCGGCGATGCGCGCCGCGTTGGGAGGCATCAGGTCGAGCATATGCAAAGCGCGGCCAATGCGGCCGTCGCCGAGGTCGCGGACGCCGTCCGCCGCAACCCGCTTACTGCACTCGCCATCGCCGCGGGCGCGGGCTTCCTCTATGGGGTCTTGCGGCGCTGACCGGCGCCATTTTCAATCTCGTCAGTGCGCCATCAAGACCGGCATTGTGGCGTTGCGGAGCACGTGCTCGGTGACGCCGCCAAAGGCCCATTCGCGCCAGCGCCAATGGCCGTAGGCCCCCATGACGAGCAAAGGCGCCTCCTTGCTCGCGGCCTCCAGCAACAGCGCCTCACCCACATTGTCCGCCTTGGGCACGATCTTCGGGGCATCGACCTTAAGCCCCGCCTCGGTGAGGTAGCCGGCCATGGCGGCGTTGGTCTGGTCGACGTGATCGCCCTCCTCGACGGTCACGAGGCAAATGCGTTTGGCGGCGGCGAAGAAGGGCGCTGCCGCCATCACCGCGCGGACCGCCTCGACGCTATCTTTCCAGGCCACGACCAGCGTCTCCCCGAAATGGACCGGCGCTCCGGGAGGTACCGCGAGCATCGGCCTACCCGATTGGAACAGAGCGCCGTCCCGCACGGCTCCCCAAAACACCTCGTCCTCAGCACCGATAGTCGGCACCACGCTCACATCGGCGACCCGCGCGCGGCTTGCCACGATCGGCGCGGCTGGCCCCTCGACGGTGACGAAATCGGCGGCCACCCTAGGATGCGCCTCTAGGGCATGGTCAAACCATTTCCTCGCCTCGCTCTGTTCGAGGGTGACCTGCTCGCGGCCGATGTCGATCAGCTCCTGCGAGTAGAAGGGACTGAGCTCGGTCGAATAGGCCATCCGCTCCCACGGCGCCGCGCAGAGATGCAAGGCTTCGAGCCGCACGCCGAAACGCTGCGCCAGACCGAACGCGGTCTTCCGGCAGACCTCAGTGGTTCCCTGCTGATTGATGGGCAACAAGATCCTGACAAGCTTCATGGTAGCTCCGTCCCGATTGCCATCGACTGGGCGTCCGGTCACTCGCGGCCCTTGAGGCTCAGGATATAAGCGACGACGTTACGCATGTCTTGAGGCTCGACAATGATGTTGGGCATGGTGGGATGCGAGGTTTGCAGCCAAACGGTCAGCGCCGTCGACGTCATCCCACGCTGCTCGGCCACGTCCTTGAAACGCGGCGCCTGCGGCAGGGGCGACTTTTCGCCCGAGATGCCGTGACACTTCGAACAGAACTGTTTGGCGTAGACGAAACCCGCTTGGGATTTGCCCAGCTCATCAGCACTGGCGCCGGAAGCGGCCGCCAACACGATGCTTGCCCCCAGCATGGCCAACAACAGACGCTTCATGCGAGACCTCCTCGTTTCCTCGACGCTTGCCGCGGTCCAGCGGCTGTCAACTGTCGACGTTTTAAGCGCGCAAAAATATAAGAGAGCAAAATCCGCATGTCCGAATTGATGCGGGTCAAGTTCACTGGGCTAGGCGATCAATAGCACCGCCAAAGCGAGGCATTCGCAGAGCTGAGAGCTGGCGCCCAGCACATCCCCGGTCTGACCGCCGAGTCTGGTCAGCGCCACGCGGCCGATGGCAGCGGCGCCAAGACCCGCGCTCAAGACCACGAGCAGCGCCACGCCAAACGGGAGGAGCAGCCAGTAGATGGCAAAGGTCAGCCCAAGAGCGATGGCCGCGAGGCGCGCGTCCGGGCGCCCGACTGAGACCGACAGCCCGTCGGTCCGCGCGGGCGGAAGCGCCGCCATGAGCAAGACAGCGCTAAGGCGGCTCGCGGCGCCAGCAGCGATCAGCGCCGCGACCACCGCACTTGGTCTGGCGAGGAGCGTGACGGCGGTCGCGCGCATGGCGAGCGAGAGCACAAGGGCGATGACGCCATAGGTGCCGATCTGGTGATCGCGCATGATGGCGAGCCTTTGCTCACGCGTGCGGCCGGCGAGGCCATCGGCGAAGTCCGCGATGCCGTCCTCATGCATCGCTCCGGTGGCGATGATCATGGCGGCGAGCGCGCACAGCGCAGCAAACGCCGGCGGGCAGGAGAGACTATGCGCCAGCCAATAGACGGCGCCGCCCAACGCGCCGACCGTGGCGCCGACAAGCGGATAGGCCCACACCGCGTCGGAACGCGCCCCGACCGCGGGGAGCAGCAGGCGCGGCACGGGAAAGCGCGTCAGCAGCCCGAAGGCGACCGCGAGCTCGGCGAGTTTCTCCCGCACCATCTCATTCGCGTTCATCGACACCTGCCTCATCGAAGGTGGCCATGCCGAAATGGCAGGCGAGCGCAGCCTTCAGCACCGACACGGAAAGCGCGGCACCGGAACCTTCGCCGAGTCGCATGTCGAGGTCTAGGATCGGCCGCATGCCGAGCTCGGCGCAGAGCCCGCGATGGCCGGCTTCGGCCGAGCAATGCGCAACATGGGCGTGATCCAGCCCGCCTTGGCGCAACATCGCAAGCGGCGCGGCGGCGGCCGTTGAGATGAAGCCGTCGAGCACCACGGGAATCGAATGCTGCCTTGCGGCGAGCGCCGCGCCGAGGATGGCGGCGAGCTCGCGGCCGCCCAGCGCCATGGCGGCTTGCAGCGGGTCGGACAGGCGCGGCCGGTGGTACTCAAGCCCCGCATCGATCGCCTCGCGCTTCCGCGCCAAGCCAGCATCGTCAAGGCCAGTGCCCCGCCCCGCCCAGCGCGTTCCGTCACCGCCAAGCAGCGCCGCCGCCAACGCCGATGCCGATGTGGTGTTGCCGATCCCCATCTCGCCGAGGCAGACGAGGTCGGCGTCTGGGGATACCGCGTCGAAGCCCGCCGCCACCGCCTCGATGAAATCGGCCTCGCTCATGGCTTCGGCTTCCGTGAAATCCGCGGTGGGTGTGTCGAGCTTTAGCGGGATCACGCGGAGCGATGCGCCGACGGTCTTGCAGATCTGATTGATGGCCGCGCCGCCACGCTCGAAATTCGCCACCATCTGGGCGGTCACGGATGTTGGATAGGCGGAGACGCCGCGCGCCGTCACGCCGTGGTTGCCGGCAAAGACGAGCACCTCGACGCTGTCGAGGCGTGGCGCCTCCCTCCCCTGCCAGCGCCCGAGCCAGGCGGCAAGCTCCTCAAGCCGCCCGAGGCTCCCTTGCGGCTTGGTCAGGCGCGACTGCCGATAGGCGATCGCCGCTGCGGCGCCCTCGTCGCCTTCCCGCAAACCTTCGAGCGATGCGCGCAAATCGGTGAGGCTGGCAATGCCGCTCATGCCAGCGCCGCCAATTCGGGGTGCGAGCGTTGGGCAAGCTCGTGCGCGCAGGCGATGGCATGAAAGAACGCGCCGGTGACACGCCCGCGCCGTCCGCCGCTTGGTCCGAGCGCCTTGCCCTCGCCATCGAACAGCTCGGCGAGCGGAGCGTCGGAGCCCGGCTCGGTCACCGAGGCGTAATGGAACTCGTGACCGCGCAAGCTCGTGCCTGCCTCTCCGAGGGGACAATCCTCAAGCAGCCTCGCAATCCGATAGCCGAGATGCAGACGGCGCTCGGCAAAACTCGTCACATGTGAAAGCAAGCCGGTCATGGCATGGCGAACGCCGCCGGCATCCACCAGGCCCGCACCAAGCACCATGTAGCCGCCGCATTCCCCATGCACCGCCCGCGTCGCCGCGAAGCGCGCGAGCCCTTGTTTGAACCGTTCGGCGCTGGCGAGGCTCGCGGCATGGAGCTCCGGATAGCCTCCTGGCAGCCAGCAGGCCTCGCAGTCCTGCGGCGGCGGCTCGTCGGCAAGTGGCGAGAAGGGCACGATCTCGGCGCCCTCGCGCCGCCACCCGCTCAAGACATGCGGATAGATGAAGGCGAAGGCGGCATCGGATGCGAGGGCGATGCGTTGGCCCGGCGGGGGCAAGGCGGCGACGGGATGAGGCTCGACTTCGAGAGCGCCGGCCAGCGCCTGGATGAGGTTTAGATCGCAATGGCGCTCGGCGAGATCGGCGAGGCGGTCGAGCCGCTCTGCCAAATCGTCATGCTCCAGCGCCTGCATCAGGCCGAGATGGCGCTCGGGCAGATGCACGGCCTCGTCGCGGGCAATGGCGCCCGCGATTGGGATGCCGAGGGTGGCGATGGCCCGCTCGATCATGGCGCGATGGCGGTCGCTGCCGACGCGGTTCAACACGATTCCGGCAAGTTGCACGCGCGGATCGAAGCTGGCGAAGCCATGCACCACCGCGGCCGCCGATTGCGCCTGTCCCGCGACATCGAGCACGAGCAGAACCGGAAGGTGGAAGCGGATCGCGAGCTCGGCGGCTGCGCCCTCCCCTATGGCCGCGCCGGCCACGCCGTCGAACAGCCCCATGGCGGATTCGACGATCAGCAGATCGGCGCCCGCCGCCGCCTCATGCATGAGGCTCTCGAGCAACTCAGGGTCCATGGCCCAGCTGTCGAGATTGAGGCATGGCGCGCCCGTCGCGGCGTCATGAAAGGCCGGATCGATATAGTCGGGCCCGCATTTGGCGGCGCGCACGGACAAGCCCCGACGCCGGAAGGCGGCCAGAAGGGCGAGCGTCACCGTGGTCTTGCCTGCGCCGGAGCGCGGCGCCGCGACGAGAATTGCCTTGGTCGGCCCTCTCATCTCACGCCACCATGTCCGACACGCGGCCGGCGAGCGCGAGAAGCTTCGCCCTGACGCGCACGATGGCGCCGATGACGATGATGGCCGGCGCCTCGAATTCAAGCTCGCGCGTCTGGGCGACGACGCGGTGCAATTCCGAGATCAGGATGCGCTGTTCGGGCTGCGTGGCCGCGGCGATCACCGCCACCGGCTCATGGGGATCAAGCCCGGCCACCATGAGAGCGGCGGCGATATGGTCGAGATTGCGCAGGCCCATATAGAGGACGATCGGCTGGCGGGTGCGCGCCAGCGCGCCCCAGTCGATCGCGTCCTCGCCGTCGCAGCAATGACCGGTGACGAGGATCAGGGCCTGGTTCACCCCGCGCAAGGTGGCGGGGATCGAGGCGATTGTGAGCGCCGCGATCCCCGAGGTGATACCTGGAATGATGCGAAAGGGGATGCCGGCGGCGGCCAAGGCCAGCGCCTCCTCGCCGCCGCGGCCGAACACGCAAGGATCGCCGCCCTTAAGGCGCAGCACCCGATGCTTGGCGCGCGCCAGCGCAATCAGCCGGTCGGTGATATTGGCCTGGGACGGCGACGGCTTACCGCCGCGCTTACCGGCAAATTCGAAACTGGCGCCGGGATGCGCGAGCGCCAGCACGCGTCGATCGACCAGCGCGTCATGCACGATGATTTCAGCTTGGCCGAGGCCGGCCAGCGCCTGAAGGGTGAGCAGGCCCGGATCTCCGGGGCCGGCGCCGGCCAGCCAAACATGGCCGGGCTCGAGCAGCGGCAGTCGCGCCATCGCGGATTGAAGTGCGTCGGTCATGGCCACGATGCCTCGCGGTGACAGGCCCGCGCCAAAAGTCTATTGCCTGTGCCATGGACGAGGCACGCCCCCTTCGCCGCGGCTGGACCACCGGCGCTTGTGCAACGGCTGCATGCAAGGCCGCCTTCACCGCTCTCCTCTCCGGGGAATTTCCCGATCCCGTCGAGATCACTTTGCCGGGCGGCCAGCATGTGGCCTTTGCGCTGGCGGTGAATCACAGAGACGCGGGCTCCGCCACAGCGGGCGTGATCAAGGATGCCGGCGACGACCCCGACGTGACCCATGGCGCGCTCGTGCTCGCCACGGTGCGTGAGGCCGCGACCAGGAGCGGCGTCAGCTTCAAGGCGGGCCCGGGCGTCGGCACGGTGACGCTGCCCGGACTGCCGGTGCCGCCGGGCAAGCCAGCGATCAATCCCGTGCCGCGCAAGATGATGCGCGAGGCGATCGCGCAAGTTGCGAGCGCGCTTGGCCGGCCCGGCGATGTCGAGATCGAGATCTCCATTCCCCATGGCGAGGAGATGGCGGCGAAGACGCTCAATGCGCGGCTCGGCATCCTTGGCGGGCTGTCGATCCTCGGCACCACCGGCGTCGTCATTCCCTACTCCTGCGCGGCGTGGATCGCCTCGATCCATCGCGGCGTCGATGTCGCGCGTGCCACCGGGCTCGACCATGTGGCGGGTGCGACGGGGCGCACATCGGAAGACGCCGTGAAGGCGCTCTACCATCTTCCCGAGGCGGCGCTGCTCGACATGGGCGACTTCGTCGGCGGCACGCTGAAATATCTGCGAAAGCACCCGGTCCCCCGCGTGACCATTGCCGGCGGTGTCGCCAAGATGACCAAGCTCGCGCAAGGCCTGCTCGATCTTCATTCCGCGCGCGGACGCGTCGAGCTTGGCGCGCTTGCCGATGTCGCGCGGGCGGCGGGCGGATCGGATGAGCTCGCGATGCGGATTGTCGGGTGCAACACCGCCGCCGAGGCCTTCTGCCTTGCCGCCGAGAGCCGCGTCGCGCTCGGTGATGCCGTAGCGCAGGGCGCGTGGGGTATGGCGGCCGATGTGCTGGCCGGAAGCGATATTATCCTCGACATCGTAATCTTCGACCGCGAGGGGCAGCTCGTCGGAAAGTCCCTGCCGAAGGCAGTTCTGGCGAAGCCAGTTCATGCCGCGCCTCCCAAGCGGTAGCGGCGCCGGTAATCCGCATCGTATAGCGCGCTGTCGCGGAAATCCTCGGCGCCCAGCACCGGGCCGACCAGGATCAAGGCCGTGCGCCCCGGTGGTTCCTTGGCGATCTCGGCTGCGAGCGTGCCGAGGGTGGCGCGGATGATGCGCTCGTCGGGCCAGCTCGCACGGACAACCACAGCCGCAGGGCAATCCGCGCCGTAGAAGGGCAGGACCTCCTCGACCACGCGCGCCAGCGCCTGGATGGAGAGATGCAGCACCATGGTGGCGCCGGTCGCGGCGAAGTTGGCAAGCGTCTCGCGCGGTGGCATGGCGGATGCCCGCCCGCTGGTCCGGGTCAGCACCAGGGACTGCGCCACCTCGGGCAGCGTCAGCTCGCGCTTGAGCGAAGCCGCGGCAGCAGCGAAGGCCGGGACGCCGGGCGTCAGCGTATAGGGAATATACAGCGCGTCGAGGCGGCGAAGCTGCTCGCCGACGGCACTATACACCGAGAGATCGCCGGAATGGAGCCGGGCTACGTTCTGGCTTTTGGCATGGGCTGCCTCGAATTCGGCGACGATCTCGTCGAGGCTCATGGGCGCAGTGTCGACGATGCGCGCGCCTTCCGGGCAAAGCGCGAGAATGTCCGAGTTCACCAGCGAGCCTGCATAGAGACAGACAGGGCAACGCGCGATGAGATCGGCCCCGCGGAGCGTAATGAGGTCGGCCGCACCCGGCCCTGCACCGATGAAATGCACGGTCATGGCTGCCCCACGAATGGTTTCACCACTGTCCACTGGGTCACCGTCATGGCGGGACGGAAGGCCTGCTTGCCGCCGACCGTGTCGAGACGTTCGATGGATAGGCGGGTCAGCGTGCCGCCGTGCTCGGCGTGCGCGGCGAGCAACACACGCTCGGTGTCGAGCGTGATGGCGTTGGCGACGAGGCGGCCGCCAGGCTTCAGCGCGGCCCAGCACTTGTCGATCACTTCGACCCGCCCTCCCCCGCCGATGAACATCGCGTCCGGCTGTGGTAGCGCATCGAGCGCCGCCGGCGCCTCGCCGGTCACCACTTCAAGCCGCGGCACGCCGAGCTCGGCGGAGTTGCCGGCGGCGCGGGCGGCGCGGGTTGGATCGCGCTCGATGGCAATGGCGCGGTTAGCAGGGTGGCGCAGCAGCCATTCGATGGCGATCGACCCAGAACCGCAGCCAATATCCCAGAGCAGCTCGCCCGCGCGCGGCGCAAGCAAGGAGAGCGTGACGGCTCTGATCTCGCGCTTGGTGATCTGCCCGTCATGCTCGAACATCTCGTCGGGCAGCCCGGCGCTAAGCGGAATGATCTTGGCGTGCGCGCCTGCCTCGACCTCGATGGCCACGAGGTTCAGCGCCTCGACGTCATTCAGCCCGAAGCGGTCGGCGGTCGTCGCGCGTATCCGCTCGCGTCGACCGCCCAAGGCTTCCAGCACATGCAGCACGGACTGCTCGAAGCCGCGCGCGGTAAGATAGCGCGCCACCTCGGCGGGCGTAGTCGCGTCGGCCGAGAGGACGAGCACGCGCCGCTTCGGCTGCAACACGGGCGCCAGCGTATGGATGGACCTGCCGCACAGCGAGATCGCCGCCACATCGTCGAGCGCCCAGCCGAGCCGCGCGCAAGCCAGTGACAGCGACGACGGCGCCGGCACGCAGATCATCTCGTCCGGCGGCACATGGGCCGAGAGCATGGCGCCAACGCCGAAGCAATAAGGATCGCCGGAAGCGAGCACCGTCACCGGCTCGCCGCGATAAGCAAGGATGGTGGGCACAGACTCCGCGATCGGGCTCGGCCAAGGCAGGCATTCGCCGCGCGGCAGGCCGTCGGCCAGCGCCAGATGGCGGCGCCCGCCGATGACGAGCTTCGCATTGGCGATTAGCGCCTTGGCCGCCGGGGTAAGGCCCTCGACACCGTCCTCGCCGAGCCCCACGATGGCGAGCCAACGGCCTGGCTGATGCTGATGTCGCGCATCGGTCATGGCGCAACCTTCGAGCTTGAATGCCGCAAACAAAGCTTCTCATTCTCGGTGGCAGCAGCGAGGGCGCGAGTCTGGTGCGGGTGCTCGCGTCCGACCAGCGTTTCGCGGCAACGCTGTCGCTCGCCGGCCGCACCCAGCACCCAGCCGGAGGCTCGACACCAACGCGAAGCGGCGGGTTCGGCGGCGCGGAAGGGCTGGCGCGCTATCTCGCCCTGAACCGCATCGATATTCTGGTAGACGCCACCCATCCATATGCCGCGAGGATGAAGCGGAACGCTGTCGAGGCGGCGGCACTGGCCGGCGTCAAGCTCCTTGCCATCCGCCGGCCGCCCTGGATGCCTGAGCCTGGCGACAATTGGATCACGGTCGCGGATCTCAATGACGCTGCCGCGGCGCTTGGCGACGAGCCGAGGCGCGTCTTGCTGACCACCGGGCGGAAGGAGCTCGCGCCGTTCAAGGCGGCGGCCCATCATTTCTATCTGCTGCGCAGCGTCGAGACGCCGGAGCCGGACGTCCTGCCGCCACGCGTCAAGACGATCAGCGCGCGAGGGCCTTTCGCCTATGCCGACGAGTTCGAGCTGTTGCGGGCACACGCGATCGACGTCTTGGTCACCAAGAATTCCGGTGGCACCGCGACCGCGGCCAAGCTCGCCGCCGCCCGCGCGCTCAATCTTCCCGTGGTCATGGTTGAGCGCCCCGCAATGCCTGAGGCACCGAGCGTCGAGACCGTCGCGGAGGCGCTTGACTGGCTGGAAGGCGCTCATAGCTCGACCAGCTCCGCGTGACGGGGCGTGTAGACGAATGGCCCTCTCGATCCTTGGATCAGCCGCGTCGCGCTCGATCCTATAATGACGAGCGTCCGCATATCGGCGTGCGTAGGGTCGGCCTCCGCAATCGTCGTAATCTCAATGCTTTCATCGGCTTGGCTGATCGCGTGCGCAAAGATTACGGGGGTGGCGCCGGCACGATGCCGCGCGATAAGGCCCAAGGCTTCGCTGAGCTGCCAGGGGCGTGCCTTCGATGCCGGGTTGTAGAGCACAATAATAAAGTCACTCGCCGCCGCGGCCTCCAGGCGCTTCAGCACCAGCTCCCAGGGCTTCAGATTGTCGGAAAGCGAGATGACGCAGAAATCATGGCCGAGCGGAGCGCCGATGCGAGCGGCAGCCGCCAGCATGGCCGAGACGCCTGGCACCACGGTGATGTCAATATCCTTCCAGGCGGCGTCAATCGTCTCGATCACCTCGAAGACTGCGCTCGCCATGGCAAACACCCCGGGATCGCCAGAGGAGACGACCGCGACGGACTTGCCTTGCGCCGCAAGCTCAAGCGCCTGGCGGGCGCGGGCAAGCTCCTCGCGATTGTCGGAGGCGTGGCGGCGCTGACCGGCACCCACCGGGACACGCGCAAGATAGGGCGCATAGCCGACAACGTCGGTCGCGGCCCGCAGCGTTTCGGCGGCGAGCGACGTCATCAGCTCCGGCGCACCGGGGCCAAGGCCGACAATAGAGAGGCGCCCGGTCATAGCGGCTTCCGTAAACCTGGCACCAGCACGATGCCGAAATAGGCCGCCTCGTCGTCGGGCTTATCGGCAAGACGCAGGATACGCTCCTCGGGCATGGTGCCGCGCTCGACATAGATGGCGCGATCGAGCATCCCTGCGCGGGCCAGCGCCTGTCTGATCTTGCGGAGGTTGCGGCCGACCTTCATGATCACCACCGCCTCGCAAGCCGCGAGCCGCTCGACGAGACTGTCGACATCCATGGTGCCGGACAGCACGGCCAGCATCTCATCGCCGCAGGTCATGGGCGTGGCCGCCCTCGTCCAGCATCCGCTCATGGCGGTGATGCCGGGGATCACCTCGCAAGAATGAGTCTCGGCCAGCCGCTCATGCAGATGCGCATAGGAGCCGTAGAAGAACGGGTCGCCGGCGCAGAGCACGGCCACGTCCTGACCGCGGTCCAGCCTCTCGGCGAGGCGCTTCGCGCTCGCATCATAGAATTCGGCGAGGGCAGAGCGATATAGAGGGTCGGTCTCGGCGAGCTCGGTGGTGAAGGGATAATCGAGGCGAATGAGCTCGGCGTCCGGGTTCAAATGGCCGTCGACGATGCGGCGCGCATTGCCGGGGTTGCCCCTCTTGGCGAAGAAGGCGATAACCGGCGCCGATTTCAGTATGCGCGCGGCCTTCAGCGACATCAGCTCTGGATCGCCTGGGCCGACGCCAACGCCATAGAGCGTACCCTGCGCCGTCATCACTCGGCCTCGCTGGCAAGCGCGTTGACGGCGGCGGCGGCCATGGCGCTGCCGCCTTTACGGCCCTTCACGATCAGGAACGGCAAGGAGCCGTGGCTCTGAAGCGCCTGCTTGGATTCGGCGGCGCCGACAAAGCCCACCGGCATGCCGATCACCGCGGCGGGTTTCGGCGCACCTGCGTCGATCAGCTCCAACAGCCGGAACAGCGCGGTCGGCGCATTGCCGATGGCGACCAGCGCGCCGTTCAGCCGGTCGAGCCAAAGGTCGAGCGCCGCCGCCGAGCGCGTGGTCCCTAACCGCGTAGCGCGTTCGGCAATGCCGGGGGTATCGAGCGAGCAGATCACCTCATTGCCGGCCGGGAGCCTGGCGCGGGTGATGCCGTTGGCCACCATCTTGGAGTCGCAGAACACCGGTTTGCCGGCGAGCAGCGCGCAGCGCCCAGTGGATACAAAGCCGCGAGCGAAGACGAGGTCGCGAGCGATCTCGACCATGCCGCAGGCGTGGATGACGCGCACGGCGACGCGCGCCTCGTCCTTGTCGAAGCGGGCAAGGTCCGCCTCGGTGCGGATGATGGCGAAGGACCGGCGGTAGATCTCGGCCCCGTCGCGGACATAGTCGTACTCTGCGCTCATGCGTGCTGCTGCTCTTTCGCGGATTGGAGCAAGGTGACGGCCTGCTCGATGCTGAGGCCAATCAAGGCTGGCTTATCCCCGGCGCTGCCATTGCGGACGAGATCATAACGGCCATCGCGCCCCACGAGGGTAAGGGCGGCGGGTCCGCAATGGGCACAGGCTTTGATGCAGCCTGAGACGTGGATAGTGTGGTCGCGCGTTGCCGGGATGGTGGCGGCAAGGCGGCTCGCATCGGCGCGTGCATCGACGCTCGCGCTCTGGCAGGACGGCGTACCGACGCAGGCGAAGATATGGAGACGCGGGTCGGCGCTGTCGGCGATGAGGTCTAGCGTGCGGACGGCATCCATAAGCTGCTCAGCATTCGCAGAGGCAATGCCGGGCAGGATCAGCACCCGCCACGGCGTGGTTCGCAGGCTGCCGTCGCCGTAGCTCTCGGACAAATCGGCAAGGTTGGACAAGGCTTCCGCCTCGATACGGCCGAAGGGTAGCCCGACACCGAACGAGCCTTCGGCTCGAGCTGAGTAAGAGACGAAGCCGATTGGTGACGGCGGTCCGGATGAAAGCGCCGGAGGTATCGGACTAAGCGTCAGCCCTGCAGCCCTGAAGATTGCCTCCTCGCCTACGGTCATAATTAGTGTGCGCATGCGGCGCGGCGGCTCGCGGCGTTCGCATGACACATGCAGGAAGGCGAGCGCCAAGGCCTTGACCGTTTCGACGAGCGCCGTTGGAGCGCAGCGGGCGGCGAGCGTGCCGCCGTCAAGCTGTACCGCGAGCTCGCCGCCCTGGGCGCGGACCATGATGTCAGCGTTGGTGGCCGCGAGCGGGAGCACCCCGCCGGCATCGACAGCCACGCCGAATTTGGAGGGCAGCGCCGCTAACGCCTGCTCCTCGCCGAGCATGGTTTCGAGGTCGCGCGCGATCGCGTGGGAGTCGAACGCAGCTGATGGATCGTCGGGCCCGAGTGGGCTCACCATGACGTTGCGAATCGCCTCAAATGAAGGCCGCGCGCTCGCAAGCACCTCGCCGATGATGATCTCGGCGAAAAGCTCGGCCGAGTGCGGCGTCAGGCCCCTGATCTGGAAATTGGCGCGGGATGTCAGGTCGATATGGCCGTTGCCGTGGCAGCTTGCGGCCTCGGCGATGATGCGCGCATGGGCGGCGCTCAGCATTGCCGCCGTTGGCTTGACACGCGCGAGCCAGCCGTCGCCTGACTGCATTGGCGACAGCAGCGTCGGGCACCAGCCTTTGATGGTGGGCGTTGCGGTCATGACGCGTCTCCATGCAGCGCGGCGACGCTGTTGCGGCGCGGACGCCAGAGATCGCGGCGGATCGCCTCGTCGAAGCGCGCGGCCATGGCCTCGCGCGCGGACGGGTTCTCCTTCTGCAAAAAACCATCGACACGCTCATTGCCGAGCGTGGCGTCGAACAGCACATCGAATTGCGGGTCGAGGCGCGCCGGCAGCGTGGCGGCGAAAGCGAACAGACCCTCGACGCTCCGCGTCACCTCGGCGGCGCCGCGATAGCCGTGGCGCATCATGCCTTCGATCCAGACCGGGTTCGCCGCCCGGCCGCGCACGATGCGGGCGATCTCCTCGACCAGCGTGCGCACCCGCGGTTCCTCGGGTCGCGAGATGTCGGCGTGATAGAGCGCCGGCGCGCCGCCAAGACGATCGGCGGCGGCGGCAAATCCACCCTCATAGGCCGCGTAGTCGAGGCTATCGAGGAGATCGATTTCCGCGTGATCCTGCTGATGCAGGAAGGCGTCCGCGCTCCTGACCCGCGCGGCGAAACCGTCCGCATGCGCCACGCCGTCGAGCCCCTTGCCATAGGCGGCGGCGGACGCAGCGAGATAATCGAGGCCGAGGTCGGCACGCGCGGCCCAGGCGCCACGCTCGACGCGCTCGGTGACGCCGGCGCCGTAGCCGCCGGGAGCAGCGCCATAGATGCGCGCGGTTGCTTTGCGCCAAGCCTCGTGCTCCAGCCCACGCAACGTGGCGGCAAGAGGGTTCCATTCATCCGGCTCATCGCGCGCGGCAATGGCGCGGACGGCCTCGTCGAACAGCGCGATTTGCCTCTCGAAGGCGTCGCGGAACAGGCCTGAGATGCGCAAGGTCACGTCCACGCGCGGATGATCGAGCTCGGCGATCGGTAAGATTTCTATGCCGGTGACGCGCGCGGACCCCTGATCCCAGACCGGCCGCGCACCCATCAGCAGCAACGCCAGCGCCAAATCCTCGCCGCCGGTGCGCATGGTGGCGCTGCCCCAAATATCCATCACCAGCGCGCGCGGCCAGTCGCCGTGATCCTGCAAATGGCGGCGGAGCAGCTCTTGCGCCGCCTTCTCGGCGAGCACGACGGCAGAGCGCGTCGGGACCGCGCGCGGATCGATGGCGTAGAGATTGCGCCCCGTGGGCAGCACATCGGCGCGGCCCCTGGTCGGCGCGCCGGAGGGGCCGGGGGCCACGAATTTGCCGTCGAGCGCGGCGATCAGCGCGTCGCGCTCGCATTTGGCCGCGCCGTCGAAGCGGGCGGCCAGCATCTCGGCGTGCATCCCAGGGTTAGACTGCGCCAGCGCCGCGAGGAACTCTTGCCGGCGGTCGGCATCCGGCGCGCAGCCGAACACGTGCAAGCCGTCCCTGATCTGCAGATCCTTCACGTCGCAGAGATAGGCGTCGAGGCGCGCAAGCTGATCGTCCTCGGTCAGCGCGCGGTCCGCGCCGCTTTCGGCGAGCAGTCCAGCGGCGGCGGCGCGATCGAGGATCTCCTGCCGCAACAATGCGGTGCGCCGGCAATCCAGCCCGTCGGCCGCGGCATATTCGTCGATCAGGCGCTCGAGCTCCAAGCTGTCGTTGCTATGCCCTGCGGGCTTCAAGGGCGGCGTCAGATGGCCGATGGTCACGGCGCCGAGCCTGCGCTTGGCGGCAGCGGCCTCGCCGGGATTGTTGACGATGAACGGATAGACCACCGGCAGTCCGCCGAGCAACGCGGCAGGCAAGCAGGAGCGCGACAAGGCCATCGCCTTCCCCGGAAGCCATTCCAGTGTGCCATGGGTACCGAGATGGATCAGGGCGTGGATGCCCGCCATCTCGCGCAGCCAGAGATAGAAGGCCACATAGACGTGGCGCGGCGGCAGGTCAGGGTCGTGATAGCTCGCCTTGCGATCGAGCGTGTTGCCACGGTCCGGCTGGATCGCGGCGATGAGCTTGCCGTGATGCGCGAAGCTCAAGGTGAAATGACCGTCGCGCATGGCGGGGTCCTGCTCTGGCGCGCCCCAAGCAGCCATGATCCTGGCCGCAGCGTCCGGGTCCAGGGTGCCTAGCAGGCGCCGGTACTCACCGACCGACAGAAATGGCGCAGGCTCCGCATCGCACAGCTCGGTGACGACCTGCTCGCCGTCGGGAGGCGTGTCGCCGACGTCGAAGCCCTCGGCTTTGAGGAGCTGCAAGATCTCCACGGTGCTGGCGATGGCGTCGAGGCCCACTGCGTGGGCGGCCTGCCCTGCCGCACCCGGATAGTCGGACAGCACAAGCGCGAGCTTGCGCATGGCACGCGGCGTCGTGGCGAGGCGCGCCCAAGCGCCCGCGCTTCGCGCCGCGGCGGCAATGCCGTCTTCCGCCGGCTGGTGCGCGACGCGGGCGAATTCGAGGCCGGCGACCTCGCTCTGCTCCGCCTTGAAGGAGATCGCCGTGGTGAGCAGCCTGCCGTCAAGCTCGGGCAGCACCACTTGCATGGCGAGATCTGATTGCGACAGGCCGCGCGACGAGTTTTGCCAAGCCTCCCGGCCGGAGCCCGCAAGCACGAGCTGGAGGATGGGCGCGTCCGCGGCTTCCAGCGGCGACGGCGCATCATCGAGACGGGCCGAGAAGGCGGTGGCGTTCAATACGATGCTTGGGCTCCAGTCGCGCAAGGTCGATGCGACGAAGTCGCCGGTGTCGCCATCCTTCAAGCTGCCGACATAGAGCGCGCGGACATTGAGCCCTTGCTCGTCAAGCGCGCGCGCCAGGGCCTCGATCGGCGCGAGATCGCCGGCAAGCAGATAAGCGCGATAAAACACGATGACGGCGAGCGGTCGGCCCGGCAACTCCGGCAGGCCGAGCTCATCGGCGCCGTGCATGGCAACTGGCTCTGGCGGCAGGCCATGGTCGGGTGCGAGCCCCGCCAGATGGGCCATGAGATCGAGCGCCCGCTGGAGATTGACCGGCCCACCTTCCGTGAAATAGCCATCGAGCCGGGCGCGCATCGCGTGCCCCACGGTGGAAAGCTTCGCGAGCCGCGCATCCTCGCGGCCATCGCCCGGCAGAAGCGCCAGCGGCATGCCGGCGGCGCGGGCGGCGTGCGCCAGCTCCTCGGCGCCATAGCGCCAATAATCGAGCCCGCCAAGCAGGCGCACCACCACGCAGCGGGCTCCGGCGAACACCTGCTCGACATAGAGGTCGACCGACATCGGGTGGCGGAGCTTGGCGAGATTGGCGAGACGCAAGGAGGGCAGCTCGTTGCTGCGCGCGGACCAAGCGGCGGCAACGGCACCCAGATCGCTGTCGGAGAAAGACAGAAAGACGAGGTCGGCGCGCGACTGGCCGAGATCGATGGCGGCATCCGCCTCGTCCAACGCCCTCGTCTCGCGCACCAGCAAATGCATGGCCTAGCCTAGGATGTGAGCTTCGATCGAGGCACGGTCGAGCCCAGTCCGGCCGATCACCACGACATGGCCTTGTCGCGCGCCGCCGTTCGGCCAAGGCCGGTCGAAACTCGAGCGGAAGCGGTGGCCTACGCCCTGCACCGCAAGGCGCATGGGCTTGCCGGCGATGGCCACGAAACCCTTGATGCGGAGCACGTCATGGGTCTCGGCGACAGCTTTGAGGCGGGCGAGCAGGAGATCGGCATCACGGAGTTCCGGCAACGGCACGACGAAGCTCTCGAAATCGTCATGCTCATGTGCGCCGTCCAGCGCGTCGTGATGAGACGGGCGCTGGGCGAGATCGTCCTCGGCGGCAGCGCCAATGCCCAGCAGCACGCCAGCATCCACCCTGCCCTCATGGGCGGCGATCAATTTCACTGCGCGCGGCACGATGGCCGCGACATCACGCTTCAGCCGCTCGTGGGTCTCGGCGTCGATCAGATCGGTCTTGTTCAGCACGATCAGGTCGGCGGCCATGAGCTGGTCCTCATAGACTTCGGCCAGCGGGTTGTCGTGATCGACCGAAGGATCGAGCTCGCGCTGGCGGGCGATGGCTTCAGGGTCTTGCGCGAAGCGGCCAGAGGCCACGGCCGGCGCATCGACCACGGCAATCACGCCGTCCACCGTCAGCCGCGAGCGGATGGTCGGCCAGTCGAACGCCTTCACCAGCGGCTTCGGCAGCGCGAGCCCGGAGGTCTCGATGAGGATGTGCTCAGGCGGTACGGCGCGGTCGATCAGCGCCTGCATGGTCGGGATGAAGTCTTCGGCCACGGTGCAGCAGAGGCAACCATTGGAGAGCTCGACGATATTCTCCTCCGGGCAGCTCTCGATGCCGCAGCCGCGCAAGGTCTCGCCGTCGACGCCCACGCTGCCGAACTCGTTGACGATGATGGCGAGCCGCAGCCCGTTGGCGTTCTCCAACACATGGCGAACCAGCGTCGTTTTCCCGGCGCCGAGGAAACCGGTGATGATGGTGGCGGGGATACGAGGAGTGGCGGTCATTCGGCGGCATCCTTGGCTGGCTCGAGATAAGCGGGAAAGCGGGCGATCACGCTCGTTTGCATGGATGCCGGGCGCCCTGACGGCAACACCACGCCGGTCTTGGCCTTGGCGTAGGCGGCACAATAGCTCAGAAGGTCGGCCGCAAGCTCAGGCGCCAGCTCGCCAACGAGATACGACCATTTTCCTGGTGCCGCGATACCGGCCGTGCAGCCCCGCTCGCAATTGGCGAAGCAGAGCGTGGGAAGAACCTGCACCGGCGCGGACGCGCCCATCTCCGCCACCAGCGCCTTGACCGTGTCGTAGAGGCGCTTACCGTCGGCTGGCGCGCCCTCCGCTGCTTCGTCCGCGCCGCGGCACCGGCAGGAGATACAGATATAGAGCTGCGGGCGGTCGGCTTCCGGCACGTCGATCCCGTGAGACACTGCAAATGCATCCTTCGGGGTGCAAGCGCCATCACGAAAGGCACGGATGCACCGCGCCCGGCCGGTCAACCGGCCACCGCATTGCCAGGGCACCCCGCCCGGCCTTACGGGTCAACGACGCGACGGCAGGTCTCCTGGCTCGCGGATTGTTACGCTTGACATCGCCTTCCCAGGGCACACCCCAGTGGTCATTTGACGACAAGCTTTCCGCTTACAGTTGCGGGGGCAGCTGCGGAATTCGGGCAAAAGCCCCTCACCGCATTCCCTTTTCACTCCTCATCCTCGAGGAGACCGTCACGTCCGCATAAAACGGCCCCAAGGCGGTGCTTGTCAATGATGGGTTCGGAAAGCGCCGCTGGCGGGCTATGGTCCCGACTGCGATCGGCATTCAGGACCCTCATCGAGCATGACAACCCAGGGAATCGCACAAATCCCCCTTCTGACCTTCGTTCTTGGCGGCGCCCGCTCAGGCAAGAGCCGCCATGCGCAGAGCTTGGCGCGCGCCAACCCGGCGCCGTGGGTCATGATCGCAACCGCCGAGGCGCTGGACGAGGAGATGCGAGAGCGTATCGACGAGCATAGACGCGAGCGCGGCGACGGCTGGATCACAGTCGAGGCGCCGATCGATCTGGCCGTTGCCCTCACGCAAGGACCCAGCGACGCGCCGGTGGTGATCGACTGCCTGACGCTGTGGCTCTCCAATCTGATGCTTGGGGGCCAGGACATAGATCTGGCCGTTTATGGCCTCGAGGCAGCGCTGCGGGCGCGTACCGCACCTACCATCGTGGTCTCGAACGAGGTTGGGCTCGGCATCGTGCCGGAGACGACGCTCGGCCGCGCCTTTCGTGATAAAGCTGGCGTCCTCAATCAGCGCCTCGCCGCGCGTGCCCAGCACGTCGTTCTCATGGTGGCGGGCCTGCCTATGACGGTGAAACCTTCGCATGACAGATGACATGACCAAGGACGAGCAGGAGCGCCACCGCGCCAAGATGGCGAACCGCAAGGCGGCTCAGGACACGGAGGTCGCGTCCAAGACCGTCGCGAGCAAGGGCCTGCTCATCGTCAATACTGGGACCGGCAAGGGCAAATCGACGGCGGCCTTCGGCCTCGTGCTGCGCATGGTCGGGAATGGCGGCGCTTGCGCCGTCGTGCAGTTCATCAAGGGCGCGTGGAACACGGGCGAGCGAACGGTGCTCGAAGGTTTCGGCGACATGGTGCGCTGGCATACGCTGGGCGAGGGCTTCACCTGGGAGACGCAGGACAAGGCCCGCGACATGGCGGCGGCGGCGCGCGCCTGGGAGACGGCGAAGGCGCTGATGGACGAGCCAGACCTCAAGCTCATCGTGCTCGACGAGCTCAACATCGCACTCCGCTACGACTATCTGCCGCTCGCCGAGGTGGTCGAGACGCTGAAAAATCGCAGGCCCGATCTGCACGTCGTGGTGACGGGACGGAACGCCAAGCGCGAGCTGATCGAGGCCGCCGACCTCGTCACCGAGATGACGCTGGTGAAGCACCATTTCGCCCAAGGGGTAAAGGCGCAAGCCGGCATCGAGTTCTGATGGGTGCCCGGGCCATCATGCTGCAGGGGACGGCTTCCAATGTGGGGAAGTCGCTGCTGGTCGCGGGGCTCGCCCGGGCGCTCACGGCACGCGGGCTTAACGTCAGGCCCTTCAAGCCGCAAAACATGTCGAACAATGCGGCGGTGACGGCGGATGGCGGCGAGATCGGCCGGGCGCAGGCACTCCAGGCGCGCGCGGCGCGTGTGGCTCCCTCCGTGCATATGAACCCGGTGCTGTTGAAGCCGCAAAGCGAGACGGGCGCGCAGATCGTGGTGCAAGGGAAAGTGTTCGGCCAATCCAATGCGCGGGCGTTCCAATCGGTGAAGCTCGAGCTCATGCCGAAGGTGCTGGAGAGCTTCGCCCTACTGAAGCGCGAGGCCGACATCGTTCTGGTGGAAGGCGCGGGCAGCGCCTCGGAGATCAATCTCCGCAACAACGACATCGCCAATATGGGATTCGCCCGGGCGGCGGACGTGCCCGTAGTGGTGATCGGGGATATCGACCGGGGCGGCGTGATCGCGAGTCTGGTCGGGACCAAAGCCGTGCTCGAACCCGAGGATGCGAAGCTCGTTGCTGGCTTCATCGTCAACCGCATGCGCGGCGATCTCTCGCTGTTTGCGGACGGCATGGAGGAGATCGCAAAGCGGACCGGCTGGCCGGCGCTTGGCCTTGTGTCATTCTTCGAGGGCGCGAGGGCGTTGCCGGCGGAAGACGCCTACGATCTCGTCGAGACGAGCGGCGCACGCGGCAATGGCCGCATCAGAATCGCCGTGCCGCTCCTGCCGCGCATCGCCAATTTTGATGACCTCGATCCGCTTGGCTCGGAGCCCGACGTCGAGCTCGTCATGGTGAGACGCGGCATGCCGCTCCCCTCGTGCGATCTGATCGTGCTGCCGGGGTCGAAGGCCACCATCGCCGACCTCGCCGCGCTTCGCGCGGAAGGGTGGAACATCGACATCGCCGCGCATGTGCGGCGCGGCGGCCGCGTGCTTGGGCTGTGCGGCGGCTATCAGATGCTCGGCCGCAGCATCGCCGACCCGCAAGGGAGCGAGAGCCCGCCCATAACCGTAGCGGGCCTAGGCCTGCTCGACATGGACACCGAGATCACCGGCGAGAAGACCCTCACCGAGATTGTCGGCGAGACGATCGGCGATGGCGTTCCGGTCAAGGGCTACGAGATGCATATGGGGCAGAGCTCAGGCCCCGCCACCGCGAGCCCGCTTGTGCGGTTCGAGGACGGCCGCGTCGACGGCGCCGTCTCGGCGGACGGCCGCGTCGCCGGGACCTATGTGCACGGCTTCTTCGGCGAGGACGCACAGCGGCGCGCCTGGATCGAACGTCTCGGCGGCACGCCGTCGCCGCACAGTCACGAGGCGCACATTGAAAGCACGCTCGATGCGCTCGCCGCGCATCTGGAGGCGCATATCGATATCGATCGCCTGCTCAAATCAGCGCGACGAGCAAGGCGATGAGTGCCAGCACGGCGATCTGCACGGCGCAGGCGGTCTTGTACAAAGCAAGCGCGCGTCGGATATCGGCCGCACGCGCCACGCCTTTCCCCTCGCCGATCCAAGCGTCCTCGGTCAGTGTGCCGTGATAGGTGCGCGGACCGGCAAGTTTCAGATCGAGCGCGCCCGCCATGGCCGCTTCGGGCCAGCCGGCATTGGGCGAGCGGTGGTGCTTCGCGTCTCTTCGCACCGTCGCCAGCGCGTCGCGCGGGCTCGCATCCGCGTGAAACAGAGCGGCAAGGGCGAGCCACAACGCGGCAAGACGGGACGCGGGAAGATTGAGCGCATCGTCGAGCTTGGCGGCAGCGAAACCGACAGCCGCATGGCGTTCAGTCAAATGTCCGATCATGCTGTCGGCGGTATTGACCGCCTTGTAAGCCGCCATGCCCGGCAGCCCGAGCAGCGCGCCCCAGAAACAAGGCGCCACAACGCCGTCCGAGAAGTTCTCCGCGAGGCTTTCTATGGCCGCCCGGGCGACGCCAGCGACGTCGAGGGCGCCGGTTTCGCGGCCGACGATCTTGGCCACTGCCTCGCGCCCCGCTTCGAGCCCTTGGCGGTCAAGCGCGTCGGCGACGGCCGCGACGTGAGTATAAAGACTCCGTTGCGCGATCAGCGTGCTTGCGAGCACAGCGAGGAGCGCAAGGGCGACCAGGCTCGGCAGAAGCGACAGAAGCGCGTATTGCAGGACGAAAGCGGCCAGGGCGC
Source organism: uncultured Alphaproteobacteria bacterium (assembly GCA_963804705.1). GTDB lineage: Bacteria > Pseudomonadota > Alphaproteobacteria > Rhizobiales > Methyloligellaceae > Methyloceanibacter. Next base: position 500,899 of record CAWDRM010000018.1, read on the forward strand.
TTGCCGCCAGCAGGGCGGCAAGCGCGAGCAGCCCGTTGAGCCGCCGCCTGGCCTCGGGCATGCTCGGCTGGTTCAGACGCTTCTCCAGGCGATCGAGCAACGCGCCCATCCACATGACGGGATGGCCGACGCGGGCGAGGAGAGCGGCCGGATAGCCGAACGCTGCCTCGATGAGAGCTGCGCAGAGGACGAAGACAAAATTGAACGACATGCCCATGGATCAGCCTAGGCCTAGCACAGCGCGCGAGCTTTGCGCCCCGCTCCATGGCGGAAGGTTGCAGGAGGCGCGGCGTCTCTTTCCCCTCGCGCCCGAACCCTTCATCGATCTTTCTACGGGGATCAATCCCCTGCCCTACCCCATTCCCCAGCTCGAGACCGAAGCTTGGACGCGGCTGCCGGAGCCGGAAGCGGTCACGGCACTCGAAGCCGTGGCTGCGAAAGCCTATGGCATTTCGGATGCGGCCATGGTCGCCGCCGCGCCCGGCACGCAGATCTTGATCTCCCTCCTGCCCCGGCTGTTTCCGCAGGACTCGGTCGCGATCCTCGGGCCCACTTACGGCGAATATGCCCGCGCTTTTGCCGCGGCGGGAAGCAAAGTCATCGAGGCAAGACATATCGGGGAGTTGAGGGCAGCCCTATGCATCGTGATTTGCAATCCGAACAACCCCGATGGACGGCGGCACGACACCGCAACCCTGCTCGACCTCGTGGACGCGAGGCCAAAAGGCGGGCTGGTGATCGTCGATGAGGCCTTCGCCGATCTCGAAGATGCCGCACTGAGCCTAACGTCTTCTCCGCCGCAACCGGGCCTCGTGGTGCTGCGCTCCTTCTCCAAGGCTTATGGACTTGGCGGCCTCAGGCTTGCTTTCGCGCTGGCGGGCCAGGACATCGCGGCGCCTCTGCGCGCGGCGCTCGGCCCCTGGCCGGTGTCTGGTCCGGCGATCGATATCGGCAGGCGCACGCTCGGCGATCGGCCGTGGCTCGCAGCGGCCAAGCGGCGGCTGGCCAGCGACGTCGCACGGCTCGACGCGATCCTTCGCGACGCAGGATTGGCACTCGTTGGCGGAACGCATCTGTTCAGACTTGCCGCTACCCCACAGGCGAGAGAAACCGCCCGCCGCCTCGGCGAGGCCGGCATCCTTGTCCGCAGTTTTGACTATCGCCCCGACTGGCTCCGCTTCGGTATACCGGGCAGCGAAGACGCGTGGCAGCGGCTCGCCAGCGCGCTTACTTAAGCGTCGGCGCCCACCCTCCTTTTCCTCGACATCGGAATTGACATCGGCAGCCACGCGCTCCACGGTGAGGCATTGCGAAGAGAGGAAGCCGGTGTGAGTCCGGCACGGTCGCGCCACTGTGATCGGCTCGTGCTTCCGGCATGGGATCGAAAGTCAGACCTTCCTTCGTGGATCGAAGCACTCAAACGGGACGCTGATCCCAAGGAAATTGCCCATGGCCAAGACCGTCACCGCACCCGTCTCTCGACCGGTCGCAATTCCCGTCCGCGAGATTCTGCCCTGGCTGATCTTTGCCGGCCTCCTGCTGCTGCTGATCTATTTCGTCGGCGTCGAGGAAGGCGCCACCTCGATCATTCCCGGCATGTATGTGCATGAATTCACCCATGACGGCCGGCATCTCCTTGGCTTTCCCTGCCACTAAAGGGGGAAATCCATGGTCAGAGACCTCCTCATCCGCGGCATGATCGCGGGGGTGGTTGCCGGGTTGCTCGCCTTTGGCGTCGCGAGAGTGATCGGCGAACCGCAGGTCGATCGCGCCATCGCCTTCGAGGAGCAGCACGCAGAGGCGCAAGTCCCTGCCGCGCATCAGCACGAGCAGGCGGCGACCAGTCAGCATGAGACCGTTTCCGCCGATGCACACAGCCATGGCGACGAAGAGTTGGTTAGCCGCAAGGTGCAGAGCACCATCGGCTTGCTCACCGCCGTGGTCGTCTATGGCGCGGCGATGGGCGGGTTGTTCGCGCTCGCTTTAGCCTTTCTCCATGGACGGGTCGGCGATGTGGGCCCGCGTTTGCTCTCGCTTTTGCTCGCGGGCGCCGGTTTCGCCGCGCTCTATTATGTGCCGAGCCTGAAATATCCGGCGAGCCCGCCTGCCGTGGGCGATGGCGCGACCATCGGCTACCGCACCGGCCTCTACTTCCTGATGCTCCTGATCTCGCTTGGCGGTCTCACCGTCGCGGTGGCCGCGGGCAGACGGCTCGCCGAGCGCCTGGGCGGCTTGCAGGCGACGCTGGCCAGCGCCGGCATCTTCGTCGCCATCATCGTCATCTCTGTGCTCGTGCTGCCGGACATCAACGAGGTGCCGGCAGACTTCCCAGCCACGGTGTTGTGGAAATTCCGCATGGCCTCGCTTGGCATGCAGGCACTGATGTGGACGACGCTTGGCCTCCTGTTCGGCGTGCTCGCCGAGCGGACGCTCGCTCAGCCCTCCCGAACTGGCAGAACCGCGTCCGCGCCAGCCTGATCTTCTGTCAGCGGCCAATATGTGACGCACGGGCACTGTATGATATGAGGTTAGCGTGAGATTGCTTGCTCGCAAAAACCTCAGGAAGGGAACCCACCCATGAAGCGGTCTTGCCTTCGGCTGTCACTCTTCGCGCTTTGCCTCATCCCGACCGCCGCGCTGGCGCATACCGGCGTTGGCTCCACGAGCGGGTTGGTGCATGGCTTCATGCACCCGCTCAGCGGCCTTGATCATCAACTCGCGATGATCATGGTCGGCATTTTCGCCTACCAGCTTGGCGGCCGGGCGCTCTGGCTCGTCCCGCTCACCTTCATCAGCGTCATGGCTCTCGGGGGGTTCCTCGGCGTCATGGGCGTACCGGTACCGTTCGTCGAGGTCGGTATCGCGCTGTCGGTGATCGTGCTCGGCGCGATCGTCGCCTTCGGGGTCAAGGCGCCTCTTGCCGTGGCCATGGCGGCCGTCGGCTTCTTTGCCATCTTCCATGGCCATGTCCATGGCACCGAAATGCCGCTGGACATTGCCGGCGCAACCTACGGGCTCGGCTTCATGCTGGGCACGGCCTTGCTCCACATGGTCGGCATCAGCATTGGCTTCCTGATCGGAATGTCCAGCAGAACCCTCGGGAATAACGTCTATCGCGTCGCCGGAGGCCTTGCTTCGGTGGCTGGCATCGCGCTTCTGTTGGGTTACGTCTAGACATCAGCTCAGCCACAGCCTGGAACGGCGCCGCTTGCGGCGCCGTTTTCGTTTCGACGGCGGTGCTTGCACGCTCGTGCTATATCCTGGCGGGTATAGCGCCCAAAAGCCCAACAGGGAGGCGGATGAGCAGGACGGTTCTCCCCCGACCCGGACAAGTCGGCGGCACTCAATGTCTGGTGGGCTTCGCATGATCCGCGTCGACGTTGCCCTGAAACTCGGCGACTTCGATCTCGATATTGTCTTCGAGAACGACGCCGGGATCACTGCTCTGTTCGGCCGTTCGGGTTCAGGCAAGTCGATGACCATCAATCTGATCGCCGGCCTCGCCCGTCCCGATCGCGGCAGCATCGTGCTTGACGGCCGCACTTTGGTGGACATTGAAGCCGGCATCTTCGTGCCCAAGCATCGGCGCCGCGTCGGCCTCGTTTTCCAGGACGCACAGCTTTTTCCCCATCTCAGCGTCAGGCAGAACCTGCTGTTCGGGCGCTGGTTCGCGCCAAAGGCCGAACGGACCATTGCCTTCGATTCCGTGGTCGAGACGCTCGGGATCGGTCATTTGCTTAAGCGCAAGCCCGCGCTGCTGTCGGGCGGAGAGAAGCAACGGGTGGCGATCGGCCGGGCGCTGCTGGCCTCGCCGAGAATCCTGCTCATGGACGAGCCGCTGGCTTCGCTCGATACCGAGCGCAAGCTGGAGATCCTGCCGCTGATCGAACGCTTGCGCGACGAGTTCGGCATCCCGATCGTGTATGTGTCCCACGCCGTCGAGGAGGTCGCGCGGCTGGCGGCCCGCGTGGTGGTGCTGGAGAACGGCCGCGTCGTGGCGATGGGCGACGTCGAGGACGTCTTTGGCCCAGGGCTGAGTGAGACCAGCGTCAGCCGCTTCGCCCGGTCCTCTATCATCACCGGGCGGCTAACCGGCGTGGACGCCGACTACGACCTGACCGAGATTTCGCACCCCGCAGGCACGATCTGGCTCACGGGTCGCGCAGGGCCGGTGGGGCGCGAGGTGCGCGTCGTCGTCAAGGCGACCGACATCACGCTGGCCACGACCCCTGCCAGCAATCTCAGCGTTCGCACGACACTGACCGGCACGGTGGCGAGCATTGAGACCAACGATGGTCCGCTGGCATCGGTCAATATCGACCTTGAGGGCCACGGCCACGTCTTCGCACTCGCCACCCGCAAGGCGATCGACGAGCTCGGGCTCGGCGTCGGCGATCGGGTGTTCGCCTTGGTGAAGACGGTTGCCCTCGATGAACGGGCCGTGGCAGCGAGCGTGCCATGAGCCTCGCACCGCCGATGGCCCGCGTCACTGGCAGTATGGCGCTGGGCGCGTCACATTGAACTGTCCGGCTTCGCGACGTAGCATCCGGCGATGACCGTCACGCAATTCACACCGCTCGCCTCGACGATCGGCGGCGTCCTGATTGGCCTTGCGGCCGTGCTGCTGATGCTGTTCCAAGGTCGCATCGCCGGGATCAGCGGCATCCTCGGGCGCTTCTTGCCGCCTTATGCAGAGGATGCAGACGTTCGAGGCGCGCTTGCCTTTGTCGCAGGCCTGATCGCCGCCCCTCTTCTCTATGTCGCGGCAACGGGGATGCAAGTGATGCAGACTGTCTCCGACCATTTGCCGCTGATGGCCATGGCGGGCGTCTTGGTCGGCTTCGGAACGGCCTATGGCAGTGGTTGCACCAGCGGCCATGGCGTCTGCGGGATGGCGCGGCTCTCGCCACGATCCATCGTCGCCACGGCAATCTTCATAGCGGCGGGTTTCGCGACGGTGTTCGTCGCACGCCATTCGCTCGGGGGCTGACGAGGATGGGCCTCGCCATCAATGCGCTCGCCGGACTTCTGTTCGGTCTTGGACTTATCGTCTCCGGCATGATCAATCCGGCGAAGGTGCTCAACTTCCTCGATCTGTTCGGCACGTTCGACCCGAGCCTTGCCTTCGTCATGCTGGGAGCGGTGGCGGTGACTTTCGCGGGCTATCGGCTTGCCTTTCGCCGGCCAAACCCGATCCTCTCGGATCGCTTTCGCCTGCCGCTTGCCAAGCAGATCGACGCCCGTGTGGTCATCGGGCCGGCCCTCTTTGGTGTCGGTTGGGGCCTATCGGGCTTTTGCCCTGGACCGGCTATCACCTCGCTCCCCCTGCTCGCCAAAGGCACGCTCGTCTTCGTGCCGGCCATGCTTGCCGGCATGGCGGCGAGCCGCCTCTTCACATCGAAGGGGTCGGACGCTCAGCCCGCGACCAAGGGCAGCAAGCCGCAATTGCGCCCGCTGGCCTGATAGTATTGGCCAAACGGGGTCAAGCGCTCCGGCCCTCCACTTCTCACTTTGCTCGGAGACGTCAATGATCTTCCGCCAATTGTTCGACAGCGTCTCAGGCACCTATAGCTACATTCTTGCCAGCCGCCATGGCGGCGAGGCTCTGATCATCGATCCCGTGCTGGAGAAGGTCGACCGCTACATTCAGCTCCTGAATGAGCTCGATCTCAGACTGGTCAAAGCCGTCGATACCCATCTTCACGCGGATCACATCACCGGCCTCGGAGCACTGCGCGACCGCACGCTATGCATCACGGTGATGGGCGAGCAGACCAAGGCCGATCTCGTCTCCATGCGCGTCGCCGACGGCGAGCGGATCGACATCGAGGGTCTCAGTCTCGGCGTGCTTTACACCCCCGGCCATACCGACGATTCCTACAGCTTCACCATGGCCGACCGCGTCTTCACTGGAGATACGCTGCTCATTCGCGGCACCGGCCGAACCGATTTCCAGCATGGCGACGCGCGGGCGCAATATGAGTTGATTTTCAACCGGCTGCTGAAGCTGCCGGAGGAGACGCTCGTCTATCCGGCGCATGACTATAAGGGCGAGACGGTCAGCACGATCGGCGAAGAGAGAGCCTTCAATCCGCGGCTCCAGGTCAAATCGGTCGAGGAATATGTCGAGCTCATGGGCGATTTGCATCTGCCCAACCCCAAGATGATGGATGTCGCGGTCCCCGCCAATATGCGGGTTGGCTTGGCACAAGACGAGGTGGCAAGACGCGGCTGGGCGGTCCGCGCCGAAGACTTGCCCGCGCTGCTCCAGCGCCCCGACGTCGCCATCATCGATCTCCGTGAGCAGCGCGAACGCGACAAGCATGGCGAAATTTCCGGTTCCTTGCGCGTGCCGTATGGGAGCCTGGCCGATGCACTCAAGCCCGGCGGCATCCTGCGCGAGCTCGGCGCGACCAAGACGCTCGTGTTCTATTGCGCCTTCGGCGAGCGCTCAGCCATGGCCGTGCAATTGGCCCAAGAGGCGGGTCTCACCCGCGCGCGCCATCTTCAGGGCGGCCTCTCGGCCTGGCAAAGCAACACGCGCGGCTAGACCGGCCGGGTTGTGGCGCTACGGACTCCCGGCAGGGCCAATTTCATGCGCCGGAACGCCGGCAATCGCATACCCACGGCAAAAGAATATGTAAGTGAGACGTAAGGTTGGCGTGGTTTCTAACCCTTGGGGCCGGGCACTCAGGGGAAGCGGATGCGCGGCCTTCTGGCGATGCGGGACGGCGACGTTAAGCGGGGTTTCCCTCACTCATTGTCCCTGCGCTTAGGCGCCTTCTCTCCCGCGCCTTGTCCCTGCCGCTAACCGGCAGGCGCGCAACCTGCCTTCCAAAACATTGAACTCGCCGAGGAGTAAGACGATGCCAAATAAGCTTCTACTGATGCTCACTGGAGTGGCTTTCGCCTGCGTCACAGGTGGCACCGCGCTGGCCTCGAACAACAAGGCCATGGATGCGGACATTCACGCTATCGAACTTCGCTGGGAGCATATCAAGTTCGATGAGGACGGCTCGCCCAACCAATTCGATGACATCGACGCGCTGGCGAAGTCTGCCGCCGCGGTCGCCGCAAAATATCCCGGCCGGGTTGAGCCGTTGATCTGGGAAGGCATCGTGACCAGCGAAGAGGCGGGCATGGCCAACACCTTGAGCGCCCTGGGTTATGCGAAGGCGGCAAAAGCCATTCTCGAGGAGGCCTATGCGAAGAACCCTGCCGCACTCGATGCCGGAGCGCCGACTAGTCTCGGCGTGCTGTATTCCCGCGTGCCGAGATGGCCGCTCGGCTTCGGCGACAACGAAAAGGCTCGCGATCTGCTTGTGCAGGCCGTGTCGCTCGCGCCAAACGGCATGGACGCCAATTATTTCTATGCCGACTTTTTGATGAACCAGCAGGAATATGCCGCTGCCGACAAAGTTCTGAAGCATGCTCTGTCGCTGCCGCCACAGACCAACCGGCCGCTATGGGACAAGAATCGCCGGGCCGTGATACGCGAGCTCATGGCTAAAGCGGAAGCCAAAGCGGCGTCTAATTAGTGCAGCGGACGCGACCGTCACTCGAGGCAATTTGGCAGGGCATCGGCGCGCAATTGCGCAATCCGTCGGGGCTTTGGGGCCGGATGGCCGGCAGCGTGATGGCCTTGGCCAATGCCAAGCCAAACGCTGCGACCCTGGCTGCTCTACGCCTGAGAGACGGCGAGAGCTTGCTCGAATTGGGTTGCGGCCCGGGCTGCGCCTTGCAAGACCTCCTGCGTTCGCCGCATGTCGCGCGGGTGATCGGGCTTGATTGGTCCGAGGTCATGCTGGCGCAGGCCGCGCGCCGCAATCGGCGGGCGCTGGCGGCTGGACGTCTCGCGCTGGTCCGAGGCGATTTCGCTCGGCTCCCTTTCACCGACGAACTTGCCGATGCCGTCTTGGCGGTGAATGTGGTTTACTTCATGTCCAGTTCTGCCGCCGTTCGCGAAGCGCGCCGCGTGCTGCGCCCGGACGGCCGCATGGTGCTCTATGCGACCGACCGGTCAGCCATGCGAAATTGGCGTTTTGCCGGCCCTCACTCGCATCGGCTCTTCGATCGGACGAGACTGACGGCGCTGCTCATCGATGCTGGTTTCGAAAGTGATCGCATCCGCATCGAAAGGGTCGACGCCGGTTTTGGCGTCGCAGGACTTCTGGCGGTGGCACAGAAGGAAAGGCGCCCAGTCCAGGGGACGCTATTGGTGCCCCGCTGCAGCGGGTGATGAGATAATCGATGACGGCAAATCGCGATGCTGTGCGCAACCGAGCAGCGCCAGCAGCGCCAGCAATGTCAAGTACCTCACGCCTTTCCTCCGTTTCGTTGCCGACCGGGCGATCTACGCCGACTGCGCCGCCGCTGCCTGCGCCGGCTTCGGCATCCCCATTGGCTTGGTAGGGCGGGTTCCGCGCGCCGCCTGCGCGTCATCCTCGCGATCACCCGCTCGTGCCCTGGCCGCCTCGTAGCGTTTGCCGAGATAGTCCCGAATCCGTGGGTCGGCCATTTGCGCCGCAAGCGCACGGTCCACGAATTTCGGGGCGAACCTCTGGACCAGCACGAAGAAGCGCTCCGGCCCTTTCGCATAGACGCTGTCGGCGTCCTTAACCACGGCCCGCCAGATCCGGGCGGCGACGCGCGCGGGGTCATCGATCCGCATTTGCAAGGGTTTGACGAGGGCATCGAACGCTTGGGCAGCGCCGGTCTTGGTCGCCCGCGGCGCGGCGTAGGTCACGCCGATGCCACAGCCTTTGAGCTCCCGACGCAAAGCGATCGAGAGGCCGCGCAGGGCGAATTTCGACGCCGAATAGGATGCGAACAGGGGATAGGCGATGTCTCCGAACATGGAGCCGACATTGACGATGCGCGACGGCGCCGCCCGGCGCAGCAGCGGCAACATCTCACGGCTGAGCGCCACCGGAGCGATGACGTTGGTCGCCATCAACCGCTCAAGATCGCCATCGGTCACATGCGCGAGCGGTCCGACCATTACGACACCGGCGTTATTGACGAGCACGTCGAGCCCGCCCCAGTGCCGCCACAGATAGTCGCGCAAGCCGCGCCTGACGGCCGGATCGGTGATGTCGCCGCGCAGGCGGAGATGCCGTCCGTTCGGAGTCATCTGCGACAGGGTCTCGTGCAGCGCGTCGGCACGACGGCCACACAGGGCAACCGTCATGCCGAGGCGGGACGCCTCGATGGCCAGCGCGCGTCCGATGCCTGAGCCCGCGCCGGTGATCAGCGCGCGCTTGCCGTCAAGCTGCATGGCTCTTGACGGGGTGTCGCGTCGCCATTTCGTGATAGATGTCGCCATACAGCCGATAGAAGATTTTCGACGCGTCGATCACGATTTGCTGCGTCCTTTCATCGGTGATGCCGTTTGCGAGTCTCTTGAAGAACGCCACGTGCTCGATATCGAGCGCGCCGTGCGACCGGAGGTAAGAGAAGCCATCCTTGCCGCGATGCGCGAGCGAGCGCTGGATGGCGTCTGCCGCCTTGTCGGCGAGCAAGGTGGACATGCCCTCAAGCACGTGCACGCTGCCGAGCATGGCATAGGGACTGATCCATTCGATCGCATAGTAGGTGTAGCCGACCATCACCTGGCAGGCGATGCCAGGCACGCCATCGCGGACCGCAATCGCGCTGCCGCCCATGGCGGCGATGTCATTGAGGATCCATTTCTCGTGGCCGCGTTCCTCCTCCATATATTCGACGAGAGCATTCTGATAGGTCTCGTCATTGGTGCGGGCCGCGGCGAAGGCGAGCAGCGGGAAGGTATGCTTCACGTGATGATAGGCCTGCGTCAGGAAGTCGACGTAGAGCTCGCGCGATGCGCCGGAGCGCACCGCCTCTCCAATCAGCGGAATCGATATGAAGCCGTTGCGCTCGCTCTCGGTTTCAGAAACTAGCCGATCGTAAAACAACACGGCGTCTCTTCTTTGCTTGCTGGCTGCATGGAACTTGCTCGGGCCGCTGCCAGGCACCGCGCGGCTTTGAGCGCCGGATAGGCTTTCTTGGCAGTCTCCCGCACGATGCGTCCGTTCGAGGTGAGGAGCCCAATCCGCTTGGCCTCCGTCGCACCGCAGACGACGAAATCCTTGGGCACGGCATAAGCGGGTAGCTCAACGCAGACCTGCTCAAGCCAGAAGAGGACATGGGCGCGCGGCGACTCCGTCAGCCAGCGTTCCCCCGATGGCGACGGAATGAGCAGCACGTTCAAGCGGGGCCGGCCGTGGCCGAGCACCGCGCAGGCGCCGACGCGCGGGTCGCCCATCAGCATCGCTTCGACCCATTCCGGGGAGACGTTTCGCCCGGAGGCCGTGACCAGCAGGTTGTCCTTCCTGCCGGTCACGCGAAGAAAGCCGTCTTGGTCGAGGGCGCCGAGATCGCCGGTCCGCCAGGGCTGCTTGGCCGCGCCAGTGCTCAGGTATCCTTCCATGACGGTGGGTCCATTCACCACCACCTCGCCCTGCTCGATGCGGACGTCGAGGCCGGGCAGCGGCTCACCCACCGTTCTAGCCTTGCGGCGTCCGGGCCGGTTGACGGCGACCACCGAGCAGCATTCGGTCAGGCCATAGCCTTCATGCACGGGGATACCGAGCTCCCAGGCCCGCTCGGCCAGCGCCTCAGAGACCGGCGCGCCGCCGACCGCGACAAAGCGCAAGCCTTGAGGCGGTCGCTTACTCCGTGCCTCGAGCTGGGCAACCCAGGCCGAGAGCAATTGAGGAACGAGCACCGTCGTGGTCGGCCGCCACCGCTCGAATTCGCCGAGCATGTCGGCCGGCCTGCCTGCGCCGACGCTGTGCGCGACAGCGGAAGCAAAATGCGTTCGCGCGCCGGCAAGCACCGGCACGCACACGGCGGCGATCATTTCGAGCAGCAAAGAAAGCGGCAAGACCGACAAATGGAGATCGTGCTCACTTGCTTCGGTCGCCTTGGCGAGCGCTTGCGCCTGCCAGTCGATCTGCTCGAGGCGCAGCCAAACTCCCTTTGGTTGGCCTGTGCTGCCGGACGTGTAGACGATGACACCGGCGCCGGGGATGGGCGTGGGGATGGTCCCGGCGCGCCGGTCCGAGACCGGCGTTGTCGCCACGCCAAGCGCAGCTGCGAGCCAGAAGGCGTCGCGTGTCGCAACGATATGATCTACCGCCGCATCGCGAAGGACGTGCTCGAGCTGCAAAGGGCTAAAGAAGGAGGGCAACGGCACGACGGTCTTGCCGGCCGCCCAGGCGGCGAGCTGGGCGACCGCCCAGTCAGTCCTATTGCTCCCAAGCAGACCGATGACCCGAGGCAGATCGTGGAGCTCCTCCGCCAGGCCCGCGACACGGGCGGCGAGATCGCCACGCGTGAGGGTGCAGTTGTCATCTGACATCATTGTTCCGTCGTCGCGGCAGCCGGACCACCCGCTCAGGATCTGCAGCATCTCAACCATGCGCCGCCACCCGGGTCTGTTTGCCGACGCAAGCTCTGGCAACTTCGCGGTGGACCGCATAGACGTTTGGCGTGAGCTCGTAGTAGCTTCCCCAGGCGTCCGGATTGGTCACCCGCGAGGGCTCAGCGGGAGCGAGCGGCAACAGCGACAGACTGAGGCGCTCGAGAATCAGCTTGAGCGGCGCCGTGGCGGTGAAGAAGGCCCACTCGAAGCCGGCAGCCTCGCCGCAGGCCATGATCTTGCGCAGAAAGGGACCAATGGTGTGCGGCGCGCGGCTCGCGAGCGAGGTCACCTCGAAGACCTTCTCGCGGGCGACGGGATAGCGCCGCAACGCCGACAACACGGCGTCCACCGGAGCATCCAGGTAGCACTCCGAGAAAAACCCGTCGACAGCAAAGCGCAAGCCAGCGGCGCAAAGGGGCGCGCCGCCGTCGCCGATCATGGCAATGAGAGTGGCTGGGAAGGCCGTGATGCGCGCCGAATATTGAAGCGCGTAGACCTCTGCAATCAGCTGTTCCGCCGCGGACCGTAAGTCATGGTCACGCGAGATGATCGCCGCCTGCATCACGAATCGTCCCCCTTCGTGTCGACGAAGCCACGCGAAGGAGGACGGTCGTGGGAGGTGCTTACAGACGCCTTACAGCCGCCAAAAGATCACAATGATGACCGCGACCGGGGGTCACAGGACTGGTTCGCGCGAGGCGGATGAAACGCCCGACGCCGCCGCCTGGAGGGATGCAAATTGCATGGTGAACTTGGCTCCGCCATTGGGCGCATCGTCTACGGAAATGATCCCGCCATGGGCGACGACGGTGCGGGCGGCAATGTCCAAGCCGAGACCCGCGCCGCCTTTGTTTTGGTCACGGCCGCCCTGCCAGAAGCGACGAAAGATCGCATGCCTTTGATCCGGCGGCACGCCGGGTCCCTGATCGATGACGCTGACGGCCGGTGGGTCGGTCACCACGATCGAGACGGTCGTACCCTCGGGCGTATGCCGCAGCGCATTCTCGACGAGGTTGCGCAGCGCGCGGAAGAGATAGTCGCTGGCGCCCAGGATGCGCACCGGTGCGTCAGGCGCGAGGACCTCGATCGACCGGCCGGCATCGATTGCCGACGGGCCAAGATGGGAGGCAACCTCAGTCGCGACACTGGTCAGATCGGCGACATTGTCAGTCTTGAGCTGCAAGACATCGAGGCGCGCCACGTCGAGAAGCTGGTTGACCAGCCGCTCCAAGCTGCTGATCTCCTCGACGAGCTCAGCATGGCCTTCAAACTTGGACAGGATGTCCACATGCGCCTTCAGCACGGCGACTGGTGTCCGCAGCTCATGGGCGGCATCGGCCACGAAGCGCTTCTGCGCGTCGAAGGCCGTCTCCAACCGGTCCAAGCCCCGGTTGACGGCGGACACCAGGGCATGAACATCGCGGGGGAGCCCGCCTTCGGTCAGCCGCACGGACACAGCGCCGGGTCCGATGGCCGCTGCCTGATTCGCGGCCATGCGCAGCGGCGCGAGCCCGATGCGTGCCACGATCAGATTGACAAGCAGGAGCACGACGACGAATGGGATCCAGATCCAGGCAATGTCCTGGACGAACTCCTCCAAGACGCTGTCATACACAATGTTGCCGGTGTGGAAGGCCACCTGGACCCATACGAGCCGTCCTGCAAACGGCGTCCTGAGGGACAGCCCATAATACGGCGCCTGGTCATCATCCGACTGGAGGACAAAAAAATCGCGGGGCTCCGACGGGTTGATCGCGGCCAACGGTGTCGTGACCCCGGCGGACGCGGCCAAGAGCTCTCTGCTCTTGTCGACGACGGCGTATCGGCCGTTGTTCGTCTTGAAGCTCTCGGTCACATAGCCAGGCAGTTGGATCGGGCCTTCTGCCGCCGTTTTCAGGTAGTCCGCGATGAGGCCGGCTTGATTGCGCAGCGTCTGCTCGCGGAACTCCAAATTCTTGGCCTTGAATCTTAGATAGAGCGCGCCGCTTGCCGCGCCGACGGCGAGCAGGCTGACGCTCACCAGCCCGATGATAAGTCGCAGCCACAAGGACGGACTGACGTTTTCCGGATTACGCACCGCCTGCCTTGTCTGAGAGCACGTAGCCCACGCCACGCAATGTGTGAATGTGCATATCCGCCCCCGCCTCCTGCAGGCGTCGGCGAATTCGATGGACAAGCACTTCGATGGCATTGGAGGCTAGGTCCTCTCCGAACGAATAGATTGCATCTTCAATAGCGGACTTTTGCACAACTCGGCCGGCCCGCCGCATCAGCAGCTCCAGCCCATCCATCTCGCGGCGACCGAACTCCACCGGAACGCCATTAACGGACACTTCGCGCTCGCTGGTATCGAGCGACACGTTGCCCGCGGTGAGCTTGACGCCAAGCGCCTCACCGGGCCTGCGCAGCAACGCGCGGACGCGGGCAATGAGCTCATCAAGCTCGAAAGGTTTGCGCAAATAGTCGTCGGCGCCCTGATTGAGGCCCGCGACCAGATCCTCCAAGCTGTCGCGCGCCGTGAGCACCAGCACGGGTCGCGTCATCTGGCGGCGACGCTGGTCGCTCAGCCAGACGAGACCGTCTTTGTCGGGCAGGCCGAGATCAAGCAGCAGCGTATCGTAATGTGTGGTCGCGAGCGCGCCGTCGGCGTCCGCGGTCGTGCCGACATGATCGACGGCGAAACCGCCATTCTGCAAAGCAGTCGCCAAATAGTCGGCGAGACGCTGGTTGTCTTCGATGAGCAGGAGGCGCATCCGCTCCTCCCCTATATTAATTCATAAGCGGTGGACGAGCTGTCCGTGCCCTTGAGGTGGACGAGCTGTCCGTGCCCTTGAATTGGGCACGAACCAATGTATCGCCTGTTGCAAGGCGACCCTTGGTCCCTCGTTCGGAGCTCGAAGGTGCGAATCGATAGTCGGCAATGAAGGCTATTTTGACGTCGACGTTTGTCGAAATCTGGGCCTGTGGGCTGTCCAGACGCGACGGCACGGCAGTGTTGGCGGCGACAGCTTGCTGGGCGAAGACAGGACAGACGAGCGCCGGGGCGCAAAACATGAGCGACGTGCGTTTCATCACCCCCTCCAAAAACAGGCTCGATGTTGGAGAAGGTTAGGATGGACCTTACGCCAACGTTACAGGGCCGAATTGCAACCAAGACGCGCGCCACCCCCCGTCTAGGCGACAAAGCACATCAACGTGCTGCCGGGATTGCCTGGGATGGCTATGATCGCGCTCGACGCCGGCAATACAACGAGAACGATGAACTTCGCCGCCGCTCCCCGATTTCAAGGGGCGTAACCCAGGCCTCTATTCGGGCAGTGCTACCAGGCTAGCCTCCTGTCGAAGCTTTAGACACCGGCCCAAATCGCATGCGCATCGCCACTTTTAATCTCGAAAACCTCGGTAGCACACGCCGGCATGGCGCCTCCTTTGAAGAGCGGGCGCCCGTGCTCCGACCACAACTTGAACGACTCAAGGCGGACATCCTTTGTCTGCAAGAGGTGGATGCCTCCAAGGTCGGCAACGCGAGACGCGCGGTGGATCTCGAACGGCTTCTCGACGGTACGCCCTATGCGAAGCATGATTTGGTGACTAGCCGGTTGGGGGTCGGCCCTGCCGACGTGCACAATCTTGCGGTGCTCACGCGCCTGCCTGTTCTTGAGGAACACAACGTCAGGCACAGTTTCGTTGAACCTCTCCAATTCCGCCGCCACACCGCACTTCCGCCCGACGATGCCGCGGTTTCCCTTGAGTGGGATCGGCCGCTGCAGCATTTGCTTCTCGCCCTCCCCGGTGGGCGGCATCTTCATGTGTTCAACGTGCATTTGCGAGCGCCCCTCGCCGCGGCCGTGCCCGGACAGAAGGCGGGGCCATTCGCCTGGAGGACCGTGTCCGGCTGGGCCGAGGGCTTCTTCGCAGCCGCCGCAAAGCGAGCCGGGCAGGCGCTTGAGTTGCGCCTGGCGATCGAGCGCGTGTTCGATGCCGAGCCTGACGCCCGCATTGCAGTTTGCGGCGACTTCAACGCGGAAGACCACGACACCGCGCTGAGACTAGCCTGTGCCGGCGAGGATGACACCGGATCGGGACGCTTGGCGGGGCGCGTGCTTACCCCAGTCGAGCGTAACCTGCCCGCCGACCGTCGCTTTACCGTGCTGCATCACGGTCGTCCGCAGATGCTCGATCACATATTGGCAAGCCGGGCGCTGTTCGCGGACTTTGTCGGCGTCGAGATCCACAATGAAATGCTTGAGGACGAGCTGGTCGCCTATGGCCGCATTGATCGCCCTCCGGAATCCCTGCATGCGCCAGTTGTCGCGATTTTCGATCTTGGAGAATCGCTAGCGGACACCTGAATGGAGCTCTCGTTGACCCCCGGGAAGCCAACGCTGGGCCCCATTCCCAATACGCTCGGTTTCGACAAAAGACCCGTCGCACCGGAAGGCAGCTCAGACGCTTGGCTCTATCTAGTCGGAGAGGCTCCCGGAGGCAAAGAAGCCGAGCTGGGTCGCCCCTTTGTCGGCCCGGCGGGGGAGGCGCTGAGAGACATGATGCACGAGGCCGAAATAGATTTTTCGCGCGTCCGCCTCGCGAACGCGATCCCTTTTCGCCCCATCGAGCGGTCCACGCGCGACCGACTGCGCAACCGGAGGCCGACGCAGATGGAACTGCACACTTACGGGCAGTCCGTACTGAGCGACGTCGCAAAAGTGAAGCCTGCCGTGATTGTGGCGCTCGGGAAATCGGCCGCCATGCTGTTCGGCGTTTCGACACCGGTTGAGCAGGCTCGGAAGCACGCCGTCCTGTTCGACCGCACACCGGTTCACGTCACTTATCACCCGAGCTACGTTCTCCGGTTCGGCGGCAAAGGATCTCGGCTCTGGAAGTCCGCGGTCCGGGATCTCAATCGCTCTTGGATCGAAGCTCAAACGAGGACCCACTAGGATGCCAGACCCGCGAATTCCCTTAGACTTGCGAATAACTCAGCGTTGTTGATGATCCGCGGCACTTTGTGCTGCCCGCCGAGTTTGCCCCTGCTCTTCATCCAAGCTGCGAAGCTACCGGGAGCGACGGCCTCGACGGTCGGCCCTTGCAGGCCGTAGTCACCAGCACGGTTCTGTTTGTAGTCAGCGTTCAGCGCGCAGAGACGGGCATCAAGCGCGCTGGCGAATGCCGCGAGTTGGCTCGTCCGCGGAGGGCAACCGGCGTACTCCACAACATAGTGATGGGCAGCTTTCCGGCCGACGCTCTCTGGAAAGCTGGGCGCAACGCAATAGTCGACCACGTGCACGTTGATCGCACCCGCGGCGAAGGCAATGGCTTCCTCGATCTGGGAGCCAATCAGATGCTCGCCAAAAGCCGAAAGAACATAGGCGGTGCGGCCCGTGACGAGAATGCGCGGCGGATCAAGCTCAAGGAACCTTACAGTATCGCCGAGGACATAGGCCCAGGCGCCCGCGCATGTGCTGACGACGACGGCATATTCAATCCCCGGCTCGGCATTGCCAAGCCAATGCCGGGCCGGATTGGCGGTGCTGAGTTCTTTGGCCGGCACGAATTCGAAAAACACGCCGTTATCGACCATCAGGCGCAGCCCTTCGCCCTGACCGCGATCCGCGATGGCGATGAAGGCTTCACTCGCCGGATACACCTCCCGCAACTCGGCCCTACTGCCCTCCAGAAGTTCCGTGAATCGCTTGGCGTAGGGCTTGAAATCAACCCCGCCATGAATCAGCATTTCAAGCCCGGGGTAATAGTTCCGCAGCCGCGGCTCCCTGTCCGCACGCAGCTCGGCAAGCTTATCGAACAATATCAGCAGCCAGTTCGGCGTCCCGCTGATCGCGCGAATATCCTCCTCAAGCGACAGCCGTGCGAGCTTATCAACCTTCTCCTTCCAATCAGTGAGGAGCGCCAAGGCTCGCGGTGGAAAGGTGTAGGGGCGCAGCCACCAGGGGATCTCATTGGCTTCAATGCCACTCAGGTCGCCAGAATAGATCCCCGGCAATTCCTCCCGCAGGTCGGTGCTGCCACCTAGGATGAAGGCCTTGCCGCCGAGAATTCGGCTTGTGGGCCGAGTGAGCAGATGGTGGAAGAGGAGATC
The DNA here is from genome assembly GCA_963804705.1 of uncultured Alphaproteobacteria bacterium. Taxonomy (GTDB): domain Bacteria; phylum Pseudomonadota; class Alphaproteobacteria; order Rhizobiales; family Methyloligellaceae; genus Methyloceanibacter. The sequence continues at coordinate 518,442 of CAWDRM010000018.1, forward strand.
CTGAGCGCCACGGAAATTGGCGTCCAGCATTTCGCGCGAGCAGGGAATGGATTTAGTTACCCCGGTCGTAGTTCCGGCCGTTAGGGCGAAATACGGGATCTTGCCCGGCCAGGTACAATCGTTGAGTTCAGGAAACCCGGCCTTCCAGTATCCATTCCAAAGATCCTCATAGCTCCGTATCGGCACGTGGTTCTGGAAGTCCTGCACGCTCTTGATAGAAGCAAAATGATGATCGCGTCCGAACCACGTCGAGGCTGCCTTTGTTACCAGCCAGAGTAGCTCACGCTCTTGCGTCTCGGCAGGTCGCTGCACATTGAGCTGCCAGCTGCGCCACTGCGAATACAGCAAGACTAGGGGTGTCGCGGCGAGCATCGGCCTCTCATCGGTCCAAGCCGGGGATGGTCAGCCGGAAGCTACATCCTAACTCCACCCCCTGGCTCTTTGCTTGGGTGGAAGTCCGTTAGAGCTGCCTGGGATTGCGCGCTTTGGAACATAATCAGCTCCCATTCCGCTCGAATCTCATCGAGGCGCAGGATGTAGAGATTACCGTCGTCGCCCTTGACCTTGAAGTAGCGGTCATGAGGGCCATGCCATTGATCGAGGTTATCGATCACCTCGATCTCACGTGCGTCCAGGCGGAACCGTCGGGGCATTTCGACGCCACCGTGGCCCGTATGGGTCTCTACCCAAACCTGCATAGTTGCGTTTTTTCCATTTCCTAACAGTCAAACCGTTGACGTCAGTTCGCTAGAGGCGATTGAGCTCAAATCCCTCTAGAGAAACGCCGAGTTATGCGAGGCCTTCCTCCAAATAGTCCCCGAGCGTTGGCGTACCGAGAAGATAGGAGGGGATATGCTTGTTAGGGAGGCCCCCCTCCTGGCGGGCCTGCTCGAAGGTGGGAAAATCACCTCGCCCTAACCATGTAAGCGCGAGCAGATCGAGCTGCTCGGCGATATTGAGCGAAGTCAGCGCGCCCTCGAGCTCCTGCAAAGTCGGGTTGTCTGCATCGCTCTCTAATACGTCGACGTCGCGGTCGTCGGTCGGATTCGAGCCAAAGTCTGAATCGGTGGGAGCGACCTCTCCATCGAACTCCCGGGCCTTGACGATGATGTAGAACGCCTTCTCTGCAGAGATTGTAAGCTCGCCCGCTTCATTCTTTTCCGTTCCACCGCCGACCATGTGTTTTTCCTCCGCGGCCTCGGCCGCTCTCTCTTTCAATTATATGTCATCCCATGCAGGACCGTCGTACATTGACGAGCATCAATGCCACAGCTGCAGCGGGGTAAGACACTCGCAGCGGAGATTGGAGGGTACTCGAATGACCCCGACCGGGCCGCTTACGCGTGAGGACATTTTGCATCTGTGTGGCGATCTTCCGGATTGGAAGATCGTCAAAATAGAGGCCAGCGGAGCGAGCTATGAGGACCTGGAAACAGCCGCCACCTGGGATCAGGGTCAGGATGACGTTACGTTACCAACGCTCCCGCCACTCACAGGCCTCGCAGCCTATCTCTATGAAGTCCTCATCGCCGACGAAGACATTTGGGGTGAGGAGCATCGAGTCTAGTGGCCCTGGTCGGGCTGGAGCCCTGTCGAATAAGACTGGGACAAATCTAAGACTGGGGCAAAATGACAACGGCAATCCCAGCCGAGGCCATTGAGCTTCGCGTCGACACGATCGCTCAGCTGTTTCACAGCCTCGACCCCTTTCCGTTTCGCGAGCGCGATCTCGACTGGGAGGCGGAGGAATGCACCGTCAGTTGGGCGCGCGAATTGGCTGCCGACCAACCGATCAACATCGTCGTCCATATCCCGGATAGCGAAGCTCAAACGAAAGCGGCGCGAGAGCTTGGCGAAGCCTTTGCCCGCTATTTCGCCTACCGCGCCGACCTTCTCCAGCGCGACCTCAATGAGCTTTTTCGCGTTGGCCGCCGTTCGCTCGCGGTCGGCGTCACAATTCTGATCGCATGCCTCGTTTCTGCGCATGTGGTAAGCGGATATCTGGTCGAGTTTCCCTTCCGGCGCCTGGTTGAAGAGAGCTTCCTGATCCTGGGCTGGGTTGCAAACTGGAGGCCTCTCGAAATCTTTCTCTATGACTGGTGGCCGCTGGTGCGCCGTCGTGATTTGTATCGTCGCCTCTCTGAGGCGGCAGTGGAGACCAAGCCATATCCGAACGGCCAGTCGCAAATACCCATCTCTGGCCCAGCATGACTACTGCATCGTCTTTCCCGACAAAGGTCGTGACGCACATGGATCCAGGCTCGAGCCCGCTGCTCACTGACCTTTACCAGCTCAATATGATCGAGGCCTATCTGGCCTATGGCGAGACCAAGACGGCGGTCTTCGAGCTGTTCGTGCGCAAGCTGCCGGCGCGGCGCGGCTTCCTGGTTGCCGCCGGTTTAGAGCAGGCGCTCGAGTTCCTCGAGGAGTTGCGCTTCTCAAAAGACGAGATCGACTGGCTGAAGCAGACCGGCAGGTTCAGCGCGTCCACTCTCGACTATCTCGCCCAACTCCGCTTCTCAGGCGACGTTCATGCCTTGCCGGAGGGTACAGTGTTCTTCGCCAACGAGCCGATCTTGCGCGTGACGGCACCGCTGCCCGAGGCGCAACTTGTCGAGACGCGCCTCATCAATATCATGCATTTTCAATCGCTGATTGCGTCCAAGGCGGCGCGCTTGGTGCTTGCTGCGCCTGGCAAGCTGTTGGTCGACTTCGGCGTGAGACGCGCGCACGGCGCCGAGGCTGGGCTCATGGCTGCGCGTGCGAGCTGCATCGCTGGCTTCGCCGGCACCGCGACCGTGCTCGCCGGCAAGATGTTCGATATCCCGCTCTTCGGCACTATGGCGCATTCCTACATTGAGGCGCATGACGACGAGGCGGTCGCCTTTGAGCGATTCGCCCATGCTCGGCCGAAGGACTTGGTATTCCTGGTCGATACTTACGACACTGAGGCCGCGGCAAGGAAGGTCGTGGGGCTGGCGCCGCGGCTCAAGGAAGCGGGCATTACGATCCGCGGCGTGCGCCTGGACAGCGGTGACCTGATCGCGCTGTCCAAGAATGTGCGGCGCATTCTCGACGACGGCGGCCTCGCTCAAGTGACGATCTTTGCCAGCGGCGGCCTCGAAGAGGATCAGCTCATGGCAATGGCCAAAGCCAATGCGCCGATTGACGGCTTCGGCATCGGCACAAGCCTGACCACATCCTCCGACGCCCCCGCCCTCGACTGTGCCTACAAGCTCCAAGAATATGCCGGACTGCCGCGTCGCAAGCATTCTGTGGGAAAAGAGACATGGCCGGGCCGCAAGCAAGTCTGGCGCCGCTTTGAGCCAGACGGACGCATGGCGGGCGATACGATCTCGGTCGAGACTGACGATCAACCTGGTGAGCCACTGATCCACCAGGTCATGCAAGCAGGCAAACGCCTCGGCCCTCAACCAACTTTCAGCGAGATCCGGGCGCGTGCCGCCCGCGAGCTCGAGCTGCTGCCGCAGCTTTTGCGCAAGCTCGAACCGGGTGTGACCTATCCAGTGGAGGTGGGAAAGGCGTTGAGCGGTCTTGCGGCGGAGTTCGACCGCCATCTGATGGATCGGGATCGGAAGCCATGACGAAGAAGATTGCCGTCGGCAAGGGCGATGTCTTGGTCGTGGTCGACATCCAGAATGATTTTTGTCCGGGCGGAAGCCTTTCGGTCCCGCACGGGGATGAGGTCGTGCCGCTGATTAATCGTTTGGCCACGCGTTATGAGCATGTCGTGCTCACCCAGGATTGGCACGCGCCCGACCACCTATCCTTCGCGTCGGCCCATCCCGGAAAGCAGCCCTACGATACCATCATGCTACTCTACGGCGCCCAGATCCTATGGCCCGACCATTGCGTCCGAGCGACCCGTGGCGCCGAATTTCATAAGAACTTGCAGATTCCCCAGGCGGGGCTCGTGCTGCGCAAAGGCCTCCACCGGAAAATCAACTCCTACTCCACCTTCTATGAGAACGACCGCAAGACGCCCACCGGCCTTATCGGCTATCTGCGCGAGCGAGGCTTCGGCCGCGTCTTTCTCGCCGGGCTCGCACTCGATTTCTGCGTGCGCTATTCGGCGGAGGACGCTTCCCGCGAGAGATTCGAGGTGGTGGTGGTCGAGGACGCCTGCCGTGGCATCGACGTCGACGGCTCGATGGCCGCCACCCGCGAAAGCTTCAGGACGCTCGGCATTGTGTGCATCACCGCCGAGGCTGTTGGCTGATCCGCAAGGAGGTTGCTACGAAGCAGACATGGGTGTGGGCTTCATCAGCTCGCCAAGATCCGGCTCGCCACAGCGGGCCAGGATGACGGCTCTCACCTCTTCGCGGAGCTTCAAGACAGAGGCGAACTCGGTGCCTGACGGCTTGATCGGCTCGGCGACCTCGACGCTGATCGGACCCCAGCGGGGAAACCACTGGTCCGCCCGCAACATGGAGCGCGTCCCGCGCAAGGCTCCCGGGAAGACCGGGAGACCGGCTTCGCAGGCAATCTTGAAAGGAGCGAGGTAGAAGCCCAAAAGCCCGGGCCTGCGGGTGAAGGTTCCCTCGGGGAAAATGACGAGGAGGCGCCCCAATCGCGCGGCATCGGTCGCCACTTCTGTATCGGCAAGGCTACCGCTGAGATCGTAGCGCTCGAGGAATATAGCGCCCAACCGGCGCAATACGTGACCGGCGAAGAACTGCCCCGCAAGCTCCTTCTTGGCCAAATAGGTAGGCTCATAGGGCAGAACGGCGCTGAGGATGAGCGCGTCCACATAACTTGCGTGATTGAATGCGACGATCGCCCGGCCATGCGGGATGCGTTCGATGCCACGCACTGACACGGGTATGCCCATGACGGCAAGCGCCGCGCGAGCGAGCCAACGTACCGCAGCCCAACGCCATTGGAGACGGGGCAGCAGCATGACCGCCGGCCAACCGATCCCAAGGGAGACTGACACGACCATCCACCACCACGCTGCGTAAAGCCTGTCCTTGAGCACTCGGCTCAAGCGGGAGAGTTGGGGTCCGAGGCTCTCGAGCGCGAGCCGCAGGATTTGCCACCGGAAGGCCCGCTCTCGTGTGCTAAGCCGGCCGTCGAGGTAGAGCTCCTTGGCGGCAGCCCGTCTGATCTTTCCGCTCGACGTTTTCGGTACGGCACCGGGCGCTACCAGCACGATCTCCTCGGCCGGGCCCCCGACGATCTCGGTTGCGGTCCTTTGCGCCTCGGCCCGCAATGTCTCTCTTGCTCCGGGATCGGTTTCGTCGGTTTCGGCGACGACGATCACCCGCTCGGTGCCGGACGCTGCATCGAAGACACCCAAGGCTGCGACGCCGCCTTTGCGTAGGCCAGCGATATCGCCGATCGCGCCCTCTAGTTCATGCGGGTAAATGTGCTGGCCCGCGCGTATGATGATGTCCTTCGTCCGGCCGGTGACGAAGACTTCCGCATTGGCGACGTATGCCCGGTCGCCGCTATCGAGCCAGCCGTCGTGAATGAGCGCGCGCGTCTTGGTCTCGTTGCGAAAATAGCCCGACGTGGCGGAAGGTCCGCGAAACTCGAGGCATCCCTCATAGCGATCGGCAACCTCTCGACCGAGATCGTCAACGATGCGAAGCTCATGGTCGGGCACCGCTTGCCCGCAACTGACGATCTCGATCGCGGTCTGGTCAGTCTCGCTCGCCGGCTCGGCCCTGCCGTCGCGGCTCAACGTCGTGCGGTTCACGCGCTCGATGATCGGCGGTCGGCCGAGAGGCGGCATGGCGAGCGCCACCGCGCATTCTGCCAGGCCGTAAACCGGTGCCATGGCCTCTGGCTTGAAGCCGAACCGCTGAAACCGTTGCGTGAACTGACCTAGGCTGTTGGCGCTGATCGGCTCAGCACCGTTGGCAAGAAACCTGAGCATGCTCAAGTCGAGCCCCTTGAGCTCGGCATCATCGATTTTGGCGGCGCAGAGCTCGAAGGCGAAGTTCGGCGCGGCCGAAATCGTGGCGCGAAAGCGGTGCATGGCCCACAGCCAGCTCTGCGGCCGGGCGAGAAAGCTGAGCGGCGACATCACGTAAAGCGAGGCCGCAAAATAGAGGGATCCGAGCCAAGCCCCGATCAGACCCATGTCGTGATAGAGGGGAAGCCAGCTCACGAACACGTCGGCGGACGTCGCCTCTATGACGCCGCCCATCGCCCGGATATTGGCGAGCAGGTTAGCATGGCTCAGCACCACCCCTTTCGGATCGCCGGTGCTGCCGGAGGTGTACTGGATGAGCGCGGTGGCGGTCTCATCGCGCAAGATCGGCAGCTGGATGTCCGCGCGCGGAACCGCGAGATTGTCCGTGCTCCGCACCGCATCGAGTGTGGGCACGAGCCGCCGGAGCAGCGCGGCGGATTGCAGGCCTTCGGGGACGGTGACGAGAATGCGGGCGCCGGCATTGCGGAGAATGCCTGCTTGGCGGCGCATATAGTCCTCGATCTTCGACAATTGCATCGGTGGATAGATCGGCACCGGCACGGCGCCGGCATAAAGAATGCCGACAAAGGCGATAAAGAACTCCGCGCTTGTCGGCAGCATGAGCGCGATCCGGTCGCCCGGCGCCACATCGGCCTCGATCAAGCCCGCCGCTACCGCGCGAGCGCGTTCGGCAAGTTCCCCATAGGTCAGCGTGCCGAGCACGACGCTCTCGTCCTGCAGCACCGTCAGGTGGAGCCGATCGGGGTGTTGGGCAACATGCCAATCGAGTACCTCGACCAATGTTCCGGCCGCTGCGGGGGCGGGCACAAGGGGAAGCTCGGGGAGCGTCAGCGGCGCCGCAGCCTCGATGGCGAAGCGCTCGCCGGGCATTTGCTTGAGCGCGTCAAGGATATCACCGACGGTGTTGGCTTGGCTTAGGACCTGAATGGGAAGCCGCACCCGAAAGACGCGTTCAAGCCGCAAGATCAGTTCGGTGCGCCCGAGGCTGTCGATGCCGAGATCGCGATCGAGCTGACTGGAGCGGGTGACATCGACAGGTCTTCTCGCCTGCGGGTGAAGCTCCCTCACCAATTCGCTCACAACGGCGATCAGAAGGCGCTCGCGCGACGCCTCGTCTTGAGCCGTATCGAGAGACTCGCTTGGTTGGTCCATTATCATGGAGAATGATCGGCCCCTTTGGCTCGCCGCTCTTTGATGAAGATCAAGGGGCCTGCGACGCCCGGGCCTCCTAATGCACACGTGGTTAGCGACTTCCGGACTCTCAATCGATCATGCGGCCACTGTTCTATCCTATCCTGATCAACGGCCGGTTTGGCGATCCAGCGCTTTTCGTCGGCGCGCTGTTCGAAAGGCGCGCGATCCAGTTCGACCTCGGAGATATTACGGCCTTGCCGGTGCGCAATATCCGCCGCATCGAGCACGTCTTCGTCTCGCATGCCCATATCGACCACTTTATCGGTTTCGATCTTTTGTTGCGGGTGCTGGTCGGACGCGACGCGACGGTGAAGCTCTATGGCCCGACCAGCTTCATCGACCGGGTGGGCCATAAGCTTCAGGCCTATCAGTGGAACCTCGTCGACCGCTTTGTCTGCGATCTCGTCTTTACCGTCACCGAAATCGATGCGGCGGGCTCAGCGGCGACTACGCAATTCCGGTTGAAGAACGCCTTCGCCGCAGAACCCCTCGGTGCGAGGCAGTTGTCCGAGGGATTGATCCACAGCGAGCCTATGTTTCGGGTCACGACGGCGATCCTCGAACATCGCACGCCTTGTCTTGCCTTTGCCCTCGAAGAGGCGGCGCATGTCAACATCTGGAAAAACCGGCTCGCTGAACGAGGGTTTCCGGTCGGGCCTTGGCTGCGCGAGCTGAAACGCGCTGTGATCGAGGGCCGGCCCGACGATCATCGCATCGAAGTTCCGCAAGCGGAAGGAGCGGCGACCCGACAGATGCCGCTTGGAGCCCTACGCGACTTTCTCAGCGTCACGCGTGGCCAAAAAATCGGTTATGTGACGGATGCCGCTGACACGCCGGGCAATAGGAGGGCAATCATCGACCTCGTGCGTGGCGCCGATCTGCTGTACATCGAGGCTGCCTTCGCTGAAGCGGATGCCGCGCTCGCGGCGGAGCGCGCCCATCTAACCACCAGAGCGGCGGGCGCGATTGCTCGTGCGGCCGGGGTGCGCCGGGTCGAGCCGTTTCACTTTTCCCCGCGCTATGAAGGCCAGGAGGAACGGATGGTGGCCGAGGTGATGGCGGCGTTCGAAGGGCCATGACGAACTCGCACGATGCCCCCTTCGCCCGTGCGTTCGGCGTTGGCGATGAAAACGTCTCGCTTATTCAATGCGCTCGCGGCAACCACGCTTTGCGCTTGGTCAAACTGGGCGTGGCCGGACGTGAGTAAAGGATAGTCTCCGGCGCGGCGCCGTTGTGGTCAATTTAGGCTAAATTTCATTTCTCAAGCGCAGTTTGCACCCATGGATCTCTTTGCCCTCAATGCCACGCACGCGTTCGGCGCCAAGGTCGCCGCCGCGTTGGCCATAGAGCTAGCCCCCCATGAGGAGCGCGAGTTCGAAGACGGTGAGCACAAGGCGCGCCCTCTCGTCAGCGTCCGCGGCCACGACGTTTACCTTATCCAGAGCCTCCATTCGGGACCGGAAGCCAGCGTCAACGACAAGCTCTGCCGGCTCCTGTTTTTCATCAGCACCTTGAAGGAAAACGGCGCAAAGCGCGTGACCGTGGTGATCCCCTATCTTGCTTATGCGCGCAAGGACCGGCAGACGAAGCCGCGCGATCCCGTCACGACCCGCTATCTCGCCGTCCTGCTCGAAGCCGCCGGGGCCGACCTCGTGATGACGCTCGAAGTGCACAACATCGTGGCCTTCCAGAACGCCTTTGGCTGCCAGACTATCCACCTTGACCCGCGGCGGCTGTTCGCAAAGGAGGCTCTCGGCCTTATCGACGATAAGCTTGTTGTCGTCGCCTCGCCGGATCCAGGTGGCGTTAAACGGGCGCAGCTCTTTCGCGAGACGCTTGAGGCGAGCCTAGGACGTCCTGTCGGCAGCGCCTTTCTCGAGAAGCGACGGAGCGCAGGCGTGGTCAGCGGCGAGCTGCTGGTTGGCGAGATCGTGGGGGCAACCGTTCTCGTGATCGATGATCTAATCAGTACGGGCGGCACGCTCGCAAGGGCGGCGAAGGCCTGCCGGGAGCACGGAGCGGAGAAGATCTTCGCCTTTGCCGCCCATGGCTTGTTTGTGGGCGATGCAAGCGAGGTGATCCGCCAATCCGACCTCGCCATGACGTTTGTGACGGATAGCGTCCCGCCATTTCGCCTCGCGCCCGGAATGCTCGACGCCAACGTCCGCGTCCTGTCGGCGGCTGCCCTCTTCGCCGAAGCCATTCGCCGCCTCCATCATGGAGGGCCGATCACGGAACTGCTCGAAGGGCCGGCGTGATCGCCCGGGCTTGGGCGAGTTCCAGATAGCGGTTCGCCAGCGGCACCCATTTCCAGGGCTCGCGGGGATCTGGCTCGAGCAAATGGGCGAGCGCCTGACGCGCGCGCAAGCAGGCCCGATAGGTCCAGTAAAATTCAAGCAGGCGCGGCGGGGGCTTGTCGACAAGCGCGTTCGCACAGCGCTCAATCAGTCGTTCGCCGATCCAAGCGGCATCGAGACGCCCGCATTCCAAGTCGAGAAACGTCAGCTCATCGAAAGGGTCTACCAGGCGCAGGTCGCGGCTAAATTCCAGGCAATCGATGATCACCGGAGGATCGGAGAGGCACACATGCTCTGGCCGCAAATCCCCATGCCCCTCGACGACACGGCCCTTACGTACCCGATCTTCGAGCACCGCCCCGTCTTCCTCGACGCCACGCCGCACCCGGTCTAGCGCGTAGTCGACTTGCCCCTTGTCCAGGCTGAAACGTGGGTCGCTGAGCACCGCCTCGTTGATGGCGTGCTCATGCGCAAAACGCTCCGCATAGGCCGAAGGCGATATGTCGGCGGGAGGGGAGCCGCGATAAAACGCGATGAGAAGATCCGCCACAGCGTCGATGCGAAGATCCCCGCGATCACGCTCAATCGTGTGCTCAAGAATCGCGCGGTCGAGCATCAGCCCCTCCGGCAAGCGTCGCATCTCGACCAGCCAGTCGACAACTTCCCCGCGACCGTCGAGCGCGAGCGCGTCGACGCGCTTTTTCGTGAGCGGTACCACCCCGAAATAAACATCGGGAGCCAGACGCCGGTTCAGCCGGACCTCCTCGCGGCAGTTGGTCTCACGGGCGGCGAGCGTCCTGAAATCGAGGAATGGATAGCGGACAGGTTTCTTGATCTTATAGACGCGGTCGCCGGCTATAAAGACCCACGACATATGGGTCTCTTTGACGTCCACCCGGCGCGGGCGACGCGGGTAGGCTTCGGGCGAGCTTAAGAACGCCACCTTTTCGGCGGTTGAGACAGCCAAAATCAGTCCTCACCGGTCCGGAGCCAGTCCTTGTCGAATTGGCCTTATTCGTTGACCCTCATCAAGGCCCTTGTCGAGATGCCTGGGCACATTACTTGTCTTTTGTCGCGAGTTGAGAGCGTCTATGAGCCACGTCAGTCATCGGATCGCGGGATGGCGTCTCGTCGCGATCGGGCCGCAGCGGCTTGAGGGACTCCTGACCATTCCCGAGGGGGCGATGGGCCTCATCATCTTCGCCCATGGCAGCGGAAGCAGCCGGCTCAGCCCACGCAACAATTACGTGGCCGAGCATCTCCAGCATCGCGGCATGGCGACCTTGCTGTTCGACCTGCTCACCGACGAAGAAGCGCGCGACCGGCGCAATGTGTTCGACGTGCCGTTGCTTGCATCCCGATTGGAGGAGGCCGTAACATGGGCGCGGACGGATTCCGAAGTCGCCGGTTTGAAGATTAGCCTATTCGGCGCCAGCACAGGATCGGCCGCCGCGCTGGCCGCAGCCGCTAAAGTCCCAAAGCAGGTCGACGTGATCGTCTCGCGCGGTGGTCGTCCGGATCTTGCAGGGACTCTCCTGCATAAGGTTAACGCTCCTACCCTCTTGATAGTCGGCGGAGACGATAGTGTGGTGCTTGATCTTAACCGCGACGCTCTCGCGAAGCTCAACTGCGAAAAGCGCCTGCTGATCGTGCCTGGGGCAACGCATCTCTTCGAGGAGCCGGGAACGCTCGATCAGGTTGTGCAGGCGGCCTCGGACTGGTTCGCTCTCCATCTTGAGACGCCAAAGCAATGAGCTCCTTCAGCAGGTTCGAAAACCGTGAGGAGGCGGGCAAGGCTCTCGCCGAAGCGCTTCTCGCCAAGGCCATCCATGACCCGATCGTGCTTGCGCTGCCGCGTGGCGGCGTGCCGGTTGCAGCCGAGATCGCGCGGGTCCTGAAAGCGCCGCTCGATCTCGTCATGGTGCGCAAAATCGGTGTACCCACCCAACCGGAGCTTGCGGCTGCGGCTGTCATTGACGGCCAGGATGCGCAAATCGTGGTCAATGACGAGGTTTGCGCTCTGGCAGATGTGAGCCGCAGCTATATAGATGCGGCGGCAAAGCAGGAGCTTCAGGAGATCGACCGCCGGGCGAAGCTCTATTTGAAGGACCGCCCGCGGGCACCGATCGCGGGACGCTCTGCAATCGTCGTCGATGACGGAATTGCCACCGGCACGACCATACGGGCCGCCATCAAGGCCCTGCGCCTCAAGGGACCAAAGTCCATCGTGCTGGCGGTCCCGGTTGCTCCCGCCGATGTCATTGAGGCGCTGCGGGGCGAGGTTGACGACATTGTCTGCCTGGAGACGCCCGAGGCCTTTTTCGCGATCGGTCTCTACTACTGGGATTTCCACCAGATCAGAGATGATGAAGTCATCGGACTTCTCGCAAGCAAGCCCGAAGCTGAGAAGCTCGCTCAGCCGGCACCTCCGGCAAAGGCCGTTGCCCCGGTACCCCGGCAAGAGCCCGCTCTGCTCGTGACCCCAGCAAAAGCCGCCGAGCCGGCGCCCTCAAAGCGAGCGCAGGCGGAGACACGACGCAAAACCAAGGCGCCGGCGGGGCGCCCTAGTTGCCGCAAATCGGGACAGACTTCCTAGCGTTCGACTGCGGGTGATGGCTTGGCCCCGACGCGCGTAACAATTCCCCCGAAGACCGCGCCAACCTTGTTGCCGTCGGCGCTAAGCGGCGCGACCAGAATCTCTCCCGATTGATCGTGAGCGATATAGGTCGCCGAGATGATCTCGCCTGTTTGCGCTACGAGCTGGAACAGGTGCCGCAAGCGGACCGCTAGGCGGCGATTGCCGAGGGTGGAAAGCCTTGCATCGGCTGAGGTCGGCTGCAGCAGGCTCTCTATTTCCTTGCCGGCAAATCGCAGCGCCCAATCATCTTCATCGCAGTGCTCGAAGAGAAACAGCCTGGTCGCCAAAGGTCCGAGCTGTTTCATGACCATGTCGGAAAGACTCGGCAAGAGCCGATCACCGCGTTTGATCCGCCAGTGATCCAAAGCGAGCTCGAGCGAATGGTCGCTCGTGGCCGCGGCATCGATCTTGGCAAAGAGCCTTTTCAAGGGACCCGGCAATAGCGAAAGCGTCGTCACGGCCTTCTCCCCTTTTGGGTTACGGCTTGATTTGCCGCGGAACGGCACTGACAAACCATGATAGCAACGGCCCGCAACTATTGCCACGCCGCTGCGAGATGGCTGTCTTTGCGCGCAATATGGGTGCCCAAGGGCGCGCTCTCACGATCGAGCGTGGATTGCAGCCAGTCCGTATCCTTCTTGGACGCCCGTCGCAGCCGGAAGCGATGCATTTGATAGGGCACGAGCGTAAGTTCGGTCAGCGCACCCTCACCCGAATAACGCGCGAGATAGGCAAGCGCGAGATCCCCGCGATACTGCTCATAGCCGTAGATTCCTTCGTAGTCCGTGATGAAATCTCCGCAGCCATAAAGCACGAGCCGTCCCTTGTAGACTTCCAGCGGTCGCGGATGGTGAGAGGAGTGCCCGTGAATGAGATCGCAGGCGCCGGCATCGATCAGCGCATGAGCGAACGACCGCTGCTCTTGGGGGACCTCGTAGCCCCAATTCGATCCCCAATGGATGGACACGACGACCAGGTCGCCGGCCTTCCGCATGCCGAGAATACGTTCGGCAGTCCAACTCGCAGCCGCCGGCGAAAGGTCGGGAAGCAGCCACACGCCTGGCCGGTCTTGTCTCGCCGCCCAGTCACGCGGAATGCCGCTTGTGGTCGATCCAAGTCCGAACACGAGAAGCCGCACACCCGCCAACGCGATCTCGACAGGTTTCTCGGCTTCTGCGAGATCGGCGCCTGCCCCGGCAGCGGCAAGGCCTTCCCGCCGCAATATCGATAAGGTTTCAAGCAAACCCGCCTGCCCCCAGTCGAGAACGTGATTATTGGCAAGCACGCAACAATCCACGTGGGCCTGCTTGAGGCAGAGAACGTTGTCCGGGTGCATCTTGTAATTGATGCCCTTCGGCACCGGGCTCATGCTTGTCGTGATGCTCGTTTCAAGGTTGATGATGCGCGCCGCCGGACGCGCGGCGTCAAGATCGCTCAGCGCGTCACCCCAAACATAGTCGAAAGGGCAGTCTCTCGGGATCGGTCCGTGGGCTCTCTCCGCAAGCTCAACATAGCCGAGGGCTGAGGTCACATACGATTCATGAAGAGTCGGGTCGCTTGGACAGTGCATGATCTGGTCGATGCCCCGCCCAAGCATGACGTCGCCACAAAGAAACAGGGCGATGCTGTCTTGACCAGGCTCCATATCCGTTAGTCATCCATGTGTTCGGGGCCCGGCTTTGCTTCGCCGTGAATTCCGCTTTGTCTGCTTGTCGTCGCCGAGCACGATCCATACCGGAGCGTGGTCACTAGCACCCTCCTTCGCTCGAACTTCGCGGTCCACTCCCGCCTTCATCAAGCGCTTCGCGGCATCTTTGCTAAGGAGCAAATGGTCGATCCGAAGTCCCGCATCGCGCAGCCAACGATTCCGCATGTAGTCCCAGAAACTGTACATCGGCGCATCGGGGTGCAGCTCTCGAATGGCGTCTATCCAGCCCTGCTGAAGCAGCCTTTGAAACAGCGCGCGGCCTTCGGGCTGGACCAGGGCATTGTTGGCGTACGATGTCGTTGGGTAGATATCGAAATCGGTCGGGACGACGTTGTAGTCGCCGGCAAGCACGGCAGGGACGCCCGCGGCATAGAGCTCCGCCGCATGCGACACGAGGCGCGCCATCCAGTCGAGCTTGTAGAAGAATTTAGGGCCCGGCTGCGGGTTGCCGTTCGGCGCATAGAGCGACGCGATGAGCACATCGTTCACCGCGGCCTCGATGTAACGACGCTGTCTGTCGGTCGGATCGCCAGGGAGTTGGCCATGGGTCACGATGGGCTCGCAATCGCGGGCGAGGATGGCGACGCCGTTCCAAGACCGCTCGCCGCGCCATACCGCGCCATATCCCGCTTTCTCGATTTCAACTTTCGGAAACTCGGCGTCCGCCGCTTTCAGTTCCTGGAGGCAGACCCCGTCGGGCTTTGCCGCCTTGAGCCACTCAAGAAGGTTGCGGAGGCGCTTGTTGACGTTGTTGATGTTGAAGGTCGCGATCTTCATGCAATGCTTCGAGCGGGCGGTCGCCGAGATGCTCCTGCCTCCTGCGGTAAAAGGCAAACAGCACCAGGCAAGTCACCAAGACTGAGCCAAGGGCCACCACCATGGCCAGCTTTCGTTTTCCCGGCGCGAGACCTCTCAGATCGAAATGGTCGGCCGATCTCTGCTGAGCGTTGTGAAGGCGCGCCTGAGCAAGCCTGACGTAATAGAAATCCGTCAGTTTGGAGAAAGCCCTTGCCGGCGTGCCGCCGCCATGGACGCCCGGCATCGGCGCCGGCTGATCGTAGCCCAGCCAAAGGCAGCCGACGAAGTCCTCGGTCACGCCGACGAAGAGAGCGTCCTCATTCCGCGACGAGGTTCCGGTCTTGCCATAAACGATGGCATGGATGGAATTTGCGGCACGAGCCGTGCCCCCCTTCACCGGCCCCCGAAGGTCACGAAGGACGGCAGAGGCAACTGATGGCGACATGACCCTGCGCTGGTCCTTGATCGCCGGTTGGCCGATCATATTCCCCTTCGGCCCGATCGCGGCAATCAGAAACCGGACCTGGGGAAGAGAGCCGTTGTTGTCGAGAGCCGCGTAAGCCTGCGCCACCTTCATCGGGGACGTGTGCACGCCGCCAATGGGAACGAGCGCTGGCGCCGGCGGCGCAGCGATATCGAACCGGGTGACGATTTCGGTAAGCCGGGGGCCAAGGCCAATGGCCACTTCGGTCCAAGGCCGATTGCAGGACTGGGCGAGCGCGAAATCCAAGCTGATCGTCCGCCTCGCCAGGCATCGGCTATTCGGCTCTGCCGGCCAGTTCGGTCTCCTCACCGGCGCCGTAGGGTACCGATCCTTCAGGCTGCCGGACATCTCATGCACGCCGATCAGCGGAAAGAGCTTGCCCGTCGACCCGATCGACCTCGCGCTGTCCGTCGCTCGGTTCCATTCGCCCGTATAGGTGCAGGACCCAGCCATGGCCAGCACCTCACCGGAGGGACGCATGAAAAATCCGGCGGCTCGGTGATCTCCGGTGATCGAGCAAATTTGTGAAACGAGAGCCCGCTGAAATTCCGGATCGATATAAACGATCAGCCGATAGTCGCCATCCAACGCGATCCCGCGCGCCCGCGCTTCTCTGACGGCCAAGTCGCGGTACGGACGCGTTTCGACGCGCGCATAGGTGGCGTCTCCCCGGCGGAGCTGGTGCCGCAGGATGCGCTGCTTAAGCTCTTCCCCGGCCTTCGCCGCCCGGGCGGCGGTAATCTTCCCTTGCTCGGTCATGCGCTGCAACACGCTGACGGCACCGTCCAGGGCCAGCCGTGGATTTTTCAGCGGATCGCGATTGTTGGGCTCGGGAAGCATGCTGACGAGAAGCGCCGCCTCAGCGAGATCGAGATCCTGCACGGCTACTCCGAAGTAGTAACGCGCGGGATCATCGAAGCCGTTCATGTTCCGAGCATGCGGGACAACGTTCATGTAGCGCGTGAGAATCTCGGGACGCGTAAGCAGCGCGGCGATTCTAATGGCCGCAACAGCCTCCAATACCTTGCGTCCAAGGCTGTCCTCTTTTTTCAGCAACAGCGAACGCGCCAGCTGTTGCGTGATCGTACTTCCGCCCTGCAGGTCTCCCCGAGACGAACGCCAAGCGGCCCGCACAATCGAGCGGAGGTCTACCGCACCGTGAGAGAAGAAGCGCTCGTCCTCGCTGGCCAGCACCGCATCTTGGAGCACTTTCGGAAAATCATGTTCGGCGAGACGCGTTGGGCAAATCATGTGCTCCGAATCGATCCCGGCCCGCCTCGAATGCTCAAATTGACAGGCGGACAAGACGGCCTCGAGCAAACGTCCGTTCGGCAGGTTCCAGCGTTCGCTGTGAACGATCGCATTCATCGACAGCAGGATAGCCACCCAGGCCAAGCCAACGAGCGCGACGACGCCGATCCAGGTCCGAACGCCCCACGCCGGCGCGGCCGGAAAAGCGCTCTCCGTTAGTTGCGGTGCATTGCGCCGCCGTTGCCTCAGCAACGACACGATCACGGCGAGCCCCGACGCCAGCGACAGCCCAAATACGGCTATAGCGGCTGGCAACCCCAATCCTGCATCCATTGCGGCGAACTACTTAAAGACGAAGAAGACAAGGTATGGGCCAAAGGCGTTCAACAGTCTCCATCAATGAAGGCCCAAGACTGCGGTGAAATTGAGTAATTTCGGGAAGCAGCCTGAACGAAACATTTGCGACATGACGATGGGTGCCAGCGCCATCTGCGGCTGCCCCGGTTGGCACCTGAGACGCAAAGTTGACCTCGTGTTCAGCCTTTACCGCGCAGATGATCCATCAGCTGCGCTCATCAGGAGGATTAGACATCTTCAATGTCGCTCTGTGGAGAGCGGGTTTATGGTGTCGAACGAACACAACGGAAGACGAACCCCTCTCCGCCGCACGTGAATTCCCTGTTCCATGGGAAGATAGAGGGAATCTTTGCAACGCTGGCCCGTCGCTCCGCCTCAATTCCGTGTAGACCAAACGATCTTCACGCCAATTCCTGTTCAGCGAACAGGGAATTTATTCTGAGAACAGTGAATTTGATCTGCGCAAAGACCGCTCTATTGGCAAAGGCATCCGGGCCCGGATTGCCCCTGCGCAGAATGTCCCCGCAAGCATCCGGATCAGCTCTGCGGACGGGCGTTCGGAAAGAAGAGCTGCTGGCCGTCAATCGTGTAGCTTGCGATGGCAGCCTGTCCTTCCGGACTGACGAGCCAATCAATGAAGGCCTGTCCTTCCTTGGCCTTCACATTCGGGTGCTTCGTTGGATTGACCAGGATCACGCCATATTGGTTGAACAGCTTGTCGTCGCCTTCGACAAGGACCTTGAAGTCACCCTTGTTGGCGAAGGCCAACCAGGTCCCCCGATCGGTCAGTGCGTAGGCCTGTTTCCCTACCGCCGTGTTCAGGGTCGCGCCCATGCCGGAGCCGGTCTCAAGATACCAGCTTCCGCTTGATGCTTTCGGGTCGATCCCTGCCTGTTCCCATAACTTGAGCTCGGCCTTGTGGGTGCCTGAGTTGTCTGCCCGGGAGGCGAAGGGCGCCTTTGCTTCGGCAATTTTCTTGAGGGCCTCCGGCGCCTGATTCAGGCCAGTAATCTTGGCCGGGTCGGCCCCCGGGCCCACGATAATGAAGTCGTTGTACATGACAGGGTAGCGCTTCACGCCCCACCCATCCGCCACGAACTTCTCCTCATCGAGCTGTGAGTGAACCAGCACCACATCGCCATCACCGTTCTCGGCGTTCTTCAAAGCCTGGCCAGTGCCCACCGCGACGACGCGGACCTCGATACCGGTCTTATCGGTGAAGAGCGGTAACAGGTGATCGAACAGCCCTGAGTTCTGGGTGGAGGTGGTCGACTGGACGATGATGAAATTGTCGTCAGCGCGCGGGACAGTGGGAGAAAGCCCGACAAGCGAGAGCGCCGCGAGAGCGAATTTCAGAAAATTTCGTCTTCCGAACTCAGCGGACATGCGCATGCCCCTTTTGGTCAAAGCACGAGGCCCCCGGCGATGAAGGCCCGCGCCACGTCGCTGTCGGGCTCTCTGAAAAAGCGCGGCGCCGGCTGATGCTCGATAACCTTGCCATGATGTAGAAAAATAACGTCTTGCGCGAGCCTTCGGGCCTGGCCCACGTCATGGGTCACGACGATCACTTTGATGCCCCTGTGCTGCGCGTCGATGAGCAGTCGCTCGATGGCGAGCGTCGAAGCAGGATCGAGACTTGCGGTCGGCTCGTCGAGAAACAAGACGTCGGGAATAAGGCTGAGCGCGCGCGCCAGGCACAGCCGCTGTTGCTCGCCTCCCGACAGCACGCGCGCCGGCGTGGAGGCGCGGCCCTCGAGCCCGGCAAGCTGCAAGGCTTGGTAGGCCCGTGGACGGCGCTCGCTGCGCACCACGCCGCGTAAGCCAAGCGCATGGGTGATATTGGCGGCCGCCGTGCGTCGGAACAGGACCGGTTTCTGGAAGACCATGGCTTGGCGCCGCCTGATCTGGCCGTTCATCGGAATACCAGCCCAGAGGATGTCCCCTTTGGTCGGCGCCATGAGCCCATGCATCAACCTAAGGAGCAGGCTCTTGCCAGCGCCGTTCGGTCCCATAATGACGCTGATGCCCGGATACTCGAGGCTGAGATCGACGCCGTCAATCAACCGCCGTCTCCCTGCCACAAGAGACAGCCCCTTGAGCTCAAGCGGCAATAGCCTATCGGAGGTAAGTGCGAGTTCCTCCGGGGGCATGAAAGATGTGGGCTTGTCAAGCATAGGCAAAATGGGAGGCGATCCTCCTGATTCCCATGAGCGCCATATTGATGGCAAGGGCAATGGCAAGAAGGATCATGCCCAAGGCTAGTGCGAGAGCGATATTGCCCTTGGAGGTCTCGAGCGCAATCGCGGTTGTCATGGTCCGCGTCACGTGGTCGATATTGCCGCCGACGATCATCACGGCGCCGACCTCGGCGATGGCTCGACCGAAGCCCGCAAGGACCGCCGTGACCAAACGATAGCGGCCGTCCCACAACAGAGTCGTCACGATGGCCGCCGAAGATGCGCCGAGGGAGCGAAGCTGCTCGCGATATTCCTCGAGCAGATCCTCGCAGGTCTGGCGCGTCAGCGCAGCGATGATGGGGGTGATCAACATGACTTGCGCGATGATCATGGCCAGCGGCGTGTAAAGGAGCTGCAGCACCCCCAATGGTCCAGCGTTGGAAAGGAACAGATAGACGAAGAGACCTGCCACGACCGGCGGGAGACCCATCAACGCGTTGAGGACTGCGGCCAAGGCGCCCCGGCCGGGAAAGCGGTAGACAGCAAGCGCGCCGCCGAGGGCAAAACCGATGATCGTAGCAATGGCCACGGCAGTCAGCGTCACCTTCAGAGAAAGCCCCACGATTTCGATAAGCTGCGGATCGAGAAGGGAAATTTGCCGTAGTGCGGCGCGGAAAGCCTCGGAAAGATCGAGCATTGGGGCGGACCTCGGCGGATTTAGGGACTGGTCTCTTTTAGAGATTAGGCCGGACCGCTCATGAAAAGAAGGCGGAGCGCGGGGCTGCTTGCCGGTGCAAAGCAAGCACTGTATCAGAAGAGAGCCGTCTAACTAGCCGTTTGCGGGCCTGCTTCCCCAGGTCGAGTTGCGAGGAGTAAGAGCCGTGGCGCAGAAGATCGCAAACAACGGCGGTCCCGATCGGCCGGCCCGCAATGTGGGCTCGCGGAAACGCGCGCGGGCCTTCCCCAAGGGGCGGCAGCTCGATGTCGAGGCGCTTCGGGAGGTGCGCGAGCTGCTGGGGTCGCGCCCCCGCCGCCCCGATCTCCTGATTGAGTTTCTGCATCTGATACAGGATCGTTACCACTGCCTCTCGGCGGCGCATCTGCGCGCACTTTGCGACGAAATGCGACTGCCTCAGGCCGCGGTTTTCGAGGTCGCCACGTTCTATTCTCATTTCGACGTCGTGAAGGAAGGGGAAACTCCTCCACCGCCCACGACCATCCGCGTCTGCGATTCCATCACTTGCGAGCTCAACGGCGCGGAGGCGCTGCTCGCCGCGCTCAAGGCCCAGACAAATCCGTCGGAGGTGCGCGTGCTGCGCGCGCCTTGCATGGGCCGATGCGATACGGCACCGGTGTGCGAAATTGGACATCTTCACGTTGATCACGCCACACCTCGATCCGTAGAGGCGGTAATGCGAAGCGGGGACCGCGAGCCCAAGATCCCCCGCTATCAAAATCTGGCCGACTATCTGGCGACGGGCGGCTATTCCGTGCTTGAGAGCTGCCGCGCAGGCAGGCGAGGCTTCGATCAGATCGTGGCTGAGTTGACTGATGCCGGCCTGAGGGGATTGGGCGGGGCAGGTTTCCCCACGGGGCGAAAGTGGAAGATTGTTCGCGGTTATCCCGCGCCGCGACTGATGACTATCAACGGCGACGAGGGCGAGCCAGGCACGTTCAAGGATCGCTTCTATCTCGAACGTGAACCCCATCGCATGTTCGAAGGGGCACTGATCGCGGCCTGGGCGGTTGAGGCCGAGACGATCTACCTTTATATGCGCGACGAATACCCGGCCGTGCTGCATATCCTGGCGCAAGAGATCCCAGCCCTCGAGGATGCTGGCATCATTCGCAAAGGCCAGATCGAGCTTCGCCGCGGCGCCGGTGCCTATATCTGCGGCGAAGAGTTGGCCATGATCGAGTTCGATCGAAGGCAAGCGGGGCTACCCGCGCAATCGTCCGCCCTACATTGCAGAGGTCGGCCTTTTTGGACGCCCGACCCTCAATCAGAATGTTGAGACGCTCTATTGGGTGCCGGAGATCCTGGCCAAGGGCGCAAAGTGGTTCGCCGACCAGGGCATCAATGGCGCAAAGGGCCCGCGTTCTTGGTCCGTATCGGGGCGGGTGAAGAAGCCTAGCGTGATCTTGGCGCCGGCCGGGGTGACGGCGCGTGAGCTGATCGAGCGCGCGGGCGGCATGGAGAAGGGTCACATCTTCAAGGCCTACCTGCCCGGCGGGGCGTCGGGAGGGATCCTACCGGCAAACCTCGCAGATCTCCCCCTCGATTTCGGAACTCTCGACAAATACGGCAGTTTTGTCGGGAGCCATGCCATCGTCGTCTTCTCCGACGGCGACGATATCGCTGCCGTAGTCCTGAACCTGTTGCGGTTTTTCAAGGATGAATCCTGCGGCCAATGCACGCCCTGCCGCGTCGGGTGCGACAAGGCGGTTGCCTTGCTCGAGAGGCGGGAGTGGGATGCAGGGCTGCTCAACGAGCTTGCCCAGGCCATGCGCGATGCGTCGATCTGCGGCCTTGGACAGGCGGCTCCCAACGCCTTCATCACGGCGCTGGAGCATTTTACCGACGAGCCTGCCCGACCGATGCAGCGGGGCAGCCGGATCGATACTAGATTGGACGATCGCGCCAACGAATAGTGAGCCGGGGCAAGGAAAGTTCGGATATGACCGACCAACTCCTCTTCACCATCGACGGTAAGGTCGTGGCTGCACGCCCCGGCGAAACCATATGGCAGGTCGCCCAACGCGAGGGCATCGACATCCCGCATCTGTGCTGGCTGCCAGAGCCCGGCTACCGCGCCGATGGCAATTGTCGCGCTTGCATGGTGGAGATCGAAGGCGAGCGGGTACTGGCTGCCTCCTGCATCCGGAAGCCCGCACCCGACATGGTGGTGAAGACGGCGACCGATCGGGCCGTGAAAGCGCGCCGTATGGTCATGGAGCTCCTGCTCGCGGACCAACCTCCGCGAGAGGACTTGCCTGACCGCGTCTCACCGTTCTGGCATTGGGCCGAAGTTCAGGGGATCGATGGCTCCCGCTTTCCTGCCCATGGTATTCCGCGTCCGGACCTTTCCCACCCGGCAATGGCGGTCAACCTCGACGCCTGCATCGACTGCGGGCTCTGCGTTCGCGCCTGTCGAGAGGTTCAGGTCAACGATGTGATTGGCATGGCTTTTCGCAATATTGGCGCGAAGCCTGTATTCGACTTCGACGATCCTATGGGTCTGTCCACTTGCGTCGCTTGCGGAGAGTGCGTTCAGGCGTGCCCGACCGGCGCGCTGATGCCGAAGTCCATCGTCGATCCGATCACTCAGCACGGCAGCCGCGAGGTCGACCGAGAGGTTCACTCGGTCTGCCCCTATTGCGGCGTTGGCTGTCAGATCAGCTACGAGATCAAGGATGACCACATCGCCTTCGTGCAGGGCCATAATGGACCCGCCAACGAGAACCGGCTTTGCGTAAAGGGACGCTTCGGGTTCGACTATGTGAACAACCCGCAGCGGCTCATGAAGCCGCTGGTCCGGAAGCCCGGCCTACCGAAGCGGCTCGACGTCGATCCCTCCAACCCATTCACCCATTTCCGCGAGGCGAGCTGGGAGGAGGCTCTCGATTTTGCCGCGCGTGGACTTGCAGGAGTGGCCGAGAAGCACGGCAACGAGGCGATTGCGGCCTTCGGCTCCGCGAAATGCTCGAACGAGGAAGCTTATCTGTTCCAGAAGCTGATCCGGACGCGGTTTCGCAACAACAATGTCGATCACTGCACGCGGCTCTGTCATGCATCGTCGGTCGCCGCGCTCATCGAGGGCATCGGCTCCGGCGCCGTGACCGCGACCTTCAATGAGGTCGAGCACGCCGATGTCATCATGGTCATCGGCGCCAATCCCACGGAGAACCACCCGGTGGCCGCGACCTTCTTCAAGCAGGCGGCAAAACGCGGGGCCACCCTAATCGTCATCGATCCGCGCGGCGTGGCGCTCCGCGAGCACGCCAACTACATGTTGCAATTCAAGCCCGCCAGCGATGTGGCGCTGCTCAACGCCATCATGCACGTGATCGTCGAGGAGGGTCTCTACGACGTGCAGTATCTACAGGCGTATACCGAGGACTTCGAGCGCCTGAAGCAGCACGTGACGAGCTACAGTCCGGAATCCGTGGCTGATCTCTGCGGCATCGACGCCAAGACCATCCGCACGGTTGCACGAACCTTCGGTCGCGCCGAACGCGCCATGATCTTCTGGGGCATGGGCATTTCCCAGCATGTGCACGGCACGGACAACGCGCGCTGCCTCATCGCGCTTGCCTTGATGTGCGGCCAGATCGGCAGACCCGGCACCGGCTTGCATCCCTTGCGCGGTCAGAACAACGTGCAAGGGGCTTCCGATGCCGGTCTCATTCCCATGTTCTATCCGGACTATGCCGATGTTAAGAGTGAACTCGTCCACAAAAAGTACGAAGAGCTGTGGAAGGCACCGCTGTCCACGAAGACAGGTCTCACCGTGGTCGAGATCATCAACGCGGCGAACGCGGGCGAAGTCAGAGGGATGTACGTCATGGGCGAGAATCCGGCCATGTCGGACCCCGATCTCGACCACGCCCGGGCTGGCCTCGCCAAGCTCGAACATATGGTTGTGCAGGACATCTTCCTGACCGAGACGGCGATGCTCGCAGACGTCGTGCTGCCGTCCTCGGCATGGCCGGAAAAGTCAGGCACCGTAACGAACACGAACCGGCAGGTGCAGATGGGCCGCAAGGCGCTCGATCTGCCCGGCGATACGCGCGAAGATCTTTGGATCACCGTCGAGCTGGCCAAAAGGCTCGGCCTCCAGTGGAGCTACAAACACCCATCGGAAGTCTTCGCCGAGATGAAGCTTGCAATGCCCTCTCTCGACAACATCACCTGGGAACGCCTGGAGCGGGAATCCTCGATCATGTATCCGTGCCCGGCACCAGATCACCCGGGCGAGGCGATCGTCTTCGGGGACGGCTTCCCGACCAAGACCGGACGCGCCAGACTCGTGCCGGCCGATGTGCTGCCTCCTGCCGAGGTGCCGGACGAGGAGTATCCATTGGTGCTGATAACCGGGCGTCAGCTCGAACACTGGCACACGGGGGCCATGACCCGCCGCGCCGACGTGCTCGACCAGCTCGAGCCTGGACCGACCGCGAGCCTGCATCCGGCGACGCTGGGACGCTTTGGCGTTGCGCCAGGTCAAAACATGCGTGTGACCACCCGCAGGGGAACCATCGAACTTGCCGCCCGAGCTGACCGAGGTGTCCAGGAAGGGGTGATCTTCATCCCGTTTGCCTATGTCGAGGCGGCGGCGAACATCCTCACCAATCCGCAGCTTGATCCTATCGGGAAGATTCCTGAGTACAAATATTGCGCCGTGAAGATCGAGGCGGCGCAGGGACACGAACGCGCGCCGAAAGAGCGAAGTCTGAACGTGACAGCTTCTGGTCTGTAGCCTTAGCTTAACAGGATGGTATCGACCAATCGTGTCGTCGGCGTCATCCTCGCCGGCGGTAGATCAAGCCGGATGGGGGGCGGCGACAAATGCCTGTTGCCGCTCGGTGGCAGACCGGTCCTCGCCTCCGTCCTCGCTCGCTTGAAGCCCCAGGTCTCTGACCTCATTATCAATGCGAACGGGGACGCGTCCCGCTTTGCAGATTTTGGTCTTCCGGTCATCGCCGATACCGTCGGGGGTCTTGCCGGACCGCTTGCAGGGGTGCATGCAGGGCTTGAATGGGTAAAGGCAAACGCCCCTGGCGTGGGCTACATCGTGACAGTCGCCAGCGATACCCCGTTCTTCCCCTCTGATCTGGTTCACCGATTTCTCGCCGAGCTGAAGGAACATCCGACTCTGCTGGTCGCGACGTCGGAGGAAGGCGTGCACCCAGTCGTTGGGCTTTGGCCCGTCGCGATGGCCCCTCAGCTTGAGGATTTGCTGGCGCAGGGCATGCGAAAGGTCGGCGCCTGGACCAAACAGCACGGGGCCCGCGAAGTATTTTTCGCGCCGATTGAGGTCGGCGGGAGGCACGTCGACCCATTCTTCAACATCAACCGACCAGAGGAGCTCGCCGAGGCGGACGCCCTCTTGCAGGCGGCTTCTCCATGATCCCACCTCTCTTTGGCGTGGTTGGTTGGAAAAATTCGGGCAAGACGACGCTCATGGTCGGCCTTGTCAGCGAGCTCACCCGACGCCGTTACGCCGTTTCAGTAATCAAGCACGCGCATGCCAGTTTCGAGATCGATCATGCGGGCCGCGACTCCTTCAGGCTGCGCGAGGCCGGCGCGCACCAGGTAGCATTGTCGTCCCCCCGACGTTTCGCCCTGATGCGCGAGCTCCGCGATGCTCCCGAGATGACATTCGAGGAAGTCCTCGACTGTGCCGGACCTGCCGATCTTATTCTGATTGAAGGCTATAAACGCGAGGCCTTCCCAAAGATCGAAATACGGAGAGACGGTGCGACATCCAGAGAGTCACTGCACGGGACAGCGCCTCAGATCGTCGCGATTGCGTCCGATTATCCGGATATTGAGAGTGACCCGTTGCCCTCCTTCCACCTCGAGGACATTGCAGGGATGGCGGACTTCATCCTCGCCTATCTTGGGCTTCGGCAGCCATGACG
Source organism: uncultured Alphaproteobacteria bacterium (assembly GCA_963804705.1). Taxonomy (GTDB): domain Bacteria; phylum Pseudomonadota; class Alphaproteobacteria; order Rhizobiales; family Methyloligellaceae; genus Methyloceanibacter. The sequence continues at coordinate 543,953 of CAWDRM010000018.1, forward strand.
GCCAAGCTGATAGACGATTGCTTCGTCCTCGATAAGGACCGGATCGCTCATAACGAGGCCCTTGCCATTCTCAGGTCCCGGGTGAGCCCCGCAGTGGAGAGCGAAGAAGTTCCACTGGCTGAAGCGGCCGGACGCTTTCTCGCCGAGGCGCTCGTATCGCCTCGACCCATTCCGGCTCACGACAATGCCGCCGTCGACGGCTACGCCTTTGCCCATTCCGCTTACAACAAAGAGGAAGGCGCAAGTTTGATCGTGGCGGGCGAAGCCTCGGCAGGCCATCCGTTCCAAGCCATTCCCCCACCGGATAGTGCCGTCCGCATTTTTACAGGCGCCGTCATGCCGAGCGGTCTCGACACAGTAGTGATGCAGGAAGACGCGCGCCTCGAGCAGAAGGGAAATGCGCATTGGGTGCATATTCCTCCCCGTCTGAAGCAAGGCGCCAATCGCCGGCTTGCCGGGGAGGACTCCAAGCCAGGCGACGTGCTGGTTGAGGTCGGCACACCACTCCGCCCGCAGGAAGTGGCGACGGCAGCCGCAACCGGGCTTGATCGACTTCGCTGTTATGCGCCCCTCAAGGTTGCCATTGTCTCGACCGGGGACGAGATCCTGCGGCCTGGCGAGGCCTTTGCACCCGGCAAGGTTTATGACGCCAATGCGGCGATGCTTAAGGGTCTCATCCGAGCGGCAGGAGCAGAGGCCGTGGACCTGGGCATCTTGCCGGACAACGCCGAACTCGTTCGCGCGGCTCTGTTCGACGCAAGCCGCAGATACAACGCGGTCGTGATCTCAGGCGGCGCGAGCCAAGGCGCTGAGGATCATGTCGTGCGCAGCATCGATGCGCTTGGCAAGCGCCACCTTTGGCAGATCGCCATCAAACCTGGAAGGCCGATGAGCTTCGGCCAGATCGGCGACTGCGTCGTGCTGGGACTCCCCGGCAATCCGGTCGCGGTCTTCGTCTGTTTCTTGATCTATGTGAGGCCAGTGTTGGCTAGACTTGCGGGCGGCATGTGGCCAGAGCCCGTGTGCTTTCCTTTGCCCGCGTCGTTCGCGCAAAAAAAGAAGGTGGGGCGGCGCGAGTTCTGGCGCGCCAAGCTAACGAGAGGGACTGGCGGGCGGCTGTCGGTAGCCAAGTTCGCCCGTGATGGATCTGGGCTGATCTCGTCTATGCGCGAGGCAGACGGCTTGATCGAGGTCGCCGAGGATGTGAGCGAAGTCAGGGAGGGTGATATGGTTGACTTTATTCCCTTCACTGAGTTCGGACTCCCGCCGTCCTGACGCTCAGGCGACATGGCTGGTCAGTTCTCCGCTGACTCGATGCGGGTGAGTGAAGACCTCAAAGCCGTCTTTTCGGGCAATGGCCACCAGAGTCATGCCGGCGGCATCCGCCATGCGCACAGCCAAGGCTGTAGGAGCTGATACGGCGACGATTATCGGGCCTCCAATGGCCGCTGATTTCTGCACCATCTCGACTGAGACGCGGCTGGTCAGCACGATAATGCCTTCTTGAGGCGTGGCATTCTCGCGCACCAGTGCACCTGCGAGCTTATCGAGGGCGTTGTGGCGGCCAACGTCCTCCCGCACGGCTACCAGGCCGCAGGCGGGATCCCAGAAGCCTGCGGCGTGTACCGCACGAGTCTCGTGGTTCAGCGTCTGTTGCGGAAAGAGCGAGTTTACCGCCGTCATGATTTGATCCGGCGTGAAAACGAGACCTTCACCCACGGAAGGCGGTGGCCGCATCGCCTCGAGCAAACTCTCAATGCCGCAGAGCCCGCACCCCGTTGGGCCGGCGATCTTTCGACGGCGTCCAAGAAACTCGGCGGCATGCGGTGCCTTCAGCCAGATCCGCAGCTCGATGCCGACATCGTCCTCGACGATCTCTACGCTTTCGATCGCATCGCGCGAAGAGATCACACCCTCGGTAAGGCTGAATCCGACGGCAAAGTCCTCAAGGTCCTGCGGCGTCGCCATCATTACCGCATAGGATGCCGTGTTGAAAGTGAAGGCGACCGCCGTCTCTTCGGGAATGGCGCGTTTGCTGCGGACTTCACCATCAACGCGCCAAATGGAGCGGCGAACGCTAACAACAGGACGAGCCAACTATCTGCTCCCCTCAGGACAAGCCGTCGAGGCTAGTCGTTCCTCTTTGAGCTTACCAGGATCCCAGCCGCAGGTTGGGAATTCGCGTCGCGAATTTGGGGAGTCCTGACAACAGCAATGTCTGCTTCTAGCACTTTCGGACCAGAACGACGTTTGCGCCACGGGGTTACTAACTGACCCCCGGCAGCACCGGATCAGCCACCGATCGACGCCTTTCTCCCACAGTCGGGAGGCTGACAGCCAGCAGCTACGTCAGACTGAACAAGAATCGCCAGTTCGTTGTCGAAACGCGCGTGCAGGATCGCTATTGCATGTTGCTCGTCTGAACAGCGACGCAGGTCTCTCGGCTTCGATTGTTCAAGCCGTATGAACTCATAAAGCGCTTGAGCGATGATGTAAGACTCGCGTTCGGTCACGCCTTTGGGATCAGCCATGTTGCTGCCTGTCCGTTCTCTGCGGCAGCCTTGGAGGCCACCGATCCCAGCCACCCAGGAGGATGCTAGCTCTAATTCAGGCCAAGAAGAAGCCCCGTGACCGCAGAGAAGGTCGCTTGCCAGAGGCAACGGAGCCAGAACGTCAGGTCCTGCAGATCCAGATCTGCTCAGCATATCGCAGCGAGTGCAGCACCCCAGAGTGGCGTCGGCGTTAGCGTGCTGCTTGCGATCAGTCACGCTCACGCAAACCCGGTTGACGACTGCAACCAAAGCGCGGACGCCGAGAAGCAGATCGAGGGTTGCACCAAGTTTCTCCAGCAAGACCCCTACGCCGGACCCAAGGCGCTGACGGTAGCTGATGATCCCCGATGGCCTACTGTTCACGGCGGCCCTCGGCTTTGCCACTCGCGCAAACCTTCCCCCCAACCGGGAGATCATCATGACAAGGATTTTCAACACGTCCGCCATCGCCGGCGTGATGCTGCTTGGCTTAGCCACGGCAGCGTTTGCCGCCACGAAGGGCGAGTTCAACAACATGTGTGCGGAGGGCCTCGCTCTGCACAAGGACATCAAAACGGAGTGTTCCGTGAATGCGTCCCTCAAGGGCAAGACATACTGCTTCGGCAACCAGCAGGCTAAGACGGATTTCATGAAGGATCCCAACGGCAATCTCGCCAAGGCGCAGTCTTACTACTCGACCAAGCGTCCCGGCTAAGCTTGCTGCCATGAACGAGTCCGAACAGACAGCTATGGCTTAGGCCAGGAGATGCGCAGAGAGGCGTCGGCTTCGGCCGGCGCCTTTTTCTGTTTCATCCGCTGATAGCCTGACAAGTTGTGCTATCAGAAGTTGCGAATCAAACAGGAGAAGAGTTCATGGCCAAAACTATTGCCAGGAGAAAGCGTGTCGTTCGTCGTGACTGGACGCGCGGTGAGGTGAAAGAACTAAGACAGCACTCCAGAGACAAAACGCGCGTCACAACCATTTCTAGAGCGCTCAAGCGAACCCCGGCTGCCCTAAGACAAAAGGCCCATGCACTCGGAATCCCGCTCGGCCATCGCCGCCCCAAGAAGAAGCGCGCTTGAATAGCAAGCCGTCTGACGCTTCGGTTCGGGCTATCCGAGACGTATAAAATGTCTTGAACCTAGCGCTGCACTTGCCACTAAGAACCCCGAGACGCATGGGCAAGATGACGCTCGACTTGCTGACGAGATCGCCAACTTTCGTTTAGCGGCATTCGCCGAGCACCCGCGCTTTGCAGGCAGCTTTGAACATCTGGAGATATCTCGATGAGCTTCGTTAAAAACACGCAACCCAATCGCATGGGGAAGGCGAGCAAGCGGGTGTTGCTTGGTGAGACGCGCGAAGAGGAGGCCGCTCGACTTGAACAAGAGATAGCCGCCCATCTTGTGACACGGTGCGAACCTGGTGAGTCTAACGCTTCCTCATCGCGACCGGGGTTGGAGTAGCAAGCCATTCATCCCGCTTTCAGAGCGGAGAGTCGCCGAGAGGATCGGGAAGAAGATGATGCTGAAGGCTTAAACGGAATAAAGCCCTGCACGGACCGGTTATAAGCGGGACTTAAGCGGCCCAAAACGAAGCGCACCCCCTTTGAGCATACGACGTCCTCATCAAAACACTTGCTACTGCTTATCCTTAGGTCCGAGCGCTGACGTCTCAGAATGACCCAAAGCAGACATCTGGCGGTGGTCGTCGACCTTCTGCCTTTTTCGCTGACCGTCGTGCGAGGTATGGCTCCTGACGAGTTTCACGTGCCTTCTCCAGCTAGCCACCACTTAACGAGAGCGAAACCGGCAATCGAAGGCACGGAGCAAGACTGAGGCTGCACGGCATTGGGCCCTCGCGTAACGAAGTCAGCTTCTGGCACTAAGCGGACCACTCTAGAGAGGCGCGGCGGCGGCAAACTACTGACCCAGCGGACATGAAGGATGCGCTTTCGGTGTCCAAACCCATCGAAGACAGAGTTCCAAGGGCTCAATAATTAGGCACCACCGACGGCGGCGTCCACTTGCCTTCCGCGATCGGAGCTTCCGGCCAATAGGCGCGGAGGTAGAGGGAGAACTCTTCTAAGGGTGCGGGGAGCCAGTTCGCCATCTTCTCCTCGCTTGGGCGCTCGTGCTGCACATAGAGGGTGAGCGAGCCGTTGGCGGCGAAGTCGAGCCCTCGACTTTTGGTGCCGACTGAGTAGCGAGCAAGCTCGTTAGGCGCGAAGAAATGCTCCTTGTTGTAGAGGGTGAGCGACCAGAAACCCTTGACTGGCGGGATCTGGCCCTTGCGGAAGGTCAGGGTGTAGCGCTTGGCCCCGTTGAGCCGTGCGCCAGTGCGATCGAGGTCCTGATAGAAGTAGCGTGTCTCACGCGGTCGGTTGATAAAGGTGTTGGAGTGCGCGACCGCGGTGCGGGTGAAATAGTCGGTGCCAAACTCCGCGCTATTAACCACCGTCGTCCAATGATGCTTGAGGGGAATGCCGAAATTGCGGAACTGGAGCAGCGGCGCCACGAGCGTTGCGTCAGCTTCCGCCGCAGCCTCTTTCAGCGCCTTCCGGAGGGCCCGGTCGACGTGGGCCGCCTCGAGAACTGAGCGGATGAGCGCGTAGAGGGCCTCCTCACCCAGCAACGGCGGGGTTGCCGCGAGAACTTCCGGCAACAGGTCGAAGAAGCGCTGAGGCTTCACCCATTGCCATTCGCCGGCGCCCAGCTTGACCCAAGGGATACTTCCCACCTCCGACCAGTCCTTGGTCTTCATGCTGCCGTCGAATTCCGATAGCGGATAGGCCATGATCTCTTGCAGCAATTGCCGAAGACGGGCGTTGTCGCCGGGACTGTCCTCCTGAAACACGCGCGGGATGATGGTGCCGATATTGGTCGGCGCGCGAAAGCTGGCCGCGATCCCAGGCGGGACCGCGCCGTTCCAATCAGGGCCAGCCAACAGATAGAAGCCGGGCTTTGTGCCGTACATCGCTCCAAGATCGGCAAAGCCGTCGGTCCTGATATCGGTCGCCTGAAACATCCAGAACCTTGCGCCGAAGTCGGGCACCTGCACGACCACGGGCTCGCGGCCAAGATCGAGCATGCCGAAGCCGTAGACGAGGTCCTGGCTCGGGCAGGTTATGTAGCGCTGCCGCGGGTCGATATAGTCAGTGAGCATGCAGAGGTGGTTGATTGGCGCAATGGGAACGATGCCACCGATCAGGCGCGGGCGGATCACCGGCCTGAAGGCGGTGTAGCGGTCGAAGATGTTCACCATGGGCCAGGCAAAGAGATAGGCGAGGCGGCCGACCTCACGCACGAAGTCAGCCGTGAGCCGCGCGCCGGGCGGTGGCCCAGGCGGGAAGGCACTTGCGACCCGTTCCAGCGGGGCGCCGTCGGCAATGGGCGTCGCCGGCACCGCGCGGGGCTTGAGGAAGCTGAGCCCGAACATATGCGTCGCTGCAAGATGGAGGCCTATTTGCAGAGGTAAGTTATCACCTTTGCCACTACTTACGCCTTGGCAGCGTCGCAAATCTATCCGCGACACAATGACCGGATGGTCGGCTTTTGGCACCAAGCGGACCAACTCAATGGGGCGCTGTAACGTCAGCTACTGACCCTAAGCGGACTCTCTAGCTCCTGCCCTCTCTCCTCGCTGCGCCAAGGGAGCGTCATTTAGGTGGCTTTTTTTGGCGGGACGATTCCGAGAGCGTGGAAATTCTGCAGGTCGGGCACTCTCCTGAGCGACCTCGCCGCTTCTGGCACTTAGCGGACCTTGCCGGGGGCCTGAAGTGACGTCCGAAGATTCCTTGAGAGCGGACGTCGATTGATGCTCAGGCTGAGCCAAAACCAGACACAAGGAAGAGAGGATGAGCGCCCACAACATCTCCGAGAACCAATGGAGCAATCGGGCAACGAACGCCGCTGTTATCGCCCTCGCTATTCACCCCGCGGACGCAGGAATCTCCACCATCATTTCGTTGCGGCGAAGGAAAGGCAGTGTCCAGGGCGGGTTATAAAAGGCGTAAGTGGGCGCTGATAGGGGCGTGAGGTTTTTCACGCTGATGAATGCATTCAGTTCCTTTGTACGGCGCTGAAGGCTGTCTTCACCCGCCATGCCGGAAAAGCTGATCACCGCGTAGTGCTTGGCTCCGATTTCTTTCAGCTCTACGGCAGGATTGTTGGGCGTGGGCAACGTCTCCATCGTGTAGCTAGAGGGCATGATAAAGCGCACCCTCCAGGTATTCCCGTCGCCTTGCTGCGTCACCGGCGCGGTCATCGCGATCTTCTCGCTCCCCTGCTGGCTGACGGGAGCGGTCATCGCCACCTTCTGCGCCGTGGTGTTATTCCCAAAGATGTAATCGGCGATGATACGGAAGCCCTTGCTAATGGCATCGCGCCGGTCCCCAGATACTTCCGCCTCAGCCACGATCATCGGCGCATAGTCGCGTATCTCGATGTTGCCGCGGCTCTCCACCAGGTAGTATTTCGGCTGTTCGACGTTGCTCACAGTCGGCCCCCATAACGCGGCACCGAGCAGAACCACAGCCACAACCGCGATCAGCCACCACATATATTTCCTTCTCATCTTTCTGCTCTCCCCGCCGGCAGGCAATGACCGGCGTAGACAACGAACTGGCCCTGCATGTAAGGCGCCGGTTGGGGCGCCGGCCCATCGCGCCGAAAGGTGAGCACCAGGACATCGCGTGAGGCTTTCAAGCCAGGATCCAACGGAACGATAGGCGTAACGCCGTGACGCACGCGCCGATCGTCGAGAAAGACCGCGTCGAGCGGCTCGGTGAGCGTGAACTCGCCAAGCGACCGTCCCTCGGGATCGAAGATCTGAGTGACGCCGCTCGATACATTGCAACGATTCACTAGCAGGACGCAGACCCAATCGACGCCATCCCGGTGGGCACCTTCGGGTGTCGGCAGGCCCGACTGGCCGCTGACGGCTTCGATTCGGAACTGATGCATCTCCGCATGCCACGGCGCCCCGTTTGCGCCGGCGGGCGACGCCACATCGAAGATCGTCGTGCAGACCCCAAGAATGCCTCGCGTGAACCCGTTGGCGGACACGCTGTCCGACACTGGCGTGAACCAGCGCTCAATCCCGCCGTTGAGAGGATTGTGGTCCCGACTTTGATAGTGAGGCTGATGGGGCTTGCGCGTGACGGCTCCGCTGGAGGCGGCGAATGCCGCGAAGCGCCTTCGGCGGTAGCGGCCTCCATCCGCCATGTACAGGTCCAGTCCAAGATCGTCCCAACTGGAAGCGAACGCGGGCCACGCATCGAGCCCCCGCATCCGCATGATTGAGCGCATGTCCTTGCCGCTGCGAAACGCAAAGCCGTCGCGCGTGATGTCCTCGGCGATTCGGGCGAAGGCCGAATTCACGTCCTGGCCGGCATGTGTATCGGTGGATGGCGATGAGATCGACGTCATGGCGCAAACAATTGTCTCGAAGCGTGCAGCAAGAAGCGCATCGGTCAGACTACTAGCCTCGATTTCTGTTCAGGAGAACCAAACGGCCTGACAAGGCCGCGCTCGGTGACGACGACGTCGATCGGGATGTCGCACGGCAGAGCATATATGGTGCGGAGGGCGGCTCCCGCACTCTGCCTGGGTCATTGGGACGCGGCTATCATCCTTCGTCGGGAAGTTCTTTGCGAGAAGCCCCAGGGAGTTTGCCGGCTTGTAGTACGTGACGGTGTAGTTCGTGCCCGGCAAGGTGATGAGGATCTCGTCTTTCCAAACTCCGACGTGAAGACTGCCCCAGGCGCCGGTCATCACCGGGGTTCGTTCAGAAACTTTGCTCGCGCTTCCCACGTCAGGCGCTCGTGTTCGCCTTCGCCGATAACAATAGTATCGAACAGCGTCATCATGTCCTGCTGGTCCGAAAATGTCCGCTGGTACTCCGGCAGCGTCTCAATGGCAGCGATGGCGTACGCCAGCGCCTTGGCGACTAGGTAGTCACGGCGTGTAGCATCGATCATCTTCTCACCCCTTCCTAATCCTCACCCCAGGCGCATCGCCGCTGGTGTACTCGACGCCGGTGGATTCCAGGGCGCGCCAAACAGCGGCCACGTTGTCGGCCGAGCTGCGGACATGTCCGATCGTTCCTAGTCCCGACGCCTCGGCCAGCTCAGTCTGGCTCCATTTATCAAAAACCACGCTGTGTCATTATACCGGGGAGCGCGAGCTATAGTACCTGAGGCAAACTTAAGGCGCATCTAGTCTCCCCTTGTCCTTCAGGGGCGTCGGCTTCGGCCGGCGCCCTTGTATCTTCTCGGCACTTGAATCCCCAGGTGCGCGAACCTCGCGCTTCGAGGCTCCGCGCGTGTTCCTCCAGCCTCTCCACGCTGAAGAGCTCTGCGCGAATTGGGTCTAGATTGTTCCAGGGTGACATCGAGGACGCATGCGCGAAGGCGCGGTGGATGAGCGGTATCAATTGGCCCTTTCTGCCCTAAGGGGTCGGTTATCCACCCGCTCTATCCGCGAGAACCGGGAATACGGTGCGCACCCCATGAGAGGTCGGCAGGGTCGGAGAAGTCTGCTTATGGCACTAAGCAGACCAATTCGCGCACTGGGCTAAACGTCCGCAAATGACTTAGAGCGGACATTGCGTCAGCTTACGATCGGCTATTAGAACAGGGTGGCTCCAGGGACAGCTCTGTGCCCTTACCGGGGGGTTTCCTGGACTCTTGCGTCTCGCGGAGCGAAGGGATGCGTAACCCGGGAGGTCTCGCACTGCGGCCCGGCCTGTATAAGTGTCAGTGAGAGGATGGACCCGGCGCGTTGTCGGGCTTTAGTTCCGCCGCGATGAGACCGTTTGGTCCCCTGCCGATAACGCACGAGCACGGTGTGGCCAGGCCTTAGCTCGGTGAAACCGCAGCGTCGGAGTGTTTCCATATGCACAAAAATATCTGGCGTCTGGGGACCACGGGTTAGAAAGCCAAACCCGCGTAGTCGGTTGAACCACTTCACCACCGCTCTTTCCCAGTCGCTCTCGGGGACGACGACAACATGGGTGCGATGCGGCAACTGCGATGGATGGATCGCCGTCGAATTGTCCATGCTGCAGATGCGGACGGCCTGCAGACCCTTCGGACTCCTCACGACTTCGCAGACCACGCGTGCGCCCTCGCAGGCGGTCTGGAAGCCGCCGCGTCGAAGGCAGGTCACATGCAGGAGAACTTCGGGAAGGTCCTCATCCGGAACGATAAACCCGTAGCCCTTTGACGGATCGAACCACTTGACCGATCCTGATACTTCGAAGACCTCAGGTGTGGTTTCCTCGTCGCGTTGAGTATAGCCCTCCAGACGTGGCGGTTCTTTCGCCCCCATGATGACTTACGCCCCCTGCACCTTCGACCCAGCCGATGACGGCAACACGAACTAGCTGGCGTTACGCCACTGCGGATCACCCACTACCAAAAGGCACCAAGCGCATCCCCGCAATACGTCCCCGAACGATTTTCAGGCGCTGTGGCGATTTCGCCACCAATTGCGGATCACGATGTGATCAGATCGCAATCTGACTCCTGCCAGCATAGCCACGAGCTGCTTCGTGATTTGGTGCGCCTTGAGTAGTCCGAGGATAACGTTCTCCGAGGGGGCCTTTCCCTTAAAAAAGGCCTTCCCACCTGAAGCCGGCGCGATGGTACCTCGCCTGATTTCCGCTTATTATCGCCGAGCCCCCCCAATAGGGGTCGGGAACTTTCTTCCCGGGAGGCCGTCCTCCCGTTAATGTATTGTGTAAAGGAGGACGGTCTCCAACCAGCGAACGCGTCCGCAACACACTCCGCGGTGATGATGCGAAGCGCTGTTATTGGAGGGGCGCTTTCTGGGCCTCGGAAGTCAGCGATGTTCGGGGCCCGTTGCTGCGCTTTGCAGAGTTCATCACGATTTCGCTGTCGGATTTGGTGTAGACATTAAACCGTGGATTGGTGCTCCAATCGCAACTCGGCCAGCTTCGCTGCTTCATGCAATTCGTCGCAACTCCTGATCCACCCTAGCTGGCGAGCCATCTCATTGGCGGCCGCCCAGGCGAGTGTTCGGAACTCGGAGAGGGTGATCGTGGCTTCTGGATCATCCGGCCCGTACTCATCTGTAGCCAGCCACGGAGCCTCTTGTTTCCGATATTTCGCCCTGAAGCAGGTGCCTCGCACAGCGACAAGAATGTAAGTGCCTTGCACTTCGACCTTTAGGTTCCAGTGGGTCATTTTCAAGCCTCCCCGCTTTCCGGCACACGCCCACTCTTCATTGCCGGGTGAAGGGCCATGTTAGCTACGGGGATGCTCTGGCAGTATGGCAAAGGTGCACCTTCCACCGTTTGCACCGGTGACGTCGGTGCCAGTGTTTTCCATGCTGGCGGCGCGGGTGACGAATTCAATACGGACTTGCAAAATTCATAGAGCGGCGCCGCGGCTAGAGCGCAGTCCGCTTCTGGCACGAAGCGGACGAACTCGATGACACGCTGTGACGTCAGCTTCTGACCCTAACCGGACATTCACGCGACCGTTTCTTCGATGGTGGTCAACGTCCGCGATCGCCCCTCACCATGTTGTGATGGCCGCCCGCATTGCAGCCGTAGCGCCGCCCCTCTACGTTTCGCACGCAGGGTCAAAGGAGATCAGAATGCGTCACCTTCTTATAGCGACGAGCGCAGCCGCGCTCGCAATTGCTTTGTGGGCAGGTGCAGGCTCGGCCGTGGCGGCGCCGTTTTCCGTGGGCGGCCTGACCAGTCCCGACGTTCTAGCGGTCGATGTCAGTGATAACCGGCGGCATCAAGCGTACTACGCCTATGAGGACAGGGACGATCGCTGTGCCGGCGGCGGCTATGCCGCGATCCGCGAGCTACAGAGGCGCTGGCCACAGACGCTTTGGCCGCCGAGCATGCGGTGCTTCCCCTATCGCTAGGCTCACGCCGAACCGACGCCCTACCGGAGATGGCTACAATACCAGCCAGCGGATTGCCTTTGGCACCGCGGAATAGTTCGGAAGACCCACAACTTGCCGCTACATCGAGGAAGCGCGCCCCCGACAAACAGCGCGGAATCCGTTCTCGGCGAATGTCTGCTAATGGCACGCGAAGCGGACATGTGCGCTGAGTTCTCTGACGTCAGCTTCTGACCCAAAGCGGAACTTCTGGCTCTGCATATGCGCGCGGAGTTCCATACAACTTTTGCGGGCAATTGAGACGATTAGGCGCGCTAAGCTTGTATTATCCTCAGTCAAGGCCCACATGTTTGTTACTGGCACGCCGGACCCTGGGCGCTGACGGTAAAGGCCACCGTGCCAGCTACGTGCACGCCCCCTTTTTCCGAAAAATGACACGCCAAGCGCCCCCTTACGGGAGCGTGGTTTGGCCGCTGCCAGCCTGGGAAACATCGCCTGCGATCTAACCCCAAGAGGTACTACGATGAATGCTACCTCCAATCCTCAAACTGCTGCCGAACAGACGCGCAAAACTGCCGCCGAGCAAGCCCGCAAAAATTACCGCGACGTGACGACCCCCGACACGTCTGTGCCGGAGGCCGTGCGAGGCATGGCCGAGAAGGCCGTGGATCAAAGCCGCGAATCTATAACCGCTCCAAGGATGCTCTCGACGCATCGGTTGCGACCCTTGAGAGGACCTTCGACGCTGCCGGCCAAGGCGCTGTGGCGTTCAACCGCAAAATCATCGATATCGCCCAGCGGAATGTAAATTCCGCCTTCGACCTGGCCAAGAGCTTGGCGGGCGCGAAGAACCTCGCCGAGGTGGTGGCGTTGCAGGCGGCCTATTGGCAGAAGCTGTTGGGCACGCTCAAGTCCCAAGCCGAAGAAGTTCGCGCGCTCTCGACCAAGATGGCGGCCGATGCGGCCGAACCGGTCAAGGCGCAGGTGAAACGCGGCATGAATGAAATGCGCAAGGCAAACTGAATGGTTTGCGCCGCGATGGAAATATCGCCACAGGCCGGTGCTGTTTAAGGCCAGCGCCTTATGTCGCAGGCGATCGTGGACGAGAGTTCCTGGGGGCTGGAGGAAACGAGATGAACGTCGCCGCAATTATGAAGCTCAAGGGTAGCGGTGTCGTCACCACTACCAAAGACAACTCGTTGCTCGATATTGCAAAGCTGCTCGCGCAGCATGGCATTGGCTGCATCGTCATCGAGGGAGACGACGGCACGATCGCAGGCATCGTGTTGGAGCGCGACCTCATTCGGGCCATCGGCCAAGCCGGCGCCAAGGTCTTGAAGGAGCCGGTCTCGGACTTCATGACCAAGACAGTGGTTACGGCGCGGGAGACCGACACGATCGACCGGTTGATGTCGGAAATGACCACGGACCGGTTCCGCCACATGCCCGTAGTCGAGAGAGGCCGGCTGATCGGCCTCGTCCTCATTGGCGACGTGGTCAAGATGCACGTCGCGGATGCCGAGTTTGAGTTGGCCGCCATGCGGGAATAAACAAGCTAGCTGGCCGACGCGGCGCCGCGCGATATCAACCAAAATGATGGCCGCTGAGCCGATCAAGGCGCATGTGACGAAACGGAATGGATGAGCTGCGGAAGGCGCACTGAGCCTAGCGATTGGGCGCTTATGGCACGGAGCGGAACGGGGAGGCTGAGCCGCAGCCACTGCCATAGCGGACATTCTGCGTCGCGCTCGCCCCTTTTGATAATATTATTCGGCGTGTGTTCATCGTTGGAGGATTGCCCACAATGCAAGAACGCCAAACCAGTGCCCCCAATCTCTTCAGCCCTGTCGAAGCGGGACCGTACTAGTGCTGAGGAACCGTATTGTCATGGCACCGTTGACGCGCAGCCGCGCTGGCCCTGGCAACGTGCCAAACCAATTGAATGCCCTCTACTATGCCCAGCGGGCGAGCGCTGGCCTTATCATCTCGGAAGCAACTCAGATCTCGCCGGAGGGTCAGGGCTACATTTCGACCCCCGGCATTCACAGCGTGGAGCAGATCGAAGGTTGGAAATGCGTGACGAAAGGCGGTCCATATCGCCCGGAGGCCCCATCGTGCTCCAACTTTGGCACGTCGGGCGCATCTCTCATCCTTCCTTCCAGCCGCGCGGAGCAGCGCCCGTTG
>CAWDRM010000019.1:0-181598 GCA_963804705.1 uncultured Alphaproteobacteria bacterium
TTGGACTCGTCGCGTCCACTTGGCGATGACGTCCTGAATAGAGGTGCCAAGCGAAGGCGCCGATAGCCAACAGGACGAGAGCAGCCAACCAAGGCAAAAATCGAAGGAGGGGTGGATGGCGCTCGAGAAGCAAATTTCTTATTCGTGGCCGTCACGTCATCAAGAATTCCGGCGTCGCCAAGATATTTGGAGAAACCGGACGGCAGCGCACCAATGACGTTGCTCTTCTGAGAAGTAAGGAGATTTGCGAGGCCGGAGGCGTCGAGCCCGCTGTTACGTTGTTCCTTTCCAAGGACACCCAACACCACCGGCCCAAGAAGGCCCATCAAGTTTTTCGCGCCGCCTTCCCCTGTGCCTGCATACTGACCGACCGCGCTGGTGAGAGCGGATACCGTCTTGCCACCGAGAAGCGAGGTGAGGACGCTGGCGCCCTGATCGATCAATGCCTTCTGGCCAAACTCGCCGGCGCTAGCCAAGCTCGAAAGCATTCCTGGTTCCTGCTTCTTCACAACCTCGCTGAGCTTGGCTGCACCTTGCGGCTTGGAAACATACGAGATGAGAGCAGCGAGAAGGGCGGGCACGGCCGCGACGATCGCCTTCTGGGTAGATGTCTGATTCAGCCCAAGGGCAGAAGCAATGCGTGACACGATGGTGGGAGATAAAATTTCGGCGATTTCTGAAACCAAGTTGGTCGCCATGGAGCTATCCTGATTGATGGAGTGCCCCCCCACACACAAGATTACCACACCTTATTAGTCGGCCAAATGACCCTCTCCATAGGACGGTTACCCAAGCGTGCGTCGATGCAAGGGGCAGTCATCAATGTGGACAACGGCCTAACTTCAGCACGCTCGTGGTCAGGATCGCAACAACCGCGAAGGGCGATTGCACCACGCTGCAAGACTAAACATCCCGAAACACATTTCCGGCAAGGAGGACCAAATAGCCCAGCACTAAGATAACGAAACCGGAATGCAGTGGCGGGACAGCGATATGAAGCCAATGAACGAGGCAGGCGAAAATCGCCAATATCAGAGAGATCAGAAGCGTCACTTGCTTGGGCGGCGTGAGTGGCCAGTCAAACATGGTGTCCTCCCGAGAGATCCTGTGGGCTGAAAATTAAGTCCAACTTTTTATCGTGTGACTTTGCGACGGCTGGCACATCGACATCACCGAGCAGCACAGGCCTCCGCGTCGGAACTACGGTCAGTCCTCCTGCAACGCAGGTCGGCTTCGAGGGGTAATGTATCGCTCCCTTTCTACCGAAGGAGATAAAGGACCACACTGAGTATGATGCTGATGACTATCGACGTCGCTATGGGAAAGCACAAGGTGAACCTACCACTCGGGCTCTCATATTTGATATCTCCCGGCAACAGGGATAGCGCTGACGCCTCGGTCGTTCGATCTGAGCGCTTGCTGGATACATACGAAACAAGCCCAAGTGCCAACATGATGATGCCAGTCGTGAGCAGGAACGTAATCATATGACCTCCAAGTGCGCGTGGCCGTAGATGCGGACTCGACTAGATCAGGCAAGGGCAACAACCAAACCCTCGTGAACCTCTCTCACCTCACCGCGGAGCAGCCCACGCCGCACCCAACGTGGGCTTAAGGTCCGCTTTTGACCCCAACATGTCGCGCGGGCTCGAAGTCCTTTGGACAAGGAAGTGTACGTTGGCTCCGTACTGCGCAGAGACCGACGGCTTCTCGCTCGGTGGCAACAGGCGTTTCGCGGTCCTAACGCTTATTCATAGCGTTTAAAACCATACCGACGATGACGGTAACTATGGCACCACTCACACCACCGCCGAACGGCCAAAGATAGCCGACATAATATCTCCGAAGATGCTCATGGACCGCACTCCTGGGGTTTAATGGGATCGGACTGTAGGTGTCATTCGTGGCGTCGATGTCCCGCAATTTAGGTAGCGCGACTTCACCTCTGCTCCTCGCGGGCTAACGAACTCAATTCAAGCGGCGCCCAGAGCCTTAGCGATGTCGGCCAGCGTGGCCTTCTCGGCGTCGCTTACTTGCACGCCTCCAATACCGAGGAAACCACCCTCCGTCGAGGCTTCTGCCACTTTCTGGCTGATGCTGCGCAGCCAGCCTTTGAAGTCAGCCGCATCGCCGGGCGCCTTAGCATCGAGGATGGCCGAGACCTCCCGCAGATTGGCGAGCGAGCGCTGGACGGCGTCGGCCGGCTTAGCACCGGCCAAGCGCTTGCGTATCGCCTCTTGAATTGCGGTTCGTCCTTCGGATGTCTCGAAATCAGCAATAACAGCCTTGATGAGTTCGCTAGAACCCGCATCCATCTTCGCTGCAGCGATTGCCGAACTGCTCGCAAAAGCCTCTTTGAGCGCGCCCCACAATCCACTCGGTTCTGCCGCTGACACCGCCATACCGGTTAACATCGTGCTCTCCAGGATCTTGGTCCACTCCTCTGGCGTGAAGCTCTGCTTGTTCGCCATGACAACCTCCTACTTGACCTTCGGCGCCGAGCCTGACCAGCAAACACCACTTGGCTGTTGCCGCACCGCTAGGTTGTGGCCAGCGTATTGAGCTTGGAACGGATCGTATCGAGCGTCGGCTTGATTATGGGGCCGACGCCGGGAAGCGCGAGTGCCTGGTCGAAGAGATTGTCGAGCTTCGGTTTGAGGGCAACGAAGGCGTCTGTGAGCGCCTTGCGGGTCTCGGGCGAAAGCTGGCTGAGCAGCCCGGTCAGCTGATCGAATTCGGAGGCGTCCTTAGTGAGCTCCGGCGCGGCGGCCTGTGCCGTAGCATCATCTTTGATGCCCTTTAGTGACGAACGCAGGTCATCGACCGCCGATTTGGTTAGTGTCCCAATATCGACGTCACCCACTTTGACGCCACGCAGTTTGTCGAGCGCCCCAGCCGGGGATGGTGCCTCCACAGCCGTCTTGGGACCTTCGGCGTGCCGGCCAGATAACAGATGCCAAGCGAAGGCGCCGAGCCCAATCACGGCGAGAGCACCTAAAAGCCAAGGCCAGGGGGTGGATCTCTGTTCGGTCTGATATGCGGGTTTAGTGACCGAACCGGTCACCCCATCAAGGATGCCGGCGTCTTTAAGGTACTTGGAAAATCCGGATGGCAACGCAGCGGAGACATTATCCTTTTGTGAGGTGAGAAGCTTGGCAAGGCCCGAGGCATCCAGCCCGCTGCTACGTTGCTTGTTACCAAGAACGCCCAACACCACCGGCCCGAGAAGACCAATCACGCTCTTTGACCCGGCTCCTCCGATGCCCGCGTAACTCCCGATGGCATTTGTGAGCGCACTCACGGTGTTCCCCCCGAGGAGCGAGGTCAGGGCGCTGGCACCATTATCGATGAGAGCTTTCTGGCCGCTTTGACCAATAACACCGGCCAAGCTCGATAGGACCCCTGGCTCCTGCTGCGCTACAGCGTCGTTGAGCTTGGCTGCGCCCGGGGACTTGGAAACGAGCGAGATGAGGGCAGTGAGAAGGCCGGGTATCGCCGCACTCGCCGCCTTCTGCGTCGATGTCTTGTCCAGGCCCAGGCTGGACGCGATGCGCGACACAATCTGAGGGCCTAAAAATTCGCCGATGTCCGAAACCAAATTGGTGGCCATTGAACTCTCCTTGATGTGTAGCCCTAAGGTGCCACACGGCTAAGTCCGCTGAGTGGGATGTGACGCTCGCCTAGCTTTATCGACGGCCGGCAAACGCGTGGTAGACCCAAAGCAGGGCGGTCGCGCCCACAACTGCGACGAACATGCTGTAGAGGTTGAAGCCTGTGATGCCTGTCGCGCCGATGGCCGAAAACAGGAACCCGCCGACCACTGCGCCGACGATACCGAGCACGATGTCGAGCAGAACTCCCTGGCCCTCACGATTGACGATCTTGCTGCCGATAAAGCCAGCGATTAGTCCCAATAAAATCCAGCCTAAAACAGACATTTGTGACTTCTCGTGACTTGCTGGCGCGAGACTAGCCGATCAACCGCGCTATCTCCTGTTGCGTCGGCAGCCGTCCATTCGGCGTGAGCTGATCCACCGTATCGGGGAGGATCTGGGACAGGATCTGCAAGATCTGATCCTTGGAGAGGCCGGTGCGCTGAGAGAGGGTGTCGACAACGTCGGAACCAAGTGCATTCGAAATCTGGCCCGGTGCGACAGGCTTGTTCGGCCCGGTTTTGATCCAGGAGTTGACCGCGTCGCCGAAACCTTTTTGCTGGAACTGTTTGAGCAAACCTCCAAGGCCACCAAGGACGGTATCCGATGAGGGATCAGGTATTGAGTCGGGTAACTTTGGTGTGGTTGCGGGACGCGCGGAAGCTGGAGCGTCCTTTGATCCTCCGCTCATATAGCGCGAGGCCAGGAGCGCAAGGAGCGCAATCATAAGCGGCTTGGTGACGTTGCCGCCCGGGACGGCGGAGCCGGAATTAGAACCCAAGACGTTGTCGAGCAATCCCATTGGGACCTCCTACTGAACGAATGAAAATGGGTTGGAGTCTCGGAAGTAACAAGAGCCCTTTTCTCTGCGCTCCGTAAGCGAAGGCCGCGAATGAGTCCTTGATCCAGGTCAAGACAATTGACGCGTGAATTGAATCCTGGCCGACAGCGTCGGCTACGGTTGGGCTGGGGATTTGCGCTAAGTCAAAGTTCTAATGGTTTGGCATTTTATATTGGCGCAAATGAGGGGCGAGCGGCTCGGGCCAGCCTCCTTTCGCCACGATTGCCACTATGGGTGGCAAACGCTGCCCATGCGCGGTGCCATCCCAAATGGGGATATCGCAACATCATTCAAACTCCAATGGAGTGCGACCACCATGAAGCATTTGGTTTCGATTGCAATCGCGGTGATCGCGACCGTCCTGGGCCACAGCGCCAGTGCGCTCGCCCAAACCAATCGGCCGAATATCCTGGTCATCTTTGGCGACGATATCGGAATCAACAATATCAGCGCCTATGGCCGCCACCCCTCAAAGGGAAATACCCCCTCCCCCGGTCAGGCTGTGGGACGGACCCCCGCTGTAAGGCGACGACTACCAACTCGAATATTACGAGGATGGATACCCCAAGCTGCCCTCATGCCTCGACCGAAGGCCGCGCCGCCGTGAGGTTCAAAAGGCCGGAAAACAGCAGGAAGTGGACGCCAATTCGACCGCTAACCTCTAGACCACTCTTCTAAGCTTGATTGCTTGAGACATAGTGGGAGGCGCGAAAGCTCCGTTCGGCAACTCGCGAATTAGCTCGCTCTGCAACAAGGTCACAAGCATAGGGTGCACACCCTGAACCGCTTTTTCCTTGTCCGCGAAAAATCCTTCCTTCACAGCCAGCTCGACAAGCTCCTCCCTCGAGATCCGGCCGACCTCATTGAGCTTGTGCATGAAACGATCCGCAAGTGCAACCAGCGAGGACGATGGGACCGGGGGAGAAACGGTCCCCAAAAACCGCTGCTCAAATTCCATGAATTTGGCAATCATTGCTTGAGCCGACTTCAGGTCAGCTATTTTCGCGTCTCGTTCGTTTTGGAGTTGCTCAAGGATTTTCTGAGATTGGTCGTAGGCAGCTCTGATCTGTTCGTCGATAAGAGTTGTACGCTCTTGCAAATCGCTCCGGATGTCGCGCATTGGCCCCTCCCTCTTAACCGCGCTCAGAACTGAAAACACTAGCAATGGGGTTCTGGCAACGGAACGCCTGTAAGGTGCATCTCCGGCTCTAGCCCGACTTATCCACACCCCCATGCTGGAGAAGGGGAGAGAAGGGGGAAGTGGGTTGCCCCATGCTTCGATTTCCCCCCGGACCAGGAAATCTAGCCGCTTGATCGACGGCCAAGCGCCAGCGCTTTCGTTCAGGCTTTATTAGAAGTTTAGCGATCTGATTTGCTGGCTCCTGGAGAGGTGCCCACTCAGAGACGATGGGCGAGCTGAGGGGGGTACGAGTTTCGCCGCAGGAGTTCGTGCCCTCTCCTAAACACGGCGGGACGACGAGGGGATGCGCTCTGTTGGGATAAGCTTCTCTAATTTAGTAGCGAAGATAGCGCTAATCGTCGGATTTGCCTCGCTCGCAAATTCGGCGGTGGGCGTTGCCGCGGTCGCTGCGATAATTTGGATTTGAAAGGATTTCGCGCCGGGGCAGCGTGACGATCCGCACAGGTCCACGCTTCACCGCCTCATCGAATGCCGCCCGCGCCAGGCGGTAATCGCCCGTAAGAGCGATCAACTCCTCGACATGGTTATCCGAGTCGTCCCACTACTCCAGCATTTAGGGAAAATCGAATTGGCGTCTGGCTTCTTGATATTCAAATGGGATCCGGATGAAGGAAGCACTGCCGCGCAGGTGAATTACCAACTAGCGGGAAATCGAAGTGATCTTGGATCCCTCTAACGTCAAATTGTACATCAGGCCTTTCGGGTCGAGAATGAACCCGATGACCGGACTCGTGATGTTTTCGGTGTCTAGAGAGCCGCCAGTCCCAAGAGTGACGAGGGCTATCGACCCGTCTACGCCAGCCTTCCATCCGTAAATTCGCTGAAAGCTGGTGAGCGCATCCTGCGTCATAAACATGATGATGACGGATCGAGCCTGCACGCCGATTTGAAACCCGAAGGAGGCTGAGATGAGGTTGTAATAACCACCCGGCCTCCCATGAATGATCAGTAGGCCCTCTCCATATTCGCCGCCGATCCCGAAGCCGGCCTTGTAAACGGAAGGAAATACCAAAATTCCTGCGGCTTTCTGGCCAAGCTCTCGAGCGCCGGGAATTTGGCTTTCAAAACTATGAAGTGTGTTGTCAACCCCGACATCGATCTCGGGACCAGAAGCGGCGTCACCCGTCGAAGGCAACAGGCCGAGAACAAGAATTGCAACGCAAAGCAATGCTGTCCTACCGCTCCGAAATATTTCATCTCGCGCATGCATTGCAGACAAACGAGAAGGCATCGGAAAAGGTCCTCCAGTTACAACAGAATTGATGGTTTCGTGCTACCTGATACGGCGGTTAATGGCTGTTCTCAGCAATGAGGCGATAGGTCCGTTCCCATTCCTGAACCCACCCGCACGGCTCTGATATTCGATGGGTAGCGTTCGTCGCACTCTCCTGATTTCAATTGCTAAACCCCGACCCCCAACCTCCGGGGTTTTTCATTGGCCGGCCTCCGCAAAAAGGGGCATCACTCCAGCGCATTTGAGAGCGAAAAATTCTTCAACGGCGGCATCGTAGACGGAACTCTTATGGTTAACACGCTGTTTGGAGATTAGAGGGGTAGCGCCGAACGGTGGTGGTTTCAGCTTCCGCCGCCGAACTGGGGGTAATCCATGACGAAACTGGAATTGCTCTGTGCCCAAAAGGCAGAAAAATTCGCTTCGATATGTTCGCTGGTTGCGCGTGAACTTGGCTACGGCGAGCTGTCAACACTAAGCGAAGCGGATCGTGACCAGGTAAAGGACGAAGCGGAGCAGTACGTGGAGCTGTGGGGAGAAACCGTCGAAATGAAAACCAGCCCCACCATTCGCCCGATGACGCCCTTACGGCGGCTCCTAAGTGAGCATCAGAATCTCTGCGAAAGAATCCTCGATGAGCGTGAAATCGAGGTCGGTCTCTGGGCCTACCAAAGACAATCTCAGAAGCGAAGACGCCGGCCGGTTTCCTTCTAGTCAGCAGTCGCAACGCAACATTGAAGCGCGTCGGCTCCGGCCGGCGCCCTTCCAAATGAATAGCAGCTCCGTCGATTTCAACGCTTTCTGCGAGCATGCCACTGTTAAGAACTACCCTCGGCTGACCAGGATGGAGAACGAAATGCGGGCAGCCCTTCTCGTACTAACCATTGGCGCCTCATGCCGTCAGGATAAATCAGCGGCTGCCTTTAGGGGGCTCTTTCGAGTGCACAATCGAATGTCTGGAACTGCCCCAAGAGCAGACATCCGCGCACGACGCACCGATGTCGCAGAATGACCCCAAGCGGACAATCGCGCGGGCTGACAGTAATTCCGTGAGCCTGTCACGTGGAGAGGTGAAATTCGAGTGTGACCTTTAGGCACCTCCTTTCGTAGAATTAACAGTTGCCAGGCTAGCGCGCGTGCTTGTGAAGAGAGAGCTGCTATCATCAGCTGGGCCGTCTCAGGAGCAGGCCATGGTTCGTGTGCGCCCAAGACACGTCTGGCATTTGAGGCGCGGACAAAAGCTGTACGGTCGCATATCTGACGGGGAATTGCGTCTACTTGCCGAGCTTGGACATCTGAAATCCAACGACCTTTTATGGAGATCAGGATTTGGCGGCTGGAAATCAGCCGAGTCGGTGCCGGGCGTCCTGGCTCCTCCCCCGCTGTCACCCGTTCAAGCATCAACCGCGCAATCACGGACCACAAAAATAAACGCTCTGTTTTCGGCGGCGTGGCAAGAGGTCACCCGCTGGCAGGACGAACTCACCAAGCATCCTCGGTGGTCAAAATTCCATTTAGGTGACCGCCTGATGCAGCGCCGGGGAGCTTTTGTAGGGTTGCTGATGGCGGTGGTGTTTGTGGGCTCAATCGATGTCGCCATACGCGCCTTCGCAACAGGCGCTGAGACTTCGGGAAAAGCAGTATCTTTAGAAACGCAGGGGCATCAAATCGCGGCGGCTACGTCCGAGACGGCAAAGGCAGTTCAAAGCTCCTCACCCCTCCCAAATGGGCCGACGACGGCTCAAAGTCCCTCCGAGCCCAAGCCCGAGAGCGATCTTACCGAAGCAGGAGGCTTCAGCGTCAGCAATACCCATCCGACGGATGGATCTACTTCAAAGCCGAGCCCCGCCTCTCTGTCGCCATCAGAAGCTTCTGCGGAACCTGCCTCAGTCGCCAACCCAACTTCTGTGTCGCAACCAGATTCTGCTACTCAACCTGATGAACCTGATGCAGCTGCTCAGCCTGATCAATCTGATGCGATGCCACTGCCTACGAGAAAGCCGGAAGGGCTGATAGCGAAAGAAGCGTCACGAAGCAAAGCCACGCTAAAGCGAATAGCCCAGCGTCGAGGCGAGCGAGAACCGAAGCCTATGCGATTTGGCAACATTGGCTACAACTATAATGCTCAATAGCTTTAGCTCGGCGGGCCACGGCACCGCTCCCTTCATCCGTCCTCTGATTGCCGCTCGGATGGTCGTGAGCTGGTCATGACAAGGTGAAAAGGGCTCTTGGCTCCCCTGGTTGGCATCACGTTGATCAGGATGCAGGGAAGGATCGTCCTTGTCGGGGCACGTCACTATCGCGCCGATTCAGCGCCACCCATGTCCCGTCATCACCGCCGTGGTCACGCGGCCTCACCGCCGCTTGCGCCTCACCTGCCGCCTCCGTGCACCCTTCCGATGCCTCATTCCCTGCGGCTCAGTCACGCCGATCAACGCGCTCGTGGCCTCCCCAAGCACTTGGGCCTTTGCGAGCGTACCCGCGTTTGGTTCCCCTTGGGTCGGCTTTTCCACGCATTTCGCGTTTCTGTTGGGCACCAATATCCTTGGCTCTATCGCGGGCTCGCCTCAGGCGTTGGGCAAGGACTTTCAATTGTTCGACGGAAAGCTGCTCGATAGCGGGAGGTCGTGATGCGTTCACAACTTCCAGCTCAGCGGCGCTAAGAAGCCTTGCTTCCAACTAGGCTCTATCACTCATGGGATTTCTCCTAATTGAGGCGGGGGACGTAAACGTCGATCGCGATTATTGCACACGTCGCAAGTTTGATAATCTGACGACGCAAGGTTGCCGCTATTCGAGCGGAGCGATACCAAATGGTGAAGTGATTCTAGGCCATCAACTCATTAGCGCGCATCCAAATTCTGGCTGAGGCGAGTTTGACGCCAGCGAGGTAGTTTTCGGGGCGCTTGTCGTATCGTGTTGCGACGCCCCGGAAGTGTTTGAGCTTGTTGATGAAGCGCTCGACGAGGTTCCTGTAGCGGTAGAGGAATCCGCTGAACTCCGGAATGTTGCGGCGGTTGGGCATGGGCTTGACGTTGGCCCAGGCACCACGTTCAGCAAGGGCTTGGCGCAGGGCGTCTAAATCGTAGGCGCGGTCGGCTAGCAGGATGTCGCCGGCCTCGAGCGTGGCGAGCATGTCCGTTGCGGTGCGGCCGTCATGAGCCTGACCCTCGGTCAGCTTCAGTGCGATGGGCAGGTCGCAGGCATCGACCAGCGCGTGGATCTTGGTGGTCAGCCCGCCGCGCGAGCGACCCATGCAACTGGATCGGTCGTCTTTTTTTGGCGTTGGCGGCGTGCTGATGGACGCGGATTGACGAGGAGTCGATCATCTGGATGTCGCCGTCATAAGCCGTTGACACCGCTTTCAGAAGCCGGTCCCAGACGCCGGCCTTGCGCCAGCGGTTAGCGGTTCACGCAGGTCGTGTGCGGTCCGTAGCGCTCAGGAATATCCGCCCACGGCGCTCCCGTCCGCAGCCGCCAGAAGATGCCGTTCAGCACCCGCCGGTCGTCAACACGCGGAACGCCCCGCGGCTTGTTCGGCAGCAGGGGCTGGATCACAGACCATTCGAAATCTGTCAGATCGAAGCGCGCCATCTCAACCCTCCTTTGCTTGAGAACGTTAAATCAGCGTTCGACCAATTCGGGAATCCCCTTTATGGGTCTATGACCTAGAGCCAAGAAGCCATCGACACCCCATCTTGCACGAAGCTGAGGCTCAAGGGCAGCACTATGCGAAGGGCGCCCCTCTGGTGAGGAGCGCCCCACTTTTAAACCGTGGACGACGAAGCTATGCCACCTTGCTGTCGATG
The DNA here is from genome assembly GCA_963804705.1 of uncultured Alphaproteobacteria bacterium. Classification (GTDB taxonomy): domain Bacteria; phylum Pseudomonadota; class Alphaproteobacteria; order Rhizobiales; family Methyloligellaceae; genus Methyloceanibacter. The sequence continues at coordinate 10,736 of CAWDRM010000019.1, forward strand.
ACCTTGGGTTTCTCGCTCTTGGTCTCGACGCCCTTGGTCGTGATCAGGATGGCGCGGGGCTTCATGGCCTCGGGCAGCTCGCGCACGAGCTCGACATGCAGCAAGCCGTTTTCCAGGCCGGCTCCTTTCACCACCACATGGTCGGCGAGCTGGAATTTCCGCTCGAAACTGCGGGCGGCGATGCCGCGATGGAGGAAGGTGCTCTCCTCCTTCTCGCTTTGCTTCTCGCCGCTAATGGTGAGTGTGTTCTCCTTCGCCTCGAGGTTGAGGTCGTCCCTGCCGAACCCCGCGACCGCCATGCTGATGCGGTACGTGTTCTCGTCGACAAGCTCGATATTGTAGGGCGGATAGCTCGGCGCATCGTTGTCGGGCGAGCCGAGTGTGTCGAACAGCGAGCCGAGACGGTCGAAGCCGACGGTGGTTCGGTAAAGCGGAGTAAGATCAAAGTTTACCATGACACATCCTCCTTGAAGCGATGTTAGGGGCACCCGCTCTTGGTGAGCCGGGCAGGGATCGAATGCGCAATCCAAGTGGCCTTGCGTCACCCTTGATATGGGAATTGCCCGAGCGACCATCAAGGACAACGAGGTGGCTGAGCGCATCGGATTCAAACTCAGCATCTCACCATGATGGTAGCTCAATCGGTGGAAGATCTGCGTGATTGGCTAGTGTGACCCCCAAAACTGGCCTCGAGAAAAATGGAGGAGAAATCACACACTCTCGCACTGAGACGGCGTCTCTAAACTCTCCTCCCGCAGCAGCATAGCCATTCCGTGGCGCATTTCCGGGGCTCTTCCAGACCGTTTGCCGAGGGGCGGGAGAGAGCCAGGTCGGCGACGAACATTCCGAGCGCGTACGGGATCGCAAACATCGCTCTCAATTCTGCCTTACAACGCAAATCCAGGCCGGATGGAATTTTCGGAAAGGACAGGGCTTCAAGATGTGTCCGTCGAGGGCCACTCCCGGGATGTTGACCGATCATTACGATCCTCGCTCGAAGATTTTGCGTCTAAGCCAGGACGTATATTTCGCGCCGAGTGTGGCGGCTGCGGGAATAGCCGCTCATGAAGCGGGACATGCGCTGCAGGATGCCGAGGACTACCTTTCCAATGGAGGCACGAAGTTACATCGTGCCGGTCGTGCAGCTGGCGTCAAGAATCGCTCCCTGGTTGTTTGTCGCGGGATTGATACTGCAGCTTTCATACCTGACCTGGGCTGGCTATCCTCTTCGGGTCGTCCTCCTTGTTTGCTTTCCTCACATTGCCGGTTGAATTTAATGCCAGTTCGAGGGCGCAAAAGTGAGCCAAGGTATCATCCGCGGCGATCAGCAAATCACTGGTGTTGAGAAGGTCTTGGGAGCCGCTGCTTGGACCTATGTGGCTGCAGCTGTAGCGGCGCTCGGCAGCTGGCTCTTCTACGTTGTTCTTCTGGTTTCTCAAGCGCGTTCCACGAGCGATCGCAGTTGAGTGCTGCCCACTCGCCACACTACGCATCGGCGAACGACCTCCTTATTAAGGATCGTGGGAGGAACGAATGATCAAACCAATACGGGAAGCTTTTGACCGGTGGAAAGGCGCACTGGTTGATCAGGACAAGCAAACGACCCCGGCCGCACGCCACCGCGCTCACGCGCGTGTCACGAGCATGGAAGCCCTAATTGCCGAAACACCCGCGGACGACATCGAGGGTGTCGGCATCAAGCTGGCGCTGTACGTCTTTATGAGCGGCGTCGATTCCGAGACGGCGGACAGCGCGGTCGAACAAGTTTTGTCAGCCTACAAGGATTGCGTTCGCGTTCTCGGTCGTGACCTTTTGGCGAAGGTCAAGAAGTTAATGCCAGCAAGCCAGCAGAACATGTAAAAGGGATGGGCGTGCCGGGCGCCCTCATTGGCCGCTAATGCCCATTGTAAGGGCGCAACACCCGACCACGTTTCGTCGGTGCTGCGATGTCCGCCTCTGACCCAAAGCGGCCATCCGGTCGTCCCCCGAACAGCCGGTGCAGCCGGCTAGGAGGCGCCTGTAGCGGCCCGGAACAGCGCGGTGAAATTCTCAAGCTCATCGGGGGCGGCATCGGACACCGCCCAATAAGTGACTCCTCCATCGCTCCAGGACAGGGCGTGATATCCCTGCTCTAAATGCTTCTCCAAAGGCTCAGGTCCGCCGCGCGTGTTGGGCATCTCCGTGAGACTAATGAGATGCTTACCGTGGCTATAGACGAGCGAGGCCACCGGCGCGACCTTCACTACATCGATGCGGCCGCCCACCAAGGGAAAACCTTTGGCGCTCAGATCGACGACCGTCGGCGCGAAAGCGAGCTTGCCGTTGAACCAGGGCTTGACCGTGTGATGATCGGAGGACGCCACGTCCATCGGCTGCGGTGCCATAAGGGCCCGAATATGTGCCGATACGATTTCGGCGGCCACGTCATCACCGGCCCGATAATTTAGCGCACCGAAAGTCGTGACGCCGGCAAGCACGGCGCCGATCAGGAATGAGGCCGCCAAAGCCAGCCATGAGCTTCTATCAGCGCGAGGAGCGAGGTTTGAATTACTCGCTATGCGGCGCCGAAGCTCTGGAGATGGCACGTCTTCCGCGAGGTCGGAACGAAGCGCGCCGCGCAAAGCGCGCAGGGCTTCCAATTGAGCGTTCAGCGTAGCATCTGCTGCCAGGCGTTGCTCAAAGCGAGTGGCCTCAATGGGATCTAGCTCGCCGTCGAGATAGGCGTTGAGAAGCAACTCGTCCTGTAAGGCGACGGTCATGGCGCACCGGCCCTGATTGCGGCTGTGAGGAGGCGACGGGCACGCGCGAGCCTTGACATGACGGTGCCGATCGGTAGTGCAGCGACCTCAGCGATGGTGCGGTAATCGAGGTCATGGATTTCCCTGAGCACTAGCACCTCGCGGAACGGTGCCGGCAACGAGGCCATCGCCCTGCGGACCTGTTGGCCTTCCAGCTTGGCGATGAGCGCTGTCTCCGGCGTTTGCGGCTCATCATTCGCGGCCCGTTCGATACTCTCCTGCGCGCGCTGATCGAGGTCCTCGCTGAGCACCAGTAACTTGGGTCGGTTCTTGGCAAGCCAGCTGTAGCTTGTATTGCGCACGATGGTCAGCACCCAGGCGCGCGGGTCTCCGCCGCTGAACCCGCGAATGTTCTTGAAGGCCCGCATCGAGGCCTCCTGCACGATATCCTCGGCGTCGGCGCGGCTACCGGCAATCCAGCGCGCGAGCCGGAAGGCATCGACGAGGTGTGGCAAGAACACCTCGGTAAATCGGGCCTGATCACTCGTGTCGTCCACATTTAAGCCGTCGAAGCTGCTCCCAAGCCAGTGTAGCGGCATTAAGGCGTGACGACGATCTTTCCCGTCATGTGCGGGTGGATGGCACAGAAATACTCGACCGTGCCGGCAGTCGAGAAGGTCTGGGAGAATTTATCATCGGTGTCGAGCGCGCTGGAGCGGAACTTGCCGTCCCTTTCCGAAACCACGTGCGGGATGTCGTCGGCGTTGACCCAGGTCACGATGGTGCCGGCCTTGACCGTCAAGGTGGGCGGATCAAAGGTGAAATTGGCGATCTTCACCTGGGCGTCGGCGGCGAGGGCCCGCCCGCTGGCGAGGCCTGCGACGACGGCGACCATGGCGAGTGCCGCGCGAAGTCGGCGATCGCGCCGCGCGCGGGCGGCTACCTCTTCTGAAGACGATTTGGCCATATCGCTTACCATCAGCCGGCAAGCGGCGAGTCGGTGATGGCGAGCGGCTTGTCGCCTGTACACACCTCGACGCTTGCGATGCCAAGCATCGAGCGGAGCTGCTCGGCGGGCACCGTCATGGGGCCGGGCGAAGGCGCGGTCCCTGGCGCGGGCTGTGGGAAACAGGTCGAGCGCGCGGTATGGAAGGTCATATTGCCCTCGACCTTCTGCACGATTTGGTGAATGTGCCCATTCAGCACCGTCACCGAGCCAAACCGCTTTAAGAGATTGAGCGCCTGCGATCCGTCATCGGTGCCCCAGCCCCAATCGGCATAGACCGTCCAGAGCGGGATATGGGCGAAGACGACGATCGGCGTGCTCGCGGACTTGTCCTTGAGATCGTCGGCGAGCCACGCGAGCTGGTCGGCTCCGAGCCGTCCGAGTCCGCCGGCCTTGAGGTCGACCACATTGACGAGACCAATGAAGTGCACGCCGTGGTCGTCGAAGCTATACCAGCCCTGCCCCTTGGTACCTTTACCGTAGCGGGCGAGATAGGCCTTGCCGAGGCCCTCGTCGATGACGTCATGCTCCCCCGGAACGTAATGGACGTCGAGCTTAGCCTCACCGATGATCTGATCGGCGTTGTCGAATTCGACGGGCTTAGAGAGATGGGTGATATCACCCGTGTGAATCATGAAGGCCGGGCGTGTCTTAACTATCAGTTCCTTGACCTTGCCGATGGCCTCGCGCAACGTACCAAGCGCATCCGGATTGGCCGGTTTATTGAAGCCGATATGGCTGTCGCTAATCTGCAGGAACGTGAACGCTGAAGCCTCCGCGGCAAGCGCATCGCCGATTAGGTCCAAGGATTTCGGCACCCCTCCCGACATCGTCCATAACAGGCCGGTCCCGGCCCAAACCATGCATTCGAGCGCACCCCTACGACTTAGCCCAGCATCGTCGACTTCGGATTCCAAAGCTCCGGCTGAGGGATTGATCTCTTTACGCATCATCATCTCCTTCGTTTGCGATCAAGCGTTACGAAGAGGAGACCGGGGCTAACGGCGATTTATTCCCCAGAAGCCAATCTGTCGCACCTGGCAGACAGGAATCCGGCCGGCGATTTTATTCCCGGAAAGTAGACGGACTTTTTTGTCACGGTCGCCGCAGATAGTTGCATATCGCTGGAGATGCGCAGAAGGACGTCGGCGGAGAATCCGCCGGCGCCCTTTCTCTATTAATGCAAAGATCTAATTGCAGCCCCGGGCGGAAGTGTCGTCGCTATCGTCACACGGCGTCCAGAAGGGGTCACTGGACTCGCACGCCTGCCTATGTCGAGCGCAATGCCAGGCCCCGCAGAAACCAACGGATTTGCGAGGGAATTCCCTAAAGGCAAAACAGGGGATTTTCTCTCGTAAACAGGGAAGCTTTGCCCCGAGAGCAGCGAAACGTTGCGGGCTGCGGACGGCAGCAAACAATAACGCGAGGGTCCCGACATCGGGTCCGACCGCGTGCATTCGGTCGATCCCATAATGGTTGCGCGAGCTTGATGACGAAATCTCCCATCGCCTCGGGCGACATCAGGTCTGCGCGGCCCGAAACCCGGCAGGTCCACCGCGATCAGCGGGCCAAGCACTTCGATCCGGCCAGATCACACGATAGGCGTGGATACTTTCCGGCCACGGGCTGGTCAGGAGGACGGGTACGCCGTCGGATCGGCCGCCGTGCGCAAGACGAATCTCCAGGCCGCCCACCTGCGAGGTGGTGACACCGCCGATATCGGGAAGGCTGGTGCACGGGATGCTCCTAGAGGTGTTCTCGCCGCTTACCAGTGCAGGATTAAGCTGTAGGCGCCATTTCGCTCGCGACGACGGCTCGCAGCGAAGCGCGTAGATCCGCAGCGCGCATGGCACCGAAGCTGGCTTCAAATCGCGCTTGCGCCACGGACCATCTCTTGCGAGCTGCTTCCAGTCGCTTCTCGCCCGCTTTGGTCAGATGAAGTTCCTTGGCACGGCGGTCGGATGCGGCTGGCTCGATCCTGATCAGCTCGTTCCGCTCCAACGGCAGGATGTTGCGCCCGAGCGTGGTGCGATCCATCACCATGTCCTGGGCAAGAGCGTTGATCGTCAACGGTCCCCTTCGTTTGAGTTTCGCAAGGATCGAAAACTGGGTCGTGCGCAGGCCGGTCGATGCCATGAACTGATCGTAAAATTGGGTGACATGCCTAGCCGCCGCGCGGAGGGCGAAGCAATTGCACTCCTCAGGGCTTAATGGGTTGTCTACCGGCATCGCGAAATCCTCGGTTCTTGACAAAGGTGCATATGCGCCTATATAGGCGCATACGCGCTAATGTCAACCATTTACTGTGCCGAAGCGGCGCTAATAGAGCCCCACAGCTGACGTATAAGGAAGGATCCAGCATGACGCTTGAGACATCAGAGACGAAATTCGTGGAGGCCAAGGGGACCAAGTATGCCTACCGGAGCATCGGAAAGGACTTGGGCACCCTTCCTCTCATTTTCATGCAGCATTTCACGGGAACGATTGACGGCTGGGATCCTTTGGTCGTCAACGGGCTCGCCAAAAATCGGTCGGTCGTCGTGTTCGACAACGCCGGGGTCGCAAGCTCAAGCGGCACAACGCCGGACAACGTCGCCCAAATGGCGGTTGATGCACACGACTTCATTTCTGCTCTTGGTCTCAAGAAAGTGGACCTGCTTGGCTATTCGCTTGGGGGCATGGTGGCACAGCAGCTCGTCGCCAATCATCCTGACCTGGCGCGGAGGATTTTGCTGGTGGGTACGGCGCCGCGCGGCGGAGAAGAGCACCTGCTCAAGGTGCTGGATGATGCGCGTTCTCAACCGGACCTTCCGGACCCGAGGCTGGATCTGTTTTTCACAAAGTCAAAAGCCAGTCGAGCTGCCGGGCAGGCTTTTCTCGATAGGACCAGGGCGCGAACAACGGCCCGTGACCCGGACGCCAGTCAGGATACGACCAACGCCCAGGCCAAGGCTCTTATTACCTGGTGTGCAACGAAGGATCCCGACAATTCAATCCTGAGCGCCATCCGCCAGCCGGTTCTGATCGTGAACGGGAGCAATGACAACATGCTGCCGGCGGACAGTTCTTATTTCATGTTCCAGCATCTGCGCGACGCGCAGCTGATTCTCTACCCTGACGCGGGGCACGGCTCCCTATTTCAGTATCCTGGGATTTTCGTGGCACACACGGAGCTATTTCTCGGGCAAAGAGGCGCGGCCGAGTAGACTAGAAGGTCGACCATGAGCAATAGCGAGAAGTTGACGGAAATCCAACACACTGAAGTAGCCACAGGACGGACTTATGAGGCGCTGGTCGAAGCGTTTGAGCACGAACTCGGCTATCTCGACCCTCTGATCGGGGCGCGCCTGCTTGAGCAGAAAGCGTCATGGAACGAGGTTGAACGGGAGATGGCCCGCATGGCAGGCCCTCGCGGGCTGATGATCATTTTTAGAGCCGACCAGGGAAGGATCACTTCACTGTCGGGCCAGGAAAAGCGATGTTCGCTTTACCTCGTGGGCAATCCCGTGATCGCTGATCAGATTATCAGCATCGACTTGCGCGCGAGTTTCTATGTGCCGTTCCGGGTGAGCCTCTATGACGATGGAGGCCCGGATGGCGCGGTTATCTCCTATGATCGCCCGTCGTCCTTCCTCGCGGCTCTTGGTAAGCCGGAGCTCACGGAGTTCGGCGCGTTGCTCGACCGCAAGATCGACGACGTGGCGACGGCTCTCCGGAAGCCCTAACTAGCGAGATCTCTACAATTTCAGTGTCCGCTTTAAAGCTGCAGCGTTTGCTCCAGCTGCACTCCGAGCCGCGACCAAACTCTAAAAGCTGCCTCTCCAGTCGCGAACGAGAGCGTCGGCTTCTGGCCGACGCCGACTGTGTGACATTGCGGCCCCCACCCCGAAGCGCGTTCAGTCTAACGAGTCGCTCGCGTCTTTCTGTTTTCTCCGCTGTTCGGCCGCGGTCAACGCCATGGGCCGCTCGGGACAAGGGGGGGCGCATTGTGAATGTAGCGGCGCCGGCATGGTTGCCTATACGGCAAGCAAGGCCGCCGTGGCCGCGTTGACCGTGGCGCTTTCCGAGGAGGTCGCCAAGGAGGGTATCCTCGTCAATGCGGTGGCACCATCCATCATGGATACGGCAGCGAACCACGCCGCTATGCCCAAGGCGGACCACAAGGCTTGGCCCAAGGTTGAAGAGGTCGCGGCGACAATTTTGTTTCTCGCCTCGCCGGAGAACAAGGTGACGCGGGGGGCCATCGTGCCCGTCTAGGGGCGGTCGTGACGCTACGTCACACGCCGTTTTGCTGGCGCTAGCTCCTTCTCGTGTGGCGCTAACCCATGTGCCAGCCATGGCTCACGCAGATTGACTGACCCGTGAGCGCATTGGACTTGAAGACGGCAAGCAGGAGCGCGATCTCGGCGACGTCCTCGACCGTGGTGAATTCCTTGTCGACGGTCTCGGCGAGCATAATCTCCTTGATCACGCGCTCCTCGCTGATGCCGAGCTCTTTCGCCTGCTCCGGAATTTGCTTGTCCACGAGTGGCGTCCTGACGAAGCCGGGGCAGATCACGTTGGCGCGCACATTATGCGCCGCCCCCTCCTTCGCCATCACACGCGCCAAGCCGAGCAGGCCGTGCTTGGCCGCCACGTAAGCCGATTTCAGCGGCGAGGCCTCGTGGCTGTGTACAGAGCCCATATAAATCAGCGTGCCCGCCCTTTGTTTGTACATGTGCTTGACGCAGGCTTTCGTGGTAAGAAACGCGCCGTCGAGATGGATGGCGAGCATCTTCTTCCAATCGGCGAAGGGGAACTCCTCGATGGGATACACGATCTGGATGCCCGCGTTGGACACGAGGATGTCGATGCGGCCGAATTTGGCCACCGCCTGCTCGACGCCGGCATTCACCTGATCTTCCTTGGTCACGTCCATGCCGATGCCAATCGCCGACTTCTCGCCGGCGAGTTCCTTAGCCGCCTTCGCCGCGCCATCGACATTCAAATCGGCGATCACCACCCGCCCCTCCGCCTCGAGATAGCGCTTGGCGATCCCGTGACCAATGCCGCTCGCTGCTCCCGTAATCAGGGCCACCTTGCCGTCGAGCTTCAATGGCAGCACTCCTTACTCTTTGAGATAATCGTAGACGACCTTACCAAGTCCCAGTGTGAGGTCGGCCATTATGTGCGTCGCTGAGATGATTTCTCGCACCGGGAGCTCGGCAACGGGGGCGAGAGCATGCGGCTCAAGCTCAAGTGTTGCCGGACCTGACCAAGCCCCTTTCATGACGATGTCTTCGAGTCGATAGTCGATGAGCTCTAGGATGCGCGGGCTTCCATCGACATGGGGAATGATCTTCAAGAGGAAATTCGGCTTCACCAAGGTGGCACGAACCGCCTCCTGGTCGAGCGTCTTATGCTTGAACCCCATCGTGGCGGTGGCAACGCGCACCGGGCCATAGTTGAGCGTGCCAATCAGTGTGTCCTTGTCAACGCTTAAGGAGGGTTGGGCGTACTTCTTCGGAAAGCCCCAAAGCTCCCGGCCACCATAGATGGGGGGGCCGTCATTCAAGAACATGGCGTGGCTGTAGCTGCCTTCTTGTCCATTGAATTTCACCGGGATGACCTGGCCAGACTCCGTGTAGTCGCCGAAGCCCGTGGAGTCCGGCATGCGGATGAACTCGTATTTGACGATCGGCTCATCGAAGGTGAGCGGCTGGGGGACCACCCTTTCGAGTGCAGCCGGGTCGGTCCTGTAGGTGATGATAAGGTATTCGCGATCGATGAAACGATAGGGCCCGGGCGGGAAAGCCGGACTCGTCAGCGGCATGGCAAATGCGCGGGTACGGACCTCGTCGATTTTCACAGGGCTCGTTCCTTGGGATTGGTGTCGACGTCCCGCGTGAGATCGAGCACCTTGACCCCCTCTTCCGGTCGCGTGCGATTCTTCCAGTCGGGATGGTTTAAGGTGTGCTCAACATCGTCGCTGCCCGCAAGCCAATGCTCGTCTATCGAGTAGCGCGAGAATTCATAATCGTTGGATTGGGTCCAGTAGGCCGCGCGCCGGTGAATGAGCAGAACGATGGTGACCGCGGCGTCGCAGCTCACGCTATCGAGCAGTTGCCAGTCTGGATTATCGCTGAACTCTTGCGGCATCCTTGTCCGCAAATGACGAATGGCCCTGCGGATGGTCTGCATCTCCCGGAAAATATCGGTGTTGAGCCGGGTCCGGCTCGAATAGCGAATTTCCTTTTCCCGCTGCCCGATGTCGAACAGGGTTTGCGGCATGGTGCCTTTGGCGCTGAAGAGGTCGATCTGGAAAATGCACATGTCTTGGCGCGGGCCACTTCGCTCGAGTACATATTCAAGGGGCGTGTTGGAGACGAGCCCACCGTCCCAATAGGGCTCGCCTTCAATCTCGATTGGAGGAAACCCGGGCGGCAAAGCACCGCTCGCCATGACGTGCTCCGGACCGACGAACTGCTTCGCTGTATCGAAATATTTCATGTTTCCGGTCTTGACCTGCACTGCGCCGATGCTCAAGCGTACCGCGCCGGAATTCAGGAGATCGAAGTCAATAAGCTCGAGCAGCGTTTCCTTTAGCGGCGTGGTGTCGTAGATGCTGATGGCTTCCCGCGTGCCTTGCGGCATAAACACGGCGGGGGGGACGCGCGGCTCGAAAAACCCCGGCACCCCGCTGACGGCGGCCAGCGTTGCACTGGTCTCGTTGAACACCCGGCGCGAATTGTCATCTTTGGCGAGAGGCCAGACGAGCAGACGACTTGAGACACGCTCCCAAAATTCGCGCAATCGCGGAACGCGCCGGTCGGGCGGATTACCTGCAATAATGGCCGAATTGACGGCACCGATCGAGATGCCGGCGACCCAGGTTGGCAGGTGGCCGGCTCCCGCCAGAGCCTCGTAGGCACCGGCCTGATAGGCTCCGAGCGCCCCGCCACCCTGCAGGACGAGCACCGTTTTTTCTTCGGACGTATTCACATTAGGACTTTAACCCATGTGTGGTCGAAGGGGGGAGAGAGTGCGACGCGGCAAGCCCTCGATCCATAGAGTGTAGCTCTCGAATGACGGCTGTCCTTTCCGAAAATCATATCCGGACGTATTGGTGGTGCAGTCCAGCGAGGATCGGAATGGCGACAATGGTACCAGATCGTTGGACTGCTCGATGCAAGGGCGCATCTTTCCGTAATGCCAAGTACGTGCGCGCTTGATTGTAACTCGCCGCAGGTGCGCCTCGCCGAAGATTACCACTGATCCAGGCACTCGCGGCGCGGATACCCATGGCCCTCACCCGAGACGTGAAGACGTGTCCGTAGGCACGGTCGTTGTCGCGCACCAGGTAAGCTGGCGCCGAGGTCCAAGGAAACGCCTCGGTGATCTGCCGGGCCAGCCACTCGGCTGTCGGATGCCGTGTCACCTCGAACCATAACAGCTGTCGCCGGCCGTGACCCAGAACCCAGGAACACAAACAAGAGATCAAAGGTAAGTGTCGGCACAACGTACATATCAATGGCGGAGATCGCCTCAGCGTGGTTTCGTAAAAATATCTTCCAAGTTTGCGACGGCGGTTTCCGGCGCCGCACCATGTATTTCGAGACCGTCGACTGGGCGACTTCGAACCCGAGCATCAGCAACTCGCCATGGATCCGGGACGCACCCCAAAGTGGGTTTTCCCTGCTCATCCGCTGGATCACATCACGCAGGCCACGAGCAATCCTCGGCCGCCCTGCCCTATTTCGCGATTTCCAACGCTAATACGCTTTGAAGCCAGCGCGATGCCACCGCAGGATCGTCTCCGGCTGAACCACCTGCACCGCACCAAGAAGGCTCGGCCAAAGCCGCGTCATCCCTATGAGCAGCGCGCGATCACTGCCAAGCAATCGGAGACGAGGTGGTGCCTGCCGCAAAGCGATGGTTAGCTGATGGCGGAGAAGCAAATTCTCAGCCTCGAGCCGGCACCGCGACTTGAACAGGTCGGCGACAAACATTCCGAGCGCGTGCAGGATCGCAAACATCGCTCTCAATGATGCGATGATTCTGCCTTACAATGCGAAGCCAGGCCGGATGGAATTTTCGGAAAGGACAGGCCTGGCGCATACAACCGAGATGATCGGCCCGTGGTTTCCCCGGCCTCAAGCCAAAAAAGAAAGCCCGGCAAAAGGCCGGGCCTGAGGAGCATCTTCAAAGCGTCGGATTAAAAGCCTTGCGCGGTGAACCACTCGTCAATTTCCTTCCGCGCCTGGTCCTTGGCTATGCCGTAGTGCTGCTGGATCTTACCTTCGAGCTCCTCGCGGCGGCCATTGATGGCCGTAAGGTCATTGTCAGTGAGTTTGCCCCACTTCGCCTTGACCTTGCCTTCGACCTGCTTCCAGTTTCCTTGGACGCGGTTCCAATCCATGTAACTCTCCATTTATCGTTGGGGGGATAGCTGGCGAATTGCCAGTCCTCAGACAACGCATCAACAAGCTTTTGGTTGCGTGTCAGTTGCTGACTGTTAGCAGCTAAGGACATAGGGAGGGGCACATGACTTTAGGTGTGGGAAATATCGTTGCGCTTGTCTGCATAGTGATCAGCATCATATTTGCAATCATTACGAACCAGGCGGCCAACCCACTCTGGTGGGTACTGCTGGCGATCTTCGCTGTACTGTGGTGGGGATCGAAGGCACCTTGGGGCAGGGACTAGCCTCGGAGCAGCAGCACTGGAATCGTGTATTTAGCGCGTGCGCCGGAGGGAAAGCCGGTCGCAAAGGTGGGTAACGTCTCGGCGGGGCACACGCCACTCGTGGCCGCTACTGCGGCTTATGCTCCGGTTCGTTTGGCTTCTTCGGCGGAGGTCCTCCGTGGGCAAAGGGGGAACCTCCTTGCCTGGCGGCCTGGCCAGGCCCGCCAGGACCTTTCGGGCCTGGACCACCTGGTCCGCCATATCCATGCGGTTGGCCTGGACCGCGCAGTCCGCCATAGCCACTCGGTTTTTCTGATCCGCGTTCCATGGAAGCCTGGCCTGGCCCACCTTTCGGACCCCCTGGTCCGCCAGGTCCTTCCGGAAAACCAGGTCCGCCATATCCGCGCGGCTTCGCTTGGCCACCTGGCCCGCCTTCCGTGGAAGCCTGGCTCGGCCCGCCAGGACCTTTCGAGCCACCCGGTCCGCCACCAGATCCATGCGGTGGTTCGTTTGAACCACCTGGTCCGCGTTCCCTGGACGCCTGACTCGCCCCGCCAAGACCGTTCGTCTTGAGGTCTTTTGCCCCGACCAACCCGTGCCCGGAAAAATCACCTGGCTTGGAGGTGGCGGCAATAGACGGTTCGCCATGGTTGACGGACGCAAGCAGCGAGCGATTAGTACTTGCGCTTTGCACGTGCTGCGTCTGCATGGTGGTCGGCGGAATATGCTGCTCATGTGCCCAGGCTTGTTCCTGGGAGGTGGGTCGCGCGGCAGTCCCGCCCGTGCCGCCATTGAAGCTGACGCGAGTTACGGTCGTATTGTTGATGACGGTTTTGTCGTAGACGTTCGTGATGTGAACGTTGCCGAAATTGTTCACGGTCCTGTTGTACGTGAAGACGCCGTCTCTCCAGTAGCCGCCTTCATAGCCGGAGCCCACATAGCCGAAACCGTAATTGACGCCGCCGTAGAATCCGATATGCGGCCCCCAATATCCGGCGTTCCAACCATAGAAGCCGTCTCGCCAGCCCCAATACCCTGGGGTCCAGAGGAGGCCGACGGTCGGAGGCTCAACCCAGGTTCCCGGTACCCAGTAGTACCCCTCGGGACCGTATCCCCAGAAGCCAGGCGTCCAGATGTAGCCAGGGCCAGGAATTTCGGGCTGATCGTAGACAGGCAACTCCGGCGGCGCGATCGCCACATTAACGTCTACGGTCTGTGCCGACGAACCGAACGGCAAACTCATCGCGGTGAGGGCGACAAGAAGCGGAAAGGCGTTGCAGAAGCGACGCACCATGGTTCTGCCATTCATCAAGAGAAACCTCCACGGGTTGCCTAGGGCCCCGACCAAACGCTTGCAGCAAAATGGGGCATTTCGGGGTCAACAGCGTTGTCCCTTCCGAAAACTATATCCGCGCGTAGCGATGGTGAAGTCCGCCTAGCACAGCATTAGCGACGATCACGCCGGACCTCTCGATTGACCTCCGATTTGGGGCGTCCTTTTCAATTCCGAGATGAGTCCGCGTCGCGTTGTAATATGCGGGCATGCCTTCAGGACTTGCCGAAGATGTGCCTCACCCAAGATGATCACATGGTCGAGGCATTCCGCATCTCGTCGAAGAGCGGACCTTCTGAGGTCGAGCTTCGACTTCTCAGAATGAGCCTCAGCGGACCTCAGGACGCCGTTCCTTCCATCCTGCGCGGTCCAAGGCAGCGAACTCTTCATCCGAGAGCTGGATCTCGACCGCGGCAACATTTTCCTCCAGATGCGCGACCTTCGAGGTGCCCGGAATGGGAAGCATTATCGGGCTGCGCTTAAGGACCCAGGCGAGAGCGATCTGGCTCGGAGCGACGTTGTGGGACTTGGCGATCGAATCGAGGATCGAGCCCGGCTTGGCGAGGCTACCGGCAGCAAGCGGGAACCAGGGGATGAAGCCGATGCTGCTTCGCTCACAATAGTCCAGCACGTCTTCACTGCCGCGATCGACGAGATTGTAGCGGTTCTGCACGGTCGCCACTTTGAACACCGCTGAAGCGGCTTCGATGTCCCCCACGGAAACGTTGCTCAGTCCCGCGTGACGGATGATCCCTTCATCTTGCAGTGACTTGACCGCGGCGAACTGTTCGTCGCGCGGCACTCTGGGGTCGATGCGGTGCAGCTGCCAGAGTCCAATCTGCTCCAGCCCAAGCTTTTTGCGGCTTTTGATCGCTTGTTGACGCAGATATTCGGGGCGGCCATCCGGTTCCCATTGACCCGGACTGGGTCGGCGCAATCCCGCCTTGGTGGCGATAAGAATGCCGTCATAGGGATAAAGTGCCTCGCGGATGAGCTGCTCGGAGACATCGGGCCCATAGGAATCGGCGGTGTCGATGAAATTGATTCCGAGCTCAGGAACTCTCTTAAGGGTTCGGATCGCCTCTGCTCTATCTGCGGGCGGACCCCAGATGCCGGGACCGGTGAGGCGCATCGCCCCGAAGCCGAGGCGACTGACCTCAATCTCGCCACTGATCCTAAATGAGCCGGATTTGCTCGCGTCCAGCTTGAGCATTATCCATCCTTCCTCTGTCTTGCCGGCGCGATATCTGCGAAGTTCTGCCCCACCGCGAAGTCTTCGAGATATCGCCCGCTCATTCGGATTAGCTCCTGGTCTTAAGCATTTGATCGCTGATTGGAAAGATGAGCTTCGCGCAAATCAAGCTCTCGCTCGATACGGCGCCGCGCCTCGTCCTGCAGTTTGCCGCTGCGAAAGAGGTCGTTGATTCGCGTCCGCTCGGCGGCGATCAGCAGGCGTTCAACTTCATCGTGAAGCTCGCCATGTTTTGTAACGGCTCTATCGCCGGCACTTCCGTGGACGAGGTGTGCCAGCCGGTCCCGGTGCTGAGCGCGGACTACGTCAATCACGTCTGGTGAGAGATTGCGTTCCGTTGCGAGCTGGTCGAGCCGCTCGATTGCGGCCTCCACGGCCTCGGAGCGCGCTTTGTACTCCTCCGCTCTATTGATTTGACGTTCCTTACGTCCTGCATGCGAAAGGCCGAGCCCTCGGATAACCCACGGCAACAGGAGACCTTGTCCGACAAGCGTGATGAGGATCACTGAAAACGTTAGAAACAGGATCAAGTCACGATAAGGAAACGGTTGCCCTCTAGAAGTTGCAAGCGGAATGGCGAGCGCCGCCGCGAGCGAGACGATGCCGCGGACACCGGTGAATGCCAGCGCGAATGGATACTGCCACGGCGGCGAGGGATCCTTTCTTCTGACTGGCGGGAACAGCCATCGCGGCAAATACGTAGCGGGAAAGACCCAAACAAATCGGGCCAGGATCACCGCGGCGCTGATGACTGCAACAGAGAGGGCCAGGTGCGAAAGCGGGTAGTGGCTAATGCGGCTGACAACCGTGCGCGCTTGCAGCCCCGTAATGAGGAACACCATGCCCTCAATTACATAGGTGAAGAACTCCCAGAAAAAGACGCCCTGTAGCCGAGTCGCCGGACTTATCAGCTCGGGACCATTCCAACTGGTGTAAAGACCCGCGGCTAAGGTCGCCAGAACGCCAGAACCGCCCAAGTGGATTGGGGGCCAAAAGGCAAGGAAGGGCGTTAAGACCGAAAGCATTATTTCGATCAGGGGATCGTTCACCCACCGTCGCAGCCGGAGCATTAGCCAGCCCACGCCGATGCCCCATAAAAGTTCGCCAGCGACTATGGCGGCAAACATTCCCGCGGCTTGGCCGAACGAGAAGACGCCAAGGCTAATGGCACCCACGGCGAAGCGATAAAGAATCAGCGCAGTCGCATCGTTCGCCAGTCCTTCGCCCTCGAGGATAACAATTATTCGTCGGGGGATCTCCAATCGGCGGGCAATGGAGAGCGGTGCAATGGCATCCGGGGGCGAAACGATAGCGCCTAATAAGAATCCGATCGGCCACGGAAGATCCATGACCCAATGCGCTGCGGCAGCGACCGCAATCGTTGTAAACAGAACGCCACCCACGGCCAGAAGCGTTATCGGGCGCAGATTGAACTGAAACTCGCGCCAACTCATCAGGAAGGCCGAGGTATAGATGATGGGAGGCAACACCAGGAGCAGCACCAGCTCCGGAGCGAGCTCTACCGGCGGCAGGCCGGGCACAAGCGCGAGCAGAACGCCCGTGAGTACCAAAAGGATAGATGGTGGGATTCTTGAGTCGGTTCGCAATGATGCCTATTGTCGCGACGACGGCCAGCAGCAAGACGAGCACTTGGATTGTTGCAATCATTGACGCACCAAGTCGCAAGTCTTTGGCAGACCACCCCCGTGGATCTCTTAGTTCATTATCACATTCGGCATCGCCGGATACTCGAGCATGTAATTTACGGCTATAAGCAATTTATTCTCGGGAGGAGGCTAGGCAAGCAGTGAGGAGCGGTCATGAAGTCTGAGCGGGAAGGCATCAACGTATTAGCAAAGCCGAGCGGCACGGGTTGCGTCGAATGCCTAGCGAATGGCGGGTGGTGGTTGCACCTTCGCCGGTGCGCAGAATGCGGACATATCGGCTGCTGCGACAACTCACCAAATCAGCACGCGACGAAACACAACGCGTCTATGGGTCACCCGATCATCACACGTTTCGAGCCTGGGGAGCGATGGTTCTACGACTATCGTACAGGAGAATTCTTTGCCGGTCCGATTCTTCCGCCACCTCACTCGCGTCCATTGGATCAACCGGTACCCGGCCCAGCTGGACGGGTACCGTCAACGTGGCAAACACTGCTTCACGAATAGCAAGGCACCCGGCTTTGTCACGTTGTCGGCGTTCAGTTGCGGTGAATGTAGCGGGCGACAGGCGTCATGCGGTGGCGGATTCCGCGGCCCAAGTGCGGAATGAACCGGCGCGAAGCTCCTTGAAATGCGGTCGGCGGAGCAGATGACGTTGATGGGTGAATGCGTTGAATGTGGCGGCGTGGATGGCGAGAAAACGTTGGACTGAGCCGGGTGAATTGAACCCCTGCAGTTTTCGTTCTCGGCGTCGTATCGGCTGATGCGAGTTCTCCGCCCTGTTGTTTGCTCGCAAGCCCCGATCGTGCTCTGCCGTGAGCCCGATCGCGCGGAACGCTGCCGGATAGGATCGCAACCGGTCGGTCACAACCCGGCTCGGCGCAAAGCCGTGCTTCTTAAGCAATTTCACCACGAGTTTCTTTGCGGCTTGTGCATCCCGTCTGCGCTGGACAAGGAAATCCAGCACCTCACCCTCGTTGTCGATCGCCCGCCAGAGCCAGTATTTACCGCCGCGGATCGAAATCACCATTTCATCGAGGTGCCAATGATCGCTCGGTCGCGGCCGCGAACGGCGGATATTCGCCGCGATCAACGGCCCGAACTTCAGAAACCACCGTCGGACCGTCTCGTAGGATGCGTCAATGCCTCGCTCGGCCAGTAATTCCTCGATATCCCGAAAGGACAGTGTGAACCTGGCATAGAGCCAGATAGCGTGGCGGATGACTTCTGGCGGGAAGCGGTGGCGCTTAAACGATATCGATCTCATCCGATGATGCTAATCGGCGACGAACCGCAGAGCTATCCGAGTTACCGTGACATTGCCCCTTTAAGGCCTTGGTGGCATCCTCCTTGGAGGCATAGCCGCCCGTCTCGGTACGCACTTGAGGTTCAGCCGACAAGCGATCTGATAACCGTCTTTCCGCTGGTGCTGATCCCCGTCTACCTCGTGCCACTCTTTTTGTGTTGCACCTCGCCTCGCTTGCTAAGCTTCGCCGCGAGACCCGTGATTAACTGGTAAGACCGGAGGAGGCCAGGACTATGAACCGAATTCGGCAAGAGCAGCAAGGAGCATGACAAAGTACCAACTGGGACTCATCTTCGCGCTGGTCGCTTCGTCCGTAACTACCAGCCCCGCACAGGCAGGTCCGGATGAAAAATGTGACGTCCTCGCTGAGGCGCTCATTGACGTTAACATCGAAACGCTCCCAGATCTCACCACGGCGCCTGAGCGGGCAACCGGGCCGAACACTGTTCAGTGGATGGACGCACTGGCAATTTCCCCTACCGACCCCGCCGATTGGACACCCATTACCAAGGCCGTTCCCGGGTGCCTGATCACAGGAACCCTCAAAGATGACCGGCAGGCGCGATTTTTGCTCCAACTCCCTAAAGAGTGGAACGGCAAACTCGTGGTGGGGGGAGCAGCGGGGACGCGCAGTGAATTCGACGGTGACCTCGTCATCAGCGACTTCGTTTTGCAAAAAGGCTATGCCTACGCCTCTCAAAACAAAGGGATGATGAACTCTGAGCCGGCTGATAGGAGTAAGCCGAACGCCTGTCCGCTGAAGCCAGTTGCAGCAGACTCCATCCCGGGGTTCACCACCAATCCACTGGTCTACTTCCACCTTCTAGACGATGAGAACTCGTTAGTGGAGTGGGGCGAGCGGTTCAATCAGGCTGCTCTGCTCGCCAAGGCGCTCATTGAAGAGCACTACGGAGCTAAACCATCTCGCACCTATGCCATGGGGGTATCGAACGGTGGCTACCAGGTGCGCAAGGCCATTGAAGACCACCCAGAGAACTTCGATGGGGGCGTCGAGTGGGAAGCGGTTTTGTGGCAACGCAACGGTCCGAACTTCGTTGGGGAGTTACCGGTCGGCCTGAAACAGTTCCCCTCGTATCGCGATAAAGGCCTTGATCCGACCAGCAAGGAGGCCAGAGCCATCGAGGCTGCCGATTTTCCACAAGACCTCGTCGAGAATGACACCTCTCTATGGACCCTTAATCATCAGTATTGGGAGGTCACCGAGTGCTTGTATGTCCGCAAGCTTGACCCAGGTTATGAAAAGGGCTTCGCCGTGTTTGCAGACTATAACTATGTGGCACGCCCTGAGAGCGTGAGGAAGACCATCGATACATTCGCGAACAATGGCATAGTTCGCAAACCGCTGATCAGCGTCCACGGGACACTCGACGCCTTGATCCCCCTTAAGGGACATGCACGGCCTTACAAGGCCATGGTCGAGGCAAACAAGTGCGGCCAGAACTATTGCGGCCAGAACTATCGCCTCTATGAGATCCAAAATGGGAATCACTTCGACAGCTTTAAGGGCACTACGCTGGGACAAAAACTCCCAGACCTGGAACTGATCCAACCCCACGCCCACAGAGCCTTTGAGTTACTCGAGGCCTGGGTCGAGAGCGGCATCCCAGCGCCACCGAGTCAGTGCGTTCCACGAGGAGGCAGCATCTCAGATACACCTCAAGCGACCGAGTGTGCAAACTTGCTTGAGCCCTCCGTCGAACATTCAAACCCAAATCTTCAATAGCCGGGGTGGCAACGAAAAGACCCGGGTTCTTCTTTTAGGGATCGCACCATCAGAGGGCGAGGCCCCTTAATCTCTAAACCCTCACCGGACGGGTGCTAGCTGCTTACAGCTGTCTGAGACTTCGCCATGTTGTTCTACGCCGCCCGGGCTCGATCTCACGTCCGTTCGCGTCACGTCCGCTTTGCCCCCGAAAGCGGACATTCGTCAGCGCATTGAGCATGTCTGCTTTGTGCCACGAGCGCCGGTTGCTAGGGAAGCGATAACCCGGGGAGTCGCTGCCACCAGCAAGAGCGGGCTTATGCCGAAGGTCCCTGTCCTGGTTTGCTCTGCTACGAGACGGCCTGTTGGCACCCGCGAGCGAAGCGACTCACGTCCTCAACGATGACCGTTCGAATGCTCTCAATCCGATCAAGCAAAAGGAGGTGTCCACCGTCATTTCTTATGGATGCGTTTCATTTTTTCTTATGGATGCGTTTCATTTTTAGCCGCACGCATACCAGCGCTGACTGAGTTTTGCTCGCACATGTAGGCACCATGCTCAGTGGTTCCGTAGTTTTTGTTACCGCTGAAGTGGTAAACTTTAGATCGAGTGTTTGCCCACACGACGGTATCCCCGCGGCAACGCGCTCTGGCCTGAGCTTCCGTTGCAAATTGTCCTGCACCCGTCGGTTCGTTGGATGCGGCAGGGGACGTCGGTTTGGATGGGGCTGGAGTCCCTACAGGCGCTTTAGGTGCAATGGGTGCCTCACTTGGGGCCGTCGAAGTGGTAACCGCGCCTCTGCATTTGGCCACGTAATCCTTTTGAGTGATCCCGGCCGCTTGGTTTGCGGTCTTATCTGCTCTCCATTCGTCCGTGCACGCTTTGACGGTTTTCGCCGACGACTCCGATGACGTTCCAGTTTCTCTCGAAGCTTTGGATGCTTCACTAGGCGTCGCCGTTGCAACACCAGCTCTACATTTGGCCACGTAATCCTTTTGAGTGATCCCGGCCGCTTGGTTTGCGGTCTTATCTGCTCTCCATTCGTCCGTGCACGCTTTGACGGTTTTCGCCGACAACTCCGATGACGTTCCAGTTTCTCTCGAAGCTTTGGATGCTTCACTAGGCGTCGCCGTTGCAACACCAGCTCTACATTTGGCCACGTAATCCTTTTGAGTGATCCCGGCCGCTTGGTTTGCGGCCTTATCTGCTCTCCATTCGTCCGTGCACGCTTTGACGGTTTTCGCCGACAACTCCGATGACGTTCCAGTTTCTCTCGAAGCTTTGGGTGCTTCACTAGGCGTCGCCGTTGCAACACCAGCTCTACATTTGGCCACGTAATCCTTTTGAGTGATCCCGGCCGCTTGGTTTGCGGCCTTATCTGCTCTCCATTCGTCCGTGCACTCTTTGACGGTCTTCTCTTGCGCGAGAGCTGAAGCCGAAAGGGAGATAGCACCTAAGGCCGCGCAACAAATCGAGATTATGAATTGAGCTCGCATTTTCGACCTCCCAAAAGCAGGTAAACGCGCTGCGATCAGCATGCCGGGATAGCCTTTATCCCACTTATATCAGGATAGCCTTTATGCCCCGACTTTATCTTGGTCAGCCAGAGGTGAAGAATCCGCTGCATCGGGGTTTATCGCTACGGGACATAGCGCCTCACATCAATGACGTCTGCATCTGACCCGAAGCGAACTTCCATCCACGTTCATAAGTGTCGGCACTGCTGCGATACAAACTGCTGGCGTTGGCCACTACATCCCAGGCATCGGCATGATCTCGACGATTTCTATCCATGCACCGGGCATTTGCAGATGAGGATGGTCTTGGCCGAATATCTTCGTGGCCGCATCATGCGATTCGGCCTACACAACCGAGTAGCCTCCGATCTCATTTTTTGTGTTTGAGGCTCCGTTCGAGTCGACGCGCTTGGTCTTTCCCAAGGGCGCTCCGCCCTCGACAATGGACGTCTCGTTGGCATTCATCCACTTCATCCAGGCGTCCATCCCCTTCTTCTGCTGCTCAGGAGTGGAGTTTTTCATCCTCTTTTCGAACTCAGGCCCAGAAGCCATATACAACACCACGAATTTTTTCATCGGATCGTCCCTTGCTCTGTTGGAGATCAACTTCAAATCGCATTTTCTTATGAGGGCAACAAGCATGGTTTATCGAGACGTGATAGTAGCCCTGCTAGCTGCTCCTGCGGAGGAGACTCAATGAAACAGAAGAGCCAAATTTATGCAGACTGTTCCTGCCTGTGATCGCAAGCGGGCGGGGCAGCCGCGAAGATGCTCAAGCCCTCGTCGCGAAGGCGGTGGCCGCGTTCAATGAGTCAAGGAGCTTGGCGAAAAGGGGATGGCGCCGCCTGCGCGCCTTGGTTCTCGCTGATGCTCTTTGGAAAGCGTTTGATCATGCCAAACCGGAAGAAAAAACCGCAGGATCCAAATGCGCCCGAGGGTCAAAAGTACGGGTATGGGATATCGCTGATGGGCTGGGGGCCGAACCGTGTGTATTTCCACGGCGGCGAGATGCCCGGCTTCAACTCGTTCATGGGCTACGATCCGGTCAACGATGTCACTCTGGTAGTGTGGACCAATCTCAGCCTGTCACTTGACGGCCAGCACACGGCCAACACCCTCATGCTGAAGATGCTCGACCAGATGTACGCGGTATCGCCACTTCAGTAGAGGCGAGGTGAATGTCCGCTTTGGGTCATTAGCCGGCCTAACGGCCCGCTCGCGTCATGTCCGCTTTACCCCCGATAGCGGACATTCATCGGTGCACGTGGGATATCCGAAAAGTGCCATTAGCAGACGTCGAGCACCTCGCCAGCCTGCTCGTTACCCAGCGGCCGCTGTCAGCGCAGGTTTGATTTGGCGGCGCTGACTGTCGTTTCACCTTACCGCTCTGCAATCTTTGCTCCCCTCGTTTTTGGTGCTGGGCCTCCTATATCTCGCTAAGAGCACGAGAGTCGGCGAGGTGATTATGAGCAAGGAAATTCAGCGCATCCAAGCCCGGGCTCGCGAGTTGGCGAAGTCCGGCACGTTCATTGGATGGCGCCCGATTGCGTTTGAGCTCCAGTTCGAGCCAGGTTTTACGGAAGCGTACGAATGGATTCACAACCCATCCGCGCAAGAAGAGCTAGACAGCCTTTGCCGGGAAGCGAGGATGTTGCGCCATGTTGACCATCATGGGCCTAAGGCTGCCTAGATCCCGGAAATGCTGGCTACGATCATGGAAATCATCCGAGACCTACTAATCTTTGTCGCCGTAATGTTCGCGCTGTGCATCGTGCTCATTGTGGTCATCTCTAAGATGCCCGACGACAATCCTCTGAAGCGAATATTGACCGCTTTGAGCTATCGCCTTGGGGCGACGCTAGCGGCGGGAGCGGTCGCCATCCCCATAGAACCGATTCCGGGACTCGACGTTCTCTATGATATAGCGTTTCCGATCGCACTTATCTGGTATTGGTTCACATTCTTCCGGGACGCTGTGCGTTCCTCGGGCGGAGGGGCTGCAGCCCCGCGAACATCGTTAAACCAAACGAGGATCGGCGCACACGGTCGATAATCGGACGTCCGATGCGACCTAACCCCATGAGCGGTTCCATCGCGGCCTTGTTTCAACGCCTGACGCAAGGCGTTTACGTGGTGGGCGTGGCCCACGGGGAGATGCGCAATGCTTTCACCGCCGCCTGGGTGATGCAGGTGTCTTTCGATCCCTTGCTGCTGGCCTTGAGCATCAATCCCCACCATTCGTCCTATGGGCTGCTGAAGGAGGGCCGGGCGTTCAGCGTCAACGTGCTGAAGAAGGGCCAGTTAGAGCTGGCCGCCCACTACGGTCGGTCGGCCGGCCCCGAAATCAAATTGGCTTTGATGGAGTGGACGACGGGCCGCATCGGGGTACCCTTGCTGCTTGAGTCCCTGGCCTGGTTCGAGTGCCAGGTGGTGGGCGAACACCCGGCCGGCGACCACGTGCTGGTGCTGGGAAAGGTGATCGATGGCAAGCTGTTAGATCCCAAAGCCGAGGCCATGGCGTATCGCGAAACCGGCGCCATGGACGGCGCCTCTGCGCTGTTCCCCGACGTTTTCCGCGACTGAATGGGCTCAACGGCAAATGCGGGGTGATTCAAATTGTCGTAGAGCGCGCTCTAGGGGAACGAGGATTGGCCTGGGTACACCGATATGGCAAGGAAGCTCTCATGCCAATTCTACCGCTCGACCATCCCGAACCGTACTCCGCGACCCTTGGCGTGATGCTTTATCCGGACGAAGCCGACGCGCCTAAAGCGCGCGCGTATGCAGCGCAATATCTCGCAAGGGCGTTCAGGCATTTTCATCGGCTTCTGGACGACCCTCGTCGGGGAATCCAGCAATGAGCTAACCTACATACTCCAGTGGGAGTCGCTTGCAGATCGCGAGATGAGGGCGCTGAAATAAATTAGCGCTGCTAGCGTGGTTCTGGTCTTGGTTTGGTGTTTGACCGCTTTGACGCTTTCTACCTTCTGTTCCGATGGGATTGGCAGCCAATCCTATCACCCAACCTTGGAGACCTGCCATAACCGACATCGCCGCCGCTGGCGTTTTCTCATTGGGCGACCGCACCGTGAACCGTTTGGGCTACGGCGCCATGCAACTCGCCGGACCGGGCGTGTTCGGCCCGCCGAAGGATCGCCACGCGGCCCTCGCCGTGCTTCGCGAGGCGGTCGCGCGAGGGGTCGAGCATATCGACACCAGCGATTTTCTATGGCCCTCACGTCACCAACCAGCTGATTCGCGAGGCGCTTCATCCCTATCCCGATGACCTCGTGATCGTGACCAAGGTAGGCGCGGTGCGCGGCGCGGACGCCTCGTGGATTCCCGCGCTCACCCCTGCGGACCTCGCGCGCGCCGTCCACGACAATCTCCGGAACCTCAGGGTGGATGCGCTCGACGTGGTCAACCTTCGCGTCGGCGGCATTGACGAGCCGAACGAGAATTCGATCGAGGAACAGTTTGCGACCCTGGCCGAGCTCCAACGGCAAGGCCTGATCCGACAGCTCGGCTTGAGCAACGTGACCTCTGGCCAGCTCAAACAGGCGAGCGGCATCGCCAAGGTCGTGTGCGTGCAAAACCATTACAACCTCGTGCATCGCGACGACGACGCGCTGATCGATGAATTGGCTGGCAGCGGCGTCGCCTATGTGCCCTTCTTCCCGCTTGGCGGTTTTACGCCTCTCCAGTCCTCGACTCTCTCAGAAGTCACAACGCGGCTCGGCGCAACTCCAATGCAGGTGGCGCTTGCCTGGCTGCTCCATCGCGCGCCCAACATTCTTCTGATCCCTGGCACGTCGTCGATCGCCCACCTGCATGAGAATCTGGTGGCGGCCGAACTCGCGTTGACGGACACGACCATCGCCGAGCTTGGCGCAATTGAAGGTCATCAGCGAGCCCCATGAACGCCCTTTGGTACTGCGCTTAGCGGCAGGCATGGGTAGGTCGATGGAGACCTGCACGGGCCGCTCGACGACGACAACTACCCCGATGCTTCGGTCCAAGGGCGTATCTTTCTGTAATTCCAAGTGCGTGCGCTTCATTGTAATACGCCGCATAAGCGGAAAGAATTCGCCGCGGGTGCATCTCGCTGAAGATTACCACTTGATCCAGGCACTCGCGGAGCAATGTGCCGATCAGACGTTCCGCATAGCCATTCTGCCAGGGCAACCCATGAGAGATCGGTCGATCGCGGATACCCATCGCCCTCACCCGAGACGTGAAGACGTGTCCGTAGGCACGGTCGTTGTCACGCACCAGGTAGGCTGGCGCCGAGGTCCAGGGCAACGCCTCGGTGATCTGCCGGGCCAGCCACTCGGCTGTCGGATGCCGTGTCATCTCGAACCACAACAGCTGTCGCCGGCCGTGGCCAACACATGAAAGGAAAAGTGCATGGCCGAATTTGTGAAGGCAGCGAACACAGACGAGGTTGCACCTGGCCAAGCTCGATTGGTCAATGTTAAGGGGAGAGAGATCGTCCTGTTCAACATTGAGGGTGCATTCTTTGCGCTTGAAAACGCCTGTACGCATGAGGAAGGGCCGTTGGCCGAGGGAGAAGTCTTGGGCCACGAGGTTACCTGTCCATGGCATGGTGCGAAGTTCGACATCCGGACGGGAGAGGCCCTAGGTCCGCCAGCGTATGAAGCCGTCACGCGCTACAACGTGCGCATCACGGGAACCGACATCGAGATCGAGCTATAGGGACCTCATGAAACGCGCCAAATCGCGGAATCACGGTCAGCAACGGTAGCAGCCGCTGTCCAAGTCCGTCGCTGCAGCAATTCAATGCATAATGGGCAAGATAACCTTCGTGGCATGTAAAGGCTCCCGCAGTCGGCGTGGAGTGCGGACGACTGATGGCAAAGCTCACGCGACAGCTGCACAAGCTGACCAAGGGTGGAAATGAGGAATGGTGGGCGCTTGTTTTCCATACTGACACCCAGCGCCTTTATATCGAGCACGAATGGAGCCATACCGACGTGTGGCGAGCCTCCCGTTCAAGCAGCGGGGCTGCGGAGTTTGAAATCAACAGTTTCCTGGCCGAGGGTGAAGCACCTGCTCAAGCAGAGCTGCAGCGAATTATCGAGAGGGCGTTGTCACATTAAGCTAAATTGGCCCAATTTGGACGATCAACCAACCGGCTAAGTCTTTGAAATTCATTGCGTCAACATTGGCGGTTGTCGGCAAATTCCGCTCAGTCTGACTTAATGTGACAACACCACCGGCGCTGGCTGGTCAACCTCGCCGCCGTCTTCGCCGGCATTCATTTCTACACCCAATGGTTCGAGCACCTC
This sequence comes from uncultured Alphaproteobacteria bacterium, assembly GCA_963804705.1. GTDB lineage: Bacteria > Pseudomonadota > Alphaproteobacteria > Rhizobiales > Methyloligellaceae > Methyloceanibacter. The sequence continues at coordinate 37,252 of CAWDRM010000019.1, forward strand.
GGCGCCACACCGTTGTCGGTGCTGCTCGGCGGGGTGGTGATGTTGGCGAGCGCCTTCGCGCTCTGGATGTTTAACCGGCGCGTCCCGGATGCCTAAGGCGGCTGTCCACAAGCGGACCCAGTTCTCCAGCAATTGAGGCGTCTAGCGGCCGCCACCGCGCCACCGACAAGTCCGATAAATTTCCGCCGCCTCATGGCGGCGGATCCAACCGAGGTCCGCTTTGGGTCATAAACAGACCTCCCGCGATGTCCGCGTCACGTCCGCTTTACCTCCGACAGCAGACATTCGGCGGATGAACTGGCATGTCTGTTTTGTGCCATAAGCGGACATCGCGCTGAGCGGCTACAGACTGGACATTTTTCGAGGCTTGCCGCGTTTCAGTCAGGAAGATATCCCAGCGTTCAGAATGTCACGGAGTCGACGAGCATGAAAATGATCCGTGTAGTTGCCGTCTTGCTCATATCTTGCGGCATTGCCTTCTGCTTGAGAGCACAAGCGCAGGACATCTCGGCCGCCGACGCGACACTTCGTGACGCATCGGTCGAACAGCGGGTCGAGGCCCTTGTCCCCAGCCTGGAGGACTACATCGCGGCCAACATGAAAGGGTTCGACGTCCCGGGCCTCGCGATGGGCATCGTCGTCGGCGACAAGCTAATTTACGCCAAAGGCTTCGGCGTCCAAGCGAAGGGCCGAGAGCCGGTCGACACGCAGACCATCTTCCAGATCGGGTCGACAACAAAGGCGTTTCTGTCGGCGACGATGGCGATCGCCGTCGACCGGGGCAAGCTTCATTGGGATGACCGGGTCGTTGACCTCGATCCCGACTTTCAGATGCGCGATCCCTGGGTGACGCGCGAGTTTCGCGTTTTCGATCTGCTCGCGCAGCGCTCCGGGCTGCCGCCGTACGCCAACGACGTCTTCAGCGCGCTGGGCTTCGACCGATCGGTCCTCATTCGCTCGTTACGTTACGTGGATCCGGTATCCAGCTTTCGCACGGCCTTCGCCTACACAAACATCACCCATGTTCTTGCAGGTCGCATCGTTGCCAAAGGTGAGGGCGCCGCGGACTGGAATGCGGTGCTTCAGAGGGACATCCTGGACCCGCTTGGTATGAAGGACACGAGCTACGCGGCCGCAGCAATCTCTGCCACCGCAAATCACGCGCAGGGCTACCGCTACACTGCTGATGGCAGTATCGAGGTGCCCTTCGAACAGGTTTTCCCTTACGACCTCGATGGCGCCGGGGACATCAACTCGAATATCGCGGACATGGCAAAGTGGGTGAGCCTGCAGCTTGCCGGCGGGACGACACCCGACGGCCAGCAAGTCGTTTCAGCCGAGAACCTCGCCTATACGCACACGCCGAAGGTCGCGATAAGTGACAAGGTGTCCTATGCCCTCGGCTGGATCGTTCAGCAAACGCCGAATGGCGAAGTCGTTTGGCACAATGGCGGAACCTTAGGCTTCGGCGCGATGATTATCCTTCAGCCTGATCGCAAGCTGGGCCTCATCGTCCTTTCCAACCAGTCGAATGTCGGCATGCCTGACGCGGTCGGCCTGTGGGCCATCGACCGCCTTCTCGACAATCCGATGGTCGACTACGGAGCGCAAAAGCTTGCGGAAGCCAGGAAAACGTATGCCAACGGCACGAAGCAATATGCGAGGCCGGCCGATCCGCAGCCATCACCCTCGCTTGCTCCGCTCGCCGGCAACTTCGCCAATGTCGGATTCGGTAAGGCCGTCTTGCGGACGGATGGCGCGTTGGCGACGTTAGAACTGGTTGGTAGCGGTGCCAAGCTGCGCCTCGATCCGTGGAACGGCGCTGTATACACCGCGACTCTGATGCCGGATGCAAAATTTGCGGCGATCGCCGCCAATCTCGGTCCGCTGCCGATCGCCTTCGCACAATTCCAGAACGACAAAGACGGGAAGCCCTCCATCCTTCGCCTTACGTTTTCGGACGGACAGGCATACGATTTTAAACGCGAGTAGGGAGAACGTGGTCATCCTCCGCGCAGTTCGCGTTCTATTGCTGCTTGCTCCTCCCGTCATCGCAAGGGCGCGGGCGAGGAACTCGGTAAATTCCTCAGGCGATATTTCTCCTGAGGCCATAACAAACTCGGGATGCTTGGCCGTGCCGTTGGCTGAAAGGCCCTTGATCGATACATTATAGGGAGGGTCGGTGAAGACCATCTGGGCGCGGCGGTGCCCCATCAGGAGAGCGTAGCTCTCGGTGGAGAGGGCATTGCCACAGGCAAGCCGGTGCGGGCCGAGAAGCCAAACGTCGCCGATCAAACTTACCGGTGCCTTGGCCTCATCGATTTCGGGAATGTCGTCTAGCGGATTGGGTTGGGTGCCTGCGCTTTGGCCTTCGATGAGCACATCGATCTCGCCCATCTCAAAACCAGTCACCTCGAGATCGAAATCGAGATTGAGCTCCGTCAGAAACTGAAGCTCCTTGGCTAGGGTCTGTTCGTCCCAACCGGCAAGTTCGGCGAGCTTATTGTCGCGTCCATGACCGGCGATGATCCTGTCGTTGGCGTCTACCAGCACGGGATTCATCCAGCCGAACGTTTTGATCGACTCCGCGATTTGCCGGATTTGCTTTTTGGTGTGCGTACGGGGATTGTTAGCGTAGGGCTTCAGCGAGCTGACAGGAACCTGCTCCACCACTAAATCGCGCGAGCCCAGGCTCGCCTCAGTCTTATCTGGATCGGTGTTGTCACATTAAGTCAGACTGAGCGGAATTTGCCGACAACCGCCAATGTTGACGCAAGGAATTTCAAAGACTTAGCCGGTTGGTTGATCGTCCAAATTGGGCCAATTTAGCTTAATGTGACAACGCCCCCAAGATCCCTCAAGCTAGAGCGTGAAGGCACTCATCACCGCGAGTTCAACGAACGCAGTCGCAATCTACTGATAGCGACACTCTGCGCGCTCACCTTTGGTTTGGCGATGATTGGACTAGCTGCGTACGCCATTCATTCTGGCTATCCGTATTTGGCCGGCGCGTTTGGAGTACTGGGCAGCGTGGTTTGGGCTCTCACGGCGTGGGTGGTGAGGCCCTGATGACGTCTTCCCTATCGCGAATCATCTTCTCCACGAACTCGATACTCTATGTGTCCTCGCGAGGTCCTTCCGGCCGAAAAGCCGACATGCCTGATCAGCGTGTGGAATGTCCGCTTATGACCCAAAGCGGACATTCGGGGTCCCGACCGCAACAACGCGAATTTGCCAGACAGTGCCAGGCAAGCGCCCCGCAAATGTACGCGGCCTGGGCGCCGTGAAACTCTAGGTGGTCTATAAATTTCGACGCTTATTCTCTATCGACGCCACAACGGATGTCGGAGGGAGGTGCTCATTGACGGGCCATGGAAGCCCTTGCTTCCTCCTCAAGCAGGTGCTTCCTTTCTTCTTCGGTCAGCTTCTCTGGTTCGAGAACCACGACGAACTTCTTGAGCGTGCCCGAGAAGGTAAACGGCATTTTGTCCACGTAGTCCTCTACCACCGGAGTTCCAGTGTCCTCACCGACATCGAAGGTTTCATCGAGCGAGAAGCAAATCGGCACAGTTTGCGGAATTCGCTCCTCGGCGACCTGCTTGCCGTCTACGAACAAGATGCCCGTTGCGCCTTTACCGATGCCGCCTCCGTCGTACTTGAAATTAAAGCGCACGACATGGTCGCCAGGTGGGATAGCCTGATCAGAAATGACCCGGAACTTGTGCTCGGGCTGGTTTGATAGGGCGTATGCAAACTCTGGTTTGCTGTCTTGCAGTAGCAGCCCCCAGCCTCCAAAGCGGCCTCCTACGGTCGCCAGTATTCCGCTCGCACCATTCTGTGGGATGGTGACCTCAGCTGCTATCGCCCACGACTTGTTCTTAAAGTTTGGCGCCGAACCTTCCGGGATGCGTATCATCCCGGGATAGTAGGTAAACTCGGTGCGCCCGGTCGTCAGACTTGGCCTAATGGCTGGATCGGCCCGCGACGCGAAACTCGAATCGAGTGGATAGACGTTGTACTTCTTCGCCTCAACGTCGAAGGCGTCCTGTAACTCCTTGAGCTTGCCGGGATTCGTCTCCGCTAGGTTGTGTGCCTGGCTGAAATCCTCACTGATGTTGTACAGCTCCCACTTGAAATCGTCAGGGTTGGGTTCATAGCCGGTAGTCACCCATGGCAGCCGAAGTGGCGTCGTGCTCGCCATCCAACCATCCTTGTAGATCGCTCGATTGCCAACCAGCTCGAAATACTGCGTGCTGTGGCGTGTTGGAGCACTCGCATCGTCGAACGTGTACACGAGGCTGACGCCTTCCAGCGGCTTCTGCTGCGCTCCATCCATCACTGTTGGAGGCGTGATCCCAGTGGCCTCGTAGATGGTTGGCACGATATCGATGACATGGGAAAATTGATTCCGTATGCCGCCGTTGCCTTTGATTCGTGCCGGCCATGAGATCACCATGCCGTTGCGCGTGCCACCGAAGTGCGATGCGACTTGTTTTGTCCATTGCATGGGTAAATCCATCGCGTGCGCCCAACCAACCGGATAGTGGTTGTAGGTTGTGGGTCCGCCCAACTGGTCCATCATCGACAGCAGATAGGGCAGGCTTTCCTTAACGCCGTTGGCGGCGGTCGCGACTTCGTTGGTCGTGCCTTGCATTGTGCCCTCCGCGCTTGCGCCGTTGTCTCCCATGATGAAAATCACGAGAGTATTCTCAAGCTGACCAGATTGCTGCACCGCGTTGAGCAAGCGTCCGATCTGGTTGTCAGCGTAAGAGAGTGCGCCGAAGCTGGAATTCCCTGCGCCAATACCCGGCAATTGTTAGTAATAGCGATAATGGTGATGATGGTAGCTGCGATGATTGTAATAGTGGTGATTGTGGTGATAACGATAATGGTGGTGGTGGTAATAATATGCCGAAGCGGGCGTCGGCGCGACCGCGCCGAACAGCAAAGCTAGCCCTACGGCACAGCAGATCAACAATCGCTGCATGGGATTTCCTTCCTTGTTAGACCAAGACAGGTCGGTTCCGACCCGATTATGCAAAACTATGCTCGCTGCATCGGCTTAACATTGACCGGCATCAAAGAAAGGTCAAGACACTTGCGCCCTGGCTCGCTTCGCGCCGATAAGGGGCGTTCAGCAACCACCCCGTTCCCTGCTATCCTACGATACTCCAAAGGCGTGCCTTTAGTGCGGTCCGCCGGAGGAGCCATCGTAATTGTTGCTGCGTCGAGCCCCCAATTCATGCGGTGTCCAAACTGCAATTCTCAGAATTCGGAGGCCGCCAAATTCTGCGGTGCCTGCGGCACAGCCCTGCCGCTGTATTGTCCCGCTTGCGGGGCACCCAATCGAACCACTGCGAAATTCTGCAATGAATGTGGTGTGGCGCTTGGCCAGCAACCTCGACCCGCGGCGGCGGCGGCCCACGCGACCGATAGGCCCCAACCTGCGGTCCTCGGCTTCGCCCTCGGCACTGCCGTCGAGGCTCAATCCGTTCCAGAGGGCGAACGCAAAACGGTTACGGCCCTGTTCGTCGACATCATGGATTCGACCGAGCTCGGGCAAAACCTCGATCCCGAGGAAGCGCGCGCGATCATTGACCCGGCACTCGCGTTGATGATCGATGCCGTTCGACGTTATGACGGCTACGTCGTGCAGTCGACGGGGGATGGCATCTTCGCGCTGTTCGGCGCCCCCGTAGCCCGAGAAGATCATCCCCAGCGGAGCTTGTACAGCGCGATGCGGATGCAGGATGAGATCCGGCGCTACAGCGCGCGCCTACGAGCGGATGGCAGGGCGCCAATTCAGATCGGGGCCGGAGCGAACAGCGGCGAAGTGGTGGTGCGAACGATCAAAACCGGCGCTGGCCATGCCGAATACACACCGATTGGACACACCGTAAATCTTGCATCCCGATTGCAGAGTCTCGCCAGTGCTGGATCCACGGTCATTAGCGACACTACGCGCACATTAGTCGAGGGCTATTTCGCGCTCAGGCCGCTCGGGCCGGCTCAGGTGAAAGGCATCAGCGAGCCCATCAACGTGCATGAGGTGGTGGGCCTAGGGCCGCTGCGGACCCGATTACAGCGCTCGGCCGGCCGCGGCCTGTCAAAGTTTGTCGGTCGCGCCAAAGAGAAGGAGGCGCTCAGGCGCGCGGCCGCGCGCGCTCATTCGGGTGCCGGGCAGATCGTTGCGGTCGCGGCCGAACCCGGCGTCGGCAAGTCACGACTATTCTTTGAATTCAAAGCCGAAGTGCAATCCGAATGGACCGTCCTCGAAGCTTGCTCGCTCTCGCACGGCAAGGGTTCGGCCTATTTGCCGATCGTCGAGCTGCTGCACGGGTATTTCGACATCGCTGGCGAGGACAGCGCTCATGCGCGTCGCGAGAAGGTCGCAGCCAAGATCGGGGCGCGCGATCCGAACTTGGAGAACCTGCTCCCTTATTTGCACGCCTTGCTTGAGATTGCGGATGACAAGGATCGTCTCGCCGGAATGGACGCACAGCTGCGCAAGTCGCGGACTTTGGACGCAGTCGCGCGCCTGCTCCTGGCGGAAGCCGTCGATCGCCCGCTCCTGCTGATAATCGAAGATTTGCATTGGCTGGACGATGAGAGTCAGGCGCTTCTTGACACCCTCGCCGATTTGCTCAGCGGCTCGCGCATGCTGCTTTTGGTCAACTATCGGCCGGAATACGCGCATCGCTGGGGCGACAAAGCTTGGTGTTCCCGGCTGCGACTCGAGTCGCTTGGAGAGGGCAGCGCGGATGAGATGCTTTCCGCCATCCTGGGCGATACCCCCGCGCTCACGCCGCTCAAGGAGCTGATCGTCACGACCACCGGCGGCGTCCCGTTCTTCATGGAAGAGACCGTTCAGGCGCTATTCGATGAAGGGGCGCTCGAGCGACAGAACGGAACCGTGAGCCTCGTTCGACCGCTCGGCTCGCTCAGGATTCCCCCCACTGTGCAGGCGATTTTGGCCGCCCGTATCGATCGCCTGCACAATGACGAGAAGAACCTGTTGCAGACGCTCGCGATTCTCGGCCGCGAGTTCGTCCTCAGTCTGGCTAGGGCCGTGGCGGGCAAATCGGAAGACGAGCTGGAGCGCCTGATCGCAAAATTGCAACTGGGCGAGTTCGTCTACGAACAGCCCTCAATCGTCGACGTCGAATATATCTTCAAGCACGCACTCACCCAGGAAGTGGCCTACAACTCAGTGCTGCTCGAGCGCCGCAAGCAGCTGCATGAGCATGTGGGTCATGCCATTGAAACGATCTATACGGCCTCGCTCGACAATCACCTCGCCGAATTGGCCCACCATTTTTCGCGCAGCGGCAACCAGGAAAAGGCGGTCGAGTATCTGCATTTAGCGGGCACCCAGGCGATGGCGCGCGGGGCGTTGCCGCAGGCGATCAGAGACTTCGAGCGTGCATTGGTATTGCTCAAGGCGTTCCCGAGCGGCGCCGAGCGCGATGCGTTAGAATTGCAAACTCTCGGTCCTCTCGGCACGGCCTACATCGCCGCGCGCGGCTACGCGGCCCCGAAAGTCGGCCCTGTCTTCGTACATGCGCGCGAACTCTGCGAGCGAATAGGGCAACCGCCGCAGCTCTTCGCCGTGGTGTGGGGCAATTTCGCCTGGCGCGTGGTCCGTGGCGAGATGGGCTTGTCCATGGACCTGGCCCGAGAAGCGATCGGCCTTGCCGAGCGTTTCGAGGATCCGGGCATCTGGATGGAGGCGCTCTTCCTATTGGGCTTGACGCTGTTTTACCGCGGCGATTTCGTCGGCGCGCTCACCCAATATGAAAAGGCCCTTTCGCACTACGACGATCGTAAACGGACGGCTCTGTGGGCGTCACGCGTCGGCCAAGACGCCGGGATAACGCATCGCTGCTATCGGGCGCTGGCCTTGTGGCAGCTCGGATATCCGGAGCAGGCGCAACGGGTGAGCCAAGAAACGCTCAAGCTCGCCCGCGCGATCAAGCACCCCTTCAGCCTTGCCTATGCCCAACACCACACGAGCTGGCTTTACCATCAGCTCGGGCTTCCCGCCGAAACCAAGGCGGCAAGCGAAGAGGAAATACAAACGGCGACCGAACAGGGCTTCGCGATGTTTCACGCCACCGGGACCCTCTACAAGGCTGCGGGAGTGCTCCTCGAAGGGCGCCCGAACGAAGCATTACCGCTGCTCACGCGAGGCCTCGAAGCGTATCGGGCCACCGGCGCGGGCCTCGCGCTTCCCTACTACCTCAGCATCCTCGGCGACGCTTACATTCAAGCCGGCCGACCTGACGACGCCAGGGACGTGCTCGATGAGGGTCTGGCCATTGCCGAGAGGAGCGATGAACTCTGCCAGAAGGCCGAGTTGCACCGCCTCAAAGGCGACCTTGCGTTGCGGACCGGGTCACAAAATGGGGATGCCGAAGATCACTTTCGTCTAGCAATCGGAACGTCGCGGCACCAGCTGAGCAAAGCCTGGGAGCTCCGAGCGACGACAAGTCTGGCACGCCTGTGCCAACAGCAGGGTCGGCGCGGCGAAGCGCGCCAAATGCTCTCCGACGCATATACTGGGTTCACCGAGGGCTTCGATACCCCTGACCTTAAGGCTGCCAAGACGCTGTTGCACGAGCTGGACGCGGGGGCCAGTTTGATTCGCTGACAACCTCGCCATAACGCATCCGATGGGCGGCTCTGTCGCCGTTGAGGAATTTGGCATGCGAAAGCTGCATCACCCGGACATTTGTCAGGGCGAGTGGCACGTCCGCTATGTGCCAGGAGCAGACATGGCGGACGCCACCGCCTTACGCGCACCCCATCGATTCGTTGCGAGATCCTATATTTGACAGATAGGAATGCAGCCCTCGCTAGCGGCCGCCGAACACGTCCCCCAAGAAGCCAGCAAGACCGCCACCGTCGCCGTTGCCTCCCAGGCCGAAGAATCCGCCGTGCTTGGGCGTTTGAACGGGATCCCGTTCAGCAGTTGCTGTTCCGGTCTCGACGGGAGCCTGTCTGTCCTCCTTGGTTGCCTTGGGCTTCGGCCGGCAGGCCATGTATGGCGGCACACCATGATCCGCGCAGACCGAACAGCGAGATGGCGGGAGCAGCAGCGACCCAAAGCGGATATTCAATTCACGGATGGCGAGAGTAGCATCGCCTAACCGTTCGACCATGAAAAAATGGGCAATAACTCCCTGGTGCATCCGCCATCAAACGCCACAAGCCCCTTTACGGTTGCAGGGCATTGCTGCTCGGCGACTCCGCGGCGCAAGAGTGCGAATGGGCGTATCGGCCTTAAGGAACAGTAATTACTACTTTGCCCACCTGCGCATTCGACTCGAGATATTTGTAGGCCTCCACGGTTTGCGCGAACGGAAATATCCTCGCGACCTTCGGACGGAACCGTTCATCGGCCAACCGGTCGTAGACATATTTCTTCGCCGCCCGCAGCTTCTCCGGATTGAGCGTGATCTCCATCATGGAATAGCCGCGAATGTTTAGTCCCTTACCAAGCGCCGCCAACAGCGGGAACGGTGTGGGTTGCATCGAAAGCCAACCATACTCAAAGACAATCCCGCCTATTGCAGCAGCCTCGGCCAGCTTTTCCAGAAGTGGCCCAGCAACCGGATCGAAGATCACGCGTGCACCCTTGCCTCCGGTGATCTCCTTTATGCGCGCCACCATGTCTTCTTCCTCAGTGGCGACAACGTGGTCCGCCCCCAGAGACAGCAACTCAGCTTTCTTGTTGCTCTTGCGCGTCGTCGCAATTGAGATAGCGCCCTCAGCCTTCGCAATCTCTGTCGCAGCAATACCTACACTGCTCGACGCAGCCGGGATCACCACAAAATCGCCTTTTGCCAGATGCGCAATCGCAATCAACGCCCCATACGCCGTGAGATATTGCATCCAGACCGCGGCGCCTTCCACCGGGGACAGCTTTGCAGGATACTCACCCAGAGCCGCAGCCGGAGCAATTACCTCTTCACCCAGCATGGCATAGTCGTTCATGGAGAAGGCTGGAATGATCGCCACCCGTTTGCCCACCCAGTTCTTGTCCACATCTGGGCCAACCGCTTCCACCACGCCCGCCGCCTCGTAGCCAACGCCAGCGGGTAGCTTCGGCGGTTCGACGTACTGGCCGCGGATGAACATCGATTCCGCCCGGTTCAAGCCTACCGCCTGCACCTTTAACCGCACCTCGCCCTTACCTGGCTGCTTTGGCGGCTCCTCTTCAATCCTTAAAACCTCGGGTCCGCCGACCTCATGAAAACGGACAATCTTTGGCATATGTGTTCATCCCTAATGATTAGATCGACGATCAGTCACGTAGGATTCAGCCCGAGTGGCGGTGCTCACAAACGGCAGGTATCCAGTCCTCAGTCTATTAAGTCAGCGACTTTTGACCAAAAGACCCTTTAGTGCCGCGATGCCAGTAGTGCATGAATCCGTTCATGAGATCCTCAGCGTGGCGCGGTAAACGACAAGCCGGCGGCGAAGCTTCTCGCTCGCGAATGACAGGAACACGATGCCAATTCTTCCGCTCGACCATACCGAACCGTTCGCTGCGACGCTTGGCGTGATGCATTATCCAGCAGCAGACGACGCAGATCCGCCTAAGGCAAAGGCATTTACAGCGCAGTTTCTCGCTGCCGCCTTTAAACGTTTTCGAGAAAAGGGTGGGATCCTGCCGTGTGACGTCACGGATCTCTTGATTGATGCAGGTCAGCCGTTGACCGATTTCAAAGAGCGCCAGTGGGGCGGCGCGGCGACCGGCGAGCTGTTCAAGACATACTTTGCTCTTGCCAACACCGATCCAATGCTCGCCTCCTGGAAGCAATCATCACCGCAATCGTCAACGGCAAGAACCCGCCACAACTTACCGCCAAGAAGCTGATGCGACTGACACCGCAAATACCGGTCGACTGGGCTGAACAGCGGAAGCTGCTTGGCTTTCAGCAACGATAAGTCACCGCTTCGATTGCCGTCTCCCTCGTTAGGACAACGTCCTCAGTTGCGCGATCTCGGTGCGCCATCGCTGTCCACGAAAAAGTGAACCCCTGAAAGCCCCTCGGGAGACTTTCTGGTCCGTTGTCCCTTCCGAAAACTATATCCGCGCGTAGCGATGGTGAAGTCCGCCTAGCACAGCATTACCGACGATGACGCCGCACCTCTCGATTGGCCTACGGTTTGGAGCGTCCTTGTCAATTCCGAGATGAGTCCGCGTCGCGTTGTAATATGCGGTGTATGCCTTCAGGACATGCCGAAGATGTGCCTCACCCCAGATGATCACATGGTCGAGGCATTCACGGCGGATCGACCCGATCGAACGTTCGACATATCCATTCTGCCATGGTGATCGGGGTGCGATGGGGCGATCGCGAATGCCCACTGCTCGAAGCCGTCGAGTGAACGCCTCGCCATAGGCACCATCATTGTCACGGATGAGAAAGCCCGGAACAGCATCCCAAGGAAAGGCTTCGGTAATCTGGCGGGCCAGCCATTCCGCCGTCGGATTGGTCGCGACGCCGATCCATAGAAGGCGATGGCGTCCGAGCCCCAAGACGACAAACACGAACAGTCGTTCGAATGCCAGCGTCGGAACGATGAGGAAATCTATGGATGCAATCCCATCGGCGTGGTTGCGGAGAAAAGTCTTCCACCCTTGAGACGGCGGACCTCGCCGTCTCAACATGTATTTCGAAACCGTCGATTGTGCGAGATCAAAGCCGAGCTTGAGCAGCTCGCCATGAATCCGCGGCGCGCCCCAAAGCGGATTTTCCTCGCACATACGGCGCACGAGATCTCGGGGTTCTTGATCAATTCCGGGCCGGCCGCCTGGATTGTGAGATTTCCAGTGCCACCAGGCGCGAAAACCCATCCGGTGCCAGCGAATGATTGTCTCAGGACGTACGATCGCCGTGGCGTTGCCGATATCAGGGAAACGCCGATACAACCAGACGAACAACGCCCGATCACCGCCGGAAAGCCGCAACCTTTTCGGAGCCTTTCGGTGCAGAATGTTCAGCTGATGGCGAAGGATGAGGATTTCGGCTTTCAATCGTTCATGCGAACGAAAGCAGTCCCGCATATATCCGAGCAGAAGTCTGAAGAAGGTCGCCATCAGTTTCGATCATGATCCGATTCTCTTTTCTACTGCGAATCCAGCGGATGAGGTTTTCGGGAGGCACAAGGTGGACTTCACCATCGCTACGCGCGGATATAGTTTTCGGAAGGGACAGGGCAGAAGCAAGATCGCCTTGGGCTGGTTCGACCTCCCGCACATGAAGCGGGGATTGTCGAACTATGCCCATTGCACAACGGCTGAACCGAAGGGCAGTGAGATAGTGATTAGGAAGGATAAAATGGAAACCGGCAATCGCACAAAGGCTTTGGCCTACCACGAGGCCGGGCATGCAGTCACCGCCATAGCGTTTGGGAGGCGAATTAAATCATGCATCATCGAGAAGGCTGGAGAACACGAGTTTGGGGAGACCAAGTGCCACGACGACGGTCTTCGGGTGACGTTTCACTCTGAGCTCGTAATCGTTTGGGCGGGTCCAATCGCTGAGATGAAGGTTGATCCCTATGCCGTCGTGATGGCGGGCGACCAGAGTATTGCCAAGAACCTATTGCGAGGCTCGTTCGCAGAGATGATCGATGCGTTGCATGCCGCCGCAAAAGAGGCATGCGAACTGGTAGAGCGCGAATGGGCGAGCATTGAGCGAATAGGAGATGCGCTGTGTGAGCGTCGGCAGTTAAATGGGGACGAAGTCCATGCGTTGCGTGACAACGCGTGACGATCACGTCACTTCTTCTCGGCGAGCTCCTTCTTAATCCGCTGCCAAGCGCGAGGCCCGAAGTGCCAGCTATGATCGTTTTTACCGCCCTGCAGTTTCATGGCCTGCTTCAATGAATAGATTGGGGTCTTGAGCGAGAGACCATCGTTCTTGTCGTCGCCGCTGTCGGAGATGAAGATCGTAGGCATCGCCTCCTCCGTTTGAAACCGCATTCAGTGTAGCATATAGCTAGATGAGCAGCGTCGTGATGACGCCGCAGCCCTGAGAAGGATACACGACGATGCCACTACAGCTCGTATCGCCTCCGACCGAGGAGCCCGTCACCCTCGCGGAGAGGCTCAACATCTCTAGCGCGAGGACGTCGAAGACGACGACGAATACGTCTCGATACCGGCAGCTCGGGAGCTCATCGAGCAGTCGACCGGCCGCGCCTTCAGCCGCGGCGGATGCAAGGCGCCAACGTATTGTCGTCAGCCAATCTGCTGTCGGCAGGGTTAAATGGGCAGGGATTCTACTTCAGGGACTCTGCATGTTGGTTGCTATCGCCATGGTTCACAGCGACGACCGGCTCGCCTGCGCTATAGCAATGACCTTGTTTGCAACCGGCATTGCATTGTGCTGATCGCCGCTTACAGTCGGCCATTTACCGGTGAAATTTCCGTCAGACCGGACCTCTTAAAGCAAGTCATTACAAGCGGGCAGTCGTCTTCCAACCCATAGAGACCTGGAGCATGTCCGCTCTGGGTCATTAGCCGACATAACGGCGCGTTGGCGTCATGTCCGCTTTGCCCCCAATAACGGACATTTCGTCAGTGCAGGTGGGGAGTCCGAAAAGTGCCATAAGCGGACATTCCTTAGTAGGAAGCGAGCTATCCTCATTGAACTTCATGTTCCGGGGGCGCCACCACACCAATCGCGACGAGGCAGTAGGGCAATGACTGAAATTCAGGACGTGACCGGGACGGCCTTCATCGTGGCCGAATACCGTGCGCAAGAGGATGCGGAACAAGATCCGCTCTATCGCGATCCGATTGTTCCGGTGTTTCTCAGCGAGCGGACGCGGCAAGCAGCCGATCGCGTTGCCGCGGATTTTCCGCCAGGTGTGCAGGGGGTCATGCTCCGCACGCGCTATTTTGACGATCGGCTGGATGAGCAGCTAAGCCGCGGCTGCCGGCAGGTCGTCATCCCTGGCGCTGGCCTCGACACCCGTGGGGTGCGCAAGCAAATGCCCGGCGTTACCTATTTCGAGATCGACGATGAGGACATCCTGAACTTCAAGAAGGAGCGACTGGTGGAAGCAGGCATTGAGGCCCCGATCGCGTACATCCCCGGCAACTATGTCGCCGACGACCTACTCCGCCTGCTTGACGCCAACGGCTTCGACTTTAACCTCCTGAGCTATGTCATTTGGGAAGGCAACACCATGTATCTGAACCGGCCGGCGGTCCTTAAAGTCTTGACTGATTTGCGGAGCAGCGTCGCCAAATTTGCCATCTCCTTTGATTATTTGACCGAGGCGGTGATCAACTATGCCACGGGCGATGAACGGATCTCAGCCTTCGTCAAGCGCTTCGCCGAAATGGGCGCGCCATGGACCTTTGGTATCGACGATCTCGACGCGCTCGCCGGCGATGCAGGTCTAACCGTCGTCAACGACGTCAAAATGGCCGAGTTGTTTAGTACCTTCTGGCCAAACCGGCAGCTCGAACTCGAAGTGGTACGACAATTACGCGGTGTGCACGCTCGCCGCGCCGTAACTCCCCACCGCGATACCGGCCTATACGGTATCCTCGATCCGGCGTAAGGCACTTTCACGCCTGGATCGATCGCCTGACAAAGGCGTTCTTCGGCGTCAAGCTGATGCGCCTCATTCGTGGCGACGGGATACGAGGAGCCGACATGAAACCCGAGAAAGAGGGCATCAACCCCTTAGCAGAACCCAGCGGCATAGGTTGCATTGAATGCTTGGCGCAGGGCGGTTGGTGGTTTCACCTGCGAAGATGTGCCGAGTGCGGTCACATCGGTTGCTGTGATAACTCGCCAAATCAACACACATCCAAACATAACGCAGCCACAGGTCACCCTGTCATCACGAGTTTCGAACCTAGAGAACGATGGTTGTACGATTATCTCAGTGGAGAGTTTTTTGCCGGACCTAGGCTTCCCGATCCTCAGTCACATCCTGCAGATCAACCCGTGCGCGGGCCAGCTGGCCGCGTACCCTCAAATTGGCAAGCGCTTCTTCATGAGTGATCGCCTTGGCCTGCGATCTGAGATCAACCGAAACGGCAGCTCGAGCAGCTGATGGCGGAGCGCAGCGTTCTCATCACAGGCTGCTCGTCCGGCATCGGGCTTTGGCGGCACAAACCTTGAAGGCGCGTGGTTGGCGCGTCTTCGCCACGGCGCGGCAGCCTGAAGACATCACCCGCCTCAAGAGTGAGATCGGAGTCGAAAGCCTTTATCTCGACTACGCCGAGCCTCACTCGATCTCAGCAGCGGCTGAGCGTGTTCTTTCGGCAACGGACGGAACGCTCACCGCGCTGTTCAACAATGGCGGCTATGGCCAGCCCGGCGCGCTTGAGGACATCAGGCCGGAGGTGCTGCGCGCCCAGTTCGAAGTCAACGTGTTCGGCTGGCACGACCTTACCCGGCGCGTCATCCCGACGATGCGGGCGCGGGGCGAGGGCCGCATCGTGTTCTGCTCCTCGGTACTCGGGCTCATCGCCGCGCCCTACCGGGGCTCTTATTCCGCCTCGAAATTCGCCGTCGAGGCTTTGGCGGACACGCTGCGCATGGAGTTGCAAGGGTCCGGCATTTATGTGTCGCTGATCGAGCCTGGGCCGATCGCCACGCGCTTCGTAGAGCGGGCGATCGAGGCCTACCGACGCAATGTTGATCTCGAAGCCTCTATCCATCGCGAGATCTATCGCGTCCGCATCGCCCGCATGGAGGCCGGCGGTCAGAAGACCTACAAGCTCGGTCCGGAGGCTGTGGCCGGCAAGCTCGTCCACGCGCGCACGAAGCCGCGGATGCCGAACTCGCCGCCGCTGGTGCCGATCAGAATTTTGCCGTCGACCGCCGTCGGCGCCATCGTCTCGGCGTAGCCACGCGAAGGATCGGCGATTTCGGTCTGCCAAACCACACTCCCTGTCTTGGCATCGAGCGCAACAAGCTTGGCATCGACGGTGGCCATATAGACCTTGTCGCCGTACACGGCGGCACCGCGATTTATGGGGCCGCAACATGAGGTCGTGATCGGCGACATCGCGTGCCTGTAGTGCCAATACTCCTCGCCCGTCTTGGCATCGAGTGCATAGACGTGGTTGAAGGCAGTGGTCACATACATGACGCCATTGGCAATGATCGGCGTTGTCGCAAGCACTTCCTGCACCTCGGTCTGGAAAATCCAGGTGGCGTGCAACTTGTTCACATTCGACGTGTTGATTTCCTTGCCCGGGAAATATCGGGTTTGAGCGTAGTTGCCGTTGGTATGAAGAAAGTTGTTCATGTCGCTGGCGGCGGCGTTAAGTTGATCCTGCGTCACTGGCGTTGCCGGGGCCGCTTTCGTCTGAGACCACGCCGTGTTTGACCCGGTGATGCTAAGCATCAGCGCGCCGGCCAGACCGCCGATCAGTTTCCAAGCAAACATCTGAAGTGCGAACTGCATTAGCCATCGAACAAAGCGTTGTGGACGATCAGCTTAGCCGCTTAGCGAAGACATCACCACGTCTGCGACTACACCGTTGCCATAGGCTGCCGTTTGTTACGTCCGCCTTGGGCTGAGGATTACAAAGCGAACTCAAATCTCCGTTTCGTGCCACTAGTGAATATTAGAGTACGAATGAGAGATGACCGCTTTGCACCCAATGAACGGACACACTCATCGCAATTGATGTCCGGAGCTGGGTCGAGCGGGCAATGCGGGGCTCTAACTCTGGCAATGAACTCTAGGCCGAGTACACCAACTGCATCAATCCGCGCTGGACTGCCGCCGGGCCCCAGGGGCACGATGATTGGCGGCAACCTCCAGCGATTTCGCGCCGACCTCCTCGACTTCTTGCTCGACACTGCCCGCGACTACGGTCCGCTGGCGAGCTTTCGAGTTGGTCCGAAGCGCCTGCTCCTGGCGAGCGGTCCTGATCTTATCGAGCAGGTGCTGGTGACGGATGCGAAATATTATATCAAGCATTTCGGAGTACGCGCGTTTAAGCCAGTGCTTGGAGACGGAACTCGTTACGAGCGAGGGCGCGCTTTGGCAGCGACAGCGGAAACTCATTCAACCCGCCTTCCTGAGAAGCCGCGTGCAGACATATGCGCCGGTCATGGCCGAGCTGACTGACCGGATGCTCGAATCCTGGATCTCAGGCAAGTCAGTTTGGATCGACAAGGAATTCGAGGCGCTAACTAGCCAGATCGCCTTGAAGACACTGTTTGATCTCGATGACCCAGGCGACCGCGACCGGTTCGGTGAAGCCTTGCATCTCGCTTTTGACCTAATGACCGCAAGGTTGCGCCAGCTCTTCAAACTCCCCCTTTGGATTCCGACGCCAACAAATTTGCGTCTGCAATGGGCGATAGCTGAACTTGACCGAACGGTGCAGGACTTCATCGCCTCAGGGCGATCGCGGCGGGAGGCAGGCGAGGATCTGCTTTCCCGGCTTCTGCTTGCGCAACATGAGGACGGCACGCGAATGAGTGACCGCCTGCTTCGGGACGAGGCAATGACGCTTTACCTTGCAGGGCATGAGACGACGGCACAGACGCTGACTTGGACCTGGTACTTGCTTTCTCAGCACCGGCACGTGGAAGAAAAGCTCGTGTCGGAATGGCAGAATACCCTGGCCGGCAAGGCGCCGACCGCGGAGACGCTGTCTCGCCTGTCGTACACAGCGGCAGTGATCGCCGAGTCGATGCGCTTGTTCCCGCCGGTGTACGTGATTGGACGAGAGGCGATAACCGACTTTGAACTCGGCGGCTATCGCGTAAAGCGCGGGTACACGGTGCTCATGAGCCAATGGGTAAATCACCGCGACCCCAAGTATTTTCCAGAGCCTGAACAATTCCACCCAGAGCGGTGGGCGGATGGGCTCGCAAGGCGCCTACCCAAGTTTGCATACTATCCGTTCGGCGGCGGGCAGCGGATGTGTGTTGGCAACGCCTTCGCGCTGATGGAAGCCACGATCATCCTTGCCGCGGTGGGACAGCGGTATCGGTTCACCCTTGAACCCGATGCGGTTATCGGCCTCAAGCCCCAGATTACCTTGCTGCCGACCAACGCGATCCCCGTTACTCTCCACCGTCGCTGATACCTTCCTGAAGCCATTGCCGGTAGGACACCGTCTAACAGCTCCGAAAAGTGTCAGGAGGAGACTTCGGCCCTTCATCCTATAGGGCGTCAAAATGAGAGAGGCTTCAGCGCAGGGGGTCCGGGGCTTCAGTTGCTTCTGGCCTTCCCAAATGCAGGCCAGCCGCGCATGGCCAGTTCTACGACCTTAGAGGGAGCTGCTTCTTACCCACGCCGCTCTTGGCCTGTACGGCCAGACCGGAATTCAGGGTCATAAGATAACAAGCCAGCGCAGTTGGGTCGGCATCTGACGGTAAATCGCCTTCAGCAATGGCTTGTCGAAATCGAGCAGCCATCCATTTTTCCGCCATGGCCCGCATTTGGGCCATCATTTGCCGGATCTTTTCCCCAGCCGGGCTGGTGGTCAGCGCCTGTCCTTTCCGAAAATCATATCCGGACGTATTGGTGGTGCAGTCCAGCGAGGATCGGAATGGCGACAATGGTACCAGATCGTTGGACTGCTCGATGCAAGGGCGCATCTTTCTGTAATGCCAAGTGCGTGCGTGCTTGGTTGTAATACGCCGCATAAGCGGAAAGAATTCGCCGCAGGTGCATCTCGGTGAAGATCACCACTTGATCCAGGCACTCGCGCCGCAATGTGCCGATCAGACGTTCGGCACAGCCATTTTGCCACGGTGACCCGGAAGAGATCGGTCGATCGCGGATACCCATGGCCCTCACCCGAGACGTGAAGACATGCCCGTAGGCACGGTCGTTGTCGCGCACCAGGTAAGCTGGCGCCGAGGTCCAAGGAAACGCCTCGGTGATCTGCCGGGCCAGCCACTCGGCTGTCGGATGCCGTGTCACCTCGAACCATAACAGCTGTCGCCGGCCGTGACCCAGAACCCAGGAACACAAACAAGAGATCAAAGGTAAGTGTCGGCACAACGTACATATCAATGGCGGAGATCGCCTCAGCGTGGTTTCGTAAAAATATCTTCCAAGTTTGCGACGGCGGTTTCCGGCGCCGCACCATGTATTTCGAGACCGTCGACTGGGCGACTTCGAACCCGAGCATCAGCAACTCGCCATGGATCCGGGACGCACCCCAACGTGGGTTTTCCCTGCTCATCCGCTGGATCACATCACGCAGGCCACGAGCAATCCTCGGCCGCCCTGCCCTATTTCGCGATTTCCAACGCTAATACGCTTTGAAGCCAGCGCGATGCCACCGCAGGATCGTCTCCGGCTGAACCACCTGCACCGCACCAAGAAGGCTCGGCCAAAGCCGCGTCATCCCTATGAGCAGCGCGCGATCACTGCCAAGCAATCGGAGACGAGGTGGTGCCTGCCGCAAAGCGATGGTTAGCTGATGGCGGAGAAGCAAATTCTCAGCCTCGAGCCGGCACCGCGACTTGAACAGGTCGGCGACAAACATTCCGAGCGCGTGCAGGATCGCAAACATCGCTCTCAATGATGCGATGATTCTGCCTTACAATGCGAAGCCAGGCCGGATGGAATTTTCGGAAAGGACACCAGCCTCGGCCGGCGCGGCGCGGGTTTGATTGGGAAAGTACATGAACAAGCGGTGGCCGAAATAGACCACCGCGCAGATCGCGGCATAGACCGCGATGAGCAACGGAATGAGTGTCATGACTTCCTGCTTCATAACTTACAACGCCACTTTCGGAGTGCTCCTGGCTCTGAGCCAGTCGCTAAGGAGGCGTATTAATCGATTGATTCGAGAAAATAGATTGTTGGGGTGTCTAGGACACCAGCCGCCGTCATTGCTTCTTTGAGGTTCGGCGATGCGGCGAACTCCTTCGCCTCCTTCGTGTCCTCAGTATCGAAGACGACAACAATTTCGCTCTTGTTGCTATTGGCGGAATGATAGACCCGTGGATTGATAAGGCCCGCCGCCCTCTGCATTTCGACATGCTGATCGAAGATCGGACGCCACTGGCCGTAATCTCTGACCTTGTGCCGGACAATCATCATTCCCATAGCCGTCTCTGCGTACTGTGCCTTGTACTTAGTGGACCTGCCTCCCTTATTGCCCAGTACGTTCTGATTGCCCTTCGGTGCTGGCATCTTCCCCTCCATAAGATTCAATTCCAACGCCCGGCGCTCGATCTGATCGAGACCGGACCGCGCAGAAGATTGTTAGTGGTGATCCCTCGATTTAACGCCAGAGGTTAGCGGCGAAGCGCGTCCATAACGCTGGACTCGCGTGGCGAAGACCGATGACGGTGGTCGACCGAAGAGACATCGATAACGCTCGACGCTCAGAGCGAAGACCTCCTAACGGGGGTCAGCACCGGAACGATTCTAATCGTGCGGCGATTCTTCCCCATTGTTGACCGACTGTATTTCACAGCTGAAATTCCAGTAAGGTGAGGTTTCTCCAAATCTCGCATCTGGCACTCCACCTAGTGCAGCAAAGGCCATTCTTTTAGGATTTAACTCTGACGGAGGACTCCATGCGTCAGACGAGACGCAACAGAGTGAGCAGCAAGAACAGCGGCAAGAGGACTCCCCCCGACCAGAGCATGTAGCCGAAAAAACTCGGCATCTTAATGCCATGCTCCTCACAGATCGACCGCACCATGAAATTCGGGGCGTTGCCGATATAGGTATTGGCGCCCATGAAGACCGCGCCCGCGGAGATGGCCACGAGCGTGTCGGCAAGCGGTCCCATCAGCTCTTGCGCATCACCGCCCGCCAAGTTGAAGAAGACGAGATAGGTCGGGGCATTGTCGAGGAAACTTGACAGCGCCCCCGTCAGCCAGAAATAGGCAGTCTCGATCGGGTGCCCGTCGGCATCCGTGACGAGATCAAGGAGCGGTGCGAACGCTCCCTCGTGACTGGCGCGAAGCATCGCCAAGAGTGGGATCATCGTGATGAAGATGGCGGCGAAGAGAATTGCCACCTCCTGGAACGGCCTCCAGGAGAAGGCGTTTTCGATACGGATCGAGCTGCGTGTAGTTTTCCAGGAGAGGTAGGTGAGCACGAGAAGTATGGCGTCGCGCGCCAATCCAACGACCGGCAGCCTGCTCCCCAAGCCGATCGGGATCGTGGCGCCTCCATCCCATAGCCCGCTCACCAGCACCGCGGCGACGATCACCCGCCAAATACAGGACATTATGCAGGCCTTCGATGCGCACCTGGCGAGGGACGCCCCTCTTGCCCTTGACCTCGCCGGGCTCCTTGTTCCAGGCGAGCCGATCAATGACGTAGAACAGCGCGAGCAGGATACCGCTGACGAGCAACATCGGCCGCAACATGGTCTCTAACGTCCAGAGGAAATCCACGCCTCTGAGGAAACCCAAGAACAACGGTGGATTTCCGAGAGGGGTCAGCGAGCCACCGATGTTGCAGACGAGGAAGATGAAGAAGACGAAGACGTGGACGTTGTGTTGCCGGTCCTTATTGGCCTGAAGCAGGGGCCTGACCAGCAACATGGAAGCGCCGATGGAGCCGAACAGGCTCGCCGAGAGCGTGCCGAAGGCGAGAAGCGCAGTGTTGGTCGCCGGCGTGCCCACGAGATTGCCGGTGATTCTGATCCCGCCGGCAACCACGAACAGCGCGAACAGCATCAGGATGAAGGGAAAATAGTCGAGCAGGAGCATATGCAAGGTCTCCGTGACGGCCGTCGACATGCCGAAGACGATGGCGTAAGGGAGCAGAAAGACGAGCGCCCAGGCGCTCACGATCTTGCCGAAATGCTCCTCCCAAAAGCGGGGTGCAATCAGCGGAACGAGGGCGATCGACAATAGGAGCCCAACAAAGGGCAGCGACCAGACGAGGCCGAGTGTGGTGCCTTCGAGATGCACGGAGGGCACCGAGGTGGCAAGCGTGAACAGGGGAGGATCTTGCATGACATCTGCCGCCTTCTGCCTCGATTGATAGCGTCGAGACGCTTGCCCGGGTGCTTGACGTGCCCCCCACCGCTTCTTCGCGAGGAGGCAGCGAAATTGCTCCACGTTCGCGCGAGAGTAGCGCGGCACCAGGGCCGGACACCAATACCAGTTGTTCGGTCATTCGACGCCGCGCTCGGCGCGCACGGCCTAGCTAGCCGAGGCCGCTGGCCAGATGGTCCGCAATCGCCCGAATGCCGCGCCCGGCGCGGCACAGATCGAACACTTCGCGCACCGTTTCCGCTTCGACCGGATCGATTTCCAGCCGCCTTTTTTTTCGGCGGGTCTCGACGGCGATGGCACGATGGCCGCAAGGAGGCGGTGCGCCGTTCCAGTAGCCTTGGCGCGCATTCTCCTTCAGGCGCATCATTCTCGTCTGTGACACTTCCCGCACGGAAAATGGAGGTCACTTGATTTTGGTCAAGATGGCTATTGTCGCATCATGCTTAAAAGCGAATAAAAACACCGCATTCAGGCGGATGCTGCCCGGTGGTCTTCTGGAAACGGAATAAAAAACCAAGCGTAAGAGCAGTCGGAGGACGGCAATGTTCAAATTCATCGAGGGTCTGCCGCAGGGCGTGATGGCGATCGAAGCCACGGGCAAGGTAACGCACGAGGATTATCACAACACGCTTATCCCCAAGGCCGAAGCGATGATGGCCAAGGGTCCGATCAGGATGCTTTATGTCATAGGGAAGGAGTTCACAGGCTTTGAGCTTGAGGCCCTGTGGGACGACAGCGTGTTCGGGTTCAAGCACTGGCACGATTTCAGCCACATCGCCGTGGTTACCGATCACGCGTGGCTGCGCGCTATGGTTAGCATGGTCAAACCTTTCTTTCACGGCAAAGTCCGGCTGTTCAGGCTTTCCGAATTGCCTGCCGCGAAAGACTGGATCACGGATGCGAAAAAAGCAGCCGCATGATGGTGGTGCTCCACAATGCAGGCGATGGACAAGTCTCGGGGCAGGTAACCGCGGTCCACGGCTCGGTTATCGACGTAACGTTTCCCGCAGGAATTTTACCGGCGGTCGATGAAGGTATTAACATCGAGCGCGGCGAAAGCCGCCAGCTCATTGCAGAGGTGCATCAGCACCTTGATCCTGTAACCGTGCGCGCTGTGGCACTCGAAAGCACCGCCGGATTGAGCCGCGGCGCACGGGCACGCGCCACCGGTGCCCCCATTCGTGTGCCCGTCGGCAACGCTGTGCTCGGGCGGCTCCTCAACGCCACCGGCGAGCCCACCGATCGAGGGCCGCCGCTTCCCGCCGACATCGAGCGCCGGCCTATTCACGCGCCAGCCCCTGCAATCGATCGCCTGAGTGCGACGCTTGAGATTTTCCATACCGGCATCAAGGTGATTGATCTGCTTGCGCCGCTTGTAAAAGGCGGGAAGGCGGCGATGTTCGGCGGCGCCGGTGTTGGCAAGACCGTGCTCATCACGGAGCTGATCCGCACCACCGTCGAACGGCATTCGGGTATTTCGGTCTTCGCCGGGATCGGTGAGCGTTCGCGCGAGGGGCACGAACTGCTGCTCGAACTCAAACAGTCCGGTGTCCTTGCGCGCACAGCGCTTGTGTTCGGACAGATGAATGAGCCGCCCGGCGCGCGCTGGCGTGCGGGGCTGACGGCGCTCACGATCGCCGAGTATTTTCGGGACTTTGCCCGCGAAAATGTGCTGCTGCTCATCGACAACGTTTACCGAATGGTTCAGGCTGGCGCCGAAGTCTCCGGATTGCTCGGCCGCTTACCTTCGCGCGTTGGCTACCAGCCTACACTTGCGAGCGAGATCGCTGAACTGGAGGAGCGGATCGCCTCCGTTGCCGGCGCTGCTATCACCTCGATTCAGGCGGTCTATGTGCCGGCCGACGATTTTACCGACCCGGCGGTGGCGGAGATTTTCAGCCACCTCGATTCTTCGATCGTGTTGTCCCGCGACATGGCAAGCGAGGGCATGTATCCGGCGATGGACCCGCTCGCCTCGACGTCGAGCCTGCTCGACCCGCGCCTTGTCGGCGAGGCGCATTACCGGATCGCGCAAGATGTTCGCAAGGCCATCGCCCACTACCGCGAGCTTCAGGAGATCATCGCGCTGCTCGGTATTGAAGAGCTGAGCGCGGCAGATCGCACCGTCGTCAAGCGGGCACGACGCCTCATGCGCTTCCTCACTCAGCCCTTCATGGTCACGGTCGCATTCACCGGCAAGCCTGGCCGCGCCGTCGAGATCGACGCGACGCTCGCCGGATGCCGCGCGATTCTGGAGGGCGAAGCCGATGACTGGGCCGAGAGTTCACTCTACATGGTCGGCGACCTCGACGAAGCGCGGCGCAAAGAGGCGCAACCGGCGAAGGGGGTGTCATGAGGCTCGCCGTGACCACGCCGCTCGCCATCATCACCGAAGCCCATGATGTCGCGCATCTTCGCGCCGAGGACGAGACCGGGGCCTTCGGTATCCTGCCGGGCCATGCCGACTTCCTGACGGCGCTCTCCGTATCCGTGGTGAGCTGGCGTGATCAGGCTGGGGCCGAGCATCACCTGGCCGTGCGGGGCGGCATGCTCGAAGTGCGCGGCGGCGAGGCGATCACGGTCGCGACGCGGGAGGCCATCGCCAGTGACGATCTGCACCATCTTGAAACTGAAGTGCTCGCCACATTCCGCCACGGGATCGAGGAGGAGCGGGCCGCTCGCACCGATGCGCAAAGACTTTATCTCGCGGCAATCCGGCAAATCTGCCGCTTCCTCAAATCGGAACGCGCACCGGCCGTTCCCGGCGGGCCGGGCGTCACACAACGCGATGGTATCGAGTAATGACGCAGCAGCCCGACAATCACGAGTCGCTCGATGAGGCCGTCAGGACGCGGCAGCAGCGGCGCGCGCGCTGGCAGCGCGAGGGCGAGCGCTCGCTCGGCCAGAACCTGGCGATGATCGGTGCGCTCGGCTGGACCATCGTAACGCCGACGCTGATTGGCATTTTCGCAGGTCGCTGGCTCGATCGGCACTTCGATATGGGAATTTTCTGGACCTTGGGCCTGCTCGTGGCGGGCCTCGCGCTCGGATGCGCACTTGCCTGGAATAGGATGCATAGCGAATGACCCATGAAGCACTGATCTCGATTTCTTCTCTCACAATGACGATGGCATTGATCGGCTTTGCCTTCGGTCTCGCTTATTTTGCGGCCTTGCGCCGAACTGTGACGCTGTTTGCCGCGGGGCGCGGCTGGTTCGTCCCCGTAGCGCTGACGCTGGGCCGTATCGGGGTGGCGATCATCGTTCTTGTTCTCGCCGCCAAGCTCGGCGCCGCCTCGCTGCTCGCGACGTTTATCGGCTTTCTGCTCGCCCGCACGGTGGCGCTGCGTGCCGGAAGGAGCGCCGCATAATGCAGCCGTCGCCGCTTACCAGCATTGTTGTCTTCCATCTTGGTCCGGTCGCCATCACCCGGCCCGTTGTAACGACCTGGGTCATCATGCTCGTACTCACCGTCGTCTGCTGGCTCGTGACACGGCGGCTCGCGCTACACCCGGATCGCCGCCAGATAGTGCTTGAGCTTCTCGTCACCGGCATCGCGCAGCAGATCGAGGATGTCATCGGCAAGGATGCGCGGCCGTATCTTCCCTTGCTCGGCACGCTCTTTATTTTTCTGGTGACGGCCAATCTTTCTGGCGTGTTGCCCGGTGTCGAAGCCCCCACCAGCAAACTTGAGACGCCGGCAGCTCTGGCGCTCATCGTGTTCTTCTCGGTGCATTATTTCGGCGTGCGGGCAAGAGGCCTCTCCGGCTATCTCGCCAGCTTTGCCGAGCCCAAGCTCATCATGCTGCCGCTTAACATTATTTCCGAGGTGACACGGACCTTCTCCCTCATGGTGCGCCTTTTCGGCAACGTCATGAGCGGCGAATTCGTCATCGCCCTCGTGGTGGCACTGGCAGGCCTCTTCGTTCCGATCCCGCTCATGGTCCTCGAAATTCTGGTCGGCGTCGTGCAGGCCTACATCTTCACTGTACTTGCAGCCGTCTTCATCGGTGCCGCGGTTGGCACCATCGGAAAAACATAAAGGAGGTATTATGGATCCGAAGCTCATTAGTATCATCGGCGCCGTCATTGCCGTCTCGATCGGCTCGATCGGACCGGCACTGGCCGAGGGTCGCTCGGTCGCCGCCGCGATGGATGCCATCGCACGGCAGCCCGAGGCGGCCGGGACCATCTCGCGCACGCTCTTTGTCGGTCTGGCAATGATCGAGACGATGGCGATCTACTGCCTCGTCGTGGCGCTGCTGCTGCTTTTCGCCAACCCCTACGCGCGCTGACCATGCACTTCGATTGGTGGACACTGGCGCTGCAAACCGTCAATTTCGCGATCCTGGTCTGGTTGCTGCATCGCTTCCTTTACAAGCCGATGCTGCGCATGATCGACGCGCGCAAAGCCGCTGTCCAAAAACAGTACGATGACGCCAAAGCAGTCGAAGACAAGGCGAAGGCTGATTTCGCCAAGATTGAAGCGGAACGCGCCGGCATAGCGGCGGAGCGCGAAGCCGCGCTCAAGGCTGCCGCAGCCCAGGCGCAGGAAGCGGCGGAGGCCCGCCACGCCCAAGCCGAACGCGAGGCGCAGACGCTCCTTGAAGCAGCGCGAAAGTCGCTCGCGACAGAGCGTGAACACGCGCTCGCCGAGCTTCGGCGGAGCGCTCTTGACCTTGGTGCCGAATTTGCGCGGCGACTGTTTGCCGAGGTGCCAGCGCAGCTTCGCGCGGAAGCGTGGATCGAGCGGATCGAACAACACCTCAAGGCGCTCCCCAAGACGGAGCTTGATACGCTCATCAGACAGTTTACGGACGGCAGTGCTCTCACGGTGGTGACCGCATCGCCGCTTCCGCCTGAGACGGCCGACACATGGCGCGCCCGGCTGCGTCGGCCCCTGGGTGATGGCATCACGATTACGTTCGTCGCGGACCCGGATCTGGTAGCGGGAGCCGAGCTGCATTTTCCGACAGCCATTCTGCGCTTCTCATGGCAAAGCGCGCTGGCAGCTATGCGCTCGGAGATCGGTGCCCATGCCGACGCTCACTGACGATCTCCGCGAATGGCTTGACCGGAGCCGGCAACGTATCGGCGCCCTCGCCCTCGAACCACGGCTCGAACATGTCGGCCGCGTGATGCAGGTTGGCGACGGCGTGGCGATAGTGCAGGGCCTGCCGGACACACAGCTCGACGAGCTGCTGATATTCGAAGGCGGCGTGCGTGGCCTCGCTGTTGATCTCGGCGAGGAAACGATCGGATGCGTATTGCTGGGGGATACCAGTAGCATCCCGGCCGGAAGCGTTGTGCATGGTACGGGCGAAGTGGCGCGTGTTCCTGTCGGCGATGCCGCTGCTGGGCCGCGTGGTTGATGCGTTGGGCGTTCCGCTCGACGGCGGCGAGCCGCTTGATACCGAGCAACTTTTACCCGTCGAGCAGCCGGCGCCCGCGATCATCGATCGCGCGCTGGTGACGCGGCCCTTGGCGACCGGACTCCTCGTGATCGACGCGATGATTCCGCTCGGCAGGGGCCAGCGCGAGCTCATCATCGGTGACCGTGGGACGGGCAAGACGGCGATCGCCGTCGATACCATCATCAACCAGCGTTCCAGCGATGTGATCTGCGTTTACGCCGCGGTGGGCCAGAAGGCGTCCTCGGTCGCGCGCGTGATCGAGGCGGTGCGCCACTATGGTGCGCCAGAGCGCTGCCTGTTCGTCATCGGCGAAGCCGATGCGGCGCCCGGCCTCCAGTGGCTCACCCCCTATGCCGCCTGCACGATGGCTGAGTATTTTATGGTGCGTGGGCGCGACGTACTGCTGGTGATCGACGATCTCACCAAGCACGCAGCAGCCTATCGTCAGGTTTCGCTGTTGCTGCGCCGGCCACCGGGACGTGAGGCTTATCCGGGCGACATCTTCTACATTCATTCGCGCTTGCTCGAACGCGCGGCGAAGCTGGCACCCGAAGGCGGTGGCGGTTCGCTTACCGCACTGCCGATCGCCGAGACGCAGGCGGGCAACATCAGCGCATACATTCCGACCAACCTCATCTCCATCACCGACGGCCAGATATACCTTGATCCGCGCCTCTTTTACGAAGACCAGAAGCCGGCGGTCGATGTCGGCAAGAGCGTGTCGCGTGTCGGCGGCAAGACGCAAGCACCGGTTCTCAAATCCCTCTCGGAAAGCCTGCGGCTCGAATATGCGCAGTTCCTGGAGCTGGAAGTGTTTACCCGCTTTGGCACCATGGTGGACGAGCGCGCGCGTAAAGTGATCGAGCACGGCAAGCGCATTCGCGCCGTGCTCGGCCAGCGCCAGTTTGCGCCCCTCGCGCTTGGCGAGCAGGTTGCTCTGCTTTGTGCGCTGAGCGATGGCGTACTCGACGCTGTGCCGCTCGATCGCGTGGAGGCGTTTCGATCAGGCCTCGGCCCATGGCTTGCCGAGCACTGTCCCGAGGTCATGGCGCTCGATGATCAGGCGAAGGCCTTCCCCGATGATGTTCGTAATCGCCTCAAGAGTTCTCTCTCGGCGCTGGCGCACTCCGTCGTGGCGTCGAACACCACACCGGGAGATGCTCAACCGTGACCCGCGTCGCCGAAATCCAGGGCCACATTGCCAACATGGACGAGTTACTCGACATCGTTGGCGCGATGCGCTCACTCGCCGGCATGCGTGTGCAGGAAGCACAACGTGCGCTTCCCGGTATCCGCCGTTATGCGGAATCCATGGCGGCGGCGATCGGTGCCGCCCTTCTTCTTATGCCGTCGCCATCCGAGACGTTGTTGACAGGGGGGCGCCGGGCCCTCGTTCTCTGCACGGCTGAGCACGGATTTGTCGGCGGCTTTAACGAGCGTCTTGTCGAAGCTGCGGAAGCCGCGCTCGAAGCCCGCGACCTGCTCTTCGTTCTGGGCAGCCGCGGCGCCGCCCTTGCGCTTGAACGCGGGCGGCAGGCAAGTTGGATGAGGCCGATGGCAACCAGACTGGTCGGTGCGCCCGAGACTGTTAACCGTCTCACGACCGAACTCTACGTGCGCATTGCGCGTGGCGAAATCTCCCGCGTCGAGGTGATGTTCGGCCGCTACCATCAGGGCGGCGCGTCCACGATCGAACGGCATCTGCTTCTGCCGCTCGATGTCGCTTCGCTGGCCATCAAGCAACCGCGTCAGGCGCCGCTGCACAATCTCGCACCGCGGCCGTTGCTGGAAAAGCTCATCGCGGAATATGTGTTCGCTCTTTTGACCGAAGCGGCGGTCGAATCCATTTCGAGCGAAAATGCCGCGCGCTTCACGGCCATGGAGTCCGCGCACGACAACGTGACGAAGAAGCTCTCTCAATTGCGTCAGTTTGCGCAGCAGGCTCGACAAACCGAGATTACAGCCGAATTGCTCGATCTGGTCACGGGTGCCGAGGCGCTGGCGGATCAGAGCCCCCGCAAGCACCACACGAGGCGCACATAACTTCCATCGCCCGAAACCGGCGTTGCGTCAGATAGCGCGGACAAGAACGGCTCTGTCGAGCCATGGGCGCCGTAGCAGCCGATCGACCGTCGATCGGTGAGTGGCGTGCCGGGATTTCCCGAATGACTACGGGAGACGCGTTTCGTCCAATCGGGCGATCCATTCTCGGAGTGACTGCTCGACGCCCTTGAGATCGGCCGCTAGCCCAGCAACGATCCGGCTTTCGTGCTTCTTTACCGCTGGTCCAAGTGACTTCGCTTTCTTTTGGAGCTCGGCATGCCGATGGACGATGGCGCCGAGCTCGATGATGTGCTCGACCGTTTCGGTTTCCATGCCGCGGGCGACTTCCGCCCTCATCTTCCGGATGCGGGCGTCCAACTCGGCAAGTCGATCGGACAGATCAAGGTCGGGTCCCCGCTTTACCATGGGCACCTCTCTTTTCTAGTGCGGTAGCTTGGGAGGTTCCCGGCGCAAGGTCAATGGGGTCGCGTGCGAGTGCCGACCCATGGAGCAGGCAGGCGGTGCAGACGGTGGAG
This sequence comes from uncultured Alphaproteobacteria bacterium, assembly GCA_963804705.1. GTDB lineage: Bacteria > Pseudomonadota > Alphaproteobacteria > Rhizobiales > Methyloligellaceae > Methyloceanibacter. Next base: position 67,233 of record CAWDRM010000019.1, read on the forward strand.
ATCGAGCGACGTGTTGCCGCCCTAGAACAGCGAGCGGAGTTTCGGCGATGACCGGCTCAATGGAAAAGGCGCCTCCGTCGCCTGGAGAACCCGGGCGGTGATCGGAATCCGATGGCGGGTCTCGCCGAGCGACATCATTCGCCGCGCGAAGTCCGCTCCTTAAGGGGCCAAGGTCGGTGTTGACCAACCCTTTTTCGCAGTTCGCCAAAGCGCCGGCGACAGGTCAAGCTCGTGCTAGTCGAGCGCAATCTCAGCCGTTCTATTCGCATCGGTGAGGTGCAGGCTGATCTTTTTAGGATAGGGGGTCAAATTTAACCAAAGCGTCTTATAGCCAAGGAGCGTTATGCTTACGTTATTACCGGACCAATGGAGCATTCCATGAAGGCGCTCGTCTATCTTGGCCCCGGTCGCAAGCAGGTCGAGGACCGGCCTAAGCCCGAGCTCAAGGCGCCCGACGACGCGATCGTGAAGCTCTCCAAGACCACGATCTGCGGAACCGATCTGCACATCCTGAAGGGCGACGTGCCCACCTGTGCGCCAGGGCGCATCCTTGGTCATGAGGGCGTTGGCGTGATCGACCAGGCGGGCGTCGGCGTGACCGCCTTCCATCCCGGCGACCACGTGCTGATTTCCTGCATTACCTCTTGCGGCAAATGCGAGTATTGCCGGCGCGGCATGTACTCTCATTGCACCACGGGCGGCTGGATTCTTGGCAATGAGATCGACGGCACCCAGGCCGAGTATGTTCGCATCCCCCACGCCGATACGAGCCTCTATCCGATTCCGCAAGGCGCCGACGAGGAGGCTCTGGTGATGTTAAGCGACATCCTGCCGACCGGCTTTGAATGCGGTGTCCTCAATGGAAAGGTCGCTCCCGGTTCGACTGTGGCGATCGTGGGCGCAGGGCCCATTGGGCTTGCGGCTCTCTTGACCGCACAGTTCTATTCGCCCGCCGATATAATCATGATCGATCTCGACGACCGCCGCTTGCAGGCAGCAAGCCGTTTTGGCGCGACGCAGATCATCAACAGCGGCGACGGTCAGGCCGCGACCAAGGTGAAGGCGTTGACCGGCGGGCGCGGCGTCGACACGGCGATCGAGGCCGTCGGCGTGCCGGCAACTTTCCTGCTCTGTCAGGACATTGTGGCGCCGGGCGGCGTCATCGCCAATATCGGCGTGCACGGGACCAAGGTCGATCTCCATCTGGAGCGCCTCTGGTCGGCGAACATCGCCATAACCACGCGGCTCGTCGACACCGTCACCACGCCGATGCTGCTCAAGACCGTGCAGTCCAAGAAGATCGATCCGCAGCTTCTGATCACGCACCACTTCAAGCTTGACCAGATCCTCGACGCCTACGAGACCTTCGGCCACGCGGCGAGCACGGGAGCTTTGAAGGTTATCATCGAGGCGTGAGCGAAGTCTGGACCTGACACCCCGTCGCCGCGGCACTTGTCCGTATAAGCGTTGCGGCGATTGTCGAAGGCCTCAGTCGCTCCGCGGTCGACCCCTGCAACTGGGTGATGGGATCGATTCGCCTTTGGCAGCCGTTAGAGCCACGGGACCGGCTTAGTCCCCTGCATGAGGAGAAAGCGACATCAGTACATTGAAGGGTAAGAAGGGCTTGATTGTTGGGATCGCGAACGAGCATAGCCTTGCCTTTGGCTGCGCGCGGCATTTCTGCGCGGCAGGTGCCGACCTCGCGATTACCTATCTGAACGCAAAGGCTGAGCCTTACGTTCGACCGCTCGCGACTACGCTTGGCAGCGACATCATCCTTCCCTGCGATGTAACCGTTCATGGCCAGCTCGAAGCCGTCTACGCGGCCATTGCGAAAAGGTGGGAGCGGCTCGATTTCGTGTTGCACTCCATCGCCTATGCGCGAGCCGAGGACTTGCACGGCCGTATCATCGACTGTTCGGCGGACGGCTTTGCTTTCGCCATGCAGGTCTCTGTGCACTCGTTCCTCAGGATGGCCAAGCTTGCGGAACCTCTGATGACCTCCGGCGGCTGCCTTTTGGCGACGAGCTACTACGGGGCCGACAAAGCGGTGGCTCACTACAACGTCATGGGGCCTGTCAAGGCGGCGCTCGAAGCAGCGGTGCGCTACATGGCGGTTGAACTCGGCTCTAAACATATTCGTGTGAATGCTCTCTCGCCCGGACCGATCGCGACACGCGCGGCATCTGGCATTGAGCATTTTGATGAACTCTTGGAGCACGCCGTCAAACTAGCTCCGGAGCACAAACTCATAACGCTCGACGATGTCGGCGCTCTTGCTGCCTTCCTGGTGAGCGACGCTGCCAAAGCGATCACCGGAAACATTGCTTATGTCGATGCGGGATATCACGTCGTGGGCTGACGCTGGATGGAAGCGATGTCAGAAATCGAGAATCGGACGTTTGACGAAATCAAGGTCGGGGATTCGGTCAGCCTGTCTCGCACGCTGACCAAGCGGGACATCGAGCTCTTTGCCGTAATGTCCGGTGACGTCAATCCAGTTCATGTCGATGAAGTTTTTGCGCGCGATGACATGTTCCATAAGATCATTGCGCACGGCATGTGGGGCGGAACTCTGATCTCTACCTTGCTTGGCACGGAGCTTCCCGGGCCCGGCACCATCTATCGCAGTCAGACGCTCAATTTCCGGCACCCCGTTGTGCTGGGCGACACCGTGGTGGTGACAGTCACCGTGCGTGAAAAGAATGCGGCCAAGCGAGACGTCATTCTCGACTGTCGCGTCACAAACCAGACTGGCAACGTCGTCATCGACGGCGTGGCCACGTTATTGCCCCGGCCGAGAAGATTCAGCGAACCCGCGTCATCTTGCCGGAAGTCCGGCTTGAGGAGCCTGGGCGTCGTCACCGGGAGCTCATAGCCCAGACCGCAAGGCCGTGACCCAATCCGCACTGCCGTCGTCAATCCCATCGACGATCTATCCCTAGCCGGTGCGGTCGAGGCGGCACGCGCCAAGCTGATTATTCCGATTCTGATCGGTCCCCCCGATGCCATTAAGGCTGCGGCCAAGGCCAGTGGCATCGACATTTCAGGGTACGAAATTGCCCCTGCGACAGATGCCGCGGCAGCCGCCGCAAAGGCCGTGGACCTCGTGCTTGCCGGCTCGGCCGACGCGATCATGAAGGGCGCGCTGCATACTGACACGCTCATGCATGCCGTCGTCGCTGGGGACCGCAATCTGCGCACGGAGCGCCGCGTCAGTCACGTCTTCGTCATGGACGTGCCCACCTATCCCCGGCCGCTGCTGATCACCGATGCGGCCATCAACATCTATCCCGATCTCGAGGCGAAACAAGATATCATCCAGAACGCGATCGAACTCGCGCACGCGCTCGGCATTGAAAGGCCGAAGGTCGCAATCCTGTCCGCGGTCGAGACCGTTTCGCCCAAGCTCAAGTCCACGCTCGATGCGGCAGCCCTTTGCAAAATGGCCGACCGCGGCCAGATCACGGGCGGCATCCTTGATGGGCCGCTTGGGTTCGACAATGCCGTTTCGGCCGATGCGGCGAAGACAAAACACATCGTCTCGCCAGTGGCGGGACAGGCTGACATCTTGCTCGTGCCGGACCTTGAGGCGGGAAATATGTTGGCGAAGCAGCTTGAATACTTGGCCGACGCCGATGGAGCAGGGATCGTGCTTGGTGCCCGCGTTCCCATCGTGCTGACCAGCCGGGCCGACAAGACACTGAGCCGGATGGCGTCCTGCGCCATCGCACTGTTGCTCGCGCATCACCACCGCAAGCAAGGCGCGCTATGAACGGACTGATGGCGCCGCAATGCCCGGAGAATGGCTTCTGCGTCGATGAGTTGGATGGTGTCTGCCAGCTGTCGCGCTTAGTTTGATTGGCACCTGCTCATGTGTGTCCTGGTCAAAAGGACGGCGGCGACGGGTAGGATGCGGACGGCGCGGTTCTCGATCAGCGCACCGCTGATGCTGGAGGGACGAACGAAACCCGTCCGTCGTAGGGTCATGACTCGGTCATAAACGGCGCGAGGGTGTTTGTTATGGATCTTAAAGATAAAACCATCGTTGTCACCGGTGCGGCGCGAGGGCTTGGCCAAAAGATGGCAGAGGTCGTGGCCCGCCACGGCGCCAACCTTGCCCTTGTGGACCTCAACGAGGCGGAGCTTCAAGAGACGACACGGCTTTGCGCCGATGCCGGCGGGAAAGCCAAGGGCTACGCCGCCAATGTGGCGCAAGAGGCGGCAGTGGAGGGCCTTTTCGCGACTGTGCACAAGGATTTCGGCAGCGTCGACGGTTTGATCAACAACGCCGGCACCAATCGCGATGCTCTATTGATCAAAGTGAAGGACGGCAAGGTGCAGGGCAAGATGTCGCTCGCCGACTTCAACACGGTGATTGCCGTCGACCTTGTTGGCGTCTTTCTCTGCGGCCGCGAGGCGGCGGTGCACATGATCGACAGCGGCCGTGGCGGTGTGATCATTAACATCTCCAGCATCTCTCGCGCCGGCAACGTCGGACAGACCAACTACGCCGCCGCCAAGGCGGGCGTGGCTGCCATGACCGTGACCTGGGCCAAAGAGCTTGCGCGTTACAAGATTCGCGTGGCCGGCATCGCACCAGGCTTCTGCGACACCCGCATGGTGGCCAAAATCAAGCCGGCAATTCGCGAAAAATCGTCTCAATGGTTCCATTGAAGCGGCTGGGGCAGCCGGAGGAGATCGCTCGCACGGCACTCTTTATCCTGCAGAACGACTACTACAACGGCCGCATCCTCGAGATCGACGGAGGCTTACGGCTGTGATCGCTCCAAAGTTATCCGCGAAGGTACGAAAATGACCATGACACGCGAAATCGTGCTGTGCACGCCGCTGCGCACGGCGATCGGGACATTCGACGGCAGTCTGAAATCGGTGCCGGCGACCGAGCTCGGCGCCACCGTGGTGCGCGCCGTGCTGGCCCGCTCGAAACTGGGTCCAGCCAAGATCGGCACGATGGTGATGGGCAATGTGATCGAGGCCGGCAACAAGATGAATCCAGCGCGGCAATCAGCCGTCTATGGCGGGCTTCCCGTCGACGTCCCCGCGATGACGGTCAACCGCGTATGCGGCTCCGGCGCCCAGGCCATCGTCTCAACTGCACAGGAAATCATGCTCGGCATGTTGGACAGTGCGATTGCCGGCGGCATGGAGAACATGGACTTGGCGCCCTATCTCGCCGCGAGTGGGCGGTGGGGCTATCGGATGGGCGACGCCGAGATCTACGACAGCATGCTGCGCGATGGGCTCAACGATGCGTTCTCGGGCGAGCACTCGGGCTGGCACAGCGAGGATCTGGCCAAATCTCACAAGATCACGCGTGAGGAGCAGGATCGCTGGGCCGTGCGATCGCAGCAGCGCTTTGCCGCAGCGCAAGCCGCGGGGAAGTTCAGGAACGAGATTGTTCCGGTTGAGATGAAAGGCCGGAAGGGGGCAGAAGTCTTCGATAAGGACGAGCACAACCGGCCGGGCGCGACACTCGAAGCTCTCGCCAAGCTGCACCCGGCATTTCGCAAGGATGGAACGATCACCGCCGGAAATGCACCGGGTCTCAATAGCGGTGCCTCCGCCATGATCGTGGCGGAGCGGGGCTGGGCCGAGGAGCAAGGTCTTAAGCCGATGGCCCGGCTCTTGTCCTACGGCATTGCGGCGGTGGAGCCGGGCATGTTCGGCCTTGGTCCGATCCCTGCCGTCCGTCAAGCTCTTACCCGCGCCAAGTGGAAGATCGGCGACATCGAACGCATCGAGATCAACGAGGCCTTTGCCGCCATCGTGATTGCGGTTACGCGTGAGCTTGGCCTTGCGGAGGATATTGTGAACGTGGAAGGCGGTGCCATTGCTCATGGGCACCCGATCGGTGCGACCGGCGCGGTCCTGACAACGCGGCTGCTGCATTCCATGCGGCGCGACGGCATTAAGCGGGGCGTCGTCACCCTTTGTATTGGCGGCGGCCAAGGCATCGCCTTGACACTTGAGAGCCTGCACTACGGACCTGCAGCGAAGCAGTGTCACCTGATCGTGAAGCGACCAAGCGCATGCGTTCTCCGAGCTCGGCAGTACCGCAGTGACTAGACTGCGCCTGGATCCATCGTCCGATCTCGGGCCAGATTTCGGCCAGGGTGCGCCGGCCCATGAAGAGGCCGATATGCCCTCCCGGCGCAAGTTTCTTGACGATGGCGGACGGGGACGTTCCGATGAGCGTCTCGGCATTGAACACCTGCTCCTTCGTGGTGATATCGTCGGACTCTCCGGCGAGAAGATAAGTCGATGCGGTGATGTCCTTCAGCGCAAGCTTGCGGCCAAGGCCGACAAAGGTGCCCTTGGCGAGGTGGTTTTCCCTAAACAGAAGCTTGATCGCCTGAAGGTAATAGACGCCCGGGAGATCAATCGGGTTTTCGTACCAGCGTTCAAACCGCTCGGTACGCTTGATATAGGACTTGTCCTCAATATGGGCGAACAGGTCCACATATTTGCCCATGAACTGCTTACCGGGGTGCATGTCCTTCCAACCGGCCAGCATCGTCTTGCCGAGCATGCGACCATCGCCGATGTCGACCATCTCTTGATAGGTTTCGAGGGGTAGCGTCTGGGCGAGCTTCTTGATGGGGCCGTCTCCCGCGTCGGTGTCGATAGGTGCGCCGGCAAGGACCAGAGACTTAACCTTTACCGGGAAGCGGGCTGCAAACATGGCGCTCATCCAACCGCCCTGGCAAAGGCCGATGAGGTGCACCGCGCCGCCAAGATCGTCCACCACGACGTTGATTTCCGCCAGGTACTTATCGATGTCGAAATTCCGCATCGCATCGGTGGCGCCCTTCCAGTCAGTGACGAGGACGTGATCGAGGCCTGCCCCGAGCAGGGTTTCGACCAAGCTCTGGCCCTTGGCATAGTCAGCGATGGTCGAACTGTGCCCGGCATAGGGAGGGTCGACGAGGACCGGCGGGCCAGATACTCCGCCCTTCGAGAAGTCCCTGAGGCGCATGGTATCGAGATCGAGGATGACGCGATTGTCGGTTGCCCATTCGGGGGGCGGTGGGGCGCTGATCTCGCCAACCTCGGCGACGAATTTCAGGTTGTCCCTGAAAAGCCTGAGACCTTCATCGCCAACTCGATTGCCGCCGCATAAGGCCAGAACCATGGGACCGAATGCTCCCACTTTGGGTGGGGTGCCGCTTTGCGTTGTTTCATCCATTCAGCCTCATCAAAGTATCCTCTCAGGTAGCTCTTTAAGGATCGCCAAAGTGTGGATGGCGATCATGCGCTCCTCATCGGTCGGGATCACCCAGACGGAGACGGAGCTGGTGGCCGTGCTAATCCGTTGTTCGCCACGCACATTCGCCGCGGCGTCAAAATCGATACCGAGCCAAGCCGACTGGCGGCAGACAGCTTCGCGGACAGGGCCCGCGTTTTCGCCGATACCGGCGGTGAAGACCAAGGCATCGAGGCCCTCGGCAGCGGCCGCGAGCGAACCGAGTTCCCAGCATATCCGGTAAACAAAAAGATCGACCGCCTGCCTCGCATGAGGATCATCACTGGCCAACAGATCCCGCATGTCACCGCTGAGGCCCGATACGCCCTTGAGGCCGCATTCGTTATAGAGCATCGCCTCAATCGCTTTCACCGTCATGCCCTTGGCCTGCATCAGCCAGAGCAGCAGGCCTGGGTCGAGGTCACCTGGACGCGTACCCATCAGAAGCCCAGAGAGCGGGCTAAACCCCATCGTCGTCGCCACGCTGCGTCCACCGACGAGCGCGCACATGCTGGCGCCGTTGCCGAGATGGGCGACCGCCGTGCGGCCGCCGGCAGCTCGCTCATCGAACCGCAGTAGGATGCTGGCAATGTATTCGTAGGAGAGCCCGTGAAAACCGTAGCGTCGGGCGCCCGCCTCGGTCAGCGGACGTGGCAGGCCGTAAAGCTGCGCGACCTCAGGCATCGTCCGGTGGAAGGCGGTGTCGAAGCAGGCGACCTGCGGCATGTTAGGGTTCAACTTCGCGAGTGCCTCGATCGGCTCCAGATTGCGGGGTTGATGCATGGGCGCGAGGGGTACGAGCGCGCGGAGCCGGTCAAGCAGGGCCGCATCTAACAGCACGGGTGCGGTGTGTTCGAGCCCACCCAGCACGACGCGGTGCCCGGCGGCCATGATCCTGCCGCGACCGAACCGTTGCTCGATCCAGTCGATCAGGGCTTCGATCAACTTGTGAACCGAGAAATTGGCGTCTTTGGCCCAAGGCATTCCGGCAATCTCAGCGCCAGAGGCATCGCGTGCATGGAAGCGTGGCAGCGTCCCAATGTCCTCGATCTCACCATGGGCGAGCCGGTCGAGCCGTTCATCGCCTGCGCCATAGACGGCGAATTTGATGCTGGACGAGCCAGCATTGAGAACGAGCACGACGTCCTGGCTCGGATCGATCTTGCGGGCCAACTAGGCCGCTCCTGCCGCGGGGCGCCAATGCCGCGAATGGGGTAACCAACTCATCCCATGTCTCCAACTCCGTGCGGATCGCCGGCAATTCCTCGAGACGCTCAGCGCTCGCCTTGGGATAGCGCAAATGAAGCCCTTGAGTGCATCCAAGATAGTCGCCAAGCGCGGTGCGCAACGTCCACAATAAGACGGGAGAGGTGGTTGAGGCCTTATGAGTCTCTGCAATCCCGACCCGCTCCGACGGCCACGCTCCCGCTGCTGCTGCCACAGCCGCCAAACTAACATTGCAATTGGACCACTCGATGGGGGCTGATCACTGTGGCGTGTGTCCCTAACTCGCGCCTCGATCCCTTGAAATCCAATGCAGGCCAGCGACCATCGCGATAGCGCCGAGATAAATTCCGAAAATATTGCAAAGCACGATTGTGCCGCTGGCAAGAACGAGATCGGCATTTTGTTTCGCGATCCCGATGCCAACATGACGATCGGTGGAATCACCGCGACGGAAATCGCGATGCCGGCGATGGCTTCGTGAATTTTAGGCGAAAAGAATGCATATATTCCGGCTAGCCCGGAAAAAAACGCGACAAAGGCATAATCTATCCCCGCCGCGCTTAATCGATCGACGATCTCCGACCGGAATGTCGTCGAGTAAAAAAGACTAACGACGACCGCAGCAGCAATGGCGGCAAGAAAGCCGATTGCAAATGTCCCGACGGCCCGGATGAATGCGCTCCAATCGGTGCGGTAAGTCGCGGCGCCGGCGCAGATGACCGGATAGAGCAACGGGGAAATCACCATGGCTCCGACAATGACGGGCGCACTGTTCATCTTGAAACCGAAAGCACAAATAGCGGCCGCCGCGACGGTCAGCAGCAAGAAATCGAGGTCGAGTTTCGCGCGCTCCGTGAGATCATAATAGGAATCGTCGAAAATCTTTTGGGTGATTTTCACTTTGACAGATACCCCTTTCGAATTAAGCGCATTTTGAAGTACCGTGACGATAAAGAACCTACTCTGTTCCTATGGGGTATGGTCGTGGTCGTACTTGTCACCGGGCTATTGCTTTGGCATTGGTACGGCACCTGAGGCGGCCTATCCGGCAATGGCGTTGAGTACCAGCATAGACGCCGACCGGCGTTTTTTTTGTCGTCGTGAAGGCGTCATTGAACCGTTCGGCCTCAGCTCCCGTCCTGACCGCGACGCTGAATGGTCCCAGGGCCCTTCTGCGTCGCGTTCGAAAACGACGACGGGGGTGGACTGCGGGCATTCGGCGATCGGAGCCCGCCCCTCCGGCAGCTGAGGCATTGGCGCGCATGAGCGCGCGGCGCCTTTGACGTGGATCAAAGTTGGCCGCGAAATCAGGACGCGGCTTGAGCGACCAGCGCGTCCCGGTTGACGTGAATCAAAGCCGCCGATCCTCCACAATGCTATATGAACTGTGATCTGCGTTATATAAACTGTGATCTGCGCTTCCGCTTGTTCGACGCAGAGTGATGTCCGCCTTTCCTTGCAGGCCAGTTCGCGGGGACGCATCATGATCACTTTTAACGTTGTCAAAGAGCAGCACGGCTCGGCCATCCGGATGGGTGAGCGCATGACGATGCCCTTCTGGTCGAGGGACCTGGCGGTCCGCGAGGTTCCAGGAAGTCGTTTGCATGCTGGAGGCGAATTCCGAGACCGACTGGTCGAAGGTCAACCTTGAGGCGCTACCCCCGGGCTCATGGCAGCGATTGCTGGTGGCTATGATTTCATTCCCGATTTGGCTGGCTGCTCGCAGCCCGACTTGCGGCAGATCGAAGGCCGCGAACCAACCCTTGATCGAGGTCAAAGCCGACTTGCTAGCGATATCGCAGGAATGATCTGTGGCTGGCGTTCTCTCCATGCATTTGCAAGGGATGCTCTATTGAACCGATCGAGCAGCAAGATGAGGAAACGTCTGTCGTCCTGACGATCTCGGCCAAGAAGGCGTTCTTCATCATCGTTAAGGCCCGGGAGTTCGACGAGAAGGTCGCCCCTTCTGACCCCAGACTCGGGATCAAATCCCTCCGATGACAAGGAGGTGGATGTCCTGGAGGCCGGCGACGACGCCACGCTGCAGGAGCTCGAGGGGGCGCTGACCGCGCTCAATGAAGACGAGCAGCTGGATCTGGTAGGGCTCATGTGGCTCGGGCGCGGCGAATTTGGCACGTTTGCCGAGGCGCGCCAGCAGGCGGCGGACATGACAGACAAGCACATCCCCAGCTATCTGATCGGCACACCGCAACTCGGCGACTATCTGGAGGAGGGTTTGGCGGCTCTCGGAATTTCCCTTGAAATCGTTCGAGATCGGTCGTCTCTAAGTTTTTAGTCCCGCGATCTGCAACGATTATTCCTTCGGCCGTGGCGGGGCTTTCGCAAGGCTGGGTCCACTCCCTCTTGCCCGGCGGCCCGGCAGGCTACGATCCAAGCGATTTTTTGCTGCGTCATCACCCAAGCCCAGACCCGTACCTGCGCTCGTGTCACCTGTGGAACCACCAAGATCAAAGCCAGGTCGATCTATGGCGCCGGGTTCGGGTGGCCTCCCTGCGGTTTCGCGATTGATCTCTCCGCATTCTTCGGGTCACCTGACTTGTCGACTGTTTCCTGATTTTTCGGAAGGACGGCCCCATGATCTTTGTTTTCCACGATATTGCTCCTCTAACTGGATTCCTGCGCCCGCGCTTTGCACTGGGCTGGCTTCTTATTGGTCTTCTTGCGCCAGCGGTTTCGATTTCTCATTCCGTGAGCTTCTTGCGGATTTCAAGCAATTCTTGGCGGCGCTCGTCGGTCGTCTTTGGATAGCTCATCTCAAGACCTTCGAGTGTATCAAGGATGATTTGGGATACGATCAACCGAGCGTTCTCTTTGTCGTCGGCGGGAACGACATGCCACGGCGAATCCCGGGTGCTTGTTGCACTGAGGCATTCCTCATACGCCTTCATGTAGTGCTTCCAGTATTTCCGCTCCTTGATATCCGCAAGGCTGAATTTCCAGTTCTTTTCCGGCTCGTCGATGCGTTGAAGGAAGCGCTTTCGCTGCTCTTCTTTCGAGAGGTGGAGGTAGAACTTCACGATGCGGGTTCCGTTGACATGGAGATGTCTCTCCAAATCAGCGATGGAGCGATACCGGTCGTGCCAGATCGCCTTGTCGTCGTTCGGCGCGTCCGGAATCGCTTCGCTGTGGAGAATCTCGGGATGCACGCGGGCGATCAGTACCTCCTCGTAGTAGGATCGGTTGAAGATGCCGATCCGCCCGCGTTCCGGCAGATCACGAGTGGTGCGCCAGAGAAAGTCGTGTTGCAGTTCTGTCGGGCTCGGATGTTTGAAGCTGAATACTTGGCAGCCTTGCGGATTGACCCCAGACATCACATGCCTGATGGCGCCATCCTTTCCTGCCGCATCCATCGCCTGAAAGATCAGCAGGACGGCATAGCGGTCGGATGCATAGTGAAGGTGCTGCAGCGCGCTCAGTTGCACAACGTGTTCCTCAAGAAGCTTTTTGTATTGATCCTTCGATTTGTACACGGGCTCCACGGTTGTCGGCCACTTCCGAAGATCGACTTCGGCACCTTCCTTCACGCGGAAGTCGTTTGAACTGATTTTCATTTCGATCCTTTCGGCGGTGCTGGCCGCATGGTTCGCGTCGCTTCATTTGAAGGGTCTCATCTTTCCAGAGTCTCCCGCTCCGCCTGGAGCCAGTCCTGAATCGCGTGGGCTTCGCGCCGGCCATGCCGCTCATATAGTTCATTGGCTCAATTGGCGATCTGCGGCGTCAACTCGGACGGTGTCCTGGCTTTGGCGGGATCAAGAATCCGATACGCGAGCAGTTTCACGCGGTCATTCACGAGGAACCAAGCCAGAGCATAGCCCCAAACGAACAGTGCCCAACCCCAGCCGAGGGGTGTCATAAACAGCCCATAGACCGCAATGAGGGTCGCCAGCGCTTGCGTGCCGAACACCGCCAGCAGCAAAATCCGCGCGGGGCGTATGGACCAGAATGGGCCGCGCGTGCGCGTCAGGAAAATTGTCAGATGTCCGGCCACGGACAGCTTCAGGTACATCAGTGTCTGGATATGCGCGCGGTCGAGGTGAAACACGCGCTCGCCAAGATAGAACAGGCCAAACGCGGCCACGACGCCTATGGTGCCCAGCACCGTGGCGATTCCCAGCACCACGCGCATGTTCCAGGCCTCGGGCTGATCCTTGTAATGGACGTTGTCATAGGCAATGGACAGGATGGCGCCGTCGTTGAGCAACGCCAGCATCACGATCATCACCGCCGTCAACGGATAAAAGTTGAAGATCAGGATCGACAGCGTCATGAACAACAGCACGCGCAGCGTCTCGGCGATGCGGTAGATCGCGTAGCTGTTCATCCGCTGGAAAATCTTCCGGCTTTCCTTGATCGCATCAATGATCACCGACAGGCCGGGTGTCATCAGCACGATGGCCGCCGCCGCACGCGCCGCGTCCGTCGCGCTCGAAACGGCGATGCCGCAGTCGGCTTTCTTCAGCGCGGGCGCGTCATTCACCCCGTCGCCCGTCATGCCGACGATGTGGCCGCGCTTTTGCAGGACGTCCACAATGTGGAACTTGTGTTCGGGGAAAACTTGGGCGAAACCGTCGGCCTTTTCGATGGACTCGGTCTCCGACGCGGTCTCCTTATGCTTCGCGTCGCCCAGGCCGCTGGCATCGAGAATATTTGTGCCCATCCCCAATTTTTTGGCGGTCTCCACGGCAATGGCCAGCGCATCGCCCGTAACCATCTTCACCTTAACGCCGATCTTTCGCGCGGTCGCAACTGTTGTCTTGGCATCGTCGCGCGGAGGATCGAATAGGGGCAAAACGCCCTGAAACTGCCACGGGCCGTCGCCCTCGGCCCGCGCCACGCCCAACGAGCGAAAGCCTCGCGCGGCGAATTCGTCGACCGCCTTGTCGACCGCGGGCTTCACCCCTCCGGCATCGGCCGACAACGCCAAGATCACCTGCGGCGCGCCTTTCGTCACCTTGAACTCCCTTCCGTCCGGGCCCTTGACCGTGGCTTCGGTGCGTTTATGCACCGGGTCGAACGGCTGGAAATGAACCACCTGGTAGCCCTTCAAGGCTTGATCATTTTTCAGGCCGCCCAGAACGGCCAGGTCGATGGTGTCGTTATCGTCCGCGCGAGACGCCAGCGCGGCTTGGAGGATCAGCTGCTCGGCGGGGACATTGTTCACGCTGAACGGATCGCCCAATGTCAGCTTGTTCTGGGTCAGGGTGCCGGTCTTGTCTGCGCACAGCACGTCCACGCCCGCTAATTCCTCGATGGCCGCCAAGCGGGTCACAATCGCCTCTCTCCTCGCGAGCAGGCGCGCGCCGACCGCCATCGTCACCGACAACACCGTAGGCATCGCCACAGGAATCGCGGCCACGGTCAGCACCAAGGCGAACTGCAACGTCGTGAGGATCGGATCGCCGCGGAAGATCGCGACGGCAATAATCACCGCCACCAGGACCACCGCGAGGATGATCAGGTAATTGCCAATCTTGAGCACCGCGCGTTGAAAGTGGCTGACGGTGCGCGCCTCTTGCACCAGTTCTGCCGTCTTGCCGAAATAGGTGTTCGCGCCCGTGGCATAGACCAGTGCGCCGATTTCACCCTGACGAATGATCGAACCGGAAAATATTGCCTCGCCGGATTTGCGCGTGGCGGGCAACGATTCTCCCGTCAGCGCGGACTGATCCACCTCCACCGGGTCGCCTGCCAGCAAGCGCGCATCCGCTGGCACAATGTCGCCCAGACGGACGCGGATGACGTCGCCCGGCACCAACTCCCGCGCCGCCGGGGTGACCCACTTCCCATCGCGTTTCACCCGAGCCTTGATCGCGAGCTTGGCCTTCAGGGCGGCGATGGCATTGCCCGCCTGGTGCTCTTCCCAGAATCCGACCACGGCGTTGGCCAGAAGCAGAAGGAGGATGATGCCAAAATCCGGCCAATGCCGGGCTACCGCCGAAAGGATCACCGCCGCTTCGATCATCCACGGAATGGGACCCCAAAAGTAGGTGAGGAATTTGAGAAACTCATTGGTCTTCTTTTCTTCGATTTCGTTGGGCCCATATTGGGTCAGCCGTTTCTGCGCCTCAGCCTGACTGAGGCCGTCCGGCGATGATCTCAATCTCTTCTCCACCTCCGCCAGGGGCAGGGTTTTCAGATCGTCCTTCGCATCAGGCTTCGATCCCTGCTTGGATTCGGGAGCCCTGGGCTGGGCGGCATTGGGTTCCATCATGGGTATTCCTACTGTCTTTGCTATCCCTCAGGTTTCGCGAGTAGCGGGATACTTGTTGTCATGCTCATGTCCTTTCAATCGTGGCATTGTATTCGCCACGGCGCGCAGCCCGGTTGCACCTGGCTCGATGAGATAGAGCTTGCTGTGCCGCCAACGCACGATCATCCTCAAGCATCCACGGAACGGGCGCCCAGAACTTACTCAGCGCCCTACGCAATGGATGCACCATCGTGATCTGGATCAAGGCGTCCGATTCGAATCGGGAACATGAGTCGAAAAATTGGCGAGTAACTGCCGAAGAGGTGGCCGGGCTCGTCGGTTCGAAACGAAGGCTATTCCGCCATGAAAACAGCAAGCATCAAGGACCTGCCGACCGCTGTACCAAGCCGCCGCGCGGAGGCACCAACATCAGGGCAGGCATCGGCCGAAGTCGGCTCGAATAAATCGACGAACTTTTCAGAATGGCCGTTTTTCTGGTGGACCCAAGCAGCGACTAAGCTGCTGCAGACCTGGACGTGGTTTCCACCACTCGGTCTGCAGCCCGCAGCTGGCCACGGATCCGTGGCGGCTGCGAAGCCTGCGACGCGGGTACCCGGCGTGGAAGCCAAGGTCGATCCGCCGACCAGCGTCGACCGGTTGTTTAATGCCACCATGGGCCGGTACACGGCCGGCATCTCGCCGGTCAGCCTTGGGCTCGCTTACGCCGACTGGGCGTTCCATCTCGCGGCGTCGCCCGGCAAATGGCAGATTCTGCTGGAGAAGGCCGTGCGCAAGGCGGTTCGTCTGGCGACTTATGCGGGGCAGGCCTGTAGCGACCCAGCCTGTCCGTGCTGCATCGAACCGCTGCCCCAGGATCACCGCTTCCGGAGCGAGGCGTGGCAGCGCTGGCCGTTCAACGTGATCCATCAAGCATTTCTCTTAAATCAACAATGGTGGCACAACGCCACGACCGGCATTGGTGGCGTGTCGGCCCACCACGAGCAAGTCGTCTCCTTCGTCGCCAGACAGCTGCTCGACGCCGTCTCACCGGTCAATTTCATCGCGACAAATCCAGAAGCTCTCGAGACGACCATCCGCGAAGGCGGGCAGAACCTCGTCCACGGCGCCATGAATTTCTTCGCGGATTGGGAGCGCGCGGTCGGTGGCAAATCGCCGATTGGAGCTGACGCGTTCCAGCCGGGCCAGAACGTCGCGGTCACGAAGGGCCAAGTGGTCTACCGCAACCGCCTGATCGAGCTGATCCAATATGCACCCGAAACCAGCGAGGTCTGTAGCGAGCCGATCCTCATCGTGCCGGCGTGGATTATGAAATACTATATCCTCGATCTCTCGCCCGCCAATTCGCTGGTGCACTACCTCGTTGGCCGAGGTCACACCGTGTTCATGATCTCCTGGCACAATCCGACGGTCGAAGATCGCGACCTCGGCATGGAGGATTACCTGCGTCTCGGCGTGCTGGACGCGCTGAAGGCGGTGTGGACGATCGTGCCGGAGCGCAAGGTGAACGCGGTCGGCTACTGCCTGGGCGGCACCCTGCTCTCGATCGCCGCGGCCTTCCTCGCGCGGGAGGGAGAGGCCGCGCTCAACTCGGTGACGCTCCTGGCCGCACAGACCGACTTCACCGAGGCGGGCGAGCTGATGTTGTTCATTGACGACAGCGAGCTCAATTATCTCGAAGACATCATGTGGGACCAGGGCTATCTCGATACCAAGCAAATGGCCGGTATGTTCCAGCTCCTGCGATCCAACGACCTCATCTGGTCGCGCCTGGTGCACGAGTACCTGATGGGCCGGCGCTCGCCGATCGACTTCGACCTTATGGCCTGGAACGCCGATACAACGCGCATGCCCTACCGCATGCACAGCGAGTATCTGCGCCGCCTTTTCCTCAACAACGACCTGTTCGAAGGGCGGTATCAGGTGGACGGCCGACCAGTCGTGCTGAGCGACATCCGCGCACCGATATTTGCGGTAACGACGGAAGCGGACCATGTCGCACCATGGCGCTCGGTCTACAAGATCAATCTCGTGAGCGACACGGATGTTACCTTCGTGCTGACCAGCGGCGGCCACAATGCGGGCGTCGTGAGTGAACCTGGTCACAAACACCGACATTTCCGGATTTCTCACCGTCCGTCGGGCGAGACGTATATCGACCCTGACACCTGGTATCTGAACAATCCGAGTACCCAGGGTTCATGGTGGCCGGTCTGGACCGAATGGCTGGAGCGTAAATCCGCCGTGCGTGTCGCGCCGCCCCCGCTCGGGGCGCCCGATAAGGGCTATCCGCTGCTCGGCGCGGCGCCAGGGCAGTACGTTTTCGAACGCTAAGCGAGTCTTGCACGAGGTGCGACCCGCCATCACGGATCGGAGCAATACCTATGGCGCGGAACACTCATTGGTGTGTGACTTTCGAGGATTTGGTGCTGATTGAACCGCTTAGTTGCCACTCGCTGCAAGGGACCGACCGAGGAGGCTAACCCAACCAAGGTTACGTTTCGCAGCATTCCATCTCTCGATATAGGGTCATGACTAAAGGCCCTCAAGGAAGCGCCTGCGGACTTTAACCAACTCGCCAAGTGGATCGTCGATATAGCCACCGGATAGGTTTGGGACCGCGAGCCTGACTTCGCGCGACCCGACTGAATGCGGGAGAGGCTCATTCAAAAGCGAGTCGCGACCGCGTGAATAATTGGTTCTCGCATGCCTTGATCTCTCGCCTCGACAACAAACAGACCGCCGCCATCGTGATTATAATGCAGCGCCTGCATTCTGATGACCTCACCGGTTATGTACTTGAGCGCGGAATTTTGGAGGTTCTTTCCCTTCCTGCCATCAACAACGAGCAAAGAACGATCCCTCTCCTCGACGGCCGATCGCATGCCTGGGCAGTTGGCGAAGTTCTCCACACTTCGCGTGAACCCCTTCATGTTCTTGACAATCTCAAACACGAACTCGGCAGCTATGCCTTCAGCGCGCAGTTTCTTCAGACGCCGGTGCCGGACACGGGCAACATGCTCAAACGGGAGTGGCTGCGCGAGTATGAGGGCGCGCCCACAAAAGCAGAAGGTGACCAGATCGTGCAGAGCTGGGATACCGCGATGAAGGCGACGGACGGGAGCGACTATTCCGCCTGCCTCACGTTCTTGGTGCGAAACAGGAACCAGTATTATCTGACCGATGTCTATCGTGAGCGCGTGGAACTCCCGGAGCTCGTAAAGCTAGTCGGTCCGCACGCACGCAAGCATCGAGCTGACGCTATTCTGATTGAGGACGCGGTATCGGGAACTTCGCTAATTCAATACGCCCGCCGAGCCGGGCTTCAGGCGATCATCCCAATTAAGCCGAGCGCCGACAAAGTCAGTCGAATGATCGGGGGCACGCCAAAGCTCGAAGCAGGCTCTCTTTTCCTTCCCAAGGACGCTCCCTGGCTATTGGAGTTCCTCAAAGAGTACCTCGCCTTTCCGAAGGCTCGCCATGATGACCAGATGGATTGCCTGTCCCAATTTCTGCAGTGGTCGGCAAGCCGAGAAGACTGCTTTTTCCACGCCGATTTTGGTTTTGATGAAGAGTGGCACCGCCGCGTAAGGGCACCGACCCCCGAGGAGATGATCGACGTCTCTCATCACCGGGGCGGCCAAAGACCTGTCAAAGGGACGGCGGATCCCGGCCGCCAATCTCGAGACCCTGGTGATCACCAGGCTTCGAACCTTGCTCGCCGATCGAGGCGCGATGCTCGATGCCATCCAGAATGAATATCCCGGCGCTGTCGCGCAGAACCGGCTGATCAGGCGTGGTCATCAGATCGCAGAAGAACTCGGAACCCTTGCGCCAGACCAGACTCGAGCGATCCTAATGACACTGCTCAGCCGCGTGGATATTAGACCCGATCGCGTTGAGATCAATATCCGTCGATGCTACCTGATCGAGCTGCTCGATGCGCAATCGATCAATCCGACCACGCAAGGGCGCAAGCCTGACAAGAAATCCGACGACGTTCTGACGCTGACGGTGAGGGCACGGCTGCAACGCGTCGGTCGCGAAATGAGAATGCTTGTCGAGAACACCGATGATCAGAGGACAGCCGATCCCGGCCTGCTAAGGATTGTCGCTCGGGCTCACGAAATCCAGGAACGTCTGATGCAGAACACCGATCTGACCGTGCATGTTATCGCCAGCCAGGAACGAGTCTCCGCAAACTATGTCTATCGCCTCTTACGTCTTCCCACGCTGGCGCCCGACATCATTACCGCAATCGTCAACGGCAAGAACCCGCCACAACTCACCGCCAAGAAGCTGATGCGACTGACACCGCAAATACCGGTCGACTGGGCTGAACAGCGAAAGCTGCTTGGCTTTGAGCAACGATAAGTTACCGGTTCGGTTGGCTAACTCCTACCTCGTTAGCCCGACTTCCTCAGTTGCGCGATTTCGGTGCGCCATCGCCGTCCACGAACAGTGAACCCCTGAAAGCCGCCCGGGAGACTTTCTGGTCCGCGCCGACCAGAATCTGGCACAAAATTGTCTCTGCCGTTTAGGGCGCCGCCTGGGCACCGAAAAATTCCCCCGATTTCGCGGGAAATCGGACCCGGCCAAATGACAAATAGTCATTCTATATCAGTTACTTATGTGGTGGCTGGGCTGGCAGTCTGAAGCCAACCCGTCTCCCCCTGCAATTCGGGGAATTGCAGGGTGATTTGGCCAAGTTGCAGGGACAATGCCTTCACATCCCAGCAGAAGACCCCTTGCATCTCAGTGGCTTGGATGGGTTTCTCCCTAATTCGAGGAGCAGGGAGAACCATAAGTCTCAGCAGGGAAGGTCGAATTAGAAACACCGTGCCGGTTTTCTTCGAGATCAACTCTCGGGTCATTAACGGACACCCGATCGCGAACGAGGGATGGTCTGCTTCACCCCCAAGAGCGGACGTGCTCGGCGTCCGAACCAATGTCCGCTAAGTGCCATGAACGGACATTGATCTATCCGTTCCCGTTTACCGGGCCCGCGCCCGCCTCCATTGCGTCTTTAAGCCCTCATAGGTAATCGGATAGTGGTTGCCCTTGACGCGCCCGTTGCGGGTGCGCGTGGTTCTGTAGGTGAACACCGCCTTGTCGTGATGCCCTTCCAGCGGGCGCAGAGCCGGAACGCTGGAACGCGCAGCCCGTCTGTGGCTTCCCGGGAACCCCGCCGCCTGCTATCGTCCACGCCGGGTCGTCATTTCATCTTTTCCCGGGGAGAAACGACCATGAAGACCATGATCCTTGCCTCTATTTTGGCGCTGACTGCGATGGCTTGGACTTCCCAAGCGACGGCAGGGTGTCCGGGGGGGTGGTGTGGCCAACGCTGCTGCAGCGAGGGATTGGCTGCCGCTCGTGCCGGGTGCGTGCCGAAGCGATGCCAGCTCAAGTGTGCTAATGCAAAAACGCCAACAGCACGTTTGGCGTGTTATAAGGCAAAATGTTGATCGTAAATTAGTGGGGGAACGGCCCATTGGCGGTCGTATTTCAACTTTTGGAAGAAAAAAACGGCCAGCTGCTACGTTATGAATTGGCATAAAGACAAAAGGGCGCCGGCCGAAGCTGCGGCGGCGATACTCTGAACTCGGCAGACGTCCGTTTAGGGTCAGCGTGAGCGAACCTGAATTGATCTAATGAAATGGCGCTGAGGGGGACCACGCGAGCGATACGGTTGTCCGCTATGGTCATTCTGCGACATGAACGGGCGATACATCGATGTCCGAGAACGGCCCTCGGACCGGACATTTGGACCGCACGGTTGGTGGCTCAGCGCAGATGGAAAAAGCCATGCGAACGCTCTGCACCTCCGCATAGCAATGCAAGTTTGGAAGATTGGATCAGGCGTCAGGCGTTAATAGCCAATTCCGACGCCAGGGCCAGGTCTCCATAAGCCAATGCGCGGGCCATAGTCATGGGCCAACAAGGCTCGCGGGTTCCGCCGCGCATCGCGATGGAGAATGAGAGAGTTTTCGTTTGCAGCTCCCCAGGGTGCTGATTTGCGATGGTCGCGGCGAATACAGCTGCTCTTAGCAAGCTGGATACCACCCGCGGCACCATGCGAGAACCCGGTCAACGGCTTTCCATCAAGCGTGTTCCAGGCGCGGCCTCCAGCCTCGCATTCAACCTGCTTTGCCAGCAGATGCTGCCCGCAGTCGATCGCTTGTTCCAGAATCCGCGCATCGGGTTCGACACGATGGAGCGCCAGCAGCGAGAGCAGCGTCCCTGCCGACCCTAGGAGGACATCCAGGTGGCGATCCTGCGCGATTGCATCCGAAGTGATCAGCTCTGCGCAGCGGCGAGCATCCGCGACAAGCGTCTGGTCGCCAAGGAATTCCGCCGTCTTGACCATGGCGTAGACGATCCTGCCAAGGCCCATCTCCTCCGCCGATGCCCTCCGTTCTGGCCAGGCGCGCGCAGCTTTCGTGATTGTTTAGTCGTTCGCGAAACGGTTGCCATGATCGCGTTGCAGGTACCAGACGATACGCATGGGACCGAGGTGGTACTTTCGCCGAAGATGAAGATAAAGGACCTTCTCGACGGAGCGCTCGTAGGACCTTGATCCAAATCAAGGCAGGCATTTGTGGGATCGCGTAACCAAACCAGATCGAGAGTTAACGTGTTGATGGAGGATCCCATGGCAGTCAAACCGAAACAGGAAGAGCCAAGTTGGGTAATTGCTCCGGACTTCATGATTTACACAGTAAGCTTCGCGGTCCCAAAGGACCACAAGGTGAAACTTAGCCCCAAGGTTATCGCTGACATCGAACGAGCGATGCAGGAGGGGCTGGATCGCGGGGCCAGTCGA
The DNA here is from genome assembly GCA_963804705.1 of uncultured Alphaproteobacteria bacterium. GTDB lineage: Bacteria > Pseudomonadota > Alphaproteobacteria > Rhizobiales > Methyloligellaceae > Methyloceanibacter. The sequence continues at coordinate 88,779 of CAWDRM010000019.1, forward strand.
GGGGAGGAACTGTGTAACGCATACTGCTGTGGTGGTCCTTCGATGTTATCGGGGGTCCATCCCGCGCCGAAGTAAAGGTGCAGTAGGCCCTTCCCTCGATAATTTAGCGGAGGTTAGGATGAGGGAATCACGCTACAATACCTGGGTCGAGCGTGGTGACACGGCTTACGTCTTTAACGGTGTGAGCGGTGCTTTGTTGCGCGTCTCTAGGCAAGATCGCGATGCACTTCGGCAGCTCTTGGCGGGCGAAGAACGTTCCACTTGCCCAATCAAGCTTCTGGAGTATCTCGCTTCTGGTCAAATGCTCATCGCTGATGACACTGATGAGTTGGCGCTCTTGAAAGAAAGGTATCGGTTCTCCTGTGAAGATAGCTCTGTATTCCGGCTCACCATCGTAACGAGTTTGGGCTGCAACTTTGACTGTCCCTACTGTTTTGAAGCCAAGCACCCGTCGATTATGGATGCCGAGACGCAGCAAGCCGTCTTACAAGTCGTCGACGATCAGTTGCCAAAGATTTCCAGCCTCGGAGTAGTGTGGTATGGTGGGGAACCTCTCGTCGGAAAAAAGCCGCTGATGGCTCTCTCGGATGTTTTCATCGAGCGTTGCGAACGGGCGGGCGTCAGTTACAGCGCCGATATGGCCACAAACGGCTACCTACTGGACGAAGAAACTTGCGCTCAACTCCGGGAACGGAGAGTGACAAGGGTGCAGGTGTGCTTGGACGGGCCGCCCGAGGTTCATGACCGGATGCGGCCGCAGGCGGGCGGGAGAGGTTCTTTCTGGAAGATTATTGAGAACCTGCATCAGGCTGTGTGCTACTTCAAGGTAGCAATTCGTATGAACCTGGATCAGGACAATAACAGTTACGCCGAAGAGCTACTGGAGATCCTGGCCAGAGAAGGATTCGCTGGAAAGTTACATGTCTACCCCGCTCAAATAGTCAAAGTTAACGACGGTGTGGCAAGCCCGTCGAGTGCCTATCGATCGTGCTGCTTTGCCGGCCAGGAGTTCGCCCGTGCCGCACTCAGGTTTGTAGCGCTGGCGACCAAGTACGGGCTAGCTGGTCCGTCATTGCCCCGACCGATCAGGACTCCGTGTACCGCCATGCGCATTAACGAGTTGGTTGTCGGCAGTAGAGGCGAACTCTACAAATGCTGGATGTCCGTTGGCAATCAGCTCGAGGTGGTCGGGAACATTCGCGATTATCGGAATCTGAATGGCCGGCTTCATAAGTGGCTGAAGTACGACCCGTTCAGCGATGACGAATGCCGCAACTGCATCGCTCTCCCTGGCTGCATGGGCGGTTGTGCTCACAACTCCATGGACCCGCATCAGCATGAGAATCGCTGTGGCACATTTCGCCACATCTACCGCGAGCAGGTCAGCGCCTTCGTAGAAGCGGCGGCGCAGGAGGGCTCCTCCGGCCGCATACCGTCGGCGAAACTCGCTCACCATACGGAGACGCGGTTAGTCTCCAAGCAGAGGTCGCCGGTCGAGGCAATGCCTACTTGAAGAAAAACGACTATGGCCGTGCGTTCGCCGTTGAGGTGCGCGCCATCGATAAGCCGAGCGGGCGAGAGCAGTTGACCAACTCTGGCATTTTTGCAGAGCTGATCTCGTATCATACTTGCAAAGAGACTCGACATGTCCAGGAAGGTCGCCCTTTGCGCTCGCGGTCTCAACTCGAGGTCAGGAGCTTGAGAATCAGCTAGCAGAGTTGAGCGTGGCGTGTGCGCGACTAATTGTGTATTAATGGTCTTGAAGCAGAGAGGTGCATCCCAATGTCAAACGAGTTCAAGGTAATCGTCGAGGTTCCTCTCGAGGAGACGCTGCGGGCAGAGATAGCGGATGCAATCAAGGCAGCTGTTCTTCAAAAACTAGCCAAAATGGATTCGACCAAACATCTCTCGATAATTCCATTGGCAGGCGGCGGTGGGAGCACGGACGGGATCAAAGTCAGAGCGCAAAAGAACTAGATCACTCACGGCGAGGACTGATCACAATGCCAAAGAGCGGCAAGCACAGATTGATGTGTCCAAGCGCCGCTGCCGTTCCGGGGGCCGAGTTACTGGGCGTTTTCGACACTAGTGGGGCACTCGTTCGATTCGAGCTGAGACGTTCACGATTGATGACAAATTCGTTGAGGCGGCAAATTTGGGACGTTCTCCGACCAAGCGATTTCGATTCGTACTTCCTTGTATCGAAGATCGATGTACTCATTGGAAGGGCTCCCATTGCGGCGTAGCGGAACGCGCGGCCAGATCCTTTGAAGCTTCGACGCGGTCCAGGCATTTGCCAGCGTGTCGCATTCGGCAAGGCTGCCGTTGGTTCCGAGAGCGAGGAGCGGAAGCGTGTATAGCCTGCACCTATGTAGTAACCGATCGGAGACCTTGAGCCCAAAAGCTCGGGGCCCGAGATCAGACCCGGCAGCGTCGCGTTACCTTTCGGGTCCCCTCGTGCGCTAACGCTAATTACACCAATAAATTCAATCCGCGCCTGTCCTTTCCGAAAATTCCATCCGGCCTGGATTCGCATCGTAAGGCAGAATCATCGCATCATTGATAGCGATGTTTGCGATCCTGCACGCGCTTGGAATGTTCGTCGCCGACCTGTTCAAGTCGCGGTGCCGGCTTGAGACTGAGAATTTGCTTCTCCGCCATCAGCTAACCATCGCTATGCGGCAGGCATCAACTCGTCTTCGACTGCGTGGCAGTGATCGCGCTCTTCTCACATGGATGACCCGGGTTTGGCCGACCCTTCTTGATGCGGTGCAGGTGGTTCAGCCGGAGACCATTCTGCGTTGGCAACGCGCTGGCTTCAAAATGTTTTGGCGTTGGAAATCGCGTAAGAGGGCAGGACGGCCGAGGATTGATCGTGGCCTGCGCGATCTCATCCGGCGGATGAGCAGAGAAAACCCACTTTGGGGCGCATCCCGGATCCATGGCGAGTTGCTGATGCTCGGCTTTGAAGTGGCCCAGTCGACGGTCTCGAAATATATGGCGCGACGCCGGAACCTGCCGTCGCAAACCTGGAATACGTTTCTGCGAAATCACGCTGAGGCGATTGCCGCCATCGATATGTGCGTTGTGCCGACGCTGACCTTTGATCCATTGTTTGCGTTCCTGGTTCTGGGTCACGGCCGGCGACAGCTGCTGTGGTTCCAGGTGACGCGGCATCCGACAGCCGAGTGGCTGGCTCGGCAGATCACCGAGGCATTTCCCTGGACCTCGGCGCCAGCCTACCTGGTGCGCGACAACGACCGCGCCTACGGACACGTCTTCTCGTCTCGGGTCAGCGCGATGGGTATCCGCGATCGACCGATCACTCCTGGGTCGCCGTGGCAGAATGGCGGTGCTGAACGTCTGATCGGCACATTGCGCCGCGAGTGCCTGGATCAAGTGGTGATCTTCAGCGAGATACACCTGCGGCGAATTCTTTCCGCTTATGCGGCGTATTACAATCGAGCGCGCACGCACTTGGCATTACAGAAGGATGCACCCTCGCATCGAGCGGTCCAACGATCTGGCGCCATTTTCGCCATTCCGATCCTGGCTGGGCTGCATCACCAATACGTCCGGATATGATTTTCGGAAAGGACAGCCGGTCTCTCGTCCCGTCCCCGGACCGGAAGCGTTAGGTCGCACCCAATCCTTGGCGGCCTTTATCACCACTACGTCCGGGTTTAGGTTTTCGGTACACACAGCTTCAAGTCACCCGGATCGGCACAGCGCTTTCTCTCAATCCACGCCGCCGTCTACAGTGCCGTATGAAGGTATCGGAATTCATATCAGGCTGTTTGAATTTACGAGGCCGCTTCTCATCTAGTAATGCCGCTTCTTATCTAGTAATATGGTAGTGTTTGTTTGCACGAGTTTCACTCGCAGAATAGGACCCTCGATGCTGAAACATGCGACCGTACGACTGATTAGAATTGTCTCCTTCTCATTGGGAAGCTTTATCGCTGCCCGGCGGGCGGAGTTTTGGTCACGCGAAAGCACAGGAGGAACAAAATGAACAAGAAGTCCGGTGGAGCAGCGGATTACAGCCATAAAACTAGAGGTCAAGAGGCCAAGAAATCCGGTGGAGCAGCGGATTACGGCCATAAAACTGGAGGTCAAGAGGCCAAGAAGTCCGGTGGAACAGCGGATTACAGCCATAAAACTCAAGGTCAAGAGCACAAGGACCGACATGGCAAGAAGTGAAGCCGATAGATCGCAAAGACAACCCCAATACAAAGGAAACGAACCCGCAATGGGTCAAGCGTAACACAAAAAACTAAGGTAGATCGGTTCCGCCGCGTCCGGGCTCCAGCTTAGCCGAGCGCATAGCCTGATTTGATGTTATTATTCAAACGCGCGGGCACCGAAACCGTGCCCTGTGGGCTGACCGCGCGGGGCTAAACTTGCTCGCAGTTGCGCCTCGATTGCCGATTTGGTACGCCAAATCGCGTGTCGCCGAGGACGGAATGCTATGCAGTGCAGAAAATTGCATTGCTGGCATTTATCGCCCTCTTATCAACTGGAATTATCTGAGTGCCGAGGCCCAAATGGACTTATCGCAAGACAATTTTCATGCATGGTACGAGAAGAGTAACGATGCCAAATCAAAGATTATCGTTGTTGGCCAAGTCACAGAGACCGGCGATACCAAGACGAACCTTGTTCGTGCCGAACCCCAAGGGATCAATCCACGGGTGCTGATGCTTCGAATTGAAGTCACCGCGTCCGACGGACCGATTTACTCGCGCATCGCATTTCAAAAGGACATCCGCTACGAGGAATCCGCGGAGAGCGACGCATTCACAGACGTTCATATTCAAAGCGAAAGTGGCGATATCGCAATAAAGGTAGGGTCGGGACCCAGTTAGTGGCGAGCTTTCCTAACTTAGAAGAGAGACGATGGGGTGGTGGAGTTGACCGATTATCCCACCGTCTTTTTTGGGTTGCGACCGGCGAGGATCTCCTGGGTCCATAGTTCGAGGCGCTTTTGTGCTTGATCTGTATCGCGCCAACGTTGGTCCCGGGTATTTTCGATCCAATTTGCCGTGACGTTTTCAATGAACCCTTGAGGCTGAAGGGCTCCAAGCCTCTTAGCTTGTTCACGCGCTTCATCTTCGGTCATAACGTGTGCGCCGCGCACCCTCCTCATCTTCTCGCTATCGAAGCCGAAGGTGTCCTAAGGGACCCCAAAACATTGTACTTCGGTCAGAGCCTTACGAGCAATTGCTATGCCTGGCCTACGAGCCGTGGCGGCGGCAACTGCCCGAATTACACCCGCGAGCTCCACCTTCCCTCTGAATCCGAACAGCGCAAATTAGAATGCCCTGTCCTTTCCGAAAATTCCATCCGGCCTGTATTCGCATCGTAAGGCAGAATCATCGCATATTTGATAGCGATGTTTGCGATCCTGCACGCGCTTGGAATGTTCATCGCCGACCTGTTCAGGTCGCGGTGCCGGCTTGAGACTGAGAATTTGCTTCTCCGCCATCAGCTAACCATCGCTATGCGGCAGGCACCAACTCGTCTTCGACTGCGTGGCAGTGATCGCGCTGTCCTTTCCGAAAATCATATCCGGACGTATTGGTGATGCATTCCCGCCAAGATCGGAATGGCGACAATGGCGCCAGATCGTTGGACGGCCCGATGCAAGGGCGCATCTTTCTGTAATGCCAAATGCGTGCGCGCTTGATTGTAATACGCCTGTGTGTACCGAGAACTTCATCCGCATTGATTGGCTGAAGGAATCACCTAACGTCAGTGCACAATGTTTGCGCTGCTCTGCTTCGTCCTGGCCGTCTTGGCCTCGCCATTCAAGTCGAAAAGCCGGCTTGAAGCAGAGAACGTGGCACTCCGACATCAGTTGATCGTTTTGCGGCGTAAGGTGCGGGGCCGGGTTCGGCTCACCAACAACGATCGCTGGTTCTTTATCCAGCTATATCGATGGTTTCCGTCGATCCTGCAGGTCCTCACGATCATCCGTCCCGAGACGCTCGTGCGTTGGCATCGGGCCGGCTTTCGCTGCTACTGGCGTTGGAAGTCGCGCTCACTGGGAGGGCGGCCGCAGATCGATACGGACCTCCGCGTGTTGATCCGGCGGATGAGCATCGAGAACCCGCTTTGGGGAGCGCCGCGCATCCACGGCGAACTGCTCAAGCTCGGGTTTGAGGTCGCGCAGTCGAGCGTCGCCAAGTACATGGTCAAGCGACGCGGGCCGCCAAGCCAGGGATGGCGCACCTTTCTGCGTAACCACGCGCCGGACATTGCCGCCATGGACTTGTTCATTGCCCCGACCATCGGCTTCGACCTGCTCTATGCCTTCGTCATCGTTCGGCTAGACCGCAGAGACCTCGTCTGGATCAACGTCACAACAAACCCAACGGCAGAATGGATTGCGCATCAAATAACGGAGGCATTTCCTTGGGATGATGCCCCGCAACACCTCATTCGCGATCGGGATCGGATCTATGGCACCATCGTCACACGCCGATTGCGCGCCATGGGCATCCGGGACAAGCCTACGGCACCAGCCTCGCCTTGGCAGAACGGCTTTGCCGAACGGCTGATCGGATCGATCCGGCGCGAGTGTGTGGACCATTTCGTCGTCTTGGGCGAGGCGCATTTGCGCCGAATCCTGCGAGCCTATGCTCGCTATTACAACGACATCAGAACGCATCGGTCATTGGACAAAGACGCGCCGGTCTCTCGCCCGGTTCAGCGGACCGGAATCATTAGTTCACACGCGATCCTTGGCGGGCTTCATCACCACTACGTCCGGGTTTAGGTTTTCGGTACACACAGCGGGTTCTCAATGCTCATCCGCCGGATCAACACACGGAGGTCCGATTGGATCTGCGGCCGCCCCCCAGTGAGCGCGACTTCCAACGCCAGTAGCAGCGAAAGCCTGACCGATGCCAACGCACGAGGGTCTCGGGACGGATGATCGTGAGGACGTGCAGAATCGACGGAAACCATCGATACAGCTGGATAAAGAACCAGCGATCGTCGTTCGTAAGCCGGGCCCGGCCCTGCACCTTACGCCGCAAAACGATCAACTGATGTCGGAGTGCCACGTTCTCTGCTTCAAGCCGGCTCTTCGACTTGAGTGGCGAGCCTAAGACGGCCAGGACGAAGCAGAGCAGTGCAAACATTGTGCACTGACGTTAGGTGATTCCTTCAGCTAATCAATGCGGATGAAGTTCTCGGTACACACAGGTGGGGCGGGGCGGCTCTTTTACCGACATTGTCGGGGGCAAGGACTACGGGGTGATGGAGGTCCCGAGCTGGGCATGGCACCGCAAGCTCGGCGAGATTCAAGCGTATCTTTCGAGAGAGGTCGACGACATCGACCCGTTCGTCTGGCCCTTCCTCCGCGACAATCTGGGCGTCTGCCACTGCATCTTCAGTAAGTCAGCGGTCATTATCACGCCGATCTTTCCGCCAGTGGATCTGCTCCCGACCTTCGAAGAGTGTGGTCGGCGCATCTACATGTCGGCGACCATAGCCGACGACAGCGAGATCGTGCGGACCTTCGGCGCCGCGCACGAGGCAGTGGCCAAGCCCATCACCTCGACTTCGCTCGCCGGCGTGGGCGAGCGGATGATTTTGGTGCCGGGCCTCATGAAGCTTGGCGGCGCGGCGATCACGCCGATGGTTAAGAACATCGCGACCAAGCTCGCCGAGCACAAGCGAGGCGTCGTGATCCTCTCGCCGTCTGGTGCGGCGGCGAAAGAGTGGACCGACATCGCCGAATATCCACAGAATACCAAGGCCGTGTCCGAACAGATCGCGTCGATGCAGGCCGGCGAGACCTATGGCCCGCTCGTTTTAGCGAACCGCTACGACGGAATTGACCTAGCCGGAAACGCCTGCCGCTTCCTTGTTATGGACAATCTGCCCCAGGGCACGACCAATTATGACGTGTTCCGCATGAACGTGGTTGCGGACGCAGCGGTGAACTCGCTGCTCGCTCAGCGGATAGAGCAGGGTATCGGCCGCGGCACGCGCGGCGGCGCCGACTACTGCACGATAGCCCTGGTCGGCAGCAAGCTGGTTGGCTGGATCGGTCGGAGGAAAAATCTCGCTTTCCTAACCGCAAGCACGCGCGCTCAGCTCAAGATGGGCCAAGAGGTGAGCGAGGCCGTAACCACCGTTAAGGAAGTCGGCCAGACCATTATGAAGTGCCTGAACCGCGATCCGGATTGGGTCGCCTATCATGCTTCCGAACTGTCGGAGGCTGCCCACGCGGCGCCCGTCGACGAGCTGGCGCTTCGGGTCGCCGCCGTGGAGCGTAAGGCATTCCGACTGCAGCGGCTCGGCCAGTACGAGAAAGCGCTGATGACGCTCGAGAAGCTGATGGGCGATCAAGCGCTCGCAGGGGATCCACAGCGACGCGCGTGGCTCGCCACCTCGGCCGCGAGGATCGCCTACCAGATGGAGGACGAGCCTAAGGGGCAGAGGCTCCAGACCACGGCATTCGCTGTCAACAATAACCACAGTCCGCCGCGCATTCGCCCAGTCTATGTGCCACGGCCGGCCCCGGGAAAGCAGTCGACCGCAATCGTCAACCGGCTCCGCGAATATGATCAGCGCGGCGCGATCATCTCCGAATTCGACGAGGCCATCGCAGATCTCGTGCCGGATGCGTCCCCGGCGCGCTATGAGGAGGCCCTAGCCAATCTCGGCGCGTATCTCGGTTTCGAGGCCGAGCGGCCGGAGAAGGTGCACAAACTCGGCCCCGACGTGCTCTGGCGGACCGAGGCCGCGTTCGACTTCCTGATCGAGGCCAAAAGCGAGAAGGACGTAGACAATCCGCTTTACAAGAAGGATCACGCTCAGCTGCTCGAGGCCGAGCATTGGTTCAAGCAGACCTATCCCGGCCGCGACGCGGTGCGGGTGTCCGCGCTGCCGGAGGCCATCGCCGATGAGAAGGCGACGCCGGTGGGCAGTTACGCACTTCGGTTGGACGACGTCACCAAGATCGTCAGCGCGCTGCGTGGCGTCCTCTTCGAGATGGTCGGGGCAACGGGTGGGCCCGACGCTCTGCGAGAGCAATGCGAGGCTGCGCTGGTGAAGGCGAAACTCAAGCCCGGTGCGATCCGCGCGACGTTCATGAAGCCATTCGGAAAAGCCGAGCCCAAAGCAAAGTGAAGGCGAATGACGATCCGGGCGGGTGGGGGCCCGAATAATGGCCGAGCTCCGGACATGAAGCCGGAGATGAACAGGAACGACCCGTCCTTGTTGACGCCGCGGACCGTTCCGATCTTGAGGGCACCAACATCACACCAGCATCTGAGCCCGCTAGTGTGACCCCGCAAAATGCCCAGTAGAGATAGAGGGCGAGAAATCACGCACTCGCGGACCGAGACCGTCTCTCTGGAGTCAGCTTCCGCGGGAACACGGCCATTCGGTGGCGGATTTCCGCACTTGTTTCGCATTCATTGAGGAAGGTCGGGGGAGAGCTAGAAAATCCGCGACTAGGTGGCTGGGGCGCCAGGATTCGAACCTGGGATCACGGGACCAAAGCCCGTTGCCTTACCGCTTGGCCACGCCCCAATCCGTCCGTCATAAGAGGACTTGCCGCCAGACCGCAAGGCCCGGCGGTCCTTCGCCAAGCGCCGGGCTCGACGAACAGAGTGGCCTCTCGCATCAAATATGCAGGCGGGGCACTCCTACCAGCATCGGGCGCGACCGGCAATCTAGTGCCCTGCTGAAATCAGCGCCCGTCCATGAGCTACGACTTGCTTGGCCGACCGCGCATAACGCAGAAGCGGCTCGCGCAAGCCCCCTGCAACAGCACGCGGCGGACACTCTGCGAGGCCCCGGTCAGATTAATCATCGTGCCTGAGGCGCCGAGCTTGCGTGTCGTTCCCGCGAGAACTTTGGCCGCCGTGCTGTCATGCCCGCGGATTGAAACTGTCGCGCGCGCTCCACAAGCCTTCAATTTTCGGCAGGAAGGCAGCGGGCTCGTTCGGAAGACTTAAGCCAAAGAGCTCCTTCAGTTGGCTCGCAAAGATGACCGCAATGCCTGCCGTGAAGCCGACGACGGGAAACGGGATATCTTTGACCGTAGGTGCCAAGACGCCATGGAAAGTGGTAGCGCGACAATGGCGACGGTCAGGCCGGCGATAGCGTCGCCCGGAAATCGTTGAGGCTGTAGCCCTCGCGCAGTGGGTGGGATTATGTTCATTAGCGCCCGCGCGAGCGTCCCGCAATGCGCCCTAGCGGCGCGGCCTCCGTTGGCGACATTAAGCGATCTGCTTCGCTTGCGGCCTCGCGGCCCTCCGTCTATATCTCGCCGCCCGGGGACCAGCCAGCCGGAGTGTAGCGCAGCCTGGTAGCGCACCGCGTTCGGGACGCGGGGGTCGCAGGTTCAAATCCTGCCACTCCGACCATCTTTTTGAGCATGGGCTGCTAAAGTCCTCCAGGACTTAAGCCTTTGCTCGCACAGGCCACATTTTTGCGCCAATTGGCCGCGCAAATTAAGCTTGTCGCGCGGGCGACGCTGTCATTTGCTCCGTGCTTCACTAAGATCGAGCGCGGTTCGCCAGAAACCTTCAGTCCGAGAACCTTCAGTCCGAGACCATGTCGGCAGAGCTTGCCTTCAATCGCAGCGTCGATGTCGACTACGGCGTGGCCGAGGACGTCGCGCCGCAGGTGCGCCGCATCGTCGCTAACAATCCGGGCCCCTACACTTTCCTCGGCACCAACACCTATCTCGTGGGCCGCGGGCGCGTGGCGGTCATCGATCCAGGGCCGGCCGATATGACTCATCTCACCGCGATCGCCGACGCCACGCGGGGCGAGTGTGTCACGCACATTCTCGTGACCCATAGCCATCGCGACCATTGCGACGGCGCGCGGCCGTTGCAGGCGCTGGTCGGCGGCGAGATCTTGAGCTTCGGCCCGACCGGCTCGATGCGTGGCGCCGGAGCTCCCGGTCTCGGCGAAGCCTTCGTCGATCCAGACTTCCGGCCCGACCGGACGCTGGAAGACGGAGACGCGGTCAAGGCTGGCGGCATTGCGCTCGATGTATTGCACACCCCCGGTCACGCGCCGGACCATCTCTGCTTTGCGCTGGTGGGACAGCGCACGGTGTTCACCGGCGATCACGTGATGGGGTGGAACACGACCGTGATCGCGCCGCCCGAAGGCAGCCTGGCGAAATTCCTTGCTTCATTGGAGAAGCTGCTCCACCGGCACGACAAGGTCTTCCTGCCGGCCCATGGCGGCCGCGTGCAGACACCGCAACGGGTGGTCCGGGCCTATATGATGCATCGCCAATGGCGGGAGCAGACCATACTCGCCTGCCTCGAGGACGGGGTGTCCACCATCCCGCGCATCGTCGCCAAGATCTACGGCGACCAAGACGCCGATCTGAAAGCCGCCGCGGCGCTGTCGGTGCTCGCGCACCTGGAATACCTCATCAGTCGGGGCTTAGTAGCGGCTGACGGGGCTCCGGGGCTGTCGAGTGCCTATTCGGTCTGTCACTCAGCTTCTTCTTCGGCTTCTTGATCTTCTTCTGAATGGCCTTCGGCGCCGGCTCTGCTTGCTCGAGCCCGGTCTTCTCGCCTTTTTCGAGGGCGGCTTTCACCTCGCCGAAAAGAGTGCGGATGCGCTCGGCATTCGCGCCGAGATCGTGCCAGCCGTAGCGCGACACCGAGCGGACGTCGATCTGCGCACGGCTGTCGTCGCCGGTGACGCGAATAGCCACGTCATCGGTAAAGCCGACCAGCAAGGTCCGGTCGGTGGCTTCGATGTGCCCAGGGGCATCCTCGTCGGCGGGCTCGGCCAGCACGATGGTCCAGCGAAGCCGCTTCACCGCCTCATGCACGATGTCGAAGGCCTCGGTCGCCGAGCGCTCGAGCTCCATGGGGCGGATATCGGGATAGGCGGCCTGCTGCTCCGCGGCCACGGCGGCGTCGGGATCCTCGATGCGGTTCGCGTCGGCCGGCCGCATGGCGGCGAGCTGCTTGAATTGCAGTGGCTGCTGCGGCGTCGTCTCGATATCAGTGAGGCGCGGCAACAGGATCGCATGGGAAAGGTACCAGAGCGGCACGGCGAGCCCGACCAGCGCAATAGCGATGCCGGCGAAGGCCTGACTCGCGCCGAGCTGGCCGCCGAACCAAATGCGAATGAGAGCGAAGACCGCCACGGCAATGGCCAGGACCAGCCCGCCGATGGAGACGGCGAGCAGGTTCAGCGCCGCCGGCGTGGCGAGCGAGCCGAAGCGGTGCAGCAGCACGGTGAGCACAAGGAGCTGCAGGAAAAAGAGCGCGATGCGGCGCGACCACAGCCCCTCATGTACGGTCTTCTGCACATAGATCGCGGTCATGGCGCAAACCTCGCCAGCTCAGCCGTACCCCTTAAAGTCAACATGCTCCACCCTGCTCCAGTCCCAACTCCCGCCAACACTCTTATACCAAAATTGCGAGCCTCCGCGACACTGGTCCGACCCCTGCTCACGCGAGGGTGGGCGTGGATGTCTTCGGCGATTGGGGGCGAAACTATATCGAGGGCATGGCGGGCTTGTGGTGCACGATTACGGCAACTACGAGCTGATCGAGGCGGCAACAAAGCGCCACGCCGCCACGCGGCGGCCTGACCAATATGCACGAGCGCATGCATGGGTTGGGCTATGCCGAGAGCCCACCGCAAGCGTTCCCTGAATTCCGCTAAACCTCGCGTAAGGGCTCGGCAAGCAGTCGTAGCGCCTGCTCGATCGGGCTGAAGGAGCGGCGGTGATGGGTGCATACGCCATGCTGTTTAATGGCCCGAGCGTGCTCCGGCGTACCGTAGCCTTTATTGCTATCCCAGCCATAACGCCGGTAGCGGCGCGAGAGCTTCACCATGAGCCGGTCGCGCGTGACCTTAGCCACGATCGAGGCGGCGGCGACCGAGAGCGACAGGCCGTCGCCGCCGACCACGGCGCTCGCCCGGCAAGGGAAGCGGCGCGGGACGATATTGCCGTCGATCAGCGCCGAAGCGGCTGGCACCCCGAGACCGCGATAGGCTGCGCGCATGCCCCACAGGCTCGCCTGCAGAATGTTGTCGCGGTCGATGCGTCGGACATTGCCGATGATGACCGACACGCAAGCCGTGGCCACGATCTCGGAATAGCGATCCTCCCGCGTCTCAGGCGTCAGGAGCTTGGAGTCGTTGAGCCCTTCGGGGATGCGATCTGGATTGAGGATCACGGCGGCGACCACCACGGGCCCGGCCCACGGACCGCGGCCCGCCTCGTCGATGCCGACGACCGGGCCTTGATATTTGTCCATCAACTCGGCTTCGAGGTCGAAGTTCGGCTGCGTGCGGATTGGGGGCGAGTCCAAGGGCAGTCCCATGGGCAGGGACTCTTCATCAAACCGTGCCGGTTTGGCAACCATTCCAGGTGGAGCCCCTCGCCGGTGTGGAAAACCTCCGGCCCCACTGCGTGCTTCCGCCCTCCCTTGAGGGGGAGGGATGGGAGTGGGGTCAGCTCAAGGTCCTACCCTTCAACGCCCTGCAGGGCTTCGCGTTTTACCCCCCTCCGACCGGTCAATGACCGGTCTTGCTCCCCCCTCAAGGGGGGAGTGGGAAACAAAAAGGAGTGCCTGAGCTACAACAGCCGGAGCTGCTGGCCGGGAAGGACCGGCGGCGTGAAGAGGTCGGTGCGAAGCTCGACGGATTGCTTGTTGAAGCCGAGCCGCTCGGCGGCAAGCTCGAAGCGGCGTCCGATCATCCAGGCGTAAGGTCCCTCCCCCACCATGCGCTCGCCCCATTTGGCGTCGTAGAGCTTGCCGCCGCGGGTCTGCCGCATCAGCGAGAGCACACGGTTGGCGCGGTCCGGGCAGTTGCTGCGCAGCCATTCGGTGAATAAATCGCCGATCTCGAGCGGTAGCCGCAACAGCACATAGCCGGCTTTGGTGACCCCGGCCGCCGCGGCGCGCTCCAAAATCCGCTCCATCTCCATGTCGGTGAGGCCAGGGATGATCGGAGCGACCATGACGGAAGTGGGGATGCCTGCCTCGACCAAGCTCGCAAGCGCCTCGAGCCGCTTGTCCGGCGTACTCGCGCGCGGCTCCATGGCGCGGGCAAGCTTGCGGTCGAGCGTGGTGACGGAGAGCGCCACCTTGACCAGGCCGCGCTTCGCCATGGGCGCGAGCAGGTCGAGGTCGCGCAGCACCAGAGCGGATTTGGTCACGATGCCGACAGGGTGATTGGCGGCGGAGAGCACCTCCAGGATGCGCCGCATAATGCGGTAGCGCCGCTCGATGGGCTGATAGGGATCAGTGTTGGTGCCGATGGCGATGGTCGCGACGCGATAATTCGGATCGGCGAGTTCCCGCTCAAGCGCGGCGGCGGCATTGGTCTTGGCAAACAGCTTGGTCTCGAAGTCGAGCCCCGGCGACAGCCCGAGAAAGGCGTGGGTCGGACGCGCGAAGCAGTAGATGCAGCCATGCTCGCAGCCGCGATAGGGATTGATCGAGCGGTCGAAGCCGATGTCAGGCGAAGCGTTCCGGGTGATGATGCGCCGCGCCGGGACCTCCTGAACTTCGGTCACGAGTGCTTCAAGCTCGGCAAGGGACTCCCAGCCGTCGTCGGTTGGCTCATAGGCGATCGGCTCAAAGCGGCCGGAGCGATTGGTCTCAGCCCCTCGGCCGTTGCGCCGCGCGCTCGCTACACCTCCACTCTCAAGGGGGGCGCTGGCGAAATCCGTTGGCTTTCTGAGGGCGACTGACATGGCCTTCTATATAGGAGTGGATTGAGAACAAAGCAAGAACATCATGGCGGCCAGATCGACGGTAATTGCTGGACGGTGCGCAAACGCTATAGTCCGCCTCATGATTTCCGTGGTTATCCCCAGCTTCAATGCCGAGGCGACGCTCGGGTCCACGCTTGCCGCGCTGGTGCCCGCAGTGGTCGATGGCGTGGTGCAGGAGGCGATCATCGTCGACGGCGGCTCGACCGACGAGACCGCGGCAATCGCCGAAGCAGCCGGCACGCGTCTCATCCAGGCCCAGCGGGGGCGAGGCGTTCAGCTCCAAGCCGGTGCGGCTGCCGCGCGGGGCGACTGGCTCCTCTTCCTGCATGCCGACACGGTGCTCGATCCCGGCTGGGCGGAAGAGGCGGAGGGCTTCATGGAGCGCGTGGCGACAGGACGCCGCGCTCCAGCCGCCGCCGCGTTCCGCTTCGCTCTTGACGACGATGGCCTCATGCCGCGCCTGTTGGAATGGCTCGTTGCCTTGCGGTGCCTTTTGTTCGCGCTGCCTTACGGGGATCAAGGCCTCCTCATCTCGCGGGACCTTTATCGCAAGCTGGGCGGCTTCCAGCCCCTGCCGCTGATGGAGGATGTGGATCTCGTGCGGCGGCTGAAACGGTACCAGCGCGTGATGCTGAAATCCCGTGCGGTGACGAGCGGAGCGCGTTATCGCAACGAAGGCTATATCGCGCGCTCCTTGCGCAATCTCTCCTGCATCACTCTTTATTACCTTCGCGTGCCCGCCCGCGTGCTTGCGCGCCTCTATGGGTAATGAGCGATGCCGTCGCCGCGCCGCCTTCGCGCCGCGCTTGATCATCATGGCCAGGAGCCCACGGGCCGGGCGCGTCAAGCAGAGGCTCGCGCGCAGTATCGGCGTCACTGCGGCCACGAGCTTCGCTCGCATTTGCTTCGCCCATACTCTGTTGCGGCTTGGCGGCAGCCCGCGCTGGCGCACCGTGCTCGCCATTACGCCAGACACCGACGTGACGGCGGCGCTTCGGTCGCGAGCGGCGCGGCCAGGAAGGATCGGACGGTTGCCACAAGGCGACGGCGATCTTGGGCGCCGCATGCAGCGCCTCTTCCAGCGCCTGCCGCCTGGGCCCGCGATCATCGTCGGCAGCGATATTCCGGCCATCGGCACCACCGAAATCGCATGCGCCTTTCGGCTCCTCGGCAGTGCCGATGCGGTCCTCGGACCGGCGCCAGACGGTGGCTATTGGCTTATCGGCTTGCGGCGCAGCCCTCGCCTTCTCGCACCGTTTGCCCGCGTGTGCTGGTCGAGCCCGAATGCCCTTGCCGATACGCTCGGCAATCTCGACGGGCGAAGGGTCGCATTGGCCGCAACGCTGAGCGACGTCGATAGCGAGGAGGCTTACCGCAGCCTCCGCGGACAGTGGCAACGCCTCATCCCACCTCGCTCAGGAAGACTCCGGGGTGCTGCTGAAGCGGGGCCGACGCGGCGCTTTACGATGCGAAGACCGGCGGGCGCAATCTGGTCGTTGGCGTACCCGCGGGTCTGCTCATGGTGAGACGCGCCGGCAAGACGAGAGACATTTCGCGCGCAGCGTCGCGTGAGACCTTTGCCTGATCCCCTGAGACAGCCAATCAGGGCTTCGTCTTCACCTGCGCATGTCCTTGCAGGCGAGGTATCACCTCGATGAAACTGCACGGGCGGTGGCGATTGTCGAGCTGAGCTTTCAGGATGCCGTTCCAGCCGTCCTTGCAAGCCCCCGGCGATCCCGGCAAGCAGAAAATGAGCGTGCCGTTCGCCTGTCCGCCGCAGGCTCTCGACTGCACCGTCGAGGTGCCGATTGTCTGGTAGCTCAGCATGTGGAACAGAGTGGAGAAGCCGTCGATCTCCTTCTCGAACAGCGGCTTGACCGCCTCAGGCGTCACGTCGCGCGGCGCAAAACCTGTGCCACCGGTGGTGATCACCACATCGACCTCCGGGTCCTTGATCCATGCTTTGACGTGCTTGCGGATTTTCTTGGCGTCATCGGGCACGATCGCATGCCCGGCCATGTGATGACCGGCCTCCGTAATCATGGACCCGAGCAGCGTTCCCGATTTATCGGTCT
Organism: uncultured Alphaproteobacteria bacterium; assembly: GCA_963804705.1. Classification (GTDB taxonomy): domain Bacteria; phylum Pseudomonadota; class Alphaproteobacteria; order Rhizobiales; family Methyloligellaceae; genus Methyloceanibacter. The sequence continues at coordinate 105,594 of CAWDRM010000019.1, forward strand.
TCTCGTTGCGCGTGTCCGACACGGTGAGCACAGCGATGCGCAAGGGTATGAAGGTGAGGCTCTTATCGATACGGCTCATAGGCCCATTCTGGCATCTGACACTGGGTTTGGACAGGGGGGCGCATGTGGGGCCTGTTCCTCATCCTGAGCAGGCGCGTCAGCGCCGTCCCGAAGGATGAGGCCGTCAAGCGTCAATTACCGCCTTTAGCGTGAGCAAGTCGCGCCAGGCGAAGCGCTTGGCCGCAGGGTTGCGCAGCAAATACGCCGGATGCAGCGTGGCGAGGGTCGGCACGTCACGTCCGGCGCACGAATAAGTCAGCCATTTGCCCCTGAGCCGCATGATGCCTTCGCTCACGCCGAGAATGTTCTTCGCCGCGGCGCCGCCGAGCAGCACCAAGAGCTGCGGCGACAGCAACTCGATCTGGCGGGCGAGGAACGGCGCGCAGGCCTCGATCTCCTCGGGCGTCGGCGTACGGTTGCCGGGGGGGCGCCAATAGACGGTGTTGGTGATGTAGATTTTATCCTCGCCGAGCCCGATCGAGGCGAGCATGCGGTCGAGCAGCTGGCCGGCGCGGCCGACAAAGGGCTTGCCTTGCAGATCCTCGTCGCGACCCGGCGCTTCGCCGATCAGCATGATGCGGGCCTGCTCGCTGCCGCGCGCGAAGCACAGGCTCTTGGCCGTGCGCCTAAGCGAGCAGCCCTCGAACTGGGCAACGAGCGCCGCGAGGTCGGCAAGATTGGAGGCCTGGCCGCCGATCCCTCGCGCGGCCGACACGGCCGTATTTTTCCGCAGCTCCAGGCGCGGCGCGCTCGTCACGCTCTTGCGCTCAAGGCGGAGCCGCGCCGGTGTCCCTGCCGGCCTGTCACCGGCAAAGCAGTTCAACGGCTCCTCGCCCACCGCCTCGTCGGCCCCCATCGCCTGATACCAGGCTAGGAGCGCACGGGCCGCTTTGTCGTCCTGCGTCATCAAGGTCCTCTTAGCGGGCCCCATATTTGTCATTGCCCGGCTTGACCGGCGCCGGTGAAGCCATAGACAAAGCAGCCATGAATTCGTCATATCGACGCAAGCCGGTATCCAGCGGAGCCACGGCTGACCTTGTACTGGATTCGGGCTTGCGCCGGAATGACGGAGACGGGGCCACCCAAGCAGTGAAACAAGCCTATCACGTGGAGCTTCAGCTTTGAACGACGTGACCGAGCGCGAGACCATGGAGTTCGACGTCGTCATCGTCGGCGCGGGGCCGGCGGGGCTAGCCGCGGCGATCAGGCTCAAGCAGCTCGCGACCGAGAGCGGCAAAGAGCTCTCCGTGGTGGTGTTGGAAAAGGGCTCCCAGGTCGGCGCGCATATCTTGTCCGGCGCCGTTATCGATCCGGTGGCGCTCGACCGCCTGTTGCCGGAGTGGCGGGAACAAGGCTCGCCGCTCGAGACGCCGGTCAACGAGGACCGCTTCTACTATCTCTGGGAGGCGGCCGGCCTGCCCGTCCCTTCTCTTCTGATGCCGCCGCTGATGAGCAATCATGGCTGCTACATCGGCAGCCTCGGCAGCCTTTGCCGCTGGCTCGGCGAGCAGGCGGAAGCTTTGGGCGTGGAGATCTATCCCGGCATCGCGGTAACCGAGGCAATTATCGGACCAGACGGCGAGGTCCAGGGCGTCATCACCGGCGACATGGGCGTGGCGCGGGACGGCACGCATAAGGACAGCTATACGCCGGGGATCGCGCTGCTCGGCAAATATACGCTGCTCGCGGAAGGCGCGCGCGGCTCGCTCAGCAAGCAATTGATCAAGCGCTTCAGCCTCGATGCTGAAAGCTGCCCGCAGAAATTCGGCATCGGCCTTAAGGAGCTCTGGGAGGTCACCAAGGAGAAGCACCGGCCGGGCCTGGTGCAGCACACCATGGGCTGGCCGCTCGGTGACGCGACCGGCGGCGGCTCCTTCCTCTACCATTTCGGCGAGAACCTGGTGTCGGTCGGCTTCGTCGTGCATCTTGACTACGCCAATCCCTATCTGAACCCATACAAGGAATTTCAGCGCGCCAAGACGCATCCGCGCATCGCCACGCATCTGCAAGGCGGCAGGCGGATTTCCTATGGCGCCCGCGCTCTCACCGAGGGCGGCTGGCAGGCCATCCCACGCCTTGTGTTTTCTGGCGGCGCGCTGATCGGATGCGCCGCGGGCTTCATGAACGTGCCGCGCATCAAGGGCAGCCACAACGCCATGCTGAGCGGCATGATGGCAGCGGAAGCGGCGTTCGCGGCGGTTGAAGGAGGCCGCGCACGCGACGTGCTCGATGCCTATCCCGAAAGCGTCCACGCCAGCTCGATGGCCATTGAGCTGAAGCGCGTACGCAACGTGAAGCCGTTATGGTCGCGCCTCGGCACGCATCTCGGCGTAATGCTGGGCGGCATCGACATGTGGCTGAATACGCTCTTCCCGTTCCTCACTCACACGCTGAAGCACGCGAAGCCGGACTATGCGAGCTTGCAGAAGGCGGCCAAGTCGGAGCCGATCGACTACCCGAAGCCCGACGGCGTGCTCAGCTTCGACATTCTCTCCTCGGTATTCCTCTCCGGCACCAATCACGCCGAGGACCAGCCGGTGCATTTGCGCCTCACCGACCCCAGCATCCCCATCGCCGAAAATCTTCCCGGCTATGCCGAGCCCGCGCAGCGCTACTGTCCGGCGATGGTCTATGAAGTGGTCGCCGAGGGCGATCGGCTTCGCTTCCAGATCAACGCGCAGAACTGCGTCCACTGCAAAACCTGTGACGTGAAGGACCCGGCGCAGAACATCAATTGGGTGCCCCCCGAGGGGGGCAACGGGCCGAACTACGTAAACATGTGAACTGCCCGCGTAAGCTTGTCGCGGAAAGCGGTCACAAACGCGCCGCCTTTGCACGGCAAGGAAGCTTTTGGGTTGCGAATAAGGCTAAAGCCCTTAATCCTCCAAAGTTAGGGTGTTAAAATCGCAAATATTGGGGCGGCGCCGAGCCGTATGGTAATGCCTATGGTGGACACTGCAGCCTTCCGGAAATGGGCGTGGAGATCATTCTTTCTACTGGCCATTCTCGCCGCTCCAGCGGCCTATTCGGAAGTGGACTCGACCCTAAGTGAGCATCCCGATCCCGGCACCCTGCTCGGCAACTATCTCTCGGGCCGTGTGGCCCGCGGCGATCATGACACCGTCGCGGCAGCCGACTATTATTCGCGGGCGCTTTCCGAGGATCCCAGTAACGAGCTGATCCTCGAGCAGGCCTTCCTGCTCGAAACGGCGTCGGCCCATTGGGATCGCGCCATCGAGCTTGCGCGCTACCTGGTCAAGCTCGAGCCGTCACACCGCATCGCGCAGTTCCTCCTGGGCTGCGACGCTTTTAAGCATGGCAATTACCAGGAAGCCGACGAGCACTTCGCCGCGGCCCGTCAAGGTCCGATCGCCGATCTGACCTCGACCCTCGCCCGGGCCTGGGTGCAGCAAGCGAGCGGCAAGACCGAGCAGGCCTTGACCACGCTCGATAGCTTAAGCGATGCCGACTGGGCGCAGTTCTATCAGCGCTACCATCGCGCGCTGATCGCCGATCTCGCCGGCAAGCGCGACATTGCCAACGCCGCCTTCGCGCAGGCCTTCAAGAAGAACCCGGCCACGCTCAGAGTGGCCGACGCATATGCGCGGCACGCGGTGAACGCGAACAACCGCAAGCTCGCGCGGCAGACCCTGAAGACCCATATGGCCAAGTCGGCGCGGCACCCTCTATCGGAGGCGCTGCTCAAGGATATCGAGGCCGGAAAAACCCCGCCATTGCTCGTGACCTCGCCGAACGACGGTCTCGCGGAGGTTTTCTACGGCATCGGCGATGCCCTTGCCGGCGAGGGCGGCCTCGACATGGGCATCATCTTCCTGCAGTTCGCGGTCTATATTAAGCCCGACTTCCCGCTCGCCGATGTGGCCCTTGCCCAAGCCTATGACGGCGCCAAGCGATACGACCTCGAGCTCGCGGCCTTCGACAACATCAAAGAGGATTCGCCGCTCTGGCTGAACGTTCAGATTCAGAAGGCGTTCGCGCTGAACGCGCTCGACCAGGTCGACGATGCCAAGGTGCTGCTCGAGGAGATCACCACCCAATACCCCAAGGACATTCGCCCATTGGACGCACTCGGCAGCATTTTGCGGTCACATGAGCGCTATGCCGAGGCCCGCGACTATTACACGCGCGCCATCGCGCTGATCGACAAGCCGACCAAGGACAATTGGACGCTTTATTATGCCCGCGGTGTGTCCAGCGAGCGGCTGAAGGATTGGCCGGCGGCCGAGGCGGATTTGAAGCGGGCGCTGGAGCTTTCGCCCGACGAATCTTCGGTGCTCAACTATCTCGGCTACACCTGGATCGACCAGAGCCAGAACCTCAAAACGGCGATGGACTACATCCGCAAGGCCGTGAAGCTCAAGCCCGACGACGGCTATTACGTCGACAGTCTCGGTTGGGCCTATTACCGGCTTGGCAATATCCAAGCGGCGGTCGAGCAGCTTGAGCGCGCCGTCGAACTGAAGCCGGACGACCCCGTCATCAACGACCATCTCGGCGACGCCTATTGGCGGATCGGGCGCAACCTCGAGGCGAGGTATCAGTGGCAGCAGGTGCTGTCGCTGAAGCCGGACAGCGATCTCGTCACGTCGATTGAGACGAAGCTGAAATCCGGTCTCCCGGACAGCCCGGAGACCAAGGCGGCAAACCGGACCGGGGCACCGGGCCAGAAAGTCGCCGAATAAGGCCGCCGCTCATCGTTCGTGCGGAGCTTTCGTCATGACGGCGCTCCGTGAGATAGCGAGGGCCAAGCTCAATCTTACCCTCGAGGTGCTCGGACACCGTGGCGACGGCTATCACGAGCTCAAGAGCCTCGTCGCCTTTGCGCTAGCAGGCGATAGTGTCGAGCTCGAGCCCGGACGAGACTTGGCGCTCACCATCGAGGGTCCGTTCGGCGGGGGGCTTGCTGGCGACAATCTCATCCTCGCTGCGGCCGAAGCCGCCAGGGCGAAGCGTCCCGCCATCACCCTCGGGCGTTTCCGGCTGATCAAGACCCTGCCGGTCGCAGCCGGGCTCGGCGGTGGCTCGGCCGACGCTGCCGCCAGTTTGAGGCTCTTGGCTCGCGCCAATCCGGGCGCGCTTGACCGCGATGTCTTGACGGAGCTGGCGGCGGGCCTCGGCTCCGATGTCACCGTCTGCCTCGATAGCGGGCCCGCCCTCATGACCGGCCGCGGCGAGATGGTAACGGCCGTTCAGGAAATGCCGGCTTGTGGCGTGGTGCTCGCCAATCCGGGGCTGCCGCTCGCCTCGACAAGCGTCTATGGCGCGCTAAACGCGCCGCCATGGTCCCCCTCCCCGCAATGCGCGGGCGATGCACCGGATTTCGCCCAGAACTTCGAGCGGCTGATCGACTATGTAAGCGCGCGCGGCAACGATCTTGAGGGACCGGCTCTAAGGCTCATCCCAATTATTGGGGAGGTGCTGGAGGTGCTACGGCGCGTTGCCGGCGCGCGCCTCGTCAGATTGTCGGGAAGCGGGCCGACCTGCTTTGCCCTCTTAGCGTCGGCAGACGAGGCGAAGCGCGCGGCGGCATCGCTCGCGGCCTCCCATCCCTATTGGTGGGTCACTGCAAGCGAGATCGGCTCAAGCTGAGCGACCGGCGGATGCGGTGATCAGAACGGACGATCGACCGAAAATTCGATGGCTTGCAGCAGCGCGGCCTTGGCGTCCCCGTCGGGGAAGATGGCCAGCGCATCGCGGGCGATGGCGCCATAATGGCGTGCTCTCTCCATGGTGTCGTTCAACGCATGGTGCTTCTGCATCAGCGCCATTGCCTCGGCGAGATCGTCCTCGCCGATCGCGCCCTTCTGCAGCGTCCGCTGCCAGAAGGCCCGCTCTTGGCTATTGCCACGGCGGTAGCCGAGCACCACGGGAAGCGTAATCTTGCCCCCGCGGAAGTCATCACCGACGCTTTTGCCGAGCATCGACGGCTCGCCGGAATAGTCGAGCGCATCGTCGACGAGCTGAAATGCGAGCCCGAGATTGCGGCCATAGGACCGGAGCGCCGCGGTTTCCGATTTCGGCCGGTTGGCGATGACGCCGCCCACCTCGGCCGCCGCCGCGAACAAAGCCGCAGTCTTGGCGTCGATCACGGCCAGATAATCGTCCTCGGTGGTCTCGGTGTTCTTGGCGGTGACGAGTTGCATCACCTCACCCTCGGCGATGACCGCAGCCGCGTCGGACAGAATGCGCAAGCACCCGAGCGAGCCCACATCCACCATCATCTTAAAGGCTTGGCCGAGCAAATAGTCGCCCACGAGCACGCTCGCCTCGTTGCCCCATAGCAGCCGCGCCGTGGTCTTGCCGCGCCGGAGATCGCTCTCATCGACCACGTCGTCATGCAGCAGCGTTGCGGTGTGCATGAACTCCACGCTCGCCGCGAGCCGCACATGGCCGTCGCCGTGATAGCCGCAGAGCTTCGCCGCGGCGATGGTGAGCATGGGCCGGAGCCGCTTGCCGCCCGAATCGATCAGGTGACGGGCAAGCTCGGGGATCAGCGCCACATTGGAGCGGGCGCGGTCGAGGATGATGCGGTTGACATGCCCGATATCCTCCTCGACAAGCGCCAACAGCGGCGCGAGGCTCGCTTTCGGATCACGCGCACCGGAAAGCTGGACGACTACTCCCAACGGACTTCTCCCAAAGCGGCTGCTCTTAAGCGGCGATTGACTTAGCTGAGAATATTGTCGGTGCTCCGGCGTCAAGGTCAAGGCGCTCCGGGGAGAAAGGTTCGTGGCAATGAAGGAACTGTTGCGGTCAAACGACGCGGTGCTGATCTCCTATGTGAGCGCATTGCTCGAGGAAGCCGGCATCGGCTTCATCGTCGCCGATACGAATATGAGCGTGCTGGAAGGATCCATCGGCGCGCTACCGCGGCGGGTCCTGGTGGAGACGGATGGCCTGCCGCGCGCCCGCCGTATTCTGGATGAGGCTGGGATTGGCCATGTCATCACCAATGCGGGCAAAGACTGACCGGTCCGGCGGACCGGGTGGCCATCCGCCCGAGACGACGCTGGACGATTTCCTCGGCGGCCGCGTCAGCGTGGTACAACTCAAGGAAGGGCACCGCGCTGGGAGCGACGCCGTATGGCTGCAGGCAGCGGTTCCGGCCGGTGCCGGGGACCGCGTGCTCGATGCCGGCGCAGGCGTGGGCGTAGCGGGGCTGTGCCTCGCCGCCCGCTTCCCTCACTTTCGAGTGACCGCCGTCGAAATCGACGCAGGACTGTGTGCGCTTGCCGAGGCCAATGCCACGCGGAACGGTCTCGCCGCAAGGTTCGGGGTCGTCAACGCCAATGTGACCGCGCCGGCGCAAGAGCTCGTGGCCAAAGGGCTGATCCGGGAGGGCTACGACCAGGTGATGGCCAATCCGCCCTACCATCGGGAGGGCACCGTCAGGCCGGCCGCCGATAAAGCGCGGGCCGCCGCCCATGTGATGCAAGAAGGGGCCCTCGATGCCTGGGTGCGCTTCCTCGCCACGTTTGCCGCGCCCAAGGGGCGGCTCACGCTCATCCATCGGCCTCAAGCCTTGCCTGAGTTGCTGCCCCTGCTCGACCGGCGCTTCGGTGCCGTCACCCTGTTGCCGCTGTTCGCGAAGGCCGGAGAGCCCGCTACCCGCATCATCGTCCAAGCGCGCAAAGGCAGCCGGGCGGATTTGCGTCTCCTGCCGGGTTTGCTCCTGCACGAGGCGGATGGACACTACACGGCGAAGGCCGAAGCGGTGCTCCGGGACGGTCAAGCGCTGGAGCTCTGAGGATTAGTCCAGACCCGCGACCACCCGCTCCAGGCCGGCGACATAACGCTGCCAGCCATAGCTCGCGCCCTGGTAGTTGCTTTCGTCTTCGGGCCGGAAGCCCGACTGCTCCATGCGCAGCTGCGTGCCGCCCTTGGTCGGCGTCAACGTCCAGGACGGTCTTAAATCCATTCGCGGCCTCCTCGCCCGAAGAGCAAAAGCTGTAGGAGAGCCGTGCAGAGAGTTCGACGACCAAGACCTGGCAGTCGACGACCCCGTTCCAATGCGGCATGGGCGTGGCTCGGAAGTTGAACCGATGGCCCACTACGGCCAAGAAGTCGTTCTTGATCAGCCACTCCTCAATCAGCGGGCTTTGCGTGAGGGCACGCCAGATCTTTTCAGGCGGATGCGGCATCTCCCGTTCGATGACGATGGAACGTGTGGCGGCGGCAGCTTAGTCATTGGTCCATCCTATTCAGCAGATCTTCGAGGCGATCGAAGCGGTCGCGCCAGAAGGCGCCGTAGAGGCTCATCCAGTCGATCAGCGGCGCCAGGCCTTGGGGCTCGGCGCTGTAGTGGGTCTGGCGTCCCTCGCACCGGTCATGCACCAGGCCGGCGCGCTTGAGGATACCCAGGTGCTTAGACACCGCAGGCTGCGAAACGCCTGAATGTCCCGTCAGCACCCGCACGGTCTGCTCGCCGTCGCGGGCGAGCCGCTCGAAGATCGCCCGGCGGGTCGGATCGGCAAGGGTGGTGAAAAGCTCATTCGGGGTCGCGGGTATGCCGTATTCATAACCCGTGAGTTATTAATTGTCAACGCGGCTGCACCGGACTGCTACCCGGCCTTCAGATGCGATGATTCTCGGAAGGCAAGCTCAAACGAGAGAGGCCACCGCCTCAGGGAGCAAGGCGGCGACGCTCAATCGGCCCAAGCGTGGGGCGGGCTCAGGCCTCCCAAGGTCTGCTAGTCGCAAACCTGGTAGTCGCGGTAGACGGTCGGTAGGTGTATTCGCAAGAATAGTCGTCCCAGACGCTGATGATCATGGGGCGGGACTGCATGTAACAGCTCGGCTGATAAGAGTAGCTGGTGTAATGGGCGTGGTGACCGTAGCCGTAGCCATAGCCGTGACCATAGCCATAGCCGTAACCGGCGTTGGCGGCGGAAGCGCCAAGGACGAGGGTCAAAAGGACGGCGGCGGTGAGAAGGATCTTCTTGAACATCGGGGTAACCTCCAGCTGGTGACGCTCGCAGCGTCTGATTGGGCCTGCGAGCTGAGGGCTCTCCCTCGCTCATGATGCCGTTTTAGCTGGTGCGGGCTGAACCGAAGCTGAGGGCGCCATTCATGTGGCGTTCACCGCCAAGCCCCGCGTTCAGGCAAGCCAAAGGGCCATCCCCGCCGCCGGGAATGGCCCTTGGACGTCGCTCAAATCACAGCGCTTTTGCCTAGTAGCCCCAACCGCGGCGCCAGGGTCCGCGCCAATAGGGATAATAGGCGTAAGGATAGTAGCCACCGCCATAGGCGTAATAGGGATAGGGGCGATAACCGCCGTAATAGCCATAGCCGGGTCCGACATAGACTCCGACTCCGGGACCGTAGCCCCAGCCCCAGCCGCGCCGCCATCCGGCGGACGCCTGGTCCGGAGAGATTGCAACGAGCGCAAACGTCAGCGCGCACGCCGCAACCAGCATCATTGCTAGCCTCTTCATCTCTTTCCTCCTGAGGGGGTGCTTAAGAACCCCGCCTGCAACTCTGCGCCGGCGATACTGTTCCGCCTTACCTTTCAAGATAGCAAACGGTCCCGTCAGCTTGATGGTCAGGGCTAAGTCTGCGTTAAGCAAAGCTTAGAGCTGCGGCCAGATGTTACCGGCGGACTTCACCACCCGCCATGATTTGACCTTTTGCATCTGTATCTTGAGCGCCATGCAAAATCATTCAGACGAACTTCGCCCTTCCCCCCTGGAGCGGCTCACCGGCTTCCTGCCCCCGGCGTGGACCGGACGCGGCTCGCTCATTCCCGTGCTCAGATTCAGCGGTACGATCGGCATGGTATCGCCGCTCCGGCCCGGACTGACGCTGTCCACCAGCGCCGCCGCCATCGAGAAGGCCTTCTCCATGCGCGGAGCCAAGGCGGTCGCCATCCAGATCAACTCTCCCGGCGGGTCGCCGGTGCAGTCGGTGCTGATCTATAAGCGCATCCGCGCACTCGCCGAGGAGAAGAAGCTCAAGGTCTATGTCTTCGCCGAGGACGTTGCCGCCTCGGGGGGCTATCTGCTTGCGCTCGCCGGAGACGAGATCTACGCCGATGCCAGCTCGATCGTCGGCTCGATCGGCGTGGTCACCGCGACCTTCGGCGTCAACGAGCTGATCAACAAGATCGGCATCCAGCGGCGCGTCTATACCGCCGGCGCCAACAAGACCACGCTCGACCCGTTCCTGCCGGAGAAGGTCGAGGACGTCGAGCGGATCAAGGCCATCCAACGCGACGTGCACGCGGAATTCATCGACCTAGTCAAGGCGCGGCGAGGCTCCCGCATCGGCAAGGCGGGACGAGACCTTTTCACCGGAGAGTTCTGGTCCGGCAAGACGGCGCTCGAATTCGGCCTAATCGACGGCTTGACCGACCTCTATACCAAGATGCGCGAGGTTTATGGGGAAGAGGTGCGCTTCAAACTGGTCACGCCCTCCACCAGCTGGCTGCGGCGCAAGCGCAGCGTCTCGGTGCAAGAGAGCGGGTTCGGATTTGGCTTCTCGCCGGGCGGTCTTGCCGCAGATGTCATTTCCGCGATCGAAGCGCGTGCGCTATGGTCGCGTTTCGGATTCTAAGCCATGCCGCAACTTCTCATTCTGCTTGCAGCCGGTGCGGGGCTCGTCCTCGCCAGGCGCTGGTATCGCGACGAGCGCCACCGCATCGCCGCGGAGCTCGCCCGTGCGCGGCAAGCCATGGAGCAGCGCGAGGTGGACGAGATCGTGCCCTTGGAGCGCGACCCGGCGACCGGAATCTACCGGCCGAAACGGGGCTGATCCCGCGGCCAAGCTCGCGCTTTCCGTTAGGGTAGGAGGCGAGCCTCACTTGACCCCCACCATCGTCGCCCTCTAGCGTCTTGCGCCGCCAAGACCTCACCCCCTACCCGCGGCTGGAAAACGAAGATGGGCAAGCTCACGCAAGCGGACGGGCAGAAGGCGCCGCCCTCCTTCCAGGACCTGATTCTGAACCTCGAGCGCTATTGGGCGGATCAGGGCTGCGTCATCCTACAGCCCTATGATATGGAGGTAGGGGCCGCCACCTTTCATCCCGCCACCACCTTGCGCGCGCTCGGACCGAAGCGCTGGCGCGCGGGCTATGTGCAGCCTTCGCGGCGGCCCAAGGACGGCCGCTACGGTGAGAACCCGAACCGGCTGCAGCATTATTATCAGTTCCAGGTCATCCTGAAGCCGTCGCCGGCGGACATCCAGGACCTCTATCTCGACAGCCTCCGCGCCATCGGCATCGACGTCGCCAATCACGACATCCGCTTCGTCGAGGACGACTGGGAAAGCCCCACGCTCGGCGCCTGGGGGCTCGGCTGGGAGGTGTGGTGCGACGGCATGGAGGTGTCGCAATTCACCTATTTTCAGCAGGTGGGCGGCTTCGATTGCGACCCGGTCTCCGGCGAGCTCACTTATGGGCTCGAGCGCCTCGCCATGTATGTGCAAGGCGTCGACCGCGTCTTCGATCTGAACTTCAACGGCAAGCAGGGCAAGGACAAGGTCACCTATGGCGACGTGTTCCTGCAAGGCGAGCAGGAATATTCGCGCTACAATTTCGAATTCGCCGACACCAAGCTGCTGCTCGATCATTTTCGCGACGCCGAGGCCGAGTGCAAGGCGCTGCTCGCCAAGGGCGATGAGGGCACCCGCCATCTCATGGTGCTGCCGGCCTATGACCAGGCGATCAAGGCCTCGCATTTGTTCAATCTGCTCGACGCCCGCGGCGTGATCTCGGTGACGGAGCGGCAGGCCTTCATCTTGCGCGTGCGCGAGCTCTCGCGAGCCTGTTGCGCCGCCTGGCTGAAGACCGAAGCAGGCGGCGCCGTCCATGCTTGAGGTCTATCGGGACGAAGCGGCACCTCCGGAAACCCCAACCTCGGCGCTGAAGCCAAGGCTCAAATCATGGACCGGCCGGGTGTGGCGCGCGACGCCGCACAGCTTCCAGCTCATGCTCAATCTCGATGCGAGCTTGGCGGTCTCCGAGATCGAGGACGCCGACTTACGCGCGGTGCTAGCGCCGTTCGCGGCGGAGCTTTCCAGCTTTCCCATCTTTCTCGATTACACCGACGACGGGCAGCTGCCCTTTTCCTGGGCGATTGGCGCGTTCAATGTCGAGTGCGGTAAGCACGCTTTCATGCGCTTCTATGATTTCCTGGATACCGTCCCGGCCCATGCGCTTATTCCGCTGCTGCCGGCCGCCGGGGCCCAATCTGACCTCATCTTGAGTGTGATCCACTATCGCCTTGAGCGGGACCTGCTCGTCTTCGTGATCACCAACTACGATCTCGGCTTTCACAACCGTATCGGCTAGCCAATGCCTGAGCTTCTGCTGGAACTGTTCTCGGAGGAGATCCCCGCGCGGATGCAAGCCCGCGCGAGCGAGGATCTCGCCCACCTGCTGGGACAGGCGCTGCAGGGCGCCGGCCTGATGTTTGATGCAATGCGCAGCTTCGCCACACCGCGCCGGTTGACCGTCGTGATCGACGGTTTGCCGCCGCGCTCGGCGAATTCCTGCGAGGAGAAGAAAGGCCCGCGCGTCGGTGCGCCAAAGGCCGCCATCCAAGGGTTCCTCAAATCCGCGCGGCTTGCCTCTCTCGAAGGGGCCGAGATTCGATCCGACAAGAAAGGCGATTATTATATCGCACTGATCGAACGCCCCGGGCGCCCGACGCCTGACATCGTGGCCGAGATCGTGCCCGAGATCGTGCGGTCCTTCCCCTGGCCGAAATCCATGCGCTGGGGCAGCGGGCGACTCCGCTGGGTGCGGCCGCTGCATTCGGTGCTGTGTCTCTTCGACGGCAAAGTGGTCGAGTTCGAGATTGACGGGATCGCAACGGCCGCGGAGACGCGCGGCCACCGCTTCATGGCGCCAAAGCCGTTCAAGGTGAAGGACTTCGACGACTATGTGCAGAAGCTGCGTGACGCTTACGTCATCCTCGATGCGAAGGAGCGCGAGGCGATCACACTGAAGCAGACGCAGAAGCTCGCTGCGAAAGAGGGTCTTGCGCTTGTCGAGGACGAAGTCCTGCTCGCCGAGAATGCGGGGCTCACCGAATGGCCGGTCGTGCTGATGGGCGCCTTCGATGAGAGCTTCCTGGAAGTTCCGCCGGAGGTGCTCGCCACGTCGATGAAGGCGCACCAGAAATGCTTCTCGCTTCACCGCGGAGAGGATTTCGCCAACCGCTTCATCATGGTCGCCAATCTCGAGGCGAAGGACGGAGGCAAGGCCATCGTCGCCGGCAATCAGCGGGTGATCCGCGCGCGCCTAGCCGACGCCAAATTCTTCTTCGATCACGACCGCAAGGTGATGCTCGAGGACCGCGTGCCGAAGCTGAAGGAGATCGTCTTTCACGAGAAACTCGGCACACAATATGAGCGGGTGCAGCGGGTGCGGGTACTGGCGCGCGAGATCGCAGCAAAGGTCGGCGCCGATCCCGATCTTGCCGAGCGCGCCGCGATCCTCGCCAAGGCCGATCTGACCAGTGACATGGTCGGTGAGTTCCCCGAGCTGCAAGGGGTGATGGGCCGCTATTACGCGCTCGACCAGGAGGAGAATCCGGAGGTGGCCGACGCGATTGCCGCGCACTACAAGCCGGTGGGGCCGTCCGATCGAGTGCCGCGCGAACCCGTGGCCATCGCCGTGGCGCTGGCCGACAAGCTCGACATGCTGGTCGGGTTCTGGGCGATCGACGAGAAGCCAACCGGCTCCAAGGACCCCTACGCGCTCCGCCGCGCAGCGCTCGGCGTGATCCGCATCGTGTTGGAGAACGGAGCGCGGCTCCCGATTGCGCGGGTCGTTAAGGCGCATCAGCTCGTGGTGCATTGGGCTGCGCATCGCCGAAGTCCCACATTCAATATTGCAGCCGATGGGAGCTTGGCCGGGCCGAGGCCCATTCCTTTGAATGAGCGGTTGTCGAACGACCTGCTCGCCTTCTTCGCCGACCGGCTCAAGGTGCATCTGCGCTACCAGGGCGCGCGGCACGATCTGATCGATGCCGTGTACTCGCTCCCGGGCCAGGACGATTTGCTCATGATCGTCCGCCGCGTCGAGGCTTTGGGGCGCTTCCTCGACACCGAGGACGGCGCCAATCTCCTCATCGGCACCAAGCGCGCCATCAACATTCTGCGCATCGAGGAGAAGAAGGACGGTGAGAGCTACGTTCAGCCGCCCGATCCCAAGCTGTTCAAACTGGCCGAGGAAAAGGCGCTCGCTCAAGCGGTGGATGAAGTCGAGCGCGCCGCGGCGGCGGCGGTGAAGAAAGAAGACTTCGAAGCTGCCATGACGACAATTTCCGGTTTGCGAAAACCAGTCGACGCCTTTTTCGATCACGTCACGGTCAACACCGACGAGCCCGCGCTCCGCGAGAATCGGCTCCGCCTGCTCAATCGCATCCGCGACACCACCTTGACCGTCGCCGACTTCTCCAAGATCGAAGGCTAGTGTTTTAAAACACCAGCGAAAGCAGGATGAGGATGATCCCGAGTGTCGCCACGGTCCAAGCGAGCGTGCGGACCAAGGTGATGCCGAAAGCGTAGACGCCATGATGGCGCGCGTATCCTGAAAACCTCGGCCAAGACCTTCTGGGGCGGTTATGACGGCTATTTCGCCGACCCCGACGGCCATGTATGGGAGGTCGCCTTCAATCCCTTCTGGGTTCTGGAGGAGGGCGGACAAGTGAGGCTGCCGGACTAGGCTATGCTCGCGAACCTCTTCGTCTATGGCACCTTGCGACCGGAGAGCGCCTACCCGATGGCGCGACGGCTGCAAGCGCAAGCCAAGCTCCTCGGCAGAGCCTCCGCGCCCGGCATCCTCTACGATTTCGGGCGCTATCCCGGTGCGCTGTTCCAACCGGAACACAGAGACCGCATCCTCGGACACGTCCTTGCGCTGCGGAACGCTGAGCGTTTGCTCAAAGAGCTCGACGCCTATGAAGGCATCATCGACCCGGCATCGGGCTTCAGACGCCTCGAGATCGAGGTCCGCCTCGAAAAGGGCGGCCGGATTGACGCCTGGGCCTATGGGCTGAGCGAGCCCCCCGCGCGGGCGAGGCGCATCGGCAGCGGCGACTTCATCGCGCATGTCCGCAGCGGAACCCCGCGTCCGCTCCGCTCTTAGCCTTCTCCCTTTCGCCCATTTGTGTCGGGCCGACCGGACCGCTACAAGGGCAGGCTCGCAGCTCAAGGCATGGAACAAGCGATGAGAGAGGCCGATCAGGCCATGTGCGTTTTGCCCAAATGGGTCTTCACCTTCGGCGCAGGGCACGCCGACGGGACCGCCGCGCAGCGCAACCTGCTCGGCGGCAAGGGAGCCTATCTCGCCGAGATGTCGCGGCTCGGCCTGCCTGTGCCCCCGGGGCTGACCATCTCGTCCGAGGTGTGCGCCGCCTATTACGCGTCCGACCACGCGCTTCCGGAAGCGCTGAAGCCGATGGTGAGCGAGGCGCTCAATGTCGTGGGCGAGGTCGCCGGCGCCCGGTTCGGCGACGTCGTCAATCCCCTGCTTGTGTCGGTGCGTTCGGGCTCGCGCGCCTCCATGCCCGGCATGATGGATACGGTGCTCAACCTTGGGCTCAACGACCAGACCGTCGAGGGGCTGGCGCTACGCTCCTTGGATCGGCAATTCGCTTACGACACCTATCGCCGTTTCATTCAGATGTATGGCGACGTAGTGCTCGGCATCGACCACGATCTGTTCGAAGACGCGCTGGAGAACTACAAAAATCTCAATGGCTTCGAGCTCGACACGGAACTTTCGGCCGAGCATTGGGCGGAGGTCGTGAGCCGCTACAAGGCCCTGGTGGAGGAGCAGCTCGGCCAGCCCTTCCCGCAAGACCTGCATATCCAGCTCTGGGGCGCGATCGCCGCCGTGTTCGGCTCTTGGCGCAACGCCCGCGCCATCGCCTATCGGCGCCTCCACGACATTCCGGACGACTGGGGCACGGCGGTAACCGTGCAAGCCATGGTGTTCGGCAATATGGGGAACCGGAGCGCCACCGGCGTCGTGTTCACCCGCAACCCTTCGACCGGCGAGAATGAGCTTTACGGCGAATTCCTGGTCAACGCGCAAGGCGAGGACGTGGTCTCCGGTCTCCGCACGCCCTGCCCTTTGACCGAAGCGGCAAAGGCCACGACCGGCGACCGCCGTCCATCGCTCGAGGCGCTCATGCCCGACGTGTTCGCCGAGCTCAAGGCAGCGTGCGCCAAGCTCGAAGCGCATTTCCGCGACATCCAGGACATCGAGTTCACCGTTGAGGAAGGCAAGTTGTGGATGCTGCAAAGCCGCTCGGGCAAGCGCAGCATGCAGGCGGCCCTGAAGATTGCCGTCGACATGGCGGCAAAGGGCCTGATCGCCCGCGAAGAGGCGGTGGGCGGCATCGATGCGGGCCAGCTCGACCAGCTGTTGCATCCAACCCTCGATCCCGCCACCACGAGAGTGATCATTGCCACGGGCCTGCCTGCTTCTCCTGGAGCCGCCTCCGGCGAGCTCGTCTTCGATGCCGACGAAGCCGTGCATCTGAAGGCGCAAGGTCACACCGTGATCCTGGCGCGGGTCGAGACCTCACCCGAGGACGTCCAGGGCATGCATGCGGCCGCCGGCATCCTCACCACGCGGGGCGGCATGACGAGCCATGCCGCCGTGGTGGCGCGCGGCATGGGACGGCCTTGCGTCTCGGGAGCCGCTTCGGTCCAGATCGATCTAGAGCGCGAGACGCTGACGGCCGGCGGCGAGCTGATACACAAGGGCGACATCGTCACCATCGACGGCTCGAGCGGCCAGATCATCAAGGGCCGCGTGCCGATGCGCGAGCCCGCCCTGTCATCGGACTTCACGACGCTGATGGGCTGGGCTGACCAGCTCCGCCGCATGAAGGTGCGGGCCAATGCCGACACGCCGGCCGACGCCCGTCAGGCTCGCGCTTTCGGCGCCGACGGCATCGGGCTCTGCCGCACCGAGCACATGTTCTTCAACGAGGGCCGCATCGTGCCCATGCGCGAGATGATCCTCGCCGATGACGAAGAGGGGCGCCGGCGGGCGCTGGCCAAGCTGCTGCCCCTGCAGCGCCAGGATTTCATCGAGCTGTTCGAGATCATGGCCGGCCTGCCGGTGACCATTCGCCTGCTCGATCCGCCGCTGCACGAATTCCTGCCCCATAGCGAGGCAGCCATTGGCGAGGTCGCGGCGGCCATGAATGTGAGCTCGAGCCGGCTGAGGCGCCGGGTCGCGGGCTTACACGAATTCAATCCGATGCTCGGCCATCGCGGGTCCCGGCTGTTGGTGAGCTTCCCGGAGATCGCCGAGATGCAGGCGCGCGCGATCTTCGAGGCCGCGATTGAGGCCGGCCAGCGCCTGGGCCGCGGCGTTATGCCTGAGATCATGGTGCCGCTCGTCACCGCCAAGGCCGAGCTCGACCTCGTTAAGGATCGCATCACCGCCGTTGGGCGCGCGGTCGAGACGGAGCAAGGGGTCGGGCTTATGTATTCGGTCGGCACCATGGTGGAGCTGCCCCGCGCCTGCCTCAACGCCGGCCGGATCGGCCAAAGCGCCGATTTCTTTTCGTTCGGCACCAATGACCTGACCCAGACCACCTTCGGGCTCTCCCGCGACGACGCGGGACGCTTCCTCGGCGAATACACCGATAAGGGGATCATCCAGCACGACCCGTTCGTGACGCTGGACCCCGCCGTGGGCGAGCTCATGCAGATCGCCGTGGAGCGTGGGCGGAGCGTCCGGCCTGATTTGAAGATCGGCATTTGCGGCGAGCATGGCGGCGATCCGGCAACAATCAGCTTCTGCGAGGACCTTAGGCTCGATTACGTCTCCTGCTCACCCTACCGGGTGCCGGTGGCGCGATTGGCCGCAGCCCAGGCGGTTTTGCAACTCGGGGTAAGGCCTGATTAACCACGATCGTAAAACTCCCTTAGGCCTTGGCGTTCACCATAATTTGCCCTAAATTATCTACGAGCATACTCGCTGATAGACGGGACTCCGGGCAAACCGGTGGGGGACTAAGAAGCATAAATCGCTGTTTTCCCACCCTTTTGACTGGTTTTTGAATTGGGGACGACGCCTTGAATGCGCCCGCTAAGTGGCGCCGTCGGGGCACGCGGAAGGCCGAACGTCGTAAACGAGCGGCCTTTCGCGGAAAAACGGGGACAGAGGGACAATGGGCCGACGCTCGCCTCGTCGGATATGGCATGTGGCCGCTGCGCTCGTGCCGCTTCCGTTGATTGGACTGGGCTACGCTTCAATTCCGGGCAATCAGCTTGCCTTCCGGATGGAGCTTATGCTTTCCGGCAACGGTTCGGCCTACGCGATGACGCGCGCCGCCGAAGCTCCGGAGCCGCTGCCGAGGGCGGCTCTCTCGCTCTTCCGGACGGAAGGCAAAGGCCCCCGCGCTGACCAGTATCTCGCCGTAAAAACAACCTCTTATGCCGACAAGAAATTCGTTTCGGCGAGCCTCACCGGTGCCGATCCGACCGGCGAAGCGTTTGGCGCCACAAAATCCGACCGCCTGAATGCACCCGTCAGCGAAGTGGCTCTGCGTAGCCCGCTCGATCGCGGCGCGTCGATTTACATGGATTTCTCATCCAACCCGGTGCAGTTCGAGCGGGCCTCCGGCATCGGCAGCGCTGCTCCTTCACCCCAATCGAACGCTTACCACCCCTCGGCCGAAGCCCTGAGCTTTAAGTCAAAGGGCGAGAGCGAAGCGGAGTTCGAGGAGCGTGAGCGGCGGTGTCTTGCCACCGCAATCTATTTCGAGGCGCGCGGCGAGCCGGTACGCGGGCAGATCGCCGTAGGCCAGGTGATTCTCAATCGGGTACGCAGCCCGCAATTCCCGCAGACGATTTGCGGCGTCGTCTATCAGGGCCAGATGCATCCTGGCTGCCAATTCTCCTTCGCCTGTGACGGCCACACCGACATGCCGAGGAACGATGCCGAGTGGGCACAGGCGCAAGCCCTAGCGCGCAAGATCACCTCGGGCCAGGTATGGCTCCCGGAGGTCGGCTATTCGACCTACTACCATGCGAATTACGTTCGACCGGGTTGGGTCGACGCCATGAACAAGATCGATACCATCGGCCGGCACATCTTCTACAAGAAGCGCAACGAGCAGCCTTATGTGGTGGAGCAGGCCTCCGCCACCCCTGCCCCGAGCGCCGCAACTCTCGCTCTCGCCTCCACTTCGCCGAGCGATAACTCGATCAGCGCCACTCCAGCGCTAAGTCTAGGCTTGCCGCCGAGTGAGTGAGCGCGCCGACGGAGATCAGGTCGACACCGGTCTCTGCGATTTTCCGAACCGTCTCTAAAGTTACGCTGCCGGACGCTTCGGCCGGCACGCGGCCGCCGATCAGAACGACCGCCCGGCTCAAGGTGGCGAGATCCATATTGTCGAGCAACACGGCATCGATGGGGAAGCACAAAGCCTCCTCGAGCTGAGCGAGGGTATCGACCTCGACCTCGACCTTCACCAGATGCCCCGTCCGCGCGCGCAAGCGGTCCAGCGCCTCAGCCAAGCCTCCCGCCGCGGCGATGTGGTTGTCCTTCACGAGCACCGCATCGTAGAGCCCGAAGCGATGGTTGAGGCCGCCGCCGGCGCGTACCGCGTATTTCTGCAACGCCCGCATGCCAGGGATCGTCTTGCGCGTGCAGACGATACGGGCGCGCGTGCCCTCGACGGCCGCCACGTAAGCCGCGGTCAAGCTCGCGATGCCGCTCAAATGACCGAGAAAATTGAGCGCAACTCTTTCCGCCGACAACAGCGCGCGCGTCTTGCCTTCGATCCGGGCGATGCGCGCGCCTGCGGCCACCCTGGCGCTATCGGCGACGAACGCGCTGAATTCGGCTTGCGAGTCGAGCGCCTTGAAGCTTGCCGCGGCGAGCTCAAGCCCGGCGATCACGCCTGCCTTGCGGGCGACGATCTCCGCCACGGAAATCTGGTCGGCGGCAATAATGGGGTCGGTGGTGATATCGCCGGCTTGACCCAGATCCTCTGCGAGTGCTGAGGCAACCGCGCGCTCAACCAGCAAAGGCGGCAGATCGAGCCTCTGCGGCGCGGTGGTCATGCATGCAGGCGGGCTGGCGACCGCTTTTGCCGGTCGCGCGAAGCGATGGCCTCTGCCGCCTCATCCTCGGCCTCGGCGAGCGTAAGCATGCTCGGCTTAGCAAGCTTCGGGTCGGCTTGCGGATAGTCGCTGCGGAACTGGGCGCCACGGCTCTCCTTCCGCATCCACGCCGCCGTCGCGATCAGTTTCGCCGTCGTCAGCATATTGGCGAGGCGCCGGTCGGAACCGCCGCTCTCTGCCAGGCTCGCGATGGTGCAGAGCGCCGAGGCGAGCGATGCTGCATCGCGAATGACGCCGACCTTCGCCGTCATGGCGCGGCGGAGCGTCTGGATGGGAAGCGCGTCGGGTTCTGCCGCTTGGGCCGCGATTTCGATTGCCGGCACGGCATCGAGCTCAAGCGGCGCCGCGCGCCGCACCGTTTCCTCGATGTCGCGGGCCACGCGGGCGCCGAACACCACGGCCTCAAGCAGCGAATTGGAGGCAAGCCGGTTCGCGCCGTGCGCGCCGGTCGCGGCCACCTCGCCGCAAGCCCACAGGCCCGGAATGGTGGTGCGGCCGTTCGCATCGGTGAGGACGCCGCCCATATCGTAATGCGCCGCCGGAGCGATCGGGATCGGCTCACGGGCCGGGTCGATGCCAGCAGAGCGGCACACCGCGACGAGGGCCGGGAAATGCGAGGCAAGGCTCGGACCGAGTTTCCGGCAATCGAGGAAGGCGCCGCGTCCGCTCATCACCTCGCGATAAACGCCGCGGGCGACGATGTCGCGGGGGCCAAGCTCGGCGTCGGGATGGACGGCGCGCATGAAGCGCTCGCCCTTGGCGTTGATTAGAACGCCACCCTCGCCGCGCAGCGCCTCAGTGGCAAGCGGCGCCGGGTCGCGGCCGATATCGATGGCGGTCGGGTGGAACTGCACGAATTCCGGATCGGCGATCATGGCGCCGGCGCGGGCGGCAATGGCGATGCCCTCGCCACGCAATTCGCGCGGATTAGTGGTGATGGCGTAGAGCTGGCCGGCACCGCCGGTGGCGAGCATCACGGTCGACGCTTCGAGCACGATGCTCGGCCCGAAGGGCCCGCTATCGACCGGCGCAACCTCGATGCCGGCAACCCGCCCGTCGCGAATGACGAGATCGCGGGCAGCCCAGCCTTCCAGAACCTGGATCGACGGCGTGGCGCGGGCAGCCTCGGTCAGCGCGGCCATGATGGCGCGGCCGGCGGTGTCGCCCTTGACGTGCAGGATGCGGCGGGCGCCATGCGCCGCCTCGCGCTGAAGGTCGAGATGACCTTCAAGGTCCTTGTCGAAGGGCACGCCATAGCGCAGCAGATCCTCGATGCGGTCGCGGGCCTCGCGTGCGAGGAGAAGCGCGATCTCCTCATCGACGATGCCGGCACCTGCGGCGATGGTGTCGGCGGCATGCGCCTCCGGGCTGTCGCCCTCGGCGAGCGCCGCGGCGATGCCGGCTTGCGCCCATACGCTAGAGCCGCCCTTTCCGAACGGCGCGGCCGAGACCACGGTCACCGGCATCGGCGCGAGCTTGAGCGCGGTGAAGAGACCGGCAAGGCCGGCGCCGACAATGACGATGCCGTCCCCATGCGCGCTACGCTTCGAGCTCTTGAGGATCGGCTTGACCATCTTCGTCATGGACGCTGCCCACCACGCTAGTGGTTGAGATTGATCATGCGCTCGATGGGCACCCGCGCCCGCTTGGCGATCTTTGTGGGAATGGTCACCTCTTCCTTGAGGGAGACGAGGGATTCCAAAATCTTGGGCAGTGTCATGCGCTTCATATGCGGGCAAAAATTGCACGGCCGCACGAACTGCACGTTCGGCGCCTCGACGGCGACGTTGTCGCTCATCGAGCACTCGGTCACGAGCAGCACCTTGCTCGGCTGATGGTCCTTCACCCATTTGATCATGCCGCTGGTCGAGCCGGTGAAATCGGCCTCGGCGAGCACATCGGGCGCACACTCCGGGTGGGCAATGATCTTCACGCCGGGGTCGGCCTCGCGATAGGCGCGGAGCTCGTCCCCGGTGAAGCGCTCATGCACCTCGCAGTGACCCTTCCAGGTGATGATCTCGACCTTGGTCTGGGTCGCCACCCATTTGGCCAGATACTCGTCGGGAATCATGATGACGCGCTTGGCGCCCAAGGACTCCACCACCCGCACGGCGTTGGACGAGGTGCAACAGATGTCGGACTCGGCTTTTACCTCGGCCGAGGTGTTGACGTAGGTCACGACCGGTACCCCCGGATAGGCCTCGCGCAACGTACGGACGTCCGCGCCCGTGATCGAGGCGGCGAGCGAGCAGCCGGCGCGGCTATCGGGAATGAGCACCAGCTTATCGGGGTTGAGCAGCTTGGAGGTCTCGGCCATGAAATGCACGCCGCCCTGGACGATGATGTCGGCGTCGCTCTTGGCCGCCTCGCGAGCGAGCTGAAGCGAATCGCCGACGACGTCGGCGACGCAGTGGAAGATCTCCGGCGTCATGTAGTTATGGGCGAGCACCACGGCGTTGCGCGACCGCTTCAGCTCGTTGATGGCCTTGATGTAAGGGGCAAAGCCCGGCCACTCGATGGGTGGGATCACGCGGGCCACCCGCTCGTAGAGATGTGCGGTCTCCCGCGCCACTTCCGGTGTGTAGGCAAGATCGGGCAGCGTAGCCGGCTGCAACTCGAGCGCCGGCTTAAGCTTCCTGAGCCCCGTTGCCACCGAGGACTGCACCGTCACCGCCCCACTCCTGTCCTTTCGATCCATAATGCTCACAATGAGCATATATGGGCGCTAAAAACATCCGGCACAAGGCCGGCCCCCCTCCCTGCTGAGCTATTCTCATTCAGAGTATAGGGGATCGGGAGGGCCCTTCAAAGGGGCAATGGCGAGACTGTGCGATACCGTCACGCTGCGCGAAAGTGAGGCGCCGCAAGGCCCACGCCCAGTCTGGCGACGCGGGATCAGTCTTGGATCATCGCCAAGGCGGCGCGGCGCTCGCTCTGCTTCAATTTGAGAAACGCCGCCCGCGCCGTTTTGATGTCTCGCGCGGACCCGGTCTCGGCGGCCACCTTGAGCGCGACCGTCGTCGGATGATCCGCCCCGCAGATGAAGACCAGAGCCTTCGCCAAACGCCCCATGGCATCGCGGTCGATCGTCGTTTCGTCCACTTGAGATCACCTCAAATGACAGTTCGGTAGTTGGGCAGAGAATCATGGCGAGGCGGCGGCTGCCGCCACTTTCGGCCTGACCAAGACATAGATCGCGACCGAGCCGAGCAACAGGCACTGTTCCCGTCCGATTGCGTCCAGCTCCGCCACAAGGACGTCCCTGGACGATCACTAGCTCTTCAGCCGGTAGCCAGTCTTGAAGATCCACCAAATGACCGCGAGGCAGATGGTCAGGAAGAGAGCCGTCATGGCGAGGCTTAGCGCCACGCTCACATCGGCTACCCCGTAAAAGCTCCAGCGGAAGCCGCTGACCAGATACACCACCGGATTGAACAACGTCACCTTCTGCCAGAACGGCGGCAGCAGCTTTATCGAATAGAAGCTGCCGCCGAGGAAGGTGAGCGGGGTGATGACGAGCAGCGGCACGATCTGCAGTTTCTCGAAGCCGTCCGCCCAGATGCCGAGAATGAAGCCGAACAGGCTGAAGGTCACGGCAGTGAGCACCAGGAAGGCGACCATCCAGAGCGGATGCTCGATGCGGAGCGGCACAAAGAATCCCGCGGTCGCCAGAATGATCAGGCCGAGGATGATCGATTTCGTCGCCGCGGCGCCGACATAGCCGATGACGATCTCGAGGGAAGAGATGGGCGCCGACAACAGCTCGTAGATCGTGCCCACGAACCTTGGAAAATAGATGCCGAACGAGGCATTGGCGACGCTCTGGGTCAGCAGCATCAGCATGATCAGCCCGGGCACGATGAAGGCGCCATAGGTCACCCCCTCGATCTCGGCGATGCGCGAGCCGATCGCCGCGCCGAACACCACGAAATAGAGCGAGGTCGAGACGACCGGAGACACCACGCTTTGCCAGAGCGTGCGCCGCCAGCGCGCCATCTCGAATTTGTAAATCGCGCGTATCGCTGGCACGTTCATTTTCGCTGCCTCACCAGATCGACGAAGATGTCTTCCAACGAGCTCTGCGTGGTGTTGAGGTCCTTGAAGCTGACGCCCGCCTGGTTTAGGTCCTGAAGCAAGCCGGTGATACCGGTGCGCTCGCCTTGGCTGTCGTAGGTATAGACGAGCTCGTGACCGTCGGACTGAAGTGCCAGATTGTGCCGGGCAAGCTCGGCCGGCAAGGCGTCGAGTTGCTGGTGCAGCTCGAGCGTCAATTGCTTCTTGCCGAGCTTGTGCATGAGCTCGGCCTTGTTCTCGACGAGGATGATCTCGCCCTTGGAGATCACGCCGATTCGAGCGGCCATGTCCTCGGCCTCTTCGATGTAGTGGGTGGTGAGGATGATGGTCACTCCGGAGGCGCGCAAGTTACGCACCACCTGCCACATCTCTTGGCGGAGCTCGACGTCCACGCCCGCGGTCGGCTCGTCGAGGAACAGCACCTCGGGCTCGTGCGACAGCGCCTTGGCGATGAGCACCCGGCGCTTCATGCCGCCGGACAGCGTCATGATCTTGCTGTCCTTGCGGTCCCAGAGGGACAGCTGTTTCAGCACCTTCTCGATATGCGCCGGGTTTTCCCGCTTGCCGAACAACCCACGGCTGAAGGAGACCGTCGCCCAAACGGTCTCGAAGGCATCGGTGGTCAGCTCCTGAGGCACCAGCCCGATCATCGAGCGGGTGGCGCGGGGGTCGGTGATGATGTCGTGACCGCCGACCAAGACCGTGCCCTCGGATGGCGTGACGATGCCGCAGACGATGTTGATCAGCGTCGTCTTGCCCGCGCCGTTCGGCCCGAGCAGGGCAAAAATCTCGCCGCGGCGGATCTCCAGCCTGACGTTCTTCAGAGCCTCGTAACCGGAGGCATAGGTCTTGGAGAGATCGGAGATGGCGATAATCGGCTGCATGTATCGATGTCACTCACGGCTGACGAAGCGCGGATGTCGATTGGGGGGATCGTCTGATCGGCGGAGAGTGGGCTAGTCGACCGCAATTGGCGTCAAGGTGCAAGAGGCGCACCGTTTAAGCCAGAATCCAGTCCGCAATGCGGCGGGCAATGTCCTCTGCGCCGGGCTCCACGGGGAGCATGTGTCCGTGCCCGGCCTCCTCCCAGAACGGGGCGTTCCGGTAGGACAAAGCCGTCGCCCGCGCGGTCGGCAGCGACACAAGGTTGTCATCGGTGCCTGAGAGACACAGCACCGGGCAGCGAACCTTAGGCGTGTCGACCGCGGTGGCTCCGGTCTTATCGAACATCCAGAAGAACAGCTCGAAATAGGCCCGGCCAGATTCCGGACCGAACCGGTCGAAGACGCTCCGCTGCTGCTCTTTCGGCACCCGGTTGAGCGAATAGACGCAAGCCAGGTTGAAGTCCGGTTGAATGACGGTCTTCCAAAAGGCCGCGATGGTCATCAGATCTTGGTCGAGCTGACGCTCGCTGTCGGTGGCCGGCAGGATGCCGGCACGCGGCGCCGGGCTGACCAGCACCAGCGCTCGGGCAAATCCGGCCGTGGCGAGCTGCTGGGCGAGCACGGCTCCCATGGAATGGCCGAGCAGCACGGGCGGCGCGGCGAATGTCTTCAAGAATTCCGTGAGCTCGGCGCGATAGTCGGCCATGCCGACGCCGGCAAGCTTGGCGTCGGCGTCAGCCAAGTCCTTGCCATGACCGATCAGGTCCGGCGCATGGCACGTCCAGCCCAGGCTCTCGAACACCCCGCGAAATCGATCGAAGCACCAGCCGCCGGCTGAGGCGCCATGCAGCATCACGATGTCCTTAGCCATGCTTTTTCCCCTGCCCTCGCGTCAGCACCGGTAAGCCCCGCAGGCATATGGTTGGCGCGCGGTCGCCCGCAACATGCGATAGCATGGCGAGAGCCAAGATGCCTTGCACGACCTCGCGGCGACAAAGCGGACGAGGCGTCCCCAGATCCCCCGTCATGTTCCGCGATTGCCGGCTCGCATGAGCGCTTCCAGCCCCGCTTGGGTCGCCGTGACCGGAACCCAATCGACTTGGCTGAGCGCCGAGCTGTCGGCCACAAGAGAGCCGGAGAGGAGCTGATAGGTCTCGGCTTGCCCCATCGTCCGCATCGCCGCCGCGAGAGCCAAGCGCGGCACTGGAAAGAGCGCCGGCCGCCGTCCGAGACCGCGGCGCATCGCCATGACCATCTGCCCAACGGTCAGCGGCTCGGGATCGGCGACGATGAAGGGGCGCTTGAGCGGCGCCGGGGCGGCAAGAACCTTGGCGACCGCCTCCACCAGATTGTCGAGCGCGAGCAGCGAGCGCTTCGCCTTCAGCGCGCCGAACGGCAGCGGGTAGGGAGAGCGCGCCAGCTGCACCAGCCGCGCTATGTTGCCTTGCACGCCAGGGCCATAGACGAGCACGAGTCGGAGTGCGGCCCAGTCGAGGCCCGTCCCTGCCAGTCCCTGTTCCGCAGCGAGTTTCGATCGGCCATAAGCGTCGGTGGGCTTCGGGTCGCATAACCTCGGTGAGGACGCCGTCCGCGGTGGGACCGGTTTGCGCGCGGATCGAGGACAGAAAGACGAAGCGCCGCACGCCCGCCCGTTCTGCCGCGCGGGCAAGCTTGAGCGTAGCCTCGGTGTTGAGCAGGCGATAGTCGTCCTCGGGCAAGCCGGACATGGCTTGCCCGACGCTGGCGGAATGGATCACCGCATCGACGCCGGCGAGCGCTTCCGACATGTTATAGGGCTGCGCGAGATCGCCGATCAGGGCGCTCGCGCATTCCATTGGCACGGGCGTCGGCCGGCGCAGCAGCACACGCAAGCGATAACCGCGATGGCGCAGCCCGGCCAACAGATGCTGCCCGATGAAACCCGTGGCACCGGTCAGCGCGATAAGGGGCTTATGGGGCGAAGCCGGGGTCGTTGCCGCCGTTCCTCCATTGCTGCGCCCTAGACCTTGCGCGTCATTGGGGCGAATTTTCGAGCGTGAGGCGCAGGATCTTGCCGTCATTCTCGTCAGTCAGGGCTAAGACCGAACCGTCCGGCGCCTGCGCCACATCGCGGATACGTATCCCCATGGGAATCCGCTCCTCGGCGGTGACGCTTTCCCCATCGAGGGTCAAGCGAATGATGGCCCCCGACGACAAGCCTCCGATCAGGAGATTGTCGCGCCAGCCCGGGATCGCCTCGCCGGTATAGAAGGTCATGCCCGACGGTGAGATCACCGGCCGGGTCGAACTTCAAGCGCTCGCCGAGGGTGATGAACAGCTTGCCGTCCGGGCTGAAGGCAAGGCGCGACCCGAATTGCAGGTCACCACTGACCTTGGGCAGCTGGCGGAAGATGACTTCAACGTCCTTAAGGCCGTCGCCCTCCAATCGCCCCCGCGCACAGCCGTCGAGGCGCCGCCCTCCCCCGGCTCGGCATAGGAGAGATAAACCAGGCGATTTGCACCGAAATCAGGGTCGAGCGCCACGTCGAGCAGTCCCCCCTGACCTTGGGCGACGACCTTGGGGACGCCCGCAAGCGGCTCCGAGAGCGCACCGTCCTTGGAGATCAGCCGGAGCCGCCCCGGACGTTCCGTCACCAGCATCCGACCCTCCGGCAGAAAGGCGAGACTCCATGGGTGCTCGAGCCCGTCGGCAAAGGTTTCGACCTTGATTCGCCCGGCCTCGGTGTTGATCGTGCGATCCGCGGCCAAGCCCTGCTCCGCAATGAGCATGAACGCCGCCAAGGCGAGGAAAGCAGGAGGTGCGGCTTGTTGTTGTTTCTGTTGGCGAGCCAAGATTTGTCCTTCAGTCCGAGCCAATTTCCCGGGAGAATGCATGCATAAGCCCTTTGCTTGCCGCAAAGGCGTGCGATTTCGATGGCTTCATCAAGATCGGTGATGTCGCATGGGGGTGCATAGAGCCTCCTCGCCCATGCCGATCCTGGTCGCCTGATGAGGAAGATAATGGCGATGCCACCGTCCGGTTCCCGGCCAGCCGATGTTTCTCGGCCCGCTCCAGTCTTGATTGACGGGCAGCAAGAGAGATACGCCGGTCGAGCGCTTGGTTATCTCGTCCTTCTCAACGGCGGCGCCGCGCTGCTGATGTTGGCGGCCTTCGCTCTTGGCTTTCAAGACACTGAGCCAAAACTCGTCGCGGCCATGCTGGTGTTCGGCAGTGGCGCCATGTCAGGGTTGCTCAGCTCGTTGATCGCCTATCTCAACCGGGCTGTCCGAATAGAGGCGCCGGAGCGAATTCAGTTGAGAGATGCGGTGCGGCTTGCCGCCGTGGTGGCCGTGATCGCCAGCGGCGCGAGCTTTATGATCGGGCTCAACATGGTTGGGACGGCCACGATCAACCGTTCCAGCACGCATCCTAAGACCAAGCTTCAGGATCGCGGCCTAGCCTCGGCCCCCGCATCGAGTAGCGGGCACGCAGTTGCCACCCGCATGGAAAGCGCGGAACGGGCGCCCGCGCGCAATCCGGCGGCGATCTCAAACTCGTAAGTTCGCCGCGGGCCGAGACCCCGACCCTCCAGATCAGCCGGCCATCAGCACGTTGATGCCTTTGCCATTGGTGAGCTTGGCGTAGGTGGCGATGGGCGCCGGATGGGATTGGACTCCACGCCTGAAACGAAGGTCCGGTCGATCTTGATCTTGTCGAAGCGGAACGATTGCAACGAGGACAGAGAGGCAAAGCCGGTGCCGAAATCGTCCATGGCGATCTCTGCCACCATCAGAGATAAATTGGCGGGTCAACGCCGCAAATGGAGCCGAACTGCGATGGGCCTCGACGCGGCCAAGGAAAGAGCGCAGGGTCATAAGGTGCGTGGGTGACCCTCCCGAGAGTATGGCCGTCCTTCAGATGGCGTTCCCAGTGACGCGGAACTCACGCACACCCAGCCAAATGCGCCGCGCCAACGAGGCTCCAGCTCGCGGTCTCACGCCTGCTTGGCGGGTTCCGTTCGCTCATTCCTTCGCTGCCTGGGTTGGCCGGACGTTAGCAGGGGCAGCGGTTCCGCAGGGGTGGGGATCAGCCAGACGGTGATGGCGTCAGGTTCGTCGAGCTGCTCGTCATCGGCAGCCCGGTTGCTCGATTGACTCCATGTCGCCGATTCATCTGACGTCGCCTTGCGTGCGATGATTGCCGATTGGCCATCCCAGACGGCCCGGCCGCCGCTTTGCAGCCGTTCGAGCGTGCGGCGCATCAAGCCATGAATGTCGAGCCAGGCTTGCGCACAGGCATCGTCCACCGAGCGGAAGGCAAAGATTGGACGTCCGTCAATCTCTGCGACGTAGGTCTGCATGTAAAGAGTCCTCTTGTCCGCTTCTGTTGCTTTGCGCTTGAGTTCCGGCGGGCTCGCGTCAGCTCAGCCGACGGCTTCGACGGCAGGCGTCACGCGCGGACGCACGTGATGCGAAGCGATGTGCGTGTCGCCGGAACCGGACAAGGTCATCTTGGGGTGATCAGCGAGTTCATCTGCCGTAAGACGGCTTACCCACTCTTCCTCTTGGCGCCCGAGTCCGCGGCGCGACGAGGCAGAGGATAAGCGGTGCTCTCGTAGAGGCGGCGGATTCCACTGCCGTCGAACCGCTCCTCCTCGACCTCGAGATAAGCGCCCAGCAGGAACTCTGGCGGGAGCTCTTCGATAGCAAAGCGGATAGCTTCCGACGCGGCCGTGAAGCGCTTGTAGCCAACGCCACGGGATTTGGATTTCCAATTCCGGGCAGGGAACAGCTCGGCCTCTGCGGTGTAATCAAATGTGGACATTGCTGACAGCCTTACTAACCTGATTTGCCGGATCGCGGCGTGTGCGGACGATAACAGGCGAAGGCACCTCAAAACAGAGGCAATATCCCTTGAGTGATCATCATCCACTTATATCTAAATATAGCCCTGAATGGCCAAAAACACAAGAGATGAGCCAAATCTAATTCAGCACCAACAATCCTTGCTGACCGCTCCGCGGAATAAATTCTTGGAAGCTGATCGAAGGGTCATCGACTCTTCTTACCGCGCAACCGCCCATGCGGCCTCGATGTAGGGCCCGAACGCGGTCGCAATTCCGCTCGCGGCGATCGCGCCCTAGGCGCGGCCGGCCTTCACCCGCAGCCCAGGCGCCGGCCGCTCCAGCACCACTTCACGGCGAAAGCGATAGAGCTTCGCCGGCCGGCCGCCGGTCTCGGTCGAGACATTGCCAGTAGGCTCGACCAGGCGGCCTTGCTCGACCAGTCGGCGGAAGTTCTGCTTGTGCAGCAGCGTGCCGGAGATGGCTTCCACGGTTTTTTGCAGCTCGAGCAGGGTGAATTCGGGAGGCAGCAGCTCGAACACCACGGGCCGGTATTTGAGCTTGCCGCGCAAGCGCCCCATGGCGGTAGCCAGGATGCGGCGGTGATCAAAGGCCATGGGACGGCCGAACTCCGGGAGCTCGCGCCATTGACCTGTGGCCGCCCGGCCGTCGCGCGCTGCCTCCATGACCAGCCCTGCCTCATAGAGGAGTTCGTACCGCTCGAGCACCTTCTCCTCGTCGAAGCCGGCGCCGATGCCGAAGCCAACCTTCAGCCGTTCGGCGCGCCGGAGCGGCCGCACCGGCTCGTCGGGCAAGGGCGCCCGCTCGGCCCATTCCTTGAGCCTCGGCTCGATCTCGCTCAGGAGAATCTCGGGCTTGCCGCGCCGCCAATCCTCCCAGGGGAAATAGGCGTACCAGGGCGACCAATGCGACCCGAGCAGCTCTTCGCCCGAGCTGCGGGTGAGAGCGAGATAACCGACGGACAGGATGTGCGAGGCGCTATCGCCGGGCTCGGCGTGACGGCCACGGTCGCCGAAGGTGTAAAGCTGCTCGACATAGCCGAGGTCGAGCCCGGTCTGCCGCTTGACCCAGGCACGGAGACCGATGTCGAGCGTGCGGTGGGCGCGAGGGGAGAAGGGGCCAAAGGGAAGCGTGTCCCATTCGCCCGATCCGAACGTCCCCGGCCGTACCACTAAGATTTGCGGCTGCTGCTCGCGAACGGCGACGATCGCCGCGTTTAGCCCAAGCTCGACCTGGGTCTCGCCTGCAGTCTCCGCAGCGCGCATAGCCTCAGGCATGGGATCAGGCCGCAGCCAGAGCAGACAAAGCGAACACCTGCCCCTCCTCGGCAATCGCCCCGCGGCCGATCTCATCGACCGCCGCCACCATGCGCCCGGAGCGGGCCAGCGCCTCATCGCCAAGCGCCACCAGCCGCCGGTTGGGATAGGCGGTGGGGGAGGCAAGCCGCAACGCCCGGGCGAGATCGAACTCGTCGGCCTCGGGGTTGAGCGCGCAGAGGGAGATGAAGGCCGCCGCGGTCGAGCGGCTGATGCCGGCCCAGCAATGGATCAAGAGGGGCGCTTTGCGGTCCCAGTCGAGCGCGAATTGGACGAGATCGGCGACATGCTCCTGGCACGGCAGCACGAGGCCCGCCGCGGGCTCGCAGATGTCGTTCATGGCGAGCCGGAGATGGCGGTCCGGGTCGATCGAAGGCGGGGTGGGCACCGGGGTCTCGCCGTTGATCAAGCGTCACGAGATGGCTGACGCTCAATTCGGCAATCGTGGTCTCAACCAGGCTGAGCGGCGCGACGTAGATGGTCTGTGGCGGCATGATACGCGGCACCCTAGGTGAGTCTCTTGGCGAAATCAGGGTCGCCTTCCGATCTTCCTTTAGCAAACCGGGATGCCTGAGCGGGACCGTCATGGTACGAGCTCATTGAAACGCTTGAGGAATTTGGCCTCGCCGTCCGCTGCCAGCAGCGGCGTGAGCTGCGACAGCTTCGCCACCAGGCCCGGCTTCAGTCCACGCGGCCGGCCGAAGTAGCGGCCGGCCTCCTCGACCGAAAAGCCCGCTAGCGCGGTCGCCTCGTAATAGGCCGCGATCTTGTCGGCGCGCTTGATCAATTTGGTGATCTCGGACGGGAGCTCGGCGGGCACCCCGAAACGAATATGGATGGCGGCGAGCAGCCTCGTTTCGAAGGCCTTGTAGTCGAGCGACAGCGCCGCCTTGAAAGGGCTGATCAGGTCGCCGATGACATATTCCGGCGCATCGTGGATCAAGGCGGCGAGCCGGAAGCGGCGGTCGAGCCCGGGCGAAAGCGCGCCGGCGATCGTCTCGACGAGCAGACAGTGCTCCGCCACCGAGAAGGCATGCGCACCCAGCGTCTGGCCGTTCCAGCGGGCGACGCGGGCAAGCCCGTGGGCGATATCCTCGATCTCGATGTCGAGGGGCGAGGGATCGAGCAGATCGAGTCGCCGGCCGCTCAGCATGCGCTGCCATGCGCGTGCCTCCCCGTCGGCAGTAACGTTATGCATGGCTCACCCAGTCCTCACACAGGAGAAGCGAAGAGCTTACCCTCGGATAGTGGATAGCCTGGTAGCTCCATCAGGAAAACATGGACGAAATGCATGCATAATGCCATTCATTAGCCGATTCTTGTTCGAGTACAGGTCCACCAGCATTTATTTGGGAGGATTCGCATGGCAAAGCTGCCCAGATTTTCGCTCGCGCACAATACGGATAAGAAGAAGTGGGAACTGAAGCACGAGGGCACTGGCGACGTGGTGAAGCGATTTGCGACCAAGGCAGCGGCCACCAAAGGCGGCGTCTTGGAAAAGGCCGTCGGCGGGCGAGGCGCGGTCAGGATCAGGAAGCGGAATGGAAAGATCCAAGAGGAGCGCACCTTTCCGCGGAGCGCCGATCCTCGCGGCTCTAAAGGCTGAGGGACTTCCCGAGCTTGGCGCAAGCTAGGCGGCGGTAGCAGCTCGTCAAATGGTCGTTGACCATGCCGACGCTCTGCATGAAGGCGTAGGCCGTCGTCGGCCCGCAGAAGCGAAAGCCCTGCTGTTTTAGCGCTTTTGCCAGCGCGCTGCTCTCCAGCGTCTTTGCCGGGATTTCGGCCATGCCCGCATAGCGGCTCTGCTTCGGCTTGCCGGCGACGAAGCTCCACAGGAACCGGCTGAAGCCAGGCCCTGCTTCCAGATCGAGGAAAGCCTGCGCGTTAGAGATCGCCGCCTCGATCTTGCCGCGATGGCGGACGATGCCCGCGTCCGCAAGCAGGCTCTCGATTTTGCGTGACCCATATTTCGCCATGGCCTCGGCATCGAAATTATCGAAGGCGGCGCGGAAGCTTCGCGCTTGCGCAAGATTGTGATCCAAGAAAGTCCTGCCTGGAAGCCTTCGAGCACAAGCTTCTCGAACAGCGCTCTGGCATCGGTCTTGGGTACACCCCATTCCTCGTCGTGATAAGCAACGTAGAGCGGGTCAGATCCGACCCATGGGCAACGCTTCACTCCGGCGCGGCTCATGAGGCAATGGTCGCCGGGGTCTTGAAGCGGGCCCAGGACGGGATGCGCAAAGCGACCGTGACGTCGCCCGCGCGCAAGGGAAGTCCTGCTGCCTTCGCCTCCTCGGCGCGGTCGAGGCGCAGGAGCGCGAGCCCCGAGGCCCCGCTCGTCGAGCCGAGCGTCCCGATCGCGATTGCCGCCCGCGGTGATCTCGGTGCCGGATGCGGGCAACGGCCCCTCCCCTTCGACGCCGACAATGCGTTTCCGCGCCGTGCCTCTGTGCTCCATGCGCGACACGACCTCCTGGCCCACATAGCAGCCTTTCTTGAAGTCGACGCCGTTCAGCTGGTCGAACAGGGCATCATGCGGAAAGGTGTCGCCATAGGCGTAGTCGCGTCCGCCCTCGGGCACACCGAGCCCGATCCGCCTTGCATGGTAATCGACCCCGGCGGAAAGCGCGCAGCCAAGATCGGCTCCGCGCGCCTCCGCGGGGAGCAGGATGCGAAGTCCGAGCGCGGGGAGCCGGGGGTCGGCGTAAGCAATCGTGTCCTCCGGCAGGTGAGGCGTCTCACCCCAAGTCGCCGCCACAATGAGCGACGGCTCCTCTTCGATCTCGACTTCAGCCCGCAAGCGGTAGAACAGGAGCCGTTGCATCAGCGCGCTCGCTTGCGCCTTGCCGCATTCCAGCAAATAGCCGTCCCCTTCGGGCACCACAAAAAAATCGAACAGAATCCTCCCTTGGGGCGCGAGCAGACCGGTATGAATCGCGGCCGCCGTTCCCCACTTTGTTGATATCGTTGGTGATCATCCCTTGCAGAAAGGCGCGCGCGCCCGGGCCCGCAACGCGGACCACCGCGCGGTCGGCAAGAATCGCCACGTTGCATTGGCTCATGGCCAGGTCTTCCGCTTGCAAGCTGCTCAAGACTTATTTAAGCGGGCACGAGCCTCAGCGCTAGCGAAAGCCTCGTCTTGGCCGAAACCTTCGATCTCCTCATCAAGGGCGCGACCCTGGTCAGCCATGCCGGCGAGGGTCTTGCCGATATTGGCGTCAGGGACGGCCGCATTGCGGCGATCGGCAGCCTTGCTGCCAATGCCGCCGGCAAGACGCTGGACGCGGCCGGGCTGCATGTGCTGCCGGGCGTCATCGACACCCAGGTGCATTTCCGGGAGCCGGGGCTCGAGCATAAAGAGGATCTGGAATCCGGCAGCCGGTCGGCGGTCCTGGGGGGCGTCACCGCAATATTCGAGATGCCGAACACGCGGCCAGCAACGGTGAGCGCCGAGGCTCTCGCCGAAAAGGTCGCCCGCGGGCGCGGGCGCATGCATTGCGACTTCGCCTTTTTCGTCGGCGCCACGCGCGAGAATGTCGAGGAGCTTCCTTACCTCGAGAGGCTCCCCGGAGCCGCGGGCGTCAAAGTGTTCATGGGCTCCTCCACCGGCGATTTGCTCGTCGACGACGATGAGACGCTTGCTCGCATCCTTGCGTTGATCGAGCGGCGCGCCGCCTTCCACGCCGAGGATGAGGGACGCTTGCGCGAGCGCGCTTCGCTCCGGCGCGAAGGCGAGCCCGCGAGCCACAGCGAATGGCGCGACCCCGAGGCGGCGTTGGCGGCAACCGCGAAGCTGCTGAGGCTCGCGTCGGCGGCAAGCAAGCGCGTGCATGTGCTGCATGTGTCGACGGCGGCCGAAATGCAGTTGCTTGCCCTGCACAAGGACCTAGCCAGCGTCGAGGTCACGCCGCAGCACCTGACGCTCACCGCGGCAGAAGCCTATCGCGCGCTCGGCACGAAGGCGCAGATGAACCCGCCGCTCCGCGATGCCAGCCATCAAAAGGCTTTGTGGTGGGGGCTCGCCCAGGGCGTGGTCGATGTGCTCGGCTCCGATCACGCGCCGCATACGCTTGAGGAGAAAAGCCAGAGCTATCCCGCCTCGCCCTCCGGCATGCCGGGGGTGCAGACGCTCGTGCCGGTCATGCTCGACCACGTCGGCAAAGGACGGCTGAGCCTTGCCCGCTTCATGGATTTGACCAGCGCCGGACCGCAACGCTTGTTCTCGATCGCCGGCAAGGGCCGCGTGGCTGTCGGCTATGATGCGGACCTCACCATCGTCGATCTCAAATCCGAGCGGGTGATCGAGGATGCATGGATCGGCAGCAGATCCGGCTGGACGCCGTTCGCCGGGCATAAAGTGAAGGGCTGGCCGATCGGGACGATCGTGCGCGGCGGCGTCGCCATGTGGGAGGGAGAGCTTGGGCGCGCCAGCGGCGAACCTGTCCGTTTCGCCGACGCGTTCCCGCGCCAGGCGCGGTTGTCTTGACGCGTAGTCCGAAAAGTCTGCAGCTTTTCGGGATCATGCTCCAGCTCTATTGCATGAAGTAGTGCCACACGCCGTCTTCCCCGAGGCCAGCGCGGTAGTATGTGTATTTGCCGCTTTGCTTCATGGCGAGAGCTTGGGCGGGAGGCAGGAGGCGATAAAGCTCGACCTCTTGGCTCGGCGTCAAGGTCTTAAGGTCGAGCTCGGCGAAGTAAGGCCAGACATACATCGCGTCCTTGCCTTCGCCCTTCTTCACGAAGCCCGAGCTGAACACATTCAGCATGGCGGCGAGCACATCGCGCCCTTGGCCATCGGCGGAGGCTTTCTTCCAGAAAGCGATCGGGTCGCTCACGGCCGACGTGCTCAGCATCGGCGGCAGCTCGTTCTCTTCCAGCACCGGAAGCATCTCGTCGATGTCGCCGCTTTGTGCAGCGACGACGATGTGCTCGAGCATGCGCTTGATCGGTCTCGGCAATTGATTGAGCTCGTACTGCACCTTTGGCGCCGGACCCGTTGGCGCGGTCGCCTGGGGCATGGGCTTCGGAACTTCGATTGCAGGCGCCGCGGCTTCGCCGTAAGGCTTGGCGGCTTCGCCTCCTGGTTTGACGGCTTCGCCGTCAGGCTTGGCCGGTTCGCCTGCGGGCTTGGTGGGCTCGCTCTTCGGGCTTGAGGATTCGTTCGCGGCGGGCGCCCCGGCTTCGGCCGCGCCAGCTTGGAACGTGTTTGCTTGGCCGTTGGTTTCAGCGAGGTCTGGCGCGCTGTGCCCGGGCCGGTAGACGTAGACAATAAGGAAGGTGCCAGCTACCAATGCGGCAAGGGCCACCATGACCGATCTTGTGCGGCAATTCATCCATCCCTCCTTGAGCGCTCGGCTCCTTTCGCACCGGGCCGGGACATCCCGCATGCAGAGCGCGGGAGCCAATCGTTCGTCTCGCCACGTCGTCCCGCAGCGATAGGCTGCACGTGCTGTCCGGCGCGCATATCGTCCTCTCCGGCATCCAACTGGTGCTGGCCGGCATCGGCATTGGCGTGCTGGTAGCCGTGCCCATTGGGCCGGTCAATGTCCTTTGCATCCAGCGGTTGGCGACCAAGGGCTTCTGGGCCGGCGTGGCTGCGGGTCTGGGCGCTGTCCTCGGTGACGGGCTGCTCGCGGCGATCGCGGCCTTCAGCATGACTGCGATCTCCGAGGTGATGATTGCCTATGCCGGGCCGATCCAATTGCTTGGTGGCCTGTTGTTGATCGCCTTCGGCGTGGGCCTCTTGTTCACGCGTCCGGCGCTCGCGATCGTTCCAGAGCAGAAGTCCCGGCTTTGGGAGCACACCGGCATCATCCCGCAGACCTTCTTCCTCACCATCAGCAACCCCGGCGCCATCATCGGCATGCTTGCGGTAATCGGGGGATTAAGCTCGCTGATCGGTGGCCTCGACACCTATCTCGAGGCCCTAGTGCTTGTCGCCTCGGTGATGGGCGGCAGCCTGTTGTGGTGGCTTGGGCTTGCCGAGTTGATCTCCACGATCAGGCATCGGCTCAACGAGAGCCGGCTCAGGCTCATCAATCGGGTGGCGGGGACGCTATTGATCGTTTTCGGCGCGATCCTGTTGCTCAACGAGCTGGTGTTGCATTGGCGCTGAACGCAGGCCTATTGCGAGGTGCGCTTCAGCGTGAACTCGCCATGGTGGATGCGCCGTGACAGGCCTCCCGTCATCTTCGCCACGGCGTCCTCGCCATACAGAGCGATGAGATCGGCTAGGGCGGCGAACAGCGCGGCGTTGGCAAGCATTTCCGGCTCAATGCCGTCATGCAGGGCCTCTTCCCAAGCATCGAGGATGTATCTCAGAGCAGCTTGCTTCTGAGCGTCATCCTCCGGGCTTGCCGATGTTCGCTGGGTCGACCGCAACGGGTATCCCCCTGCTTTGCGCAAAATTAGCCTCAACCTTGGCACGGGGGAGTTGCCCGTGGGGAAATAACGTGAACTAACGGTTAATCCCGGGAAACTGGTCGGCTGGAGATTGGCTCGCTTCGGCCGGCGCAGTGTGATCGGCCTTCTTGGCCTTGTGCTTTTCATGCCGATTCGGCTCGGGCTGATCGATTGCGCCCGTGGTGCCTTCGGTCTTGTTGGCTTCGCCGGCCTTGGCTTCGGCCGGCCTCGGTTCGCCTTGCTTGGCGCCGCCTGGTTTGGCTTCCCCCTTATTGGCCTCGCCTTTATTCGTCTCATCCTTGTTTGCCGGGGGAGATGCCTGCTCAGTGGCCGCAGGCGTTGCCGTTTGGTCGGGCGCGGTGCGGCTCGCATAATGCGATGGCTGCGCCAGCGCTGTGGCGATCTGAGCGCCCTCGGTGGAGAAACGGGTGATGGCGACGGTGGCCGACGACGTGCAGCTGCGATAGGTACGGCGGTAGCCGCGATAGCCGTCATTGAAGCTGTTCACGAGCTTGGCCCGGCGGACCGCGGTGGAGCCCTCATTCTTGAGGATCTCCTTCATCTGATCGCGCCAGAGCTGGCCTTCCTGGGCGCCGCAGAGCTCGCGCAAATAGTGGACGGCGCCAAGAACCTCGGCAAGCCGCAGCAGCTTCGTGTCATAGGGCCGGTCGTCCGGCGGGGGCGGTACCGAGCTTTCCTTCGGTACGATGGGCGGCAGATCATCGCTCGGCGGCGCGGCAGGCTTCGGGCGCACTTTCGGCCGGCGGGGTTGCTCTTGCTGGAAAAAGGGGGACCAGAAAAACTGCGCCTCGGCGATAGGGGCCCAGGCAAGCACGCCAGCGGCGAGCAGGCAAAACCCGAAGCCGAGCGCGAGGGGTCGGGGCGCGGAACCTTTCATAGTGCCTTGAGTAATGCTTCTTGGCGGCGAAAGCTAGGCGCGCGCCCCGGACCAAACCGGGGCGCCGCAAGGCCACCACATTCGGCTATCGGGAAACCCTGGTTTCCCGGCCCGTTATAATATTGCGCCGACGCAAGCACGCGCGCCGAGGGCATCGCGGATAAGCCGGCCTTCCGCCAGCGCTACGCCAAGCGCCGTTGCTCGGTGCCCGCGGACGGTTTCTACGAATGGACCGGAAAGGGCGCGCGGCGGCCCTTCCTGCTCCGCCCGCGGAAGGGCGACCTGATCGCCTTTGCCGGTATTTGGAAGCGCTGGCGGGACAAAGACGCCGGCGAGATGGACACGGTTGCCATCATTACCTGCGCCGCCAATGCCACCGTGACTCCCGCTGCATGACCGCATGCCGGTGGTGCGATCCTGAGCACTTCGGCTTGGCTCGACTGGAGCCGACGAAGGCGGAGGCGGCGTTACAACTGTTGCAGCCGGCGCCCGACGACCTTTTCGAAGCCATCGAGATGCACCCGAAGCTCAATGATTCTCGGCGCGACGAGCCTGGCGTGCAGGAGCCCTTGCAGCTGCGACTGCTTTAGCTCCTCGAAGGACGCTTTCGAGAAAGAGGCCGCCGTCGTAGCATCGACGGTGGCCGCCCGAGGCATGGGGGCGCGCATGGGGGATCTGATGTGGGATCTACTGATTCTCACCGTTATCGCCGTGCCGATTGCCGCCATTGCCGGCCTCGTCATGGCGATCGGGACGCGTGGCCGGCTCCGCCTGCTCGAAATCTCGATTTGCCGGGCTTCAGCAGCGCCTAGGGGATTGGCAGGCGGTGTTGCGTTGGAGCCGCGTTTGAGCGAAGCGCCAACCGTCGAAATTACCGAGCCCCGTGCCGGAGCCGAGCGCCCCAGAAAAAGAAGAAGCGCCCCCAGAGCCTGAGGCAACGCCGCCAGCTGAACCCGCGGCAAGACCGGCGATCAGCCTGAAGGAGCGTTTCGGCACCCAATGGGTGGTCTGGGTCGGCGGCATTGCGCTGGTCTTCGGCGGCTTCTTCCTGGTGCGTTATTCCGTCGAGCAGGGATGGCTCGGCCCTGGCATGCGGGTCATTCTCGGCGGGGTGCTGGCGTTGGCGCTCATTGCCGTCGGCGAATGGACGCGGCGCACCGAGATCCATACCGGCGTAAACGGTCTTCCCGCCGCGCAAATTCCAAGCATCCTGACCGCCGCAGGCACGGCCATCGCCTATGCCGATGTCTACGCCGCTTACGCGCTTTACGACTTTATCGGGCCCGCCGTCGCCTTCATGCTGCTCGGCTCGGTCGCGCTCGGCACGCTCGCGGCGGCGCTGCTGCACGGCCCGGCGCTTGCCGGCCTCGGCTTGGTCGGCGCCTTCGTCACGCCGCTCATCGTCTCGACCGAGCAGCCGAATTACTGGGCGCTCTATCTTTATCTTGCGGTCGTCACGGCGGCCGCCTTCGCGCTTGCCCGCGCATGCCTGTGGCGCTGGCTCGTCATCACAGCCGTGGTGTTTGGTGCGCTATGGACGCTGCCTCCCGGCGGGGGCTACGGCATCGACATTCTGGCGCCGCATATCTTCCACGTTGTGGTTGGCTTCGTGCTGGTCGCGGCGTTGATTGTCTCGTGCTTGCTGTTCGGCCCAAAGGCTGCTCCCGGCCGTATCGACGCCATCTCGTCCGGCGCGCTCACCCTCTATTTCGCTTGCTCCGCCTTTCTCGTGCTCGCCACCCGCCACGATCCGGCGGCGCTTGTGGCGTTCTCGCTCCTGGTCGCGGCCACGGTGGCGATCGCCTGGCGCGCAGAGAGCGCCACGGCCGCTGTGCCCGCAGCAAAGGGGATCGAGCGGTCGAATTCGGCGATACGGTAGTAGAGCGCGACCAGGATCGCGATCGGCACAAAGACCGCCGAGGCGCTCCACAGGATCGGCGGCGGCGGCGGCCGCTCGCTGCGGCCTCGCGCGAGAAAGCCCGCGGCCCCGAACAGGGCCGCGAACGCCCCGCCGAGCGCCAGATAGGTCCCTGACAGATAGCCCTCGGGTTCTGGCAGCTGACCCGCTCCGTACCGGCGCGCATGGTGGATGCTGCGTCGCTGCTCTTCACCGTGCTCTTGTTCGTGTTTGAGATTCGCCGCGCCATCACCGGCGGCGATCCTTACACGAGATCGAACACGCTTGCCGAGACGGCGCTCGACGTCTCGGTCGGGCTCGCGCTCGTGATCGGGCTGGAACGCATCCGCCTCCGCAGCGGCAGCGTGGTGCACGATTGGGGCGCGCTCATCATCGCCGCGCTGACCTTATTCGGGATCGTGTTCGGCCTCGGGATGAGCGAAAATCCCCTGTTCTCCAACGAGGCCGTCGGCGGACGCTTCATCAACCTGATCCTGCTCGGCTATGGCCTGCCCGCTATCCTGGCGGCGGCGCTGGCGCTCGTCACGCGGGGGCACCGGCCACGCTGGTACGGCGCCATTGCAGCGGTCGTCGCCGTGGGCCTGGCGCTCGGCTATCTCTCGCTCGAGGTGCGGCGGCTGTATCACGGGCCGATCCTGACGGAAGGCGTCAATTCTAATGCCGAGAAATACACCTACTCCGGGGTCTGGCTCGTCTTCGGCGTAGCGCTGCTGGCGGCGGGCATCTCCTTACGCTCGCTGCCCGTCCGCGCGGCGTCCGCGGCGGTGGTGGTGCTCACCGTGCTCAAGGTGTTCTTGATCGACATGTCCGATCTCACCGGCATCTACCAGGCGCTGTCTTTCCTGGGTCTTGGTGCGGTGCTGATGGGGTTTGGCTGGTTCTATCAGCGGCTGCTGTTTCCAAGGCAACGCGCCGAGACCGATTAGCGGCGTAGCTTCTGTGAGCTACAGCAGCTTGCCGGGATTAAGGATGCCGTTCGGGTCGAAT
This sequence comes from uncultured Alphaproteobacteria bacterium, assembly GCA_963804705.1. GTDB lineage: Bacteria > Pseudomonadota > Alphaproteobacteria > Rhizobiales > Methyloligellaceae > Methyloceanibacter. The sequence goes on from CAWDRM010000019.1 coordinate 147,098, forward strand.
GCGTCCTTGATCTTCCGCATCAGCTCAAGCTCAAGCGGCTGCTTGGCGCGGGGCAAGAGATCGCGCTTCAGACGGCCGATGCCATGCTCGGCGCTGATCGAGCCGCCAAGGTCGAGCACGATCTCATGCACGGCGGCATTCAGCGCCTTCCGATCGGACAGGAAGACATTGCGGTCCATGGAGGGTGGCTGGCTCACATTGTAATGAATGTTGCCGTCGCCGAGATGCCCGAAGGGCACCGGCCGGGCGCCCGGGACTATCAGCTCGACGAGTTGATCGGCACGGGCGATGAACTCCGGCACGCGCGCAACCGGAACCGCGACGTCATGCTTGATGCTCCCGCCTTCGTGCTTCTGCACCTCGCTCATCAGCTCGCGCAAGCGCCAAATCTCGTGCGCCTGCGCGAGCGAGGACGCGAGCACGGCGTCATCGAGCTCTCCAGCCTCGATGCCTTGGGCGAGCAGCGTCTCGGCGAGGCGGGCGACCTCGTCACCGTCCCGCGGGCACGACAATTCGAACAGCACATACCAGGGATGCGGCGAATTGAGCGGGTCGCGCGTCTCGCTGCCGTGCCGGAGCACGAAGTCGAGGCCGATGCGCGGCATCAGCTCGAACGCCGTCAACGCCGGACCGGCGAAATTATAGGCCCGGGAATAGAAGGCTATCGCTGCGTCGAGCTGGGTGAGCCCGGCGAGCGCCGTCACCGTCCCCACAGGCTTGGGGAAGAGGCGCAACACTGCGGCGGTGATGATGCCGAGGGTGCCCTCGGAGCCAATGAACAGGTCCTTGAGATCGTACCCGCTATTGTCCTTGCGCAACGCTTTCAATCCGTTCCACACGCTGCCGTCGGGCAGCACGACCTCCAGCCCAAGCGTCAAATCGCGCGCGTTGCCATAGGCCAGCACCGCCATGCCGCCGGCATTGGTGGCGAGCACGCCGCCGATTTGGCAGCTGCCCTCCGAAGCAAGGCTCAAGGGGAATAGGCGCCCTGCACTCGCCGCCACGCTTTGCGCTTGCGCGAGCACCAGCCCAGCCTCGACCGTCATGGTGTCGCCGCCAAGGTCGAGGTCGCGGACATGGGTCAGGCGGCTCAGACTGACCACCACCTCATGACCGCTCTCGAAGGGAATCTGGCCGCCGACCAGCCCGGTATTGCCGCCTTGCGGCACGATGGCGGTGCGCGTCTCGTTGGCGAGCTTCAGGATCGCCGCGACATCCGCCGTCGATCCAGGCTTGAGCACCAGCGCGGCCTTGCCGAAATAGCGGTCGCGCCATTCGACGAGGTAGGGCGCCATGGCGTCCGCGTCTCTGATCGCATGCGCCTCACCAACGATGCGGACGAGCGCGTCGAGCGTGGCTTGGCTCGGGCGTTCAAATGACTGTTCGTCGCGCGTCATGGTGAGGCGAGAGCGGAACGCGGGTGTGGAACCTGCGCGTCCTCGGTGCGACCGGCCGCGGCGCGCAGTAGACGGTCGTTGATGGCTTCGCCAAGACCTTGCTTCGGGATCGGCATCACGGCGATCGCCGATGCACCTGCCGCATCGAGGCTCCGGAGCGCGGCGAAGAAATTCACCGCGGCCTCGTTAAGGTCGCCGCGCGGGCTGAGATTGAGCATAGGGCCCTCGACCTTCGGTGCGTCCGGGCCGAAAGCGAGCAACGCCTCTCCTTCCCGCATGTCCCTCGCTTCCAGGCGGAGCGGCGTGCTCGGCGCATAGTGGATGGCAAGCTGCCCCGGCGATGCCATGCGTGGCGATGCCGGTTTCGCTCCTGCCTCAGGGCAGGCGAGACGGTGGCCCAGCACGGTCTCGATCTCCTCTCTCGGCAAGGCGCCAAGGCGAAGCATAGTGACGTCGTCACCCTCGATACCTAGCACCGTCGAACTCCAGACCGAGCGAGCATGGACCCCCGTCGAGGATCATGGCAGGCAGATTGCCAAGCTCGGCCTCGACATGGAGGGCGGTGGTCGGGCTGATGCGGCCAGAGCGGTTGGCGCTCGGTGCGGCGATGGGCAGTTTCACCGCGGCAAGCAGCGCGCGCGCGACGGGATGGCTCGGCGCGCGGAGCGCGACGGTGTCGAGGCCGGCGCTGACAAGATCGGCAATGGCGCAAGCTCCGCGGCGTGGCAGCACGAGAGACAAGGGTCCGGGCCAGAAGGCCCCCATCAGCTTCCGCGCCGTGTCGCTGACGACGGCATAGGCTTCCGCCTCGCTTAACCCAAGCACATGCACGATCAGCGGGTTGAAGCGGGGACGCTCCTTGACGGCAAAGATCTTCGCCACGGCGGAAGCGTCGAGCGCATTGGCGCCGAGCCCGTAGACGGTCTCGGTCGGGAAGGCGACGATCTCGCCCCGCGCCAGCGCTTGCGCGGCACGCTCAATGGCTTCAGTCGTGGCAGCGACGATCGACATGGTGCATCACTAAAGTCTTGTTCTATTTAAATCATCGTTCCATTTCGCGTGTTAGCATTGACGGGTCAAGCTGCACCCACTCAAGCAATTTGCTCATGCCGACGCTCCTCCTCACTCATCCGGTCTGCCTTCTGCACGACACCGGCCAAGGCCACCCAGAGCGGCCGGACCGCTTGCGCGCCATCGACGACGCGGTGTCGGCCGATGTTTTTGGCGGCTTGAAGCGCGAGCTGGCGCCGCTCGCCGATCTTGCGGCCATTGAGCGGCTGCATCCCGCCGGCTATGTCGAGGCGATCCGCGCCGCTACGCCGAAACACGATTTCATCTGGCTCGATCCCGATACGGTGATGTCGCCGAATAGCTGGGAGGCGGCGCTCCGTGCCACCGGCGCCGCGGTCTACGCCGTCGATCAGGTCATGTCGGGCGCCGTCAAGAATGCCTTCTGCGCGGTCCGGCCCCCGGGGCACCATGCCGAGCCGTCACGCCCCATGGGCTTTTGCCTGTTCAATAGCGTGGCGATCGCCGCACTCCATGCCCGCGCCGCCCATGGCGCCGAGCGCGTGGCGGTGGTCGACTTCGACGTGCATCACGGCAACGGCACGCAAGCCGCCTTCTGGGCGGATGAGGACTTATTCTATGGCTCCACGCATCAGATGCCGCTCTTCCCCGGCACCGGAGACTTAAGCGAGACAGGCGCCGGCAACATCTTCAACGCCCCACTCAGCGCGGGCGATAGCCGCCGGCACTTCCGGGAGGCCTTCCTCACGCGCATCCTCCCTGCATTGCACAATTTCGGGCCGGACGTCTTGCTCATCTCGGCAGGTTTCGACGCCCATCGCGACGACCCGCTCGCGCAGATCGAGCTCACGGAGTCCGATTTCACCTGGGTGACCGAGAAACTGTTGGAGATGGCCGAGAAGCATGCCGGCGGGAGGGTCGTCTCCACGCTCGAGGGCGGCTACAATCTCGGAGCCTTGGGGCGCTCCACCGCCGCCCATGTCGAGGTGCTGATGCAGGCTGCCTCTTGAAGTTTGCCACACCGAAAGGGTAAAGCCTGGGCCATGGCCGACACATCGCCGCACGCGGACATCAAGGATCTGAGCTTCGAGCAGGCGCTGAAGGAGCTCGAAGCCATCGTCGATCGCCTGGAGAAGGGCGATGTCGAGCTCGAGGCCTCGATCCTGATCTATGAGCGGGGCGAGGCGCTGAAGGCCCATTGCGATGCGCTGTTGCGCAAGGCCGAGGCCAAGGTAGAGAAAATCTCCCTAAACGCAGGCGGGCAGCCGGCCGGAACCGAGCCGCTCGACGTCGAGGATTAGCTCGCTTTCCAGCTCGCCTCGCAGACGGCGAGCATGCGCAGGATCAGCAAGGGAAAGGGCACCCTCAACTATGGTCGCCTGAGCCCATGGTTCCATGACACAATTCGAGCGAGCTGCTAGGCTAGTTGAAACCTAAGGCCCGGGCCGGTAAAGGTCCTGTCACAAAAGCGAAATCAGAGCCAATTTCCTCTAGTTCGCGCGGGGAGCTAATGAGCGCCGAAAGCCTAACACCGCTGCTTGACCGGGTGCACACTCCTGAAGCGCTGCGGGCGCTCGAGGATCACGAGCTGCCGCAGCTCGCGGCAGAACTCCGCCAGGAGACCATCGATGCGGTCTCGGTGACCGGCGGGCATCTCGGCGCCGGCCTTGGCGTGGTCGAGCTCACCATCGCGCTGCACAAAGTGTTCAACACCCCCGACGACAGGCTCATCTGGGATGTCGGCCACCAAACCTATCCCCACAAGATCCTGACCGGCAGGCGCGACCGCATCCGCACCTTGCGCCAGGCCGGGGGCCTATCCGGCTTCTGCAAACGCGGCGAGAGCGAATACGACGCCTTTGGCGCGGGCCACTCCTCGACCTCGATCTCGGCGGGACTTGGCATGGCGGTCGCTCGCGACCTCGCCGGCAAGAAGCACAATGTGGTTTGCGTGATCGGCGACGGCGCGATGAGCGCAGGCATGGCCTATGAGGCGATGAACAATGCCGGCGCCATGGACTCCCGGCTGATCGTGATCCTCAATGACAACGACATGTCGATCGCGCCGCCGGTCGGCGCCATGAGCGCTTATCTCGCGCGCCTCATCTCCGGGGAGACCTACCGGCAGCTGCGCAATTGGGCGAAGCAGCTCGCCAAGATCCTCCCCAAGGGCTGGGAGCGCAGGGCGGCGCGCGCCGAGGAATACACGCGGGGCTTCTGGACCGGCGGCACGTTGTTCGAAGAGCTTGGCTTCTATTACGTCGGTCCCATCGACGGGTATAATTTCGATCATCTGCTGCCGGTGTTGCGCAATGTGCGCGACACGGAGAACGGCCCGATCCTGATCCATGTGGTCACGCAGAAGGGCAAGGGCTACGAGCCGGCCGAGACCTCCGCCGATAAGCTCCATGGGGTCAACCGCTTCAACGTCATCACCGGCGCGCAGGAGCCCTCGAGCGGCGGGGCGCCGAGCTATACGCGCGTCTTCGCCAATGCGCTGATCGAGGAGGCGCGGGCCGACGACAAGATCGTGGCGATTACGGCGGCGATGCCCTCGGGCACCGGGCTTGACCGTTTCGCCGAAGTGTTTCCAGAGCGCTCGTTCGACGTGGGCATCGCCGAGCAGCACGCGGTGACCTTCGCCGGCGGCCTCGCCGTGGAGGGCTTCAAGCCCTACGCCGCCATCTACTCGACCTTTCTCCAGCGCGCTTACGATCAGGTGGTCCACGACATCGCCATCCAGCATCTTCCGGTGCGCTTCGCCATCGACCGGGCCGGACTGGTCGGCGCCGACGGTCCGACCCATGCCGGCGCCTTCGATGTCGCCTTTCTCTCCTGCCTGCCCGGATTCGTGGTGATGGCCGCGAGCGACGAGGCCGAGCTCATGCATATGGTGGCGACGGCGGCTGCGATCGACGACGGTCCGTCGGCCTTCCGTTATCCGCGCGGCGAAGGCAGCGGCGCCGCTCTACCGAAGCGAGGCGAAGTCCTGTCCTTGGGTAAGGGGCGAATTTTGCGCGAAGGCTCGGCCGTAGCGCTCTTGTCCTTCGGCGCCAGGCTCGGAGAGGCGTTGCACGCAAGCGACCAGCTGGCGGGCTTTGGCCTTTCCACCACCGTCGCGGACGCGCGCTTCGCCAAGCCACTCGATCAAGAGCTGGTGCGGCAGCTCGCGCGCCACCATGAGGTGCTGATCACCATCGAGGAGGGCTCGAGCGGCGGGTTCGGGTCGCAGGTCTTGCAGCTTCTCGCGCGCGAGGGTCTGCTCGACCGCGGCCTCAAGGTCCGCACCCTGACCTTGCCCGACCGCTTCATCGAGCAGGACAAGCCGCAAGTGATGTATGAGAAGGCCGGTCTCAACGCCTCGGGCATCGTCGCCGCGGTGTTTGCAGCGCTCGGCAAGGACATGAGCACCGCTGCGACCGTGCGCCTCGCCTAACCGCGTGGTTTCGCTTGCTGGCAGACAAACCGATGGAGGTGACCATGCAACGGAGATTGCTCGGGCTGTTGTTGTGCGGCACCGCGATGGCCGCTGGTGCCTTTCTGCCGGCGTCGCCCTAAGGGGAGCGCCAGCGATGGAGCCCAAGCCAAACTCGCCGCCGGACTCTCCGCCGAGAGGGCTTAAGCCGCCTGACTATTCAATGGTGCAGTTTTTGCTGAATTCGGAGACCGCGTCCGCCCTGCCCTGACCGGAAAGGGTCGCGGTGGTCTCGCCCATTTTGAGCGTCAACGATCCGGGGTCGCGAAGCACGTCCAACAGCGGCTTCACCTTGATGTCGCTTGCCTCGCCGAAAGTCGTGCCGCTCGTTTCGTCCTGCGCCACCTCACCCTCGATCGGCGCTTGGGTCTTGGTGGACGATAGCTCGATGGTGAGGGGCTTACCGGGCGCGACGCCGACGACCTCTTTATGCACGTCGAGGACGACAATGCTCATGTCGCTGAAACAAGAGAGCAGGAAAAGAGGATTGATGGCGGGATCGAGCGGACCATAGGCAAGCGTCGTCAAGCCGCCATTCGATCTCTCCGCCCAGATCAACGTCTCCGCGGCTCCCACGAAGCTCGCAAGCGGCGCCGCGGCGGCGAAGAGAGCACAGGTCACGAGCAGACGCGCTTTGGCGTTCACCATCGTTGCGAGATGCCTAAACATGGGCTGGGGTTTACCTTCAACAACAAACTCATACCGACTGGCCATATAGGGCCTTGCAACGGTGTTGCTAGTCGAGGACGGCGATCTTGGCAAATGACCCGCGCCGAGGGCACGCCTCTGCGCCGCGATGGGTTAGGAGCGTGTCCGCGCGCTTGAAGGGAATTCGGGCGCCTGCATCGTGGTTATGGCCATCTCCAAGGAGCTTGGCGGACCGAACCCTCTAAAGGCCGGGTCAAACTCGTAATAGTTGCAGGTGATCTCCTCGCCCACGGCAATGTCGGTCAGCGCGTAGCCCTTGTCGAACACGCAGAAATCGGTGTTCGGCTGCTCGCTGTGGTTCATGAACTTGCCGTCGTCGCAGTCGATGATCCTGACGCCCGGCAATTTGAGGTGGGGATAGCTATAGCGAGTCACGTAGTCGTGCATATGCGCCGGAAGCTTCGGCAGCTCGCTCGTGTGGACGAAGATGTCGAATTTCGGGTTCAGTGCCCACATCTGGCGGCCGCAGGCAATGAATTCGCCGGCAAAGACGCCGAGCCCCTGAATTTCGCTCGGCGCAAGGTATGTCCGGACGAGCATCATCGCCGCTCTCCTTGCCTCGGCAGTCCTAGCGGACGCCGGCGCGAAGCGTTGCTCCTCGTCGCCATTATGGGTCGATCCTGGGAATCGTCAGAAGACGCGCTCATGCGGGATTGCCGCTCGCTCCATGCACGAGGCGAAGCGCACTCCGCTTGCGGCGGAGGCGCGTTGGGGCTTGCTCGCGCTGCAAGGCCGCGATGCGGCGCAGCAAATAGGGCGAGAAATGCCCCCCATAACGCTCCCACAGCAGTGGGTTGCACCAGTCGTCGCCCGTCACGCGGCCGCGGCAGCAAGCCGAGCCGCAGGCGCAATCGAACTCGTCATAGGGCGAGCCGTCGCACATCGCATAGTCGATGGTCACCTCCTCGCCGGGGTGGATCGCCTGCATCGCGACGATGGTGATCTGCCCGGCGAGACCCGCGTTCGGATCGCAAGAGTGGTTGATGTAGTCCGGGGGCTCGTCGGCAGAGAGCGAGGCGAGGTAAAGGCCCTCCTCCAACTGCACGGTGTGACGGCGGACCTCGGCGGACAAATCGTCGAGCTCCTCTGCGGACACGATGCGTCCGCTCCACACAGCGACGACCTCGCCGGGCTCAATAAGTTCCCGAGCAATCACGGCCTTGCCACCCGCCACGTCACGATTTCGGACTTCACATTTATCGGTGAGGTAAGCCGTCGGATTCTGGCTCACGAGACCTCCGCGAGTGCGCGCCGAGCGGTGCGCTTCGCAGTATATAGTTGGCGGTGCCGTCCGCTCCCGGTTCGTCATCCGCGCGCGAGATTCCCCAACGCGGGTTGAATTGTATGAGATGCGCTTATGACCATCTACAAAAAAAAGCGGCTCGACCGATTATTGGTGGATAAGGGCCTGGCGGCCACGCGCTCCCGCGCCGCGGACCTCGTCCGCCTTGGCTCGGTCAGCGTCGGAGGCGTGACGGCCCTGAAACCCGGGCTGATGGTCGCGCCTGATTCGAATTTGGCGGTCAGCGCAGGCGCCTCGCCCTTCGTCTCCCGCGGCGAGCTGAAGCTCGCCGCCGCGCTCGATGCCTTCTGGCTCGATCCTAAGGGCCTGATCGCGCTCGATATCGGCGCCTCGACCGGCGGCTTCACCGAGGTGCTGCTCGCCCGCGGGGCGGCCAAAATCTTTGCCGTCGATGTCGGCCGCGACCAGCTGCACCCGAAGCTTCGCCAGGACCCCCGCGTGGTGGTACTGGAGGCAACCAATTCGCGGAGCCTCGATGCCTCGATCATCAACGAGCCGGTGAGCGCGATGGTCGCTGATGTGAGCTTCATCAGCCTTACCAAGGCCCTGCCCGCCGCGCTTCGCCTCGCGGCCCCTGGCGCCTGGCTCGTGGCTCTGGTCAAGCCGCAATTCGAGGCTGGCCGCGAGGCCGTCAGCAAAGGCGGCATCGTGCGCGACGCCGAGGCGCGGGCCAGAGCCGTGGTGGAGGTGCGGGCTTTCATTGACGGCGTGCCCCGCTGGACCGTGTTCGCCGAGATGCCCTCCCCCATTCTTGGCGGCAGCGGCAATAAGGAAGTGCTGATCGGCGCGCGCCATGGAGCTTGAAGTTCGGATCGAGCGGCTGGGCGCGCAAGGCGATGGCGTGGCGCAAGGCCCGGACGGGTCGCTGTTTGTGCCCTTCACGCTCCCGGGCGAGCGGGTGAAGGTCTCGGCCGAGCCAGGCGACACCCGTGCGGATCCCATCGCCATCCTCGAGCCGAGCCCGGACCGCGTGAGGCCGGTCTGTCCCCATTTCGGGACCTGCGGCGGCTGCGCCCTCCAGCATATGGCGACAGAGGCCTATTTCGCCTGGAAGCGTGAGCAGGTCATCGTCGCACTCAGATCGCGGGGGCTGGAGGCGCCGGTCGAGCCGGTCCGCCCGGTGCCGCTGGCAAGCCGGCGGCGTGCGAGTTTCGCGTTGGCGAAGACCGGGCAAGGGCTTGCCATCGGCTATCGCGCCGCACGCTCGCACGCGATTATCGATATCACGGCGTGTCCCGTGCTCCGCCCGGGGATCGTGGGGCGACTGGCCAAGCTCAAAGCGGCCCTTGCACCGCTCTCGGCGCGAAGGGGCGAAACTCGCGTCAGCGTGACGGAGACCGACAATGGGCTCGATTTGGGGCTCGAGGGCGCGCGGCCTTCGCCGGCTCTGCTGACCGGGCTTGCCGCGAGCGGGGCCAATTTCGGCGTGGCGCGGGTCACGGTGGATAGCGAGAGCCTGACGCTGCTCGGCGAGCCCTTCGTCACTCTGTCCGGTGCGCGCGTGAAGCTGCCGCCAAGCGCCTTCCTTCAGGCTTCAAGCGAGGCCGAGGCAATTCTCACTTCGCTGGTCGGCGAGGCTGCGCAAGGCGCGAAGCGTGTTGCCGACCTCTTTGCCGGCATCGGCACCTTCACTTTCGCGCTCGCCACGCGCGCCGAAGTTGATGCCTTCGAAGCTGACGAGGCGGCGATCGGAGCGCTCGCCGACGCGGTGCGGGTCACGCCCAAGCTGAAGCCGATACGGACTTACGCACGAGATCTCTTCCGCGCGCCGCTTAGCGTGAAGGAGCTCGCCCGCTACGATGCGGTGGTACTCGATCCGCCGCGCGCCGGGACGAAGGCGCAAGCCGAGGCGCTGGCGGGCTCGAAAGTGCCGAGGATCGTCATGGTCTCCTGTAATCCTGGGACTTGCGCGCGCGACCTGCGCATCCTGGTCGACGGCGGTTACTGCATCACCCGCATCGTGCCCGTCGATCAATTCCTGTTCTCGCCCCACATCGAGCTCGTGGCCGAGCTCGAACGCTGAGCGGCTGCGCTAGCCCTTACCGGTCTGACCGCGGTGGCGGAGATAATGATCGGCGAGCACGATGGCGAGCATGGCCTCACCGATCGGCACGGCGCGGATGCCGACGCAAGGGTCGTGGCGGCCCTTGGTCACGACCTCCGTCTCGTTGCCGGCTGCATCCACCGTGCGGCGGGGCGTCAGGATCGAGGAGGTGGGCTTCACCGCGAAGCGCGCGACCACGGGCTGGCCGGTCGAGATGCCGCCAAGGATGCCGCCCGCATTGTTCGACAGGAACTCCGGCGCGCCGTTGGCGCCAATGCGCATCTCATCGGCATTCTCCTCGCCGGAGAGCGCCGCGGCGGCGAAGCCCGCGCCGATTTCCACGCCCTTCACCGCGTTGATGCTCATCAGACCACTCGCAATGTCCTGATCGAGCTTGCCGTAGATCGGCGCGCCAAGTCCCGCCGGCACGCCGTCGGCCACGACTTCGACAATCGCGCCGCAGGAGGATCCCTCTTTCCGCACCTTGTCGAGGAAGTCCGCCCAGCGCTTCACCGTCTTGGCATCCGGGCAGAAGAAGGGATTCCGCTCCACCTCCGACCAGTCCCAGGTGCGGCGGTCGATGGCATGGGGCCCGACCTGCACCAGCGCGCCGCGCACGCGCAATCCCGGGACCACTTTCCGGGCAATGGCGCCCGCGGCCACGCGCGAGGCGGTCTCGCGCGCGCTCGCACGGCCGGAGCCGCGCCAATCGCGCACACCGTATTTGGCGAGATAGGTGTAGTCGGCGTGGCCGGGGCGGAACTTGTCCTTGATGTCCCCGTAATCCTTGGAGCGCGCGTCGACATTCTCGATCTCGAGCGCGATCGGCGTGCCGGTGGTGACCTGCTCGCCAGAGGCTTCCTCGGTGAAGACGCCGGACAGGATGCGCACTTGATCCGGCTCTTGCCGCTGCGTGGTGTAGCGCGACTGGCCCGGGCGCCGCTTGTCGAGGTAGGTCTGGATGTCGGCCACTTCGAGCGGAATGCCAGGCGGGCAGCCATCGACCACGCAGCCGATCGCCGGCCCGTGGCTCTCGCCCCAGGTGGTGATGCGGAACAGACGGCCAAAGCTGTTGTGGGACATGGGTTCTTTTAGGAGTGTGGCGAAGCGGCGTCCAGGACGGGAGTGTAGCGCCAACTTCGCAACGAACCCTTTCAAGGGAATAAGAGCTTCCGTCATTCCGGCGAAAGCCGGAATCCAGCGCGCGAAGCGAAAGGAAAAAAACTGGCTCCCGGCTTGCGCCGCGATGACGCCGAGGGGAGAGCTCCTACTCCTTGGCCACGAAGATGTCCGGGGCATCCTCGTTCTTCATGCCGACCACGTGGTAGCCGGCATCGATATGCAGGATCTCGCCGGTGACGCCGCGGCCGAGGTCGGAGAGGAGATAAAGCGCGCCGCCGCCGACATCCTCGATCGACACGGTGCGCCGGAGCGGCGAGTTGTACTCGTTCCATTTCAGGATGTAGCGGAAGTCGGCGATGCCGGAGGCCGCCAGGGTCTTGATAGGCCCGGCCGAGATGGCATTGACGCGGATGTTCTGCTTGCCGAGGTCCGCCGCGAGATAACGGACGCTCGATTCGAGCGCCGCCTTGGCCACACCCATCACATTGTAATGCGGCATGACCTTCTCGGCGCCGTAATAGCTGAGCGTGAGCAGCGACCCGCCTTGTCGCATCAGCGACTCGGCGCGCTTGGCGAGCGCGGTGAAGGAGTAGCAGGAGACGAGCAGGGTCTGGACGAAATTGTCCTTGCTCGTGTCGACATAGCGCCCGTCGAGCTCTTGCTTGTCGGAGAAGGCAACGGCGTGCACGAGAAAGTCGATGCTGCCCCAGGCCCGGGCGAGCTCGCTGAAGATCGCCTCGACGCTCGCCTCGTCGGTGACGTCGCAAGGCAGCACGAGCTTCGAGCCGATCTCGGCCGCGAGCGGCTCGACCCGCTTCTTGATGGCGTCGCCCTGATAAGTAAGCGCGATCTCGGCGCCGTTATCGCAGCAGGCCTTGGTGATGCCCCATGCGATCGAGCGGTTGTTGGCGACGCCGAGCACGATGCCCCGCTTGCCCGCCATTAGCTTGGGCGCTTCGGCCATTGACCCTCCAGCTCAACATTGCTGGCGCTTTATAGTGTGCCGCCCATCAGGCCGGAAGGCTTTTCGCCTGAGGCAATTTAGGCCAATCGGCGCAGGTTATCAGCCCCAGAGCGACCAGTTGCCGTCCGCCCCGCGGCAGGCGATGCCCTCGACCTGCCGCACATAGGTGCCGAGCGACAGCGAATAAATGAGGTGCCGGCATACCCTGCCCTCGTCGTCGCGAAACGCCGAGACGAGCTTGATCAACCCGGTGAGTTCCCGGGACGGCCTGCGCCACACCAGCGTCGCGCCGTCACTCAGCTCGGTGAGCGCCACCTGGATCGCATTCAGGGCAAGGTCGCGGTCGCTGCTGTCGAGGTGCGAGCGAAGCTCGGCAAAGGTCGCCGGCTGCTTGGCGCTCTCCGTGTCGATGACCACGGCCGCGGTCGTCATGGGATCAGCCGCAAGCGCTGCAGGCGTCACGGGTTCCTCGGCGCGAAGAGAAGTTGGGGCGGGCGCCATAAGCAAAAACGCAAGAGCACCCGCCCCAATGATGATAGGAGCGTTCCATTGGAACGTACGCATCACCACTCGTCGCCCCAACTCTGGTGCGAGATACCCCCGCGCACCAACTATCAACGAAACCCATGGTGCAGTATCAGGGTGAGTAAAACGTAAATGCCCGTTCCGCGGCGGGATCGTTTCGAGACCCAAAGCGAAATTTTCAGCATAGGTGGCGCACGGCGATGACCGAACATCGAAACAAGCCCGTCAATCCGGACCAGCAAGCCCGGGATTTCACGCAAAGCCAGGATCCCTTCGAGCTCTTTGCCCGCTGGATGGAGGAGGCAATCGCGAACGAGCCCGTCGACCCCAACGCCATGGCTGTCGCCACCGTCGACGCCGACGGCTTGCCCAATGTCCGCATGATTCTGCTCAAAGGGGCGGACGAGCGCGGCTTCGTGTTCTACACCAATTGCGGAAGCGCCAAGGGCCATGAGCTTGCCGGCGAGGCCAAGGCCGCGCTGCTGTTCTATTGGAAGAGCTTGCACAGGCAGATTCGCATCCGGGGGAACATCGAGCCGGTAAGCGATGAAGAGGCCGATGCCTATTTCGCCAGCCGGTCGCGGGAGAGCCGCATCGGCGCCTGGGCGTCGAATCAATCCCGGGCGCTTGAGAGCCGCCACGCACTCGAGGCCGCTGTCGCCGCGCGGGAGGCCGAGTTCAAGGGCAAGGAAGTGCCGCGGCCGCCTCATTGGCACGGCTACCGCGTCGTGCCGCGCGAGATCGAGTTCTGGGCCAGCGGCGCCCACCGGCTGCATGACCGCATCGTGTTCCGGCGCCCTGCCCCCGGCGCGCCCTGGATCAAGACGCGGCTCTACCCGTGATGGGTCACAGATCCTATCCTGCCGTAAGCGGCAACAGGGCAGACAAGGCCGGATATGGCGCACATCTCGAATGAAGAGCGCAGGACGCTGATCCTGACCGGCGCCAGCCGCGGCATCGGCCACGCCACGGTGAAGCGCTTCTCCTCGGCGGGCTGGCGGGTAATCACCTGCTCGCGCCATGGCTTTCCGGAGGACTGCCCCTGGGAAGCGGGACCCGAGGACCACATCCAAGTCGACCTTGCCGATCCCGACGATACGCTGAAGGCCGTCGCCGTGATGAAGGACCGGCTGAAGGCACAGGGCGGGCGCCTCAATGCTCTTGTCAACAATGCCGGAATTTCGCCCAAGGGCGACGGCGGCCGCCGCCTTGGCACCATCGACACTGATCACCGCGACTGGATGACGGTGTTCCAGGTCAATTTCTTCGCGCCGATCCTGCTCGCGCGCGGGCTCATCGAGGAGCTCGAGGCGGCGGGAGGGTGCGTCGTCAATGTGAACTCGATCGCGGGCTCGAGGGTGCATCCCTTCGCAGGCTCGGCCTATGCCACCTCGAAAGCGGCCTTGGCGGCTCTGACACGCGAGATGACTGCCGACTTCGCCCCGCGCGGCATCAGGGTCAATGCGATCTCGCCGGGGGAGATCGACACGGCAATCCTGTCGCCGGGCACCGAGAAGCTGATCGCCGACATACCGATGCGGCGGCTCGGGCTTCCTGAGGAAGTCGCCAAGGCGATCTATTTCCTCTGTACCGAGCAATCGAGCTACATCAACGGCGCCGAGCTCTCGATCGATGGCGGCCAGCGCGTCTGACACGCCGCCAGTCAGTTAAGCCCACCTTTACCCTGAACCCTCAGCATGGCCCCTGCCTCGCCGGTCCGACCGCCGGAAGGCGAAATGCGTACGGTTAGCGTAACCTTGAGTTGGTGGCATGGGTATGGGTGGGGTGCGGGAGCCGAGGCTTCCGCTCAACGAGATCATCGTCGGCGACAGCATCGAGGAGCTGGCGCGGCTCCCGGAATACAGCATCGACCTCGTCTTCGCCGATCCGCCTTACAATCTCCAACTCAACAGCGAGCTGCTCAGGCCCGACAACTCTAGAGTCGACGGCGTCGACGACGATTGGGACAAATTCGGCAGCTTCGCCGCCTATGACGACTTCACCCGTGCCTGGCTCAAAGCCTGCCGCCGCGTGCTCAAGCCTGACGGCAGCCTGTGGGTGATCGGCAGCTACCACAACATCTTCCGCGTTGGCACGGTGCTCCAGGATCTCGGCTTCTGGATCCTGAACGACGTGATCTGGCGGAAGACCAACCCCATGCCCAATTTTCGGGGGCGCCGCTTCACCAATGCCCATGAGACGATGATTTGGGCGTCGATGGGACCCAAGGCCCGCTACACCTTCAATTACGAGGCGATGAAGGCGCTGAACGACGAGCTGCAAATGCGCTCGGACTGGCTGTTCCCGATCTGCTCCGGCCAGGAGCGGCTCCGCCAGGGATCGGGGCGCAAAACCCATCCGACGCAGAAGCCCGAGGCGCTGCTTCACCGCATCATCCTCGCGGCGAGCAACACAGGCGACGTCGTGCTCGATCCTTTCCTCGGCTCGGGCACCACGGCTGCGGCGGCGAAGCATCTTGGCCGCAGCTTCATCGGCATCGAGCGCGAGGCGGCTTACGCCAAAGCCGCCAGAGAGCGGGTGTCGGCGAGCACGCCGCTTAATCCTGCATCGCTCAAGATCGCGCCGAGCAAACGAGCCGAGACCCGTATTCCCTTTGGCGCGCTGGTCGAGATCGGGCTCATCTCGCCCGGCACTGTCCTGTATGACGCGCGCGCGCGGCACGAGGCGGAAGTGCGCGCGGACGGCAGCATCGCGTCAGCCGGTGCGCAAGGCTCGATCCACAAGATCGGCGCCCATGTGCAAGGCACCACCGCCTGCAATGGCTGGACCTTCTGGCACTACGATGCCGAGGGCACGCTCACGCCGATCGACGCCTTACGCGAGCAGGCGCGGCGGCAGCTCGAGCCGCGGGCTTAGCACGACCGCTCCGCACGTCTCGCTCCAAGGCATGGGCGAGGACCTTCCGCATCACGCTCGGCAAAGCCGCGCCATGCAGGTCGCGGACATGAACCCAGCGGCAGCGCTCAGGCGACGCGGCGCTGGTGACCTCGGCATCCACCGGCACCTCGGCGCGGTAGACGGCAAGCTGCAAATGGAAATGCGTGAAAATATGCTCAACCAGCCCTGGCACCTCACGCCATTGCGCCTTTAGCGGCGCGTGCTCGAAATCCGCCATCCCGTTCCGCTCGGCCGCGATCCAAGGCGAGGACGGAGTTTCCAGCATGCCGCCGAGCAGGCCCTTCGGCGGCCGCTCGCGCAACAGCACCGCGCCATCGGCGCGGAGGACCACAAAGGCGGTACCCCGCCGTATCGGCCGCTCCGCCTTCGCCTCGCGATAGGGCAGGACTTCGGCGAGGCCGGCGGCATGAGCGGCGCAGTCCGGCCGCAATGGACAGAGGCCGCAACCCGGGCGGCGCGAGGTGCAGATCGTCGCGCCCAAATCCATCAGGGCTTGGGCGAAGTCGCCGGCGCGCGTCTTGGGCGTGAGGCTTGCCGCGAGCGCCTTGATCTCCGGCTTGGCGGCGGGAAGCGGCGTGGTGAGGGCAAATACCCTCGCCACCACGCGCTCGATATTGCCGTCCACCGGCATCGCATGTGCGCCGAAGGCGATGGCCGCGATGGCCGCCGCGGTATAGTCGCCGATGCCGGGCAGCGTGCGCAAAAGCGCCTCGGTCTCCGGGAAGCGGCCGCCGAAGCGCCGCACCACTTCCCGCGCGCAGGCGTGCAAATTCCTGGCGCGGGCGTAATAGCCCAGCCCCGCCCAGGCGCCAAGCACCTCGCCGAGCTCGGCACTCGCCAGCGCCGCCACGTCCGGCCAGCGGCGTAAGAAAAGGGTATAGCGCGGCAACACGGCCTTGACCGTGGTCTGCTGCAGCATGATTTCGCTCAGCCATACGGCATAGGGGTCTGGCGTCACACCGGGCCTCGCGCGCCAAGGCAAAAGTCGCTGTTCCCGGTCGTACCAGGCAAGAAGCGCCTCCGCGGCTCGCGCTCCCGTCATCTTTGCCGCCGCCTTCGCCCGCATGTCCTCGCCAATTTGTGTCCGCGCCTCGGCCCCGGCCATGGTGTAAGATGAGCAGAGGCGAAGGCAAGGAAGGCGCATCCGCCGTCCACCGCTAAAGACCGGGTACCGATGGCGGAGAACGAGGGAAAAGCATGGGTCAAAGCCATGAGCGGCCCGAGGGCGATCGGTGCCTATGTGGCGCGCATGCTCGACCCAGTGGCCCGCGCCAGGGGCTTCGCCACCACCGCGCTCTTCAGCGAATGGCCGGCGGTGGTCGGGGCCGAGCTTGCCCGCTTCACCATGCCCGACAAGGTGCTTTGGCCGCGAAAGTTCGACGATAGAGAGGCCGCCGGCACTCAAAGCGCCTGGCGGGTCGAAGGCGCCACCCTGGTGCTGAAAGTCGACGGTCCGCGTGCTATCGAGGTGCAGCATTGCGCACACCAGATCCTGGAGCGCGTCAACACCCATTTCGGCTATCGGGCCATCGCTCAATTACGCTTCATGCAGGCGCCGGTGAACCGAGCGGCGAAAGACGCCCCCGCCCCCCCTCTGCCGGTCGCCGTGACGGCCTTGCCGTCCTCCGTGACCATCGCCAATCAGGGTCTGAGACACGCTCTGATGCGGCTCGGCGCCAGCCTGCGCGGCAAAGAGTCGGGGCCTTGAGAGGCTTCCGCTTTTCTCGCTCTTGCCATAAACAACTGGCCAAAGACTGTAGGCGGTCAACCAATGGATGGGACAGGTGACGGATAAATCGGAAAAACGCGCAAAGGACGCGAGCGGCGAACAGCCGGTAGGGGCGGCAAAGACCGAGCGCAGCAAAACCATGCTGATTCTGATCGGCGTGGTGGTCGCGGCGGCTGTGGCCGGGGGCGTGTATTACGCCCGCGGCGGATTCAACCAGCACCACGAGAGAGTGGCGGACAAGGACAAGGTCGACCCGAGCGTTTCCGAGCTCATGGCACCCGGCCCGCTCCCGGAGATGACGATGGGGTCGGCGGATGCGCCCAACACCATCGTGGAATACGCCTCGATGACCTGCCCGCACTGCGCCGCATTCCAGACGACGGTCCTGCCGGAGCTGAAGACCAAATATATCGACACCGGTAAGGCTCGCTATATCTTGCGCGAGTTCCCCCTCGATAATCTCGCGGTCGCCGCCTTCATGCTCGCGCGCTGCGCCGGGGACGACCGCTACTTCCCGATGATCGATGCCTTGTTCGCGACCCAGACGACGTGGGCGGTCCCCGGAGCCGACGGCAAGGACAAGCTCTTGCTGATCGCGCGCCAGGCCGGCATGTCCAAGGACCAGTTCGACAAATGCCTCGCCGACAAGGACCTGTTCAAGAAGATCGTGGGCGTCCGGACGCGAGGAAATGAGACCTTCCAGGTGGATTCGACGCCCACCTTCTTCATCAATGGCAAGCGGCTGAAGGGCGACCATCAGCTCAAGGACTTCGACGTGGCGTTCGGCGAGGCACCCGCGGAAGCCCCTGCGCCGAGCGGCGATGCCAAGACTGGCGACGCCAAGACCGGCGACGCCAAGACTGGGGATAGCAAGACTGACGGTGCCAAGA
Source organism: uncultured Alphaproteobacteria bacterium (assembly GCA_963804705.1). GTDB lineage: Bacteria > Pseudomonadota > Alphaproteobacteria > Rhizobiales > Methyloligellaceae > Methyloceanibacter. The sequence continues at coordinate 165,203 of CAWDRM010000019.1, forward strand.
CCGAAGGGGCTACGCCGCCAGGTCAGTAGGGCTTGGAGGCTCCACGCCGATGAGACCGCCCGCCATAGTGCTGCTGATCGCCGTCGCGGCGGCGCTATGCGGCTGCGGCGGCGGCGCGGTCACCGCAGACGCCACGGCCAACAAGGCGCTCAACGTCCCGCCCGCCGAGGAGCTGATGCGCAACGGGCCGCTCGGCGAACGGGCGCTCGGCAATCCCAATGCCCCGGTCACAGTGATCGAATATGCCTCGCTCACCTGCCCGCACTGCGCGCACTTCCAGCGGGATATTTTTCCCCGCGTGAAGAAGGAATTCATCGATACCGGCAAGATCCGTTTCATCGTCCGGGAGTTTCCCATCGGCCACACCTCGGGCACCGCGGCGATCGTCAATCGCTGCGCGCCGCCGGACAAATATTTCGCTTTGTTCAACGATTTCCTGCTGCGCCAGCCCGAATGGGTGAGCCTCGAAATCCGCCCGGACGCCATCTATTCGGTGGCCAAGTCGAGCGGCATGTCGCGCGAGGCGTTTGACAAATGCCTCACGAATCAAACCATTATCGACGGGCTCACGGAGGTGAAGCAGCGGGGGCGGCAATTTGGCGTCATCGGCACGCCGACCTTCTTCGCCAACGGCCGCAAGGTGCAAGGTGAAGTCACCTTCGAGGAGTTCAAGGCTCTGATCGCCCCGCAGTCGTCACCTTGACCCTGCGTCGCTTTAGGTTTTGAGCGTTGATGCCTCGTGTCGCTTTCATCATTCTAAAGGCAATGCCGTCGTGAAGATCACCCGTCTTCGCCTACTGGGCTTCAAGTCCTTCACCGAGCCGACCGAGATCGTGATCGAGCCGGGGCTGACCGGCGTCGTTGGACCGAATGGCTGCGGCAAGTCGAACCTGCTCGAGGCGCTCCGTTGGGCGATGGGCGAGACCTCCTATAAGAGCATGCGCGGCGGCGCCATGGAGGACGTGATTTTCGCCGGCTCGCAGGATCGTCCGGCGCGCAACTCCGCGGAAGTGACACTGTTTGTCGATAACAGCGCGCGCACCGCGCCCGCCGAGTTCAACGACAGCGACACGCTCGAAGTGACGCGGCGGATCGAGCGCGAAGTGGGCTCGGTTTATCGGGTCAACGGCAAGGATGCTCGGGCGCGCGACATCCGCCTCCTTTTCGAGGACGCGGCGACCGGAGCACGCTCGCCGGCGCTGGTGCGGCAGGGCCGCATCGGCGAGATCGTCAATGCTCCCCCGCAGGAGCGCCGCCGCGTGCTGGAGGACGCAGCCGGCATTGCCGGCCTGCATAGCCGGCGCCATGAGGCTGAGCTGCGGCTGAAGGCCACCGAGACCAATCTCGAACGCTTGGGCGATTTGGTCGGCGAGCTCGGCGCGCAATTGCAGGCGCTGAAACGCCAAGCGCGTCAGGCGCAGCGCTATCGCGAGCTATCCGGCAAGATCCGCGAGGCGGAAGCCTTGCAGCATCATCTGCACTGGGTCGCGGCGTGCGCCCATGTGGAACAGGACGAGGCAAGTTTCCAGGTGGCGCTCGGCGCCGTCGCGCAAGAGACCAAGGCCGAGGGCGAGGCGCTGCGGCAGCAGGCGGAAGCCGCCGAGAAGCTACAGCCACTGCGCGACGAGGAGGCGGCGCGCGCCGCGGTACTGCATCGCTTGAGCGTCGAGCGCGACGCTCTGGAGCGCGAAGAGGCGCGGGCCAAGGCGCGTCAGGCGGAGCTTGAGACGCGGCTGGCACAGGCCTCCCGCGACCTCGCCCGCGAAGAAGAGCATATCGCCGAGGCCGATAGCCAGCTCCGCCGGCTGGAGCATGAGGCGCGGCGTTTGGAGGAGGCGAGCTCCCGCGATCATGAAGAACCGCAATTGCGCGAGGCGGCCGCGGCCGCGGCGGCTGCGCTTGCCGCGGCGGAAGGGGTTTTGGGCGCCGCCACCGAGGATCTGGCGCGGGCGAGAGCCGAGCGCCGCCGGATCGATACCGAGCAGGCCGAGCTTGAGCAGCGCGTGGCGCGGGCGGAGTCCCAAGCGAAGGGCGTTGCCGAGGAGCTGGCGAGGCTCGAGGAAGCAAGCGGAACCGACACCGATCTGCCTGCCCTCAACGCCGATCTTGCAAGGCTCGCGGGGCTGGTCGAGTCGCTCGAGACCGAGCTTGCCGCTGCCGAAGCCGAGGATGAAACAGCCCATGCGCGCGAAGCGAACGCGCGAGCCGAGGCCGCGCGCCTCAAGCTGCAGGCCCAGGAGCTGCACACCGAGCTTGCCACGTTGCTGAAGCTGCTCAAGCCGGCGGATCAGAAGGGCTGGTCGCCGATCGTCGAAGCGGTGCGCGTCGGCTCAGGCTATGAGCAGGCGCTTGGCGCCGGCCTTGGCGATGATCTCGACGCGGCAATCGAGGACTCCGCACCGGCCCATTGGCGGGTCACCGCGGGGGACGAATCGGATCCTGCTCTGCCCGAAGGTGCCGTACCGCTCAGCCAATTCGTATCGGCGCCGCAAGCGCTGAAGCGGCGGCTCGCGCAGATCGGCGTGGTCGAGCAGGCAAGCGGCAACGCACTGCAAGCAAGGCTCAAGCCCGGGCAGCGCCTCGTCTCCAAGGAAGGCGATCTCTGGCGTTGGGACGGCTATACCGTCGCCGCCGGCTCAAACGTAACCGCGGCAGCCCGCCTCATCGAGCGGAGCCGGATCGAGACACTGAAGATCGAAGCCCATAAGGCCAAGACACGGCTCGTGGCCGCCGAGGCGGAGGGCGCCGCGGCAACAGCCAAGGCTGAGGCCGCCGCCGAGGCAACCAAGGCACTCCGTCAGAAGGTCAGGCAAGCGCGCGACGAGCTTGGCCGGACCCGGGACGCGATCGCTGCCGCCGAGCATGAGAGCCTCGCGCACAGCAAGCAGCTTGGGGCTGTCGCCGAGGCGAAGAGTCGGACCTTGCTCGCGATTGAGGAGGCGCGCGAGGCGCTGGCGCGGACCCTCGCCGCACGGCTCGAGCTGGCCGCCCTCGACACGCTGGAGGAGGCATTCGAGCGGGCGCGGGGAGACGCCGCCGAGAGCCGCTCGGCCAATGCCCGCGCCGAGGCCGCTTTGGAAGGCTTCGAGCGAGAGATGCGGCTCCGGCAAGAGCGGATCGAAGCCATCGGCGCCGAGCAAGAGCTTTGGCAGAAGCGTATCGCCAAGGCGCGGGAGCAGATCGAAACGTTACGGGCGCGCGAGGCGGAGACCCACGCCGATCTTGCCGCGCTCGCCAATCTCCCGGCCGAGATCGAGCAGCGGCGCGGCCGCCTGCTCGAAGCCATCGCCGCGGCGGAGCGGGAACGGAGCAAGGCCGCCGACGATCTTGCCGTCGCCGAGACTGAGCTGAGGCGCCGCGAGAAGGCCTTGCGCGAGGTTCAGGAGCGGCTTGCAGGAGCCCGCGAATCGCGGGCCCGCAGCGAAGCGCTGCTTGAGGCGGCGCGGGAACGGCGGAGCGAGACCGCCCACGCCATCCGCGAGCAGCTCGGTTGCGCGCCGGAGGCCTGCCTTGGCCTTGCTGGCGTGAAACCCGACAACCCGCTGCCTGCTTTGTCAGAGGTCGAGGGACGGCTCGCCAAACTCCGCGGCGACCGCGAGCGACTTGGCGGGGTCAATCTCAGGGCGGAGGAGGAAGAGGCCGAGCTCGCCACCCGGCTTGAGGAGATGGAGCGCGAGCGCGCCGATGTCGAGCAGGCCATTGCGCGTCTGCGGCAAGGCATCGCCAACCTCAACCGGGAAGGCCGCAAGCGTCTGCTCGAAGCCTTCGACACGGTGAATGGACATTTCCAGAGCCTGTTCCAGACCCTGTTCGGCGGCGGCACCGCGGAGCTTAAGCTCGTCGATTCCGACGATCCTTTGGAGTCCGGGCTCGAGATCTTCGCCTGCCCGCCGGGCAAGCGACCGCAGACGCTGACGCTGTTATCGGGCGGCGAGAAGGCGCTGACCGCGCTCGCCCTGATCTTCGCCGTGTTCCTCACCAACCCCTCGCCCATCTGCGTGCTCGACGAGGTCGACGCTCCGCTCGACGATGCCAATGTCGAGCGATTCTGCACGCTGATGCAGGAGATGGCGCGGCAGACCGACACGCGCTTCCTGATCATCACCCATCACCCGCTTACCATGGCGCGTATGAGCAGGCTGTTCGGCGTCACCATGTCCGAGCGGGGCGTGAGCCAGCTCGTTTCCGTCGACCTGGAAACCGCCGAGCGCTTGCGCGACGCAAGCTAGCCAGCACAAAATCCTGAGTTATCCTCGTCCTGCCCGGGCGAAGTCCCGGGCATCCCCAAATTTAGGCATCCGACAAGCCAAGCCGTGGATGGCGCGGACAAGCCCGCCATGACGGGCGGAAAACGAGGCTGATTTAGGTCAGCCTTCAGCCGTTTCCGGGCCTAGTTTCCTGTCCTTGACAGCCGTAAAGGCCAAACTCTAAGGTGCGTCGCGAAGCTTGGGGCCAGCCGGCCCTTTAGCCGTTCCCCAAAGATCGAGCAGCGATATGGCGGGAGCCGTACAAGAGCCCGGTCGCGGTAAAGACGACCGCGAAACTGAGGCCATTAAACAGCGCTTGCACGATCTTGAGGGGCGGGTTCGTGAGGCGCGCGCGCGCCACGAGCCGGCACCCTCCACGGCGCAAGATCGGGGAGCGGCGATGGGGCAGGCGCTCAAGCTTGCGACCGAGCTGTTTGCCGGGGTCGCGGTCGGCGGCTTCATCGGTTGGGCGCTCGATCGTTGGCTCGGCACTCAGCCTGCGCTGATGGTGGTGTTTCTCGTCCTCGGGGCCGCCGCAGGCATCCTAAACGTGATGCGGAGCGCGCAAACGCGGCAGGCTGAAGCGGGACCCCTGCCCGGCAAGGATTTGCCCGCGGACGATGACAATGACGATTAGGAGCGACTGAAAGTGGTCGAGGCACAGGCGGCAGAAGGCGCAGCCCATGGCGGCGGCGGCAGTCTGCCCAATCCGATGCATCAGTTCGAGATTGAGCGGCTGATCCCGCTCAAATTGTTCGGCGTCGATGCCTCCTTCACCAACTCGGCGCTGTACATGGTAATCGCCGCCTGCCTGATTACCCTCTTCACCCTCTATGCCATGCGCAGCCGGGCGCTCGTGCCGTCCCGACTCCAGTCGGTCGCCGAACTCTCCTACGAGTTCGTTGCCAATATGGTGCGCGACAATGTCGGCACCTCGGGGATGCAATATTTCCCCTTCGTCTTCACCCTCTTCATGTTCGTGCTGACGCTGAACATGCTCGGCATGACGCCCTACTCCTTCACCGTGACGAGCCACATCATCGTCACCTTCGCCCTCGCGGCCTTCATCTTCCTCGGCGTGACGCTGATCGGCTTCATCGAGCACGGCGCCAAGTTCCTCAAACTCTTCGTACCCTCGGGCGTGCCGATGGTAATGCTGCCGCTCCTCGTCGTCATCGAGGTGATCTCCTATCTCACCCGGCCGCTTAGCCTCTCGGTGCGGCTGTTCGCCAATATGATGGCCGGCCACACCATGCTGAAGGTGTTCGGCGCCTTCGTCGTGGCGCTCGGGCTGCTCGGCGGCTGGGCGCCGCTCGCTTTCATGGTGGCCTTCACCGGGCTGGAGATCCTGGTCGCGTTTCTACAGGCCTATGTGTTCGCCATCCTGACTTGCATCTATCTGAACGACGCGTTGCATATGCATCACTGACGCGCGGGCCACGAATTAACCAACTGTACCAATCCTTAAGGGGAGAGACGAAATGGATCCATCAGCAGCGAAATTGATCGGCGCAGGCCTTGCCTCGATCGCGCTGGTCGGCGCGGGCGTCGGCATCGGCACGATCTTCGGCAATTATCTGCAAGGCGCGCTCCGCAATCCGTCCGCGGCGCCCGGGCAGTTTGCCAACCTTCTGCTCGGCTTCGCACTCGCGGAAGCCACTGGCCTGTTCGGCCTGGTGGTGGCGCTGATCATTCTGTTCGTGTTCTAGCGTTTCCCGCCGGCACAAGCGGGAAAAGCGACCATGCCGCAGCTCAACCCTCTCGACTGGGCGCCCCAGCTCATCTGGCTGGTGATCACCTTCAGCATTCTCTATGTGCTGATGAAGCGGGTGGCGCTGCCGCGCATCGGCAGCGTCATCGAGATCCGGGCCGCGCGCATCAGGAAGGACCTCGAAGCCGCCGACAAGCTGCGGCGTGAGGCACAGGAAGCCATCGCCGCCTATGAGCAGGCGCTGGCCGAGGCCAAGGCGCGGGCGCACACCATCGCCCAAGAAGGCCGCACCAAGCTGAAAGAGGAAGTGGCCGCCGAGCGCGCGGCGCTCGAGCGCGAGCTCGCCGCCCAGACGGCGGACGCGGAAGCCCGCATCGACGCGGCCAAGGTCTCGGCGCTGAAAGAGGTGAACGCGGTGGCGGCCGAGACCGCCAGTGAAATCGTGCGCCGGCTGATCGGCATCGCGCCGTCCGCGCAAGAGGTGGCCAGCGCGGTCGCCACGGCGCGCAAGGAGTGACCATGGAGTTCATCTACGAGCCGGAATTCTGGGTCGCGGTCTCCTTCTTCATCTTCGTCGGCGCGCTGTTCTATCTCGGCGTGCATAAGAAGATCGCGACCCTGCTCGATGCCCGCGCGGCCATGATCGCCAAAGAGCTCGAGGAGGCCCGCCGGCTCCGCGACGAGGCTGAGGAGGTGCTCGCAGGCTATCGGCGGAAGCAGGCCGGCGCCGTAACCGAGGCGGAGAACATCATCGCGCTCGCCGCCAAGGAAGCGGAGACCTTCACCGCCGAGACGCGCCGTTCGGTGAAAGAGCATTTCGACCGCCGCATGAAGCTCGCCGAGGACAAGATCACCCGCGCCGAGCAAGAGGCGGTGCGCGAGGTGCGGGGCGCCGCGGTCGATGCGGCGGTGGCTGCCGCGCAAGCCCTCATCGCCGCCAAGCTCACGCCCGATCGGGCGAAGAAGCTGGTCGCCGAGAGCATCGACACGCTCAAATCCAAGCTGAATTAGCTCCGCTCTATACCGGCCCTGGTCATGCCCGGGCGAAGTCCCGGCCATGACCAAGGTCTTGAGCAGACAGCGCTCTATCAGGCGCCGGACTTGGGCTGATCGAAGGCGACGAAGACCTTATAGTCCTCAGGCCGCGTTCCCATCGTGATGGGAAAGTTGATCTCCTTGACCACGGAGAAATATCCGACCGGATTGTCCTGCGGGATCGTGGTCGTCACCTTGGCCGCATCGTTGGCCAGCACCCTGTGGTCGGCATCGGCGACCTTGATGCTGACCGGCAGCGTCACCAAGCCTGGATGGCCCTTCGGCCCGAGCAGCACACGGCCGGCGACGCCGTATTTCACCACGACATGGTCGGGGTATAGCTCGCATTCGCGCGCCATCTTGGTGATCTCGCCGCGATGCATGATCGCTTCGGCGTGGCCCGCATGCCCCGGCTCATAGATGGTCAGGAGCCGATCATGGGGCCAGGCCACGACTTGCGGGCAATGCTCGCTTGCCCCGCTTGGCGAGGCTTCGGCGCCGGCGGCGTCGGCCTTGGCGGCTGCGAGCATGCGGTTCTGGTCGGAGGGAAGCGCGGGCAGATCAGACTCGCTCGACCGGAACGGATTGGAGATATGCGAGACGGCGCAAGCCGATACGAGCGGCGGCACGAGGAGCAGGCTCGCCGCACGGCAAAGTGGCAGCAGCCAAAGAGCACGAGAACGCCTCAACTTATCCCCGTCCTCAGCTTGACACACAGAGCCTCCCCGCCAATATGCCCGCGGGGCAGTGACCCGCGAAGGCTTGAATGAGGTCGTGGCAGCCGAATTCCCAGAATTGGGTGCCAAACTATCCCCAGTCCGGAGGCGCGACAAGGCCCGATCTTGGGCAGCTTCTCGGCCGTTTAGCATCAATTCCGGGGCGCCAATGACTGGCATATGCGACGAGATCAGGCCGCAAACAGGCCTCCGTCCTCTCACCATCTATCTCGCGGCGCCGCGCGGCTTTTGCGCGGGCGTCGACCGCGCCATTCAGATCGTCGAGCTCGCCCTCGCCAAATACGGCGCGCCCGTTTATGTGCGCCATGAGATCGTCCACAACCGTCACGTGGTGGAAGCGCTGAAGGCCAAGGGAGCCATCTTCGTCGAGGAGCTGGACGAAATCCCGGACACTGCGGCGCCCGTCATTTTTTCGGCCCATGGGGTGCCGAAATCGGTCCCGGCGGACGCGGCGCGGCGGAAGCTATTCTATTTCGACGCCACCTGCCCACTCGTCTCCAAGGTGCATGTCGAGACCGAGCGCCAACATGACGCGGGCCGCGAGGTGCTGTTGATCGGCCATGCCGGACACCCGGAAGTGCTCGGCACCGTCGGCCAGCTGCCGCAGGGCGCCGTGCACATCATCGAAAGCGTCGAGGACGCCCTCGCCTTCACACCGAAGGACCCGGAGAAGCTCGCCTATAGCACCCAGACCACCCTCTCGGTCGACGACACCCGCGAGATCGTGGCCGCGCTGAAGGCAAGGTTTCCGCGCATCGCCGGTCCGCGCAAGGACGACATCTGCTATGCCACGACCAATCGCCAGGACGCGGTGAAGCGAATTGCCGGCGCTTGCGAGCGCATCATCGTGGTCGGCTCGCCTAAAAGCTCCAACTCGCAGCGCCTCGTGGAAGTGGCGAAGGGGGCGGGTTGCCCCTTCGCCGTGCTGGTGCAATGCGTCGACGAGATCGATTGGAGCGATTTCGCCGAGATCAGCCGCCTTGGCATCACCGCGGGCGCTTCCGCCCCAGAGGCCCTGGTCGAGGAGATCGTCGACGCCTTCAAGGCACGCTTCACGGCCAAAGTGGAGACGGTCGTCACCGCGGCGGAGGATATCACCTTCAAATTGCCGCGTGAGCTCCGAGACGTGCCGGCGCTCTAACATGGCCGTCTACACCGAAGTTGCCGACGAGGAGCTTGAGGCCTTCATCGCGAGCTATGCGATCGGTGCGCTCACCTCGTGCAAGGGCATCGCCGAGGGCGTCGAGAACTCCAACTACCTCATCCACACCGAGGCCGGCCGGTACATTCTGACGCTCTACGAGAAGCGCGTCGCCCCGCAGGACCTTCCTTATTTCCTGGCGCTGATGGAGCATCTCGCGGCGCGCCGCATCAATTGTCCGCTGCCGGTGCGCGACCGCGAGGGCCGGACGCTGCGGCAGCTGGCGGGCAAGCCCGCTGCGCTCATCACCTTCCTCGACGGCGTCTCCGTGCGGCGCGCCTCGATCGAGCAATGCGCGAGCCTCGGAGAGGCGCTGGCGCGTTTCCATGTGGCCGGAGAGAGCTTCCCCTTGCGCCGGGCGAACAGCCTGTCGCTTGCCGATTGGGCGCCGCTGTTCAACGCCATCGGCGCCCGCGCCGACACGATCATACCCGGCCTCGCCAAGGAGATCGGCCGCGAGCTTGACGATCTTCAAGCCAATTGGCCTGCCGGCCTCCCCGAAGGGGTCATCCATGCCGACCTCTTCCCCGACAACGTGTTCTTTCTCGGCGCGCAGGTCTCTGGCCTGATCGACTTCTATTTCGCCTGCAACGACATGCTCGTCTACGACATCGCCATTTGCCTCAATGCCTGGTGCTTCGAGGCCGATGCCAGCTTCAACGTCACCAAGGCGCGGGCGTTGCTGCAGGCCTATGAAAGCGTGCGGCCGTTGAGCGGGGCCGAGCTCGACGCGCTGCCGAGGCTCGCGCGCGGCGCCGCGCTCAAATTCCTGCTGACCCGCAGCTATGACTGGCTCAACACCAACGGCGAGGCCCTGGTCAAGCGGAAGGACCCCAATGAATATTTGCGCAAACTCCGCTTCCACCGGCGGGTCAAGTCGTACCGCGATTACGGCCTAGGGGAGCATTGAGGGCGTGGGCGCGAAGCCGAAGGTGGTGATCCATACCGACGGGGCCTGCTCGGGCAATCCGGGCCCCGGGGGCTGGGGCGTCATTCTCGAGTCCGGCAGCCACCGCAAGGAGCTGAAAGGTGGCGAGGCGCTCTCCACCAACAACCGCATGGAGCTCACCGCGGCGATTGCCGCCCTTGAAGCGCTGAAAGCGCCCTCCGAGGTCGATCTCCACACCAACTCGAACTATCTCCGCGGCGGCATCACGAGCTGGATCAAGGGCTGGAAGAAGAACGGCTGGCGCACGGCCGACCGCAAGCCCGTGCGCAATATCGAACTCTGGCAGCGGCTGGACCAGGCCGCTCACCCGCATCAAATCCGCTGGCATTGGGTCAAAGGCCATCACGGCCATGACGACAATGAACGCGCCGACGAGCTCGCGCGCGAGGGCATGGCGCCGTTTCTGCCGGAGCGCCGCCGAAAGAGCGCCGATACCGACTAAAGCACGGCGAGCAGCTTCTCGGCGGTGCTCACATCGGCGACACCCGGCAAGTCCTCGATATTCAGCACATTGACCACGCCGTCATCCACCAGCATCGCATAGCGCTTGGAGCGGGTGCCGAGACCAATGCCGCTGCCGTCGAAGTCGAGCCCGATCTTCTTGGTGAACTCGCCATTGCCGTCGGATAGGAACAACACCTTGCCCATGCCGCCGGTGGCCGTCGCCCAGGCATCGAGCACGAAGGGGTCGTTCACCGCGACGCAAGCCAGGGTATTCACGCCCTTCTTCTTGAAGGCGTCGGCATTGTCGATGAAGCCTGGAAGGTGCTTGAGATGGCAGGTGGGGGTGAAGGCGCCGGGGACCGCGAACAGCACGACCTTCTTGCCGGCGAAGATGTCGGCGGTAGTCAATTTATCGATGCCCTCGGACCCGAGGACGCGGAAGGTGGCTTCGGGCAGGCTGTTTCCGATGGCGATGGTCATGATCCTCCTCAAACTCCCTGTCGCTTTGGCATTAGGTGGACCATAACGACTTAAGCGACGGGGGCCAAGGCGAGCGAGGTGCGCCCGTCGCAGGCGAGACTGCTTGGACTACTCCGCCGTCCAAATCGTCTCCCGCGCGCCGCCGTCCCATACAAGCGTCAGCGTCAGGGGCTTGCCCTTGATGGCCGCCGCCTCGGTGGTCGAGCCGAAGCTGACCACAAAGCTCTGCTTGCCGCCTTCGAGCGGGCTTGCTGCCTTCGGCACCGGAACGTAGACGTCGCCTGGACTCGATGAAGAGGTCGCTACCGGTCGCGCCCTCAGGGAACAGCGCGTCGATGCGGAGCTCGGGCTTCGCCGCGTCGAGCTTGGCCTCGACACCGCCGAGAGCGGGCAGCTCCCCTTGCGCGACCGGCTTGGGCACCAGGCCGACGAAGCGCTCGAGCAGAAGATCCTGGGTCTGCCTGGCGGCAACTTGTGGCGGAAGATCGAGGCTGAGGCTCGCCTCGTTCGGAATGCACAGCGTCTTGCATAATCCGTAAGCGACATTGAGCTTGAGCTCGACCGGCTCGTCCGGCCGCTCGGGCGTGATCTTGACCGGGAACACCACCTCGTCCTCGTAGCCGATAGCGCTGCCATTGGCGTCGGCGAAGCGATGCGGGGCCGGATAGAGCACTTGCGCTTGCTTCAGGTTCTTCGAGCCGGACCAGTCGAACTGCGGCGGCACGCCGGAATCCCCGGGGCTTCGCCAATAGGTGTGCCAGCCTGGGTCGAGGCGGATCTGCACGCCGGCAAGGCCCCGCGACGCACCCTGGTCTTGAACGGCGCCGCTCACCAGCCGGACCTGCGAATAGGTTTCCTTAGCCCAGGGCGATTCGGTGGCGGGCTGCGAGGCGAGGAAGCGCCATAGCCGCGCTCATGCCGAGCGCGAGGCCTGCGGCAAGCAGGCTTCGTGTCAGGGTGGCGGATGGCGATGCTGGCATCTTCTCGATCTTCATCTTATTGGCGTGGTTATTCGGGCGGAATTTAGCGCAACTATTATGGCGAGCGACCTTAACGCACAACGCCGAAGCGTCACTCTTTCGTGACCCGTGCCGTGCGGCGAAAGCGCTGCTCACGCGTTATTCGTCCGTTGCCCCTTCCCAATGAGCGGAGCTACCCGTAGTCTTATCCGATGTCCGGTCGCAGTGCACAGAAGCTCCAGCCTGAGGGCTATCTCGACGGTAATCTACTGATCGCCATGCCGGCGATGGGCGACCCGCGCTTTGCCCGCGCGGTGATTTATATGTGCGCGCACTCCGCCGACGGCGCCATGGGCATCATCATCAATCAGCGCGCGCCCAATATCAGCTTCACCGAACTGTTGGAGCAGCTCAACATCGTGCCGCCGAAAGAGCGCATCAGGCTGCCTTCGGGGTTGGGCGCCATGGCCGTGCATCTCGGCGGCCCCGTCGAAACCGGGCGCGGCTTCGTTCTGCACAGCGCCGATTATTTCAAGGCCGAGAGCACGCTTCCCATCGACGACAGCGTCTGCCTCACCGCCACCGTCGATATTCTGCGCGACATCGCCAAGGGCAGCGGCCCGGACAAGGCCTTGCTGGCGCTTGGCTATGCCGGATGGGCGCCCGGTCAGCTGGAAAGCGAGATCCAGGCCAATGGCTGGTTGCACTGCGTCGCCGATCCGGAGCTGATCTTCGACCCCGAGCTCGACCGCAAATATAAACGCGCGCTGACCAAGATCGGGATAGACCCGATCCGCCTCGTGAACGATTCAGGTCACGCCTGAGGCGGAGGGCACCGGATTGGGGTTTGGTGCGGCGGGGCTTTTAGCGGCGGCGACCGCCCCCTGGGCAGCCTTCGAGCGCTCGCGCTGCTTATGCTTGCGGTGGCTGGCGAGTGCCGCCAGCAGGGTGCCGACCTCCTTCGGCGACATGGGCTCGCCATAGTAGAAACCCTGGCCGTATTCGCAGCCGATCGAGCGCAGATAGGCCGCGTCCTCGGCCGTCTCTACCCCTTCCGCCACAACCTGTTTGCCGAGCTCATGCGCGAGCGCGATGATAGACCGCAAGATCAGTGGCGTCGAGCCGTTGAGCCCGGAGTCGCGGACGAGCGAGCGGTCGACCTTAATGGTGTCGCACGGGAAGCGGTGCAGATAGCTCAACGAGCAATAGCCGGTGCCGAAATCGTCGAGCGCGAGGCTGGCGCCGAAGGTCTTGAGCCAAGTGAGGATCTCCACCGCGCGCTCCGGATTCTCCATGACCAGGGATTCGGTGATCTCGAGCTTGAGGGTGCCCTTCGGCACCGCCTCGCGGGCGAGCATCAGCTTGATCTCCTGCACCAAATCCTGGCGGAAGAGCTGACCGCTTGAGACATTCACGCTGACGAACAGTGGGTCGCGCTCGCGCGGCAGCACCTTGTGCCAACGGACCGCCTCCTCCAGGGCTTGGCTCAGCACATAGCTGCCGAGCTCGCCGATCAGACCGGTCTCCTCGGCGATCGGCACGAAGTCGTCGGCGCCGAGACGGCCGCGGGTCGGGTGATCCCAGCGGAGCAGCGCCTCGAACCCCGCAAGCTGGTTCGAGGCAAGGCGGGTGATCGGCTGGTAGAGAATGGCGATCTGGCGCCGCTCGAGCGCCTTCCGGAGATCGCTTTCGAGCGGCAGGCGGCTTTCATCCTCGCCGCGCATGGACGCGCTGAAAATCTCGATACGGTCGGCACCGCCGCGCTTGCCCCGAAGCATTGCGATCTCGCCTTCCCGCAGCAGATCTTGCGCCGTGGCTTGCACCCCGTCATCGACGACGATGCCGATCGACGCGGTGAGCACGATCTCCTTGCCGCCGATCTTCATCGGCGTGCGCAGCGCGCGGCGTACGCGCTCGGCGAGCGTCGCCACTTGGCGGGGGTCGGTCTCGGAGATCATCAGAATGGCGAACTGATCGCTGCCGAGCCGCGCCAGCGTGTCTTGCGGATTGAGGTGGCGGGCGAGCCGGCGGGCGAGCGTCAAGAGCATGCTGTCGCCAATGGCGAAACCGAAGCTCTTATTGACGTTCTTGAAGCGGTCGATGTCGATGAACATCACCGTCGGGCGGTTGGTCTGCCCCTCGCGCGCCCGCGTGATGGCGCCTTGCAGGCGATCCATGAACAGCTCGCGGTTCGGCAGTCCGGTGAGGCTGTCATGCACGGCGTCATGCATCAGCCGCTCATGCGAGCGCTTCAGGGTGGTCACGTCGCGCAGCAGTCCCACGCAGCGGAGCAGCTTGGTATTTTCGCTTGTCGCCGCGCGCGCCCGGAGCTCGTACCAGAGATAGGTGCCGTCCTGCCGCTTGAGCCGGAAATCGGTTTGCAGATCGCCGCCTTGATTCTCCTGCAGCGACCAAAGCATCAGGCGGAAGCGCTCGCGGTCGAAAGAGTGCATATGCTGAAGGAAGTGTTCGACCGTCGTGTCGAGGGTACCGGGCGGCAGCCCAAGCGCCTCCTCGACCTCGGAAGCGACGGTGATGTGGTCCTTGGCGGCGTTCCATTGCCACACCGCGGCGCGCGAGCCATCGACGGCGAGCGACTTCATCTGCACCTCGCTCGGTGCCCCAAGCTGCAGCGCGCCGCCCGAGGAGCGGAAGGCGAATTGCGTCACGGTGAAGCCGAGCAACACGAGGATGAGGACGAGGCCGGCGGAGAGGCCCGACAGGACGATATCGCCCGACAGCTTGCCGAGCACGATCATGGCCGCGCCGAACAGCCAGACGAGCAGCAAGAGCCAGCTCGGAATCAGCGAGAGCGCGCGGTCCTGGCCGCGCAGCGCGAGATAGGCGATCAAGCACGTGCCGATCGCGGCGATGCCGACCGCCGAGCCGCGGGCGAGACCGGAGGCCAGACGCGGATCGATCACGGCGAAGACGATGAGGCCGAACTGCGCGGCGATCCAGCACCAGAACAGGGTCTTGATCCAGCCGTGCCAGAGACCGATGCGCAAGAAGGTGTAGAGAAACAGGACAAGGCTCGCGGCGAGGCCCGCCTCGGCGGCGGCGCGATACATCGCCATGCGCTCGGCGCCGACCGGGAACAGCTTGCTCCAAAAGCCGAAATCGACGCAGAAATAAGCGAGCGCCGCCCAGGCGACGAGCGCCGTGGCCGGAAAGATGGCCCGGTGGTTGGCGGCAAAGATCGCGGTCAAGAAAATGGCGAGTAGACCGGTGATGCCGAGCAGGACGCCGTTGAACAGCATGCGGTCCTGCTGTTTGGCCTGGTAGACGTCAGGGTCCCACAGTGTGAGACGAGGTACTTGCCGCGAGCTCATCTCGGCGGCGAGCGTGATGGTCTGGCCCGGCTCGAGGCTCAAGCGGAACATATCGGCGTGGTCGCTCTTCATTCGCTCGGGCCTGAAGCCGAGCGAGGGCGTAATGGCGGCGACGCGGCCCGCGTCAAGCTCGGGCCAGAAGGCGCGCGAATCGGCAAGCGTATAGCGGGGCGCGACCAGCCATCTGACGATGCTCTCCGTCGTCGGATTGGTGAGCGCGAAGACGAGCCAGCCGGGATTGGTGCCGGGGGTCGTCGCCTGCACCGCCATGCGGCCGATATAGCCGTCTTGGCCGGGCGCGGTCTCGATCTGCAGGTTGTCGCCGCGCCCCTCATAGCGCTCGCCGAGCGCGGTGATGTCGATCTTCTCCTGCTCGGGCTTGACTACGATGGCCTCGATGGCGTGCACGGACGTCGGCCAAAAAGCGAGGGCCGCCCAAAAGGCAAGCGCGAGCGCGGCCAGGCGCTCCCGCCTGCCCCAAATTCGCGCCGCCTTTCCTGTTGTCGAGCGATTCAACTCGGTCACCCTGCCGTCTCTCACTGCGGCCCGCATACGCCCCTAATGGCTCATGTCGCTTTCAAGCAGCGCGTAAAGCAGGTGGTCCTGCCAGACGCCGTTGATCTTCAAATAGCGGCGCGCCAACCCCTCGCGCGTGAAGCCCGTCCTCTCCAACAGCCGCATGGAGGCGGTGTTGGCGGGCAGGCATGCCGCCTCGAGCCGGTGCAGCTCGATCGAATCGAATACGAAAGGGATAACAGCGCGGACGGCCGCCGTCATGTAACCCCGGCGGGCGTAAGGGTCGCCGATCCAGTAGCCGAGCGTGCAGGCTTGCGTCACGCCGCGGCGCACGTTGCACAAGGTCAGGCCGCCGACAAGGTCGCCGCTGGAGGCGCAAAAGATGAACAGCGCATAGCCCATATCCTCGCGCAGATCCCGCAGATAGTGGCGAACGCGCCGGCGGAACGACGCGCGGGAGAGCTCATCGGCCGCCCAGAGCGGCTCCCACGGCGTGAGGAAGTCGCGGCTGGCGGCGCGGAGCTCAGCCCAGGCCGGGTAATCCGACATTTGCGGCGTGCGCAACAGCACACGCTCGGCGTGGATGATAGGCCCAAGATCATTCGAGGTGACGGTACGCAGCAAAGCCATAGTATCGACGCTCCTCAAGCCGCCTTGCTTGGGGGAACGGTGAATTTTGCCGCGAGGCTGTCGAATTTCGCAACCCGCAGAATGGGCCCGACCGTGGCCAGGCTGATCGGCGATGCGAGCAGCCGCTCGGCCTGGCGCCGCACGTCGGCCGGCGT